>NZ_FMVM01000005.1:264881-333916 GCF_900102085.1 Paenibacillus polysaccharolyticus | reverse complement strand
CAACTCCCGTTTCGGCTTGAAGGGTGCCTAATATCTCCGTGAATCGTTCGAACCCACTCGCAACATGCTCAATGACGGTAGCTTTACCAACGGGCTCATTTCGTTTATGAAATGCCTGTATCACACTTGAACCTTTAGCGACATCTACACCAACAACAGGTTCCATCTCCTCACTCCTTGTCTTTGGTTTCGCCGGCCTTTTCCACGATGGTTCCAAACCCATAGCTTCGCTTGTTATACGAGGTCTACCGCCCCTACCAGCTCAAACATGGTCTTTTGGAGGTCGTGGGAAAACAGTTTTTTTGACGGGGTCATGCCCCTAAGACGCTCACGTTTTCCCGGCTCCCCCCATCGTAAAACAGCAAAAAAAATAGGCCAACCAGTAATAACTGGCTAACCTGATAATACGAAAGACGGCCTAAGCCGTCTTTTTACTGGTGATTATGTGATAGTCACTCGTTTGATTTCCCAGTTACTGAGCTATCAGAGGAAGACTGGTTATCTTCTTCAAATAACTTCTGAATGTAAGCTTGAAGCTTGGGCACATTCACACCTAATACCTGAGCAGATCCAGCCCGCTCATTCGTAAGCAACTTGTTCGGTGGAATCTGTTGCTGATCAATCTCGTTCACACGAATGTCAAAGCCCAGTGAAGCGAGCTTCAGCATTTGGGTTGGGCTCAGATCTGTTTTGATATAAGGAGCAATGGCTTCCAGCATCTCAGGGATTTTAAAGAGCGAAGTGGTGCTCTGCATCTTCTTGGCAAGTTCGGTCATAAAGATGCGCTGACGCTCTGTACGTGTGAAATCGGAGGTTGCATCATGCCGGAAACGGACATACTGGAGGGCTGTCTTGCCATCCATATGTTGCAGCCCTTTTTTTAAATCAATATCATACATGTGTTTATCCGCTTTGCTTGTGTAGTACATATCTTTTTCCACATCAATATCGATACCATCCAGCGCATCAACGAGAGCCATGAAGCCTGTAAAGTCCGTATAGACATAATGCTGAATCGGTATACCGAGCAGATCGCTGACCGTCTGTTTGGTTAATTCGGCTCCCCCGAAGGAATAGGCGGCGTTAAGGCGGCTTTTGCCATGGCCTGGGATGTTAACGTAGGTGTCGCGAAGTACGGAGAACAGGTGGGCCTTTTTGGAAACTGGATCAATCGAAGCAACCATCACCGAGTCTGAACGCCCGGCGTCATCCCCTCTCGAGTCACCACCAATTAATAAGATATTTACTCTCTCTTTGCCGTCCCACTTCGGTATGACGACCTTGGGGGTATCGGAGCTTTCCGTACTGTTCGAGGCATTACTAGAATTAGGCGAATCGCTAGATGCGGCAGTCGAAATGCTATTGGCAAAATGAACGATCGAATATCCGTAGTAGACAATGACTCCTGTTACAACAAGTGCCAAGGTCAGGGCTGTACCCCATAACCATTTTTTAAACATAATCTCACCTTTCTTATGTAGAACTGATAGATCCCCAAACTAGTTTAACAAAAAGAAAGTGAAATGTCCTCCTTGATTCCGAAAATAAATTTAAATTCAATATTGTTTTACGAATAGTTTGCTTGTTGTGGTTGGAACAATCATTATGGAGTTTCGTCGCTTTCTTGGGAAATTCGTGACCATCCACAAGGGTGGAAATCTACTTTGGTTAGTTCTATGAAAATATAGTCTATTAAATATACTTATTTCATTGTTAAGAGAAATTTTCTTAAAACTAAGATTTCATATATTCACTCGAAGAATATCTATGTCGATATATTATATAGATGTACTAGTTTATTGGGGAAAGTTGGAGGAGTGGGAACATGGGGAAAATGCGGGGGAACGCATCGGGGAAAGTGAAATTTTCGATTCGTGCCAAATTATTAACTGGCTTCTTAATTGTGTTGGCATTGCTTATCTTTGTTAGTGTGTACACGTTGACACAAGTATTTACAATGGCTAACAAGTCAAGACAGATCGACCAGAATTCGATGCCAAGTGTTAGTTTGCTTGGGATTATGAATGGTGATGTGTCCGATGTGGAACGGTTGGCACTAGCCATCATTGTAGAACAGAACCCGAGTGAGACGGAGAAACTGAACGAAGCATTGAAAGTGTTGCTTGCCAAGATTGAGGATGAGCGCAAACAATTGCTTACCTTCATTAAGGGTGATCCTCAAGCGGAGCAATTGTACGAACAGTTTTCTACCAATTATGATTCGTATTTGCAGAAAATGCCGGAGTTTGTCGATTATGGTCTGAAAAATGATTATACTACGGCCAGCATGCTACATACAGCAGCCTATCCAATGTGGTATACAGCCAACGATCTGATTACTCAATTAATCAATCTTGGCAATAGTGGAGCAAAAGAAATTGCTGCCGGATCGGTCAAGCTAGCTGAGAATGCTTTTAACATCATTTTAGTTGTAGCGATCGTTGCAACGTTGTTATCCTTATTCATTGCACTTTTCATCGCGAGTATGATCTCTCGTCCGGTTAAAAAGATGAGTGAAGTTGCAGCAAAGATTGCTGATGGTGACCTGACAGGTGAGGCAATTACATTGAAGAACCGGGATGAGCTGGGTGTCCTGGCAGAATCCTTCAATACAATGAGTCAAAATCTGCGTTCAATGATTCAATCCGTATCCGAAACCTCGGAGCAAGTTGCGGCATCATCGGAAGAGCTTCTCGCAAGTGCAGAGCAAAACGCAAAAGCTTCAGAGCAAATTACTGAAACCGTGGAAGAATTGTCTGTAGGAACATCGAATCAGGTTGATATCGTGAAGCGTTCTTCGCAGGCGATGAATGAGATGGCTTTGGGTTCAGAACAGATTGCCGAACTGGCTCAAAGTGTATCCGTATCCGCTGTGGATGCGGCGAATCAATCATCGGAAGGAAACAAAATCATTCAGCAAGCGGTTGAACAGATGGGATCGGTTCGTAACTCCATCGCTTCCTTGAGAGAACTGGTTACAGGACTCGGCGAACGTTCTGCCGAGATTGGCACGATCACTGAAGTGATCAATAACATCGCCCGTCAAACCAATTTGCTCGCTTTGAATGCAGCGATTGAAGCGGCAAGAGCAGGGGAGCACGGTAGAGGTTTTGCTGTCGTTGCGGGAGAGGTGCGCAAGCTGGCGGAAGAATCCTCCGCTTCTGCACAGCAGATCACACAGATTGTACAACTGATTCAGCAAGATACGGATCATGCTGTACAAGCTGTAAAAGTAAACAGTAATGAAACAGAAGCCGGCATTGAATTGGTGGCTGCAGCGGGTCAAGCCTTCGAACAGATTTCGGACGCTGCCAACAAGGTCGCTGGTGAGATTCAAGAAGTATCTGCCGGTTCTGAGGAGATGTCAGCTAGCACAAATGAGGTTGTAAGTTACGTGGGTCAAATCTCCAATATTGCTTCGGAAGCCGCGGGTGCTGTACACAACGTATCTGCTGCAACCGAAGAGCAACTGGCTTCCATGGAAGAGATTGCTTCCTCAGCTGGATTGTTATCCAAAATGGCGGAGGAATTGCAGGGACAGGTGAACAAATTCAAAGTATAGATTGCAAAAGCAGATCGTCAAAAAGGCTGTTTCTTCCCGGCATGTCCGGTGTAGAAACAGCTTTTTTGTCATATCACGCTGATCAAGTCACAACAATGTTATTTCAGAAGTCACCAATGTTGATATTTCAAGTCAAACAAACGACTATAATGGTAATTAATGGTGGAAATTACATCGAGTTACCACCATGGAGAGGAGCGAGGTCACTCAGAATATTGGGAAGCATTCATCTGGAACTTTCGAGAAAAGGAGATGAACATGATTTATGAAAGGGCGCTGGTGGAGACGCGTTGCTATGGTAACGTTATCGGCAGGACTTCTCGCAGGGAGCTTTTCTATGAATACAGGATTACGTCAGGCGGATGCGGCCGCCGGAGATCATAACTATGCCGAAGCACTACAAAAGGCTATTTATTTCTATGAAGCGCAACGCTCAGGCCCGTTGCCTGCCAATAATCGGGTTGAATGGCGAGGCGACTCGGGACTGCAGGATGGCGCCGATGTCGGTGTCGATCTGACCGGCGGCTGGTATGATGCTGGAGATCATGTGAAATTTGGATTTCCAATGGCTGCTTCGGCAACCATGCTAGCCTGGTCTGTCGTTGAGTATGCCGACGGCTATGAGCAAGCCGGACAACTGGAGGAAATCAAAGATAATATCCGGTGGGCAACCGACTATTTTATGAAAGCGCATACCAAGCCAAATGAATTATGGGGACAAGTCGGAGGTGGCAATATCGATCATGCTTGGTGGGGACCTGCAGAGGTGATGCAGATGAACCGGCCTTCGTTCAAGATCGATGCTTCTTGTCCGGGAAGTGATCTGGCGGCAGAAACGGCTGCTGCACTGGCGGCGGCATCCATCGTGTTTGCAGATGATGATCCAACCTACTCGGCGAAGATGCTTCAGCATGCGAAAGAACTGTACAACTTTGCAGATACATATCGGGGAAAATACACCGATTGTATTACTGACGCTGCTGCATTTTATAATTCGTGGACGGGATATGAAGATGAGCTCGCGTGGGGCGGAGCATGGCTTTATTTAGCTACCAATGATAACGCTTACTTGTCCAAGGCGATGGCAGCTGCAGATCGGTGGTCTACAAGCGGAGGTTCCGCGAACTGGCCCTATACCTGGACACAGGGCTGGGATAGTAAACATTACGGCGCCCAGATTCTGCTTGCCCGAATCACCTCCAGTTTGAATATGCCGGAGGCAACAAAGTTCATCCAATCAACCGAGCGCAATCTCGATTATTGGACGGTTGGCACGAATGGAGGGCGTGTGACTTACACCCCGGGCGGATTGGCGTGGCTGGATCAGTGGGGTTCACTCCGATATACAGCCAATGCAGCATTCATTGCATTCGTGTACTCCGATTGGGTTAGTGACCCTGTGAAAAAATCCAGATATCAAAACTTTGCGACTTCACAGATGAATTACATTTTAGGAGATAATCCTCGTCAGAGCAGTTATGTTGTGGGGTACGGAAAAAATCCGCCACAGCATCCGCATCATCGTACCGCTCATAGTTCATGGATGAACAACGAAGATATTCCGGCGAATCACCGTCATATTTTATACGGCGCCATGGTGGGAGGACCCAATGCGTCAGATCAATATACGGACGATATTTCGGACTATGTGAGCAATGAGGTGGCGACGGATTATAATGCGGGCTTCACGGGTGCACTCGCCAAGATGAATCTGCTCTATGGACAGAATCATCAACCTCTGGCGAATTTCCCTGCTCCTGAAGTCAAAGGTGACGAGTACTTTGTAGAGGCTGCCGTGCGGTCATCAGGCTCCAATTATACGGAAATCCGCGCATTGCTTAACAACCGCTCAGGCTGGCCTGCACGGATGGGAGATAAGCTTTCCTTCAAATATTTCCTCGATTTGAGTGAAGTGTATGCTGCGGGACGCACCGTATCCGATGTTCAAGTCACAGTATCCTCTACTGAAGGTGCAACCGTTTCTCAACCTGTCGTCGTGGATGCCGCCAAGCGGATCTACGCCGTTACAGCAGACTTCAGTAATACCAAAATTTATCCAGGCGGAGAGGGGAATTATCGCAAGGAAGTTCAGTTCCGGATTACCGGACCGCAAGGGGCATGGAATCCGGCGAATGATCCTTCCTACCAGAACCTGACGACAGGAACTCCGGTAAAAAGTGCACACATTCCTGTATATGATGCTGGAGTGAAGGTATATGGACAGGAGCCGGGTGTTACACCCGTGACCGTGCCAGTCGCTCCTACTGGAGTGCAAGCTTCTCCTGGCAACAATCAGGTGACGCTGAGCTGGACTGCCTCCGCTGGGGCTGTATCATACACGGTGAAGCGTGCCGAGGTTAGTGGTGGCCCGTACACAACCGTTGCGACAGGTGTGAATGGATTGACTTACACCAACACAGGATTGACGAATGGCAAGGCGTATTATTACGTGGTGACCGCTGTAAACGCAGCCGGCGAATCGCCAGCTTCTGTTCAAGTGCTCGGGACGCCGCAGGCCGGTTCAACTGTGCCAGGAGCTCTTACTTTAAGTGGAACAGCTGGCAACAATCAAACGGTGTTGTCATGGACAGCAGCATCTGGAGCTGCCAGCTATAAGGTACAACGTGCCGCGGCCAATGGTACGTTTGCGGATGTAGCGACCGGGTTGACGGTGTTGACCTACACGGACACGACAGCGCTTAATGGAACTTCGTATAATTACCGGGTTGTTGCCGTAAACGCAAGTGGGCAATCGTTATCTAACGTGGTTGTACTGACACCTTCGGGACCGCCTGTGTCAACGGGTACGCTGGAAGTGCAGTATCGAAGCGGAGGGTCCGGGAATTCCAGTAATGCGGTAACTCCTCAGTTTAATGTGAAGAACACGGGTACACAGGCAATTGATCTGAGCACGGTTAAAATCCGGTATTACTTTACCAAAGATGGCACTGAGGATCTGACCTTCTGGTGTGATTATGCTGTGGTAGGTACAGCGAATGTGCAAGGAAAGTTTGTGAACGTGAACCCGGCGAAAGGAACGGCGGATACGTACCTGGAGATCAGTTTTACCTCTGGAGCGGGCAGTTTGGCAGCCGGAGCAGAAACGGGCGTGATTCAGGGACGTTTTTCAAAAAATAACTGGAGTAACTTCGATCAGAGCAATGATTACTCCTATGATGGTTCCAAGACTGCTTTTGCTGCATGGAACAAAGTGACCGCGTATCAAGGCAGTACCCAAGTATGGGGGCTGGAGCCGTAAATCAAAGAACTTTGACAGGCAAGAGGCCAAAGAACAGCATGGGCAGACCAGCAGCATCGATATTAAATTTCCACTATACCAGGGAGGTATATATTCATGTTGAAAACAGCTGCAAAAAAGAGTTTAACTGCCATGCTGGCAGGAACCGTCATGCTGACGGGATACACGGGACTGTGGGCTGGTTCTGAAACGGCACATGCTGCCGATCAGGCGATTGAAATTCAGGCCGATGGAGTGAATGAGGCTCGCTTTTTGCAATTATACGGTCAATTAAAAGACCCGGCGAACGGATACTTTTCTCCAGAAGGGATTCCTTATCACTCCATTGAAACGTTGCTGAGTGAAGCACCGGATTATGGACATATGTCTACGTCGGAGGCGTACAGCTACTGGTTGTGGCTAGAGACGATGTATGGTCACTACACGGGCGATTGGAGCAAACTGGAAGCGGCCTGGGATAATATGGAGAAGTACATTATTCCGGTGAATGAAGGGGACGGCAAGGAAGAGCAACCAACGATGAGCAAGTACAATCCGAACAGTCCTGCAACATATGCAGCTGAAAAACCATTCCCAGACCAGTATCCTTCCAACCTGAATGGTCAGTATGCAGCAGGTAAGGACCCACTCGATGCCGAGCTCAAGGCAACCTATGGTAACAACCAGACGTATCTGATGCACTGGCTGATCGACGTGGATGACTGGTATGGATACGGAAATCTGTTAAATCCTTCTCATACGTCAACGTATGTGAATACGTTCCAGCGTGGGGAGCAAGAGTCCGTGTGGGAAGCTGTTCCTCATCCATCCCAGGATGATAAATCATTTGGTAAAGCAGGCGAAGGGTTCATGAGTCTGTTTACGAAGGAAAATCAGGCTCCATCGGCACAGTGGCGTTATACCAATGCAACGGATGCGGATGCGCGTGCAGTACAGGTACTGTACTGGGCGAAAGAGATGGGCTATAACAATACGGAGTATCTTGATAAAGCCAAAAAGATGGGTGACTATCTGCGGTACGGGATGTACGACAAGTATTTCCAGAAGGTTGGAAGTGCGAAGAACGGTACACCAACTCCAGGTACAGGTAAAGACTCCAACATGTATCTCATGGCTTGGTATACGTCATGGGGCGGTGGATTGGGTCAAGGCGGGGATTGGGCATGGCGTATTGGAGCAAGTCACACGCACCAGGCCTATCAAAACCCGGTTGCAGCATATGCCCTGTCTGATCCGGCAGGCGGCTTGATTCCAGAGTCACCTACAGCCAAAGCGGACTGGAATGCGACGTTAAAACGTCAGCTCGAATTCTACACATGGTTGCAATCCCATGAAGGTGCAGTTGGCGGCGGGGCAACCAACAGCATTGGTGGTTCCTACGCATCTTACCCGGCAGGTGTGAGCACGTTCTATGATATGGCTTATCAGGAAGCACCAGTATATCGCGACCCGGATTCCAACACGTGGTTCGGATTCCAGGCATGGCCGCTGGAGCGTGTGGCGGAGATGTATTACATCTTGGCAGAGAGCGGTGACTTGACCTCTGAGAACTTCAAAATGGCTAAACAGGTCATTACAAAATGGGTGGACTGGACCAAAGATTATGTGTTTGCTGGTGAGCGCCCTGTAACGGATGCTCAAGGCTACT
Source organism: Paenibacillus polysaccharolyticus (assembly GCF_900102085.1). GTDB lineage: Bacteria > Bacillota > Bacilli > Paenibacillales > Paenibacillaceae > Paenibacillus > Paenibacillus polysaccharolyticus. The sequence continues at coordinate 325,447 of NZ_FMVM01000005.1, read as the reverse complement.
ATTTGAATGCTGCAGGACAGCGTATTCTCGGTGGAAAAAATGTTCAGGTAGCAACAACTCCGGCTCCAGGCGAGTTCTGGATTCCAGGTGGTCAGGAATGGCAAGGACAGCCGGATAAATGGAATGGATTCAGCACCTATACGAATAATCCAAACTTCCATGCCATTACTAAAGATCCAGTACAGGATACAGGGGTACTGGGAAGTTATATCAAAGCATTGACGTTCTTCGCAGCTGGAACTGAGGCAGAGAACGGTACGCTCAGTGTGAAAGGTCAGGAAGCCAAAGACTTGGCTCAGACGTTGCTCGATACAGCTTGGGATTACAATGATGGTGTAGGTATTGTGACAGAGGAAGAGCGTAAAGATTACTTCCGTTACTTCGCGAAAGAGATCTATCTGCCGGCAAACTGGACGGGTACGTTCGGTCAAGGTAATACGATTCCAGGCACCGCAGGTGTACCTTCCGATCCGGCAAAAGGCGGGAATGGCGTGTACATCGGATACTCCGATCTGCGTCCTGCAATCAAGCAAGATCCGGCTTGGGCTTATCTGGAGAACAAGTACAAAACATCTTACAACCCGACCACGAAGCAGTGGGAAAATGGTGCACCGACCTTTACGTATCACCGTTTCTGGTCACAGGTTGATATGGCTACCGCTTATGGAGAGTTCGACCGTCTCCTTGGTGACAGCGAAACACCAGGCGTGGAAGCACCTGCCGCTCCTGCAGGTGTAACTGCTGCAGGCGGTGACAAACAAGTGGTCTTGAACTGGAATACTGCGGCGAGAGCAACTTCCTATACCGTAAAACGTGCCGAAGTGAACGGTGGCCCGTATACTTCTGTAGCAACTGGCGTTAGCGGTTCTACGTTTACAGACACCGGACTGACGAATGGAAAAGCATACTATTATGTCATTACCGCTGTAAATAGTGCTGGTGAGTCCGCGCCATCTGCGCAGGTTACGGCAACACCGCAGGCCGGAGTAGCTATACCAGGAGCCTTTACCCTGAGTGGAACAGCAGGGGATGCCAAAGCTGTGCTGAACTGGACGGCTTCAACCGGAGCGGCAACCTATAACGTGCAGCGTTCGACAGGTACAGGTGCGTATGCCAATCTTGCGACAGGGCTGACGGCACTGACGTATACCGATGCAACAGCAGTGAATGGTACGGCCTATAACTACAGAGTGGTTGCCATCAATGCCGATGGACAGACGAACTCGAATGTGGTTGTGCTGACACCGATGGCTGCTCCGATTTCAACCGGAACACTTGAAGTGCAGTATCGCAATGGAGGCTCGGGGGCTTCAGGCAACTCGCTTACACCACAATTCAATGTGAAGAATACAGGTACAACGGCCGTCGATCTGAGCAAAGTGAAACTTCGTTATTACTTTACGATAGATAGTGCCGCTGATCTGAGCTTCTGGTGTGACTACGCACAGGTTGGCAGTGCCAATGTGCAGGGCAAATTTGTAGCTGTGGAGCCGGCAAAAGGTACGGCAGATACGTATCTGGAGATCAGCTTCACTGCCGGAGCAGGTAGTCTGGCGGCTGGTGCTGAGACAGGAATCATTCAAACACGTTCCTCCAAAAACAACTGGACGAATTTTGATCAATCGAATGATTACTCTTTTGCCGCTACACAAACCGCATTTGGTGCATGGACAAAAGTAACAGCATACCAGGATGGCGTGAAAGTGTGGGGAATGGAGCCATAATTGAATCAGCAAGCGGAGCATGGAATGATGGGAAAGGGTTAGTTTCAGGAATTGGGGCCGGGAACGGAAAGCCTGATCTTTTATTCCAATCTGCTGTTGATTATACTTCCGATGAAAGGCCGGGGAGAAATCCCCGGTTTTTTCTCGTGTTCAACGATTTAAATCCATTTATTTTCATTTGTGAAAGAGGTATTCCAGATTGAAACGAAATGAAACGTAGTAATGTTTTCCAGTTAGATGAGGAGAAATATTAAAATCTAGTGCATAGGTTGCATGCGCGTGTAGCAAAGGTCTGCCTGACCAAAACGTGGAAATCTAAGGTGTATCAATTAGTTACAAAAAATTAACCGTTCATTCCGTGTAGGGTATGCTCTATTTTTCCAGCCGAAGAACGTTTTCCCTGATCCTTAGTGCTCACACTTGTCTAAACCCTTGCAGGACTTTGGGCTGATGAACGTTAGAGAATGCCCGTTTACAATAAGGCAAACCAGGAAGATAGCTTCTTGGTTAAAATTTTGTAATATCCGGAGGGACACGACATCATGAACTGGAAGAATACCATTGTTACGGCAAGTGTAACAGCAGCCTTGCTGATGGGAAGTCTAACAACGGCAGCGCTCACAGGACAGGTATCCGCAGCAGCGGCAGATCAATCGAAAGTAGAAGTCATCTGGGGTGTAAACCTTCGAACCTCACCAACGTCATCTGGTAAAGTTATTCGTATGGTTTCCAAAGGAGAAACATTAACTGTGCTTGAGCAATCCGGATCGGATTGGTATAAAATCAAAGATGCTTCTAATCGGACAGGTTATATCTCGTCTTCATCCAAATACACACAAGCGATAAGCGGTGGATCAACAACAGGCAATACGGGCACGACTAGCGGTTCAAGTGGCTCGGGTTCTAGTCAGGGCTCAACAAGTCAGGGAAGTGTTGCAGTAGAGAAGGTAATTGCGGCCGGAATGAAATACATGGGGACACCCTATAAATATGCATCGGATCGCGACAGTACGGCAACGTTTGACTGTTCCAGCTTTGTAAGGCGAGCTTTTATTGATGGACTTGGCATTACACTTCCGGCAGACTCACGCCAACAAGGAGATTATGTGAAGAAGAAAGGTACGGTCACAACGAATTGGAAGAACCTGAAACGTGGTGATCTGATGTACTTTATGTCTTACAAAGGCACTTCTGCATCAGCCTACAGTGGCGTGAACAAATCTCGGGCGACGATTACACATACGGGTATTTATCTGGGTAACGGTAAAATACTGCATACATACTCCAACGCTGGCGGCGGTGTGACAGTAAGTGATATTGCCGGCAAGCACTGGGAATCCCGCTTCCTGTTCGGAGGCAGTGCGTTGTAGGACAGTGACATAAAATTAAAACACCTTTCATTTGACCGTTATTTTGGCAAATGAAAGGTGTTTTTTTGTGCTTTAGTTTACAAAGGTGCTATTCCATCGTGATAGAACAATCGGAACAAAATGTCTTGATTATAGTTTCCAAATCCTTCACCATACAGGGTCATTCCGCCGACGTGACGTGCATCTTCCTCCACAGAAAGGCGCAACGTCCACTGATTGCGTTCCACTGGAATATCAGCGAGTGTGATGCTCGACAGAAGCTGTCCATCGATAAACGTACCTTCATGGGTTATGCGTAACACTTTAAGCATGCCATACTGATTAACGATATCACTCCACCAGTCAGGCGTGAATATGCCGCGTCCATTGCCGGAGTCACCGGGGCTGGTCCATTCCCCTAAACGAATACCGTTCAATGTGAACGTAATATCTGAAGGCCAGTTTGGATTAACGGAAGGGGCTTCTGACCCGATCTCCAGTGACAGCTCAATGGCGTCAATCTGTTGCCCAGTTAACATGTAGTTTGGAATTTTATACTCGACAAATCCACGCCCCATCCACAAGATATGAGCATGCATCCGGTCCGGGTCCAAAAAATAACGAGGATCATCATATTGTCCAATGACATGGTCAGATGTCGCTAAACCGCAGGTAGGATATACGTCAAAATGCGTGTAGTGCCCAACAGGGATGGAAACCTCGTGAAACTTGCGGGATGTTCCGGTTTCTTGAGGCATGGAGATGCCAATCCAATCGACAGCCAGGCTGTTCATTTTATGTGTGCCGCCATCCTTGCGTACCATTTTGGACTGAATAATGCCGACATCTTGAAGTTTGCGGACATGCATGGTAACAATTGCGCTACTCAGTCCGAGGGATGCCGCTATATCTTTCACATTCATTGGTGTCTCAGCCACAAGGCGGATAATCTGTAGCCGAACTTCACTGGCAAGTGCTTCATATAAAGGGAGCCATTCGGCATCGGTATTTGCTCTGATCACAGATGTTCCTCCAATTTCGTTTATAGAATTAAGTTAAACATAAATTCAATGAAAAGAATAATATTTTTCGAATTTCGGGTTGAAATATGTCTTGTTATCGATTTTAATATAAATATGAACGTTGATCCATAGAATATCAATTAATTTTTATATTAATCTTAGGGAGATGAGATCATTCATGGAAAAAGCGAAAATGACGGTGGATAAAGATTTTACAATTGGTGAAGTGGATAAACGTTTGTATGGCTCGTTCATTGAGCATCTGGGACGTGCTGTATATGGCGGAATTTATGAGCCGGGGCATGCTTCAGCCAATGAGCAGGGGTTCCGTGCAGATGTACTGGAAATGGTGAAGGAGCTTCATGTGCCGATTGTACGTTATCCAGGGGGTAATTTTGTATCCGGTTACAATTGGGAGGATAGCGTAGGGCCGGTATCTGAGCGGAAGCGCAGGCTGGATCTGGCATGGAGAACGATTGAAACCAATGAATTTGGTTTTAACGAATTTGTGGATTGGGCTAAACAGGCTAACTCCGAAGTGATGATGGCGGTTAACCTTGGAACACGCGGTGCGGATGCAGCCCGTAATATCGTGGAGTACAGCAACCATCCGGAAGGTTCGTATTACAGCGATCTTCGGATTCAACATGGATACAAGCAGCCTCACGGGATCAAAACATGGTGTCTGGGCAACGAAATGGACGGACCTTGGCAGATTGGGCATAAGACTGCTGAAGAATATGGACGTACTGCCGTGGAGGCAGCCAAAGTTATGAAGTGGACGGACCCAACGATTGAACTCGTCGCTTGTGGAAGCTCGAACCTGGGCATGCCTTCTTTCCCAGACTGGGAAGCAACAGTACTGGATCATACGTATGATCATGTAGAGTATCTGTCTCTGCACCAGTATTATGGTAATCCGGAGGATGATACGCCAACCTTCCTTGCACGCTCGTTGGAGATGGATCGGTTCATCGATACGGTGAAAGCGACATGTGATTATATCAAAGCGAAGAAACGCAGTAAAAAGACGATGTATCTGTCCTTTGATGAGTGGAACGTCTGGTATCACTCCCATGAGAATGATTCCAAAATGGACGCATGGCAGATTGCTCCGCCGCAGCTGGAGGATATTTATAATCACGAGGATGCACTCTTGGTGGGTTGTATGCTGATCAGTATGCTTAAACATGCGGATCGGGTTAAAATGGCGTGTCTGGCTCAACTCGTTAACGTCATTGCTCCGATTATGACCGAAACGGGCGGAGCATCATGGAGACAGACCATCTTCTATCCGTTCATGCATGCATCTGTATATGGCCGTGGCACGGCACTTGTGCCTTTGATTCAATCACCGAAATACGATACGAAAGAAATTACAGATGTTCCTTATCTGGAAGGCATTGCGGTGCATAACGAAGAGCAGGGAGAAGTAACTGTGTTTGCGGTCAATCGTCACTTGCAAGAATCTCTGCCGCTTGAAGTGGACCTGCGCAGTTTTGGCAAATGCACTCTGATCGAGCACATCGTTCTGGAAGCGGACGATCTCAAAGCGGTTAACACAGCTGCACAGCCTAACAATGTTGTTCCGCATAATCGTGGAGGAGCAGTAGTATCCGATACGCTCATCACCGCGAGTCTCGCGAAAGCATCCTGGAACGTGATTCGTTTGAAGGTGCAATAAGAGGCAGGCAGTGGCTTTATGATGGTATGCAAGCCACTGAATTGATGCTAAGGCTGGCGTGAGATAAGGTTAAGACTGAAACGACACGAGTGTTTAAGTAGGTTCAATCTGAAATAGAGTAAGTTTGAAGTGGGTAAGTAAGGCCGACGTGCAACAAAAAAACGGTATGCGAATATTCGCATACCGTTTTTTTGTTGCTCCCCAGTAGAGTTCCTTTTCGCCATCCAATTGCGCTAACGATCACAGGAAACCTTATTTAGGCATTTAACGCCGCATTTTAATTCTAACGATCATGAGAGACGTTATTTTAGTAAAAAGGGGTGAAATTCCAGGGAAAAGTGGGCATTTCGCTGAAATAGGGTCCGCTGTGATCGTTAGAATTTTAAAGTGGCGAAAACACTCCAAATAGGGTCTACTGTGATCGTTAGAAAGGCCAGCGAGTAAGTTACATCATACGAATGGATGACTGGAGGGAATCAATATCATCTAATATAAATTAGAAATTGAAATTTTTAGCGAATAAAGTCGAAAAATATCAACTTATATTATATTTTCTATGATAGTATAGCATTATATTCCAGACGTTATCGGCAATACGGGGGTGTTCCGCGTTAAAGCGTCCCGGAGTATACACAGGTGAAAAGGGAGAGCGATGCTATGGAGCGAAGGTTGGTTTTGAGGGTTACAGCAATCTGCTTGATTGTGAGTTTGGTTTTAACAACGTTGGGGAGGGTTCCTGTTGTGTTCGCTGCTCTGGCTAAACCGACAGTTACCTCCAAAGTAGAAAGCATTGAGGTTACCGGCTTTGAAGCCGATGCTGTACTGAAGCTCTACCGGGTCAATGGCGGAGGACTGGTAGCTACGTCTCCACCCGTTACAGGCACATATTTGTTTGAGCAAGTCGTCCCTGATCGGGACGGATATTATGTGGAACAAACAGTGAACGGGGCGACAAGCCCAAATTCTGACTTTGTTAATGCCAGTCTCCGCACTCCGCAAGCGGAAGGTGATGTGGAGCAAGTCAAGGTTACCGATGTTTATCCTGGAGCGGAAGTGAAACTGTATGAATCTAACGGGACACCTGTTAGCATTACTGCTGAAGTACAATCCGAAAACACGGTGTTGTTCAAAAACGTGACAGCAGGAACAGGTTACTATGTTAATCAGAAATTTAATGAAGTCGTTAGTGAAGGTTCTAACCAAGTGACTGTAACTCCAGAAAGGCCTAAAACGGAAGCCAAACTGGAACTGGAACCCGAACAGATTGTAGTCAGCAACTTTCATGAGGGTGCTATTCTAAAGCTGTATCAGGTGAGTAATGGTGAATTAATATCTACTTCGCCTTCCGTTTCCGTGACGGATGTTACGTATACGTTTAAGGCCGTGGTGCCTCAAAAGTTAGGCTATTATGTAACGCAAACATTAAATAACGTAGAAAGTAAAAATTCCGATTTTACGAATTCTATTTTGCGAAAGCCACAAGCCATCGTGGATGCTAATTCAATCAAAGTCAGCAACATTTATCCAGGAGCAGCCGTTACGCTGCACAATCAGGATGGAACTTTATTTTCTGACACGCCTGAGCAACAGGATGGAACGATTATTTTTTCTAATCTAAACAGTCGTTCCTACTACTTTGCGAAGCAAACCATCAATGAAGTTGTCAGGGATTCTGATGTCGTTTACGTATCACCAAACATTCCCGGGCAACCTGTAGCTGAAGGCAAGGAGGAAAGCATTGAGGTCAGCGGTTTTACATCCGGAGCGATCCTGAAACTGTACCGCGCATCGAATGGCTCCCCTGTAGCCACGTCGCCTCCTGTAACACAGAGCCCATACCTTTTTCAATTAGTTGAGCCTCAATCCGGAGGAGGATACTACATTACTCAGACGGTTAACGGAGAGGCAAGTAAGAATTCTGAATTCGTAAATTCCACTTTGCGAAAACCTCAAGCTAGTGCTGATTCCACTTCGGTCACGGTCAGCAATGTATATCCAGGTGCAACCGTTTCTTTATACAATGGAACTGGGGGATTGGTTTCATCAGAGACAGCAGGCATGGGACAGTCAGAAAAAGTAATTTTTACAGGGTTGGAGAAACGAACCGAATATTATGCTGTACAGCAGATCAACGGTGTAGTAAGTGAATCCACCAGCAACGTCGAACTTTCCATCTCCAAGCCTGGCAGTCCGACAGTAGTAACAGGAACGGAATATATTGACGTAAGCGGATTCACCACTGGAGCTGTATTGAAGCTCTATCTGGTAGAGGGCAACGGCATATTGAAAGCTACCTCCGAACCCGTTACAGGAAGCACATATCGTTTTGAAAATGTAATACCTGATAATAGAGAGTACTATGTAACACAAACCATAGACGGTGAAGAAAGTGATAATTCCGTTTTTGTCGGTGTTCAATTGCGGAAACCTGTAGGGAGTGTAGGTATTGGATATCTGGATGTCGATCAGGTTTATGAAGGAGCGACGGTCAGCTTATATCTAACGAATGGTATACCGGTTTCGAATGCGCCTGAACTGCAATCCGACGGCAAAATGCGATTTGACAATCTGCCAGCAGGCGGCGAGTATTATGTGGTGCAAAGTATTAACGGTGTGGTTAGTGAAGCGACACCTTGGTTGAAAATCCCTACCGTTCCTCATGCGCCAAGGAATGTAAAAGCAATCGCAGGCAATGGTCAGGCGACGATCACCTTTGATGTTCCACGTGAGGATGGAGGCAGCCCGATCACTGAATATGAAGTGACAGCTTCCCCAGGTAATATTCAGGTGAAAGGAACTTCAAGCCCAATGACCATAACAGGTCTGACCAATGGCGTAAGTTATACGTTTGCGGTTAAAGCGATTAATGTAGTAGGTAGCAGTCTCGCATCTACTCCTTCCAATACCGTTATTCCTGCGTTGCCTTCAAGCGGAGGTGGTTCAGACAACAGCTCTGGTTCAGGTGGGGTAACGACCGGTGGTACATCATCGACACCTCAGCCGGGTATCAATCAAGGCATCAATGTTTTGGTTAATGGTGTATCCGAACAGATTGGCTTCTTAACTCAAACGACCAAAAATGGTCAAATTGTAAGCAAGGTTAGTATTGATCCAGAAAAATTAAAACAGAAGTTGGCTACCGAAGGTTCAGGTGCTGTGGTTACCATTCTGGTGCCTTCTGGAGCAGATGTTTTGGTTGGTGAACTGGATAGCTCCATGATTCAAGAGATGCAAGCATCCCGCGCGGTTCTGAAGTTACAAACAGATTTTGCAACATACAGCCTTCCTGTCAGCCAGATTTCACTTGATTCACTTGTTAAAGGTTTTGGCGAGGGAACTGCCTTGCAGAGCATGAAGGTACAAGTGGAGATAGGCAAACCTGCTCAGGCGGCAAATGATGCTGTAAATCGCGCTGCGCAACAAAATCAATTTACAGTTGAAGGTGCACCCATTGAATTCGCAGTGAGGGGAGTGTACGGCGATCAATCCGTAGATATCCATCAATTTAACTCGTATGTCGAGCGAACAATCACTCTTGAAAATGGTAAAACCAATTCCGGTATTACTACAGGTGTAGTTGTTAACCCGGACGGAACCGTGCGGCATGTACCTACTCGTATTTCGCTCAGAGACGGACGCTATGTAGCGGTAATCAACAGTCTGAGCAACAGCACGTATGCCCTGATTCTGAATCCCGTTCAATTCAAGGATATGGTTGGACACTGGGCACAGAACACCGTAAATGATATGGGTTCCAGAATGATCATTGAGGGAACAGGTGATGGAAACTATAGTCCGGATCAGCAAATGACCCGTGCCGAGTTTGCCACGATCATTACACGAGCGCTGGGAATTGCACCAACAGCCGTGAATAATATGTTCTCTGATGTACCTCAGAAAGCGTGGTATTCAGCTGCGATTGGTAGCGCCCATGAGTATAATCTGGTTAACGGTTATGCAGATGGAAGCTTTAAACCTGATCGTAATATGACCCGGGAAGAAGCTATGGTTTTATTAGCCAGAGCATTGGAACTGGCAACACCATCCGCAACAATATCAGAGGCACAGGCTCAACAGATTCTTGCGGATCACGGGCTTGAAAAAGGCATATCTTCCTGGGCCGTCAAGAGTGCAGCGCAGATGATTGAAGCAGGTGTGATCACTGGTCGAGGCAGAACTGATTTGGCACCTGATGCATTCGTTACCCGTGCCGAGGTGGCTCAAATGGTCGCACGTTTGCTTGCCAAGGCTAATCTGATTTGAGCAACATGTAAACTAGAGTAATTAACTTAATTTAAAACTGAAGTATCCATAAAAGACCGCATCACCCTAACGAAAGGGGATGCGGTCTTTTATTCAAATATACTCTCTTAAAGCAAAGCCCTTCGCTTACGCCGGTGATTCAAAACTCGAAACTTTCCCCATCCATTGGAATGAGCACTTGGCCTTCCAACTGCTCTTTTGCCAGGTAAGCGGCTAGATCCGCACGTGTTGTCATGCAGTGATTGATCGCATCCATGTGAACGGCGATGAGGTGAGCGGAAGGTGCGGCGCGTTTCACGGCAGCAACGTCGGGTCCGTCCATCGTGATGGGATCACCTTGTAAGAAGCGTGCACCCCCGGCGTTGACTACAATGACGTCTGGTTTATATTGTTTGATTGCTGTCGCAGGCTCATCACACCAGATCGTATCTCCGGCAATGTAGGTGACTGGTTCTTCATCCGCTTCAAGCACAAAACCGGAGACCTTACCCATACGTTTGCCAATCTCCCCTGTACCGTGCTGACCGGATGTACGCGAGAATTGCACCGAATGATGAACATGCTTCACGTCAACAGGCGTTACATCCGTAAATCCCGCTTTTATGAAAATAGGCTCGTCCCCCGGCTGACACAGCAATGGGATATCTTTTTGCAGTTGATTTGCGGCTGCTTCATCCCAATGATCGGCATGGGTATGCGTTACAATCAGCAGATCAGGATTGAGATAATCTGTTTCGGTTTCGGGGAGACTGACTCCAGGATTACGCAGCTCATTCGGCGTGTTTGGAAAAGCGGGCATACTCTCGGCATCCATTAGCATGGGGTCAACCAGAATTTTCAGACCGCCGTATTCCAGCCACAGGGTGGCATGCCGTATCAATTGGATTTTCATTTTATTTGCACTCCTTCGGGTTCTCTCTTAGTATTATCCTATATGTTATACAACCCGATTCACGTCGTACATAACCTGCTGAATGCATATCGGTCCGACTATTTTCAAGGTGAAAGGAATGCTGAGTACCTATGAACGAAATGATAGACGCCACAGATGTACGCATTTTGCAGATTCTGATCCGGGATGCCAAGCGTTCAAACAAGGAGATCGGAGAGGAAGTGCATCTGACAGGACAAGCGGTTGGGGCGAGAGTGCGCAAGTTGCAGGACCTGGGGGTTATTGAAGGGTATACGGTAAAATGGAACCCGGACCGCCTTGGCCTTGGCTTGAAGGCATTTGTCACGGTATTTCTGAACTCTGGCGATAAACATGCTGCCTTTCGTGCGTTTGTGGCAGGGCGTGAGGACATTGTTGAAGTCCACCGTGTCAGTGGAGAAGGTTGTTACCTGATGCGGGTGCAGACAGGGACAACAGAGCAACTCGGTGAACTGCTGGAAGCGCTGCTACCGCTAGGTAATTATAGGGTGAGTTTATCCATTGGAGTGGAGAAATCATCATCCTGAAGGTACTGGCCTGGACAAGTTCAATCCAGGTCAGGACCTTGATGTTCCCTTAACGTCTTTTGGAGAGTAGACAAGGAGGACTGTAGCTCTTTTTTTCCAAACAAATGGTCGGTATGAATGTGGACTCGAGTGCCGTCCTTTAGATACAAGGCGTACATGGGGGAGGCGGATAATTGCCATTTGCTTCGGGCAGGTGTAGCAAGCTCGATCTTGCGAATCTGGTTCCATGGAATATGGCGCTGACCCGCATGGAGAGATTGTTCATCCCATGAGACGAGGATCGCCACGCGCTGAATGGAACGGGTCCAAAACATAAAGAAAAAAGGTCCCACCATCCACATGCCGAGTATGGCAGCCATAGGGTAATAGATTTTTTCCACGCTCTCAGTCTGCCCGGCAACGATGACCCATAAGAGCAATACACATAAGACGAGAAACAGGAAACAAAGGCTCCCTTTCCAGATCGCTGTGATGCGACGATAGCGGATTTCCCCCTGATGGTGTTCCTCAGAAGTTGCAGGCAACATCATCGTCACCTCCTTTCATTGCAGATTCATATGTCAAAAATGCCGCCTGCACGAGCAGAGCGGCCTGTTTGACCTGTGCATCCTATATCAAGTTTACGAGTTCTTGCGGCATTTAGGTAGGGCAGTTTTGAACAATTAGTTAATTTAATCTTAGCGGTTCTAGGGCCGTATGTCCTGTTGAGAGGAATGTTGTAATTCAAACTAACGCTAAAAATATTACCCCAACTTGCTAGGTTGTTGTCCTGCTTCCCGTGCGTGCTGGTACAAATCCGCATACACGCCTTGGCTCGCAACCAACTCCTGATGTGATCCTTCCTCGACGATAGACCCTTGTTCCATGACCAGAATTCGGTCAGCATGCATGACTGTAGACAGGCGATGTGCAATCACAATCGTGGTTCTGCCTTGGGATACGGACTCCAGTGCATGTTGTACAAGTTGTTCGGTGTGTGAATCCAGATTAGCCGTAGCTTCATCCAGAATAAGAATCCGCGGCTGGAATACAACGATTCGTGCAAAAGAGATCAGCTGTCGTTCACCGGCGGATAACCCGCTTCCGCGCTCGGACAGACGGGTGTCATAGCCTTGCGGCAAACGACTTATCATCGCATCTGCCCCAACAAATCGGCATGCTTCCATCGCTTGCTCACGTGTAATATCCTCCCTGAACATTCTCACGTTATCAATAATCGTGCCTGAGAACAGGAAAGGCTCCTGTTGAATCAGCCCAACAATCCGGTGAAGTGTTGCTTGTGGAATGTGGCGAATGTCGGTGCCATCGATTTGAATGCTACCTTGATTGACATCGTAGAAACGATTGAGCAGGGAGATCAGTGTGCTTTTGCCCGCTCCGGTTGTACCTACAATACCGACCATCTCTCCAGGGTACAGGTGCAGATTCATATGTTGAATAATAGGGCGATCTGCTTTGTAACCGAAGGATACATCATTAAAATCAATCTGACCCATCACATGTTGCGGTTCCAGCCGCGAAGCCTGATCCGGGGACGGGTCATGTACTTCAGGCTTCGTGTTCAGAATGTTCCAGATCCGATCCATCGAAACCGTAGTCGATTGAAAGGTATTCCACTGCATTGTAATCTGGTTGATCGGTTGAAAAAACTGACGAATGTAGCTGATAAACGCATACAGCACCCCGACTTGCAAAGACTCACCCAGTACGGCGCGACCACCCAGCCACACCATCATCACCAGCGCCGCGTTACCGAGGATGTCAAACGTCCGGTTAAAAATAACATTGGAACGTGCCTGTGTAATGTTTGCCTCCAGATGAAGGGCGTTCTGTTCTTGGAAGCGTTTCTTCTGCTCTTCTTCTTGGTGGAACGCCTGAATCAGGAACATACCCGACAGGTTTTCCGCCGTAAACGCGATCAGACGGGAAAGGCGTGTGCGTGCATTCTGATAGGCGCTCCGCAGTCTGCGGCGGAACAGGGCAGCCACGACAGCGATGACCGGAAGTACGATGAGTGAATAACCGGCGAGCATAGGATCGAGCTGAAACATGAAAAAGATAATGAGCACCAGCATCATGCCATCCCGAATCAGACTGAGCAATACTTGGGTGAAGAAACTGCTGATCGTTTCCGTATCGCTGGACACATTGGTCACCAGACTGCCGATATGAAAGCGGTCGAAGAAGGACATGGACATTTTGGAAATATGTCTGAACAAATCCTTGCGAATGCGGGAGACGATGCTCTGCCCGACATGTTGCAACAGATTATTTTGTATATAGGTAAAAATAAAACTGATTACAGCCAGCCCCAGAAAAACGGCGGCGAGTTTAACGAGAAACAAGGTGCTGGTTTGACCTACAGCCAGATGGTCATCGATCGCGATCTTGACCAGATAAGGCTGCAACAAATCGGCGGATATGCCGAGCAAGGAGCAGAAAAATATGCCGGCAAAGGCCCAACGATGCGGTTTGGCATAACCCATCATTTCTTTAAATGAAGCACGTTTACTGTGCTGATCGTTGGTGGAGGCCTCCGATTGATCGGTACGTTTAGAATTATGGTTGGTGTGTTTAGGATTCGCATCCGCATCAGACATGATGTAATCCCTCCTCCTGCAAACGATAGGTCGCTGCATACAGCCCTTTGGCAGCCATCAACTCCGCATGCGTCCCTTGTTCAACAATCTGTCCTTCATCCAACACGAGGATGACATCCGCATGACGGACGGCACTGATACGGTGAGAGATGATTAAGGTGGTTTTGCCTTTGCCGATCTTACGCAGACTGCGGAGAATTCCTGTTTCGGTAACGGCATCTACGGCACTCGTACTGTCATCCAAAATTAGGATCTGAGCCTGCTTGATCAATCCGCGAGCGAGACTGGTACGTTGCCGCTGTCCACCAGACAGCGTAAGTCCACGTTCACCCAGCAGGGTATCGAAACGATCAGGGAAACGCACAATATTTTCATAGATCATCGCTTGTTTGGCGCTGTCTTCTACGTCACCCATAGGCGCTTCACGGTCACTGAATGCAATGTTGTCCCGTATGGTGGTGCTGAATAAAAAGCCGTCCTGAGGCACATAAGCGATTTGAGACCTGAGACTGTCCAGTGACAGTTCCCGAATGTCTGTGCCATTGATGAAAATGCTGCCTTCCGGCGGTTCGTATGTACGGAGCAGCAGCTTGACCAGTGTGCTTTTGCCTGAACCTGTTTTACCGACAATGCCAACCGTACGCCCCGCATGAATCTGGAGCTGGATATGTTTTAGCGCAGGCGATGAGCTACCTGGATAATGAAACGTCAAATCGTTGATCTTAATTTCCTGCATGTTCTGCAGTGTCTCTGCCTCAGGGATCTCCTGTACATCGGGTTCTTCACTGAGGAGATCATTCACTCTTTCGAGCGAGGCTCCTGAACGTTGCATCGTATTAATCACGTTACCAATCTGCTGAAGTGGACCCATAATGATTCGCAGATACAAGGTCAGAGCGACAAAGCTACCTAGCGTAATGGAGTTTTGCATCGTTAGAATGCCTCCAACCAGTAGCGAAATTACGAGAGACGTTGCACCGAGCAACGGAAGTGTAGCCTGAAAAAGGGAAGATAGACGAACTAACCGTAGCTGTTTATTTTTGATATCCTCCACGGTTGCGCCAAAACGTGAACGAGCGTTATCCTCGATGGCAAATGTTTTGATGACGCGAATACCGCCAAGCTGCTCCTCCGCAGATTCCGTCATTGTGGCGAGCGCCTCTTGCACATCACGGGAGCGCTTTCGAATCCGTGGGCCGAAGAACACAACCAGGAATGGAATGGCCAGCAGAGGTACAATGCTGATCAGGATCAGTGTCAGCGGAATGCCGCTAAGCAACATCATCACTACACAGGACAATAATAGAAAGGCAGCATTGGTCATCATCGTAACCCCGTTGGATATGGCTTCCCGGACGGAAGTGACATCATTCATAAAATAGCTGAGCAGCTTGCCGTTGCCCTGTTTGGAAAAATAGTGTTCGCTAAGCTCGGAAAACTTGCGGAATATCCGCTCGCGAGTTATAAATTCAAATCGCCGACCCAGTTTCATAATCATGAACTGGCCGGTACCAAACAGCAGGTTGTATGCAATTGCAATTGCAAGTAGCGATAAGCTATAACGGATCACCGTCTGCATCTGGAGTGTATTTTGCAAGAGTTGATCCGTAAAGTTGCCCAGAATACGGGGCAGGGAGGCCTGACCGACATTGGACGCAATAATCAAAAGAACAGCCAGGAGATAGATCGACCAGTTGGATAACACGTAACCGCGCAGCAAACCTTTTTTGGACATAGGTGTGGGTTCTCCTTTGTTACGAAGTCAAGAAAAGGGCAGACACCTGATCGTAGCGTGTCATGCCCTCTTACTTTATGCGAACTTGTTTGTTATTTATCCGTCAACCGATGAATCTTTCTATTTATATTTTCGCGCTAATATGAGTCGTTGTCAACGTACTAGTACAGCTTGAAATAGGCTACCGATACACCGCAAATCATATGCCTTGTTATGAAGTTGTATTCACCAAATGCGAAAAGAACTGAAACATTTTACGAAGATGCCCCGTCTGTAGGGATGAAAAGATGAAAAACAGGTTTTACTAATCATAATGGAGGTGCCAGGAAATGAAACATAAAAAAGGATTGGCTGCAACACTTGCGCTATGCGTTTCTTTGACAGCAGGAGGTGCTTCTGTATTTGCATTTTCCGACATTAAGGATGAAGGCCAGAAGACGGTTGTGGATACTTTGAAATCGAAGGGAATTGTGAATGGAGTAACGGCGGATCTGTTCCGGCCGGATGTTGCTCTGTCCGAACCGCAGGGAATTCAGTTAATTGTTAAAGCATTTGGTTTGAAAAATGCATATGCGGAAGCATCCGCTCAGAATAAAATCAGTCCAGATACCTGGTATGCAGATGCTGTGCAAGCAGCAACTCAGAATGGCCTTTCCGTTCCGGTAGAAGTGAATCCGCAAGGCAAGATGACGCGTGAACAATTTGTTATTTTGCTACATGAGGGAATTAACACGACTGGTAATTATCCGGTAATTATGAAGTATAATGAAGTGAAGGATGAAAAAAAATTAAGTAAGGACGCCATATCTGCGGTCCAGAACTTGCTGAACATGAACATTATTGAACTGGACAAGGACGGAAACTTCCGCCCGGATCAGTCGCTTACTCGTATGGAGGCAGCCAGTATGATTTTCAATGCGCTTGAGTTTGTGGATCAGCATAGTGATGACGGTTCAACTGAACCGGCTCCAACGAATCCCGGTGAAGGTCAGCAAGCCATCGTACCTGCGGTAACGATCAGCAAAGTGGATGACAAAACAAGTAAAGTAACCCTGACGGCTGAAATGCCGCACCCGGGTTACGGATTGAAAATTGTTGAAGTAAAGCTGGAGAAGGATAAACATGCTATTGTCAAATACTCCATCGTGCAGCCTGATCCGGATATGATGTATCCAATGGTGATTACCAAAGTAACGGCAGAAGCTGAAATTCCAACGGGCTACACCGCTGAAGCACAGCCTTCTGGCAAGTAAATCCGCGTGAGGAAGGAAGATCACCTCACCTGCTGCCTGCTAGAGATGATTGAGCCAACTTGAAGTGAACCCAGAACCAAGAAAACCAGAAAACCAGAAAACCAGAAAACCTCTAACTAAGCATATTCTCTATAGAGGGGTGCTAGCCAGTTACCAGTCAAGTGATCTGGTTAGTTATCCAACTGCGGGAAAAGCTTAGGCAGGTGGTTTTCGTATGATCAGGTTGGCCAGTAGTTAATGGCTGGCCTTTTTTTTGTGCGTGGAGAGCCTGAGTGATGAGTGAGCTTGAAGCGCTAACGATCACCACAGAGCTTATTTTGGCGAAAATGAGGTGTTTTAAAATCTAACGATCCTCAGAGAGGCTATTTCAGCAAATCAGGTGATTTTCGCCTAAAAAAGAGCTAACAATCGGTGAATAAGCTTTCTGGTGATCGTTAGAATTTCAGTCAGGCGAAAAACAGCTAAATAGCGTCTCCTGTGATCGTTAGAAAATTAGCAATAGCGTGAATGACGAACAGAAGCTGGGCGGCTCGTGTTATTCAAACAGCAGTTAGCCCGGTGTTATGCAAGCAGCAGAGTGCGTGGTATGATTCAAGCTCTATTTTGAACCAAAATCAACCGGTTGGGTTCTGGGTCGCCATTCGACCGGCTGGTCTGCGAACCAATCCACATGTGCTTTAGTCCTGTAACAACCTCCCGTTATCATGCCACTGACCATACAATTGATTTGCCTGTGTATGTTGGATGAACTTATCAAGTCGGCTTTGAAAGAGAGCAGGCTGCCGTTTAACGCTCTGGATCGTGTCGATGCGTACACGTTGATAGAGGAGAGGAAAAGCTACGAAATGATCATGTACTTGTCTGTCCGCAGTTAACCTCTCTTCAATCTCGGCATCCACAACAAAAGCTTCAGGATTCATGTCGGGCAGAACCTTTCTACCCGCATCTTGCATAAGACCTAGCCTTTCTAATCGGCGCACACGCTCCTTATTGAGCTCTGTCCATGAGCTTTTGCGACTACGTGGAGATAAGCGTTGTAATAACAGGCCATCGGAAGTTTTCTTTTTGACGCCATCAATCCAGCCAAAGCATAATGCTTCTTCAACAGCATCCAGATATAAAAGGGTATCCGGGCGTGGTTTCAAACTCACAGGAACCCAGCAGCAGGACTCTGTAGTTCCGTGCTCCTGTAACCAATTTCTTAACTCTTCCCTGGAGGTAAAGGTGAGTATTCGTTCAAGTGGAACAGACGGCATCATATTCAAGACCTTTCATGTTGCATTGTATCTAACACCTTCAAAGTACAGGATATTTTAGTCCTTCATGCTGAACCATATCCAGGACCTCTTATCAGGCACAATGGATTTCAAGCATTAGAGAATTACTCTGAAGTATTGGAGTTTTCGTACCAGAATCTGGAATAGTCATTCATGACAGAAGCATGGCCGAGCTGACGCAACATGGTGGATATATTACCCCGGTGATAGGTCCCGTGATTCACCAGATGTAAGATGATTTCCGCGAAACGGGTTTGACGCACGCCTGCAAAGGGATTGTCAAGCAGAAGCAACTGCTCCAAATCCGTCTGCTGACTGAACCAAGTCAGGTATTGATTGGATAGTTCGGCATAACGCTCGAAATACTCTTCTATGGTGGCAAACGTTTCCTCGTTACGCGGCATGCAGATTTGTAAAGCTTCAGGCATGCTGGTTCCGGTTAGCACCAGGTACCACATCTGATCTACGGCATTCATATGACTAAGCGCATGAGCGAGGGTAGGAAAAGAACTGTTCACTTCCTGATGCAGCACAGAAGCTGGCAACTCCTGAATGCGTTGCATAATGATCTGCGAAGCCCAAACATGATAATGAACCATTTCTTCTAGGTAATTCATAAAAAATCGTCTCCTTTATTTTGGCGAATGATGGGATGTTGATGGTGCCTCCCTTGTTACTGAAATGAGTATAAAAAAAGAAGTATGACAACAGCGTGTCATACTTCTTCTTTCACTTCACAAGACTCCCATTATGGGGCTTCAATGATTGAGTTTGTCGTAACGTCTCAGTGCATTTCGTAGTTGAGTCTCTAAAACATCCCTCAGTGCTAGAGGTTCCAAAACCTCTGCGCCACTTCCCAAACTCAGCAAAAAAGACCATAACCACGGGGCTTGGAGCGGTTTGTGAACCTGAACGCGCATCGTCATACTGCCGTCCTCATGAAATTGTTTGTCTGCCTGCTGAAAATGATCGAGCGCCTCCGCGAGTGCATCCGGATATACGCGAAATACCACATCTGTCATGATCTCCTGGGTGACAGGGGGAGCGGTGGATGGCTCTTCCATGGAGAGAACATGCGCTTCAAAATGACGGTTGGTCAGATGTACGTTTAACATGCGTGACAGCCGGAATTCCCGATAATCACGCCGGCTTCGGCAATATCCATACACATACCAGCTACGGTATTTAAACTGCAATCGAACAGGTTCAATTTCTCGACTTGTGCGCTCATTCTTGGAATTAATGTAATCAAACTGAACGACATGATGTTCCATGATTCCTGCACGAAGATGCGAAAGCGAGTCAGGCTCAGTTCGATATGTATTCAGGTCTACAGTTAAGTTTGGTCTCTCATGTTGTTCTCCAATGGTCTGCAAACGTTCGATTGTACCCTGTGCACGCACATCGTTAAATACGGTGGAGAGACTGGTCAGCACTGTAATCAAAGCGTCCACATCGTAGGAGCCGAGCAGGCTTTTATCCATTTTATACCCATCCATAATGCCATACCCGCCATTCATTCCCTGATGCGAAACAACCGGAAATCCGGCTGCGCAGATCACATCAATATCCCGATAGATCGTTCTGGGCGATACTTGATATTCCTCGGCAAGGGTAGAGGCAGACAACACCTCGTTATTAAGTAACTTGTATATGATCGAGACTAACCGTTCCAGTTTCAATAGAACCCCACCCGTCATCACTTCTTGTTCAATACAAGTCATAAGTATATCACTAAAAAAAGAGTGCAGATTCGCACTCTTCTAAAATTAGGAGCATCTTCAAACAAAACTTTTCAGCCAGATCCTGTCTAGTCCTCCTGCACGTTATAAAGCACCCGTGCGAGCAAACCTTGGCCGTAATTACCGAAGTTTTTGCCGAAAATCGTCAGGCCGCGTTTGTTGACTGGGCCGTCTGTGACAGCGATGCGGAAGTGAATATCACTTTTGTAATCGAGCCCGATATCATCCAGGGTAACGTCCGAGATTTTGCATCCGTCGATATAACTGCCTTCCTTCGTAATGCGAATCAGCTTCAGCATACCGTATTGATTCAGGTGAGGAGGCCACCAGTCCGGATTAAACGTACCGCGTGTATCGCCGAAATCTCCTGGACTCGTCCAGAGTCCGATCTTTTTGCCATTGATGTAGAAGTAAATATCTGACGGGTAGTTGTCACAGAATCCAGGGGCTTCTGAACCGAGCTCCATGGAGAGTTGAATCTCGCTAAACGTCTGGTTGGGTTTCAGGTAGTTGGGAATTCGGTATTCCAGATATCCTTCCGCTAGCCAAATCATCTCGGCATCGATCCGAAGCGGGTCGGCAAAGTAACGGGGGTCATCAAACTCCCCGATAATGCTGTCTTTCGTAGCAATGCCGCATGTGGGTGCTGCCTGATAATCACTGTAATGCCCAACCTGGATTTCTACCTCGTACCGGTTGTGGATCTCTTGTGAACGCAGGTCAACCATCAACTTTTCCTCGTTAAGATAACAGATCTTCTGAATGCCGTGTTTGCCGACCGCTGTATTAATCTCAATTAATCCGCTTTCCTCCAGCTTTTTGATATGCATTGTGATCGCGCCGTTACTAAGTCCAAGCTTGGTTGCGAGGTCATTGAGATTAAGACTTTGGTTTCTGGCCAGCAACTCAATAATCTGAATGCGAATTTCGGAGCTGAGTGCTTTGAAAATGTTCACACCTGACATCAGATCTTTAATATAAATCATAGGTGGATGTCCTTTCCCCGTTCTGAACAAAGCCTATTTACACAGACTCTTGCACATTTGACTGTTTTATTTCAGATAATTATAAATCATTACATGCTCGAAAGAAAGAGCGGAGAAAAGTGAGATATACCCTATATAAACAATGAAATTTTTAAAGCCTATATGAGATTTTATCCCCACATACTTAAAATAAAAACTTAAATTAATTCATGTATATTTGAAATATACCATTGAATTGTAATGTAACCGCTTTTATAATCCTATTATACTTAAATTGATTTAATACTTCATGAACCAAAGCAACCATTTAATCAGGAGAGGCGGCGTTCCGGTATGGAAAAGTTCAGTTCATGGAAGAAGTTAAGGAGTTTAGAGTGGAAGAAGTTGAAGAGGATGGAGTGGAAGACAGGCTTGAACAGCTCGAAGTTCTCCTCCAAAAGGCGTTGGTTTTTACCTGCATTGTTGGTGATGGTGTTAGTGCTTGCAGGACAGTCTCGGGCTTTAGCCGCGTTTTGGAATCTATCGGGAGACATTGCCGTTCATGATCCGACGATCATCAAAGAGGGCAATTCCTGGTACACCTTTTCCACGGGTCCAGGTATTCAGGTGCTGAAATCCGATAACGGAACGTCGTGGTATCGTGTGCCGCAGATTTTTCTAAGTGAACCGGCCTGGTGGAATTCGGCTGTCCCTGCACAGAAAGACCTGGATGTATGGGCACCGGACGTACAACGGTATAACGGCAAGGTTTGGCTCTATTATTCCATCTCGACCTTTGGTTCCAACAGGTCTGCCATTGGGTTAGCGTCCGCAAACAGCGTTGGCGCGGGGCAATGGAAAGATGAAGGGCTTGTACTGCAATCCAATACATCGAATAACTACAACGCTATTGATCCGGAACTGGTTATTGATGCTTCGGGTAATCCATGGCTGGCCTTTGGTTCGTTCTGGAGCGGTCTGAAAATTGTGAAACTGGACAAAAACACGATGAAACCGACAGGTAACATCTCCTCGATTGCAGCACGTCCGAATAACGGGGGCGCAATTGAAGCGCCAAGTATCACGTATCGCAACGGATATTATTATTTGTTTGCTTCGATCGACTCTTGCTGTAAAGGTGTGAACAGTACTTACAAAATGGTCTACGGTCGATCCACCAGCATCACAGGTCCTTACGTCGACAAAAACGGAGTAAATATGATGAACGGTGGCGGCACGATTTTGGATACAGGTAATGTGAGATGGAAAGGCCCGGGTGGGCAGGACGTGGTCAACGGCAATCTAATCGTACGGCATGCTTATGATGCAACGGATAATGGCAATCCGAAATTGCTGATTAACGATTTGTTATGGGACGGGAATGGCTGGCCAACGTATTAGTATGATTTTTGTTTTATAAAAATATAAAATGTTTTAATAAAGTATTGACTAAAAGGATCTGGATTTGATAAATTTAACAACAGAAATGTTGATTCATGGTATTGAATACGTTTACAAGTCCAGATCAGGAGGGGTTCATATGGTCAAGAGAAAGAGTTGGGTCACGTTTATGTTGCTAATGCTGGTCAGTGCACTGGTGCTTGCAGGTTGTGGAGGGGGAAGCGGAAGTTCGAGCGGAGATAAAGAACTGACGTTTATGTTCCGCGGCGGCACGGATGAGCAGAAGGCGTATCAGGCTGTCGTGAAAAAGTTCGAAGAAGAACATCCAGGCGTCAAAGTTAAAATCATCGTTACCGCAGCGGACCAATATGCGACAAAGCTTCGCGCGGCGATTACGGGCAATAGCTTGCCAGACGTATTTTATTTCACACCGGGTGATATGAAGGCCTATGTGAACAGCAATGTGCTCATGAATCTGACACCGTATATCGAGAAAAACAAAGATATTAATCTGGATAATATCTGGAAGTATGGCGTTGACTTGTATCGTTATGATGGCAAGATGGCAGGGCAAGGTGATCTCTACGGTATGCCTAAGGATGTCGGGCCATTTGCACTGGGTTATAACAAGACCCTTTTTGAAAAAGAAGGCATTCCGCTCCCTGACAAGGACAAGCCTTATACGTGGGAAGAGTTTATCAAGGTAAATCAGCAAGCAACGAAAGATACGAACGGAGACGGTAAACCGGACGTATTCGGTACAGGATTTAACGTACAGTGGGCACTGCAATCTTTTGTATGGAGCAACGGGGCTGACTGGCTGGACGAGAGCAAAACGAAAGTCACGATTGATGATCCAAAATTTGCCGAAGCGCTACAATTCTTCGCGGATATGCAGAACAAGTACAAGATCACTCCCTCCATTGAGGAAGCACAAACGCTTGATACCTATCAACGCTGGATGAAGGGTGAGATGGCGTTCTTCCCTGTAGGTCCGTGGGATATGAGTACATTTGAAAAACTTCCATTCGATTATGATCTGTTGCCTTTCCCGGCAGGATCAACAGGCAAATCAGCGACATGGATCGGCTCCCTCGGAATCGGTGTATCTGCCAAAACCAAACATCCGGAAGAAGCTGCTGCACTGGTAAACTACCTTACTGCGTCGAAAGATGGCATGAAACAACTGGTAGACGCGAAAGTGCAAATTCCGAACTTGCTTGATATGGCTGATGAGTGGGCGAAGGATACTTCGACCAAACCGGAAAATAAACAGGAATTCATCGATATCGTAAAAGACTACGGACGAGCGTTGCCAGGTAATTACACGTACAACGCGGAGTGGTACGACATGTTCTTCACCGACATTCAGCCGGTACTCGATGGCAAGATGACCGCTGCTGACTATGTGAAGCAACAACAACCGAAGATGCAGAAACTGCTGGATAAAGCGGTGGAGCAGGAGAAGAAATCACAGAATAAATAGATAGACAAGGGATGCCAGCAGCCTGAACCGATGTTGCTGGCATCATTTGCTCTTTAGAAGATACAGATTGAACTATTTTTTACATGTTGTAACGGAGTGAACGATATAAACGTTTAGTTTAATTTTATCGCCAGATTCCATACGAGCATGTGGCATGTATTGACCGGAACAGAGCAGAAGCCATGATTCAAAAAGGCCAATCGATGTATGCCACATGCTGATCTTAGAAACAGGGGTGAACACGTGAATACGAAATCGAGTTTGTATCGCAAAGAGATGATGTATGGATACTTGTTTATTTTGCCCCCCGTTTTGGGGCTTGTGATCTTTGTATTGTTCCCGTTCCTCTATTCCCTCTATGGCTCGTTTACCGATTGGGACGGCCTGGGGCAGATGAATTTTATCGGGCTTGCCAATTTCAAAGATTTGTTGACCGATGATCTTTTTTACAAGGCCATGTTTAATACGTTTTACCTGATGCTCGGTATTCCGATTGGTCTGTTGTTGGCACTATTACTGGCAATGGGGCTGAATCGTAAAATTCCAGGTACAACTACATTTCGTGTGATCTATTACATACCGGTTATTTCTTCCTTGGCGGCGGTATCCATCATGTGGAACTGGGCGTACAACGGAGACTATGGTCTGGTGAACCAGTTCCTCGATCTGTTTGGTATCAAAGGCCCGAACTGGCTGGCTAACAAAGATACGGTAAAACCCGCACTGATCATCATGACCGTCTGGAAAGGCCTGGGTTATACCATGCTGTTATATTTGGCGGCACTGCAAAGTGTATCCCGTACCTATTACGAAGCCGCCGAGCTGGACGGAGCGAATGGATTTCAGATTTTCCGCAATATCACCTGGCCGATGGTGAAACCCGTAACTTTTTTCCTCGTGGTGACAAATATCATCGGTGGTTCTCAAATTTTTACCGAGATGAATATCATGACACCGACAGGTGGGCCGGAATATGCATCCGCTTCGATCGTCTTTTATATCTGGCAGAAGGCCTTTAGCAACCTGCAGATGGGTTACGCTTCTGCGATGGCCATGATTCTGGGTATCTTTATCTTTGTGATTACGCTTATACAATTCAAACTTAACGAAAGATCAGCCTACGACGGGGATTAATGGGCGAGGAAAGGAGTGGAACGGAAGATGTCTTATAGTCAAAGAAGGAAAGTAACCAATTCTATTATATTTATCGTTCTGTCCATCGGTGCGATTGCGATGATTGCGCCTTTGCTCTGGATGCTGTCCACCTCGCTCAAGGAGAAGCAGGATGTATTCGCGCTTCCGCCGGTCTGGATTCCGGAAGTGTTTCGATTCGATAAATATAAAGAAATCTGGGAAGCAGGACCGCTGCTCAGTGGGATTAAAAACAGTCTCATTGTAGCTCTTAGTGTGACGGTAGTTGGAACATTTACGTCGAGTCTTGCGGCATTTGCTTTTGCCAAGTTAAGATTTCCACATAAGAACAAACTATTTCTCGCCTTGCTGGCCTCGATGATGATTCCGTATCCGACGGTCATGATCCCGCAATTTATCATGTTCTCGAAGCTGGGCTGGGTGGACACCTTGCTGCCGCTGATTGTACCGGGACTATTCGGGAATGTGATTATGATTTTTTTCCTGCGGCAGTATCTGCTCAGTGTGCCAGATGCGATTATTGAAGCGGCGAAGATCGACGGAAGCTCTTATTTCCGATTGTATTCCAGTATTACGTTTCCGCTGATCAAACCTGCGGTCGCTGCACAGCTGATTCTCTGGTTTATGGGGATCTGGAACGATTATCTGGCACCGATTATTTATCTGAATTCACCTGAAAAGCAAACCTTGCAACTTGTCATTGCGAACTTTAACGCGACCTATGCGATTCAAACGGATTATCCGCTCATTATGGCGGCGTCGATTGTGGCATTGCTTCCGGTTCTGATCATCTTCCTGATCTTCCAGAAGCAGATTATCGAGTCGGTTGCGATTTCAGGGGTCAAAGGGTGATGGGAATGAAAAGTTGGAGAGTAAGGAAGGAACCGGAGGAACGAGAAGAGTTGAAAGAAATGAAAGAACAAAAAGAATGCAAGGGGCAAAAAAAGCGGAAAGATGATAAATATTGGACAGGACTTAAGGAGTGGCATAGGGCGAGGAAAGGAGTTGCGATGTTGATGTTACTGATGCTTCTAGGTACGGTAGGCTGTGCAGCTGGCGGGGATACGGCGAAACCTCCGGTTTTTCCGGAAGCTCCGCAGGAACCAAAAATGTATGATCTTTCGATTCTGGATGATGAATCCAAGTGGACGGTTAACAATGCACATGATCCTGCGATTATCAAAACGGATCAAGGCTACTATGTCTATTCCACAGACGTTCGAGTAGCAGGGGAACCGAAACCGGGCGTAATGGTGCGAAAATCCGATGATTTGATCAACTGGAAATGGGTGGGGCAGGCTTTGCCGGGGATCCCGAAGGAAGCGCTCGATTGGACAGGAGCGACGAACCTGTGGGCACCGGATATTATTAAAGCTGGGGATACGTACCGCTTGTATTATTCGGCTTCGAGCTTTGGTAGTACACAGTCAGCCATCGGATTGCAAACCTCCAAGTCTCCCGAGGGACCGTGGAAGGATGAAGGACTGGTTGTGAAGACGGCTGGTCAGGAAAAGGACGGCCTGAATGCCATTGATGCCAATCCGGTGCTTGATGCCTTAGGCAACCCGTGGATGGTATATGGTTCATTTTTCGACGGGATCTACATTGCACCGCTTGATCCGGATACGGGCAAGTTCAAGGAAGAGGGGTATGGCACACGTATCGCAGCAAGGGATCGTGCAACCGAAGAAGGCGCAGTCGAGGGGCCATACATTGTGTATAATCAAGAGTTTCAAAAATATTACCTGTTCGTGTCTTATGATTCTCTGTTCGAAGACTATAACGTGCGGGTAGCTCGTGCCGACTCCATCACAGGGCCTTATACGGATATGAACGGCAATAAAATGTTGGATACGGAGCATCTGCCACAGTATGAGATAGGCACCAAAATTTTGGGCGGATACCGCTTCACCGAAGGTGAAGGCTGGGTTGCTCCTGGGCATAATTCCGTGCTGAAGGATGGCGACGATTATTACATCGTGCATCATGCGCGGGGCGAGACGGATAAAAACTGGCCGTATCTGCATGTGCGTAAAATGCTGTGGACGAAGGATGGCTGGCCTGTCGTGTCGCCTGAACGTTATACCGGAGAGACCGCACAAGATATTCCGAAACCGATGATTGCCGGAACGTGGGAAGGCATGGCGCTTGATCCGTCTGTGAACGGGCAGGTGCAGGCTGTGCCATATACGCTGACGAGTAAAGGCAAAATTGAAAGCAAGAACAGTTCGGGAACATGGACGTTTGATGGCAAACAAACGTTAACGCTGACGTGGAAGGAAAGCCCGTGGGGCGGTGCTTCCACGGAAGAGCTAAAGCTGCTCCCATCCTGGGATTGGGAGCGAAGCCAGCCTGCGCTGGTAGTCACCGGCCTGAACGACCGCGGGATCGCGGTCTGGGGCAAACAAATCAGCGCAGCTGAGAAGTAGACCGCTGACCCCGTAAGGTGGTTCAGCGAGGGTGTGCCGGCGAGCGAATGGATCGCGAGCGTTCCACGCGTGGGCACTAGCAGTGAGAGGGAGGAAGGAGCCGCGAGTGCGAAGTTGCCATCCGATTTCCACCGCCGGGAGCGGTGAATGGAAGAAATCGGAGGTCAAGGAGAGCACCAAGGCCCTACCGTTCGCGAACGCCCGCAGTGCCTGAGCACGGCTACGGGGAGAGTTGACCCAGCCAAGCGGTCAACGCCACAAGTTATCGAGCCAACTAAAGGCTCGAAGCCCGATGTGTACTAGCGAGCGAAAATATCGCGAGCAACCAGTACAGAGGGCACCAGCAGTGAGAGGGAGGAAGGAGCCGCGCGTGCGAGTTTGTCATCCGATTTCCACCGCCGGGAGCGGTGAATGGAAAGAAATCGGAGGTCAAGGAGAGCACCAAGGCCCTGCCGCCCGCGAACGCCCGCAGTTCCTGAGCACGGCTACGGGGAGAGTTGACCCAGCCAAGCGGTCGACGCCACAAGTTATCGAGCCAACTAAAGGCTCGAAGCCCGATGTGTACTAGCGAGCGAAAATATCGCGAGCAACCAGTACAGAGGGGCACAAGAAGAGAGAGGGAGGAAGGAGCCGCGCGTGCGAGTTTGCCATCCGATTTCCACCGCCGGGAGCGGTGAGTGAAAGAAATCGGAGGTCAAGGAGAGCACCAAGGCCCTACCGCCCGCGAACGCCCGCTGTGCCCTCAAACCCTGCTCTCCATATTTTTGCAAGCACACTGAGCACATCATAGATTCAAGCCATACACACACATATGAAAGGGGTTCATTCCCATGACCAATTCCATTACATTCACCAATCCCATGCTGGAGCAGCGCGCTGACCCTTGGGTGTACCGTCATACAGACGGGTACTATTATTTTTCTGCTTCCGTACCAGCCTTTGACCGAATTGAAATTCGGCGTGCAACGACACTGGAGAGCTTGAGAGATGCCGAACCCGTAACCGCTTGGACGAAGCGTGAGACTGGGCCAATGAGTGCAAACATCTGGGCACCAGAGATTCATTTTATTGATGGCAAATGGTACATATACTATGCGGCCGCACATACAAGTGAAACCAACGAAGGTTTGTTTGATCACCGCATGTATGTACTTGAAAACGATTCCGCTAATCCGCTTGAAGGAACGTGGGAGGAGAAAGGGCAAATTCGAACCAAATGGGAGAGTTTTGCGCTAGATGCCACGACCTTTGAACACAGAGGCATTCGTTATCTGGTCTGGGCCCAGAAAGATCCGAGCATTGACGGCAATTCAAACCTCTACATTTGTGAAATGGAAAATCCTTGGACGTTGCGCGGAGAACAGGTCATGATCACGACACCTGAATATGACTGGGAGATTATCGGCTTTAAAGTAAACGAAGGTGCAGCCGTGCTGCATCGAAATGGTCGTCTGTTTATCAGCTACTCAGCTAGTGCAACCAATCATCACTACTGCATGGGGCTACTTACGGCCGATGAAGATGCTGATCTGCTTGATCCGGCAAGCTGGGAGAAATCACCTGAACCGGTATTCCAGACTTGTGAAGAGAACGGTCAGTATGGTCCGGGACATAACAGCTTTACTGTTTCACCAGATGGCAAAACCGACATTCTGATCTATCATGCGCGCAACTACAAAGAGATTGAGGGAGATCCGCTGTATGATCCGAACCGTCACGCCCGCGCTCAGGTCATTCATTGGAATGAAGATGGAACGCCGAACTTTGGTATTCCGGTTCCCGATGGCCAGTCCGTGGCAGAGGTGAAGTAGTATTTTTTTGGATAAAGTATAAGAGATGAGAGTCTTTAGTTAGCAGATCATGCTGACGAAGGGCTCTTTTTGATATGAAGGATTCAGGAAAGGTTATCTAAACAGTGTGGAGTAGAAGTTTGAAGTTAAGAAAGTTTAGAACGTAAAAGCAACCGAGGAGAAGCAGAAACGTATACCACTACATAGAAAAATTCAAAACAATTTAAACTGATATGACTTATTACTTTTAGTTGTAAACCCTTGAACTCGATGTGCAGATTTCTAACGATCACCAGCAACGCTATTTTGCCGATATTGCACAGTTTTATTTTCTAACGATCTCAGGAGAACTTATTTGGTAGATTTGATGTGAAAAAGGGCATTTACCTTGCGTTTTCAGCGAAATAAGGTTTGTGGTGATCGTTAGAATTGGAGAAAGCTCGATATTGATCAAATAAGCTCATCTGAGATCGTTAGACTAAATAGAGTGTGTGCGAAACGCTTAAACCCAAAACCCAAAACCCAAAACCCAAAACCAAACCCCAAACCCAAACCCAAACCCAAACCCAAACCCAAACCCAAACCCAAACCCAAACCCAAACCCAAACCCAAACCCAAACCCAAACCCCTCAGTTTAACCTGTTTCCTGCATATTCTCGGTGTTTTGTTATGATGTGTTAAGCTGAGAATGAGCTGTGTCATATTCAGAATTTTGGGAGTACACTACAACCCTAAGGAGGATTACATATGGAATCACGCGAGATATTAGACGGGGAGCTTGAGCAGATTTTAAAGTGGGAGAAGGAACAGAAGGACTTGTTCATATGGGATAAAATCGGACGTTTGCCATTTGCCATGTTGGATAAAGTGATGCCGAAAGCGATCAAACAGAAGATTGGCGACTCCCTGAACGAAGTGGGCCAATATTTGCAAACGGGTGGCAAGTTCCTTGTTCAGAAGAAGAAAGTGGCCAAGCTTCTGCAAGAAGAAGCCGAGCGTTCGGGTTACCCTATGACATCTGATGACATCTACCGATTAGAGCAGGATACGAACACAGAGAACACGGCCAAAATTCATAGTGTGGAAAAAATACCACTTGAGGTGTTGGACCGTGTGGCGGATAATATCACCGAAAGTCGAAGCAAATTTGCTGCGGCACAAGGAGCTGCAACAGGATTTGGAGGCATCGTCACCATTGCTGCGGACATTCCGCTCGTGATGGGACTTTCACTGAAAGTATTGCAAGAGATGGCGCTATGTTACGGGTATAATCCCGATGATCCACTGGAGCGTGTCTTCATCGTGAAATGTCTGCAATTCTCTTCCGCCGATATTGTAGGCAAGAAAGCCATCATTGAAGAGCTCGCCGACTATGACAATCCGGAGAAACAAGTTGAAGTGATCTCTCAAATGCAGGGATGGCGTGAAGTGTTCAACTCATACAGTGAGTCTTTTGGCTGGAAAAAGCTGTTCCAGTTGGTGCCCATTGCAGGCATGATCTTTGGTTCGGTCAGCAATAAAAATACCATTCAGGATGTCGCTGAGGCAGGCAAAATGCTGTACAAAAAACGGCTGATTCTGAAGCGTTTGAAATAGATAAATCCGCCTAAGGCAGTTGGTTATAGGTTAATATTACTCTAGATGACTAGGGAAGCGTGTTTTAAGATAGGACTATATGAAGAAAAGAAGGCTCCTGCTGATCTGCATGAATTCAGATACGGGCGGGAGCCTTTTTGTACGTGTTTTATAAGTATACTGGAAGCAGATTTTTTAAAATCTAACGATCTCCAGAGCAGGATATAGCCAAAAGAACTTACTCCTCGCTCCCGTTTTCTTTTGCCCAGCGATGAAGCAACTTGTCAGATGGTAGCAGGAACGTAAAGATACCGATCAGTGGCAAGAAGCTGCATATTTGCATGACGGGTGAAACGCCGAAGGCGTCGATCCAGTTGCCGAGCACGAGTGCCCCAAGGCCACCCATACCAAAGGCAAGACCAGTAATCAGACCAGAAACCGTTCCGATTTTTCCCGGAATGAGCATCTGAGCGTATACCACAGTAACGGAGAAGCTGGATAACATGATAAAGCCAATAATCGTCAGCAATACGCCAGTCCAGAACAAGTTGGCATAAGGTAACAGCAACGCCAGCGGTGCGGCCCCGGCCATGGAGAGAAAGATCATGTTACGTTTGCCGAATCGGTCTGCGAGCGGGCCACCAAAGAATGTGCCTAGTGCACCGGCAGCCAGGAAGAGGAAAATATAAATTTGCGCATCTTCCGTGGATAAACCAAACGTATCCTTCAGATTAAAGGCATAAAAGCTTCCGATTGAAGCCACGTACCACGAACGGACAAATACGAGCAGAATCAGAATCGTAATTGCGGCAGCAATTTTTTGACGTAACGCTGGATTGGGAGCGCGACGAGCCGCCGCTTGTTTACGCAGATATGCGCCGGATTGCAACATCTGCCCATACCAACGTGCGACATAGAGCTGTACAGCAATTCCCATCGCGGCAATACCCGTAAAGCCGATGGCACCAAACAACCCAAACGGGATGAAAATCCAGCGTGTCAGGAGAGGTGCAAGGGATTGTCCAGCATTACCGCCCACTTGAAAAATAGACTGTGCCAGTCCGCGGCGCTGGCCCGCAGCCATATGGGATACCCGGGAGCCTTCCGGATGAAAAGCAGCGGAGCCGAGCCCGACAAAAATGACAGAGATGAGCACCATCATATAACTGTCGGCAAAAGCGAGCAACAACATGCCCGTGAACGTGAAACCCATGCCTATGGGCAGGATCGACGGAGTAGGTTTTTTATCAGCAAACCAGCCAACAACAGGCTGCATAATCGATGCGGTAAAGTTGATCGCAAAAGCGATCCAGCCGATCTGAGTGTACGTTAGATGCATGGAGTCTTTTAAGATAGGAAATATTGCCGGAATGACAGACTGAATGGAATCGTTGAACAGATGCACCAGACTGATGGCAATTAGTATCCGGTATACGGTGCCTTGGGCATCCAATCCGGGTGGGGCTTTCGAACGCGCTGCGGCGTCCTTGGCTAATGTGGTTTGTGTAGACATGTCCAGTTCTCCTTTGGTCGCGGTCACGAGGGATCAGCGCCTATGTTAGATTCTATGCAATTAAGCATATTGTTACATAATAGGATAGATCGGATCGACCGACAAGGGGAAAAGAGGGGAAAATGAAAACAACTTTTGTACATGTGGAGTTTTGGGAAATGTTGTGATAAACTGTAGGCAACAAGGATAAAATAAAAAAGAGTAAGGATGCGTCAACATCCTCACTCTTTTACAACAGCCGCTTTCAAGGGCGGTGGCTGTGGACAGGTAATCGAAATAGGCTGCTACCTTACCGAGGGCGGCCTATTTCTTTTTGTTTTGATTATTCAATGCAATGACGATGGTTACAATCAGTCCAATCAAGGTTACTGTAAACCCCGCAAAACTGATCATCAACGTCAGTACATCTTTTATCTCCACAGGCATCACCTCCTTACTCAGGAGACTAGCCGACCGCCCATTCAAGCCATTCTGTTGTTGTAACAAATTATACCACATAATCCAAATCGCGGACATTTACTTAAAGCAAGCAGTATCTACAGACTCAAATTAACGATTATCAATCGTCTCCGGGTTCATGTCGTGGTTCATCATACGGTGCTCGGCCATTTGCTCATATTTGGTTCCCGGTTTGCCATAGTTGGTATACGGATCAATAGAGATGCCGCCGCGCGGGGTGAACTTGCCCCAGACTTCAATGAAGCGTGGGTCCATCAGTTTGATCAGATCGTTCATAATAATGTTCACACAGTCCTCGTGGAAATCACCATGGTTGCGGAAGCTGAACAAGTACAGCTTGAGCGACTTGCTCTCAACCATTTTGATATCGGGAATATAGCTGATGTAGATCGTAGCAAAGTCAGGTTGACCCGTAATCGGGCACAGACTAGTGAACTCCGGGCAGTTAAATTTTACAAAATAATCACGGTACGGATGCTTGTTATCAAAGCTCTCTAGAATACCAGGATCATACTCAAATGTATATTTCACATTCTGGTTGCCCAGCAATGTTACATCTTGCATCTCGTCAGGTTGTCTCATTCCAATAAACTCCTCGTATTCAATTGAAGCCGTAGGCCTCTTATTTATATCTCGTATATATTTAAACCCCGCGTTTATTACCCCATACCAGCGTATGAAGCTGCGGAAGCACACGCACGTTGTTCAGATCGTCCGAGGCACTTACCTGATCAATCAGCAACTCGTAACGCTCCAGCAGGGAAGCCGCCAGATCCGGCGTATCCGCCGAAGAAACATCCGGGTTCCCCGTTTGTAAAAATAAAGCCGTGCCCGGATATCGTGCATGCACACGGCGGGCATAGTTCAGGTCTGTCTGATCGAAGATCACGATCTTCAGACTATGGTTTCGATCCGCCGGGCCAGCAGCCAGACGGCTGATCATATCGTCCAGTACAGCCCAGTCAGTGTCCATGCCTGAGCTGGGTGGCTTGGGCGAGACCGTGACTTCGTCAACGTCTGCCAGCCATGACTGCCAGCGCGAGCCCTGCGTCTCAACCGCTGTGCGGACGCCGTTCTCCCGCAGCAGGGCAACCAGCCCGCCCAGCGAAGCCAGCAGGGCGGGGTTACCGCCGGAGAGGGTCACATGGGAGAAACGCGTGCCGCCCAGGCGGCGCAGTTCATCCCATACCGCCTCCGGCGTCAGCATGCGAATCTGGTCCTTGCCGCTGCCGTCCCAGGTAAAGGCCGAGTCGCACCAGGAGCAGCGATAATCGCAGCCCGCGGTGCGCACAAACATCGTTTTTTGCCCGATAACCATGCCTTCGCCTTGAACCGTCGGACCAAAAACCTCCATGACGGGGATGCGTGCTTCCTTACTCATCGATCATCCACTCCCGTCTCGCTTCCGCATAGCTGGTCGGGGTCTCGAAGAGACGCACGAATTCCGTGCGTGCGCCATCTGTAAGTCCGGCATAAGGCTCCGTTTGTAAAGCATGTTCCATCTGCTCGAACAACCAGACCACCATATTTTCAGCCGTCGTATTCATCAGAGGCAATGTTTCATTCAAATATTGATGATCCAGATAACCTTCAATCCTGCTTTTCCAGATGTCCTTAATATGTCCAAAATCAACCGTCAGCCCGGTTTCACCCGGATAACCGCTGATGCCAAAAACCACTTTATACGTATGCCCGTGCAGATTTTTGCACTTGCCTTCATAACAGTGCAGATGATGCGCCGCATCAAAAGTGAATTCTTTGCTGACCAGCACCCGTTTGCGGTGATATCTCAGCTGTGTGGGCAGAATATCCTGGTCAATCCGTTGCAACCGCTCAACGATGCGAAACGTTCCGGGTTCTCTCATCGTGCATCCACTCCAGTGGAAGGAGTAGCTGTAAGAGCAACGGCACGTTCCTCTACATAACGATCGAGTCCCGCTTTGCGCAGCTTGCAGGCTGGGCATTCGCCGCACCCGTCACCGATGACGCCGTTATAACAAGTCAGAGTACGTTCACGCACGTAATCGAAAGCGCCCAGTTCATCGGCCATTTTCCACGTTGCTGCTTTGTCCAGCCACATCAATGGCGTATGAATAACAAATGGGTAGTCCATCGACAGATTAAGCGTTACATTCATCGACTTCACAAATGAATCCCGGCAATCCGGATACCCGCTAAAGTCTGTCTCGCAGACACCTGTGACCAAGTGGCGAGCACCTTTTTGTTTTGCCATAATGGCCGCGAAGCTGAGGAAGAGCAAGTTCCGTCCATCCACAAATGTGCTGGGCAGCTCCCCTTCTTCGTGGGTGATTTCTACATCATCTCGTGTGAGCGCATTCGGTGCGAGCTGGTTCAACAAGCTCATATCCAGAACCGTTTGTTGCACGCCCAAATCCTTGGCAATCGCTGCTGCACATTCAATCTCCAGCTTATGACGTTGCCCGTAATCAAACGTAACCACTTCAACTTCGGCAAATTGTTGTTTTGCCCAGAACAGACACGTTGTGCTGTCCTGGCCGCCGCTGAATACAACGACCGCTTTTTCTTTGTTCAACATAAAAAAACCTCTCCATCTTCTTGAGATCACCCCAGCATAGTAGCAAGGAATGTCGGAAGAACAGAGAAGTTCATGAACTGGCATCCATCAAAAAACACACCTTCTTAATAACCGCTTCAAAAAAAGCTGCTATAAGCAAGTGTCCTTAGTTTTTTACGTACATCGTGACAACGTTATTACGTCAGCCCATATCCTTCTACAACTTAAACCTTAAGCCTAAGCATATATAAGATACGTGTAATCACGGAAAGCAGTACGCAAGACTGTAGCGACCTTACATAGGTCAAGTCTTGTAGAGGGAGTTCGCGAACCTCTCCCATGCCATAGGCATGGATTTTCTTCTTTAATTGTCCGGGTACAGTATACCATATCATTTACCGGATCGGCACATTTTTTAAAATCCCAAAATTACTTAATAATGACGTTGCCGAAGGGGATGACTTCTTTTAATATACGTTTGAATAAACCTTCATCATTGACGTCCTGTTGCAGTCTGTAGTTTTCGCGTCCAGCTTGAAAAAGCACCGGGCCGTGTCCTGTCATTTTCCAATGATAGTTCATATGCTGACTGGCCAGGTTGTTTCCATATACGGTTAGTTCCAGATGGGCATTTTCAGGGTAAGCAATGACGCTTCCAGCATCTACATAGAGTGGGGCGGTGGGGTGAAGTTCTTGTTGGCATACCTGACCCTGTGTGAGCAAACCAATGGTTCCTTTGCCCGAGAATTTCATTTTCACCGCATCCCGGGTAATCAGCATGTTTTTGATCTTCTGAATTTTGGTCTGCATCGTGACACCTTCGGAATAGAAGAACAAGTGCCGAAAATCATAAAGCAAATCACTGTTCTCCGTAAGCTGCACTTCTTTCATGGTGAATCCCGGTGGAAGGGCGGCTACAAATTGGCATGGTCCAGTAATTTCTGATTTAATCAGCTTTTTTTTGCGATACATACCCGAGATATTCATGAATTTATCTTGTCTGTTGCTGCTGGCACCGCGAAAAGCAACGATTTGCTGCGGATGCAGAATATGAAGACGGTCATCCTGAATCAGTGAAAATGTAACCACTTGTCCGACTCCGCCAGCTTCAGCATGGTTCAGATGTATATGCATGCAATAACTCCTGTTCTTTTATAGTCGGCCAGATCGCCGGCGCATTCCCCAGCGCATCACGCGAATCAGAAGGAAGTAACCTAATATGAGAGCAACAATGGTGATCACCATCGTTTGAATTCGCTGTGCGGTGGCTGTTCTGGCATCCTGTTCAGTTTGAAGTTTGCTGACCATTTCGGTCAGTTTCTGGTTCTGAGCCAGGAGTTGATCATTTTGTGCTTTGAATGCTTCGACATTCGCCTGGGCTTGTCCGAGCTGGGCGGAGGTTTGATTTAGTTGCTCCAGGGTTTGCTTGTAACTCTCCTGTAATGCGTTCACTTCCCCAGGTAGTTCCGACACGCGCTCCCAACCATTATAGATATCCGAGAATATATTCGCACTCGCTGCATTTGCAGTAGAACCGAGTATGACTGTAAATAGAATACATGTGGAGATAAACACCCGAATGAAATATCCCTGAATGGATTTTGGCATGATTAACACCTCTCTCTTCGGTAGGATCGATTCAGAGCTGAATTCGTCATCATTTGTTGAATTCTCGCTCTTTCATTATACGTCAAAAACCTGGAGTTGGGTTCAAGAGGATTACGTTTTATTACCCGAATGTTTGGTGAAAACAAATGTTTTATTTTAAAAATCAGAGGGTAATACAAGAATAGCAGTACCCCGGACAGAGCAAACACAAAGATTTACTTCCGCTCCGGGTATATCCTGTTCACAAATATGCAATATAATGCTTAAAATTAATATATTTCGATTTTGAATAAGATCGTTAATAATGAAGGAGTAGAATAATATGTACGTATCAAACCAGAGCGCGTCAACGAAAACAATCATGATTACTTTAAATGGCGAGCCAGTCGGACGCAAACTGATTATTGACAGTGTAACTTATGCACCGGTTAATCAAACGGACAGTGCACAGTACATGCACAAAATGGAGCATAATCATCCAGCTGTTTAAGTTGGGACTTGTCATAGAGAAGGGTGTGAAAAGCTTGGCTAATAGCCAAGCTTTTTCGTCGTTTATTGTCGCTTCTAGGCGGATCAAGGGGAATAAAACTAATATAATGGAAAAAATTAATGAGAACATATGTTCCGTGACAATATAGTGTCCATTCACCCTGCTAACTTAGAAGATAATACACATAAATCGGGGGAGAGACTACCAGTGAACTCAGTCTTTGAAGTATCTTATTCGTGGAATAAAGAGGCCATACCGACAGGGGGAGCCGATCCCGTATATATGATGGTAGAGTGGCGTTACGGAGCCCCTGCCAAAAGACTTAGGAAAATAGCACCCAAAATTATGTCGAGAGATTTAGAGCTTTTGCTCAAACCGGAATATGGCGTTCAGCTTAAAGGCATTTATGGATGCCGATCCAAAGAAACGGATATTGGCTGGGTACTGCGACTTGGTGATGTACTCAAGGGAGAAAGTAAACAGATTTTGCTGGAATTTGCCGTAGGACCGCATCTATCAGGAAAAGCAGCGATATGTTCTGCCTATTGGAGTACCCGCAAGTTAAAGCAAAGTCAGCGTGTGCTTCTTCGTCGGGAACAACTCTATATTCAGTATACAAGTCACCTGGGCATGCTAAGACAGCCTGAAGACCCGAAAGTAGAGAAAACGATTAAATTGAACGAAACCGTACCCTTGCTTAAACAGGCTCTACGTGCTTATGAACGAGGCCGTACCCAGGAAGGTAGCGACATGTTGCGCCGTCATGCCGATGCACTGTTAATCGAAGCTGCACGCAAACAGGATCTGGATTATTTAACAGAAGCGGAGATTGTTGAGAAGCTTCGTTATCATTATGGTATTACGTTTACTGCCAATCGCCAAAATCTGAAAGAACATTGTTAGATCAATGAAAACGTAGTCAAGTGATAACCGTACAGAGAGAACCAGTTTACATAAGTTTTGAAGGTGAAGTTAAACGACAAGTCGAATGTATATATCCATACTATATCAGTCGAGGATGGAGCTGTATCATACTATTTGAAACAACATCATGGAGGGCCTGGCCAAATGACAGACCGACTAATCCGATTAATGCGCATTATAACGCTGGTACAAGCCAAGCCGGGCATTCTGGCTCGGGAGCTTGCGGAGAGGTGCGAGACAACGGAAAGGACGATATACCGTGACATGGAGGCCCTCAGCGCAATGCATATTCCGATCGCCAATATGGGACACGGAAGAGGGTACATGTTTATCAGCCATTTTGCCATGTATCCGCTAAATTGGTCTGACGAGGAAGCCCAAGCTTTCATACAGCTTGCAGACGTTATGGAAGATATTCGTCCGCTATTAAAGCCTGCATTTGAGAGTGCCTACGAGAAAGTAGTAGCTTCAAGCCAGAAGAACAGAACCGAGCGAGTGGAATGGGCTGAGCAGGTCAGAGGAATGTTTAAAGAAGGAGGAATCGTCTGTCAAAATATGGACGATGATGAACCGAGTGATTCGCTCCTTTTGTTGCTTCAAGCAGGAATTTCACAAAACAGCATGGAAGGGAAATATCAGTCTCAGGGAGAAATGGAGATGATTCGCTTTGATCCATATTGCCTGATTCCTCGGGAATATCAATTTGATCTGTTAGCTTATTGCCATCTCTCCGAGAGAATGAGAACGTTTCAGGTAAACCGGCTATACGATTTACGAATTATTCCACGTACCTTCCGCAAAAATGATTATTTAATCCAGTCTTATTTCCGTACTGCCTGGATCACGAGAGGAAGTACAGAAGAGACCGTGGTTAAAATTCGATTTTCTTCCCTAGTTGTGGACCGCGTGATGCAGGAACGCTTTTTTGTGCGCCCCGTTCTGACCAGAGAGCCTGAAGGTACCCTATTGTTTGAAACTGTAGTGAGTGATGCTGAGGGATTTTTCGTGTGGATATCCAGATACGGGCCAGAGGCTGAGATCCTGGAACCGGAACATTGTCGTAACCTGATGCAAGAACATTTGGAGCGCTGGCGGCAAGTGTACAATCCAAAATGAACTTCAGATTACAGGTTTAACGTCTGGATACCGTCTTACTCCTTGGCTTTAAAAAGATTGGCAAGATTGCCAAACGGTGATTCCTTTTCCTCATCATCCACAGCACTGGAGTAAACCACTTTGGAAGCAACGCCTTCATCATCCGCTGCGCAATTATTTTCTAATTTGAACTTGTCGAACTGGTGCATAAACACTTTAGCCGTATTAATGGCATCATCCAAAGCGCGGTGTTGTGTACCGTCAAATTCAATTCCACAGAGTTCAAGAGCCTGGGCAAGTCCGAGTTGCCGAAACTTTCCTTCTTTGTGCATGGCCCGCGACCATTGTTGCTGTAAATCATTATGATTGGTAATCCAGGCCACATCCAAATGATGTGTTCTGCAATGGGAGATGAATTTGTTGCGGTCATCTGGTCCCCAGGAGCACATATAATAAGGCTCATTGCCCATCCAATCGATGAATTGACGCAGTGCTGCCGGGAAAAGAGGGGCTGCATCGATGTCTTTCTGTGTGATTCCTGTGAACTGAACGGTGTCGGTAGACAGGACGGATTTGTTAGATGGACGAACATACGTATGAAAGGTGTCCGTGACTGTAAGGCCTGTATCCGGGTTCTCACTCACTTTGACAGCACCGATATCGATAATTTCAGAGGAGTAGCGCGTATTGCGACTTACTGTAAATTCAAGATCATATATAATATAGGACATAAGATAAACTCCTTTATGAAAGATACAAATTTCCATTCTGGGATCCGTACGTTAGATCCGTAAAATGTTAATCTCTATTCTACAGTGAACCTGGGGCTGTGTCAGCCATTGTTATGGATTTCGCCTGAAGTAGCTTGGCATAAGGGTTTCGAGTGACCCCTTCATTTAATTGTATTGATTGACAAGTTCGTCTAAATGTTCTAATGTGATCAAAAATGAAAAATAGCGTTTACCGAGGACATAATCACGTAAGCTTGCTTCAACAGAGAGGGAATGGATTGCTGTAACATTCCTGTTGCTGCTGCGCAATTCCTACCTCGTTAGCTGCCAAGGGGAATGTCTGTTTCATAACAGGCTGCAACCTTCGCCGGAAGGGTCCGTTATGCCCCAGAGGACTGTATGTTAGCGCGCGAGATATGAAACGACTGTATACAGTTAAATAAGGGTGGTACCACGACGCATTCGTCCCTTGACGAATGCGTCTTTTTGCTGTTCAAGATTTCATGTGCGTAGTGCCTACCTATCTGATCAATAAAAGGAGTGTATTCAAGATGCGTCAAAGTGAAATGCTTGTTCCAACGTTACGTGAAGCACCAGCTGAGGCTGATGCAACGGGACACCGCCTGCTACTGCGCTCGGGTATGATTCGTCAAGTGGCCGCGGGAATATACAGTTATTTACCACTCGGGCGACGTGTGCTTCTGAACGTCGAGCGAATCGTTCGGGAAGAGATGGATCGTGCCGGGTGCCAGGAAGTATTGTTGCCCATTATGCAACCAGCAGAGCTGTGGGAGGAATCCGGCAGATACACGCAATATGGTCCAGAGTTGATGCGTCTGAAGGACCGGCACATGAGAGAGTTTGCGCTTGGACCAACCCATGAGGAGGTCGTTACGGCATTAGCTCGTGACGAGGTCAACTCTTACCGTAAGCTTCCCTTTACCTTGTATCAGATCGGAACCAAGTTCCGGGATGAGCGCCGTCCACGTTTTGGTTTGTTACGTGGCCGAGAATTTATCATGAAGGATGCCTATTCATTTGCTTCGGATTGGGAGGAACTGGATCGAACCTATCAGGCAATGAATACAGCATATTGCCGCATTCTGGAACGCTGTGGCCTCGACTTTCTTCGAGTTGAGGCAGATGCGGGAACCATTGGTGGACAAGGTGAGACACATGAGTTCATGGCTCTGGCTGATGTAGGAGAGGATACCATTGTGACGTGCAAAACATGTGGTTATGCTGCGAATCTGGAGAAGGCGGCGTTTCAATCCGTAGAACCTGCTATCCTTACGAGTGAACCAAAAGCTAATGAGCACACGGAAGTGTTACCGATTGAGACACCTGGTGTTCGTACCATCGCAGAATTATGCTCTTTCCTTGATCAGAAGGCCGAAGATATGATCAAAACATTGCTTTATCTGGCGGATGGTCAGCTTGTTGCTGCTCTTGTCCGTGGGGATCATGAACTGAACGATATTGCCTTGAAACGGGTGCTTGGCGCAGAGGAATTGGAGCTGGCTGACGATGCAACTATCGCCGCGCATTCCAATCTCACCGTCGGTTATCTTGGACCTGTGGGGCTTGGATTACGTATGGTGGTAGACGCTGATGTGGCCACCATGAAACATGCAGTGACCGGAGCGAATGAGGCTGGCATGCATCTATCAGGTGTTCGTCCAGGCATGGATTTTGCGCTGGATCAAGTTGAGCGTATCCGTTTTGCCACTGCAGGGGATTGTTGCGTATCATGTGGCGAACCACTTGTGTTCACCAAAGGTATTGAAGTAGGGCACATATTCAAGCTGGGTACAAAGTACAGCGATGCCATGGGAGCTTCTTTCCTGGATCGCAATGGCCGTCAGTGTGCACCTGTAATGGGATGTTACGGTATCGGGGTATCTCGTTTGATGGCAGCTATTGCTGAACAGTACGCGACGGAAGAGGGCATTCAGTGGCCTGCATCTGTAGCGCCTTATGATGTGCATCTTATCCCGGTAAGCTGGAAAGACGAGCATCAACAGAAGCTAGCTCTTGAGTTGGAGCAACATCTAATGGATTGTGGATTCCGTGTGCTCGTGGATGATCGGGATGAACGGCCGGGTGTGAAATTCAAGGATGCCGAGTTAATCGGGCTACCTGTACACATTGTTGTAGGCAGAGGAGCGGCCGAAGCACAGGTAGAACTGGGCTCTCATATGCTTGCTGATTCAGGCGAGACGAAGCGAATCAGTATAACGGCACAGGAAGCTGTGAATTACGTGAAAGAGCAAATGCGCCGAGATTAAGCATGGATGTAGCATATGAAGCGATGAAAATACATGTCATATGTGATAGATAACATTTGCCTATATAATAGGACTGAATATTGTGTCGATCTTTATTTTTAGCTGAATAAGCTAGAGGTTCCTTGGAAAACGGGACTCTAGAAGTAGAAAGAATGTCTAATCACAGAAAATAATCGTACCAAGTGACTATAGCTGGAAAATAAAAATCAGATTAATTGTGCTTTTGCTTATAAAGATACGTTAGGCTGGGCTATTCAAAGTGATACGGGTATAAGTATGCAAAACTAGCGTAAGCGTGGTTGTGCATCATCCGCGCCGTAAATCGCATAAATACGGATATTACAGGCATATATGTTCTAGTTCAGCAGGGGGTAGACATCAACTTTGAAGCCGAAAGCGGCATGCAAGAGATTTATTTTTGAAATAGAAAACGAAAGGGAGTCCTTAGCCAGTGATCTGGGTAAGGACTCCCTTTCGTCGTTTATTCGAAATGGTTGCAGATTAAGAAGCAGCAGGCAACTTCAATGTCTGACCTGGATAAATCCAGTGTGGGTTTTTGATTTTGTTGATCTGTTGAAGTGTCTGCCATGTTGTACCATATTGTTTGGAGATCGAATACAGAGACTCGCCTGATTTTACGATATGCAATTTAGCAGGGGCTGGAGCTGGTTTCCCCGGTGCTGGTTTGACCGGTTTCTCCGGCTTTGGTTTTTCTGGTTGAGGCTTGGTTGGTGTTGGTGCTGGAACAGGGGC
Source organism: Paenibacillus polysaccharolyticus (assembly GCF_900102085.1). GTDB lineage: Bacteria > Bacillota > Bacilli > Paenibacillales > Paenibacillaceae > Paenibacillus > Paenibacillus polysaccharolyticus. The sequence goes on along the minus strand of NZ_FMVM01000005.1, from coordinate 282,145 downwards.
CGGAGCCTCAGTACCCGGTGCTTCTGGTTCTACAGCGGCTTTCTTGCCTTCACTTATGCGGCCGTCGGTTTTAATATCGACTGCGCCGAGTTTTTGCATGTAGTTGATCAATGCCTCATCCAGTGCACCGTACATACCGGTTGTTGGATACTTGGCGAACATCGTGTACTCATCACCGCCGACAGCTGTGAAGTCATTGGTTGCAAGGGTGTAGGTCGCGGCTGGATCAAGAGCTTTATCACCGACCATTACGGTATGAACACGGCTACCTTTTGCAGCAGCGGCGTCAATTTTGAATGTAATTCCGGATACTTGCGGGAATCCACCACTTGGTTCCGGGTAGGAACCTACACCGTTCTCCAGGGCTGCGAGTACATCAGAGCCTTTTACATCAAGGGTAACGACTTGGTTGCCAAAGGGAAGAACGGTAATGACATCACCTTTAGTTACGATGCCCTTTTCAATAGAAGCACGAATACCTCCGCCGTTAGTCAAAGCGATATCGGCTTTGCTGACATCACGGATTGCATCAGCCAGCAAGTCTCCTAGATTGGTCTCGCCAGCACGTACTTGTTCACGTTTGCCGTCGAGTAGAACAGCGGTATTTGCTACTTCTTCTTTCAGGATCGGTTCTTGTTTTTTCTGAATGGAACTTACGAGTGCTGCAACATTCCCATTGGGTTTAATGTCTTTGGCCCCGGTTTCATCCACTAATGTTGCTGTTTTCTTCGAAACTTTGCCGCCGTCTACCCACAGGTCAATGACACCTACATAATTGGTATATTCACCTGCACTTGCAATCAAAGTTCCATGATCAGATACAAGTCCGTTTTTCAATACGGTATGGCTATGTCCATCGATGAACACATCAATGCCTGGCACCTCTTTAACGACTTTGAAGCTTGTATCCGTACTGGAAACATCTTGTCCAAGGTGTCCGAGAACTACAACAACATCGACTTTGCTGCGAATTTCATTCACGAGAACTTTTGCTTCTGTAGAAGGGTCAGTAATTTGCAAACCTTCTACGTTTTTCGGATTCGTTTTGTACATCGTTTCTGGCGTGGTCAATGCGATAATCCCGATCTTCACACCATCAACTTCTTTGATAAGGTACGGTTCGAAGATACGAGTTCCATCTTTTTTCTTTACGTTTGCACTGAGCATAGGGAATTTCATCATCTTCGCCAGCTCCATGAGACGTTCCGAGCCATAGTTGAATTCATGGTTACCAGGTACCATCGCCTGATAGCCTATTTCGTTCATGACCTGCACAATGCTCTCGCCTCTAACAAGAGTTGCAAATGTGGTACCGTGTACCGCATCGCCTGCATCCAGCAAGAGGGTGTTTGGATTTTCGCTACGATATTTGTCAACGATGCCTGCGACTTTGGCAAAACCCATAGCAGGTGATTGTTCCACTGCTCGAGCATGCATGTCATTGGTATGTAGGATAGTGATATGTTTACCTGTGCCTGGAGCAGAATCCGTTGCTGCTGCCGCAATGCCTACACTGCCAAACAGTAAACAAACCGTTAGCAGAAGTGAAACAACGTTTTTCCAGTTTTTCATGAATCCGAAACCTCCCAAAATAGTAATCTATTAGAGCGTTTATACAGCTCATGTAGTATTTTAACAGACTATGTTGAGGAAATCTCGTGATTTGCGTAAAAATAAGTAACCTGAAAGTGACATCTGATTCTGCCTGGAAAACGGGTTCAACACTACATGGTAAAGAACGTATGTTCTTAATTGCTGTAAAAAAAATGCTGCGCATCACGCGGCAGTCCGGTACGTAAGCAAAATTTCTCAAGAGATTCTTCCGGTTCCGGTGTGACTCCGGCCGTCAATAGTTGAATGGCAAAAAGATTGGCTTGTCTCTCCAATTTGCCTGGAGCGAAGTAGGAATGCTCCTCAAGGAAGAAACGGTTAATTCCTTTGTGCAGTCTGTCATGCCCCAGTTCATGTGCACATACAAATCGCTGCCATTCAGGGGGCAAGTCATTGTGAATCACAATAAATCTGCGACGAAGTTTACGGAAATACAGCCCTTTCGTCGATTTGCCCAGATTCGTAAAACGAATCTGTATTCCTACAGCACGGGCAATGCTGAACGGACAGTTGGTTCGGTGTTTGCGAATCAGCTTGGTTACGATGTCATCCATATGATCTCACCTGCAGTTTCAATAAGTTTGAACTCGCGTCCTGGTCTCATGGGCGTTGATCCGATTCGCCTGGCTTTTTCCGTTTATTCATCTGTTTGGCTTCCCAGAACAAACCAGTCAGCACGTCTTTGATCCGTTTCTTGTCCTCTTCATCCAATGGAATTCCGTCGAACATCAGATCGTCGTCATCCTCCAGCATTTTTTTAAAATCCCGGCGATCCTTGTACGTCGCCCATTCCGGTACTTCCTGAGGGTTCGCCTCAAGGCCTGTCTCCATATAACCTGCCTGTTTCATCATGTCTGAGTAAGGTACGGCGAGTGCGTCGGCAATTTTTCGGATCGTTGCTGGTTTAGGCACCCCGCGCACACCATTTTCAATCCGTGAAATCTGTGAATTGCTTATTCCAGCCGCTTCGGCGAGCTGGTTGATGCTGAATCCCTGCTGCTCTCGCAGTTGTTTCATATAAGGACCAAAAGCGTGCTCCACAACTCATGCATCTCCTTCGACTCGTCATAAGTGCTTGTGATTATAAGTTAAGACAACGCTGTTGCACAGGACACTCCGATAACAGAACAACCTACCGATCGCTGTTATCCCCGGATTTCCAATATTCTTCTCCTCAAGGGGAGAAATCCGGTGATAAAGGCGAACGCTCCGCTTCTTCCGGTTCGTTCTGTCCTCTCCGTTATCGTGCAAATGATCGCTCTTCTTAAATAATAAAAAACAAATGACTTATACGAGTTCAGTAATTATCTGTACTATATCGTATATATACCATTAGGTAAAGAGATATGAAACAATTATGCCAAAAGGTATAGGAAATGAGAGCGAAGGTTTTATTTTATCGTCTAAATGACCCAAAATGAAGGTTTACTCTTTTCTCCAGAAAGTGGTATCCTCTAATAGAAATACGAACAAAGTACGAACATAATGTAAACAGGGAGTCGTTTCCAAAAGGCAACGGAAGAAAAAAATAAAAAACGTTATGTTTTGAAAAATCGGAACAATTCTATGTGGGAGACAGTCCTCGCTAGAAGATGGGGATGAGCAGAAAGATCAGTATGAGTCGTCAAAATGGAATGAAATATAGAGTGAATTAACATTAGGAGGAGAATGACTATGGCAACGATGACAAATATGGAATTGATATTACCGGAATTGGATCGTCGGAAAACGCAGGCAGCTGTCGAGGCTGTATTGGAGAAGTATCGGATTTATAAAACGATTGCTTTTGAAGAACGTGAGGTGCAGGTGACTGCAAGTTATACGGAACGTTTTCATGGAGCTACCAATGTCACAGGAGATTCTACCGCGAAAACAGCAATCTTTAATGTGGATGTCCAGCGTGCGCGTCAGGCTTACTGCGATACCATTGATCATATCGTATCTCGGCTCAGTGAGAAAGAACGGGTATTGGTAAACGAGCGCTATATGAAGGACGATGATGTCTTTGACTATAAAATATACAACCATGTTTTTGATCCGCCTGTGAGCAAGGATACCTATACCAAGATTCGTACCCGTGCTTTTTACAAATTGGCGCTGGCTTTGTCTGACCGTGGGCTGATGAATATGGAACCTCTGTCATGCACAAGAAAAGAACGGAAGAAGCTTGGCTGAGCATTAGTCAAAAAGTTGAAGCTTTCATATCCCCGAAGGATTGGTTACAATGGTTTGGACAAAATCACAGACGGAGCATCTGAGGAGGAGTGCGAATGCCGGAAGAGGCTGGAATGCAGGAAATGGTGACACTGAAAACCATTGCGGAAACGTTAAACACCTCCAATGACCTTAGTCTGATGCTGGATACGGTGGTTGGCAAATTACTTGAGCTAACCGGACTCACGGCGGGATGGCTTTTTCTCATCGATGAACGCGGAGAGTATGCCTGTGTATCAGACTATAACCTGCCGCCAGCTTTAATTCGAAACGATAAAGAGCCCATGAGAACGGGAACGTGCTGGTGTATCAATCGTTTCAGGGATGGAAGGCTGCAGCATGCGGTTAATATCATTAACTGCAAACGTCTTGAAGATGCTGTGGAGTTTAAGTGGGGAGACACACAGGATATTACACACCACGCTACAGTCCCACTGCGCTCGGGTGAACGAATGTTGGGACTGCTCAATGTGGCAGCGCCAGGTAAAGAGGTTTTCAGCGATAGCGAACTCGCGCTTTTGCAGGCGGTAGCCTATCAGATTGGCAGTGCAATGGAGCGAATGCGATTGTATCGTGCGGAGCAACGACGGGCAGAACTTTATGCCCGGCTCGGAGATTTCGGTACAGCATTAAGTCTTGCGATCAATGAGTGTACCGAGTCGAATGCATTGCCTGACACCGTAGTAAGGTTACTTGGCAAGCATTTTGATTGGCCGTTCGCTGCTCTTGTACAACAAACGAATAGCACATTTCATATACATGCAATGTATGCTCATGGTGAGGTATGGACGGACACGCCAGATCCCCTTTCCTTGGAAGGGACACGCCTTATGGATCGGATCGTGGATCACTATCGTGCAGCCATCCTATCCGCAGATGAACTTGCTGAAATATTCGGCCAATTCAGGCTTGAATTTCAATGGGGTGAATTTGCATCAGGAGTTGGTGTACCTCTTCCATATCATGCACCAGAGGAACCGGGAGTGCTGATCGTTGGTACTGAATCACGATCCCTTGATCTGATCCGGGCAGACAAGGAAGTCCTTGAGGCTCTGGCAGAACATATCATTGCTTCACGTGAGAGCTTGAAGCTGGCAGATCATCGGCGCGAACTGGCGAGGCTTGAAGAGCGGAATCGGCTTGCTCGGGATTTGCATGATTCGGTGAATCAGATTTTATTCTCCCTATCGCTGACGGCGAAAGGTGCAGAGAGTATGCTCTCCGGTTCGGAACCGGTGCATCCGGCAGCAGAAGTGATGAGAGATATACGAGCTTTGTCCCAGGAAGCGCTCAAGGAGATGCGAGCGTTGATTATGCAACTTCGTCCATCAGGTTTGGAGGCCGGATTGGTAAGCGCGCTTCAGGAGTACGGTGCAAAACAGGGGCTTCAAGTTATCGCTGATCGTAAGGGGATGCGCTCCATACCACGTTTTATTGAAGAAGGTTTGTGGCGTATTGGTCAGGAGGCGCTGAACAATATTCGGAAGCACGCAGGGGTATCCTCGGCATGCATACAGCTTGAATTCAGTGAACGTGAAGCGAAGCTCACGATCTCCGATCGGGGGAAGGGCGGTGCCAAGCGACGGATGCCATCATCGGAAAGTTCACTCGGATTGTCGATTATGAGAGAGCGTGCGCAATCACTCGGAGGCAAGCTCAATATATGGAGTTCTTCGCGTAAAGGAACAACCGTGACGGCAGTTATACCACTTCCGTATGAATCGGAATAGAGTCAGGAGGCAGGCAAAGATGCCGATTAGAATATTACTTGCCGACGATCATGTCATGGTCAGACGGGGACTACATGTTTTTCTGAAAACGCAGGAGGATATGAAGGTTATCGGTGAAGCATCGAATGGGCAAGAAGCCTTGGAGCAAGCGCAGGACCTGGAGCCGGATGTTATTCTGATGGATCTTCATATGCCTGTCATGGACGGTATTGAAACAGCCAGGCGTTTGCGTAATCTGCTGCCACATACACGGATCATCGTGCTAACTTCGTTCTCGGATCAGGATCATGTCGTTCCTGCCGTTCGTGCAGGCGTAAAGGGCTATCTGCTCAAAGATATCGAGCCTGAGGATTTAGCCGTTGCGATCCGTAATGTGCATTCCGGTCAGGTCGAATTACATCCGGCGGCTGCAAGTCAATTGATGCACGTCATGGCGTCGATGGATATGCTGTCAGAAGCAAGTCGAGTGGAGGGCAGCTCTCAAGAGGAAACGCTTTTCCAAGGTTCGAACCAGACTGTACACCAAACGAGTGGACCAAGTGAACGGAGTAATCCGAGTAAGTTAGATGAACCAGGTTATTCAAGTCGTTCAAATCATTCAAGTCATTCATGGAACTCTAATCCATCGAGTCCTCCGTCCGATGAAGGTCTAAATGCACTCACTCGCCGTGAACGCGAAGTGCTGGGGCTGATCGCTCAAGGGCTGAGCAATAAAGAGATTGCGGTTCGGCTTGTGATTACCGAGAAAACAGTCAAAACACATGTCAGTCATCTACTGGATAAACTGGGGCTTGCAGACCGTACTCAGGCAGCGCTTCATGCTGTTCGGAATGGCTGGGAACTGTAATGAGTTGCAGGCTATCATTGTAGTCGCCAAATTCAGACAAAATTCAGACTAAAGTCGTATGAACTCAACCGAAAGGTTGAGTTTTTTTGTGCTGAAGTTAAGTCCATTAGCTGACGAATGCTGCCCTGCATCAAGGTAAAATAAGGATAACCAAAGTCGAGAAGCAAGAGCATGGATGACGATAATAACAGCGATCAGGAGAGTGATTGTAATGAATATTGTGATATTGGCAGGCAGCAACCGAAGAAATGCAACGAGCACACGTCTGGGTGAATATGCCGTAGAGATCATTCAAGGACAAGGACACGAAGCGAGCTTGTTTAATCTGTATGAAAAACCACTGCCATTCTATGCTCCGGATGAAAAGCAAGAGACTGACGAGAACCTGGCAGCATTGAATACCTTGATGCTTGCGGCGGATGCCATCATTCTTTCTACACCGGAGTACCACGGTAGCATAAGCGGTGTGCTTAAAAATGCGCTGGATCATCTAAGTCAGGCTCATTTCAGCGGCAAACCCGTTCTGTCGATCAGCTCCGCGGGAGGAGCGGTTGGGGTAAGCTCACTTACCCAAATGCAAACCATGGTACGTAATCTGCACGGAATTAATGCTCCAGAATGGATTTCCATTGGTGGTGCGCAGCGCAGACGATTTGAAGCGACGTTTGACGGATATGAGGAATACGAAGGAAGTCAGGATATTGAGGAACGGGTGCAGCGTGTACTGGGCTCTTTTCTGAATCTGGCTCAGACGTTAACGGCGGCAAGAAGCGCACTGTAGAGTAATCCAGGCTGACAATTAGGGCATCATTTCAATTAATAAAATTCATCATTTTAACGAAATAGAAGGAGGGAATACATCATGATTAAAGGTTTATATGAAACCCATCTGAATGTTACAGACCTTCAAAGATCACATCATTTCTACGAGAAGGTACTTGGATTACCTCTTGCTAGTGAAAACCCGGAACGCGGATACTTATTTTACTGGATTGGCGGCGAGCACCATGCCATGCTAGGGTTGTGGGAGAAAGATCCCGCGCAGGTGCAACGTCAGCACTTTGCTTTTCAAGTATCCCTGGAAGATATGAAACATGCCGTTGAATACCTTGAAAACAAGGGCATCGCCACCCGTAATTTTCTGGATGATGACATTGGAGAGCCATATGTTTTTGGCTGGATGCCAGCGGTTTCTGTTTACTTTGCCGATCCGGATGGTCACTCGTTAGAATTCATTGCTGTGCTGCCGGACGAAGCGAAGCCAGAGCTTGGTTTGGTGCCGTGGAGTGAATGGGAGAAAATGCATGGGAGAAGCATATGATCATAGAGGAAGTACTGTTTTATAGCGTAAAGCTGGAGGAACTGCATCATTTCTATGGAGTTACGCTGGGCATGAGGGTATCCGAGATTAATCCTGTGGAGGAAGCCTTCACTTTGCAGGCTGGAAGTACCAAAATGATATTCAAACATTGGAACACTGCATCCCAAGTAGAGGGAAAGGGCCGAGCGCCGTTCTATCATTTTGCCTGGATGATCCCGACGAATCAGTTTCAGGAAGCCAAGCAGTGGGCGGCGTCACGGGTGAGGCTAAGTACAGATGGAGAGCGGGATGAAACTCACTCTAACAATTGGGACTCGCACTCACTATATTTTGAAGACCCGGCCGGAAATATCGTAGAGCTGATTGCTCATCATAAGGAAAATAACGAGCAAGAGCGCGCATTTTCGGTGGCAGATATTTTGAAGGTGTGTGAGATCGGGCTGGTTTCGGAGGATGTGCCAGCCACAGTGCACGAACTGGAGAAAGTAGGATTATCCCGCTGGGGCGAAGGAAGTGATACGTTTTCTCCTGTAGGTGATCGAAACGGTTTGTTTATTGTGGTGAGGAAGGAACGAGTATGGTTTTTCTCTAATCAAAAGGCACAGATTTTCCCGTTAGAAGCTACGATCCATCAAGTGGGCAAGCTTCAATTTGAGGGAGACGGCAGCGACTCTCCAGGATATTCCGCCACTGGAGTGTCCGTATAAAATATCTTTAGATCAGATATAGCGCAAAAGGGGAATAAGTATCTGAACTCCATCATGTTATAGAAGTAAACGCTTTATTTTATTGAGATCAGGAGTAGTCCGGCTTGTAGCGAGGCTTCCATAACTTGAAGGGGGATGGCACACTTGGATCGACGTTTGTTGGAAGAGGGACTAGCGACAATTGCCTCCAGTCGGGAACGCACCGGTGATCTATGGCATGCCCATTATGGGGCAGGGGCAATTGCGGCTTACTTTTGGGTGAGGGAAAATCGTCTCACGGCCCTTGCCGCTGGCAGTGTTACCGCGGAAGCGAAAGCGATGCTTCGCCAGCATGGGACACATATCAGCCATACGGCTTCACCAAGTGAACGCATGCCGTTAGAAGAAGCCGAAGCGCGTATCGCAGACGCGCTGGAGCACACGATTGGCGAGTTGCACTGGGTAGGACACCAAGTGATCTATGGAGCGATTAGTCTCAAAGCCATTCGTGAACTGGAAGGATGGGGCACCGTAGAAGAGATTGAGCAGATTGCTCAATTAATTGAGTCATTTGAACGCACGATTCCAGGCAGATCCTGGGTGAATACAACGGTGAAAGAGATTCGCCATATGCAGCTGAACGAGAATGACAATTTTCCTGAGATACTGCATCCGATTCAGTTGTCTCAGTTCATTCTGGAGGAACTTGGTGCGTTTCGTACGATTTATCAAGCGGAAGCCCATCATGATCTGATTGGACATATGCTTACCTACGGTCATGCGCTGAACATGCTTTATGAGCTGGGATATCAGGCCCTGTTTTATAAAGGCATTCCACCTTTTCTCAAAATGGTCAAGGCCTTGCGCCTGAGCCGTGATATCGATCTGACGCCGGAGGCAGCCACGCTGCAATCCCCTGTGGACATGTTACCATTAGAACAAGCTGAGCGGTCACGTGCTCTTCCGCATGAATTGGAGTACTGGTTGACGGATCGGCGCTGCCGTGACTGGTATGGCGGGCATATTTTCAAATTTCCGTTCAGCTTCTATCACCATGCCAAACATGAGGAACCTATACCTGAAATTTGGGAGAACTTCCGTTATATTATTGCGTAGGAAGTATAACGAACAAATCACATTCTATACAATCTATATGTATCGAGTAAACCTTAGAAAGATCCATTACTCAAAATTAACGTTCATTAAATCAAGCACTTGTCCAAGCGGCAGGTGCTTTTTCGTCATTCCCATTTTCTCGCAGAAAACCAACGAGAAATCGGCGTAATTCATCCGAAACACCGTCAGCGTGAGGGGGAAAAGAAGGTAAGATGATATTATCGGATCAGAAGCAAGGGGAGCAACGTGTAGCGTACAGTGTACAAAGTCTATACGACGTGCAAGAAACAGAAAAGTAGATCCCGTACGAAAGTCAGGCCAGCAAATGCTGGTTTTTTTTCATTTCGGTGATTGCGCCCTTGCCCTGATCGGGTATTGAAGAATATCAAAAAACAGGAGGCTACATGATATGAAAACAGTATTGTATGTACCACTCGATGATCGTCCGGCGAATCTGGATGACGTAATTGTACAAGGTAAAGCAGCCGGTCTTCACATCGTTACACCCAACCTGAAAGATATCAAGAACCGTTTGGATACGAAGAAGACGACCGACGGCACAATGCTGCTGGGCACTTCGACGCCCATTTACGGGAATCCGTCCAACATCTATGATTTCATTGTCAAACATGCAGCGAAGGCAGACGGTTTCATCATTTCAACGGATATGCTCGCTTACGGTGGATTGATCGGCAGCCGTCAGCTTCGCGAAAACGGCGGCGGAACGTATCCGTCATATGACGAGCATACGACTCATTTGCTGGACGTCATTCGAATCATTAAAACGAAGTACCCGCGCAAACCGTTGTTTGTGATGGATACGATTATGCGACTGGCAACGACTTCGTTTGCAGATGGATTGGCACTGGATGCGTATAATGAATCTCGCTCTCTGATGCAACAACCACGCCAAACCTTCACGGAATTTGAAGATATTATTCAAGGATATAACGTTTCTCCAGATGGAGTAGAATACGGGGAAACCACATATTTCGATAAACCGAAATACTATAATACAAGACAGCACAAGTTCAAAACCAACCGTTACATTCTGGATCAACTGGCTCGTACAGGATATATTGATTTCCTTGCCGTTGGGGTGGATGATGCGAATACCCAAGGGGTTCAGATCAACGAGATCAAGTATGTCGAAGCGCGGATTAACGAATGGCTTGGCGGTACGGATGGACAGAACCCGGATCGTGCGATTATTTTGCCGGATGCCGATGGATTGGGACATGCTTTGGTCGCACGGATGGCGAATCAGCTGTTCAGAGGTGGGGCTAAAACAAAATATGGTGTGAAGTATTACGGGCCACACGGTTCGACGATCATCAATACCTATGAATATATGGATGTACACCAAAACGTGGTCCACCACGTCGATATCGTCGGCGGTGTTATGATTGAGGATGGGGCAGATTCCGCAGTGGATATGGAGATCATCGCCATTACAGCACTTGATCAGGTGCAGGAGGCGGTGGAGCGTTTGGCAACGAATGGGGAGCAGGGGGTGCCTTCGATCCTGATTGATTTTGTGGGCAAAGGGCCTGCGAACGTCGATGTGGCTGAAGCGTTGCTCAATAGTCCATATACCGGACGTGTACTGGGATACAGTGCCTGGAATACACCGGGAAACAAAATTGGTCTTGCGGTTGGCATGGCACAATCGAGATTTGCGCTGATCACTACGGAAAAGCATGAACATAAGTTGCGGGATGCGATGAATGCACACGGCTCACTATTGTTCAAACGTTTCCTGAAGGACTACAGCTACAAAGCGGTAGCCATTGCCGATGTTCGCACCTATTCGCGTGCGCATGCCCTGTATACCAATGTGGCAACACTGGCGGATCAGAATATGGTGCTGTTTAACTCGGAAGAGGACTACGCTCATCTGCAAAGCTTGTTACGCGATCTCATGCAGACCTATACTGCTGAATTGGCAAGCAAACCGGCTTTCGGACAAGGCAACCCGGCCATCCGTCAAATATGTGACGGAGAACTGACGTACGCTACGTATAACGGTGCACTTCTGGAATACAATAACCCTGATTTCATCTGGGGACGTGCGTTCGAAATTACACTGAGCCCGCAGGTGAGGATGAATTAAAATCATGTTTTAGAATGACAGGAGAAATGGGCTGTAGTTTAAGTTGAGAACGAATAAAGCGAGCTATTCATGAACGGTAGCTCGCTTTCCTATTCTCAATTCCAAGCAACTATGATGACGAACATCATAGCTACGACAAAAGAAAGTATGAGAAATGATTTATTATTGTGACGCTTATGTGCGATCCATAACCCATAAGAAGACATGAGAGATGAGATAAAGAAAAATAGGTAGAACAACATTCCTTCTGGAGAAAATAGAAAAGCACTGCTTGTAAAGTTCCAAAATCCAGGAAGAATAGGGATAGAATATACGGGGACAATGGCTGCAAGTGTGAATAACAGCGTTTGTGTCCAAAGAAAGTACTTATTCATCAATTTCAATAGAAGAATGGATAAGAGAAATAATAGCAAGGTTACTGTGAAAAAAGAGGGGGCTGTCCACATGAGAAGTTGTCCCCAACCACTCATTTTTTCATCATAAAGTAGAAATAAACTCAAAGTATAAGCAACTACACCTGCCAAATAACTTGAGATGAACACCCAGATGTAAAATAGATCAGATTTCTTCATTTAATCGCCTCCATTCTAATAGAACACGATCACTTTATTAAGGGTATGTTTTTATCATGTAAATGTCTATCTTTATGAGAAAAAAATCACATAAGAAGTGTCGTCTTTTTACCTCCCAAGCTCCGCCCTTATTCGCGCACAAGTCAACCCAGTCACCATCCGCGGTAGGGGAAAAAGGCTGTAAGATAGTATTATCGGATCAATTGCCGAGGGACACACCGAAAGCACATACGCTAATGTACAGACCAGCCAATACGGCTGGTCTTTTTGATGCGGTGAGATTGTCCCTGCATTTTGATCCGGTTTCTACATGGAGTATGGAAAAAGGGGGAGTCCCGAACTGCCACATGGTTGCTGTAACATGCGGGCAGTATTCACTTTTACGGCGGAAGGGGGCGAAATGAATGTGTCTATTAGCACACGTATTAAAAAGACGTTAAAGCAGAAGCTTGCGGCTCTTATACCTGCTTGGGAAGGCCGCGTGCAGGATATTCCCGCTTCGGGTGAAGTGTTGTCAGGTCCATGCGCAGTTGTTGCTTTTGCCGAAGAAGTACCGAAGTCAGCTTGGGCAGGATACAGGCGAATCATCAAGATTTCACCGTATGCCCGATCGGAAGACGGGGGTGCAGAGCTGGTGGAGGTCTGGTCAGCATCGTTAATCGCGGGCTTGCATCAGGTGCGGCTGGAGGATGAGGAAGGTGGAGCTTTTACTTGCCTCTATCTGGGTTCTACGGACAGCGATCGTGCAGATGTTGCCTCAGGTTTGATCACACGTAGTTTGCGCTTTGGAGTGTACGTTCCTGAACCGCAAGGTGCCACCGGGAATAGCCCTGTCATGGGTGATCCTTGGCTTGTTGCACTGCAGCTTTGGACAGCGAACATGCTAGGATCGAACTGGTCTGTGTATGCCAATAGTTGGCCAGGTGGGTATAGGATGCCGTCTGTACTGTGGCGATTAAACGGGAACAGTACCGCCGTGGCGGGAACATCGGCGCTTGAAGTACGCAAACAGTGGATCGGGCATGTTCTTACCGATGATACAATTCTGACGGATCAGGCGGCAAGTCATCTGGTCCAGCAATTGGCACTTCAATCGCGGATTCCAATGACTACATTGGATAGTGAGGAAGCTGGAGCTAACGCGATCGGCGAGAGTCATACACGTTATGTGACAGTAGATGAGGTAACAGCGGATTTGCAAGCCGATGCGTATCTGAATGGACAGATTCGTCTAACGTTAACACAGCGAATCCGTCGTCCGGTTACAAGTGCACCTCTTATGCGTGAGATCCACCATAACAAAGGAATCGAGTAAAAGTAAGCCCCAGAGAAGCTATCACTAAGGGATAGTTTCAGATCGTTTTATACCTTAGCTTATGTAGACTCATAGCTTTAGTAAGACTGCTTCTTCGTAGAAATTTTATAGATTACAGGATCAAAAATTCATAGGTGAGACGAGATCATTTGAATTTTGTTAAACCAACGAGGTGAGAGATACATGGCAAGCTTTTTGAAAAAAAAGTTACCGGTTCTCCCGCAGTATACGCGGGCTGAACTGATGAATCATTCGGAAGCCCTCTTTGCCGTGAAGGCAGAGGTGCTGGCTGGTGCGCTGCACGAAGCGGCGCACCAGACGTTTTCCATTGAAGAAGCACAGGCAAGAATCAACCAATTTTTGAAAGCGAAGGTGAATGAATAATGGCAGGTGGAACTTGGGAACAAACAAATCGTCCGGTCCTTCCGGGATTGTATATGAATTTTCAGGCGGCGGCGTCTTCGGCTATTCAGGCGGGCAGTCGTGGAACGGTCGTTGTGCCGGTCAAGGCTAACTGGGGTCCGGTGGACACGTTTGTGGAAGTAAACAGTGAAACGGCAATTGAACGTACATTTGCGGCAAATGCACTGGATAACGGCACAGCCTATGCGTCTTTGAAACTGGCTTTGCTTGGCGGACCGAAGAAACTGCTCGCTTATCGGGTGGCAAGTTCGGTAGCGAAAGCAGCTACGCTGACGTTGAAAGACGGTGGTGGTGCGGATGTGCTCCAACTCGATGCAAAGTATCCAGGCGACCGTGCGAATGGCTTCTATGTAACGATTCAGCCAGGTGTGATCGACAATACGAAGTTTGAAGTGCGTTTGTTTGAAGGCAACCGCATGTTGTATGCGCTCTTGACTGCAGATGTTACTGCTGTAACTCTTGCCAAAGAGATCAATGCCGATGAGCAAAACCTGTGGATCACGGCTCAGGCGATTGGAGAAGGGACTGGGGAGGTTGCGAACGTATCGGGAGCGGCTTTCAAAGGCGGCGTAAGCGGCAATGATGCACTGACGAATGCAGAGTACATTGCTTTGCAGGGCGCGCTGGAAGGCGAACAGTTTGATGTGCTTGCCCTGGATCATGCGGCGGATGCAGCGTTGCTTGCGAGCTTTGCGGCTTGGGTCAAACGGGTTCGCAGTGAAGGCAAGCCAGTCATGGCTGTATTCGGTGGCTCCACAGCAGATGATACGTCCGCTTCGGCAGCTCAGAAGGCTGCAACGCGCTCCCTTACGCTGAACCATGAAGGTGTGATTAATGTGGGCACGGGCGTGCGTCTGGGCGATGCTTTCTATAGCTCCGCACAGACCTCGGCTTATGTTGCAGGTCTTATCGCTGGACAACGTCTGAACGAATCCACGACATATGCGGCAACACCTTTCGATGATGTTACACGCCGCTGGACACGCGCCGAACAGGAGCAGGCTGTAAAGAATGGCGTATTTATTTTCTTCCACGATGGACGCCGGGTTAAAGCTCTCCGTGGCGTGAATACTCTGGTTACCCCCGCTGCTGGACAAAATAATGCGTGGAAAAAAATCCGGTCGATCCGGGTCATGGATGCGATTAATACAGATTTGCAGCGCTCCGCAGAAGATACGTATATCGGTAAAGTGAACAATACCGAAGAAGGTCGTCAGGCACTGATTGGTGCGATGAAGGCTTATTTGGCGTTGCTCGCACAGAGCAATGTTATCGAGGCCGAAGGGTATGATGTTGTTCTCGACCCGGCATATTACGGTGATGCACCCGTGCTGAAACCGGAGGCAGATCAGGTATTCCTGCAATGGAATGTGAAGCTGACAGATGTGATGGAGCAACTGTTTGGTACGTTTTACGTGCAATAAGGTAAAAGGCTTGAAAGCAGGCTAACAGGCTAGTAGGTAGTTTTGTGAAAAAAGTAGAAGGACATGTTGAGTGGTTGGTTTATACAAATAACGGAGAGGCCAGCGAAATTCTAGGGATACAGTGATTCGGAGGATTTCTGACGGCATCGTTATGATGTGTGAACAATAACCACTCAACCATAATAAGGAGGAAATATACATGTTGGATGCGTCAAGAGTAATTCTCGGTACCCACGGTCAATTGCATATGGATGGTGTGTGGCAGACCAATATTAACAAGCTGGAAGCCAGCGTAGAGATTGAGAAACGTGAGCTGAATCTGGTCGGCAACGAGTGGAAAGTTCACAAAAACGGTGCTAAAAAAGGTACAGGTACGATGACAGGTTACAAGGTTACGTCCGATATGATCAAGCGCGGCTTCACCAAATTTCAGATTATCTCCAAGCTGGACGATCCCGAGTCGTACGGACATGAAAGTGTGCTGTTGAAAAATTGCATGGTAGATAAAATTCAGCTGGCTAACTGGACGGCGGGCGAGGAAGTGCCGGAAGAAACAGGCTTTACCTTTGAAGGGTTCGAATTGCTGAATCCGATTGTAGCGAACTGATTTTTATGAAACGTTACTGGATTTGTTCACAATAGGCAAGGGCACTGAAGCAGACCGGGAACCTCTCGGTCTTTTTGGTGTCTTAAGATGATTATAAAAAACACGGAAGCACATCGAATTCAGAGAATACATGAGAAAAAGGAGATTTTAACCGATGAGTATGAATGAAAATTTGTCCGAAGAGCAGATTTTGGATCAGTTGTTTGAGGCGGCAGAACGTCTGCCTGAAGAAAATGTGCGTATCCAGCGTCTGGATCTGCTACTCACCTTGCGTGGATTGACTTCTTCCAAAGTGGATCAGATTCGCGAACGCTGTACGATTCGCAAAACGACAAAGGGGCGCACCGAAGAAAAGGTGGATACCGAAACGTTTAATGCCCTGCTGATCTCCGAGGCTACGGTGAAAATGAGTGTACGCGGACTGGAACTGTCCGGCTGGGGAGACAACCGCATCACAGGACGTATGAAGTTGTCAGGTGGAGAGCAGGCGGTGCGCCGTATGTTGCTGGCTGGTGAACTGGATGCGGTTGGTGACAAAGTGCTCGAACTATCCGGCTTCGGCGTGGAGATTGAAGACCTAAAAAACTGATTCACTCCGGCGGGATGACCACGTTCTTGTATCACATGTGGGTGCGTCATCATCTCCGTCCCGGAGAGTTCTGGTCTTTGCCACGGGGGGAGCGCTCGCTTTTGCTTGCGTTCTCGGAAGTGGAGTTGGAAAACAATTCTGATATTTATTAGAAATTCGTTTAGAAGGGGGGATATATTTGATAAGCAAGTTAATGGAGAAAGCTCTGAAGTCATTCAATGATAAAAAGAAGGATATTATTTTTAACAATACAAAGAAAAAACAATCGTTTAATTCTCCTGCTATAAAAATGATTGAGAATATTGTTACAAAAAATAAGTATCTTCAATTAAATAGAACTAACAATAGACAAAGTAATTTACTGAAACGTAATAAAAATCTCAATAATTATGTGCAACAAATAGGTTCGTTGGTTGTAAGTGCTGCAAATCAAAAGTCTTACCATAAAGGCTCTTTTTCTACTAAGAATACGTGGGAAAAAGAAGAAGAAAAAAGTATATTAGAAAAATTGAATGAATTAGGTAAGGATTCAATATCAAGTTTTAATAGTTTCAACTCTCGGTTAGCAGCTGGATACAACACAGTCAAAAATGGGACTACATCATGGTTCTCCAATACTTACGAGTATTCCAAGAATGGTTTGAGTTCGGGTTTAAAGAAAGCTGGAGATATGTACAATGCAGCCAAAAATGGGAC
>NZ_FMVM01000005.1:0-264691 GCF_900102085.1 Paenibacillus polysaccharolyticus | reverse complement strand
GTACAATGCAGCCAAAAATGGGACTGCGTCATGGTTCTCCAATACTTATGAGTATTCCAAGAATGGTTTGAGTTCGGGTTTAAAGAAAGCTGGAGCTTGGACAGCGGATATATACAATGGAGCTATAAACGGTAGCAAGAATTTACTTGATTTTTCTAAAAATTGGGTAGGGACGAAAAGTAGTAACATTAAAAATTGGTATTTTGATTCCAAAAAAGAAATCGGCGAGTTTTTCGATACCTTAGACATAGTGAATAAAAGTAAAGAGATTGGTCAAAAGGCATTGGAAGTCTTCAAAAATTATGGATATGGTTTAAGTAATAAAATGCAAGATTTCTGGGATCATCCATGGACTAAGCGCACAAGGAAAATAGGAAATAGGATCTTTAAAAACTTAGATATTATGGGGACTATTAACAAGGTCATGCAGGCGTCTACGCCAGAAGAAAAAATCGTAGAGGTAAGTAAGATTGTAGGATCAAAAATAGGTTCGTTAGTAGGGACTGGGTTAGGTTCGTTAGCTGGACTTATCCCAGGTGTCCAACCATTTACCCCTATATTAGTAGGTGGTGGGGCGCTAGCTGGAGATAAGTATGGGGAGAAGGCAGGAGAATGGGGTGGAGAGGTTTTAACCAAGATTTGGCCTAAAAACTGGTGGCCATTAAAAAAACCTTCGAAACCTAAAAATACAAGTAGTATAAATCCTACCAAAAACATTGGGATAGATAAAAGTAAGAAAAATACCATTGTATCTTCTTCATCAAAGAAAGCTAAGCAAATCCATGTTAATTTACCTCATGGAGCAATACAAATTTCTAATAATAACAATCCGAATCTAGATTATTCTAGTTTGGTAGATCAAATTAGTACTCATTTTGTAAATGAACTCCGCCGGGCGATGCAAAACCGCAAAACGATTATGGCCTAAGCAGAAAGGAGGCCGCAGATATGTCTACACTTAAAGATGAAGTTGGTCCTAATAAAATGTTGTTCACGTTGAAGGATGGCAGCACTTCGTTTGTATTCCCGGTGAACCCGGAAGAAGTCAACATTTCCAGATCCAAGGGTTACGAAACGATTAATATGCTGGAGCATGGCGAGTTTGATTTTGCACAAGGGGAGAAGGTGAAGGAGATCACCTTCTCTTCTTTTTTTCCAAAAGTGTATGATCCGTCCTATTGCATGGACGTGAAGTATTTTCTAGATCCACGCGTGGCGCTTGATGTACTGAACAACTTTCTCATCTCCAAACAACCGATGCGTTTCATCATCTCGGGGACCGGAGTGAATGTACCCGTATTTCTGATTTCACTCAATTCGAGTTTTCGCGGCGGGGAGCCTGGAGATATATATTTCGATCTGACGCTGCGGACCTGGCGGGATTCGAAAGTGGAGAAGGTGGGTTCGGGTGCTGCTGGTAGCAAGTCTGGTTCACGTACCGATCTGAAAAAAAATAGCAAGACGTATACCGTCAAAGCCGGGGATTCCCTGTCCAAAATAGCCAAGTTTGAGCTCGGAAATAGTTCCAAATGGAACGAGATTTACAAGCTCAACACCAAGATCATCGGCAGTGATCCAAACCGGATTAAGCCCGGGCAAAAGCTGGTGATGCCATGACCTACAAGGTCATTGTTGATGACAAATATGATATCACCAAGCTGGTCGAGACGATTACGCTGAAGGACTCGCTCGACCAAATCGCCTACCAGGCGAACATCCGCCTCGCCGTGTCTGCTTCTTCAGGCCTTCCTGCGATTTCACCAGGCATGGCGGTACGGATCAGTGGGGTTCCTTTTGGCGAAAAATCGATGGTCTATCTGCTACATCCAGCGGTCATCTGGGAAGCTGAAAGCTCCAATAGCGGTACCAAGCGTTTGTCCCTCACGGTCTACGACCGAATGATTTATCTCGAAAAATCGGAGGACGAATTCCTGTTTCCCAAGGATCAGACGGCAGTACAACGGCTCAAAGCTTACGCTAAGGAATGGAAAATCCCCCTGGCTACGTTGCCAGAGATCAAGACCAAGCTGGGTAAGGCGGTGTATCGGTCACAGACGATTTTTTCGATGATATTTGCTGATCTGAAAGAAACAGCCAAATCCGGGGGAGACATGTACCACCCACGCATGATGCCTGGCGGGTTGCAGTTGTTCAAGGTAGGTAGCAACACGAAGGTACATGCGCTGGATCGGCTAATCGATCTGACGCAGATGCGTACACTCGAAGGCGCAGTCACGAAAGTAAAGGTGATGGCAGCGTCTGAGTCCGGCGGTAGCGGTAAAGAGGTGCCTTCCAAAGTGCTGGCGATTGAGCAGAGTGATACAGAGCAACTGGGTACACTGCAAAAACTGATCGAGGACGATCAGGTAAAAACAGCGGCCGCCGCAAAAAAACTGGCGAAAAGCAAGCTGACAGGCATTCAGGAGACGTTTACGATCTCGGCCCCGGATATCAATACGATTCGCGCAGGAGATGCGGTCATGCTGAAAGGTCTAAAGCTGATCGTCATGTCTGTCAGCCGGGATCTGTCAGCCGGGCCGGGCACGATGACGCTGGAACTGGGCACGGCGGAGCTGGTGAAAAGGAGGTTTTATCTTGAATAAAGAAGATCCGTACGGGCAGTTTGCCGACGTGATGCGGGGAGCAATGAGCACACATTCCCGTCAGGCAGTGAGCGGTCTGGGCGCAGTACTTGGTACGATCACGGCGTCCGGTGTGAAGCTGGATGACTTCAAACACGAAGTGCAAGATTATCTCGTGGCCGAGCTACCGGGCACGCTAGGGTTGCCGGAGCGCGAGCAGGCTGGCGCGATTTCCGGGATATCTGACGTGGCTGGCGGCGGTACGACGGGCACGGGACGCTTTCTTTTGCAAAAAGAGGAAGTGGAAGAAGCAGTCTGGTCTTTGGGCAAAGGTTTGAAAGCCGGGGATCGCGTGCTAGCGATGCGGGTGAATGGAGGGAACGATATTGTGGTGCTGTGTAAGGTGGTGAGTGCGAATGCCTAGTTTGTTTCCAGAAACGGGTATGGTCTGGGGAGATGAAGAGGACCTGTCGGGTGCGGCTTCGGAAGAAGTGCGTTTTGGGCGAAGCTGGCGCTATGACTATGATGCTGGTGATTTTGTGTTGACTCCAAGTGGCAAGGTGGCTACAGCAGACGCGCATGAAGCGTGGGTGCAGTGGTGTATCAAGGCGGTGAAAACTCCGCGGTACAGACATGTGATCTACTCTCGGGACTACGGTTCGGAGCTGGAGGATCTGATCGGTCAGGGGGATAGCCGCGGTGTGATGGAAAGTGAGATTGCCCGGATGGTGACGGAAACGCTGCTCGCTGATCCTCGTACGGATGCGGTGGACCAGTTTATATTCGATTGGGACCGGGAGCAGTGCGGGTTTACGTGCCGGGTGATGAGTGTGCAGGATGAGATGTTTATTCTGGAAAGTGAGGTGATCTGACGGGATGGCTGAGATTCCGCGTTATTTGGAGGGCCAGACGGAGGAACAGATTATGCAGCGCATGCTGGATCGTCTGCCCGCGGATCTGGATAAGTCGGAAGGTTCGTTTTTGTGGGATGCGGAGGCTCCGGTAGCTTTTATGCTGTCCGAGGCGGCGCTTTGGGCGCAGGAGTTACTGCGGCGCGGATTTGCCAGTACAGCGGCGAGCCGTGATCCGAATTTTCGTTCGGAGGAGCTGGATTTGCGGGCGGGAGAACATGGCATTACACGCCGGGCGGCGGTGGCTGCACAGGGTACCGTGAAATTTACGGGTGAGCCGGGGAAAGTCGTGCCAGCAGGTACGGTTGTAGCTACGCTCGCAGATGAGGTGTCCGGTGAAGCGTCGCTGGAATATGAAACGGTGGGCCGTGTGGAGCTGGATGAAGAGGGTGTGGGGAGTGTAGGGGTACGTGCGCTTGTTGCTGGAAAAGAGAGCAATGTACCCGCAGGCACGTTAACCGTGCTGTCTACACCGGTAAGCGGCGTGACGTCCGTGGTGAACACGGACGTCATCAAGGGCGGTGCGGACATCGAGGCGGATACCGCGCTGCTGGAGCGCTTTTATGCCAAAGTCCGCAATCAGGGTACAAGCGGCAACAAGGCACAGTATGTGCAATGGGCCAGTGAAGTGCCGGGTGTCGGGGCCACGCGGGTGATCCCGCTATGGCAGGGACCGGGTACCGTTGGGCTGTATCTGCTCGATACGGACAAGCGCGCTGCCGGATCTGATCTGGTGGCTGCGGTGCAAAATTATGTTGACCCCACGCAAGATGGACAAGGTGAGGGCGTTGCCCCGGCTGGACCTGTGGTGACGGTGATGCCGGCAGAGGAAGTGCCGATGAACATTCAGGTGAAACTGATGCTGGCAAGTGATGCCACGCTGGCGGATGTCCGGGCATTAATCGAACGCGGCGTGACCGCGTATTTGAAGCAGCTTGCATTTGCCGATCCACTCGTACGTTACACTCGTATTGCTGCGATTCTGCTAGACATCCCGCCGATTATCGATTATTCGGAGCTAACCGTAAACGGCGTAAGCGACCAAAATATCGAGATGACCACCAGCCAAGTGGCTGTGCTGGGGACGGTGGATGTGCATGAGTAGTGTGGGGATTGAGGTGAATGATGTCATGGAAAAGGTGGCGGGGGAAGCACCGGCAAGGGTGCTGGATTCCCGGGTGAACAAACTTGACGGAGCCGAGGTGCATCCAGTCCAAGGATTCCGTCATTACCGGGCGGAGCAGCCCGGTGAGTATTCCTCTTCCTCGAATGTGAATAGAAAGGAGGACACAGGACATGAGTGCTCCTTCTGTTGTACATGCTGGACTGACGAGTGAAAAGGGGAGGGAGATGTTCTCGTATTTGCCCCAATATTATGAGACTTCGCGTGTGATGCAGGCCGATATGCAGGCCAAGGGCAGTGAGATGGATTTGCTGTACCAGGCTCTGGACGAGACGTTGGAACAGTTTTTTGTCCGCACGGCGACATGGGGGCTGGACTTCTGGGAGCAGGAGCTTGGTATTGAGACGGATCGTCTCAAACCTGTGGAGCAGCGGCGTGCTGTAGTAGAGTCTAAGCTGCGCGGGGCAGGTAAGTTTTCGGGTAGGCAGGTCGCAAATGTGGCCGAAGCGTATGCCGGGGGCAAGGTAGACGTAACGTTCCAGCCGGAGGCGTGGAGCTTTATGGTGAGTTTTGTAGATACGATGGGTATTCCGCCTAATATCGATGATCTGAAACGAGCCATTGATGAACTGAAACCGGCCCACATGGCCGTGGAATATAAATACCGATATCTAGTCTGGGATGACTTGGATAAGAAGCATAAAACTTGGGATGAACTCGATGCCGCGTCCCTGACGTGGAATGAACTGGAGGTGTGGGCTTAATGCCACAGGAAACGGATCGATTGAAGCTACCGCTCCCCTTGGGAAACGAGACAGTAACGAGGGAAAGTATTAATGGAATTTTTGAAAAGATTGACGCAGGCGTTGCCACACAAGCGGATTTGGATACACTTCGTGAAGCAGTGAGCAAGATGGATATCCCCGATGCGTCCTTGACACAAAAAGGGAAGGTGCAGTTGTCTAGTAAGACGGATGGTACGTCCGAGACGGTGGCTGCGACGGAGAAAGCGGTTAGGGATGCGAGGGTTGCGGCGGAGACGAACGCGAAAAATGCGAGTTTACCGCGTACAGGCGGTGTCATGACTGGGAGACTAATTATGAATCAATGGGGGACTTTTTCTGCTTCTTCAAATGGTTCTGTTTTGTATGGAAGTAATTGTTTTCTAGATGGAAATACATTTAAATATGAGAACAGTCACACGAATTTAGGTGCACGAGGGATTTACATGCGTTACACAGGCGGTGCTGGTCCAGAGGTTTACATGTTTGATACCGGTCCAGTGGCAACAACAGCGGGTACATCTTTCGTTCCAACACTTAACCGTATCGTCAATATGGGGGATTCGCTTCAAAAACATAGAGTGTCACAGGATGACGGTAGAGCTACTGATATATCAGGGCAAAATCTTAACAATATTCTGCAAACGGGTTGGTACAAAGGAAATAGCTTATCAAATTCGCCTTCGTTATCAGGAGGTTGGGGTTACGTTGAAGTTATTAGACACGATGAAAATTGGGTTTTACAAAAAGTTTACGACCTGCACGCTGACCGATTCTATATGCGTAGGAGAATGGATTCAGGTTGGACACCTTGGACCCAAGACCTTTTTCAATCTGGCGTTGATGCTAAAAATGGTATTGTGGGTGCCATTAACGCCAAGGGTGGCAGTGCATCCACGAGTGATACATGGGCGATTTTAATTAATAAAGTAGAGGAAATTAAACAAAGTAATTATCAGCAATTTAGCAATATAAGTACAGGTAGAATTAGAGCGCAAAAATCTTCAGTAACAGTCCCTGAAAATAGGACGATTACAACTTTTCCGGCTGGATCTAGTTTGATTGTACTAGGAGATTTAAAAATTACTTCAGACAATGTAAATTATACATTTGATTGGATACCTGTAATTCAATTATATTTTAAAGATCAAAATGGAGTAAGAGTTCAATTGAACGGGATTAATGGCTATGCTTCCCTCCCAAGTGGCAGTGCGAGTAATTATGTGTATCAGCTATCTTTGTCTACTGTTTATATTAATAAACCTTTAAAACGTGGACAGGTGAGCGGTAATATTAACTATCGTTATGGTTCAGAAAACAACATAACTTCGTATAATATCACCATACCTGAAAATTTTGATACTAATGGGCCTATAGAGTTATGTATTCAGTTGCAACGTAACATATATCCAAATTATGATCAAAATATTAGTGAGTTTAGTCAGTATTTTGTGGTGACAGTAGATACAATAGTATCAGTTTGAGTATATAGAATGCACATATAGTAAATAGTTTAATTATAAGGGTTATACTTGTTTGAGGTTATGTTAATAACCTTTAAATCAAAAAGAGGTGAAGCCATGGAACGATGGGACACCCTATGGAAATGGGGGATTGCGCTGATGAGTAGCTCGGCATCCTACTTCTTTGGAGGCTGGTCAGGAGTGCTCGGCGTATTGCTAGTCTTCGTCATTCTCGATTACCTGACAGGCATTGCGGCGGCGGGAATGACGGGCAAGCTTGAGAGTAATATTGGACTGTTTGGCATTGCACGAAAGGTATTTATATTTGCAATGGTATCGGTGGCTCATCTGGTGGACGGTGTTCTGGGAGACGGACATTTGTTCAGGGATGCGGTCGCCTTTTTTTATATCGCGAATGAGTTGTTATCCATTATTGAAAATGGGGGCAAACTGGGCGCTCCGATCCCACCTGTCATTCGGCAGGCGATTCAAGTGCTCAAAGGAAAGGCGGGAGAAGATGTGTTATCTTCTCCATTGCCACATCCCCCTCCGTCGTTGAATCATTCCGAAGGCGAAAATGATCATCCTCCAGAAATTGAACAATCCGAAGTAAAAGCCTCGGATCAAGAGAATTCAGATAGTAAGAAAAGCACAGCGTAACAATAAGAAAAGCACCCAACGGGTGCTTTCTTTACCTTCAGTCGTCACTCTGTATTTATCTTGCTTACAGATTATTGGTTCAACTTAATAATAAGATCGTAGTAGTATTTGAGCTGTTCCAAATAGGAGTTTTCTTTCATAAGGCTAGCTCGGTATTCTGGGTCATACATCGTACAACAAGGGACACGCACACAAGCAATCTTCAACCCGTCCGCATTTACTAAATACAAACGGCAACTAGCCGAATAAAGGGTGTGAGAAATTTGCAAAATAGAACCCCGGGCAACACGCAGGGCATTGATGTCTCCAGGTATCAGGGCAATATCGACTGGGCCAAGGTAAAGGCAAACGGCATGACCTTTGTATTTATCAAAGCAACCGAAGGGCGGACATATATTGATCCGAATTTTCAGAAAAATGTAAACGGCGCGCTGGCGGCGGGCATGATGGTCGGAACCTATCATTTCTTCCGCGGAACGACTGTGGAGATTGCGAGGGCAGAAGCGGCACATTATGCCAATACGCTGAACCAGATCGGGGGAGCCAAGGCGCTGCAATTGCCACCGGTTATGGATTACGAGAACAATCCCGGCAATCTGAGCAGAGCACAGATGAATACGGTAGCCAAAGCCTTTTTAACAGAATTGCAACGTCTCACAGGTGTAAAACCGATCATATATACAGGCAATTCATTTGCTAGTAATTTCGATGCTTCTTTGGGCTCGTACGATCTGTGGGTTGCGCGTTACAGCACGACACGTGTACCGGATGCTCAGCCGGCATGGAAGCGCTGGACGTTCTGGCAGTATACGGACTCGGGCAAGGTGAACGGTATTAGCGGTAATGTAGACATGAATGAATTCGAGGGAAGTGCAGCACAGCTTAGAGCGAGATATGCGGCGGCTACGTCAAACCCAAATCCTACGAATCCAACAGAGCCAGCCAATCCGACTAATCCTGGTAACCCGTCGAACCCGACTACACCCTCGAATCCGAATCCACCAACTGTACCACCGAAAGGGGGCGAACCAATGACAGCCGAAGAGAAAGCTGCGTTTGATGCGCTGAAAGCACAGGTTGATCGTTTGCAAGCACGTCAGCAGATGGAGGTACCTGTCTGGGCGAAGGCTGCTGTAGATGCAGCGCTGGCCTATGATGCCAAAAATCCGTTGTTTAGCATCGATAACGGTGCGAGCTACGATTTTTATCGTTTTATTACCGTGATGCACCGTAGAGGTTTGTTTAAAAAGTAAATGCTCGATGTAAGCCTCTATAGTTTTACTAGAATAGAACAGATTTGACTGTGGAGGAAAAGCAGGGAACATGAGCTATTTTGTCGAGCTATGTTCCTTTTTTGTACATAATGTCACTAATTCTGACGCGTGTAACAAAGTTGAAAACGTATGTCTGTAAATCTCTTGTCTATTTGGTAAATGTGATGTAAAGTAAGTTACACGAAAATGTTTTTCACCACGATTTAATACACAAACCTCCTCATCATGACAAAACCATAACATGAAAAGTTATTGTAGTGTCGATCTGTTCTATTCTCTTTTCTACCCATAAATCGAATTAAATCTAATTCACACCTCATGAAGACGAACTCACGGAACAAAGTCCGAAGGCCAAAATTTGTGTTCTATTTTTGTACCCATTCAAGGGCAGATTTGCTGTTTCGAATTGACCTTGGTTCAAATAGATGCATCGCCCTATCTCAGAATGCTAGAAGCTTATACTCTAACGCTGCTGATCCGTTGATCCGTGTTTTTTCAATGGTTCTACATTTGCCTTACTATCTCATTAGTCTAATTAACTTGTGTCCAAATTCTCAGCACTCTAAAACAGGTATCACAGGCATATAAAGCCTTTAATAGATGATACAAGAACTTGAAGAATACAACTAGGGATTATCTGATGACTAGCTATTTGTTGAACGATTCATTTACACAAAAACGGAGAGGACAGAAAAAACTTGAAAAGCGAAGCGCTCGCCTTTATCACCGGATTTTATCTGAGGACAAAGAGAATCAAAAAAATCTGGGGATAACAGCGATTGAAAGTTGTTCTGTCATCGAAGTGCCTGTGTAAATCAATTGTAGTTCAAATTAAATAGCATCAGCATCGCCACCACATCATCGCACGCACGGCCAGAGGTACCGTTTTTCGGTCGCAATCATCACACACATTATGAGACAGGGAAGGGTGTTGTACGTATGCGCATGAGAAAAAAATGGATGTCCGGTTTTCTGACTTTGGCACTGAGTACCGTACTTGTGTTATCTGGTTGCTCCAGCAGCAAAGATGGCGGGGAAGGAACGCCGACACCTGCGGAAGGTAATGAACCTCCTACAGAAGCGGCTGCCCAGGATACGATGATTATGGGACGCGGAGGAGATTCGGTTGCGCTTGACCCTTCGATCGTAACGGATGGGGAATCTCTCAAGATCGGGCATCAGGTGTTTGATTCGCTCCTCGATTACAAAGAGGGTGGAACCGAAGTGGTTCCGGCGCTGGCTGAGAGCTGGGAAATTTCCGCGGACGGGCTGAAGTATGTATTTAAGCTGAAATCCGGGGTGAAGTTCCATGATGGGACTGACTTTAACGCGGATGCCGTAGTGTTTAATTTTAATCGCTGGAGCGATCCAGCAAGTGAATATAAATTCGAAGGTGATTCTTTCGACTATTATGATTCCATGTTTGGGCCAGATGGCGCGCGCGTGATCAAGGAAGTGAAGGCACTCGATGAATCGACAGTGGAGTTTACCCTGAACCAGCCACAAGCTCCTTTCCTGCAAAATATTGCGATGACTCCGTTTGGCATTGGCAGTCCGGCTGCCATCCAGGAGAAGAAAGAAAACTTCAAGAGTGAGCCTGTCGGCACCGGCCCATTTGTATTCAAAGAGTGGAAACGGAACGACTCCATCACGCTGGAGAAAAATGCAGACTACTGGAGGGAAGGATTTCCGAAGCTGAACAAGGTAATCGTGCGCTCCATTCCGGATAACACGGCTCGTTTCAATGCATTGCAAAATGGCGAGATCGATATTATGGAAGACCTGAATCCGGATGATCTGAGCATTCTGGAGGGCAATAGCGAGCTGCAGAAGATTGAACGTCCGCCGTTCAACGTGGCATATATCGGGTTTAATTTTAAGAAAAAACCGTTTGATAACGTGAAAGTCAGACAAGCCCTGAACCATGCCGTGAACAAACCGGCCATTATTGACGCGTTCTTTGCTGGACAGGCAGAGCCTGCGGTGAACCCGATGCCACCTACGCTGTGGGGTTACAACGATGAGATCGAAGATTACGCCTATGATCTGGAAAAAGCAAAAGCGTTGCTGGCCGAAGCCGGCTTCCCTGACGGATTGCCAGATCCGGTAACATTTTATGCCATGCCGGTATCCCGTCCGTACATGCCTGATGGCAAGAAAGTAGCCGAAGCGATTCAGGCTGATTTTGAGAAAATCGGTGTCAAAACAACGATCGAATCTCCGGAGTGGGCGACCTATCTGGAAGATTCCAAAGCCGGGGAGAAGGACGACATATACATGCTCGGCTGGACAGGGGACAACGGGGACCCGGACAACTTCCTGTATACCCTTTTGGATAAAGACGCCATTCCGGGCAACAACCGTAGCTACTATGTAAATGAAGAGTTGCATTCCTTACTCACCAAAGCACAAACGGAGACGGATCAGGATAAACGTGCCGAGCTTTACAAACAGGCTCAGGTCATCATCAAGGAAGACGCTCCTTGGATTCCACTTGTGCATACCACACCGATTCTTGCCGGGAAAGCGAGCCTGAAAGGGTTTGTCACTTCTCCGCTGGGAACCGAATCGTATGTGGGGGCTTATTTTGAATAAAACTTTCGAGTGAAAATAAATGAAACGCAAGTGTTAAACCAAGTTATGCGCTGGCGGACATGCAATGCTTATTAGATTCTACATCCGGGTCGTAACGAGCCAAAGCATACGTGTTCGCCAGCGCTATTTCTTTGATTTTGCCAAAGTTGAAATCATGCAGATGAACCCTTTAGGGCAGGTGATCTGGAAGTGAACAGCTATATTGTCAAACGTGTGCTGGTACTGCTGCCCGTTTTGCTGGGCATGACGTTGATCGTTTTTTCCATCATTCATGCAATACCCGGTGATCCGGCCGAGACGATTCTGGGGCAAAAAGCAACGGAACAATCCAAGCAAGCTCTCCGGGATCAGCTCGGACTGGACAAACCCTGGTTCCAGCAATATTTCGTCTATCTAGGCGACTTGCTGAAAGGGGATCTGGGCACATCTATTCGCACCAAGGAGCCTATTGCCCAGGAAATCGTACCTTATCTGACAGCGACACTCGAACTTACGATGGCAAGTATGTTGTTTGCTGTCATTATTGGTGTGAATGCAGGGATTATCAGTGCTTGGAAGCACAACTCCTGGTTTGATTACTGTTGCATGGTGATTGCGCTTGTAGGGGTATCCATGCCGATTTTTTGGCTCGGGTTGATGGAGCAATGGCTATTTGCTAACAAGCTGCAATGGCTACCGTCCATTGGACGAATGAATGCACGTGATCCGGTGGATGCGATTACAGGTTTGTATGTGCTGGACACGATGCTTGCAGGACGCTGGGATCAGCTGTGGACGGTGACCAAACATCTGATTCTGCCAAGTGTAGCACTGGGTACCATCCCGATGGCCGTGATTGCGCGCATGACACGTTCCAGCATGCTGGAAGTGATGAGTTCCGATTATATTCGTACCGCCAAGGCGAAAGGATTGGGGCCGTTTTTTGTCGTATACGGGCATGCGCTGAAGAATGCATTTATTCCCGTGTTGACTGTTATCGGCATTCAAACGGGGTCTCTGCTGGGTGGCGCTGTGCTGACGGAAACGATTTTTGCCTGGCCGGGTGTAGGGCGTTACATATATGAAGCGATTAGTTCACGGGACTATCCTGTGATTCAGAGCGGAATCCTGATCGTAGCTTTCTTTTTTGTATTGATTAATCTGATCGTAGATTTGCTCTATGCGGTGTTTGACCCAAGAATCAGTTACAAGTAGGAGGGACAGGATAGCAGAGCAAAGCATCCTACGATACAACGATAAAGTCCCGATGGCTGGTTTATTCTTCTGTGTAAACAATCCGTTTATCTCTTCCATTATCTAAGTTCAGCAAAGGAGAACCTGTATGGCCAAATTGTCGACCAATACCGGACAAACCGTTGACGCAGTCAGCGCGAGTAGATCGGGTCCTTGGCGTGAGGCGTGGAGGACGTTTCGGCGGAATCGGCTTGCGTTGGCAGGCTTAATCATTATTCTTTTTTTCATCGTATTAGCCTTCCTTGCCCCCTATATTGCGCCCTATGATTACAAAGAGCAGGTGCTACAGGACAGGCTTCAAGCTCCGTCGGCTGAGCACTGGTTCGGAACGGATGACCTGGGACGGGATGTGTTTTCCCGTGTAATTCATGGCGCAAGAATATCGCTGTGGGTTGGATTTTTCTCCGTCATTGGGTCTATTGTTGCTGGAGCACTTCTTGGACTGGTTGCGGGGTTCTATGGAAAATGGGCGGACATGCTGATCTCGCGTCTGTTTGATATTTTGCTGGCATTTCCGGGCATCTTGCTGGCGATCGCGATTGTCGCGATTCTGGGCCCTTCTTTGCAGAATGCGTTGCTCGCCATTGCGATCGTGAATATTCCAACGT
This sequence comes from Paenibacillus polysaccharolyticus, assembly GCF_900102085.1. Lineage (GTDB taxonomy): Bacteria > Bacillota > Bacilli > Paenibacillales > Paenibacillaceae > Paenibacillus > Paenibacillus polysaccharolyticus. The sequence goes on along the minus strand of NZ_FMVM01000005.1, from coordinate 251,460 downwards.
ATGGACGGTTGGTGAGGTCGCGTGTACTTAGCTTGCGGCAGGAAGAGTTTATTACATCGGCACGGACATTGGGAGCGGGGAACGGACGAATCTTGTTTCGACACATTTTACCAAACAGCCTGACGCCACTTATTGTGCAAGGTACACTCGGAATCGGTACAGCGATTATCGAGGCAGCGGCGCTCGGATTTCTAGGTATGGGGGCGCAGCCACCGGACCCGGAGTGGGGCAAGATGCTTTCGGATTCACGTCAGTATATCCAAAAGGCTCCGTGGACGCTCATCTTTCCCGGTCTTTCCATTATGCTGACGGTACTTGGTTTCAATCTGATGGGCGATGGCCTGCGTGACACTCTTGACCCAAAGATGGCGAAGAAATAACCGATTTCACCCAACCGTCCCGAATTTCAATTCGTGGCGGTTTTTGTATTGCTGGAGCAAGTGCGTTACACTGGGAAGAGTGGTTGTCCATGCAGAAGTTTAATCGGTTTTTACAGAATGAAATCCATAATTTTGTTAAAATAACCGTCTTCGTATTGACACCCAATTTTCCCATATGTTATATAAAAAGAAGGGTTTAGCACTCTGAGTCTTTGAGTGCTAACAAATAAAGCTAATACACACCACTACATATGGAATGGTTCAGTCGCATATGGCTCAGCTTGCCTCTGTACTCAACTGAATCATTTGATACCCAAATTCGAAAGGAGCACTTCATTCATGGCGATTAAAAAAGAATTTCAGGCAGAATCCAAACGTTTGCTGGATATGATGATCAACTCCATTTACACACAGAAAGAAATTTTCCTCAGAGAACTGATCTCCAACTCCAGTGATGCTATCGACAAAATATATTACAGAGCATTGACGGACGACACGCTCGTTTTCAACAAAGAGGACTATTATATCAAGCTTACCATTGACAAGGAAAATCGCACACTTACCCTTACCGATACAGGGATTGGTATGACACAGGAAGAGCTGGAGAACAACCTCGGAGTCATTGCGAAGAGTGGTTCCCTGGCATTCAAAAAAGAAAACGAAGCCAAAGACGGCCATAACATTATCGGTCAATTCGGGGTAGGTTTCTACTCGGCGTTCATGGTGGCGGACAAGCTGACGGTAACGAGTAAAACGCTGGGCAGCAACGAAGCTTGGAAATGGGAATCCGAAGGTGCTGACGGGTACACGATTACACCTGCGGAAAAAGATACCGTGGGTACAGAAATCGTTCTAACGATTAAACAAAATACCGAAGAAGACTCGTATGACGAGTTTTTGGAAGAGTACCGCCTGAGATCCATCATCAAGAAATACTCTGACTTCATTCGTTATCCAATCAAAATGGATGTAACCAATCACCGTCCGAAGGAAGGTACGGAGAACGAGTTCGAGGATTACAAGGAAGAACAAACGGTCAACAGCATGGTGCCGATCTGGCGTAAAAATAAAAGCGAACTGACCGAAGAAGACTACACCAACTTCTATATGGAGAAACGGTACGGTTTTGACAAACCGCTGAAACATCTGCACATTAGCGCGGACGGCGCGGTGGTGTATAATGCGATCCTGTTTATTCCGGAGAATACGCCGTTTGACTACTATACAAAAGAGTATGAAAAAGGTCTGGAGTTATACTCCAACGGCGTATTGATCATGGATAAGTGCGGCGACCTGTTGCCAGATTACTTTGGTTTTGTCAAAGGAATGGTGGATTCAGAGGATCTATCTCTGAACATCTCACGTGAGATGCTTCAACACGACCGCCAGCTTAGCCTGATTGCGAAGAATATCAAAAACAAAATCAAAGGCCAACTGCAAAGCCTGCTCAAAGACGAGCGCGAGAACTACGAGAAGTTCTATCAAGCGTTTGGTCGTCAGCTGAAGTACGGCGTATACAGCGATTATGGCGCAAACAAAGACACATTGCAGGATCTGTTGCTGTTCACGTCTTCTAAAGAGAGCAAGCTTGTGAGCCTGGACGAATACGTCTCCAGAATGCCGGAAGATCAGAAGTATATCTATTATGCTGCGGGTGAGTCCATCAGCCGAATCGAGAAACTGCCACAGATCGAGGGCGTATTGGAAAAAGGGTACGAAGTGCTCTACTTCACCGACGATATCGATGAATTCGCGATCAAGATGATCACGAATTACAAGGAGAAAGAGTTCAAATCCATCTCCAGTGGTGATCTTGGTATTGAAGACAGTGCGGAAAAAGAAGAGACTGAAGCGCAGGACAATGACAACAAAGAATTGTTCGAAGCGATGCAGGCACAGCTGGAGGGCAAAGTTAAAGCGGTGAAAGCGTCCAAACGTCTTCGCAGCCACCCGGTATGTTTGTCCACCGAGGGTGATTTGACGATTGAGATGGAGAAAGTGCTGAAAGCTATGCCAAACAGCGGAGATGTTCAAGCGGATAAAGTGCTGGAGATCAACGTGAACCATGATGTGTTCAAATCGTTGAAAGATGCTTTTGCACAGGATAAAGAGAAGCTCAGCCTGTATACCAGCCTCTTGTATCACCAAGCATTACTGATTGAAGGATTGCCGATTCAAGACCCGGTAGAGTTTACGAATGATATCTGCAAGGTGATGGTGTAAGTCTGCTAGATTTAAAACTTCATTTGAAGTTTAACCCGACAAGACGTCATTCGTCTGTCGGGTTTTCTTTATATCGAGGTAACACTCACCGGCTCAACTATTGACGTACAGTTCTTCATTCTATGCACAGACAGTAGTCTTGCAGGGTATAATATACATAGAGAGGACTGTGCATCATATGTTGATGTAAGAAGAGATGACATGACAGACGGATTTTGCTTTTCGAAACCGCAGATGTTGTGTATAATCACTCAAAATAGAGACAGTCGGCTAGGAGTGATCTACATGCAATGGCATGACCTGAGAGAACATAGACAATACCCTGAACTTACCAAGCTGGAAGGCTCTCGTGCAGCGTATGAGCGAGACTATTCCCGATTGATTCATTCCCCAACGTTTCGGAGACTACAGGGCAAATCGCAAGTGTTTGGCGCAGGCACGGGAGATTATTATCGGACACGTCTGACCCATTCCCTTGAGGTGGCACAGATTGCGCGAGAAGCGGCGAGAAGCCTGTTGCGTCATTACCCGGAGGTAGATTGGGGCCGGGCAGAGAACCCCGGTCTGATTATTGATTCGGAAGTTGTAGAATGTGCGGCGATCGCACATGACTTTGGTCATCCACCTTTTGGGCATAAAGGGGAAGAAGTGCTCGATGGCATTTTGGATGATCTGATCAACAGTGAGACGAAGAAGATTATGAAAAAAAGTCGGGCCGCGAAAGCGCCTAAGGCTGAGTCTGACGTACGAGCGGAGCTCAAACGGAAATATGAGCATTTTGAAGGCAACGCACATAACTTCCGCCTGATCATGTATTTGGAGAAACGTGAAGATATCGACGGACTGAACTTGTCGGATGCTGTGCTGCTAGGGATTAACAAGTATCCGTACCCAGGAACAGAGAGCAAGAAAGGCATGTATCACCACGAGTGGCAGTACATTCGTGAGATTCGGGAGCGCTGGAACATCCCGGCGGGCAAGAAAACGCTCGAAGCACAACTGATGGATCTATGCGATGATATTGCGTACTCCGCACATGATCTGGAGGATGGCATCAAGGCAGGCAAAATCGAGGTGCATGAGCACTTTCTGCAAGACCAGCATGTCAACCGGCTCATCGTAGACAAAGTTACAACATTGGAGGATCTGTTCTGGAAGGGCTGGACAAGAGAGGCGATCTCGGAAAAAGTGGAAGAAGTCCTCGCATCGTTCCTGCGCATCTGGAATGAGAAAATGCCTTTCTGCGAGCATGATTACTCGCGTACCCGTCGTGAGGTGAAGGCCTATTGGGTCAGTCTTTTTGTCGGCAGTCTAGGAGTCATTGATGACGGGGATTGGAAAAAGGTAACCTTTGTCCGCGAAGGTGTAGAAGACCTTGACATGCTGCGCACCGTTAGTGTGCTTAAGAGCTTCGCCTGGGTGACGATGATTCGGGATCTGCGTGTTCAGCGTTTGCAGAAGCGCAGTGAGTGGATGATTAAACGGCTCTGGGATGCATTTCTCGATCCGGAAACGTCAAAATCCATCATTCCTTCCGATTGGTTGCAACGATATGAGAAGGATCAAGCCAAAGCACATCCGATCTGGACTTGGGAGCATATGGTGATTGATTACATTGCGGGGATGACCGATGCATTTGCCGAGAAAATTTATAATGAACTTTATGGCCTGAAGGTCGGTTCGATCTACGATCTGGACTAGGTGCAAAATCAAAGAGAGGCAAGAGATCAAAGGAGTTGTACAGTGTGGTTGCAAATTTAAGTGAAACCTTTACTGAGAGCTTAGGTGCCAGCACACAAGATTGTTTCGGAGAAAAGTTCAGTCTGGGAGTGCTGGATCTCGTTCCTAGACTTAATAGTGCATCCGCAGAACAAGCACTTCAGCAAGCGGTGCTTTTGGCTCAACAAGCTGAAGCATGGGGTTACACACGATATTGGACGTCTGAGCATCATGATATGCCTGAACTTGCTTCTGCTTCTCCTGAAGTGTTGCTATCTCATATTGGTGCAAAGACAGATACCATTCTGCTTGGGTCGGGAGCTGTTCTGCTTCCGCATTATAGTCCACTCAAGGTTGCAGAGTCGTTCCGTCTGCTGGCTTCACTCTATCCGGGACGGATCGAGCTCGGCTTAGGACGGGCTCCTGGCGGAGGACCTCATGCAACGATGGCGCTCAGTGGAAATTATTTGCAACATGTCTCGAACCTTCCCGCCAAACTGGCTTCGCTTACCGAATTGCTGGAAGACCGTTTTACGTATGAGGATGTTCCGGTTACAGCGCGTCCAGTTCCAGAAATTCCATTATCCTTATGGATGCTAGGGACCAATGTCAAAAGCGCAGTATATGCTGCGAAATTTGGTATGGGTTATGTTTTTGGACAGTTCATGAGTGATTCGGATGGAACTCAGGCTGTACGCCGCTATCGTGAGGAATTCGTGCCTAGTGCTGGGCTGAAGGAACCAGAAGTGATGGTGGCGCTCAGTGCAATGTGTGCGGCAACGGAGAACGATGCTTTAAGGTGGAGTCGTGAGATTGAGAACCAGCGCCAGGAAAGTCGTGAAGAGCACACAAATGAGCGAGATACCAACGTGGGTATCGTCAAGGCTAACCCTCAGAGTTTTTTTGTCCATAAAGAGGACAACGAGGTGAAGCGGCATATTGCTGGCACACCCGAACAAGTATGGCAGTACATTCGGCAAGCAGGGCAGAGGCTTAATACCAACCAGATACTCTTGGTAACGGCTGGTCCTGATTATGAACGTAGGCTGGAGTCCTACCGCTTGTTAAAATCTAGAATGAGTTAAAGGGCAAATTGAATCTAACTAAACCTGATCAAGTGTTAGGGGGATGTTAAGATGGCGATGAGCTGCAGATCTGAATCATACAGATGTTGCAGCTCATTTTTAATTCGATAAAGTTCAACAAAATTTCATAGATTACAGCGTTTACCGACAAAAGAATGCTATAATACTTTATCGCTATAATGCAGATAAATATAGAAGAGTGTAATTTGCAAGGGGCCAATAGATGGGTTTATTTGCGAGAAAAGCACTAAATTGTAAATGTGGCGAAAGTTGTCATGAGGGGGAAATTATATGTTTAGCCGATTTAAAATCAAGAGCATCGGTCTGCGTATCAGCATCGCATTTTATCTGTTAATCCTCTGTTTAATTATTCTGAGTGTTACCATCATTGGCCGGATGAATTCAATTGAGACTAACACAAATGACATTACAGGTAATTGGATGCCTTCGATCCAGAAGATCAACCAATTAAATTATTCAACCGAACATGTTTTGTCACTGAGTTATCGTTACTTTGACGCTGAGGAAGCGGACAAGTCCAAAATTAACGAAGAGCGCACTAAATATATTCGTGAAACTGCACAGACGATTGCCATCTACGATAAACAGGCAAAGTCTGCAGAAGAGAATGAGCACTGGACAGCGTTTAAGAGTAAATGGGAAGACTATCTTAAAATGAATGCACAAGCCATTCGGGTTAGTGACGAAGGACAGGCTCAGCTTGCCAAAGAAGTCGCTGACAAAGGATCTGCTTCCTTTGATTTGATGCAGGTTGATCTGGATTATCTCGTCAATTACAACCAGCAGCAATCCGATATTTCGGCAGCTCAAACCATTCGTTCTGTTCAAGATGGCAGGTTGTCTGTGCTCATAGGAGTGCTTGCGATGATTATCATTACTGCCATATTTGTTCCAATCATCCGCACACAGGTGGTTAAACCGTTGCTTCGTGTCATCAGTGCTGTTAAATTGATCGCGGAAGGTCAATTAAACGTGCAGGATGTACATACCAAACATGAAGATGAAGTGGGCGCCCTGGCGAAAGCAGTCAATGAGATGAAAGGTAACCTGACCTCGATGGTGATCAATGTAAGGCGTGTAGCCGAATCGGTGAATCGTCAGAGTAGCGAACTGGCGATTGCTTCGGAAGAAGTGAAGATCGGCAGTCAGCAAATTGCGATCACAATGGAGGAATCGGCTAAGGCAGCTGAGAGTCAGGCTCAGACCGCTGTGGAGTCGGCTCGCACAGTGGAAGATTTGAATATTCATATTCAACAACATGCGGAGCAGGGGAATCAGCTTCGTTCGATGTCCAAACAAGTGTTGGAGCAAGGGCAGAGTGGCCGCAAAGCGATGGAAGAATCCGTGCAACAGATGCAACAGATTGCTAGCGCAGTGTCTTCCTCAATGAGCAAAATGGAGCAGTTAAATCACAAAAATGAAGACATTTCCAAACTGGTTCTGGTAATTCATGACATCGCTCGTCAAACGAATTTGCTGGCGTTGAATGCTTCGATTGAGGCGGCACGGGCAGGAGAGAGTGGACGCGGTTTTGCCGTTGTCGCATCCGAGGTACGGAAGTTGTCTGAAGCCGTGCAGGCGTCTGTTGAAGAAATCACGACCATCACGCAAGATATTCAGCAGGATTCTCAAAGAGTAGTTAATGAACTGCGAGTAGGTGTTCAGGAGACAGAACTTGGGCAACAGCATGTGCTCACGTCAGGGGAGTTGTTCAGAACTATCAATACATCGGTTGAAGGTATGGTGGAGGTTATTGGTACCATGTCAGAAGGACTTTCAGGTATGGAACAGAGCAGTGGCCTGATGAATGACTTCAGTCAGCAGATTTCTGCAGTGTCTCAACAATCGGCGGCCAGTGTGGAGGAAGTCTCTGCTTCGGCTGAGGAACAAGTCGGTTCTATGGAGACCATCAGCAGTAATATTCAAACGTTGAAGGAACTGTCTGACGATCTGCTCACATCCATTGAAAAATTAAAAGTATAAGCCGTTCTTTATAATAGAAGAAACAGGGTAAAACGATTGTTTGAAAAGGTGGATTTGTGGTCAGATTTTGAATGTAAGACCAGGTCCTAAAATTAAGGTTGAAAGGGATATCCAGCAATGGGATCCCTTATTTTTTTGAAATAAACTTGAAAAGCAGAACCAAGAAATGAGGGTAATTATGATGGCAGCCAAATATGTATACATCTTCGCCTGTCATGAAAATGAACGTGAGTTATGCCATCTTGAATTGAGTAAGTTGCTTAAGTTGGATTCAGAAATACGCATAACCAGTGGTTCTTATATTAGGTCTGAGCGGTGTATCCCGCCGGGAAGAAGTCCATTTATGCATGGACGGTTGAATGTATTGGGTGAAGGAGACTCGATTACGGAGCTGCTTCCTATAGCTCGAAACATTCGTTTGCAGCAGGATGAGACATTTAAGGTGGTTTGTCTAAAAGCAGGAGATACGCCACCTGACTATGCTCAGGCACGGAAGTTTGAAAAAGAAGTCGGGATGTGCATCCATGGAAAAGCGCAGATGAAACAACCTAAAGTGACTTTCGGACTAATTAAAATAGGTCTAAAATGGATCTTGGGTCAGTGGACAGAAGCGGAAAAATCGTGGCAAAACCATCAGCAGAAGCCGCAAAACTACTCCACGGGCTTCGGTGTCACCTTAGCTAGGGCGCTGGTGAACGTTGCTGTTCCAGAGACGGAAAATCATCGTTTGCTGGATCCATGCTGTGGAATGGGAACGGTGGTCATTGAAGCTTTATCCATGGAAATTGATGCAGTAGGCAATGATCTTAATGCACTTGCTGTGCGCGGAGCAAAAGTTAATCTACCTCATTTCGGCTATGATGCCAATCGAATTACTTTGGGAGACATGAGGGATCTGGAAGGTGAGTATGATTCGGCAATTTTCGACATGCCCTATAATCTTTGTTCGGTTCTTCCCGATCAAGAACAGCGAGAGATGCTCCGGAAATTACGCAAGTTATGCAAACGAGCTGTCGTCGTATCCACAGAGTGGGTACAGGCTCACTTGCTGGAATCAGGATGGACGATAGAAAAGTACATAACGGTGCGTAAAGGCACATTTGTACGTCATGTATGGGTGTGTATGTGATGATCTGGATGTGCATGGAATTATACGTTAGAGTGCATAATAAACACTCCACGAAGGAAGAAAGAATCCTTCGTGGAGTGTTTTTGTTCTGAATTCATCCAGAATGATCAAACATCATTTTGACAAGTTGCATGGGAACGGGTGTTTGTGTTAATATTTATGACTATAATCGACAAGATTGAGCGGAAGAGTTTTACCTGCAACGTAGGCTTCCAGATTTTTGATGAAAATATCGAGAGCGCGCTGCGTATATTGTTCTGTGCTTCCTGCAATATGAGGTGTAATTAACACATTATCCATGCCCCATAGCGGGTGGTTTGCTGGAAGGGGTTCCTCTTCGAATACATCCAGAGCAGCGAAGGCAATTTTGTCGCTTTGCAAGGCGGCCAGCAATGCCTCCGTGTTTACGCTAGGGCCACGACCTACATTGACAAAACACGCATCAGTCTTGAAATGGTCAAAGGTATTCTGATCGTAAATATGCCGGGTTTCATCAGTCAATGGCAGAATGTTAATCACATAGTCACCTTGGCTTAGAGCTTCATGCAGTCCAGACATATCATACATACGGTCAACATGGGGCACGTCTTTTCCTGAGCGTCGTACTCCAATTGTACGCATGCCTAGTGCTTTTAATACACGTGCTGTTTCGGTCCCAATCTCGCCGACTCCGACGATAACAGCTGTCCTACCATGTAACTCTGGCAGTGCTTTGCCGGGATTCTTCCATTCAGCCTGCTGCTGATACAGCATAGCTTGTCTTAGCCAGCGACTGTGGGATAACATCATGCCCAGAATAATTTCTGTAATGGGAATGGCATGAACGCCGTTGGCACTGGTCACCTGAATATTTTTTTGTTGTAGCTCCGCGAATGGGAGATTATCTACACCGGCTGACCAGACCTGAATCCATTTCAAAGGGCTGTCCTGATGCAGAGCATGTTCAGTTACAAGAGGAGACCAGCCCAGTATAATTTCGGCTTCTTTTAATTCGCTCGGATCCAGATCCTTGGCTTTACCCACTTTGATCGTGTATCCTGGCGCAGCCTGCTGGATCTGTTGCTGTTGTTCTTCGGATAGAGATGGAAAACATACGATTTTACCCATAATGTGTGTGCCTCCTGAGATCGATGAATTAGTCTTGTCAAGTGTATCAGATTCAGTGTATCCTGTGCATGTAAATGGAAAATTCAGGAACGGAGTCTGATATGCAAAATCTATAATGTGTGTCACTCTATGTTTACCCAGCTTGAAATGATATGCATAGTTATGGAATAATAGAGCGAACTTTAGAGAGGTGTATGCAATGAATGCCCCAAAACTTCAAGAACATGCATCCAGACGGGAACGTCTGTTTATTGCTGTGCGTCTGCCTGAATCTGTTCAGCAGTTTCTTCATATGCAGGCCAAGTTAATACGGAACAAGCTTGATTTTCGTAAGTGGACTGACCCAAGAGACTATCATATTACCTTGCAATTCCTGGGGGATACGTTGATGAGTGATGTCGGTCATCTTAGAGTAGCTTTGCACAACGTAGCCGCTGATTTTCATACGTTTGACCTGCAGCTATCGGAATGGGGAACGTTTGGTCTGGAGAAAACACCGAAAGTTCTCTGGAGAGGTGTTAACGGAGATGTAGAGCGATTACATCACTTACAGCAAAAAATTGTAGAGGCTACAAAAGATCTGGGTTTTGAAGCCGAGTTAAGACCTTACCGTCCACATGTTACTGTAGCCAGAAAATATCTTGGATCGCTTCCTGGTATGGCTCATTCTGGAGTTTCCGAAATCGTTACAGAACATGCTTCTCATGGAAATTCATGGTCAGTAGACGGTTTTGTACTTTATGTGACAAGGCTTGGACAAACGCCAATGTATGAGACAGTGGATACGTTTTCATTTTCCTGAAAAACTTTTTAATACCATAAACTCACATTGACATTGTGTTTATCCCTATGTAATATTAGCCATCGTTATTCAAATTCTTTTTTTTTGGTTACTAAGATTAGGGAATTGTTTCGATAGGAGGAATCTTCGAATGGAAATTATAAGCAAGAATCGTTGGGTAGCACCGATGTTATCAGTGCTGCTTGTATGTATAGTGGGGGTAAATGTCGTTCAGGCGACGGGGAAATGGAATGAAGCGAGTGATAGTAAACAGATGACGGAGCTTGCGTCTTCGGCGCATAACAGCCCATCATTGCCGCAAGACCAGAGGCGAATGATGGAAGATGGGACAAGTCTATCTTCTGACACGTCTGGACAATCCGTAACATGGACGAATGCTTTGCCAGCAAAAAACTGGCTTTTGACTGCTCAGGAAGAGCGCGAGCAACAGGAAGCTGCGGCTAAACAAAAAGCCCAAGCTATCGCTACAGCCAAAGCCAAAAAAGAAGCTGCTCTGAAATTGGCTAAAATGGAACATGCCAAAGCGGCGGCTGCGATGTCAACTCCCCCCCAACAACTTTACTTTACGCGGACCAAACTTTTGAATCAGGAAGATGCGAAACAAGCAACCTGGTCTTACAGTGTGTCCGATAAAGAGCTGCATCTGCTACAAAAAATTGTCATGGCAGAAGCGGAAGGCGAACCGTACAAAGGCAAAGTGGCAGTTGCCAACGTTGTCTTAAACCGGCTGCGGTCAGCCAATTTTCCCGATACCATTTACAAGGTCATCCATCAAAAATCACAGTTCAGCCCTGTGGCGAATGGACGACTAAAACGGGTAACCCCGAATGAAGATAGCATCAAAGCTGTGAATGCTGCGCTGAACGGCCAGAAGGAAGTGTCTGATGATACGTATTATTTTTTATCTTTGACGCTTGCAGATGATCTGACAGTGGCTCGTACGAAGAAGGAAGTAAAAACGATTGGGCATCATACTTTTTACAAGTAAAGCACCTTAAAATTCTGCAAACAGGCAGGGTAGTTAACAATGTGAGTGTCACATAAACCCTGAATCATGTAAAAACGCAGTTTTATTTCGTCGTTTTTGTAAGTATCTTTGATTGTAATTTACCCATTTTTTTGGTAGATCATACGATGAAATGCAATAGAAATAAAAAAGGTTCCCTTTCATTTTCTGAAGGGGAACCTTTTTTGCTTTTTCGTATTCGTTTAAGCACTTGATTGATCGTGTATTGAATATTGCGTCCTCAGACCGATTATAAGGCTCCTTAGAGGGATTATAAAGGCAGTCTGGTACCAGACAAAGGTCTGCTTGTAATGCCCGCTGAGAAACGCTCTAGAGACGTAGTTGTAACTTCTGTTGTTGCAGGGAAGAGTAAATCGTGAACAGCTTGAGCACAACAGCTTGGATCATAAGCTGGTGAATGTCCTGTTATATACCTTTTGTTCTTCTTAGGTAGACTACCTTGCTTGTGCTGATTTTCAGACAACTCCCGGAATCGATTCGTTATGACATCCTTAGAGTGAATGATCTCTCCATATCCGGCTTGTACAAAATATTCGCAGTTCTCCTCTTCCTGTCCTGGCAGTGGAGGGATAAACAGCATCGGAAGGCCTTTAGCCATCGCTTCCGTACATGTCATGCCTCCTGGCTTGGTGATCAGGACGTCTGAAACATCCATGAGTCTGCTGACTTCCTTCGTGTATCCCAGAATACGGATGTTGGGATGCTGGAAGCAAGGGATTTCTTTCATTTTGTCGATCATCTTTTGGTTGCTTCCGAGGCAGAAGATTAATTGAACCCGGTCTGCCCAGGATGCGAGAGTTTTCATATGTTCCTCGTCAAAAGAAAGCCCCCATCCTCCCCCCATAAGCAGAGCTGTTGGCATATTCTGCAGTCCCATCTCTTCTCTGAGCTTGACCTTATCCCCGGACTCCCAAAAATCAGGATGTACAGGAATGCCTGTAATCTGGATCTGCGAGGAAGGAACCCCCCGAATCTCTAACAGGGCTTTAACTTGCGGAGTGGATACGAGATATTTGTTTACCTCAGGGTTAATCCACGTTCCATGTACGTCATAATCCGTGATCAACGTATAGAGCGGAATATTCAGTCCTTGACGTTTAAGTCTGGAAATAACCGCATTAGGAAACGGATGGGTACAGATTACAATATCCGGCTTCAACTGGGATACGACCTGCGCCGTCTGGGTATAGAAGATACGGTGCAACGCCAGTTTGGTTAAGCCGTTTAAAGATTTGTTGTACTGTGTGCGGTACAACAGGCTGACAAGTTTGGGTTGAACCGATAGTGTCTTTCGATATGCAGAAAAGATCAGTGGAGCGACGGTAGGATTCAAAAATTTCCCAAGTTCAATAACACGACTGTGAACATGAGGACTTACTTTTTTGATGCCATGTGCCAGAGCATGAGCCGCCTGTGTATGACCAGTACCGAATCCTTCTGATAATAAGAGCACTCTTGGTTTTCGCATGAGTTCACCTTTATTCATAAGTTTGAGTTAAAATTAAAATTTGAATGAGAACAGTTTCGTACGTTTTAAGTAGGGACAGTTATGCTAGGTTTGTTACTAATGAATATACAGCAAAACACGGAATCATGTTTCATCCAAAAATATTTACACCGTATAACCTGATTTGAGACAGCAAACTTCAGTTATATGCGGATTGTTTGAGTCATCTTACACTATAGACGACGACGCTGACAGTTTCCACTGCATTTCGGTTAAAAAATATTAATACATTTTTTTATTATTAGGCTTGCATTCTTATTTTCAAGGTGATATTGTAGTTTTTGACCGAATGACCAATTTGTATTTTTGGTCATTTTATAGAGAGCGATGGAATTACCCGTCACATTATATGAAGCAAGGAGGGGATAAAATGGCTCCGATCGACAGGAGACAGCAGGTGATTCATGCAGCCGCCCAGTCGTTTGCCATGTTTGGATACAAAGCGACTACGATGGATCAAGTAGCCAAGATCGCCAATGTAGGCAAAGGCACGATCTACACCTTTTTCACCAATAAAGAACAGCTGTTTGATCAAATCCTGGTGGAAGTCATACAGGAGATGAAAAACATTGCGCAACGTGAAGTGCATCAGGAAAGTGCTTTTTTTGATAATCTGTTTCGTGTGCTCGATGCGCTGTTGGAATTCCGCCGTGATCACGAGTTGCTCGTGAAGTTGTCACAGGAGTTGAAGGATTTTGGAACGTTACAGGCCAAAGAAGGTCTGGAAAAAGTCGAGAAGGTCATTTCCGATTTTCTGTCCCGTGAACTGGAGAAAGCCAGAGCTGGGGGAGAAATACGCGATTGCGATCCGCAAGTTGTCGCTTTTATGATGATTCGATTGTATATTGCATTAACTTCGGACTGGAGTAAACATCATGATCCGCTTAGCAAAGAGGAAATCAAGAACTACTTTCGTCTTTTCTTAATGGAAGGCATAGCTGCGATAAGTTCTGTTGATTGAAACTTGCTTGTCGAAAGACAGGTTTGTTTTTTGCTCTAAACTGACCGTTTGAGAGAATTGGTCATCACGTATTTCGGTAAAAATACCAGAGTTTTTCATTCTGTTTTCATATTGGTTATTCCTGCTGTCTAGCAGAGAGATTAAGGGGAGAAAATGACATGAAATCATTAAACGTGTTTTTCAAGGATTTGGGATCAGCCGTGAGAAACCCGAAGGTGTTGATCCCTGTAATTGCGATATTATTTATACCGATCCTGTACAGCGGCATTTATTTGGCGGCTTACTGGGACCCATACGGTCGTGTTGATAAACTCCCGGTAGCCGTAGTTAACCTTGATAAAGGAGCCGAACTGGAAGGAAAGTCACTTCATGTAGGTAAAGACCTTATTGATGAACTGAAGAAAAATAAAGATTTTAAATGGGACTTTGTGGGTGCCGCTCAGGCAAAGGACGGCATGCAAAACGACAAGTATTACATGCAGATTACGATTCCAGAGAACTTCTCGTCCCAAGCTACAACATTGCTGGATGATAAGCCTGCACCAGCGGACTTGATCTATGAGCCGAACGGTAATTACAACTTTGTAGGTGCGCAAATCGGTAAAACGGCAATTAAAGATCTGAAGGCTAAAGTTTCAGCCAAAGTTACAGAGTCTTATGCAGAGACGCTGTTAGATAAGTTCTCCGAAGTGTCGGATGGCTTGGCTGAAGCAGGTGACGGTGCCGGAGATTTGAAGACAGGTGCTGGAAAACTCGACGACGGTGCTGTGAAACTTAAAGATAATCTGGCTAAGCTTGCATCCGGCACGTTGAAACTTCAGGATGGACTAGCTCCGTTAAGTAACGGAGTTACTGCGCTGCATAATGGAGCTTCCAAACTTGAAAATGGAACGACAAGTCTAGTTTCAGGTTTACAGCAACTTCATGAGGCAGCTACGGGTCAGCTTCAAAGTGGTGCTGACCAGTTGAAAGAAGGAAGCGACAAGCTGGCCTCCGGCCTGCAATCTTCATTGGATGGCACAAACAAGCTACAAGCAGGTCTGCAATCATCGGAACAAGGCAGTGCGAAGCTGTCTGACGGACTGCAATCAGCAGTTCAGGGCAGTGGAACATTGGCAACCGGCCTGCAATCCGCTGTGGATGGTAGCAGTAAAGTTGCCGATGGCGCACAGGGAGTAGCAGCTGGATTGAAACAACTGGCCGCAAGCAACCCGGAACTGGCAGCAAGCGCCGATGTTCAAAAGCTGATAGCAGCGAGTCAGGCTGTTGCTGACGGTAGTACACAGCTACATGAGAGCGAGCAGAAGCTGGCACAAGGCGCGGATCAACTCCACCAAGGTAATCAGCAGCTGGCTGCTGGCGCAACTGAACTGCATGGAGGCCAACAACAATTGCTTGCAGGTGCAAGTCAACTGGTTGATGGACAGAAGCAACTGCTTGCAGGTGCCGGACAGCTTAGTCAGGGCGGAGCCAAACTCTCAGGCGGCTTGCAACAATTCAGTAGCAAATTAGGTGAAGCAGCTACAGGCGGTACACAACTGGCAACTGGTGCGAAACAGCTAGGTACAGGTACAGCAGCATTGCAGACAGGTGTTGGTAAACTTAGCGGCGGTGTTTCATCTCTGGCTGACGGTTCCAAACAGCTGGGTGACGGAGCCGGTAAACTGGCTAATGGCCTTACAGAACTGAAAGACGGTTCTGGTGAACTGGCAACGAAGCTTAAAGATGCTGCTCAGAAAACATCCAAAGTGAAGAAAACAGATGAAGTTGTCAATATGTTTGCAGAACCGGTTAGCTCTTCCGAGAACAAGGCAGAAAACGTAAGTAATTACGGAACAGGCATGACACCATTTTTCCTGTCCATCGGTCTGTTTGTAGGATCACTGATCTCTACCATCGTTCTGAAAATGCGTGAAACGTCTGTACCTGGAGCAACAGGCTGGAATCGTTTCGTAAGCCGCACGCTGATATTTGGTTCGGTGAGCATCTTCCAGTCGGTTATTGTAGCAAGCTTTATGCTATACGGTCTCGGATTAGAGACACATAGTACAGGACTGTTTTATCTGTTTACGATTATAACGGGTCTAACCTTCATGCTGATCGTTCAGGCGCTGGTTACTTGGCTAGATCTGCCTGGACGTTATGTAATCATCTTGTTATTGGTCTTCCAGCTTGCAGGAAGTGCGGGTACATTCCCAGTAGAACTGATTCCTTCATGGCTGCAATCCATTAGTCAGTGGCTACCAATGACACACAGCATTATGGGTCTCAGAGCCGTTGTCTCCAGCGGTAACTTCAATGTGATGTGGCATCAGGCTGAAATATTGAGCGTCTATGCAGCTATATCTGTGTTGCTTACGCTAACGTACTTCCTCCTGAACGGCCGACGTACTAAGAGAGAAGCTGAAGTTGCCGAGAGCGGTCAGGC
Organism: Paenibacillus polysaccharolyticus; assembly: GCF_900102085.1. Taxonomy (GTDB): domain Bacteria; phylum Bacillota; class Bacilli; order Paenibacillales; family Paenibacillaceae; genus Paenibacillus; species Paenibacillus polysaccharolyticus. The sequence goes on along the minus strand of NZ_FMVM01000005.1, from coordinate 235,088 downwards.
TTTGACTGTATAATATTTAATGAAGCAAGACGACAATTCGCACAACTTTCTGCAAAAAAAGTTAAAGCATATGTATCGAAATTATGCAATATAGTAGTCAAATAGTACAAATGGCCTGCGGCGCGAAATTAAGCTGCAGGCTATTTTGTATTCAATAGTATGAAAATAGAAAGTTATATTGGAAGCTGAAGCATGAAAATTGCGAAAATATGGTCAAACGTAGGCTGGATATGGAACGATTTTCTTTTATCAGCAATTAAAATCAGTTGTGCTCTGCTATAAAATGTGTATAATTATTCGAAAAAGAGATGTTTTTAAACGTCAATACACTAAAGCTGTACTGCAAAGCAATTCTTATCAGAGGTATTAAAAAGTTTAAATTGCGCTGATGTTAGGTCGGTGTTAAAATAATAGAACTATATCAAAAAACGTCGCTCCATCTTGAGTAGTCGTGCCAGCGGCTACATATTGTTGTATATATGCTGTTACCGGATCACCGGATTCAGTCCTTCGCAATAATCGCGGTCTTTACCGCAATACCAGGCTTACAACAGATGGCTCAAGCTATCACCTCTCCATCTCAGCAGGCAGGCTTATCGCAAGCGAAATGCCAGCTCCTCCCGTTTCAATGTTGCCTGTTGTTATGTTCTTGATCTTTCCGAAATACTTCATTATAGAAAGGTTGCGTTCCATGAGACACATCGGATTACCTCCAAAACAAGGTCTGTATGACCCACAATTCGAAAAAGATGCATGTGGTATGGGTTTTGTTGCCAACATCAAAGGAGTACCTTCACACGATATCGTTAGTCAAGCACTGACCATGCTCAGTAATATGGAGCACCGTGGGGGTCAGGGAAGTGAACCGAATTCCGGTGACGGAGCAGGCATCCTGATTCAGATTCCACATCGTTATTTTGCAAAGGAAGCAGATCGACTCGGTTTTGCATTGCCTGAACAGGGATTCTATGGCGTGGGCATGTTGTTCCTGTCTCATGATCCGGCAGTCCGTACTGCACATGAAGAGAGCCTGAAGAAGATTATTGAAGAAGAAGGACAGACCTTCCTGGGCTTCCGGGATGTACCTACGTATGATGAGATGCTGGGCCGTTCTGCATTGGCAGCGAAGCCTTATGTACGTCAGGTATTTATCGGAAGATCGGATGAAGTGAAGGATGAGCTTGCATTTGAACGCAAATTGTATGTCATTCGCAGACGTGCTGAACTGGCCATTCGTTATTCGGCAGACGAGGCGGAAGGAGAGTCATTCTACTTGCCGAGTTTGTCATGCCGTAAAGTGGTCTACAAAGGCATGTTGACAACCGAGCAGGTCGGCAAGTTCTATCTGGATTTGCAGGAAGAACTGGTTGAGTCAGCGATTGCACTCGTACACTCTCGTTTCAGTACGAACACCTTCCCGAGCTGGGAGCGTGCTCACCCGTATCGTTTCATGATCCACAACGGTGAGATCAACACGATGCGAGGTAATGTGAACTGGATGCATGCACGTCAGTCCTTGTTCGAAAGCGAACTGTTCGGTGATGATATTGCGAAAGTAAAACCGGTTATTAATCCGGACGGTTCAGATACAGCAATGTTTGACAACACACTGGAATTCCTGTACCTAAGCGGACGCTCCCTGCCACACGTGGCGATGATGATGGTTCCTGAGCCATGGAGCACTGATGAAGGGATGGACCCTGCGAAAAAGGCATTCTATGAATACCACAGCACGATGATGGAGCCATGGGATGGCCCTGCGGCTATGGCATTTACAGACGGTTTACAGATCGGTGCTACGCTTGACCGTAACGGTTTGCGACCTGCCCGTTATTATGTAACGAAGGATGACCGAATCATTCTTTCTTCCGAAGTCGGTGTTCTGGATATCGCACCGGAAGACATTCTGTACAAAGATCGTCTGCGTCCAGGACGGATGTTGCTTGTAGATACTCAAGAGGGCCGTATCATCTCTGATGAAGAAGTCAAAGCACTCATCGCTGCAGAGAATCCTTATGAGGATTGGCTTGAAGAGCACTTGATGGATCTGAACGAGTTGCCGGAAGCACCGGAGCTTCCAGACCCTAAACATGACAATGTTACGCAACTTCAACTGGCTTACGGATATACATTTGAAGAACTGCGCAAAGTGCTGGAGCCAATGGCATCTACAGGGATGGAAGCTACAGGTTCCATGGGGTATGACGCACCGCTGGCTGTTCTGTCAGATCGTCCGCAACGTCTGTATAACTACTTTAAACAGATGTTTGCACAGGTAACCAATCCGCCGATTGACGCGATTCGTGAAGAGATCGTTACCTCTACAGCGACAACGATTGGTCCGGAGCGTAACCTGCTTAACCCTGAACCGGAGAGCTGTCGCCAGATTCGTCTGGATACACCGGTATTGTCTAATGAAGACTTTGCGAAGATCCGCCACGTTCGTCGTCCGGGCTTCCGTTCCATGACAATCCCGATCTTCTTCACCGCTGCAGAGGGAGCAGAAGGGTTGCGTAAAGCAATGGACTTGCTCTTTGAAGCGGCAGACCGTGTCATCGACAAAGGACATAATATTCTGATCTTGTCTGACCGCGGTGTGGATGCCGAGAATGCAGCAATCCCGGCATTGCTGGCTGTAGCAGGTCTGCATCACCATCTGATTCGTCAGGGTACAAGAACAAAAGTCAGCATTTTGCTCGAATCGGGAGAACCGCGTGACATTCATCACTACGCATTGCTTCTGGGTTATGGCGTAAGTGCGGTTAACCCTTATCTGGCATTTGAAACGCTGGATGATATGATTCAGCAAGGTTTGCTGCGCGGTATTTCCCATGAGAAAGCCGTTAAAAACTACATTAAAGCCGCAACAAAAGGCGTTATTAAAATATTGTCCAAAATGGGAATCTCCACGATCCAATCGTATCGCGGTGCTCAAATTTTCGAAGCCGTTGGTCTAAAATCAGATTTCGTTGACCGTTACTTCACTTGGACACCTTCACGAATCGGTGGTATCGGTCTGGAGGAAGTAGCAGCAGAGGCGCTGACACATCACAACCGTGCCTTCACGGATAAAGATGGCAATGATAAAGTGCTGGATTCCGGCGGTGAATACCAATGGCGTAATGACGGGGAAGAACATTTGTTCAACCCGCAAACGATCCACACGTTGCAACATGCTGTACGTACGGGCGATTACAAGCTGTACAAAAAGTATTCCAAACTCGTACAAGGTGAGAATGATCAATTGCTTACGATTCGCTCTATGCTGAAGCTGAAACCGGTCGGAGCATCCATTCCGCTCGAAGAAGTGGAATCGGTGGAAAACATCATGCGTCGTTTCAAAACGGGTGCAATGTCCTTCGGTTCGATCAGTAAAGAAGCTCACGAAGATTTGGCAATCGCCATGAACCGTGTAGGCGGTAAATCCAACACAGGTGAGGGCGGAGAAGATCCAGCTCGTTTCGTGAAAGACAGCAATGGGGATTCCCGTCGCAGTGCGATCAAACAAGTTGCATCCGGACGTTTTGGTGTAACTTCCAACTATCTGGTCAATGCTGACGAGATTCAGATCAAAATGGCACAAGGGGCTAAACCAGGTGAAGGCGGACAGCTGCCAGGTCGTAAGGTATATCCTTGGGTAGCTGAAGTTCGCGGTTCTACACCAGGTGTAGGTCTGATCTCACCGCCACCGCATCACGATATCTATTCGATTGAGGACTTGGCTGAGTTGATCTATGACTTGAAAAATGCTAACCCGCGTGCCGAAATTAACGTGAAGCTGGTATCTGAAGTGGGTGTCGGAACGATTGCTGCAGGTGTAGCTAAAGGTCGTGCGGACATTATCCTGGTCAGCGGTTACGACGGCGGTACAGGGGCATCTCCTCAAGGTTCCATCCGTCATGCCGGTATGCCGTGGGAGCTTGGACTTGCAGAGACACATCAAACGTTGATGCTGAACAACCTGCGTGATCGTGTTGTTCTTGAAACGGATGGTAAAATGTTGAACGGGCGTGACCTGGCGATTGCGGCGTTGCTTGGAGCGGAAGAGTATGGTTTCTCTACTGCACCACTCGTTGCACTGGGCTGTATCATGATGCGTGTCTGCCAAATGGATACTTGTCCAGTTGGTGTGGCAACACAAAATCCGGAACTGCGTAAAAACTACATGGGAGACCCTGAACATGTCGTAAACTTTATGCGTTTCGTTGCTGAAGACATGCGTGAGATTATGGCTGATCTTGGATTCCGTACCATTCAGGAAATGGTTGGACGTACAGATTGCCTCGAAACGGTAGAAGCTGTGGATCACTGGAAGAAAAAAGGTGTGGATCTGTCGGTATTGCTACATGTGCCTGAACTGCCAGAAGGCGCTGCACGTTACCGTACACAGCATCAGAATCACCAACTGGAAGAAACGCTGGATATGCAACAACTCGTGCCACTCGCACAGCCAGCTATTGAATCTGGTCAACCTGTAGAAGCGGTTCTGCCAATCACCAACGTGAACCGTGCAGTGGGTACCATCCTGGGTAGTGAGATTACACGTAAGTATGGTCTTGCTGGTTTGCCTGAGGATACGGTTAAATTTAAATTTGTCGGCTCCGCTGGGCAAAGCTTTGGTGCTTTTGTACCAAAAGGCATGACACTTACGGTTGAAGGAGATTCCAACGACTACGTGGGTAAAGGATTGTCAGGAGGCAAGCTGATTGTTATGCCTTCACCAAAAGCGACATTTGAAGCGGAGAATAACATTATTATCGGAAACACTGCTTTATATGGGGCGACTAGTGGGGAAGCGTATATCCGCGGTATTGCCGGAGAACGTTTCGCTGTACGTAACTCGGGAGCTAAAGTGGTTGTTGAAGGTGTAGGCGATCATGGCTGTGAATACATGACAGGCGGGCGTGTCGTAGTACTCGGCGATACAGGTCGTAACTTTGCAGCAGGGATGTCTGGAGGTATTGCTTACGTGTATGATCCAAAAGGCACATTCCTACAACGTTGCAATCTGGAAATGGTTCTTTTGGAGCGGGTCGAGGATGCTTCTGAAAGTGAAGATTTGCTTGGCATGATTCAACGGCACGTAGCACTCACTGGAAGTGATGCAGGTCAGCGTATCCTGGATACATGGCAGGATTCCCTGAATCAATTCGTACGTGTCATTCCGAAGGACTTCAAACGTATGACGGAACAGATCGAGCGTGTACATGCAACTGGTCTGACAGGTGAAGCCGCTTTGCTGGCCGCATTTGAAGCAAATATGCGTGAGCTTGCGCGCACCGGAGGGTAATGTTTCGTTTATTTTCCTAATAAAAGAAAAGATTTAAAACAAAAGGAGTCTTATAGCCGCCAGAACGGCGTTATAAGGCTCCTTTTTGCTTTCGACAAAATTAGAACCCGCTCAAAAAACGTTATCGTCATGAGACGACAACATCAAGGAACGTTCTAAAGTATAATTAGGTTTAGTTTTTGGAGTGCAGAGAAAGTATAAAGATAAGAGAGGTTAGCGGAATGAAGATGAAGCATCCAAACATGGGCGATTCTAAGCCGACAAGTAACAAAGTCGAAGCAACCCGAGTGGACATCATGAAAGTTTTACTGCAATGTGGAATCGACCCGGAGCGTTTGAAACATTTCGTATCCTCCGACAACAAGCGTACATGAGCCGTTGCACACCAAGGAATGGAGGGAAATCATGATACACAAAAAGGCCCAGAAACCGGAGCAGGAAGTACTCGGAAACTGGGTTTTCTTTTCGGGTGTAGCATGATTAATCCATACTGCGTTCCATTCGTACAAAAGCGATAAAACGACGAGCTTCTTCCTCTGTTAAAGGTTTACCATCAATCATCAGATCAAAGCGCTCTAACACTTCCTTATCTGACAATTCAAGCGCATCCACGAATTCACGCACGTCTTCATCCATAACCACATCACTTTGTTTCGTACGTCCAATCAAATAATCAATGGACACATCGAAAATGTCAGCAAGCCGCGTTAACACCTCGAAATCCGGTTTGCGCCGGTTTTTCTCGTAGTGGGAAAGAGCTGCTCTCGTAATATGAATGGAGTTCGCAAGTTCTTCTTGAGTAAGTCCCCGCTGTTCTCGTAATTCAGCAATGCGATTTCCGTAGCTCATAAGCTATTTCCCCCTGAACACCATCATATATATTGAAACAATCCTGAGCCAAGTTTTTGATCAGGGTAAACTTTCCTGCAAATGTACTACGCCTCATTCGTCTCATATACCACTTATTAAATAGGTCTGTCTAAGGACAGCTCATATTGTCGTAAATCAAAAGAACCATGTCCAAATACCGCTTGACATGATACGTATTGTATCGTAAATTGAACGTATGGAGTTACAAAATGTATCATAGTTAGTAGTTTAAGTATTTCCTCATGGTTTGAGCGTTATACCTGTCAAAAATAACGTTCTCGTCCATGCTGGCCAATCCATTCTAAAGGAATGAAATCATGAATTCAAAAATTCTTCAGGAATGGGCCGATCTGAAACCAAATGTCCATATGTACATTCAGGAATTTCATGGGAAAATGGTAGACCGCAAAAGACGACCCGTCCTGTTACTTGGTATGGATACACAAGCGATCACTTTCCTGAGCGACCTGAACTTACCCGTAATATCAGAAATGGTACTAGGTTTAGATGTAGAAGACAGCCGTATATGCGTCAGGCTTCATGCCAAGCTGCAATGGAAACAGCCTTTTGGAGAACTGATATTGTATCATTCAAACTTGCATATTCAGAAAGACCAAACACTATATATAACTGGACAGTTAAACAGAATGCTTACTGAAGTTGAATTTGAGGCAGTTTCCCGTTCTACATATGGGAATGCAACAGATCCATCTCCTCAGCTGAAGCCTTATCGTTACATTGATTTTATCATATAGGATGAGGTAGACTCTGAACAATTTCTGAACAAGCATGTACTTAACGCCATTTTACTATATTTCGTAGCGTTATGCATTAGTTCTTTAACACCAAAAGCATTTGCGCAATGAATAAAGGGGCAAGGGGGAGCATACTATTTCAGGAAGTTTGGATATGGTTGAAATGCACTGCCACATTCTATTCGGTCTGGATGATGGTCCTGTTCAAATGGAGCAGTCCGTTGCGATGGCTGAGAAGGCAGTAGCTTCAGGAATTACCTCCATTATTGCAACTCCGCATCACCTGAACGGACATTACAACAATGAACCAAAGGTAGTCAATCAGGCTGTTTATATGTTTCGTGCCGAGCTTGCCAAACGAAATATCCGTTTGCAGATTGATCCCGGTCAGGAGATCAGAGTGCATGATAGGCTGATTGAAGACTTGTATGCAGGAAAGTGCTGCACACTTGCCGGTAGTCGTTATATGTTGCTGGAGTTGCCCTTTGGTCATATTCCCTCACAGTTCCCCGGAATACTGCACGAACTGCGAATCGCGGGAATTACCCCTATTATCGCTCATCCGGAACGCAACCTTGTCATTTTGAAAAAGCCATTGCTGTTGTCCGAATACTTGTTTCAAGGTGGACTATGCCAGCTTACGGCGGAATCATTCACTGGGCTTTTCGGGCGAAAAGTTCAGAAGTGGTGTTTTCATTTTTGCAAAGAAAACGGGTTTCATTTCATTTCATCAGATGCACACGATACGAAATATCGAACGTTCAAACTGGATGTCGTATATCCGTTGCTCGAAAGACGTTTGGGACGTTGCTGCATTCAACATTTTCAAGATAATGCACAATCCATATGGAATAATCAACGTATTTCGGCTGTATTACCAGCCAAGAAAAAGCGCAGCTTTTTATTCTGGTGAGCAGCTACTGATGTACCAAATACATAGTCACTTAATATGGCTGACTTAAATGGGAGGAAAATCGAATGGAACTCAAAGAGTATTTACACATTTTACGTAAACGCATCTGGATTATTGTTGCCTTCGTAGCTGTGGCTTGTATTGGTGCAGGTGTCAAAAACTACTTTTTTACTGTACCGATCTATGAAGCAGGCGCCAAATTAATCGTCAACCAGGCATATAATGCCCAAGGTGTTCCAAGTTTGGATATTGGAACTATTCAGACAAACATCAAAGTGATCAACTCTTATATGGAGATTATTAAATCTTCTGCAATCCTCGATAAAGTGGCATCTACATACCCCGATCTTGGTATGACTGGTAATCAAATAGGGCAAAACATCCGAGTTTCCACCGCCAATGAGTCCCAGGTTATGAGTCTAACGGCTACGGGATTATCATCCGAAAAAGCCGCAAAAACCGTAAACGCAGTTGCGAAAGTGTTTAAATCTCAAATCCCCGTAATTATGAAAGTAGACAATGTCACGATCCTAAGTGAAGCGAAACCTACGGATTCCTCCAATCCTATTAACGTCAACCCCATCATCAATATTTTAATCAGCTTTATTGTTGGCCTACTACTGGCAGTAGGGTTTATATTCCTGCTGGAATATTTGGATGACACCTTGAAAACGGAAGATGAATTGGAGAAAGAATTAAATCTCCCTGCACTTGCTGTTATCTCCAAGATAAGAAAAGAAGAGAGCCGTATGTCAAAACAGTCATCCATATCTCAAAAACAGGTAGGTGATGGACAGTATGTCACGATTAACCAATGAACGAGTAGGCCTGGTAACGATGGCTAATCCCAGATCCACTTCATCAGAAGCCTATCGAAAGCTACGAACCAATATTCAGTTTTCATCCATAGACAGTCAGATTCAAACGATCATGATTGCCTCGGCATCCTCAGGGGAAGGGAAAACAACGACGATTGGCAATCTGGCAGTTACCTATGCGCAGGAAGGGAAAAAGGTTCTGGTAATGGATACGGATCTCCGTAAACCGGCAGTACATCTGATGTTTAATGTGCCCAACCATGTAGGCCTAACCAGTGTGTTATCGAGTCAATACAAAGTGACGGAAGTGCTTCGGGAAACGGGGGTGGAAGGTCTTCATGTCTTATCTTCCGGGCCGATTCCCCCTAATCCTTCGGAGATGATCGGATCACGTAAGATGACAGCACTCCTTGAGGGCTTGAAGGAAGAGTATGACGTTATTCTCTTCGATACACCGCCGGTTCTAACCGTGACAGATGCATTGATTATCAGTTCATTGTGTGATGGTGTCATTCTTGTGGTGAATGCAGGCAAGGTGAAAAAGGATCTGGTCAAAAAGGCGAAGGCTCATCTTGAACATGTGAATGCACGTATTCTAGGCGCTGTGCTGAACAATGTGCAGGTTCCGAAAAGCCGCAATAACAGTTACGGGGAAAAATAACAGGCAAGACAATGGAGTTTTATTTTCAAATCATTTTAAAAGGTCATGTCTACTATACCTCTATCAAGGTAGGCACTCGGTCACACTGTGGGTAGTGTACCTTAGACGTGTATCGTCAGGGGTGTGATGTGAGGAGGGGTTCAATGCCCTATTTATGAATGATATGTTTCATGTTTTCATGGTTTTGAGTTAAATAAAAAAACTAAATGGATAGGGTGATATCTATGACAAAGGTGAGAAAAGCAATTATCCCTGCTGCTGGATTGGGAACCCGTTTTTTACCTGCTACAAAGGCAATGCCTAAAGAAATGCTCCCTATTGTGGATAAACCGACTATCCAGTACATCGTTGAAGAGGCGGTTGCTTCCGGGATCGAAGATATTATCATCGTGACGGGAAAAGGAAAACGTGCGATTGAAGATCATTTTGACAGTGCGTTTGAACTGGAGCATAACCTCCTTGAGAAAGGGAAACTCAGTTTACTGGAAGAAGTCCGGAAGTCCTCCAACGTGGATATCCATTACATAAGACAGAAGGAAGCCCTTGGACTTGGGCATGCGGTCTGGTGCGCCCGGAATTTCATAGGCAATGAACCCTTTGCCGTGTTGCTTGGCGATGATATCGTCGTGTCGGAAGTGCCGTGCCTGAAACAGCTCATCCAGCAGTATGAAAAGGTAGAGCAGTCGGTGCTTGGCGTGAAAACGGTAAGTCCTAGTGAAACATCCCGCTACGGGATTATTGATCCGTTGCACACAGAAGGACGTTTATCTTCTGTTAAGAGTATGGTTGAAAAGCCTCCACTAGGTTCGGCTCCGTCTAACCTGGCCATCATGGGACGATACATTTTGACTCCGAAAATTTTTGAGTATCTGGAAGAGCAAAATGTCGGTGCAGGAGGGGAAATTCAGCTTACAGATGCGTTGCAAAAGTTGAATGATGATGAAGGAATTAGCGCCTATGACTTTGAAGGCTCCCGGTTTGATGTAGGGGAGAAGCTGGGCTATATTCTCACGACACTCGATTTTGCACTCAAAAATAAAGAGTTGCGTGCACCGGTGCTGATGGCGATTGAAGAGATTCTAATGAAGGAACAGATGAATCAAATCCTTGTAGCTGGAGGGGATAGTCTGTGAAGCTATCAGGACCGGAATACTTTGGGAGTGGGGAAACCTTGGTTAAAGAGGGGAATGCCGCTGTACTTGAGCAGCCATACTCACAACGTGTTGGCGGGTATACGGATGTGATGAAGCCATTGGCCGATTTTGTTATCGCTATTCTGTTACTGCTCATCACATTACCGGTCATGCTGCTTTCGGCTATTTTGATTAAACTGGATTCCAAAGGGCCCGTGATCTTCAAGCAGGAGCGGTACGGGAAGAATGGAGTCAAATTTAACATTTATAAATTCAGAACGATGCGTACAGACGCACCGAAATATGGCCTTTCGCCAACGACCAGCCATGATCCGAGGATTACACGACTGGGCAGAATTCTGCGCAAGACGAGTCTCGATGAACTGCCGCAGCTGCTCAATATTATCAAAGGCGATATGAGTTTTATCGGCCCAAGACCTGAGATGAAACGTATTGTGGAGGAATGTTATACCGATCTGGAACGCAGGCGTTTTCTGGTGAAACCGGGAATTACGGGATTGTGGCAGGTGAGCGAGGCTCGGAAGGAGCCTATTCACCATAATCTCCAGTATGACTTCCACTATATCTCGAATGTATCCATGAAAATGGACATTACGATCATTTTTAAAACTATCGGTGTAATGATTAAAAGCAACACCTTTTGACCATTTTGGATCATAATTTGGAGTGTGATGTAATGAAACATATTGTAGTGACAGGTGCTGCCGGATTTCTGGGCTCTCATCTCGTGCAATCTTTGATCGGCCAGGGCCATCGGGTTACAGGGATCGATAATCTTTCAACAGGTGTGATTCGCAATCTGGCAGGGGTTATGGAGAACCCTCACTTTGTATTCCATGAAGCAGATGTTACACGTCCCGATACAATGGATATTTTCGTTGATCAGCAGGTGCACGAAGTCTATCATCTGGCTTCGCCTGCTTCACCTAAATTCTATCAAGCAGATGCGATTGGCACGATCTGGGTGAACACGCGAGGAACCTATCATATGCTGGAACTGGCTCGGGTCAAAGGAGCCAAGTTTCTGTATTCCAGTACAAGTGAAGCCTATGGCGATCCCGAGATTCATCCGCAGCCGGAGAGTTATCGAGGCAATGTAAATACGTGGGGGCCACGAGCTTGCTATGATGAAGCCAAACGGTTAGGCGAAGTTTTTTGTTATGAATACTACACAAAACAACGAGTTTCCGTGAAAGTTGCGCGTATTTTCAACACGTATTCTTCCGGGCTTCGCAATGATGACGGCAGGGTGATATCTAATTTTGTAACGCAGGCGTTGGCGGGTCAAGATATTACAGTGTATGGAGATGGTTCACAGACCCGATCCTTCTGTTATGTGGATGATAACATTCGGGGATTACAAGCTTTCATGGCGGAAGATCGGGCTGATGGAGAGATTATCAATATCGGAAACCCTACGGAATACACGATTCTTGAGGTCGCTCATTTGGTGAAACAGCTCACACAATCGGACAGTAAGGTTGTATTCTTGCCTTTACCTGAAGATGATCCGAAGGTTAGACGTCCAGTGATTGATAAAGCTCGCGAAATATTAAACTGGGAGCCGGAGATTGGTCTGGAAGAGGGATTGAAACGCACGATAGAGCACTATCGATTGATGCTGCAGGTACAGGAAACTTGATCACACTGAACTGATAACAATGAAGCTGAATAAAAGCGAGTTGAGAACCGTGCAAACTATATTGATTGCTCACAGTTTATATCCACCCCATATTATTGGGGGAGCCGAGATATCAACACAGATTTTGGCCCAGACGCTGGAGTCCAGTTATGACGTTAAAGTCATTACAGTTGGTGGACACAAGGAGGGCGGGGTGCAGACGGATACAGTGAACGGGATTGAAATCTCGCGGCTACCATTTAATAATCGGTACTGGATCGGTGATACAGCAAGGCAGTCCAGCACTTCTGACAAAGTGTTATGGCGTATCCAGGATATTTTTAATGTGAAGCAGTACCAGCATATTAAACAATATCTGATGATGAAACGTCCTGCCCTGATCCACACTCAGAATATACCGGGATTAAGCCTTGCGATCTGGAAAGCGGCGTTTGAACTGAACATCCCGGTTGTGCATACCCTGCGCGATTTTTCGTTAATTGAACCTATCGCGATCTCGGCATATTCCAGGTTCTACAGACAGATTTCCAAACACTACAGCCGCAGAGTTTCTTCTGTTATTGGCATATCCGAGCATGTGCTTAACAAGCATACCGAACTGGGGTTTTTCGCGCTCGCGTCCAAACATGTCATTCATAACATTGTTGAGCGTGATAATCGGGTTCAGCATGTTAATGCGGGAAAAACGGTTCGTCACCAGCAACCCCTGCATGTTGGATATTTTGGACAACTAACCGAGGTCAAAGGAGTTCAGTATCTGATTGAAGCAGTGCAAAAGCTCGATCAGCAGATTGTGGGGAAGCTGTTCATCCATGGGGATGGCCCTCTGCTTCACACATTACAAGAACTTGCAGGGGCTGATCCCCGGATCGTGTTCGTGGGCAAAATCGATAAAAAGGAGATCACTTCCCAGATGAAAAAGATGGATCTCACGATTGTACCGTCCACCTGGGATGAACCTTTTGGCAGAGTGGTCATCGAATCGTATCAAGCAGGTACGCCAGTTTACGCTTCCAAGGTTGGGGGCATGCCCGAGATTTTGCTGGATGCGGATACCTTCTCTTTCACCGCCCATCGTGCGGATGCGATCCGTGACGCAATCCTCCATTATTACGCCTTATCTGAAGCGGAGAAAAATGAATTAATGCTACAATGCTCCGAACACAGCTTATCCTTTAATGAAGATTATCTTCTCACCAGACATGCGATCATCTACGAGAAGTTAATTGGAGGTGAAGGCTAAGATGTACATGACTTCTCTGAACGTCAAATCGCCATCATTAGTTCAAGCGAGGTCTGATGCGCCTTCCTCAGTCATCATGATGTTGATTCATTTCTTACTGCTCTATCTGTCCATTTATGGTCTGATTTCGATCTATGTCGATAATATTGTGATTCGTTCGTTAAAGGACGCAGGCATGTTGCTACTTGCGGTATACACACTTGCTCGGGTATATCGCCAGCAGATTCATTTTCTGAATCTATTCCTGTTTATACTGGCCTCCCTCATCGTGCTCGGATCGTTAAATGTACTTGTCGGTTCCAGCGTGGTCACGTTAGTCTATGGAATCAAAATTACGCTTTTACCACTGGTGATGCTGTTTGCAGGCATGTTTATGGCCGAGCAGGGTGGAATGTACGCATTTGCCAGAACCAATCTGGTTATTTTTATTATGCTCATTGCAGGATGGTGCGCTCAATATGCGCTGGGTATAGAAAAGTTAATCACTATGGGATTCGTATACGGCGTAAACATCAAAAACTATCTTGAGGGTGTGCCGCGTTTATCCTCCATTACGTACTCGCCGGATGGTTATGCGTATGCACTGTTAATGACAGGTATCATTGCAGAACAAACCAAGCTGGCAGTGAAGCACCGTAGCTTTCGCCTGATGATCCAGTTGCTGACGATCGGCTTTTTGCTTTTATCTACGATTCGATCGGCTTTATTGCTCTGGTTTGTATATCAGGTGGTTCTTTTTTTACTTCAGATTCGCAAGTACAACAAAAAAAATATGTTAGTTCTGGCGGTTGTTTTTCTGACACTGCCTGCAGTTGTGTTTTTCGGAGGCAGGTTCCTGCAGTCCAAAAATCTGCTCTCCAGTTCATCCCTGCTTGATCGATTACAGATATGGGGAAGCAGCCTGACCTCGCCATTCACCATGAATGGCATGATCGGCAACGGAATTGGTTCGGTTGGTGCTGCCAGTCGGCGCACACATATGATGGGTCTGAACTCCAGTAATTTTGCAGTGGATAACCAGTACTTTTCCTTGTACGAACAGACAGGTTGGATCGGTCTTGCCTATTTTTTGATGTTATTCATGTGGTTGTTGGTCACACTGGTTAGACGAATGAATGCCTCACCTTACTCGGCAGGTTCCAGACTTCCTCAGGTGGCTATAGCCCTCGGCGCAGGAGTGGCTGCGGCAAGTATGACGACCAACGTTCTTGAGTTGTTTCCTGCGAACGTTTTTTTCTGGATGTTCATAGGCATAGCTCTGTATCAGCATCGTAATGCAGGTGATATACCATATAAAGCGGGTGAGCGAAAATGAAGGTTTTGCACATCGGAGAATATGTGGTGGGCGGTGTTGCCACGTATTTAAACGAGCTGGTGTCCTACCAGCGTAACCGGTTTGAGGTTTATGTATTGATGAGTGATTATAACTCGGCAAAGGATTTTGATCTGGAGCCAGAGCATATCTTTCGTTACAGTTACAAACGCCACCCGAAACACTTTTTCTCAGCGATGAGACAGATTCACCAAGCTATTCGGCGGATCGAACCGGATATTATTCATGTACACAGCTCATTTGCGGGTATGCTCGCAAGGGGCTTATTTTTTTTCACCCCGCGCAAAGCGAGTATCTTTTACTGCTCACATGGCTGGTCTTTTTTGATGGATACCAAACCCCTGCATAAAAAGGCTTATTTCATGATCGAGAAAATACTGGAATTCAAAACAGACTATATCGTGAACATATCAAAATATGAGATGCAGCAATCGATTCGCATGGGCATGTCTCCAGCCAAATCCCGATTCGTTTATAGTGGCCTGCGTGACCGCAAGTCTCACAAGCCTCAAAATCATGAAGAGCAGCCGCAAGTAATTGTGCAAAAAGATCAGGAGCAAGAGGATGACAGCATGGTCCGGCTCTTGTTTGTGGGCAGATACGATCGGCAGAAAGGACTGGATCTGCTGCTGGATGCATTCAGGCAGTATCCCGAACTGCAGCAGCGTATTCAGTTATACATCATTGGAGACAGCGTATTGGAAAAAAATGAATGGACCTTTACCGACAATATGATCCGGTTAGGGTGGGTCAATAATGCAGAGATTGATCACTATTACGAGCAGTGTGATGCGATCATTATGCCTTCCAGGTGGGAAGGGTTACCCTTGGTCGCGCTGGAAGCAATGAAAAATCACAAACCCGTCATCGCTAGCAATCGGGCCTCGTTGCCAGAGCTGGTGACGCATGGGGAGAATGGCTACATCTTTGAACTTGAACGACTCGAAGGATTGAGAGAGATTCTAATGCAACTTGATAAAGAAGCGTTGGCAACCATGGGTGAAGCGGGACATCAGGTGTATAAAGAGAAGTTCAGCTCGGATCGAATGAATGAGGAGTTCGTGAGTCTCTATTATGAAGCGAGAAATGTAGAAGTTAGCTTCCAAACCGCCGGGCCGGCTTCCCGTTTGGAAATTTCAAAGAGAAATGGAGATTAACATGAATACAATCTATATCAATGCCCGTTTCCTGACACAGACCGTTACCGGGGTTCAGCGATATGCCATTGAACTCGTGAAGGAAATCGATAATTTGATTGACGCTGGAGAAGTAGACGGTACAAAAGTAGAGTTTTGCCTGCTCTCACCCGCGAATGTGGTTACTCATCTTGAACTGAAACATATTCGGCACCGGATTGTTGGCAGACTGAAGGGACATGTGTGGGAACAGCTGGAGTTGCCATTTTACGCGAAAAAAGGATTGCTAATTAACCTGTGTAACACAGGCCCGGCATTCAAACGCAATCAGGTCGTGACGATCCATGACGCTTCTGTATTCAGTTATCCGAAGGCATTTTCCTTCGCGTTTCGGTCATGGTATCAGTTTTTAACGGTTCGCTTAGGCAAGATTTCGAAAAAGGTCATTACCGTGTCTAACTTTTCCAAAGGTGAACTTATTCAACACTGCAAAATTGCCGCTCAGAAGGTATCCGTTACACACCTGGGCATCGATCATATTCATCACAGGCAGGCGGCTCAAGGCACACTTGAGAAATATGGGATTAACTCCCCGTATGTGCTGGCTGTCAGCACGATGAATCCTTACAAAAACTTTAAGCTGATCTTGGAGATTTTACCTCAGGTGAAAGCACAGAATTTGAGTGTTGTCATCGTGGGCTCCAAGAACAGTAAGGTGTTCAGCAATCATGCTGTGAATGATTCGGAAGGTGTGAATTGGGTAGGGTATGTGACGGATGAGGAGTTAAAAGCGCTCTACGAACATGCCACCGGTTTTATTTTCCCATCCTTGTACGAAGGGTTTGGCTTACCGCCACTGGAGGCGATGGCGCTTGGTTGTCCGGTTATCGTGTCTTCCCGTGGTTCGATCCCGGAAGTATGTGGAGAGGCAGGACTGTACTTTGACCCTCATCATCCGCAGGAAGCAGCTTCACGTCTGGTAGAGATGATGTCTGATCCGGAGCTTGGACAGCGAATGTCCATTCAGGGCAAAGAGCACTCAGCCTTCTTCTCTTGGAACAAATGTGCCAAGGATACGGTCAACATTATTATGAGCACGGTGTAAGCATGCCAAATGTATTGTTGTGAGGGAGATAAAGCTATGAACAAAGTGTTTGTTGCGATTGATTTCCCGCCTGAAAAGGGAGGGATTCATGATTATGCCTACGGGCTGATATCACAGATTCCAGCAGAAGAGACAACGGTGCTGACCAATAAAATAAATAATACCGCAGAGTCCGAACAGTTTGACCGGAAGAGTGATTTTGAAATCATTCGGAAACGTATTTTTTCAGATTCGAATAAATGGCTGTTGATTCTCTCACAGCTTGTTCTGGTGGCGCAACTGATTCTGTTGAAATGGCGCAAAAAAACAGATGAGATTCATTTTGTGAATATATTCCCGGTTGGCTTAGCCGGTCCATTCATGAAATTCCTTTTTCGAGTCAAATACTTTCCTTATGTTCACGGCCTGGATGTGATGGGGATGGTTAATAGCCGATTATTCCCACTGCTGTTGTTCATTCTGAAGCGTGCGGACAAGGTGATTGCCAATAGCCAGTATACGAAGTCGAAGCTGGTTGAACTGGGGATTTCGGAGTCTCAGATTGTCATTATTCCACCGGGACTTAACGTGAACAAGCTAAACGCGGATACAGGGAGCCAGGGGGATTTACGGGATAAGTATGGTCTGCATGGTAAAAAAGTGATGATCACCGTCTCGCGACTTGTGGAACGCAAAGGTCATGATGTCACACTGAAAGCTGTGAGTCAGGTTATTACGCATATTCCTGATCTGAAGTATGTTATCTGTGGAGATGGGCCGTATAAGGGAGAACTCGAACGACTGGTAACTCAGTACGGACTCGAATCTGTTGTTGTATTTACAGGACGTACTACAGACGATGAGCTTCAGCAATTATATGAATGTGCGGATCTCTTCATTATGCCAAGCCGGGATATCAAGGAGAAGGGTGACGTGGAAGGGTTCGGGATTGTATTCCTGGAAGCCAACTATTATCGATTACCTGTCATCGCAGGAAATAGTGGCGGTATTCCCGATGCCGTGAAGGACAATATCACCGGTTATCTCGTAGACCCGGTTAATGATCAGGAGATTGCTGCGCGTATCGAACAATTAATGACCGACGATGGGCTAGCCAGAGCGATGGGGGATAACGGATACGAATGGGTGGTCAACTATTGTTTGTGGTCGCATCGTGGAAAGTTGTTGAAGCAATTGGCCTAATGGACGGGTTCCACAATCTTCATGTCCTAATGGGGAGGATTAAGGATGAAAATATGTATCGTTACTCACAGGGTTGTCAAAGGAGAGGGCCAGGGCAGAGTTAATTATGAGATTGCAATTGAAACCCTAAGACAAGGTCATGAAGTTGTTATGATTTCCAATGAGGTGGAGCCGGAACTTCTTGAATATGAGGGAGCTACATGGATTAAAGTTTTTCCTTCGCTGGGGTTACCACAGCTGTTACGATACCAGTTGTTTGCATGGAGCAGTGCTACCCATATTCGCAAATTAAGAAAAAAAAAGCAAGTTGATCTTGTGATGGTCAATGGTTTTATCACCTGGGCTAGAGGGGACATCAATGCGGTTCACTTTGTGCACAGTACATGGATAAAATCCCCCGTACATAGCTTCCGTGTACACGGCTCCTGGAAACGATGGTATTTCGGTCTGTACACGTTGGTGAATGCGTATCTGGAACGATTCGCCTTTCGCAAAAGTGGTAGAATCATTGCGGTTTCCGAGAAAGTAAAGCATGAATTGATTCAATTAGGCACGCATCCCGACAAAGTGCAGGTCATTCATAATGGAGTGGATGTCCATGAGTTTTACCCCAGTGATGCTGGAGAGAAGAGCAGAATGGATATTAACTCCGGCCGAGTCGTAGGTTTATTTGCAGGTGATATTAGCAGCCCTAGAAAAAATCTGGATACGGTATTGAAGTCGATGGTATCTGTACCTGAGTTAGAACTCGTTGTAGCGGGATCTACAGATCGAAGTATTTATCCTCAAATGGCTAAAGACTTAAATATAGAAGATCGGGTCCATTTTCTAGGCTATCGGAAAGATATGGGGTATCTCATGCGCAATGTGGATCTGTTTATTTTCCCCTCGCGTTATGAAGCTTGCAGTTTGGTCGTGTTGGAGGCCCTCGCCTCAGGAATTCCTGTTGTGATCACGGAGGAGTCGGGGGTAACTGAAATGATCAAGAACGATCATGAAAGTATCCCTCCCGGTGTTATTTTGCAAGATGCCAATGATGTAGATGGGCTGGCAGTCATTCTTAACACGTTAATGCAGGATAAATCCTATCTGAACGAGATGGGCAAGGCATCCAGAGAGGTAGCTCTTCGAAATGATTGGAAGAAGATGTCTCTCACCTATTTGGAGAGCTACGAAGACTACTTGAAACACAGTGGAATCCATGCTGGAAGAATGAAACGAAAACAAAGCATTGAGGTGGAATTATGAGAGCATCGGTAGTCATTTGTACACATAATAGAGCGAAGGATACCGTTGAAGCTGTCCAAAGTGTGCTGGCTCAAGAAGATCAAGATATTGAATTTGAAGTACTGGTTATCGATAATAACTCCAAAGATAACACCAGGGAATTATTTCAGAGTACCGATTGGCCCAATCACGTTCGCTACATCTTTGAGAGTAAGCTTGGTCTATCTTATGCCAGGAACCGTGGCATACGAGAAGCACAGGGAGAATTTATCATGTTTCTGGATGATGATGCGCTGGCCTCTTCTTCCTGGATTCGTGAAGTCATTCATGTGTTCGAACGGGATGAGAAGATTGGCTGTGTAGGCGGGAAAATTGATCCGATCTGGGAAGGTGGAAAGCCGGATTGGATTCCGGATGAGATCATTGGCTTGTATACGTTGATGGACTTTTCAGATCAGGTTACCGAGATGAAACCGCCGTATTTTCCCTTTGGGGCAAATGTGTCTTTTCGAAAAAGTGTGTTTGATTCCATTGAGCCGTTTCGCGAAGACTTGGGGCGCGTAGGAAATAATTTGCTTTCAAGCGAAGAGAGTGAACTCATTAGCAGAATTCGAGAGGAATACGACATATTTTATACGCCATATGGGTCAGTGCAACATAAAATCTCCAAAAGCAGATTAAATAAACGCTGGCTCTTGCGGCGAATGTACTGGCAGGGAATCAGTGATGCAACACGTTACAACAAGAGCGGCTGGGGTGTGTTCAAACATATTGTTCGAATTGCACAGGCAGGTCTGATTATGTTGTTATGTATGAATAATGTGCAGAAGGTCATGAGCCAATTAGTCAAAATATCTTATCGGAACGGCACGATTGTGGGATCTTTCCGAAATGGCAGAGGGCTGAACACCTGATGAACATGGCGATTGCCCGAAAACCAAGGCAGCGAAGCATTATTCAGACCATCGTCATGACCAGCATGGCTAATATTCTCATTATGGCTGTGACTACGCTAACTTCCATTATTACAGCTCGCATGTTCGGAGCGACGGGGAAGGGAGAGCTTGCGGCTGTTTTATTCTGGCCTGCATTCATTTCGGGTCTGGCCGCATTTGGTCTGCCCACCTCGTTAATTTACAATGTCAAAAAAAACAGCCAGCAACTCCCTATCTATATCAGCATGAGCTTTGCCGTTCAGATTCCGATCAGTATCATTGCTGGGGTGATCAGTTGGTTTGGTATCCCTATCTGGCTATCAGGATATTCAGAATCTGTCATTACCATTGCAAGGTGGTATACCGTATCCATGGTTCCAGTGATGCTGTTCATGGGTGTGCTTGCAGCAGCCGCACAAGGAACCGACAAGTTCCATATTTACAATCTGTCGCGTTTGCTAGCTCCCTTATTGAATCTTGCAGGGTTGGTACTACTGTGGGTAGCTCAGGTATTAACCGTGGAACGAGCCATTATTATCAGTTTTGCCAGCACTATACTGGTGTTGACCTGTTATATGATTGCCATGCGTCAGCAAATATTCAGTTCCGTCAGCAAGCTGGTGGCTCAGATTCGAACGGGGATTCATTTATTCAGCTATGGCCTTCGTGTATATGGGGTAGAGTTGCTAGGCACGTTGTATAGCCAGTTTGACAAAATTATTATTTTGGCTCTACTGACACCCAAAGATTTCGGGTTATATTCGGTTGTGTTTGCCCTATCGCGTATGTTTAATGTTGTGCAGACGGCCATCACCAATGTCATATTTCCAAAGGTAGCCGGCATGGAGCAGGAACAGGTGTTGTCTCTTGTTGGCAGAGCTTTTCGCATTAGTATGGTACTTATGACGATCATCATCATACCGAGTATGCTGATTGGTCGTTTTTTTATTGGCTTGTTGTTTGGCCCGGAATTTCTGGAGGCCAGCGGTGTATTCTATCTGTTGTCTCTGGAGTGTATCGTTGGCGGAGGATCTTGGATTCTGGCTTCGGCTTTTAATGCGCTCGGGAGACCAGGCGTTATCGTGCTTCGGCAGGTCATCGCACTTGCTGTGACGATTACGTTGTTCTTTGTGCTTACGCCCATGTTCGGGTTATACGGTTTAGGGCTGGCGTTGTTACTTGGTTCCTTCGTCCGAATGCTGATGTCATTAATATCCGTTTCGATTATTTTCAAAATGCCGATGCACAAGATGTTATATAACAAGGAAGATATGGCCTTCCTCAAGCAAAAATGGAGAGAAAAAAATCTATTTAAAGGAGCCAGAAGAGATGTCAAACGTGCAAAAGATTCATCCCATGGATGAGTTGAAAAAACGACTTGAATCGATCCTTGAAGTTGTGCCCCCTCATTCGAAGATCTATTACATTGATTATCCCGTTCACAGCAATTGTGGTGATCTGCTTATTATGAAAGGAACAGAGGCTTTTTTCAAAGACCATCATATTCATGTGTCTCAACGATACAGCGTCCATGACTTTCATGACCAAGTTGAAATTCCCCAGGATCATATTATTGTTCTTCATGGTGGTGGGAATTTCGGTGATTTATACGAAGCTCATCAATCATTAAGAGAACGTATCGTTCAGCATTACCCGCATCATCGAATCGTGATTCTTCCTCAGACGATATTTTATAAGGATCAAGCTATTCTTCAAAGAACTGCATCTGTTTTTGCTCAGCATACAGATCTGCATATCTATGTTCGCGATGAGATATCGTTTCAAATTGCCTCGGATCATTTTGCCAACTCTAAGGTGAACTTAGTTCCCGATATGGCGCACCAATTATGGCCGATGGAGATCCAGCATAACTCTCGTAAAGAGAGATTGAATTTCTTTAGAACTGACATTGAACAAACAGCAGCTCAACAATCTCTGAATTCCACAGAGCAGCAAGGAGATTACCTGGATTGGCCCACCTTGTATAACAAATATGAGCGAAAGCTAATCTACTATATCAGTAAAGGGTTGAAGAAACCTGCTTCGCGAGCCCTCTCCCAATTCATATGGATGAAATATAGTGACTACCTTGTGAATAAGGCGGTACGCTGCTTCTCGGATTATCGCATGATTCACACATCCAGATTACATGGTCACATCCTGTCTTGTCTGATGGCGAAGCCTAACCTATTGATTGATAACTCTTATGGGAAGAATTCGGGATATTACCGGATATGGACACATGAAGTGAACACAGCCAATATGGACTCCTCTTCCAAGGCGAGTGCTCCACCCGTGACCAAGTATATGGAATCAACGGCAACCGTATAACGAACGAAAAGCTGTCCCGTATCATCTTAAAATATATAGAGTGGAGTGGTTGCATTGAGAATCGTACTTCTCTCCGGTGGATCAGGTAAACGGTTATGGCCTTTGTCCAACGACACGAGATCCAAGCAATTCCTGAAGGTGCTTGAAGGCGAGGACGGACAGACGGAATCGATGGTACAGCGCGTATGGAGGCAATTGCAGCACACGGGGTTAAGTGGCCAAGCAACGATTGCAACGAGCAAACCGCAGGTGGAGATTTTGCGAAGTCAGTTGGGTTATGAAGTGGATCTGGTCGTTGAGCCTGAACGAAGAGATACCTTCCCCGCAATCGCCTTGGCGGCCGTATATTTGTACTCCGTGCAGGGAGCCAGCTTAAATGAAACGGTAGCCATGCTTCCGGTTGATCCCTATGTGGAGGAGTCCTTCTTTTATAAAGTAACAGAGCTGGGGGACGTGCTGGATGACTCCGGTGCAGAGCTTGCGTTAATTGGCGTGAAACCCACGTATCCTTCGGAAAAGTATGGTTACATCATTCCAGAACGGTCTGAAACTAAAGAAGAACAACGTTACGCCAAAGTATCCCGTTTTCAAGAGAAACCCCGTGAAGCTGAAGCGGCAGAGATGATCGAACAATCTGCCCTTTGGAATTGCGGGGTTTTTGCATTCAAACTCAATTATTTGATTAATCTGCTCATCTCGCTTGAACTGCCTATCCAGTATGAAGAAATGTTGAAACAGTACGGGAGACTGCAGAAAATCAGCTTTGATTATCAAGTGGTGGAGAAGGCTCAGCATATTGTGGTTACACCTTACGAGGGGTACTGGAAAGACCTTGGCACATGGAACACGCTGACAGATGAGATGAGTACCAATATTGTGGGCAAAGGTGTCATGACGAACAGTACGGTGAACACACATCTGATTAATGAATTAAACATTCCGGTCTGCGTACTGGGAGTATCCAACTTGATCGTGGCAACAAGTCCTGATGGCATTCTGGTCAGTGAAAAAGAGGCGAGTCCTCAGATCAAGGAAGTGTTAAAAGATAGCGCTGAGCGCCCCATGTATGAAGAACGTCGTTGGGGCTGTTACAGAGTGCTTGATTACACACGCAATAAAAAAGGCGAAGAAGTATTAACCAAACGCATCATCATCGAGCCCCATAAAAACTTTTCGTACCAGTACCATCTCAAACGAAATGAAGTATGGACCGTTGTCTCGGGACAAGGTGAATTCATTATGGACGGCGAGCTCAGACCGCTTCATCAAGGAGATGTCATTGTGATTCCGGCAGGAGGGAAGCACAGTGTCAAAGCGTTGACCGAACTCGAAATTATTGAGGTGCAGATGGGCAGTGAACTGGTGGAAGAGGACATCGTTCGCGTTGAGATGGAATGGGAAGATATTATCCAAAATTGCGTGAATTGGGGGAAAACAAGATGAATATTGCGGTGATTGGAACAGGCTACGTAGGTCTGGTATCAGGGGTTTGTTTTTCGGAGATTGGCAACCAGGTGATCTGTGTAGACAACAATGAGGAAAAAGTACAAATGCTGAATGAGGGCATCGTTCCAATCTACGAACCTGGTCTTAAAGAGTTGATGATTTCCAATACGCAAGCAGGTAAACTGTCGTTTACCTCAAACATTGGTGAGGCGATACACCAGTCAGATATTGTCTTTATAGCCGTAGGTACACCTTCTCTACCAAACGGTGAGGCGAATCTGAGTTATGTAGAGCAAGTGGCTATGGAGATCGGCACCCATCTCGAAAGTTACAAAATCATCGTGACTAAAAGCACGGTTCCTGTAGGTACCAATGACCGTATCCGCGATCTGATTCGCAGTATATCCTCCCAGCCCTTTGACGTGGCCTCTGTTCCCGAGTTTTTGCGAGAAGGCTCCGCAATCAAGGATACGCTTAACCCCGACCGGATTGTCATCGGCACGAGCAGTGATCGGGCCATCCAGACGTTAAAGAAACTTCATCGGCCCTTAACAAGTAATCTGATTATTACAGATATCCGCTCAGCGGAGATGATTAAATACGCATCCAATGCATTTCTGGCAACCAAAATATCATTTATTAATGAAATTTCGAATATTTGTGAGAAAGTTGGGGCGGATGTTACACGCGTTGCAGAAGGCATGGGGTACGATAAACGCATCGGGTCTGCTTTTTTGAAGGCAGGTATCGGTTATGGCGGCTCTTGTTTTCCTAAAGATACACAGGCGCTGATCCAGATTGCAGGTATGGTGGATTATGATTTCAGACTGTTGAAATCTGTAGTGCAAGTCAATCAGGACCAACGTATGCAAGTGATCTACAAGCTGGAGGAAGCTCTGGGGTCACTCGCAGGCAAAACAATTGCTATCTGGGGACTGGCGTTTAAACCGGATACCGATGATGTGCGAGATGCACCAGCCATTGATATTGTTCAACATCTTATTGATGCTGGAGCATCGGTCAGAGCCTACGATCCGATTGCAACGGCTAACTTCCGTAAAGAGATCGACATTGCCTCGATTTCGTGGGAGGATAGCCCGCTTCATGCTGCTCAAGACGCGGATGCGCTATGTGTGCTGACAGAATGGAAGGAATTTGCCCAGGTAGATCTGACAACCTTAGCCCAAACGATGAAGGAGCCTGTGATGATTGATGGTCGTAATGTGTATAGTGCGGAGCAGATTCAAGCATCTGCCTTCCACTATTATTCTGTCGGACGTCCAGGTCTCGTGAAGGTGGAAGGGAAAGCACCAGCAATTATCTAATCTGCCAGTGAATATTAACATTATGAGTGAGGAAGATCCCCATGAAAAAGTGGATGAAATGGACGGCTTGGATTGCTTCCCTTTTGATCATCGTTGTATTTGGTTATGCGATCTATCTCTATCAATCGGTTAAATCAACCGCTGATCAGATTTATGAGCCTCGTAATCCCGTAAAGCCTGTTTCGGTAACCGATGCGAAGGGCGGACTCCAGGTTGAACTCAATCGCAAAGAGCCCTTTAATGCCTTGATCCTGGGGGTAGATGAACGCCAGAATGATCGAGGACGTTCAGATACGATGATTGTTCTAAGTGTGAATCCGGGGAAAAAGAAAGTGCTGATGTTTAATATTCCGCGAGATACACGAACAGAAATTGTAGGACGCAACACCGAAGACAAAATCAATCACGCTTATGCTTTTGGGGGCGTGGATATGTCTCTTGCAACAGTTGAACAATTTTTGGGAATTCCCATTCACTATTATATGAAAGTAGATATGGAGGGGTTCTCCAAAATCATTGATCTTGTTGGTGGTGTGGATGTAAACAACCCGTTTGCCTTTGACTATGAGGGAAAACGTTATGAGCAGGGCAATATTCATCTGGATGGTGTTGCTGCTCTCGGATTCTCCAGAATGCGTTATGATGATCCGAAGGGCGACTTGGGAAGGAATGATCGTCAGCGAGAGGTCCTGAAGCAGATGCTCAAAAATACGATGCAATTCTCCAGTGTGCTTCACCTTCAGAATATGTTAGATGAGCTGGGTACACATGTCAGAACAGATCTGACATTTGATGAGATGAAAGAACTACTTCTGGATTATCGTAGCGACCTGGAACAAATCGATACAGTTGAGATCAAGGGAAAAGGCGAGAAGATCAACGGTATTTATTATTTTATTGTAGGTCAAGAGGAAAAGGAGCGCATTCACGGATTACTGACGCAGCACCTAGAACAGTAAGGGCAACGTTCGTGAAACAGCAAGGAAAGTGGTGAAAACATTGCTGAATGCGGAGGGAAGAGAAACAAGAAAACAGAAATATCAACGGAAGAATCGTTCGTATAAAATGTTGTTTTGGCTAATGCTGGCAGGGGTCTGGATTGCGATAATCTGGCTGATGTCTTCCCAATCCTATCAACAGCAAAATATTCAGCCATGGCTTCAACGTTTGACCAAACAGGTGCACATCGGGGTTACATTGCCCGATGTGCACCTGTTTTATAATGGGCACGAGTATTCACTAAGAGAAAGGCCTTATGCTTTTGTAGAATTCCTCTTTCGCAAGACTGCGCATCTATTAATCTACGCTGTACTCGCAGTATTAATCTATGGCAGTCTGCGTTACAAACGGGTGAGAGTCATAACTTGTATTACGGTGGCGCTGATGTTCGTTGCAGTGATTGCCTCCATTGACGAGTATATCCAACAGTTCAGTCCCAATCGTACGAGTTCAATCTGGGATGTCGGTGTAGACTTGATTGGCGGAAGTTGTGGCATCGCGGTTTATACAGGAATTCAAGCTTTGCTGGGTAGGAGACATCATTGATTTCCCAGGAAATGCAGTGTGTAGTCCGGGCATAGCTTCTACTTGTTTGCAAACCATCATACATATGGGGTAGGCAGGACAAGGGGGCTGAATGATGATAAGAAGAAGAAACCGCAATGCACTGTTCAAAAAAAGTGGACTTATTTTATTTGTAGTGCTTTTGCTGTGGCTGATTATTAGGAGTGTACCTGCACTGTTTCGTGCAGATGCGCCTACAGAGGCTGCTGCTGTGGCGGAAGAGTTTTACAAATACGAGCAAACGGGTGACTTCGGAAGCTCCTGGGAGCTTTTTCATCCTTTAATGAAAGAGCGGTTTCCGAAGAGTGCCTATGTGCAGAATAGAGCTCACATTTTTATGCAGCATTTTGGTGTGCAGACGTTTGAACTGGAGATGGAACCGCCAGAGCGGGAATTTGATGTGGAGATCATTCAAGGCGTAAAGCCTTTTTCTGAAGCATACAAAATCAAAGTTACACAAACGTATTCCGGAACCTTTGGAAAGTTTGATCTTGTGCAGATCTGTTACCTTGTGCAGGATGGTAAGCAGTGGACGCTGTTATGGTATTATCCAGATGAGAGGAAACACAACACTGAAACTTCATCGTGATGCATGATAGGATGCAATATCAGGATGAGGAGTGAATATTACATACGCTGTAATGTAAATGGAGGTTGAGTATACCGTTTTGTATCATTAGTCCTTGATCAAGCGCTATAAATGCGAGACTTTTGTCGCATTTATAGCGTTTTTTTGAATTTTCAACCTAAACCCATGCTTAAAAAGCTTGACAATAGTCCCGGTGTCAAGTAAATTACGAATTAGGATACAAAATGTATCAATTTTCAGCGTCTAACGACAAATAACAGGGACTAGAGACTCCCTGTGAGGGGAAGGTATTCCATTGAATGAAACGGGCCGCTTTTACTGTGTCAGTTGTGGGATGATTGTGTCGGTCGCTAGAGACGCCGCCCAGAAGCCAGAGGGCAATGGAGGCAATCACGTGTTTCGTACTGGATTTTACCGGAGTGAAATGCCACTTGGATGCTGTGAGGCGTGTGTAGTTGAGTCAAAACGAGAAGGTAAGTCCCAGTTTGCAGGACAATATACTAAAGATTATGATACACTATGCTCATATGAGAAACGGGCATGAAATAAGCCCGTCTATGAAGGAGAGGATTGAATGCAGCAGGAGCCGGTCGTCCGACTTCAAGGCGTCAGTAAAATCATTTCCTCCCGATCATTGGTCAGTGACCTGACCCTGGATATTTCTCCGGGGCAGGTTTTTGGTTTTTTAGGACCAAATGGCGCGGGGAAAACAACAACTATTCGAATGATGGTAGGTCTGATGTCCATTAGTAAAGGAGATATTTTCATCTCCGGACACAGTGTAAAGAGTGAGTTTGAAGAGGCGATAGCCCAAGTGGGGGCGATTGTGGAAAATCCGGAGATGTACAAGTTTCTGACCGGATATCAGAATCTGGTGCATTTTGCCCGTATGTCACCTGGCGTTACCAAGGAACGTATTGCAGAGACCATTGAGCGTGTGGGCCTAACAGCGCGGATTCATGACAAGGTAAAAACCTATTCTTTGGGTATGCGTCAGCGCCTTGGTGTTGCACAGGCTATATTACATAGACCTAAGCTGTTAGTTCTGGATGAGCCAACGAACGGTCTCGACCCACAGGGCATAAGGGAGTTGAGAGATTATCTGCGGCTCCTCACCCATGAAGAGGGGATTACCGTGTTTGTATCAAGCCATCTGTTGTCCGAGATGGAATTGATGTGTGACACCGTAGCTATTATTCAGAACGGTAAACTGATTGATGTTCGAAATCTGCGGGATGAGCAAGGTTCAGATGCTTTAATTGAAGTTGCGTTTGAAGTCGATGACGCTGAACGTGCTGTTGAACTCATGGAGGGTGAGGCAGTTATTCAGGGTAAGGTTATCGTGTTGTCTCTCTCTCGAGAACAGATTCCTGCGGTCAATGCCAAACTGGTACATGAAGGCGTGCAGGTTTATGCCATTCGTAGTGTGACTCGTACGCTGGAAGATCAATTTTTGCAAGTGACTGGAGGTGGCGGCATTGGGTAGTTTCGGCAATCTGCTACTGAATGAAAATATGAAGGTGTTCCGTCGT
The DNA here is from genome assembly GCF_900102085.1 of Paenibacillus polysaccharolyticus. GTDB lineage: Bacteria > Bacillota > Bacilli > Paenibacillales > Paenibacillaceae > Paenibacillus > Paenibacillus polysaccharolyticus. Next base: position 206,038 of record NZ_FMVM01000005.1, on the reverse strand, counting down.
GTACGTACCTGGATTATGTTAGCTATTCTTGTTCTGATCTCGTTACTCATGCCTGTCTTAATGAGAGAAGGCATGGGGTCAAGTGATACCTTGTTTTGGCAACCTGCGGCTACAACAGTTCAGATTGCATTTTTTCTGAATACCATCTTCTGTGTAGTCATTGCAGCAGAAACGGTGGCGGGTGAATTTACATGGGGAACCATTAAACTGTTACTGATCCGACCATGGTCACGCAGTAAAATTTTGGCTTCCAAATATCTCACTGTAGTAGGCTTTAGTATATTAAGCACACTACTGGTGATTGGTATGGCCATGCTTAGCTCGTATATTCTCTTCTCTCATGAGGTTTCGGTAGACAGCAGTATAATCGCAGCTGATGCGTTTACGAGATGGGGATATCTGTATATCGACTTGTTTATTACACTTGCGATTGCCTTTATGGTCTCCTCGGTATTTCGTTCAGGTGCACTTGCGATTGGTTTGTCCTTGTTTATTATGTTTACACAAAATATATTCTCACTGATCTTTAATCCGGATCGTTATGAATGGGCTAAATATGTTCTGTTCAATAATATGAACTTGAGCAAATATATGAACTCTTCATCGGATATGGGCTTGATGAATGGAGCAAGTGAGGGCATGACTCTCGGGTTCTCCTTGGCAGTTCTCGCTGCGTATTATGTCATCTTTATGGTGATTTCCTGGGTTGTGTTCAACAAAAGAGATGTGGCAGGTTAACTCCTGCCTCTTTTTTTGTTTTCATGTGGCATAGCTGTCTATTCAGGGTACATACTGGTATTGTAATGTTAGAATCATATTATCGTCGCAGTCACTTTGGCATGGCAGCGCATGGAGGGATCATTTTTCTTGATTAACAACAAATTTTACCGCATATGCACAGCAATTATTTTACTGTTGCTGATCGTGTATTTGGGGGATAAAGTCAACTTTATTTTCCGCCCTCTCACTTCGCTGATTCATATCATTATTATCCCGCTCTTGATCGCAGGATTTTTCTACTATCTGTTGCGTCCGCTCGTGGACTTCATGGAGCGGCATAAAATCAAAAGGGCACTGTCTGTCCTGATTATTTATGTGGCTGTTGGACTCCTCATCGCAGGATTCAGCGTTCTCGTGTGGCCTTCCCTGCGGGAGCAGTTATGGAATTTTATCGAAAATACACCTAAGCTTGTCTCATCTCTTGTAGAGCAGATTAAAGCACTGGAAAACAATCGTTTTCTTGCCCGTTACCTGCCTGAGAATTCGGACTTGTTTACCAGATTGTCCGATTATTTAAGTCAGGGGATTACGCAGGTTACGGATTATGTCTCTGGTCTGTTTTCCGTCGTGTCCAACTTGGTCATTATTTTGGCAACATTTCCGATTATGCTCTATTACATGCTCAAGGAAGGCGACAAATTTGGAACCAACTTGACGCTGTTATTGCCGAGACATTACCGAAAAGATGGGGAAGAGACGGTGCATGAAATTGATGAGGCTCTGAGCAATTATATTGTAGGCCGGGTTATCGTTAATGTGGCGTTGGGCATTCTCATGTTTATCGGTTTTCTTCTTATCGGGTTGCCTTATGCGCTATTGTTAACGGTTGTGTCCATTATTCTGAACTTTATCCCTTATGTAGGGGCGTTACTGGCGGCGATTCCTGTTGTGATTGTTGCTTTTATCGACTCGCCTTCCATGGCTCTCTGGTCTCTGATCATTATCGTCATTGCACAGCAAATACAGGATAATCTCATCTCTCCTTATGTGTATGGCAAACAGCTTGATATACATCCGTTGACTACAGTGATCCTGTTACTTGTTGGAGCCGACCTTGGCAACATTCTAGGTATGATTATTATTATTCCGCTTTACATGATCCTCAAGATTATATTTAAGAAAATCCAGAACCGGATTGTTGAAGATCGAGCAGATGCCAAATAAGATGTAGGTAAGATATTTCATCCCTCAGCATAAAGAAAAGGTCTGTCCACGTCGGAAATGACGTGGACAGACCTTTTAAATCAAACGTTTGTTTCTTTCTCGTCTTCATCGGTGTAGTCTGACATGTTCAGTGGTTCTTTCGGGACGATAGCCACCTTGTAGAAGCGATTTTTATCTTTTTCCAGCAGGACAAAGGTCAGGTTTTCGTATTCATACTCTTCCTGTTCGTTCATCTCCGGACGGTGACTGTACAGCCATCCACCAATCGTATCCCACTCGTCCGCATCAAGCGAAGACATGAACATATCGTTGACCTTGGACAGCGAAACCTTACCATCCATGATGATATAATGCTCATTCACAATCTGAATTTCTTCTTCTTCGTCTGCGTCGAACTCATCGCGAATCTCACCAACAATCTGCTCCAATACGTCTTCAATCGTTACAATCCCCGACGTGCCTCCATACTCGTCGACGAGAACAGCAATATGCACGCCATCCTTCTGCATTTTTTTAAGCAGATCCTTGACTGGAGTTGTCTCATGAACAGCCGAAACGGGCTGAATGAGGGAAGACAGGTCGACGGGTTCATCATTACCATACAGTTCTAAGAAAAATTGTTTCGTATTAATGATACCGATAATATCGTCTTTGCTCTCATTAACGACTGGAAAGCGAGTGTATTGCTCTTCGCGAATGATCTCTAGATTTTCCTCGTTCGTTTTATTTAGATAAAGGCAGACCATGTCGGTCCGGGGAACCATGATCTCTTTGGCCAGCATCTCATCAAATGCAAAAATTCGGCTAACATACCCAAATTCCGCCTGATTGATTTTACCACTCTCAAAGCTCTCGTTAATAATGATCTGGAGCTCTTCTTCAGAGTGTGCGTCTTCATGTTCCGAAGCAGGCTTGATGCCAAACAATTTGACCAGTTGGTTCGCAGAGCCGTTCAACAGCCAGATAAAAGGATACATCACTCGGTTAAACAAGATGATAGGACCGGATGTCAACAGTGCGACAGTCTCGGCTTTGCGGATCGCTATCGTTTTGGGTGCAAGCTCACCCACAACAACGTGTAAATACGTGATCGCTACAAAGGCAATGACAAAGGACAAAAATGAAGCGAGTGCATCTGGGATGCTCATGCTTTCGAACACCGGGTGGAGGATTTTCTCTACCGTGGGTTCACCGAGCCAGCCCAGTCCGAGAGACGTAATCGTAATCCCGAGCTGACAAGCAGACAGGTATCCGTCTAGGTTAGCGACGGCCTGTTTCACAGCGAGCGCCCGTTTGTTCCCTTCTGCAATCATTTGGTCGATCCGACTCGGACGAACCCGTACCAGAGCGAACTCCACTGCCACGAAAAATGCCGATAACCCTATCAAAAATGCAACCAAAACCAAATTTAACGCATACCTCTCACTGTCCATTCACTACTCTTCTCCTTTTATGTAATAAGTTTTAACGAGTATTATATCTAATTTTACGTAAGAAGACCACCTTTACCGGAAGAAAAGAGGAAGAGTCTGGAAAGGGAGTTATGCAAAACAGTGTTGAAGTTAGGTTATGTAAAGTTTTATCTAAGTATTCGTTACGAATGAGGTCTACATTGGGTATCTATGATTAGCTGGGAACAATATCGTCAAAGCTGTTTAGGATGAAAGCGAAGGAAAGGCTGGAGAGCGAGATAACGGAATATTACAAAACAGATAATTGAAATATTTTAGCGTATGTACTAAGGGGGAGGCCACATGTTCTGGCTGGTCATTATTTTACTTGTTTTTATTTTTCAAGCGGCTACGATTCTTGTGCTGGAGTTCCGCAATCCAGCCAAAGCAGTGGCTTGGCTGTTCATCTTATTTTGTGTGCCCTTGATCGGATTTGTTGTGTATTATTTCGTGGCTCAGGACTACAGTAAACGCAAAAAGCTGCGAAAGGGCGGGTCCCGCATCTTCAGAGAAATGCGGGAAACGATCTGGAAACAGGCGCACATTATAGAAGAGATTGCCCAAATGCCAGGGGATAGGTATAACCACCAGCAACGTTTATTCAACCTGTTATCCCACTTGTCCGAAAGCCCGATTACGGGATGTAACCGGAGTAAAGTGCTTACCAATGGGGAAGAGGCATTTGCCGCTATGCTTAGAGAGATGGAGAAGGCGAAGCATCATCTACATGTCGAGTTCTATATTTTCAGAGATGATGTGATCGGAACTCGCTTTCAACAGGTCATGATACGTAAAGCGCAGGAGGGAGTGAAAGTCAGGTTCATCTGTGACGGGCTTGGCAGTCATAAACTGAGCTGGAGTTTTATCCGCAAGCTTCAGGATGCAGGTGTTGAGTTTCATTTTTTCCTGCCACCGCTCATTGCGACGATTGATCGCAGAGTTAATTACCGAAACCACCGTAAAATTGTAGTTGTGGACGGGAAGGTTGGTTTTGTTGGCGGTATTAACGTCGGAGATGACTATCTGGGTCAATACCCGGAGGTTGGATTTTGGAGAGATACCCATGTGCAGATTGAAGGAGATGCTGTCTATTTCCTGCAAAGCACGTTTCTTAACGACTGGAAGCTGGCCTCGGGAAAACGGATTATGGAGCCGCAGCTCGGAGAGTTGTTTCCACCTCATATTTGCAGCGGCGGAGAACGAATTCAGATTTTAGGTAGTGGACCTGATCAAGATTGGGACGCCATTCAGGAGATGTGTTTTGGGGCGATTTCAGTAGCCTGTGAACGGATATATATTACAACACCGTATTTCATTCCTGATCCAGCTCTTTACGAGGCTCTCAAGACCGCTGCGGTCAGTGGAGTGGATGTGCGAATTGTTATTCCGTATCAATCCGATTCACGGTTAGTACATCTGGCATCTCTTTCTTATGTTGAAGAGTTGCTACGTGCCGGTGTGAAATTTTATCAATACCGCAAAGGTTTTGTGCATGCCAAAGTGATGATTGTCGATGAATTACTGGCGACAGTAGGGACGGCCAACATGGATATGCGGAGTTTCTTTTATAATTTTGAATTGACGGCTGTATTGTTTGAAAGCTCCGCGATTCATCGTCTGATGCATGATTTTGAACGTGACCTAGAGGAGTGTAGCCAAATAGATACTTTCGCTTTCCAACATCGCTCACGTCTGCAAAAAGGGGCTGAAATGCTTTCTCGCATGCTTTCTCCGCTTCTTTAGCCGATTTAGGGCAGATTTCTGAAGATAAATTCACTTTTTTTGAATTTATCTTCTTTTTGCTAAGTATTTTGCTCCAATTTGATCTTTTATGATATAATAGTTACATAAATCATGTCGTGATGAAGGAGGGGAGTCTGGGGAAACGGGCTCCCTTTTGCTCTCTTTTGGAAGTGTGATCCGGCAAGCAGTACATCTTGAATCTATTTTATATCGCCTTTAGATGCCCGTTTTGATGGTGGGTTAAAGTACATGAAGAATACAGTTTGGCTCGTTTTCTACATGCAGCTTCCCCGTGGAGTGATTTAATGGATATATAAAATGGATTCACATTCTGATTTTACGGGGGGGATACCATGTCCAATGTAACGGTGAAAGAATTAACGGCCAAGCAAGCCGACCGCGGCGTCAAAAGCTCGGTGTTTACACTGAAGTTGCTGCAACGTATTGTAATGATCCTGATCGGTGCTGTGCTTATGGCTGTATCGCTTGAAGTATTCCTCGTGCCAAACGGCGTCATCGACGGCGGTATCACGGGGATCTCGATTATGGTTTCAGAGCTTACACATCTGCCGCTGGGGATATTTCTGACTTTGCTCAATATGCCTTTTCTAATCCTTGGTTACAAGCAGATTGGTAAGACCTTTGCGTTATCTACTTTGCTGGGGATCGTCGTGATGTCTATCGGCACGTCTCTATTGCATGAAGTTCCGGCACTGACACCCGGTGAACCACTGCTGGGTGCTGTATTCGGCGGATTGATCCTGGGTGTGGGAGTAGGTCTCGTCATTCGTTCAGGTGGTTCACTGGACGGTACAGAGATCGTTGCTATTTTGTTTAGTGAGAAATCACCGCTGTCTGTAGGACAGATCGTATTGATTATTAACGTATTTATTTTCGCGGGTGCTGGATTTGTATTCGGCTGGCCGAACGCTCTGTACTCCATGATTGCCTATTACATTGCCATGAAGATGATTGATATCGTGAATGAAGGGCTGGATCAGTCCAAGTCGGTCTGGATCATCAGTGAGAAGTATCGTGATATCGGTTCCGCGTTGACAGATCGTCTCGGACGTGGTGTAACGTATTTGGACGGCGAAGGCGGATTCAGCGGGGATGAGAAAAAGATCATTTTTGTTGTCATCACTCGTCTGGAAGAAGCCAAGCTGAAGTCCATTGTTGAGGACTGGGACCCGCAGGCCTTTGTAGCTATCGGTAACATCCACGATGTGAAGGGCGGACGCTTCAAGAAAAAAGGCATCCATTAGCGAAGCTTTCTGCTCGATATGACTCTACTATACCAATAGCCGATATCCTGTGATTCAGGATATCGGCTATTTTTTCTTGAGATGTTTCAGAATTAGTTCGATAGGTTGCGGTGGCACTGCTGCAATCAGGTCGCCAATGGTTGTCAGGCGTTCAATAATATTCATAAGGTGATAATCCTGAATAGAGACATCACGGCGCACTTCATCCCAAGTCAGGGGAGTGGAGACTGTTCCCCGTGGCTTTGCGCGAGGGGTATAGGGAGCAGCTAATGTTTTGCCGCCATAATGCTGGAGATAATCAAAGTAAATTCGATCACCCCGATCTTTTTTGAGCCGTTCCAGCGTAAACAAATCAGGATGTTTTTGCGTGACATATTTACCTACAAAATGACCAATATCCCTTAACTCATCAAATGTTACACCCGGAGTAATTGGCACAATAATTTGAACACCTGTGGCGCCAGAGGTTTTGGGAACCGATTGCAACCCGAGGGAGGACAATGTTTCACCTACAATCAAGGCGGCCTGCATGATCCGCGGCTCGTGCTCCATCGAAGGGTCGAGATCAATCATCCATTCACAGGGTAGCGTACTGTTAATCGCATGAAGCGAAGGATGGAATTCAAGTGCGGCCAGATTTCCTAACCAGAGAAGTTCAGGTAGCCCGTTCATGACAATATACCGTATACCTTCATGATCCTGTGTTTGAACGAAATCAGGCACAGGCTCCGGTGCATTTTTCTGATAAAAGAACGTGTCACCAGCGCCATGAGGGTAGCGAATGGTTGTCAGTAAACGGTTGTGAGTGTAGGTTAGCAGATAAGGAGCCAGTGCGGCCAACTTTTGCAGATAGATGGCTTTGGTAATCCCTGCCTCTGGCCATAACAGCTTGTCTGGATTCGTAACCGTGAGTTCTACACCCTCAATCTTGATGGAGCCTTTGACTTTGTGTGGCACCACTTCACCTCCTTTTACTGGAATTCATGTTGTAACTGGCTCGCCAGGCAGTCCTCCCGTGTTACTTCTGCAAAGGTTTGGATGCTAGGATGTCTCAGTGTGCGATGATGCGTCAGTTCCATATACTGCACCTTAAGTCCAATCTCGGGTTGTACCCAAGTTGTCTCTGCGCTACGCTCAGGAATGTTATGGAACGGCCTATCCTTTATGATAAGTGGTTGCACCTGTGAAGTGAGTTCCCGCCAGCGATTAATGTTCAACTTCCCTGTTCCTACATGACCAATATAGATAAAATGAGGTCCGTCATATACGCCAATCGCAACGGCGTTGACGATTCCATCACGATATGTAACGCCCCCGATCATGGCGTACAGATCATGCATGATCTTCACCTTCTGCCAGCGTGAGTCCTTGCTACCGATCCCGTAGGTGCTGGTGAGATCCTTGCAGACGATGCCTTCCATCTGATGTTGCCTCATAACGCTTAGCAAAGTAGATGCATCCGTTGAGTTGGTTACTTCCTGAACATGAGTGCTGGTATGTAGCACTTGGTGAAGCAGCTGCTGACGGGCAGATAGCGTCAGATCTGTGACCCAATTTCCATCGTAATATAGAATGTCAAAAACCATATAAGTTATCGGTATCTGCTGTTTGGCTTGAGCAATGTTATCCGGCTTGCTCATGCGATCCCGGCGAAGTACGTGATAAAAGGAAGGACGTCCCGTATCCGGATCGAGAGCGATGATCTCACCGTCCAAAATGTAAGAGTTGCCCTCGCATAGATTGCGCGGTCCCACTAGTTCTGGATACTGGGTCGTCCGGTCGTGTAACCTGCGATTGACCAGCCGTAACTCTTGCCCGTTTTCGTAGGCGAGCATGCGTACACCATCCCACTTGATCTGGGCAATCCACTGGGAGCCTGTGGGTAAAGTGTCTCGGGATACAGGCTCAAACGGAATAACAGGTTTGATCATGTGTTACTCCTTTCCTTCCTTAAGCCAGCCACGTATGAGGGTTAAATCAAATGCGTGGAGGGCATTAATGTTTTTGCAACTTATGTTTCAAATGATGAATCAGGATCAACAGCAGCGGCAGAAAAATGCCACAGGTTAAATCCCAGTCAATCCAGTAGGGAATGATCACTTTCAAATAGAAGGTTTCATTCGGAGCGATCAGGATGGAACATGTTAAAATAAGAAATGCCGCTGGGAAAATGAGATTCCGATAGCTGGACAAGCGAAACAGATGAGCGAGCCCAAGCACAAAGCTGTAGAAGAAGAGCACACTTTTGAAAAATACAGCGATAACCCAGACGGAAGCCATAATAGCCTCAATGCGTTCTAAAAAGTTACCGATGTTAATCAGACGGGACAGATTAAATGAAGTAAACCAGTAATGCTGTGTCATGAATGGTCCCATAATAAGCAGACACATACTTATGGTTAGCGTTAACATTAATCCGCCGATCATACCCATGAGCAAAAAATCTCTTTTCAGATGAGGGCGTTGCTCTGTGTAAGGCAATAACATCATGAAAATACATAATTCACAGTACGGATATGTAAGTACAGCGATAAAGCCTTTGAACGGATCAAGGAATCCCCGACCAAGAATGGGTTTTATATTGTCGAGCTCTGCCTTGGGGAGTAGGCATAGGGTGAGAATAATCAAGAACAGGATAACGACAGGCAACAGGATTTCGGCAGTCCTTCCCATGTTAGGGAGTCCCGATCGCAATCCCCAAGTCAGGGCGCAGATGAATGTCAGGTGCAACACCCATAATGGCGAATTTCTCAGAATGTTCGTCGTCATAAAGTCTCCCATTTCACGGATAAACGTCGATGCACCAATCAGAAAATAAAAAATATAGAATGCGCTGATCACAGCACCGACCCAAGGCCCCAGCACCCGGAGTACATGTTCAATTAAATTCAGACGCGGATCCAAGCGATATACAGCGAGCATGATCAGAAGCACACCTATTCCGCCTCCTACGCCAAGCAATGAAGAGATCCAGGCATCCTGCTGGGCATAAGATGTGATCATCGAGGGGAAAAAGAGGATCTGTTCACCGATTGTGCAAAGGAACATCAGCGAAGCAAGTTGCCTGACGGTCAAACGTCCCTTTTCAATCATTCAATAAATCTCCTTCGTCTGACAATGTTTAAGTCTGAGTTAGGATGTACCAATATTTACGGTTTTATCAGAAGTATAAAAAAAGCCCGACCCTTTACCTCCTAAGGAAGCTTTGGAGGAACGAGGTCAGGCTTTTTTTGCAGTAACAAGTTTGATCAAGAGAAGGAATGCAGAATGAAATCGGCAGAGTGAATGGATGGTAACATTTTGTGTTCAAAGTAACACAAATTGAGCTTTAGGCCTCTGCAATCAGGCGGATTCCGATGTTTTGCGGGTCTGCTGCATACCATGCATCACCATCGGGACGTACTTCAACGCCAGACTCGCGCAGACGTTCAACGGCCTGCTCAACTTCATGGTTATGGGCATAAACAATGGTGAAATAGTTGATTCCCGTAGCATTGGCAGGATTGATTGGAGCGTTAACTCCGGCCCAAATATTCAGTCCCAGATGGTGATGGTAGCCTCCGGCAGACACAAACAGTGCTGACATATTGGCGAAGTTGCCTACAACATCAAATCCGAGAATACCGGAGTAGAAGCTGCGGGCTTCCTCCAGACTGCGAACGTGAAAGTGAACATGACCGATAACGGTGCCAGCTGGCAAACCATCCCAAGTTTCACTTGCCGACAGATCAAACAAGCTTTGCACATCCACTGGATCGCTTGCCATGACGTAATTATTGTCAGCATCCCGTTTCCAAGTATCACGAGGGCGGTCGGCATAGATTTCAATCCCGTTCAAATCTGGATCAGAGATATAAAAGGCTTCACTCACCAGGTGATCTCCCTGACCAATATCGATCCCGGATGCGACAAGATTACGAACGGCAAGTCCAAGCGACTTGCGGTCAGGTAGGAGAATGGCAAAGTGGTACAGTCCGGCATGGGAGCGCTCGGGCAAAGTGATGCTGTTGCTCACTTCTTCAAGGCGAAGAAGGACGTTCTTTCCGTCCGCTGTCATTGTGGCAATATGATCTTGGCGTGTCAGTAGTTTAAGGCCAACAACGTCCGTATAAAACTGGATAGACCGATCCAGATTGCTAATTTTGAGACTCACTTCACCTAGATGGGTTGTGGCTGGGATTTGATAAGTCGTACTCATGGTTATTTCCTCCTTATAATGACTTCTCATCGTGAACAAGTTACAAATTATAATGTGTGAATATTAAAATATTGGAACGAAGTGCATATCGATGTAAAAGTGAGCCTTGAAACATGTTATTTTTGAAAATGAAGCTCATCACTTTATAAATATAAATAAGTTACTTTTCATAAGTTAATATAAAATATTTACTTTGTTTAGTCAATAACTTAGTCGATATTGTTTCATCAAAAGTGTCTGAGATGTTTGTTTAATTGGGGTTGGTCATAGTGGCGGGTCGAGGGTGGTGACAGATAAATGATCCACCACTTGCTAACGAACCGATAAGGCAGTTTTGGGATCATGGTGACCCAATTACGTCCGGTCCGTTAGATGCAAGCGGGGCCCCCAACCCGACTACTCCAACAGCACGCTTAAGCTTTGGGTTTAGCGGGGGCTTTTTTGCGTTTCGGAGTTGCAGGTGTAGCATCGGTTTCTCCTCCAGCAACAGCCTGGGCGGTTGTTTTGCGCGGAGCGCGTTTTTTAGGTTTAGCCGTGGTTGTTCCAGGGTCTGAAGGAATGGGCTTTACTGCTTCAATACTTGCTTGAAGTGCAGCCATAAGATCCATCACATTAGCTTCCGGTTTGGCTGGAGCAATCTTGATTTCCTCCCCAGCAACCTTGTGTTGTATGAGGTCAAGCAACTTTGCCCGATAATCATCTGTATATTTACCAGGTTCAAACGGAGTTGAAAGTTGGTCGATTAGCAGTTTGGCCATCGTGAGTTCTTTTTCGTTTACATTTTGAACTTCAGGAAGGTTAGGAACCTGAGACACGGGACGGATCTCATCCGGGTAAAAAATAGTTTCCATCGACAAGCAGTCTTCCAGAACGCGGATGGCGGCGAGACTACTTTTGGAGCGAATGGAGATTTTAGCAATGCCTATTTTTCCCGTATCCCGCATGGCATTCATGAGAAGCTGATAAGCATTACCGCCAGCCTGATCAGGAGAGAGATAATAGGTTTTTTGAAAATAGATCGGGTCAATCTCAGTCAAATCCACAAAATCCAGAATGGTAATGGTTTTGCTACTGGACTCGTTTAAAGCCTCAAGTTCTTCTTTTTCGAAAAGAACAAATTTACCCTTTTCATATTCATAGCCTTTGGTGATCTCTTCCCATTTGACTTCGACCTCACAGGAGGGGCACTGGCGTACATAAGCGAGCGGACTTCCGCAAACGTTATGAATGTAACGCATGGAGATATCTTTGTCCTCCGTAGCCGAGAACATTTTGACAGGGACATGCACGAGACCAAAACTGATTGCACCTTTCCAGACCGTATGCATAAAGGCGACTCCTTTCAAATTTCTTATTTGTTAATAGTATGGGCAGCTGTTGTAAGGGATAGTCGTAAACCCTTGATTGTATGGTGGTTAGGGATATCTAGATGGGGGTCTTCAGCATTTTGTATGGTTCAGCAAGAGTCGGGGATGATAACAGAAACATGATGGGGAGGTGCCAGATGAAGAACAGGCGAGATGAGGAAGAGGCGCACAAGCACACGTTTACCCCCTACCCTCTGGAGGATGCCGAGAGTGCAGAAGAATTTTATACGCCGGCAGCAGATGTCAATTGGGAAGCGGTAACTTCAGAGAAACTGCCGCTCGATCGGGAATCCTTTATGCTGGATATCGATCGTATGGTGAATGAAGGTTTGGGCGGCGGTCAGGTTACAGAGGATAATGGTTATATTGGGGATAGTACGACAGATACGATTGTGCAAGAGGATCACAATGATGACCCGGAAGGAGACTACGAATAGTATGATGGATGCAAAACGGGCAAAAGCTATTTATAATTCCAAAGATACAATCGCGGTGACGCTTGAAGGCGAGCCTGTCTGGATTGAAAATGTGGATGAGGCAAACGGCATGGCAACGGTACAGGTGGGTAGCAGACCAGGGAACACCCAGACGGTGCGAGTGGATCGTCTGGAAGAGTAGCAGTCATAAAAATGTGACAAGTACAGCGGAAACTAGAGGTTATTGTCATTCTGGAATTCAATGAAAGTGCGGCCGATACCGGGAGGTATCGGTTTTTTAGGTTCAGATCCTTTCTGTGATTACGCAAAGAGATGGTTATAAAGTCTAACCTTTCCAGCATGTTCCTTCGATGTTGCGGGCAAGGAAAGGGACCGATATAATAAGGTTCAAAGTGAACTCAGACGGAAGACCGTCAAAGGTGGGGCGTATATTGAATCAGACGCACGAGCAGTGGGTGTATCACTCCCACAGCATTGCAGATACAGAAACGCTTGCGGCTGCACTTGCGGCGCAGGCGCAGGCTGGCATGGTTATTGCACTGGACGGCGATTTGGGTGCGGGTAAAACCGCTTTTTCTCAGAAGTTTGCCTGGCATTTGGGCGTGAGAGATGTTGTAAGCAGTCCAACTTTCACGCTGATCAAGGAATACGAGGGTCGATTGCCGCTATATCACATGGATGTGTATCGCATATCGTTGGAAGAAGCGGATGAGCTGGGTCTTGAAGAATATTTTTATGGTCCGGGAGTCAGTCTGGTGGAATGGTCCAGCATCATTCCTGAGTTGTTACCCGAAGAGCATCTTCATGTGCATATTGAGACGACAGGTCTGGAAGATCGAACGATAACGCTGGATGGGTATGGTGAGGGATATGCCGCGCTATGTCGACAGTTCAGACAGAATGGAGTTATAGGATGATACAAGGTTTTGGAAATGAAGGGACGAACGAAGGTTTAGGGAAAGAAGAAGCATTAAGGAATGATGGGACGATCGAGGAGCAAAAAAAGCCGCGTCAGCGGTTTTTGGTGTTGGATACATCTACCGCGGTGATGGCTGCAGCGGTGATGGAGGAGCGGTCGCTACTGGAAGAGCGCAATGAGCGAGCAGAGCGTAATCACTCGGTGCACGTCGTGCCTGTGATGGAGCAGTTGCTCGCTGCCAGCGGCACGAAGCCAGGCCAACTGGACGGGATTGCCGTTGGCATTGGACCGGGCTCGTACACGGGCATCCGCATTGCGGTGACCGCGGCAAAGACGCTGGCCTGGGCGTGGGACATCCCCGTTGCCGGGGTGTCCAGCCTGCAGGCCCTCGCCTGGGGCGGCTGGCACAGCGGCCTCGCCGCCAAGGCGCAAGCTGCGGCAGATGATGCCGCAGCCGGGGCTGGCGGAACGCCATCCGCGGACCAGGGCGGCACGAGTGCCGCCCCTGTCCACTGGATCGTTCCGCTCGTGGATGCGCGGCGCGGTCAAGCCTATACCGCGCTGTTCGCCTCAGCCGGCGGCGATACACCCCGCCGGCTGGCGCCGGATGCCATCCGTCAAGTGAACGGATGGCTGGAAGAGCTCGCCGCCCGCTTGGCGGAGGCGGCGCCGGAAGAGCGGCCCGCTGCCGTCTGGATCGTCGGCGAGACGGGCCAACATGCGGCGGCAGCGGCAGAGCTTCGCTGCCCCGCAGGAACGGCGCTCCAGCTCGTACCGTATGAGCTGGAAGGCCGCTGGATTGGGCGCCTCGGCGCCGAAGCGCTGCTTGCAGGTCAGCGCGATGACGTACATGCCCTGGTGCCGAACTACACCCAGCTGTCCGAAGCCGAAGCCAACCTGCTGCGCAAAGGCTGAAGGGAGAGGGAGAGCGGATGGACAACGTAGCGAATGAAGGACAGGAGACCATGTTTCAGTTCAGACTCATGACCGTGGCAGATATTCCTGACGTGATGGAGATTGAGCATGAAGCATTTACCCTCCCTTGGACGGAAGAGGCATTTCACAATGAATTGAAGCATAATCATTTTGCTAAATATATGGTCATGGAGCTGGACGGGACTGCTATTGGATATGCGGGAATGTGGACGATTATGGACGAAGCGCATATTACCAATATAGCGGTGAGAAAAGCCTACCAGGGCCGCAAACTGGGCGAGAAACTGCTGGACGAGTTAATGAAGACGGCAGCCTACCTCGGTATGGAGCGAATGACACTGGAAGTTCGGGTGTCGAATGTCGTGGCTCAGAATTTGTATCAGAAAAAAGGGTTTGAATCGGCAGGTCTGCGCAAAGGGTATTACTCCGATAACGGAGAAGATGCAATGATCATGTGGGCGGTACTTCCGCCTGCGGGCCGGAGCGGCGAAGAGGAAGGAAGCGTAATGGATTCATGAATGATCTTATAGATAATCAAGGCGGGACTCCATCCTACATTCTGGCGGTAGAGACAAGCTGTGACGAAACATCGGTAGCCGTGGTCAAAGATGGACGTGAAGTATTGTCCAATCTTATCTCTAGTCAGATCGAGACACATAAAGCGTTTGGCGGAGTTGTGCCCGAGGTGGCTTCACGCAAACACGTTGAAGTGATTACGCTAATGCTGGAGCAAGCGATCGAGCAGTCTGGCATTCGTCCGCGTGATCTGAGCGCGATTGCGGTTACGCAGGGACCAGGATTGGTCGGCGCATTGCTGGTGGGTATCGTAGCAGCGAAGACACTCGCGATGGCTCTGGGTAAACCGCTGATCGGCACCCATCATATTGCAGGTCATATTTATGCGAATCGTCTTGTGCGTGAGTTGCAATATCCAGCGATGGCACTAGTCGTATCCGGAGGGCATACAGAGCTTGTACATCTGGAGTCCGAGGGCAAGTTCAAGCTGATTGGACGCACTCGGGACGATGCTGTCGGTGAAGCATATGACAAAGTCGCTCGTGCGCTCGGCTGTCCATATCCGGGAGGGCCGCATGTAGACCGCATGGCATCTGAAGCTGAAGATGTTGTTCCTTTGCCACGAGTGTGGCTTGAAGCAGGGTCCTATGATTTCAGTCTAAGTGGGTTGAAATCGGCTGTACTCAACGCACTGAATCAGGCCAAGATGCGTGGTGAAACACTGGAACCGTCTGCGGTGGCACGTGGTTTTCAAGAAGCAGTCGTTGAAGTGCTCGTGGAAAAAGCGGTACGTGCTGTTCGTGAATATGGCTCACGTCAGTTACTTCTGTGCGGTGGGGTTGCTGCCAATCGCGGTTTGCGGACTGCTCTGCAGGAACGCTGTGCGAAGGAAGGACTTGAACTCGTCATCCCGCCAATGGAATATTGTACGGATAATGCAGCCATGATCGGCGCGGCAGCACATCTGAAATGGATTCGCGGCGAGGGGACTAATTTTGACGCGAAGGCGGACCCGGGACTTTCTCTGGAAGCCTGGTCGGTTCAGACCGAAGCGTAAAATTCTCCCTTTTTTGAAATGAATGGTTGACAGCGGTTTGTGAAGAATGTATATTAGTTACAAATTTAAACAGGAATTATCTCCTGAACTGAAAAACGCGATGAACAGGAACAGTAAGGTCACTCCGGGTCATTAGAGAGCTGCGGGATGGTGCAACGTAGCCGAAGGAAACCTGAAACTCACCTGGAAGCGGAACGATGGAACACGGCTAGCAAGAAACGGGCCGAAGGCTGAAGCCAGCCGACAGTATATCGTTACGGGTTGCCTCCGTGAATGGGCCATTGTGCTCGGGTCGAAGCATATTAGAACGAAACGGAGACAACTTCCGTTACGCTAATACGAAGTGTAGAGATCGATGCACAATACTAAGGGGACTTTCAAGCTGTTATTCGAACAGGCTTGAGGTCAACAAGAGTGGTACCGCGAAGGTGAACAGCCTGTCGTCTCTTGCATTATGCAGGAGAAGGCAGGCTTTTTTGATTTTTATTTTTTGATCAATATTAACAACAAATATTATATCAACAAACGTAATGAACGGGAGCAGTAGAACGGCAAAAGCGCTCAGAGAGCTGCGGGGTGGTGCGACGCAGTGGCTGGAATCGTTTGAATCTCGCCCGGGAACAGAGCTTTGGAAACATGAGAAGAGGTTGAGTGTGCTCGTCACTAAACGAGACGGTGTCAACTCATGTGTACTTAGCAACGGTTAACCCCCGTTACAGGGTGTTTCTCTGAAATGTTACGGTTTCGCCGTAGTTAGGATGAAGTCTAATGAACTTTTTGGAGAACACGAGGTGGATGGTGTCAGTGCAGGCTGAGCCATCAAGCGAGAGTGGTACCGCGGAGGGGAGATTAACCCGCCGTCTCTTTGATGAGATGGCGGGTTATTTGTTTTTGCTGCCGGCAGCAGGGTGGGCGAAAGGAAACAACCATATGGATGCAAGTCTGATCAGGAAATCTGGAACAACAGTTGTTCAGGGTGTAAGTCGACGTACACTTTGAACCATCACACATCACACATCACATTGAACATAACTTTTCACAAACCAAACATAACCGAACCGATATCCCAAAATTAATGGAGGTTAATGAATATGACAACCAATCCGAACAAACGCATGATTGACATTTTTGATACAACGCTGCGAGATGGAGAGCAAGCACCCGGAGCTAGCCTGCATCCTGAGCAAAAAATAGAGCTGGCTCACCAGCTGGCAGCGCTTGGCATTGACGTCATTGAGCCTGGATTCCCCATCTCCAGTCCAGGGGAGTTTGAGGCGGTTCAGGCGATCTCGAGACAATTGCAACAGGTGGAAATCTGTGGATTTGCACGTGCAGTCAAAGGCGATATCGATGCTGCGGTGAAGGCTACAGCAGATGCGGCCCGGCGACGAATCCACCTGTTTATATCCTCGTCTGATATTCATATTGAGCATCAGCTATGCCGTCCACGCAGTGAAGTGGTGGCAACGGCCCGGGAGATGGTCTCCTATGCACGTCAGTTTACGGATACCGTGGAGTTCACAGCGATGGACGCTGCGCGTACCAAGATGGATGATCTGATTGAAATGATTGAAGTGGCCATTGAGGCAGGGGCGAGTATCATTAATCTGCCGGATACCGTTGGTTATGCGCTGCCGCATGAGTATGGAGAGATGTTCCGACGCGTACGTGAAGGGGCGCGGGGCGGCGATAAAGTTCGCTATAGTGCCCACTGCCATAATGATCTGGGCCTTGCCGTGGCAAACAGTCTGGCTGCCATTGCGAATGGTGCTTCCCAGATTGAAGTGACGATTAACGGGATTGGGGAACGGACAGGAAATTGTGCGTTAGAGGAACTGATTATGGCGCTGGAAACACGCGGAGACGTGATCGGAGCAACGACCAACATCAAGCTGAATCAGCTGTATGAGACATCTCGCCAGATTAGCCGGGCCATGCATTTCCCGATTGCTTACAACAAACCGGTTGTTGGACGTAACGCATTCCAGCATGAGTCGGGCATCCATCAGGACGGTTTGCTGAAAAACCGCAATACGTATGAGATTATGGACCCGGAAGCACTGGGCATTCCGCGCAGTATGATTATTTTGGGGAAACACTCGGGTCGTCATGCTCTGAAGGATCGGGTGCGCAAATACGGATTTGAACCGGATGAACTGCAGATGGAACAACTGTACGAAGTGTTCAAAGTTACCGCAGATCAGCAAAAAGTGGTAAGTGATGACCAGTTGTTGCAAATGGTAAGCCAAACGATGAATATTCCGGCACAGGACTATGAATTGGTTGAGCTGCAAGTGACGGCAGGTAGCATGACAGACCGCATGGCTGCGGTCCGTATTCGTACGAGTGCAGGGGAACAGTCCTACTCTGCCGTAGGCAAAGGTCCTGTAGATGCGACGATCCAGGCTATCGGGCAGTGTATCTCAGATGACATTACGTTTGTTGATATGGAGATGCATGCCTTGAGTGGGGGAGAAGGAGCCAGCGCGGAAGCCGTGATCACCGTAGAACGTGCCGGACGAGAGTTCAGGGGTACAGCAACACATCATGATATTGTCATGGCTGCAGGTTTGGCTTACGTTGCGGCATGTAATGCAGCTGGACTTAAAGCGGAAACTGTTGCGGATAGTGAAGAGGTGTCTGTACATTAAGGTGCATTAGATATGTGATTATGATATAGCAAAAAAAGCTAAAAAGGGTTCCTTCCCGCCATGATTTGGGCGGAATGGAACCCTTTTTCTGTTTTTGATGATAGGAGCAGAGTAGGAACACGCTCGCTTGCCCATTTAAAATATGAAAGAATGCAATAAACGAAAAACCATATAGCAATAATCAAATCTGTCAAGGTGTGACTATAGTTATCCACATATCCAGTATAATTTGTGGGTAACTAAGGTGAAGTACTGCAACATGTGTTTTCGAAACATGAGGTTCTCAGGGGATAGAATGCATCTGAGTTACCAACATTGCTGTGGATAATGTGGATAAAACAGTGGATAAATATGGTTTTTTCATACAAAGCTTATTCTACCAACGTTTGATTACATGAAAAGGGTTGTGAAATGTTACTCATTGTTGTGGATAATAAAAGGGGATGCCTTCCGAAATTTATTTTATGTAATCCATGGATATTTGACAAATGTGAAAATATGATTTTTGATCTCTACCAAGCTGAGAGTGTTGAAGTTATTTTATCAGCGAGTCACGCGTCTTCTAAATCGCTGGTTTCCTACACAATACAAAAGGCTCCACGTTACTTTCGTAACACGGAGCCTTACCGGAATCACAGACAGAATCATCACGCGGAATCACAGCTTAGCCCATCGCTAGGCTTTCCCACTCTTCATAAGCTTTTGCAAGCTGACTTTTGTGCTCCTCCGATGACTGCTGGAGCTCCTGTAATTTCATATAATCCTGATACACTTCCGGAAAAGTCATTTGTTCTTCGAGCGAAGTGATTTCGGACTCCAATTCGGCAATCTGTTGCTCCAGGGCTTCCTGTCTGCGCTGTCTGTTTCGTTCTTCGCGTTTGGCTTGTTTATCTGCCTCGAAGGAAGCGGCACCGGATTTTTCAGTTGTTGCTGAACCGGCACTTGCTGTTGAAGAAGCGGATTTGGAAGCGGCCTGGCGAGCCTCGGCGGCCTCACGTGCAATGTCCTCCAATTCCTGCTTTTTCTCCACGTAATCGTCATAGTTGCCGAGGTATTGCTCAGTGCCGCCCGGATGAAGCTCAACGATCCGTTCCGCCATTTTGTTCAGGAAGTACCGGTCATGTGAAATAAAGAGCAGTGTTCCTTCGTAATCCATTAAGGCGGCTTCCAGCACTTCTTTGGCGAAGAGGTCGAGATGGTTCGTCGGCTCATCGAGAATAAGCACATTGGCTTCCTTCAGCATGAGCTTGGACAGAGACACACGAGCCTTCTCTCCACCGCTGAGCGAGGATATTTTTTTGAGCACATCGTCACCGCTGAACAAAAAGTTACCCAGTACGGTCCGAATACGCGCTTCTTCCATGCCCGGATAAGCACTCCACAGTTCTTCGAGCACCGTATTGGACGGATTCAGTCCAGTCTGCTCCTGGTCATAATAACCGATCTGTACTTTGGTGCCCCACTGAATATCACCCTGCACAGGACGAAGGCTTCCGGTCAGACATTTCAGCATCGTTGATTTTCCGATCCCGTTAGGCCCAATCAGGGCCACGGTTTCACCACGTCGTAACTCGAAGGACACATTGCGGAACAGAGGTGACCCCTCATCGTATGCAACGGATAACTGATCGACACGCAGGACTTCCTTGCCAGACATAACAGCGGTCTCAAATGAAAAATGGGCTTTTTTGAGATCGCCAAGTGGTTTATCCAGACGATCCATTTTCTCCAGTGCTTTGCGACGACTTTGGGCACGCTTCGTCGTTGAAGCGCGTACGATGTTCTTTTGCACAAAGTCCTCCATCTTGGAGATTTCATCCTGTTGTTTCTCGTATTGTTTCATCTGAATCTCATACTCTGCTGCCTTCAGCTCCATATAGCGACTGTAATTACCCGTATATTTTTTGGAGCGGTGACGTTCGATTTCAACGATTGTCGTTACAAGTCTGTCGAGGAAGTACCGGTCATGGGATACAACTAACAGTGCGCCAGAGTATCCTCTCAAATAATCTTCCAGCCATGTCAAGGTTGCGATGTCCAGATAGTTGGTAGGCTCGTCCAGCATAAGCAGATCGGGAGCTTGCAACAGAATGCGAGCTAATGCGAGTCTGGTCTTCTGACCGCCGCTGAGTGTGCTGATGGGGGTGTCTGGGGAGAATTCACCAAAACCCATACCATGCAATACGCTGCGAATGCGCGTTTCCATCTCGTAACCGCCATGATCCTTGAACCAGTCCGAGCGTCTTGCATAGCGTTCCAGCAGATCAGCGTATTGCTTTTCATCTCCCATTCGTGCGGGATCGGCAATATCATGCTCCATCTGTCTCAGTTCAGCTTCGGTCTGGGTCAGATGAGCGAAGACATGCATCATTTCTTCCCAGATACTGCGGTTAGACTGCAGGCCGCTATTCTGCGCGAGGTAACCAAGCGTTGTTTCTTTGGATTTGAAGATTTGTCCGCCGTCATGGGACATTTCTCCAGCGATGATTTTGAGTAAAGTTGATTTTCCTGCACCGTTAACGCCAACCAGTCCGATGCGCTCACGTTCTAATATTTGTAAGTTCACGCCGTCCAGGATTGGATCGACACCAAAACGTTTAATAATTCCGGATACTTGCAGCAACATAGAATTAAGTTCCTCCATAGGTCGAGTTCTGAAATAGACACTTACTTCTCAGTTTACATGAAATACAGAGCAAATGCACCGGTTGGGAACGGCTCCGGCTTGTAGTCTTTTTGGTCAATCAGTGATAAACTGAAAGAAGGCATGTTATACCATGACGATTTTGCAGAAAATGAATCATTTGAACCTGATCATCCAGATGACATCTTGTCTTAACATATAAGTGCAATGGCTTGAATTTATTTTTTACCTTCCACATCAACAGGAGGTTCGTCAGCATTATGCAGGATCATGCGGAACAGAAGAAGCAGCTTCGCTCCCGGCTTAGACAGCTACGCGATCGTTTGGACGAGCAGATGCGTCAGCAAGCCAGCATGCGAATGAATGACGGACTGAAGCGTGAACTGGATCGTCTGCGGCTAAACAAGAACAGGCAAAAGCGTGAGACGCTGGTTATTTTCAGCTACCTGTCTTATGGCAGTGAGGCTTCCACCGATTTTCTTTTTGAAGAGGGTTGGAAACAAGGGGATGTGTTGCTAGCGCCCAAAGTGCTCGCTGATCCGCCACGAATGGAACTGCGGCGAGTGACGAGCCAGGAGGATATTGAACCAGGCGTTTGGGGCATACCTGAACCTAAGGCGTCTTGTGAAGTGTTGCAACCCGAAGATTGGCCGGCTTTGGATCTGGTGCTGGTACCCGGACTGGGTTACGACCTTCAAGGAGGACGTATCGGATACGGTGGTGGTTATTACGACCGGTTTGCGGCGTGTCTTGAGAACCATTGTGCTAAGCAAGGTAAAAGACCTCTCATGGCTGCTTTGGTATTACCTGGCCAGTTGGAGCCTGACATTCCGATGGACCCGCTAGATCTGCGGCTGGATCTGTTGATAACACCCGAAGGTATATTACATATCGAATAAAGGGTTGTGATGTGATTGAACTCAGAAGTAAACCAAGGTCAATCTTCCAGTGGGAAGCTGACTCATTTTAATGAACAGGGACGAGCCCGGATGGTGGATATTTCGGGTAAGGATGTAACGGTACGTACCGCTGTTGCTGTAACGAAAGTCACGATGAACCCGGAGACACTGGAAGCCATTCGCCAAGGCCGTATTGGAAAAGGCGATGTGCTCGCGGTTGCTCAGATTGCTGGTATCCAAGGGGCGAAAAAAACGTCTGATTGGATTCCGATGTGTCATCCGCTTGCACTGAATGGTGTGGATATTCGTTTCCATGATAACGGCGTGGACGAACTTCATATCGAAGCAACCGTCAAGACAGAAGGCAAAACAGGTGTCGAGATGGAGGCACTCACGGCTGCCTCGGCTGCGGCACTTACGGTCTATGACATGTGCAAGGCGATGCAAAAAGATATGATCATCGGCCCGACAATGCTGCAGTCCAAGAGCGGCGGTAAAAACGGTGATTTCAACCGATAACGGATAATTATTTTCATAGAGGAGAAGGGTGATCTTTATGGTGTGGAGAACAGCAATCCTGACAGCCAGTGACAAAGGGGCCCGTGGAGAACGTGAGGATACAAGTGCGCAGGTGATACGGGAACTTGTAGAAGAAGAACTGGGTGGTCAGATCGTGGAGTATCGGATCGTTCCGGATGAGCCTGATGAGATTATTGCGGCATTAATCGAGATGACCGATTATTTTCACGCCGATCTCGTACTAACAACGGGTGGAACGGAGCTGGCCATTCGGGATATTACGCCTGAAGCGACCAGACGAGTGATTGAACGTGAAGTTCCCGGCATGGCGGAAGCGATGAGATATAGTGTGATGAGCAAAAATCGCTCTGCGATGTTGTTCCGCGGGGTATGCGGGATTCGCGGACGCACATTGATTGTGAATCTGCCGGGTACGCCGAAGGGTGTGCACGAACATCTGGCAGCTATTATGGACCAGCTTCCGGAAGCGCTCCTGATGGTAACAGGCCAATTCAAGCAATAAGGAAAATAAAGCACAGTTATAATATTTTGCGGGTTATGTAAGTGGTTACATCTGTGGTATGATGGGCATAAATCCAAATGCAGTTCAGACATCTGATGAATAGGGCTTCGGATATGCGCATGTTGAACGCTTGAAACAAGGAGGAAGATCTATGTTAAGTCAAATTGGGCCAACAGGATTTATTTTGCTGGCCGTGATTGCATTGCTGTTGTTTGGGCCTAACAAGTTGCCGGAATTGGGACGGGCTGTCGGGCGTACGTTCCGCGAGTTCAAGGAAGGCGCACGTGATATTATTTCGGACGATGATGCTTCCAGCCGGAAAGAGCAGGAAAAAGCGAAACCGGTAGCAGCTGATACAACGGCCGCTGAGAAACCTGTGGATAAACGCCTGCCGGAATAAGTTTCATGGCTAAGAGAGAGACCCCTTCCTGCCGGAAGGGTTTTGTATTTTAAAGCTGAAATTCCAGGGGAGGCAGGCATGACGCGGCAAAATGAAGAAATGACGCTTACCGAACATCTGAGTGAGCTGCGCAAGCGGCTGATCTATGTATTGAGCATTTTTATTCTGGGACTGATTGCAGGTTTTTTCGTGGCAGACCCGGTTTATCAGTATTTGACGAAGGCAGAGACGGCCAAGGGCTTCGTACTGCATGCGTTCTCGTTCTGGGACGGTATCGGGATTTATATGAAGATTGCCGGGCTCTTTTCCATTATTATCACGTTGCCTTTTACGGTGTACCAGCTCTGGAAGTTTGTGAGTCCTGGTCTGCGGCCACAAGAACGTAAGGCATCTCTGAAGTATGTGCCTTATGTATTTCTACTTTTTCTGGTGGGAGTCGCTTTTTCGTATTATGTTGTTTTTCCCATGGCGCTTGCATTTACAACAACGATTACGGAGAAAATGGGACTTGTCGAGACTTATGGTATGAAGCAGTACTTCAGTTTCCTGTTTGGCATTGTGTTGCCAGTGTCACTGCTGTTTGAGTTGCCACTGCTGATTATGTTCCTGACGGGTCTACGCATTCTGAATCCGATTCGTCTGCGTAAAATGCGCAAAATTTCTTATTTCGTGCTGATTTTTATTGCAGTGGTTATTACACCTCCAGACTTAATATCTGATCTGCTTGTCATGATTCCGTTGTTGCTCTTGTATGAGATCAGTGTGTTTCTATCCGCCATTGTGTATCGCAAGCAACTTGCAGCCGATCAGGAGATTGAAGCTCGTTATGTGCGGACCGAGGACAACCAGCATACAGGGTAGAGAATTCTATAGTTTATGTATTTAGAGGGAGAATGCTGCCTGCATCAAAAATGAGTGCGGGTGGAGGATGAATCTACTCGCCAGGAGACCCGGAGAAGACGATTTGTTCTGATCCGGGTCTTCTGGTTCCAATGGAAGATGAGAAGAGATCTGGACATGCAGGCATATTATATGGGGCAATGGATACAATGGAAAAGGGGATACGGGGCGAAGTTTGCATCTAAGGCAACGAATCTCGTAAAATAGAAGGTGTGAATGTAACATTCATCCAGCTGTACCAGGCGTGATTTGGCTTATTGGATATAAGTGATCAAGCCGTATGGATGTAAATTCAACGTAAATTCTCGCAAGAAATCATCAAAAAGACTTGAAATCATGCTTCAAGTTGAGTATCATAAAGTTGGTTGTTAGCACTGAACACTGTCGAGTGCTAATACATATGGCTGCAACCTACAAATGCAAGGCTATATAATTTTAAAAGGAGGCTATTTTTCATGATCAGACCTTTAGGTGAACGCGTATTGGTAGAACCACTGGAGCAAGAACAAACGACTTCTTTCGGGATCGTACTTCCGGACTCCGCCAAAGAAAAACCGCAAGAGGGTAAAATCATTGCAGTTGGTGCGGGTGCATTGAAAGACGGCGTACGTGTAGCTCTGGAAGTGAAAGAAGGAGACCGCGTTATTTTCTCCAAATATGCCGGTACAGAAATCAAATTCGAAGGTAAAGAATATTTGATTATGAAAGAGAGCGACATTCACGCGATTCTCGACTAATTTCAAATCTTAATCGGTTAACCGAACCATATAGCAGTACCATTTTACACAATATACTAGGGAGGTTTTCTTAAATGGCTAAAGACATTAAATTCAGTGAAGACGCTCGTCGCTCCATGCTTCGTGGTGTGGATGCATTGGCTAACGCAGTGAAAGTAACGCTCGGACCAAAAGGCCGTAACGTGGTTCTGGAGAAAAAATTCGGAAGCCCGCTCATCACAAATGACGGTGTAACCATTGCAAAAGAAATCGAACTGGAAGATGCATTCGAGAACATGGGTGCACAACTGGTTAAAGAAGTTGCAACGAAAACAAACGATGTTGCCGGTGACGGTACAACAACTGCGACAGTGCTTGCTCAAGCCCTGATCACAGAAGGTTTGAAAAACGTAACTGCAGGCGCTAGCCCAATCGGTATCCGTAAAGGGATCGACAAAGCGGTTAAAGCTGCGGTTGCTGAACTGCAATCCATCTCCAAACCGGTTGAGACTAAACAATCCATCGCACAAGTAGCGGCAATCTCTGCAGCTGACGAAGAAGTAGGCGAACTGATCGCTGAAGCTATGGAAAAAGTGGGTAAAGACGGCGTAATCACCGTTGAAGAATCCCGCGGATTCGCAACGGAGCTTGAAGTGGTAGAAGGTATGCAATTCGACCGCGGATACATCTCTCCATACATGATCACAGATACGGACAAAATGGAAGCAGTTCTGGACAATCCGTACATCTTAATCACAGACAAAAAAATCTCCAGCACACAGGACATCCTGCCATTGCTTGAGAAAATCGTTCAACAAGGCAAACCGCTCGTACTGATCGCTGAAGATATCGAAGGCGAAGCACTGGCGATGCTGGTTGTGAACAAACTACGTGGTACATTCAATGCTGTAGCGGTTAAAGCTCCAGGATTCGGTGACCGTCGTAAAGCAATGTTGCAAGATATCGCAGCCCTGACTGGTGGCCAAGTAATTACGGAAGAACTGGGTCTGGACCTGAAATCCGCAGTTGTGGAACAATTGGGTACAGCTCGCCAAATCCGTGTTACGAAAGAAAACACAATCATCGTTGACGGTGCTGGTAACAAATCCGATATCGATGCTCGTGTTAGCCAAATCCGTACACAATTGGAAGAAACAACTTCCGAGTTCGACAAAGAGAAACTGCAAGAGCGTCTGGCTAAATTGTCCGGCGGCGTAGCAGTAATCAAAGTCGGTGCGGCAACTGAAACTGAATTGAAAGAACGCAAACTGCGTATCGAAGATGCCCTGAACGCAACTCGCGCTGCGGTTGAAGAAGGTATCGTATCCGGTGGTGGTACTGCGCTTCTGAACGTATATCATGCTGTTGCTGGTGTAGCATTGTCCGGCGACGAGCAAACAGGTGTTAACATCGTACTGAAAGCTCTGGAAGCGCCAATCCGCACAATCGCGGCTAACGCTGGTGAAGAAGGTTCCGTAATCGTGGAACGTCTGAAAAAAGAGCAAGTTGGCGTAGGTTTCAACGCTGCAACTGGCGAGTGGGTTAACATGATCGAAGCAGGTATCGTTGACCCTGCGAAAGTAACACGTTATGCACTGCAAAACGCGGCTTCCGTAGCAGCTATGTTCCTGACTACTGAAGCGGTTATCGCTGACAAGCCAGAACCTGCAGGCGCGGCTGGCGCTCCTGACATGGGCGGCATGGGTGGAATGGGCGGCATGATGTAATAAAGGTGTAAAAACCTTTAAAGCATTAAACAAATTATAATAATACAAGGACCACTTCTTAATATCTATTAAGAGTGGTCCTTTGTTTTGTATGATGATAAGCGATACTACGGGTTATGCTCGCAAGGGATGACTGGAATAATGAATGTGCAGTTGGGTGCTGATACGAATAAACTTAAGAATATTAAGTGATGTGTAGTTCATCAGGCGTCTCGTTAAGATTCTGTGACTCCACTTAATTGAATAGAATTTCTGATATGGGTAAGAGTCTGTTCTTCTAGAGATCAGGCTCTTTCGCTGATTGCAGAAGTGAGTTGCATGTACGAACTTAAAGATTTCTTTAACTTTCACACGGGGCTAATCCTCCATGATAGGCTAAAGTAGCTATGCAAAAGCAACGAACAGAACAATGTTTTCTAGGTTTTATCAAGCCGCGTATTTATCTTTCATATTTTAAGAAGGAAATTTTCAGATTGAAAGGTCGAAATGTGATGAGAAATATCCGAAGTTTAATCATTTTATTATTTTTGTTTCTTGCAACAACTTCATCAGCATCGGCACAAGATACAAGCCATGCAGATGCGCTTAACCACTTGGGATTATTCAATGGAACGGAGAATGGCTATGAACTCTCGAGGGTGCCTACCAGAGCAGAAGCGCTGGTGATGATGCTTCGTCTCTGGGGGAAGGAAGAAGACGTTCAGAAAAACACCAACAAAAATCCATTTAAGGATACGGGTTGGGAAAGTTCCTATGTGTCGTTTGCCTACGCCAATGGCATTGTTAATGGAATCAATGAGCGTCATTTCGGAGGTAACCAACCAAGTTCTCTAAAGCAATATAGTGCAATGGTTTTAAGGGTTTTGGGATATTCAGAAACAAAGGGTGACTTTACATATGAAACTGCGGTTTCTTTCGCTTCAATCGTTTTAGGAATAGACCTTACAAAAGAAGTCGAATTCAATCGGGGAACTCTTGCAAAAATAAGTGGCTATGTGTTAAAAACCAGACCCAAAAATCAAATTGCAACACATGGTCAGATCCTTCGAGAGAAAAATGTGTTTACAACGCAAAGTTTAAACGAGGCAAGATTGATCTTGGAGCAGGATAAAAAACTGAATTCAACGACGGTTCTAATATATGCCATTGGTTCTGATCTTGAATCACAACAAGGCCAACTAACCAATGACTTGGAAGAAATATATCGTGGTCAGCCAAACCAAAATACGAACATCCTGATTCAAACAGGTGGAACGCTCAAATATCACAACAAATATATGACGGATGGAGCATCCGAACGCTTTGAAGTTAGCGAGGGACGACTTAAAAAGCATCCAAGCCGCATCCAAACCGCCGCATCAGACCCTAAAACACTAAGGGATTTTCTTGTTTGGGGAAAAGCCGTGGCACCAAGTGATCGTTATATACTTGTTTTATGGGATCACGGGTACGGTACAATGGGTGGCTTTGGTGCAGACGAGTTAAACGGACGAAAAACGATGAAGGTTTCGGAGCTTTCGAAGGCGATTGATGCATCAGATATGTATTTCGACTTAATCGTCTTTGATGCATGTCTTATGGGCACAGTTGAAACGGCCTATTCGCTTAGAAACTATGGCAAGTATCTCATCGCTTCTGAAGATTCAATCCCCGCTGCAGGATTGTACTATACCACATGGATCGGTGCGATGGAGCGAAACCCACAAATTAGCTCGGAAAGATTAGGACGTTTAATTTTAGATTCCTTTACCCTTCATTCCGGGATTGAATCTAGCATGCAGACAACAATGTCAATGATGAAGCTTTCTCAGGCTGAATCATTGGTTCATGCAATAGAAAATGCAGCATTTGATTTCTCACTTACAGACCTTGCAAAAAACTCTGATCTATTAGGCAAAAACGACGGAGTATTTGATCAATATGATCTTATAGATCTAATGGGTAAATCATCAGAAGTTACTGCTGCTGCTCAAGCACTCGCCTTTGAAGTGAAAAATTCAGCAGGTTTTAAAAATCGTAATGGTGTGGGTATGTACGTTCCTAACAAAAAAATGGAACATGCAAATGAAATGAAAGAAGAACTAAAAGCCATCGGTCTTAGTTCAAAGTATCTAGAAACTATTTTTAACTAAAATGAGCCTTAAAGCTCAAATGAATCAAAACGGTTCCTAGATTCTTCATTAAGAGGTTCGCATAGGTTTACCAAATTTTTGCGGTCTCTTTTTTTTGCAATTATGTTCATCTATGAAACTTAAAGTTTTCTTTATATAACACCGTTCCTGTAATCAATGATGATATGATACGAAAAGAACTGTCACAATTTGTCGAACATGATGTATAACTGCTAATGCGTACACTGCCGATGCAGCAGGCGATAGCCGCCAAAATAGCGGATTTAAAAATGAAAATGTAACAAATGGATTGTAAGGTGTTAGGTCAAAATGGCAAGCACAATGAACCGAGGAGGCATTACATGAAGAAGATTTTAAGTTTGATGCTAGTCATTTCACTTCTGGCATCAGTAGCACCTGTTTATGCGAATGTGCCAACAGAGTACACCTATGTGTTCGGTGTGAAAACAGGAGGAAACGAAAATGGAGGAACAGATGATGATGTTCATATGGGCGTAAGTACCTATGAACCTGGGATAGCCTCTGATCATTATAGAGCAATTGGCGCCGCTACGGCTTGGTCTGATGTGCAACATACATTCAAATTGCAGAACATTCCACCATGGAGAATGAATGAATTGGTTTTTTGGCTGGTTGGCAGTGATGACTGGTACGGGGATTCTGTGGTTCTATGGCTTCCTACTATTAATGGGGGCATAAATCCAACACAGGCGAAGACCATTAAATTAAACACATGGACAAAAGATCAGGGCAGACTTTATCGTGATATTTCAGATGTAACAAAACGGAAATTCACAGCTATGGGTAATGTTGATGTTGGTGGAGGAGAGTTCTACCTTGATACTAATTCATCAGGCTCTGAACGTGTAGAGTGGGACAAAAAGGTTAGAGATCAATATGGTGAATACGACATTATGCAATATGAAGATACTCCAGTGATCAACTATACCGTTTCGGACGATGCTGTAGGTAGAGATTGGTTAACATTTGAAGAGCCAACCAAAACGAATAATTTCAAGTTAGATATTGACCGCAAAAAGCTTCACGATGCAATGGTTGCGCAGAATAAAGCGGAGATATCACTAACCTATAGGGTGGGTCTCCTTGCCCAGTCTACCAACGCTGAAAGCCTTGGAGGGACTTTTGCCCATAAAACTTCAGGAAATCCCGAAGTTAAAACCTATTTAACAACAAAAATTGGGCAAGCGGATTACTATTATAAAGATGTTACATATACGTTCTATCGCAGCATCTATGACTTAGGCAATGAAAATATTTCGGAAACAGCTACGTTCTCGCATGCAACTGACAATCGATATCTAAATCGAAAATTAACAGATGTGAATATTACCGTTGATGCACTTTCAATTCATAGAAAAACGATGACAAAAGAAATTAAAGAAGAATTGATTACTAATTTTCAAGCAACACCAGTGTTATATCTTGGGAATAGTACTACAACACCACTTACTAATCTGACCATGACCAAATTATTGGGGGAGGATGGTAAACCTAATGGTACGCTTCAGTTTACGGGGAAAGTACCCATGGATGTTAGCGAAGTGGAGAGTGAGGGCATAAGGCTACAGCTTAATGATGTATCTACCTTTTTAACGAAAAAGGGTGTAAAACAGCCATATTATTTGGAGAGACCCACACCAGAATCGAATTCAGCACAAAGTTTTTATTTTTCTACTCATAAAGTGGACACCAAAACACCAACGATCAGAATTACCGATGAAAATGGACAGGATCTAACAGGTCAAAATTCCATTCAAAATAATGTGAAGAAAGTGCATCAATTTTATATGGTGGCTAGCGAAACACTCTATCCTGAGGGGAATGTCGCTCATACCATTGATAATCAAAACTATTTGGCATACGAGCTATACAAGAAAAATGGGGATGTCTATGAACCGACAACAACAAGAATAACCAACTTTGACGGTTTAGGTAGCGCAACGAAAGTTACAGCACCTATTAGTACGGAGGTATTAAAAGGTGTTAGTACAAATTTAAGCCCAATTGATCCTACAGAGGGCGAATTCAAGCTTCGTTTGTATGGATGGGATAAAGCTAACAATTCACTTGGTGGAGATGCTGGATACTCAGAGATTGAACATATTAAATTAGATAACCAGGCTCCGCGTGTAACGGTTCACGAAAGTGTAAAGCCGCAAGATGCACAGTCTCGTAAAAGAAATGACTATAGATTTGAAATGGAAGATTATCAACAAAGTAATGGCGGTTGGTCTAGAACGTATTATACGTTTATGAACGGTACGGATTCACCACCTAATACGCCTGTAGATGACATCAAACTTGGATCAGAAGAAATTTCTTCAGTTCAAGGCAAGTGGGCATTTGTAGATTCAAAAGGTGAAAGTTCAACGGCTGTATTATCTGTTCCCAAAGGTGATAGCTTTGACGGGACTCTATATTATTTCACAGTGGATTCATTAGGTAACGATTCAAGAAATGAAAAAGCGTCAAAGTACTATACAAAAACAGTCCAGATCTTTAATGGTTCTGTTGCTGACACCCTTATTACAAAGGATACAGGTTCACCAAATACACATTTTGATATCAAATTTGATGTAAGTAATTCCAATATTGAAACGAGCTATAGATGGGTCTCTCATCCTCGTAATGGAACAAGCTTCACACAAAACTTTACTGTCTATGATGCAAGCGATGATGTTGGTGCAGCTGAAAAACGTAATAGCAGCGGAACTGAAGTTTTGATGGACGGTAAATATATACTTGAATATCGAGTTAAAGATAAACGCTCTGGCAATTCATTAGAATTTACTCGAGAGTTCACGTACGACAATAAAGCACCGGAAATTAGTTATATCGTTGGCAATCAGCTTGATCATTTCAAGTCAACGCATCAATTTAGAGTTAAAGTGACAGATGCAAGTGGTATTGCAAGTGCAAGTTATTATTTGGCTAAACCAGAAACAGAAACGAAGATTGAGAATACGCAGAATCATCCGCTAACACTGACAGCAAATAGTGAAGGTGTATTCGAAGTTGATCAAACATTAACAATGACAGGACTTCCTTCGGGTGCTTATAGCATTGTTGTTGTTGCGACGGATGTTCTTGGTAAGGAAAGTAAAAAGATTTCCCCGTACTTTGGGATGAGGTCGGGACCTGCGACAATTGAGTCGTTAGCACATGCTCAAGCCAAGACGCTAAACGGAATGGGTGCAACCAATGACGGCACATATAAGGTCGATGTTGAATTATATGAACCCCATGCAGCTTGGACTTCTGAAAGTGCAACGAAATATCAAAATCCAGTCTATTATGCAACAATTGACGGGATGCCGACAGATCAGGGTGTGTTAGTTCCAACTTTTACAGAGAGCAATAATTCAGGTGGTAAGTTTGCATTTACACTAGATACACCGGTGGCACTCAAAGAAGGGATCAATACAATATATCTTCAATTTGGACTTTTAAATCACCCTGCTGACGAAAGGCCAGAGTTTTTAACAGAAACAAGACCTGTCAAAATCTTATATGATAGCCAGGCACCAACTTTTGAATTACCGGACTACAGCACCATTCAACCAACCAACTCATCAGTAACGGCAAGAATAGTAGCTAATGATGTTGGGACAGGCATTTCAAAACTGACGGTTGAGCCAAAAGATCAGGACAAAATCACCGTTTCTCCATATACAAACGGTGCATTCACAGTAACTGTGAGCGAGAACGTTACAACAAACCTGATACTGTCTGACGAGCTTGGCAATCAGGTTTTAGTTCCGATTTCAGTTTCGAATATTGACAAGGCAGCTCCGAATGCAATAGCATCCAGCGAAATGGTAACCAATGGAGCAAGACAAGATGGCCGGATCACGGTCGATGTTTCGGACAAGAGTGACACAACTGTTTCATTCGCACTTATTAAAGATCCATCAGCCAGTCATATTCTTACTGAAGAAGATTATGAGCTGTTTAATTCGAGTAAATCAGTAAAAATGCAAAGTAGTCAGCCCGTCGTTAATGGCGAAGGAAACAAACAGACAACATATACGATTGATCTGAAAGGGCTAAGTGGCAACTATGCAATTGGGATTAAAGCAGCGGATAACTCAGGCAATATTACTGAAAAAGTATTCGTTGACTCCAGTGTGAATTTGGTGGACGCGGAGGCATCCATTGTAAGTGTTAACGCAAACCCTCAAATAACCAAAACGACTTCAACGGTTAATGTGACATTCAATGTTCCAGTAACAATCATGCCTAATGCACCAAATGAGGGTGATAAGGTGAATGAAATGGCAAGGTCGAACCAACTGTATACAGGGCTATTAACAACATCTGTTGAGTATGCGATAGACCATGATCTGGTTATTCAGAACAATAACGAAATTAGTCTATATGTTCAGGATGAGGCTGGAAGGGATCGTGTTCTAAAGTTCACACCTACTGTTGAATTCATTCAAGGATTTGAGATTACAGGAAATGTAGAGAAGAATGGAGCTCCTATTCAAAATGGGGGATTTATATCCTATACGGAAAGCGATAAGCTCACCTATGTGATTGATCCTAATCCTAAGTATTCCGGACAATTTTTCTTTGTTGAAAATGCCGTATTGTCAGGCTTAGAACTAAATACGGAGCTAAGTGTAGTTGATCCTTCATTTACAGAGGTAGAAGGAAGAACGGCTTATTCCAAGCTTGTATTTGAAGCGCTAAGAGATGGGAAGACAACCAAGTCAGCTTACTTCGAGGTCTATACAACTGAAGGAGTTGAAGCTGATCGGATGGAAGATGCGTATGTTGCTATCTCAGTCGTTGATGAAACTGCAGCTGTTACTGATGTGGTGTATTCAACGACTGAGCCAACAAACCAAATTGTGAATGCAGTGCTTTCAATATCTGACCCGGAAAGCGGGATTATGAAACTGGAACGTTCATATGATGGGATAAACTTTGAGCAAATTGATTCCATTGCATCTCATACCGAAAGATTTGAACAGAATGCAACGGTATATTTCAAAGTAACAAACAAAGCGGGAATAGAAACAACCGTACCCGTTACCATTTCAAATATTGATACAACGCCAATTGCAGAAGACGTACACTACAGGGTGGAATACACCTACGAGAACTATCTAGGGAATTGGGTTCCAATTGAAGATGGCAAGGCTTATAGAAGAGTAATGGCAACCGTTAAGCCGATCAGTGGTCAGAAAACTCTATCGATGACTAATAACAATGCTTCATTCTCAAGAATTCTAACTGAAGATGTTAATTCATTCACCTTTGAGTTTAGAGATCAGGCAGGAAACACAAATTCTCGAACGGTTAGCTATAAGCTTTTTGACAACACGATAGGTCAAACCTCTTATGTGTTATCCAACACAGCAAAGACGAATCAAAATATACACGCAACGATCACATTAACAGACGATTCAGGTGAAATATCATTTGCAGAGGTTAAGAAGGACGATGTCGTGTACCCATTCAAAGGTGAGCCGCTTGAGAATGAATATGTCGTTGAACTGGATAGCTCAGGTATCTATTATGTGACAGCGTATGACTACGCAGGAAACAAGTGGGTTACTCCAATAACTGTCTCAAATATTAACAAAGTAGCGCCAGTTGCAACTGCGAGAGCGTACAGCACGCTACCAACTGAAATTACTACACAAAGTGTCAATGTGGAGTTAACACAGTTTAGCAAAGATATCAAAACAATTCGGGTCACAGGTGTTGAGCCAGTTGGCAGCTTGACCTATAGGGACATCGTTCATATCCCTGGTACCAAAGCAGTTCGCCTTAGAAAAAATGGTACAGTTACGATGTCCTTTGTCGATGACTATGGTAACGAAGGTCATGATATTATTACCGTTTCCAATATTGTATCTTCACCACCACAAGTTACCGCAACCGCAACATTAGCCAAAGATAAGTTAAGCGTTGATGTGTCATTTGACCAAATTCGGGACAGTGATGGCGTTCCG
Source organism: Paenibacillus polysaccharolyticus (assembly GCF_900102085.1). GTDB lineage: Bacteria > Bacillota > Bacilli > Paenibacillales > Paenibacillaceae > Paenibacillus > Paenibacillus polysaccharolyticus. The sequence continues at coordinate 171,107 of NZ_FMVM01000005.1, read as the reverse complement.
CTCGACATCTTTAGAAATATGAAAGACCTTACCGTTTCTTATAAAGGATATGAATATGCACTTTCAACAGCGGTTGAAAATGAAGATGGGGATGAGGTGTCTTATAAAGATACGGTCATCAATGTTAAAACGAATGGGGAGCATGTCTTCCAAGTTAGAGACAAAACAGGATTAACGCAAAAAATACTGCTAACGATTGAAGGAATTGAAGTAGGAGCACCAAAGATTAAAGAAATTCATTGGTCTTATAAATATCTTGTGAAAAACGAAGCTGGTAAGTGGGTAGAACAGGATTATCAAAATAAGATTACGGTTGGCGTTGATACATCTGGAAAAGAAGAAGGATATGTTGTCGGAACGGATAAAAATCCAATAACAAACCAGGATGTCACGGTCACTGTAACCACGGATAAAGATACGAAATCCGTTGGAGGAAAAGACGTTTGGGAACTAGATAAGTCCATGAACTATAGCAACAACGGACTATATGTATTTAATCTTCAAGGAAGAACGGGAGAGCAGGCTTCGTATGGTGTTGACGTAGGTCTCATCGACAAAACAGCTCCGGAGTTAACACTTGAAAATGGCGAAGAGCTCATCTTCATTGAGGGAATGACTCCTCAAAAAGATGCTTCCATTGCCTATAATAAATCGAAGCTTCTTGACTTTAAAGCATGGGATATGGTTGCCAATAAAAAGGTTGATTTAACTGACAAAGTTACCATCAACTATGATGTTGGCGGGCGAGTATTTAATCCGGACAACATCTCGGCAAATGAATTTAATCGCTCTAATCCTTACTATATAGACTATACAGTAAGAGATGACGCAGGAAATCAAACGACTATTCGTCGTACAGTTCGTCTTGTAGGTCTTTATGACACCATAGCGCTTGTGAACGGAGTCATGCCTGACAGTTCAAATGTTGCAACGGTGATTGGAAACAAAGTTGAGATTTCACTGAAAAACTTTGCTGGAGTATCGTATGCACGTTATGAAAAAGGCAGTTTAACACAAGGTCAAATGAAAACAAAAGGAACGGTCCTGCGGGAGAAAAACGGAGTGTATACCATTGATAATGTCTCAAATGGTTGGTATACCATCTATATTCAAACGGACAAGCGTGATTATTTCAATATTTCTGTATATGTTTCAAACAAAGGAGGGAAATAGGCAATGATGGTTGATCGTCGATTAAAACGCGGCATAGCTGTATCCCTTATTCTAGCGATGCTATTCACTCTTGTAAGTTTCCCATTGAGTGCAGATGCAAGCAGTGCGAATTATTCAATTGCAAACGACTTTATGAAATATTCAATCAATTCAAAAACGGGTGGATTTTCGATTGAAACCGTGGATGGTCATCCACAAAAAGCTTTTGACAACAATATTCCGCTTCTCTATAAGGAAGATACGGCAAGAAGCAATGGAACATCATTTACTACCGTTCGTATCGATGGAAAAGATTATATTTTCGGTCAGGAATATGGATGGTTCGGAATAGATACCAAGCTTCATGAACCTGTTGTCTCTGAGCAAAATAGACTTTTGACGATTGCATGGGATATCAAGGGTTACACAATCACACAAAAGGTTTCCATTTCTACTGACCCTAATAACTCGCGGGTTGGAAACGTTGGTATTTCATATGATGTGGTCAATAATAATAGCCAAGCGGGAACGGTAGGTATTCGTCTCCTTCTAGATAATGCGCTTGGTTCAAATATCGATGCACCCCATGTCCTTGTGAACCCAAAACAACCGACCATCGTGGAAACAGAATACAGTGGTGAAAACCTGCCACAACAAATCAGATATGTGGATTCTCTTTCAGCTTCAGACAAAATGGCCTACGCCCTTTTGTCTGGTTGGAGTGGGAACAAAGATGTAAATGTGGATAAAGTTATTGTTGGACATTGGGTTAATCTTGCAAATACAAGATACGATTATACACCGAATCCTAACGTTGACTTTACGAACTATTCAAACAAATATTTAGTGCCTGATACGGCGACAGCATATTATTGGAATGAAAAACCGATTGAGGCAGGGGGAGTGAGAATTTCAGAATTGTTATATGGTGTGGGTAACTTTTCTGATCAAACACAAAAGAAAGAGGTAGCAATCGGGATCCAGACAGATAAAGTTCAAGTGAATAAAAGCAAAGATGGATATCTAAACGATGGTAAGTTTAAAGCAACAGTAACCATTGATAATAGTGTTACAGGAGCTAAAGAACTAATCGAACCGGTGGTTACCCTTACTCTCGATGAGGGACTTACTTTTACAGCGACGAATACAAGAGAATATACGGTAAGAATTTCTGGTGGATTAAACATTGGTACTGTATTTGACATTCCCGATCTAGAAATCATCGCAGAGAAACAATCCATGATTACAGCAAAGCGATTAATAGTTTCGTTAAACGCAACGGCAATTATGGATTCAAGCACACATAAACTGGTTGAGTATAGTGCGAATTCAAACATTTTAATTCCCGCAATTAAAGGGGAACTTCCTGATGTCTCCATGAAACATATTTTCCCTTCTGCAGTTTTTCATGAAGGAGACAAAAATATAACCGTTTCTGGAGATATGAACGAATTGAAACAAGCGATTACAGGAATTGATGGATGGGATCTTTATCTTGTCTCTGCATCAAACGGCGCAACTACGTTAATCGACAAAAGAAAAATAAGTTTTGTTGAAGATGGTCAAGCCCTTTCGTTCTCGACCAATGAAAATTTGCTCGTTGGAAAATATAACATTGAATTCAGATTTACAAATCAACAGTTAATCAGTGCGTTTAAAGAAAAGATTATTTCTACGACTCAATTAGATGTAACCAATAATCTGGCGGATAAAAGTGCAAGCTACGGTATTGTTTCACTAGTTCGATTAACAAACTCTTCTAATCATAGACAGTTATATGATTATGTTAATTTTGAAAACGAAGATGTAATGAAAAAATTCATCGAGGGTAACGTCACTAGAAATGGTATTGTTCATAACAATATAAAATATGAAGAAGATGAAACCGAAATTCTATTGACCGTTCGTGGGAAAGTCAGGTTAATGGGTACGGGTGTTAATCGATATTACTCTGCCAGTAAAGCCGATGGCGACATTACGATTAACAACATCTTGACGTATGATAGCAACACGCCACTTAAGATGACGGTTACGGACGCTGGCGCAAAATTAGAAGGCGATGGCACCATAAAAGTCATAAACTCTGTTAATGTATGGCATAATAAATGGTTTTATGAAGTTAAAAATGGAGTGAAATACAGCTTGGATGGTGAAGCTGTTTCCGAGGATGAGGCTAAAGCATTAGAACTGAAATTTGGAGATGCAGGTTCTATGCTACAAAATATTGCAGGATTTTTAATCAATATCAAGTACGGTGTCATGACTCAGGATAAGGAAGACTTTGGAATTAGCTTCGGCGGAAAGATTTCAATGCCTTTAAAAGCAGCAGATAAAAATAAAGGTGAAGAGCATTATGACTACAAGGGCTCCCTTACTGCCGAGATTAGTGATATCCGCTATGGTAGCAAAGATAAGAAAATCGGTTTTATTGGTGTTAATACGACACTAGCTGTAGCTCTGCCAGAAGATATACTAGGTCCATTAGTAGGAAATAAAGTAGGTGCTATGGCGGAAGTAACAATAGATACCATTGATGGAATCTATAAACTGGATTACGGAGTCGCTCTTACCATGCTAGAAGTAGAAGGCTCGCTGGCATTTAAAGAGGTTCCTATAAATAATGTTCCAAGTATCATGCTTGATGAACTTACATTCTTCTTAGCAAGTAATACGACGAAAGTTCCGATCGTTACGCCATATGTATTTATGACAGGGCTTGGTGGAGGTTTCGGAAATCTTGCAGAGACCATTTCCGGAACATCAGACGGTAAACTTCCACCCATCACACTTCATCTTCGAACAAGGTTATTAATAAATCTGGTTATTGTAGGTGACTTCAAGCTGGAGGCAAAACTATCCGGTCTTAGTCTTGAAGGTACGGGTCGGTTGGCAAAAGACGATGAAGGAAGATTACTTAATCTTGAAGCGGGAATGAATGTTCAGTGGATATCGCCATTTCAGCTAAATGCCTTTGGTAATATTAGTATTCATGCCGGGGCGGTTCGTGGTGGTATAACGATTAAAATTACTGAAGATTATTTCTATGGTTATGTATACGCAGGATTCTATATTCCAACTTCAGTCCCCATCATAGGGGGAAAGGAAATTGGAGGCGTTGAGGCAGCTGTTTCATCTGACTTTGTTGGTGCAAACATGAAAGTCATTGGCGTGAAATTTGGCTTTATCTATTATTGGGATGGCGATTTTAACTTTGGTAGTTCCATCAATCTCGCTTCTAGAGGAAAAGCTGTACACTATGTTCACTCGGAAGAACTGGATGCGAGCGGAAATCTTGTGCCTACCACTGCATTATATGGAACGAATATGAGAAGGCTCACGACAAAGGAAATAGTTAAAACTAGAGCTGGAGATGGCATTACAAAAGAAGTGATCCCGGCATCAAAAGATTCACTACTCTTTGAAATCCCACTTCGTGGCCATGTCAAACCTTCTGCATCTGAAATCATAGTCACTAATCCAGCGGGTAATAAATTGACAATGGTTGAAGACGATAACAAGGGAAATGGAAACTATCTTGTTCAATCGATGAATGGTAAAAATACGTTGTATATTTCAGTGATTGATCCAGCACTTATTGTTGGTGGTAACTGGTCCATTTCAGTGAAAACACCAAATGTGTATATTGACAATTTTGAAGTAAACAGTGTTGAAAATATCCCGGAGCTTACAGGTATTAAAACTACGCATAGTAATAATACGAGCCGTGAGCTTGATGTGTCTTGGACAACGGACGGGCAAAGTGCATATTCAGGAGCAGTTAATGTCTATGTCACCAAAGACCCATCCATTATGCAAACTATTGAATCAGATAACATGCAAGACACATCATCATTAATTAGTATTGGTAATCTTGAGCTGGATGAAATTAAATCAGGTTCTCATGTCTTTACACTTCCGGAGTCTTTCCCTGAAGGGAAGTATTATGTGGTTGCAATGCTTGTTAACCATCTGGGTGGAATGAGTAAGCAGATCACTGCATCTCCAATCACTTTTACCAATCCATTACTTCCACAAGAACCTAAATCAGTATCAGCGGAATACAGTGGAGATGGATACGTGAAAGTTAACATCAATGGAAGTGACCAAACTGCAACCCATTATTTTGTGGCGATTGAAGATGAGAACGGGGTTGAGATTGAGAATTCCTTTGGTCAGTTTCCTGTAGACAGCGAAATTAGGTTGAAACCATTAGAAGACCAAACCAACCTCCCTCTATTAAAGGAAGGCAAGAAGTATTTTATCAAAGTAAAATCCGTTAGAATTGTCGAGTCAGCACTTAATGCTACGGAATATTATAGCTCTACCAAGGTTGCATCATCGCAAAGCTTTGTTATGCCTGCCATGGGTAAACCTAAGCTTGTCAGTGTTGAAACCAATATCGACAAATCAAAAGAAAATTATTATTTAAGGACTGGACAATTAGAGGCAACGTACACGTTTGATCGACCGGTCAAAATGACATTGACCTTGAACAAGGAAAACAAGAACACGCCTGAAGAATTTAAGACGGTTTGGTCATTTGAAGAAAACCTTGAAGACGGTGAGAATTTGATTGACTTTACTGCAGTTAGTGAAAATCGAGACACCATTCAAGGTAGCAGATCATCAGGGGCAATAGGTGTTACTGTTGATACAAGTGCACCGATATTACTTTTAGGTGAAGAAGTAGAGCCAAGCCTTGATAAGGAGCCGGTTGATAATACAGTCAGCAATCAAGTTGTTTTTGTTAGTGCGGACTCAAGATATAGCTTCCATGGGCTAACAGAGGTATCTGCATCATTAACTTTAGATGGTAGTTCAGAAGGTATTGTGATCCATCCAGACGGGACATTTGTCGTTAATCGTAAGAGTTCAAGTCAAGAACCAAACGAAACTTTACAGCTTAAAGCAGTTGACAAAGCTGGAAACGAAACGGTTGTTCCCGTTTATCTTGTGAATCGTGAATTGTCAGAGTTTGAGAGTATTAAACTTATATCTGACCTTGAGAACTCGCAGAATCAACCTGATGTGATCGAACTTGGGATTGGCGGAAAAACAGTGCTTTCTGTTAAAGGTCTTCGTCAGGGTGGCGAATTGGACTTAAAAGAAGAAGATATTGTATGGGATGTTCTATATAATCAGAACATTATCAAGATTTCACAGGATGGTACCATTGAAGCTTTGGCTCCAGGCGAAACGGCAATCAAAGTTGGTTATAGACTTTCTGCTTTTGAAGATAAGAATGGAAAAATAGTCTATAAAGAACTGTCAGATGTAATCAACATTCGTGTGAAAGATCTTGGATATCGTTATGAAGTTCGGCAATCACAAGGATTCTCATTGTTCACCATTTATACGGAGATCAATATGGGTAAAGCAACAGTTGTGATTGACGGCAAGAAACAAACACTCTTGTATGACAATCTTAAAAAAGCATATATTGGTTCTTCAAGAGAACTTGTCACGGGTGAACAATTAACAGCCAATCTTGTTTTTGAACCAACATTAAAATCCCCTAATCTTCTTCGTGGAGATACGAATGGTAGTGGGGCTGTAGATCGAGCAGACGTTCTGGCGACGATAAAAGCGATATTAAATAATGTCTACAATGGCTTTAATTCTTCTGAAGACTGGATGAGATCTGATATAAACGGTGATGGTGTTGTTGATATTGTAGATGCACAACTCATACTAATGGAGGCACTGAGACGATGATGAAACATTTGAAAGTGATATTGTGCATGCTACTTCTGGTAGCTACTCTACCATCATACGTCTACGGGGCAGACGATGCTGCTGACCTTGGTTATCGTGTAGACATCACAGTAACTGACAGCTCAGGTTCTCCAAAATCTTCATTTGATGTTGGAGAGAACATATTTGTGAAACTAAGTCTTGCATATACTGGTGCGGGTAAAGCGCCGGTATATGGTTTTCAAGGAAAGCTACACTTTGATTCTTATGTTGTAAAAAACACGAGTGTCAATATGCAAAAAGACATTTCAATGAATTATTCCGATGGTGACATCAATTATGTATATCTCGATATGACTGCCAACGGTAAAGATGATGAAATCATGAAAAATATTGGAACTGCCGTCTTCCAAGCTAGAAATAACGGAACGTTCGATTTTTCTTTAAGTAACTTTCTCATCACGAATAAAGATGCAAGTCTGAGGGGAATTGAACCGTTTGAAGATGTACAAATTGTGGTCGGTTCTGGTGTAAAGGAAATCTCTAAGTCTGCACTATATGAAGACATTGAGGCTGCAAAAGCTTATCTTGCTTCAGTTACGATTGCGGATAATCCCAAAGTCATATATTATCCAGACTTTTGGTATACAACAAAATCCGCTCAAAATCTAAGAAGTGCGATCTCTAAGGCTGAGGCTGTTTTTGAGAATGAAAACGCGTTGGATACGGAAATTTCAAAAGCTATAGAGTTGCTTGAGATTGCATTTTCTAATTTTAAGAATTCGAAAATTGTAGGCCCGAAACGTTGGGTTATCACGGACGAGGATTCTAATGCTTCTAACGGTGGTTCTAATGCTTCTAGTGGTTCTGGGGGCCCTAAACATCAGCTTAACTATACGGTTAACGCTTCTGTAAAAGGTGGGAATGGTAAAATTGCTGATGGCTTCGAAAATCAAACGATTCGTGCAACAACCTCTGCCACGATCAGAGTGATTCCTGATGAAGGATTTGAAACAGAATATATCATTGTCAACGGCGAAAAATTCATAGGTCGTGACATTTATACCATTCCAGAGATTAGTCGTGATACAACTGTCGTTGTTACATTTGTAAGAAAGACTCCTTTTACAGATATAGCACATGACGATTGGTTCTATTTTTCTGCAAGATATGTTTATAATGCGGGGCTATTCACAGGAACTTCTGAAACTGAATTTTCACCCTCAAAGAACATGAGTCGTGCAATGCTTGCTACTGCACTATATCGTATGGACAATCAACCTAGTGTTAAATTTGCAGATGTGTTCTCAGACGTTCAAAGTGGTCGTTGGTATTCAAATCCTATTATTTGGGCAAACGAAAGCAAAATCGTTAACGGATATGGTAAGGGGATATTCGCTCCTAATGTTTCAATCACTCGTGAGCAAATTGCGGTTATGCTCTATCGATACGCAGAGAGTAAAGGGTTGAACCTTCAGAGCGAAATTTCAACTCTTAGCTTCAAAGATGCAGATAAAATTTCGGCCTTTGCCAAAGAGTCAATTCATTGGGCTGTGTCAAAGGGCATTATGAATGGTAATTCTGATCTGACTCTAAATCCTTCTGGTCTTGCAACCAGAGCAGAAGTTGCTACGATGATTCAAAGGTTCAAAGAATTAGAATAAATTGAACTAAAATTTTAAGTGCCTATAAACCAAACTGACATAGAGTTTTTCTTTGTCGGTTTGGTTTCTTCTGTTAATATGGATTTTGGAGGAGGGAATGAATTGAGAAAGGGTACAAAGTTCACATTATGGATTCTCGGCTTGATGCTGGCTGCTATTTTCATTAACTTTTATATGAATTTATATAGCTTTGCGTATGCATTAATTACTGTACTGTTGCTTGCCTTTACGGGATGGGGGTTTCTGGCCAAGTTAAAGAATGACGTTCGCCAGCATGAAGATCATCATAAACGAATGCATGATTCTGCGATGGATGATATGGATCGGTACACTAGGTAGGCTGAATCTTTGTCTTTTATTACTTCTATTAACGGTGACAGTATGTGGTGCAGATGATATCAAACACGTGAAAAGCAATCCCAAGTGAGTGCAATTCACTCATAGCATCTGATTCCCCTTATATTCCAATCATTATAATGTTCCTGCGACAAACTTCCAACATAGACTGTAAGACTCTAACCATGCAACCAAAAAAGCACTGCCGGCAGATCGCCAGCAGTGCTTGCTTGATGTTATACGGGTCTTACCGTGAACGTAAAATGATATGGACGATTGGCTTGCAGCGTATACTCTGGATGTGTACGGGCACTCCAGCTGTCGTCACCGCCAACACCCATCTGCATGTAGTTGATACGAGCGATGGTATGTGAGCTTGCCGGCAATTTGTAGACGTGGTCGTTCGCTTCCAGTTCTTCAGGCGACCATGGCAGTGCATTGATTTCAAACGGTGCGTTAGCTTCAAAATGCAACCCGATGCTGTCCTTTGCAGCATCTTCGCCTACAGCCGATGTAATCTCAGCAAAACGTACATCCGTTTTGTTACCACATTCCTGTGGTTTCAGGTAAGGAACAAATTGATCACGAACGGCTCCGGTGTAATAGCCAAGGCGTGCACTGGTCAGACGGTCGATATAGTTGTCATGCGGCCCTCTACCATACCATGAGATCGTATCCAGGCTGTCTTTTAATTCAAACAGCATACCGAACTCAGGAAGTTCAGGCAGACCTGCACCGGAGACGAGGGTTTGACTGATTTCAAGCTCGCTATTCGGCTTGATGAGATACGTGATGGACAGCGTACTTCCCGGACTGGCATCCCACGTATAATCTGTTGTCACATGACAGCCCTGCGCATCCGTATGATGTTCAAAACGAATCAACTTGTTCGTCGCATGAGCATCACGCCAGAAAGCGGCACGTTCATTCAGTTTGTTACCCAGATCGTTATCGGTCATCGCACGCCAGAAGTTCGCACGAGCAGGTGCCAGTAATTGCTCCTGAGAGTTAATCTGATAGGAAGTAAGTGCGCCAGTAACCGAACTGAAGCTTATGGAGACTTCACCCGCATTCACCTTCAATCCGCCATCTTGCAGTTCCTCCACTTGAAGCGCGTCACTTGCTCCCGCAACAGGTTGCTGAATTGCACGCAGACGAGGAGATACGACGAATTGCTCCCAACCAATCTCATGTCCTGCTTCTGCCCACTTCGTAGCTTTCTTGGTTTCCAGAGAGACAGTAAGAACAGCTTCTGTGTACAGGTCGGAAGATGGTGTGTAAGGGATATGGACTTCAACGGATTCGCCAGGCTGTGCAGCAATGTCCAGATGACCTTTTTCCACAGTTACTCCGTTATGGGACAACGTCCAGGCCAGTGCATATTCGTTCAGGTCTGTGAACAGGAAATGATTCGTGATGCGAACCAGTCCGGTTTGCAGATTGAGCGCCTGTATGCGAACGTTCTGATAACATTTTTTCACTTCTTCCAGCTTCGGCGTAACCGTTTTATCTGCCAAAATCAGTCCGTTACCGCAGAAGTTGCCGTCATGCGGCGACTCGCCAAAATCTCCACCGTAAGCGAGATATTCTATACCGTCTGCTGTCTTGGTACGAATGGATTGATCCACCCAATCCCAGATAAATGCCCCTTGTAAAATCTCATATTTATCAAACATTTCCCAGTACAGGTGCAGACCGCCACAGGAGTTGCCCATCGCATGGCTGTATTCACAGATGATATAAGGTTTTTTGTCCCCTTTCATCCGTGCATACTGTTCGATATCGTTCGGGCTGATATACATCGTGGATTCAATATCACTTGCCGAATCGGTAGGGCGGTAGTGATAAGTTCCTTCATAATGAACGAGTCTTGTTGGGTCGGCTTGTTTCAGATAGTCGTACATGGCGATAAAGTTATCGCCGCCAAACGATTCATTACCAAGCGACCAGATGATGATGGACGCATGGTTTTTGTCCCGCTGGAACATGGAGTTACAGCGATCAATGACGTTGTCGCGCCATTCCGGCTTGCTTGCCGGGATGTTGTCGTCGTTCATTTCTTTTTGCCCATAGTACCAAGTACCATGTGTCTCCAGATTCGTCTCGTCAATCACATACAGTCCGTATTCGTCACACAGCTCATACCAGAGCGTCTGGTTTGGATAGTGCGATGTGCGCACAGCATTAACGTTATAGGCTTTCATCAGCTCGATATCACGAATCATATCCTCACGGCCGATGGCCCGTCCTGAATCTGGCGAGAATTCGTGGCGATTGACACCCTTAAACACGATGCGTTTGCCGTTAATTTTCATCAAGCCGTCCTTGATCTCAAATCTGCGGAATCCGACACGGGTACGAACAGCCTCGACCGTTTCGCCCGAAGTATTCTGGATGGAAAGTACCAATGTGTACAGGTTAGGCGTTTCAGCACTCCACAAGAGCGGGTTCACAACTGAAGTAGAGAGGTGTAACGTTATTTCTTCTTCATTGGTAAAAGAAACCTCTGCCGCCAGCGGCTGATCTAGCACAAGCTTCTGCTCCGCATCATAGAGCTGCGCTTGAACCATCAAGCCGTCTACATGTTGTCCGGCGTTATGATTGAAAAGCTTCACATCCAGTTGTAGCTCTGCATTTTTAAAAGCATCATCGAGTTCCGTCCGAACGAAGAAATCAGCGATCTGAACCGGTGAAGGCGAGTGCAGATATACTCCGCGGAAAATCCCGCTGAGCCGCCAGAAATCTTGATTCTCCAGCCAGCTTGCATCACACCAGCGATAAACCTCAACCGCCAACTTGTTCTCACCTTCCGTCAAATATGCCGTGATATCAAACTCTGCAGGTGTGAAGGTATCCTCACTGTAACCAACAAGTTCTCCATTCACCCATACATAGAAGGCAGATTCAACACCTTCAAAGTGCAACAAGACCGGACGATCTTTCCAGTCCGCAGGGACTGTGAACGTGCGAATATAGGAACCGACAGGGTTATAGGTTGCTGGTGCAAAGGGCGGTTTTAACTCCGGCTCGCGTTCCACCCAAGGATACGTCATGTTCGTGTAATGAGGGTAATCATAGCCCTGCAACTGCCAGTTGGACGGGACAGCGATGTCATCCCAGTTGCTGGCATCGTAGCTGGTTTCGTAAAAAGAAGTAATGCGCTGTTCTGGCGTTTCAGCAAAGCTGAACTTCCATGAACCATTTAGCGTCTGATACCAGGGGGACGAGGTGAATTCATTGGACAAGGCTTCTTCTATAGTTGGAAACGCTACCATATTGGCATGGGCTGGCAGACGATTCACCTGAAACGTCTCGGGATTGTTGTTCCATTCCGGATATCCGTTAGCCGGAGGGGTGTGCACAAGTTTCTTTCGCATATCAGCAGCTCCTTTGATCATGTTATAATATATTCACAGTATAGAATTGATCAGGTACTTAGAAAATAAAGAATATTGCCCATATATATCACAATATGAAACTAAAGTTGGAGAGCGTGGTGTACCGCATGAATACACGAATTTTTTTTGGTAAAACAGACGAAGCCGCACGTCTGCCAGTCTATATGACGACCGTTGGGTATTGGGAACATCAATTTGAAACGGAGCGCCCGGAAGGCTTTCCCGATTACCAGATTCATCAGGTCATTCAGGGACAAGGCAGGCTGATTATAGAGGATGAAGAAGAATATATCGTTGGCCCAGGGGAGGTGTTTATCACCTACCCCGATATTCCGCATGAGTATAGGCCTATTACGGATCACTGGGAACTGGCGTGGGTATCCTTTCAGGGTCGAGAGGCAAGTCAGCTACTGGCCTATGCGGGAATCACCAGTTCAGGAGTATATAAGCTTAGAAAACCCGAACTACTGAACGCTTTGGAACTGTTGCTTGTAAGGGAGGAAGGCACGGGGGATGCGATGAATGCTGCCGATGATCGGGACAGTTCCAAACACCTGTATGCCTTGCTACTGGATCTGAAGCCTTTGCTCATTGTGTCGGACAACGATAACGACGAGATGGAACGGTTGAAACCCGTGCTACGTTACATTACAGAGCACCTGGATCAGCCTTTGTCGCTGAAGGAACTTGCGGATGTAGCTGTTGTATCTCCTCAATATCTATGTCGGTTGTTTCAAAAGGCACTTCGTGTCAGACCTGTGTTTTATGTCAACCAGGAACGAATCAATCGTAGCAAACAGCTGATGTTCAGTGAGCGGGAGCTCCGAATTTACGAAGTGGCTGACCGGGTAGGGTATGAAAATGCGAGTTACTTCTGTACGATATTTAAACGACATACGGGCATGAGTCCAGAGAAATTTCGCAAACTGCATGGTTTAGGCTGAAAAGACGAGTAATAGTGCCTAACTTATTTTTCTTCTGTTTTTCATCTGTCCTTCGTTCATTTTTTGATCTGTTCTTCATCTGGATTTCAGTTTCTCTTAAGGTTGAGGCATTAATATAAATCTTGTAAACCCCTTCTCGTGTTAAATAGATGTGTGACTGGCCCTGTTCGGATTGTCCTCCGAGCAGGGCACTTTTTTTATGTTTAGCTGAGCGATCATACTCATGATATGATGAGAGAGAAGAATGAGCATAATCATATAATGTGAACCAAGAGATATTGAGAGATACCGGGAGATACCGATTAGATGAGGCTCTTTTTCGCATAAAAGGGAAAGGCAGGGAAATGCATGGACGCTCGTCTGCACGCATTGTATCGTCCGGTACAGATGAATGGGATGGACCCCCGTACATACTACATAGAGAATAGTCCTTCCCCTGTGCTTACGCCTTATGTAGCCTGTTATTGGGAGTCAGGAACTCGGGAACATATGGAAGATGGCAAGTATGGCATAGATGGAATGGACATGGACATCAAGGTCAATGACTTAAGGCTGAAATTTCCGGCCTCTGCCCGGGTATTACCAGATGGTTGCACTGACATCCTGATCGATTATAATCCAGAGCAAGAAAGGTATACGTATAGCTATTGCGGCAATTACATGCAGCCTTTTGCTTTTCCGTTATCGTTGACAGCGCCTACTACGGGAGCATATACGTTTGGGGTTCGCTTTTTTCCCGGGGGAGCTCCTTTTTTACATGGTCAGTCACTGGATTTGTTTACAGACCGACGTATACCGCTGGAAGAATGCTGGCCAATTCGATGGGACGAGCTAAGGTTGAAGATGGAGGGAACGAGGAATTTTGCTCAGCGTGTGCAGGTGATGGAGTCTTACCTCCGCCGAGTGACCCTGCGCAGTAGCCCGATTCATCATCATGCTGATCAGGATTTGCTTCGTAATGTGCTCTACCGGATCTTCAAGGATAATGGCCGCTTGAGTATACAAGACCTTGCCCAGGGAGAAGCTGTCAGTGAACGTCAGTTGCATCGCAAAATGACCGAACAAGTGGGCATCAGTCCCAAGCGTTTTAGTGAAATTGTTCGTTTCCATCAGGTGCTGCATGGCATTCGCAAAGGCTTGGCTACGGACGGAGCTGAACTAGCACAGACGTATGGATTTTACGATCAGGCGCATCTGATTAGGCAATTCCGCAAGTTTTACGGTGATACACCGCTAGTTGCTGTTCAGGAGCAGCAACAGATGTTGTCCGAAAAGTACAATGATGCAGCCGTATCTTCCGTTATACTATGAATCATAGACTTATCACAAAGGAGTAATGAATCATGAATGGAACATTGCAAATTCGAGAGCATCTGTTAACGGAACTGGAAACAGGCGTACGCACAGGCGCTTCGTTAATTCGTCTAATTCGTCCGGAGGACTGGGCGTATCGTCCGCAGGACAATATGCGTTCCCTTGTGGAGCTGGTGCATCATTTTATTCAGATTACGGCTTCGGATCTTATCATCATGCAAGAGAAAGGTGAGGCTGAAGTAGGTCAAGTGGAGAACCGTTTATCTGGAAACCAGGATATTGAGCAACTGGAAAAGACATTATGGAGCAATTTCGAGGCGTACAAAGCATATATTACAAGTCTCAGCGAAGAGGACTTTTTGAACCGCTCTACCAAAGCTTTCTACGCAGAGCATGGACACCTACAGGTGCAGTGGCAGATCGAAACGCTCACACATGTGTTCCACCATCGCTCACAGCTCTATAATTACCTCAAACAACAAGGCCATGAATTGAACTTTTTTATGCTGTACGCATAGTTTGTTCTTGGACAAGCAGCTCTGCCGGATCATCCGGTGGGGCTTTTTTTGTATTTCGCGGGATACGTTATCTATTAAACTTGTATGTCAGCTATAAATGTACGTTCTACCAGGGTCAATTCACCGTGGCTTTACTAGATTTGAAACATAGAATACCGTATCAAAGCAAAAAGGAGGTGATTTTGATGGCCATCCTTTTACCATTACAGTTCTACAATCTGCCAGCGGGTGTGGGTAAATCCTACTATGAAAACCTGTCTGGCGGCACCAATGCAAGTGTTACGGTGAACAACAATGGACCGTTTCCGGTATCTCTCGTCATCACTCGTGTAAATGCTCCAGTTGTCACTTATATTGTTCCGGTGAACAGCAGTTTGAGCATTACCGCAAGTCAGGTGCTGGTCTTCGCTTTGCTGGCGAACCAGGGAGGTGCTGCTTCCGGTACGATTGAAGTTGCTTTGGCGTAATCTATCAGATGTTAGTAGAACGTATGAACCTCTGCCGACCGGGTCGGCAGGGGTTACTTTTTCATATTGAAGCCTTGTCGTAAACAGGGGAAGGCGTATCAAACTACATAAAATGTTGGGGCCCGAGAGTTTACTCTGAACCGTACACGATTAATGGAATAGTATAGACCGGACGTTGAGACTGTGCCTGGGATTCGGGAGGTTGATAGAATATGAACCGTAAGCAAACCAAAATATTGGAAACGCAGCGACTTGTATTTACGACATGGGACGAAGGTGATCGTGCCCTCGCGTTTGCGCTCTGGGGTGATCATGAGGTGACCCGTTGGGTTCGTGGCAACGAGGTTCTGAGCGAAGATGAAGTAGAGGCGAGGCTAACTCAGGAGATCGAGCGTGAGAAGCAGGAGGGAGTGCAGTACTGGCCCCTTTTTCAGAAAGATTCAGACGTGTTTATCGGTTGCTGTGGCCTCTGCCCTTATGATCCGGAGGAGAACATCTATGAGCTTGGTTTCCTGCTGACTCGGGATTACTGGGGACAAGGCTATGCGCAAGAAGCGGCGCAGGCTGTTGTTCGTTATGCTTTTGACAAATTAGAGGTAGCGACGCTGGTGGCAAGTCATCATCCGGATAATGAAGCGGCATGTCACATTTTGAGCCAACTGGGATTTGAGCAAATGCACGAACGACGGGATGAAGCAACAGGTGTGATGAAGCCTTTCTATAGATTACGGAAAAATAATACTGCCCGCTGATTAACGTTCTAGGGTATCTTATCTTGAGTCGTTTTCATGCATTTTTTATTTCGCGTTCAGCTTCTATTAAGGTGGGAAGGATATGATAACTCTTGTAAACCCCTTCTCGTGTTAAATAGATGTGTGACTGACCCTGCCGGGCGACGGCGGGGTATTTTTTTGCTTGTTTTCGACGTTTTACAATAAAATAAAGATAAACAAAAATAAATAAAATAATAATCTGTGTTTATTATTGACTAACAAACATAAACAAAGGTATAATGAATGTGAAAAAAGGAACTTAATTTGATCGTGACAGCCCCATTTTATACTTGAACATAGGAGAGGATAGAAATGAACGTGACCCTTCAGACCGAAAGACAGCAACCTGCCGGATTCAATATTCCATTTGTACGCGAGATGGCAGAGATTACGCAGCATATGTGGAAAAATGGATGGGATGAGCGTAATGGCGGTAATGTCAGCTATCTACTGAAAGAGGAAGAGGTTGCACCTTACATTGACATTCATCATGTGATCCGCACCATCACACCTGCCTTTTCCGTGCAAGAACTGGCGGGACAATATTTTATCGTTACGGCATCGGGCAAATATTTCAAAAACGTGCTGGCAGACCCGGAAGGCAATCTGGGTGTACTGCGTGTATCTGCGGATGGACAGGTGCTGGAGGTATTGTGGGGACTGAACGGTGGCGCGAACCCGACAAGTGAACTGCCGACCCATTTTATGAGCCATATTGAACGTTTGAAAAGAGACCCGAACCACCGGGTTGTCATGCACAACCACGCGACACATGTACTAGCCATGACCTTCATCCATGAACTGGACGAGGCCAAGTTTACCAAGACACTCTGGCAGATGTGCACCGAATGTGTGGTGGTATTTCCAGATGGCGTTGGGATCATCCCTTGGATGATGCCCGGTTCGAATGAAATCGGCCGCGCAACGGCGGAGAAAATGCAGGAGTATCACGCGGTCATCTGGCCGCAGCATGGCATTTTTGGAACAGGCACAACGATTGACGAAGCGTTTGGTCTGATTGAGACCATCGAGAAAGCAGCACAAGTGTACATGCTTGTTGCAGGTCACGATATCAGGCAGCGGATTACGGATGAGCAACTGCTTGCCCTTACAGAACAATTTGGTGTAACTCCTCGTCCCGGTATCATTCAAAATGAAGTGTAAACAAGCTCAATATGACAATTGTGTTATATGAAGCTAACCATATGAAATCGTGATCGTGGCCTTTGGTTCTTTGAACCGAAGGTCTTTTTCTTTTTTCAGGCAAACAATCGCCGTTTTGGGTCAAAAACGTTCATTTTGCTTAGCAAGAAAGGCTTTGTTATCGATTATTGAATCGTAGAATGCATTATCACGCGCTGGCGATTTTCGGGTGAAATGACGTATTGTCAATGGCTCTGCGATTTTGCATAATAACTATGCTTCATAGATAAGAACAGACATTGTTACCCAAATGAGAAGCAAAGAAGCTTATAGACAAGAGATGGAAGGAAGTTATGATCATGCTTGGCAAAATGAAGAGAATCTTAATCGGCAAGCCAATGAAGTCGGCTGAATTGGATGCAGAAAAATTGGGGAAATGGAAGGCGCTCGCCATCCTGTCTTCCGATGCTTTATCATCCGTGGCCTACGGTACGGAACAGATTTTGCTGGTGCTGGTTGCGGCGGGATTCGCCGCCTTGTGGTACTCGGTTCCGATTTCCATCGCCGTGCTGGGATTGCTCGTCATTTTAATTTTTTCGTATCGCCAGACCATATTTGCTTATCCTACAGGGGGCGGCGCGTATATCGTAGCCAAGGATAACCTGGGCACTACACCGAGCTTGATTGCCGGAGGTTCATTGCTAGTCGATTATATCCTGACCGTGGCTGTAAGTTCTTCCGCAGGTACCGATGCGATCACATCCGCTTTTCCTGTATTGCATGACTATAGTGTCATTATTGCGCTTATTATGATTGTGTTTCTGACCGTTATGAATCTGCGAGGGGTTACGGAGTCAGCTTCGGTGCTGGCGATCCCTATTTACCTGTTTATCTTTTCGATTGCGATTCTCATTATTTCGGGTGGATTCAAATTTCTGACTGGTGGTATGCATGCTGCGGCTCCGGAATTCGGAACAAGTCTGTCGCATGTCAGCATCTTTCTGCTGCTTAAAGCGTTCAGCTCTGGATGCTCGGCTTTGACCGGGGTTGAGGCGGTTAGTAACGCCATTCCGAACTTCAAGCAACCTGCGGAGAAAAATGCGGCCGGAACCTTGCTACTGATGGGTTGCATCCTTGGTGCCATGTTTATCGGCATTACACTGTTAGCCTTTGGGTACGGCATCAAACCTGATCCGAAAGCGACGGTCATCTCCCAGATTGCCGAAGCTACGTTTGGCAGAGGATGGATGTACTTTATTATCCAGGGTGTTACGGCCCTGATCTTGTTCCTCGCGGCGAATACGGCATACTCCGCTTTCCCGCTGTTGTCCTTCATGATGGCGAAGGATAAATATATGCCACATATGTTCATGGTGCGTGGAGACCGTTTAGGTTTCTCGAACGGGATTATTTTTCTCAGCGTCATGTCGGCACTCCTGGTCGTTGGATTTAAAGGGGATACCGGAAACCTGATTCCGCTCTATGCGGTCGGGGTGTTCATTCCATTCACATTGTCCCAACTCGGCATGATGATACGCTGGATCAAAATCAAGCCGTCAGGGTGGAAGACAAAACTGCTCGTGAATACAATCGGTATGCTGACTACGTTGTCCATTACGCTGATTTTTATTTTCACCAAGTTCACACAGACATGGGTTATCTTTATCTTCTTGCCACTGGTCGTTTATGTGTTCATGCGCATTCGCAGCCATTACTGCAACATCGCAGACGAACTACGTATCGATATTCAGGTGGATAAACCGGCCAAGAAAGGCAATACGATTGTTATTCCGGTGGCGGGCATTACTCGGGTGGTGATGAATACCATCAGTTACGCCCAGACGATGTCGGATCATGTGGTGGCGCTTTACATCGGCTTTGATGATGAGGCTATACGGAAGATGGAGCAGAAGTGGGAAGAATGGAATCCAGGCGTCCGTTTGGTCGTGATCAAATCGAGATATCGCAGCATTATGGGGCCACTGAAGAAATTCATTGATACGGTGGAATGGAAAACAGCGGAAACCGATCATATCACCATCCTGATTCCGCAATTTATTACGAAGCACTGGTGGCAAAATGTACTGCATAACCAGACCAGCTTCATGATTCGGGCTTATCTGATTAATTATAAAGATGTGATTGTGACGACGGTGCCATATCATCTGAATCGTTAATGGAAAATGAATGTAAAGCAAGATTTATCAATATAACGTTAATGTTTAATATAGTATTTACACATATTACCGCAGGGGTTTCTCCAGATTGGAGGTTTCTTGCGGTTTTTTGCGCATTTGTGCAGTTTGGTAAATCCATCCTGTTCTATGTTGCGTTATGTAAAACGGTTAGGCAAGGATTAACTTGAATTTGATGCAAGTTCCATTTTGCTGTGACATTGGAAAATTAAACTAGAGTTCGTGGTGCTGAGTTCAGATGGTTATTCATCTCAGAGCTTGTACACCGAGAGCATAACCCAAGAGGTGTAATCCAAGAAGGGTGTTCAAGGAGGAAAAACTTCAGATGAGTGATCTTGACAACCAGTTCAGCCTGCCTGCCATAAAACGGCGTATAACCTCGAATTACTACAATCGTCGGACAACTTCCCTGCGATTGCAGCGGATGAGGGAGAACGTGCTGGCTTACGGTTTTCTAGCACCATCGCTGCTTTTGTTCGCTGTGTTTCTGTTTTATCCCATGTTCAAGTCAGTGTACTTGAGTCTGCATTCTACCGACCCGACGGGACAGATTGCGGCTTATGTAGGGCTGGATAACTTCAAAGCGGTATTCCAGTCAGGTCTGTTTATGCAAGGCATGAAAGTGACATTACTGTTTGTTCTGTTCACCGTACCGACAGGCATATTCGTAGCCCTTATTCTGGCGGCTTTGACTCATAACCGCTTTAAGGGAATGCGTGTGTTCCAATTTGTCTTCTCGCTGCCTGTTGTGTTATCGGTAGGCTCGTCGGCCGTCATCTGGAAGTTTCTTTTCCATCCGACGCTGGGGATGCTTAATTATCTGCTTGGCAAAGCAGGCATTGATCCAATTCCTTGGTTAACGAGTCCCGATTGGGCATTGGTTTCAATCTCCATCATGACGATCTGGATGAACCTTGGTTTCAACTACATCATTCTATCCAGCGGATTACAAGGAATTCCGGATGAGATCTACGAAAGTGCCAAGATGGATGGGGCGAGCGCTTTGCTCACGTTTCGCAAAATTTCCATGCCGCTGTTGTCGCCAACGTTGTTCTTTGTGACGGTGGTATCCATCATTGGTGCGTTTCAATCGTTCGGTCAGATCAACATTCTCACGCGGGGCGGCCCGATGGACAGTACAAATGTGTTTGTGTATTCCATCTATCAGGAGGCATTTGTGAACTTCCGCTTCGGGACAGGAAGTGCACAGGCTTTAATTCTGTTCGCGGTCATTATGCTACTGACCCTGCTTCAATTCAAATGGGTAGAGAGGAAAGTGCATTACCAATGAATGCAAAATGGAACCAGACGTTGCTCTATATGTTGCTGACGATCAGCGCTGCACTGGTATTGTATCCGGTGATGTACACCTTATTCATGGCCGTGATGACGCCTGAGGATGCGAGTGCGTATCCACCGCATATCATCCCGACA
The DNA here is from genome assembly GCF_900102085.1 of Paenibacillus polysaccharolyticus. Classification (GTDB taxonomy): domain Bacteria; phylum Bacillota; class Bacilli; order Paenibacillales; family Paenibacillaceae; genus Paenibacillus; species Paenibacillus polysaccharolyticus. The sequence continues at coordinate 150,075 of NZ_FMVM01000005.1, read as the reverse complement.
TCCATTGATTTATCTAACTTCGCAGAAGTGTTCGATATTGTGCCGATTGGACGATTCATCGGGAATACCTTTCTGGTGGCGGGGTTGACTACGATCGGGCAATTAATTACAGCCAGTATGGCTGCTTATGCTTTTGCCAAAATGCAATTTAAAGGTAAAAACGTTATCTTCAGCATGTTTGTGGCTACCATGATGATTCCGTGGGAAGTGACGATGATTCCTAACTATCTGACCATTCGCAGCTGGGGCTGGCTGGATAGTTATCAGGGAATGACGGTGCCGTTTCTCGCAACCGCATTTGGCACCTTTCTACTCAGGCAGTTCTTCATGCAGTTGCCCAAAGAGCTGTTCGAGGCAGCAAAAATAGACGGCTGTGGACATATCCGTTATTTCATCTCACATGTCTTGCCGTTGTCCCGCCCGGCACTTGGCACACTGGCGATCTACTCGTTCCTCAGTATGTACAACGCGTATCTCTGGCCGTTGCTTGTAACCAACACACCCGAGATGAGAACGGCTCAAATCGGAATTTCTATGCTGGAGTTCCAGGAATCCACGGCGTGGAATCTGGTGTTTGCCGGAACTGCGATGGTGATCCTGCCATCTCTGCTACTACTGATCTTTGGACTAAAGCAACTAGTGCGAGGCATGGCAGCCGGAGCACTTAAGGGATAAAGGAAACCTGCATCACCGTTCAGGTTACGCATGAAATGCCATGAGCGAATAAAATGAGGCTCGCCTTGTATAAAAGGTTTTGATGAGCTGCAAGAGTAGTGGAGGAGAAGAATCAATTCTGAAGAAGCGAAGCGTTCGCCTTTGTCTCTGGGATTTTAACGACTAAAAAATAGTTCAGGTAAATCTGGAGACAACAGCGATCGTAAGAATGATTCGTAACCGGAACGGCTACAACGTGCAGGCTCAACAAATGTTTTTTTATAACGCGAGCCATCTAAAGGAGAGCGACATGAAAAGAAGAGGAACCTTTGCACTAATGCTAGCAGCGCTGATGTTGGTTATTTCGGCTTGTGGTACGAAAACAGAAACAAGTAGCCCGGCAAGTGGGGCGCAAGCTGATGCGGCAGCAGCTAAAACAACTCAATTGACATGGTGGCATTCCATGTCCGGTGCAGGCGAGAAAGCCATTAACCAACTTGCTTCCGATTTCAATGCAAGCCATCCAGAGATTCAGGTTAAAGCGATCTACCAGGGGAAATATGATGAGAGCTTGAATAAGCTTAAAGCATCTATGGGTTCCGACAGTGGGCCGGATCTGATCCAGGTCTATGAGATTGGCAGTAAGTTTATGATTGACTCGGGCATGATTACACCGGTGCAACAGTTCATCGACAAGGACAAGTTTGATCTGTCCCAACTGGAGCCGAACATTATTCGTTATTATACAATTGATGGCAAACTGAATGCGATGCCGTTTAATACATCGAATCCAATTTTGTATTACAACAAGGATATGTTCAAGGCTGCCGGATTGGACCCGGAGAATCCACCAAAGACGTATGAAGAGTTCGAGCAAACAGCTAAGGCTTTGTCCAAAGACGGTAAACCAGGAGCGTCGATGGCGATTTATGGCTGGTTTATGGAACAATTTTTCGCAAACCAGAATGCAGATTATGTAAACAATGGAAACGGGAGAAGCGCGGCGGCAACCGAATCTATGCTGAACTCCGAAGCGGGTGTGAAGACGTTAACGTGGTGGAAAAAGATGATTGACGAGAAAACCCTCTCGAATCTGGGACGCAATACAGACGACACCACGGCAGCATTTACGGCACAGCAGATTGGTATGACGCTGGATTCCACAGCAGGGCTGCGCAAAATCGTTGAAGGTTCAGGCGGCAAGTTTGAACTGGGAACAGGTTTCCTGCCTCGTCCAGCGGATGCTAAAGAAGGCGGCGTGGTTGTTGGTGGGGCAAGCTTGTACATCATGAATAATAAGTCGGAAGCCCAGCAGCAGGCCGCTTGGGAGTTTATCAAGTATCTGGCTACACCTGAGGTACAAGCGAACTGGAGTGTGGCGACAGGATACTTCCCAATTACGACAGCAGCCTACGATCAGCAAGTATTTAAGGATAATATGACGAAATATCCGCAGTTCCAGACAGCAGTCGACCAATTGCACGCTTCAGCCGATTCGACAGCAACATCCGGCGCAGTTATGGGTGTTTTTCCAGAAGCGAGACAGATTGTCGAAGGAGCGATTGAAACCGTGCTGAATGGGCAAGGGGCGCCACAAGAAGCACTGGATGCGGCAGCACAGCAGATTACGGAAAAAATCAATCAGTACAATGGCACAGTGAAGAAATAACAATCCGTGAAGCAGAAATGAATTAGAACGTAACCAGATGCGGCGGTCCTATCGATCGCCGTATTATGGTGTGTGTATTTAGTTATATTTTACGTCATTCACTGTCGAATCCATGAGTAATAATCAATGTATATGTTACTAAAGTTAACGCGATATAGGTCTGTATACTTAAGTTGTTATAGTTTTGCCTACAAAATGTCCTCTTTAAGTCCTGAAAAGCGAACGAATGGATCCCGAAGTTAATAAAAACTAATTCATTCGTAATGTTTATGTTCTATTTTCTATCATTTCGCTGAAATATGATTTACATGTCTCTATCGTTCAGTTATCTTATATTTGAACTAATGTACAAGCTATGTGAACAAATGATTGCTAATTTAAAAAACATGGGGGTAGGTTGAACATGTATCGTATGCAGATGATTAGGTGGTTCAGAATATTTCTGGCGACAATGTTGCTACTGACAGGGGCTATACCAGCAGGGCTGTTAGACAGCAAAGCATCAGCAGCAGATGAAGTATTAACTGTAGCCCAGGCACAAGCGAAGAATTCCGATAAATCAACGGCGACGATTGAAGGTTATGTTGTTGGCTACTACAACGGTGGATCGTCCGTTCAGTTGAATCCACCCTTTACATCGGATACTAATTTTGCTCTGGCAGATCGTCCTGAAGAAACGGATATCAGTAAAATGATGCCGGTACAAGTACCTATGAATGCACCTCGTAGCACTTTCGGATTACAAAGCAATACCTCCCTGTATCATTCCAAAGTCAGGATTACGAATGGATCATTAGAAACCTATTTCACTGTCAATGGCATTAGAAGTATTTCTTCAACCAAATTTCAACAGGTGGATGAAAAACCTGAAACGAAGGCAGCAAGTGTTAGTGCGAACCCTTCATCAGGCGCTGTTCCCTCTGGAACCTTGATTACTTTGGAGACAACCACGGTTGGAGATTCCATTTCTTACAGATTAAATGATGAGACTGAATTTATCCCCTACACATCCCCGATTACGATAACGGATGCTACTCACATTGAAGCTTACGCACATAAAACAGGATTGGAAGATAGCGACTTCACAATTTTGGATTACACCGTGGTTAACAATACCCCTGTTTCTATCTCGGAAGCACGAACCAAGTCAGAAAATGAACCCGTAACTGTCCAAGGGTTGGTTACCTATCGAGAAGAATCCGGAGGTATGGCAAACCTGTATATTCAAGATGAAAATGCAGGAATTGTTATACGTGGAACTGATGCAAGTGTGGAACCAGGTGATCAGATTGAAGCCTATGGCCCGCTTAGCCTATACAATGGTCTGCTTCAAGTGGAGAAAGATAAAGCTGGATTTCCAGGCGGGTATATTAAAATTTTGAACAAACATCAAGGCTTACCCGAGCCTCTCAAGCTTACATCCCGTGACTTTGTCCCAGCGCCAGGTGGGGGAAAAGGATCAGGAGGAAAATATGAAGGAATGCTTGTCGAAGTAAATGAAGTTACGGTGACAAAAAACAGCAGTTCTACTTTTTATGCGACAGATGCACAAGGCGGCGAGATCATCATTTATGCCAAAAATAGTCCTTCTGCACTCCAAACAGACAAGACATACGAAAAAGTAACAGGTGTCATGACCTATCACACCAGTTATGGACTTGAGCTGATTCCTCGTACGTCAGCAGATGTTGTCGAAAATCTACTTTCTGTAACAGCTAGTGTACCTTCGGGTGGAATCGTAACAGGCTCAAACGTCTCATTGTCCTCGCCTATGGCGGGTGCGAGCATTTATTTTACAGTCGATGGGGCTGATCCGACGACAGCATCCACCTTATATAACCAGCCAATCACAATCCATGAGGATACTTTAGTTAAAGCAGTGGCTGTATTAGACGGTAAAATTAGCCAAGTATACAGTTTTAGTTACAGGGTTATTCAGGAACTGGACAATCTTAGAATTCATGATATTCAAGGGGCGTCACATTCCTCGTTATATGATGGACTAGCCGTGCAAAATGTTGAAGGAATTGTAACGTATGTGGTGAATTCAAATTCGTTTTACATGCAAGAGATTCCCGGGATGGAAGACAATGATGACAACACATCGGAGGCTATCCTTGTATACAAATCATCTCATGGCATGATTACAGGAAATAGAGTCAAAGTATCGGGTCAAGTGAAGGAGTACGCTGTATCAGAATCCGAATTGGCAACAACAGAAATTGTAGCTTCTTCCATTACGGTAGAAGGTCAGGATCAACCGTTGCCAGCCCCTGCTTTGCTGGGGAAAAATGGACGTATCATTCCAACGGTTATTGACAGCGATTCGCTGTCGGTATTTAACCCCGAGACGGATGCCATAGATTTCTATGAAAGTTTGGAGGGCATGAGAGTAGAGCTTGAAAATCCTGAGATTATAGGGCCATATTCTAGCCAACCGGGTCTTGCCGTTGTCGTGGACAATGGTGTTAATAATCCGCTTCGTACTCCTGCGGGCGGTGTTATTTTGACGGATAACGGAAAAGAAACCTTCGAAAGTGATCTTAATCCGCAACGGTTATTTATTGGTAAAAAACCGTCTGGTGCCGTCAAGACCGGAGATAAACTGAACGGTAACGTCGTTGGGGTGATGACCTATACGAACGGCAATTTCAGAATTAATCCCGATGGGGCATTGCCACCCGTCATTTCGGGTCCAACCCAGCAAGCGGTGACGACTATTGAGAAAGCGGAGGACAAGCTGACCATCGCCACATTTAATGTGGAGAATTTCAGCAAAAAGGATGCTGCACGAGCTGTGAAAATTGGGAAAATCATTGTAGACAATCTGAAAGCACCAGATATTATCGGCATTATGGAAGTACAGGATAATGACGGTGATGCGGATACGGGGACAACGGAAGCGAATGAGAGCTTTCAGACGCTGATCGATGCGATCAAGACCAATCATGGCCCCACTTATCAATTCAGTGAAATTGCTCCGGAAAATAATAAGGATGGCGGTGCACCAGGGGCCAACATTCGTGTAGGTTTCCTATACCAACCAGAACGAGTTTCCTTGGCGGCGGGGATAGGTAAAGGCAATGCGTCCAAAGCAGTCGCTGTTTCCGCTGACGGAAGCTTGTCTTTTAATCCTGGCCGTATTGCTCCGACGGATGAAGCATTTGCTAGTTCACGTAAACCGCTGGCTGCGGAATTCGAATTCAACGGTGAGCGAGTCGTTGTGATTGCGAATCATTTTAATTCCAAAGGCGGTGATCTGAAACCGTTTGGCAGTATCCAGCCTGCAACGCGGAGCAGTGAAGTGCAGCGGGCCAAGCAAGCTGAGCTTGTGAACGGTTTTGTAAAAGAATTGACTGCCAAAGACCCTGAAGTCAATGTAGCTGTACTTGGTGATTTTAACGATTTTCAGTTTTCCAAGACGTTAAACATCGTTGCAGGCAATGAACTTGATAATCTGGTCGACAAGCTACCTGAGAATCAGCGTTATTCCTACATCTACGATGGCAATTCCCAGACTCTGGATCACATTCTGGTGAGTAAAAATCTGTCAGACACGGCGGCAATTGAGGTAGTACATGTCAACGCTGACTTTGAAACCTCACACGGACGAGTTAGTGATCATGATCCGCTGCTGGCACAGCTGAGTATCGGAGAACCGGCAGAAGCAGGTGATTTTAAGCTACGCGTGCTACACACGAATGACACACATGCGCATCTGGACAACATTCCTCGCCGTGTGACAGCGATAAAAGAAGCTCGCAACGACGATACACTTGTGCTGGATGCAGGGGATGTATTTTCAGGGACATTATATTTCAACCTTTTCAATGGTCTCGCTGATCTGGAGTTTATGAATATGATCGGATATGATGCGATGACCTTCGGGAATCATGAATTTGATAAAGGGCCGGCCGTGCTGAAAGAATTCATTCATAAAGCGGAATTCCCTTTTGTAAGTGCCAATATTGACTACACGAAGGATACCGATCTGGGCAGTTTGTATCAAGCCAGCATCGGGCAACCAGGGGAAGATGGCAAAATTTATCCGGCGATTATAACCGAGGTGAACGGGGAGAAAGTGGGGATATTTGGTTTAACCACTTCAGACACAGTGTCCCTGTCTTCACCAGGAGATGATCTGAAATTCCAGGATGTTCAGGCTAGTGCACAAGCAACGGTAAATATGTTGCAAGAAGAGGGTATTAACAAAATTATTGCCCTGACACACCTCGGTTACTCCGAGGATTTGAAGCTGGCTGAAGCCGTAAAAGGCATCGATATCATTGTCGGCGGACATTCCCATACCATTTTGAACAAACCGATCGTGGTTGGGGATGCAGAGGAACCAACCCTGGTGGTGCAGACGGGAGAATATGATGTATCGCTTGGTAAACTTGATGTGACATTTGATGAAGCAGGCATCTTGAAGAAGTGGAATGGAAGATTGCTGAACCTCGATGCCAAGGGAGCCGACGATGCTTTCGTGTATAAAGATGATGCACAGGCACTGGCGAAGTTGCAAGAATATGCATCACCTTTGGCCGAATATAAGAAAAAAGTCATCGGTAAAACAAACGTATTCCTGGATGGAGAGCGCGGAAGTGTAAGGAAGCAGGAAACGAATCTGGGGAATTTTATGACCGATGGCATGCTGGAAAAAGTAAAATCGATCGTAAAAGAGAATGACGTCAAAGGGTACGTCGCGATCCAGAACAGTGGAGGTATACGTGCTTCGTTCAAGGAAGGAAATATTACGCTCGGGGATTTGCTGACCGTAATGCCGTTCGGGAATAATCTCACGGCACTTAAAATGACAGGCAAGGAAATTACAGCCGCGCTCGAAAACGGGGTAAGCGGTGTGGAAACGGGAGAAGGGCGGTTCCCGCAGGTATCAGGTATGCGTTTTTATTATGATTCCATAAAGCCTGGAGAAAAAATGGATTCCACTACAAATACCGTAACTCAAGAAGGCAAGCGTGTGATAAAAGTTCAGATTAAAAATGGTAATGGAACATTTACCGATATTGATCCAAACGGATATTATATTGTGGCCACAAACTCATTTATGGCTAACGGAGGAGACTTCTACCGTAGCATGAGAGCCGCGAAAAACGATGGCCGATACTATGAATTAAATCTGGTTGATTATGAGATTTTCCTTGAGCATCTGGATCGGACCGGCACCGTAAATCAAGCTGTGGAAGGTCGTAGCACCGATCTTAAAGGCGCCCCTCTTCCAGGAGATGGAGATGGAAATGGTAACAATCCTGGTAACGGCGGCGGCAACAATGGCGGTACACCGGGAAGTGGGGGTGATGGCGGTGGTACAAGCAATCCAACTCCAACGACACCTGTAACACCAACAACTCCGAGCAATCCGGGTAATGGAGGAACGACAAATCCAGCTACACCGGGAGTACCGGGCAATTCCGGGAATGGCAGTAGCACGGCTCCAGCCAACCCACTGGTGGAATTGAAGGATATCGGCAGTCACTGGGCAGGAGAAGCGATCAAAGCTGCCATTATCCGGGGCATTGTCAATGGATATCAGGATGGGAACTTCCGTCCGAATATGCCGGCGACACGTGCTGAATTCATTGTGATGCTGGCACGAGCATTTGAATTGCCTGCAAGCAATAGAGCGCTAGCCTTCAAAGATGCAGCATCCATTCCTATCTGGGCTCAAAGCTTCATTGCACAGGCAGTGGACCAAGGCATTATTAGTGGATATACGGATGATACATTCCGTTCAACAGGCAAAATATCACGGGTAGAGATGACCGTTATGCTGGTGAGAGCCCTTGGCTTGCCGCTGGATTCCAAGTCATCACTGACGTTTGCAGATGCAACACAAGTACCTGCATGGGCTGTTCCATACATTGCTGCTGCACAGGAAGCAGGATTAGTGAAGGGGACGGGAGGTAACAGGTTTAATCCAAAGGCAGAAGCGACGAGGGCTGAAGTCGTGACTCTAATCCTTTCCGCCATTGAGTTTAGATCGCAGCAATAAGGATTTCGTACCAGATTGGAAGCATAATTAGAGTGTTTCAAATGAAGTTGAAATGATGGGACACAGCTTGCAGAACGATTCTGCAAGCTGTATTTTTTGTTACGATAAATATGTTGTATCCAAGCAGGCACATTTCTCCAAGAGTCTACTTTGGGACAAGGGATTTTGATAAATGATTGACATGCTATCGACTCATATCATATAATCAACACGTTCATTAAATTGATAATGATTATCATTAACGATTAGGGGAGACTATACAGATGAAAAAGCAATGGATTCTACCGTTCATCGTGCTGATGTTATTTACGATGATTGCCAGCGCATGCGGTAACGGGGCTTCAAGCGGTGCATCAGACAATGGAAAACAAGAGGCAACTGCAACGGAAGGGACAAGCAGTGAAGCAGCGAATACTTCGGATACGATAACGTATCAATCCGAAACAGGGCCCGTGGAAATTCCGGCTAAACCTCAACGAATCGTTGCTTTGACGAACGGTCCCAATATCCTTTCTATGGATGTAACGCCAGTGGGCGTAGATAAATGGACAGCAGAAAATCCGCTGTTCAAGGATAAATTAAAAGACGTTGCTATCGTAAGTGATGAAGATCCGGAGAGTGTCTCCGCTTTGAATCCTGACTTGATCATTGCAGGTTCACATATGAAAAATCTTGAACAACTTTCCAAAATTGCCCCAACGATTGTATACACATGGGGTAAACTCGATTATTTGCAACAGCAACTGGAGATTGGTAAAGTGCTGAACAAAGAGTCTGAAGCACAAGCATGGATTGATGATTTCACCAAAAGAGCCGGGGAGATCGGCAATGAGATTAAAGCGAAGTATGGAGATAAAGTAACGGTGTCCACCATCGAAATCGCTGATAAAGAAGTTTTTGCCATGGGGGATCACTGGGCACGTGGAACGGAAGCGCTGTACCAAGCGATGAAGTTGAATATGCCTGAAAAAGTAAAGAATGATACGTTAAAAGACGGTTATCACTCCTTGTCACTTGAAGTTCTTCCGGAGTACATGGGTGACTTCATCGTGCTCAGTAGAGACATGACTCGGGATAACGAGATTATGAAGTCGGGAATCTGGAGTAAAATTCCGGCCGTTCAGAACAAACAGGTTATCGAGCTCGATACCAAAGCGGTGACGTACAGTGACCCGATTACACTCGACTATGTATTGAATATTTTCAAAGAAGGATTTCTTGGCACAGGGAAATAATCAAGCAATTAACACCTAAGGGATTACGCGTAAACCTTTCATAATAAAAATGATATAAGAGAAGAGACGAAGAGGCACAAAGGCCCTTTTCGTCTCTTTGTTAGTTAAACGAAAACGGCCTATCTCGTACATTCGAGATAGGCCGTTTCCATTAAAAGAAACAATGCTATAAGAACAAAATCAACTTACTGCAAAGAATGTTTGAACAAGAGAAAAGATTTATTTATCCTTTAAGTCTGCGATGGATTTGACATCCATATAGGCTGGAACAACAAGCCCCGTTTTTACACCTGTCATATTGGCACCAAGGTCATCCAATTGATCCTTGTATTTAGCCCAATAATCAGCATGTGTCAGAGGAAGCCATGCAGCCGGAGAAGCATCCACGTCGCCTGATGCAACACCCGTCCACATTGGTCCGGCTTCAACTTGCAGTGCATTGACTTTATAACCGAGATTGTTTTCCATTACATATTTCAGTAGGTTCGTACTTGCAATCTCTGAGTCCCAGGCAACATAACCGAGACGGAACGTATCACCGTTCACGGGTGTCAGACCTTTCGTCCATTCATCAATCTGATCTTTGTGTTTCTCCGCATAGTCTTTGGCAGCTTGTTCCGGTGAGGTACCGTCCTGAATGGCAATCATCATCTCGCCCATCTCATCCGAAGTCCATTTGAAGCGGGACAGGAATTCATAAGCTACCGGATGATCTTCTTTCAGACCTTTACGAGCGATGGTATGAATTTCTTCGGCATCTCCATAGACTTTATCGGGATCTTCCAAATATTTCAGGTCATATTGGTTGAACATCCAATGCGGAGTCCAACCTGTAATAATAATTGGTTCTTTATTCTTGTAAGCTTTGTCCAGCGTAGCCGTCATGGCTGCGCCGGACCCTTCTACCAGGTTCCAGTTGGTCAGGCCATATTTTTCAATGGCACTGGCGGTGGTTTTCATAATACCGGCACCTGGGTCAATACCGATAATCCGGTGGTTGACTTCATCTCCAACGTTGGCATTTGCCGCAGGTTCAGAGGATGAACCAGAAGTTGAAGCCCCCGTTTCCAAATCTTCAATCGAGTTAACGTCCGTCATATATTTAGGAACAACCAGACCTGTGCGTACACCTGTCATATTGGCTCCAAGGTCCTCAACTTGATCTTTGTAACGTTCCCAGTAGTCAGCATGTGTCAGTGGTAACCAGGCCGCAGGAGATGCATCTACGTCACCTGAGGCCACACCCGTCCACATAGGTCCAGCTTCAACTTGAAGTGCGTTGACTTTGTATCCGAGTTTGTTCTCCATGACATATTTCAGCAAGTTGGTACTTGCAATCTCGGAATCCCATGCAACATAACTCAGTTTGAACGCATCACCGTTCACCGGTGTCAGACCTTTTGTCCATTCGTCAATCTGATCCGCATGTTTCTCTGCATAATCTTTGGCAGCCTGTTCAGGGGATGTACCATCCTGAATGGCAATCATCATCTCACCCATCTCATCCGAAGTCCATTTAAAGCGCTTCAGGAACTCATAAGCAACCGGGTGATCTTCTTTCAGGCCTTTACGAGCGATGGTATGAATTTCTTCGGCATCACCAAACGATTTTTTGGGGTCTTCCAAATATTTCAGATCATACTTGTTGAACATCCAGTGAGGAGTCCAGCCAGTAATGATGATTGGTTGTTCGTTTTTGATGGCTTTGTCCAGTGTAGCGGTCATCGCGGCACCCGAACCTTCAATCAGGTTCCAGTCTGACAAGTTATAATCCTTGATGGCTTTGGCGGTTGATTTCATAATGCCTGCACCTGGATCGATACCAATAATCTGATAGTTCACTTCCTTACCTACAGCATTGGCTGCTCCGTTGTTGCCACCAGCAGATGTTGTGCTGCCCGTGAAGTATTGAGAGAAGCCAGCAACAAGTACAAGTAGTGTTGCCGCTGCAGTAATCCATGCCTTTTGTTTCGTAGAGACACGGGAAGTTTTTTTACGGCCAGGCATAAACAGATTTTGCGTAAAGCGGTCAAGCACGATGGCAAGTACCACGACAGCAAGACCGGCTTCAAAACCTTTACCAATCTGAAGCTGCGTTACAGCACGGTACACTTCTGCACCGATACCCTGTGCACCGATCATGGATGCAATAACAACCATGGACAGGGACAACATGATGGTCTGGTTAATACCGGACATCACCGTAGGCAAGGCGAGTGGAAGCTGTACCTTGAACAATTTCTGAGCCGAAGTTGATCCAAAAGCATCCGCTGCTTCAACCAGTTCACTGGAAACTTGCTTAATCCCCAGGTGAGTCAGACGAATGGTTGGCGGAATAGCGAAGATCACCGATGCTATAACGCCGGGAACAACGCCGAGACTGAAGAACGTAACCGCTGGCAACAGATAAACGAATGCTGGCATCGTCTGCATGAAGTCAAGCAGCGGTGTGATAATCCGTGCAGCAGTTTTGCTGTATGCCAGCCAGATACCAACAGGTACACCGACCAGAATTGAGATCAATCCTGACGTGATAACAAGGCCGAGCGTGTCCATGGATTGAGACCAGTAGCCCAGGTTATCGACAAGCAGGAATCCGATAACAGTAAACAGGGTAAGAGGCAATCTGCCTACCAAAAACGCCAGTACACCTAGTATAGCAATAAACAGGAGCGGATGAGGCAACATAAACAGCCCCGAGAAAAATCCGACGACTTCCTGAATAACGACAGAGATCACTTTAAACAATCCGGAGAGCGAGGAGCTCATCCAGTCAACGATGGATTCAATCCACGATGCTAGTGGTATTTTGGGAATCATTCACAGGTTCCTCCTTTGTTGCGACTTCACCGCTAAGTGCACCCAGCAGGGCACCGCGGACGATAACACCTTGCAGTCGGCCGTTCTCACCAACAACGGCAAGCGGCACATGGGCTGAACTTGTGATTTCAAATAGTTCATGTATTAAGGTTTCTGGTCCAACGGTTGGCCCGTCGGTGATCAGAATATCATTCAAAGTTTTGCTCTCACGCATAGCACGCGAAGCATCTTCTGCTGTAATGACACCCAGCAATTTTTTGGAGCGATCAATGACAAACAGGTTTGATATCCCGCGTTCACGCATTAACTCAAGAGCAACACGGGGACCACGATCGGTTGTGATGGTTTCAGGGCGACGCATAACGTGTGATGCTGTGAGGACCTTGGACAAGTCCACGTCTTCGACGAAGCGGGCCACGTATGAGTTGGCCGGTTGAATCATAATTTCCTCCGGTGTACCGATCTGCACAACGGCGCCGTCTTTCATAAGAGCAATCCGATCGCCGATGCGCAGCGCTTCGTCCAAGTCATGGGTAATGAAAATAATCGTCTTTTTCATCTTATCCTGAAGCTCAATCAACTCATCTTGCATATCACGACGAATCAATGGATCAAGCGCACTGAAGGCTTCGTCCATCAGCAGTACTTCCGGGTCATTCGCAAGTGCCCGAGCGAGGCCGACACGTTGCTGCATCCCGCCGCTCAGTTCATCCGGCATTTTGTCTTCCCAGCCTTTAAGGCCAACCAGTTCGAGTGAGGTCTTGGCTTTCTCACGGCGAACTTCCTTATCTACCTTTTGAATTTCTAAACCATATTCCACATTATCAAGAACAGTGCGGTGCGGAAACAACGCAAACTTCTGGAACACCATACTGATCGTTTTCCGGCGTACTTCTCGCAATTGTTCTTTGTTCATTTTTCGCAAATCTTTGCCATGAACCAGTATTTCTCCGGATGTTGGTTCAATCAGGCGATTGAACATCCGAACCAGTGTGGACTTACCACTACCGGACAGGCCCATAATAACGAAGATTTCGCCTTCTTTAATTTCCATGTTGACCCGATTGACACCAACCGTTATTTGTTTTTCTTTGGCCAATTTTTCTTTGCCCCAACCTTGCTCCAGTAATTCAAGACCTTGCTCGGTTTGGGGGCCAAACAGTTTACTTACGTTTTTTACTTCAAGTATGGTCATGTTTTCACCCCTTCTGATGTGTTGTGCACTTCGAACGGCCTTCAGCAACCACAAGCCCATACACTTGTGCGCCCAGCCACGAAATCCGGTAATTTTTGCTTCGCTTCCCGTCTTTCTGGGTAACGGTTTGTATTCTAACAATAGTTAACCAGTATAGCAACCGAATAAACAGTACATAATGTTTATACAGTAAAAACTGTACAAAGTTTTCCTTCGAAATGCTCTGTTTATCTCCTTATTATGGCTAATCAGACATCTTTACATTTATTATTGCTTTTCCTACAATAGAAAATGAGCTGAATTAAAGCTTATTTTTTTGGTTAAATGATCATCGTAGGCAAATTGAAGCATGGTAAAGTTCCCAAGATAATCCATTGGGTGTGAGGTGTTTTCTAGCTTATAGAATATCCAGTTACATGCTTTCCCATGTAAGCAGAGCTTGAACATGCTGATTTTTTGCCAAGACTGGAATGTCAGAATGGAGGTTGCAAGCATGAGCTTGGACCATTTGCAAGAGGATCAGCAGACAGCGGTGCTGAAGATCCGTAAACGCGTTATCGAAGCCATTGGACGAAATATGGATCTATACGGCGTAACGTTGTCCACGGGACATTTATATGGATTGCTATTTTTCGCAGAAAAACCGATGACCCTTGATGATATGGGCCGGGAAATGGAAATGAGCAAAACAAGCATGAGCACCGGAGTACGAACTCTGCTGGATCTAAAAATGGTAAATAAGGTGTGGAGCAAAGGCTCCAGAAAAGATCTATATGAAGTGGAGTATGACTGGCATCAGACGTTTACGGATTATTTCGCCATTAAATGGAGAAAAGCGGTGGAGAGCAACCTTCAGATTCTTCGTAAATCCGTAGATGAGATGAACCGGTTGATGGATCAGCTTGATGAGCAGACTGACGCTGAGCTTCTGCAAGTACTGCATGAGGACAAGCGTAAAGTATTGCAAGCGGAAGCATACTACCGATGGCTCGACAGGCTTATTGATACGATGGAAGATGAAGAAATCTATAAGCTTGTTCCAAAAGAAGAGATTAAAGAAGAAATGAAAGAACAGTTATAAGCTCGAAACAAAGGACCCATTCCGTCAGGAAGGGTCCCTTTGCTTTTTATCGCCCGATGACACTCAAGTTTTCGTGTGCCAACGCCGTAGAAGGATGCATGACAACAGGCTTCAATAGGTTTTTCTTTTTCCGCTGTATATGTTGTGAGGGAATCCGCAATGTGGAGCCTTTGGCTTGTGAATGAATAAGCGGAGAATTCATTCGGTCTGTCCAAACGACATGCTTCCGGTCGCGACTCGATGTAAATGTAGAGGATGGAGCGACTTCCAACCGATGAAGTGCAAGTTCCTTGAAATTGTGCTTTGCTTGCTTCTCACGCCCGGTAAGCTCTGCCAACCGAATATGAGTCTCTTTCCAATCATCGGTCACCTCAACAATAACAACAGGAGCAATACCTTTCAGTTGATCAGTATAAGGTTGGCAGGAACCGTCACCAATAATTAGATCGGGTTTAGCCTTGCGAAGTTGTTCCAGTTGGTTCGTTAGATTACGTTCTTGCTCCGCTGTCTTCTTATTCTGACTATGGCCCAAATTCAGTGATTCAACTGGCTTCAATCCCAAGAAGTGTAGGTGCTCATCAAAGCCAGCGCTAGATATTGTGGCTACACGTAACCGATGTTTCTTCATATATATACTTGGCGCAATGCCAGTCATCTGCTTGAATTTACGACTAAAATAATATTCATTGCCATATCCAACGGATTCTGCAACCTCTTTGAGAACACAGTTTTCCTCTATCAGTTGCTTTTTAGCTTCTTCAATCCGTAGCCGATTGAGATAATCGGTAGGTGACATGCCTTTTGCTTTTTTGAAGCTGCGGGAATATGAGCTTGGGGTCAGTCCGGCGATTTTGGCCAGATGATCCATGCTAATACCTTCACTCATGAAACGACGCATATATGAAATGCTACGCTCCAGTGCAGGATCTACCTTTTCAAGGTTTTCTTCCAGTCGATGCTCTGACAGGAATTGTAGCAGTTCATGTAACTGACTATGTATGCTGACAAAATGATCTGCAAGTTCCCCTCGATAGGAATCATACAACTTGGCCATTCGTTCTGCTGCCTGCTGTTCATGCCGGATGCGCATTTTGCCAGCCTGCCATTCAAATGGAAGAGAGGAAGAAGCGGTCATTTTCCATTTGCCTCGTACTCGCTGCATATTGACTTGTTCCATACTTAACATAAGGAATTCAGTGATTCCTGAATGAGCCACTGCATCGATAGTCAAACCGGGTTTGATCAGAAACAGTTCACCAGCCTGTGCTTCGTAAACGATGTCATCCAGAACCAGAAGGCCGTTGCCTTTTAAAATAAGACAAAGTATGGGCCGGCTTACCGTGATGCCTTGTATACGGAAATTTTTCCCGCGACGTACTCGGCACATGGAAGAGAGTAGCGGTAAAGAAGAGGTTTCGGTTAATACGGGAAACGATTCATTCATACGGACCATCCTTTTGTCTTATTTTCTTAATGATAACAATTATCATTCTCAAATGGAAGGCGTTTTTGAAAAATAAATTCGACAAATCAGAAAACACGATAACAAAATGCAAATGTATAGGTTAAATGTAAGCACAAAAAAAGATGACACCCAGCACCAAAGCTGTAGAGCCATCTTATTCTTACATTATTAATCAAACCTGAAAATCTAACGAATCTGGAAAGGACTTAATTCAGTGTAATCAAAAGAATGTTGTCCAGGAATATATCACTTAATGCTTGTTGCCCTGTTCCATTGGACTCTGAATGATATAAACGGAATTCATCTTTCGCATGGATGTAGAAGATTCCTGGAACATCATCTCGCAAGTGGAACGTTTCCCATTCGTCAGCGGCTATTTTGCTTACTTTTAGAGATGGATTGACTGCATAAAGGCCGTTTTTTCCAGAAATGTAGGCAACATCCGGTTTATCATTCATCCATTGATTCGTAACGTAGGTTACGTTGCTCAAGTTGAGATTAGACGTTTTACTCACCTTGCTCGCAGTAACCGTTTTGGCGTACGCTTTTTGATCCGCATCAATGATTACCACCTTGTCTGTTCCAACTGCACTGACTTCTCGCACGCTTTTGGAGTGAAGTTGAAATGTTTTACCGGATGTTGTCAATGCATAAGCTTTGCCCAGGGTATAGTTATAATCCTTGTTGCTGTCCAGCTTAATACCACTATTGTACACATATAGATTGTTGCTCCAGCCACCGGAATAAACGGCATTTACATCAAGCTTGGCTTTTGCATTCACGGCCGCGCCTTTACCTGTGTTGTAGTTGGCCTTGTACATCACAATAGCTTTTGTAGAGTAATATTGCTCGTCAGGATTGGTGTTGACCATGAGTTGTAATTCATTTTTGGCAAAGTTCACAAAATAACGACTCTCTACAGCACCTTGGGCCAGCTTCTGTACGTTTCCAGTACCGTTTGATGCTTTGGAAGCCACCCACGTATTCCCGCCAACCAAGGTATTATAGTACACACGTCCTTTGGTCACGATTAGAAGTGGGTGGTCCGTATTAACTTTGTCCGCAATTTTGGTTGCAGATGATATACCTTGGTCGCCATTGGCACGATATATGCTTCCCTTGGAGTCTATGTAGTAGATAAATCCGTTATCCGCATAATAATTGATGACATCAGAAGCGAATGTCTCTGGTGCATCACTGGAACCGTCATTTGGAACGCGAAGTAATGTTGTGGAAGTAGAGGACTGAGTGTAGTAGAGATATGATCCCGCTGCAGTCAAATCTACGCCTTCAAAATCAATTAATACTTCTGCTGGATTGCTACTATCTCCGGATACTTTGTAAAGTACGCCATCAGATTCATAATAGACGGTTGACTGGCTTAGTGAAGCTGCTTGGGCAGCGGTTCCGCCTGTTAATGTAACTGCTGTAATGAGTGTAAATAATAGCAATGTACAGAGGGTGCGTTGTACGTATGTATACCCTGTTTTCATTCTTTCATCCTCCCCTTGGATATATATATATGTCGTCAATTTCTTATGTTATATCGGTAAACTATGGAATTTATGTTAGATCTAGAATGGGGATGAGAGCGGGGATAAAAGGAGAAAAAGCAAGAAAATGAAATTGAATTTCATACTCGGTTCAACTTGAAATCCATTTGCGCATGATGCTACCATTCTCGCCCTGAAATATTCTCCACCTAATTTGGTCGTGGTAACATGAATGTGACTGAACCATCAACGACAGGAGAGAAACGATATGATGAACATAGCAACCATAGGTACAGGTTCCATTGTAGATGCCATTTTATCCGCGATCAATGAACTGGAGGATGTCATGGTCACAGCGATGTACTCCCGTAAGAGAGAGACTGCGCAAGAGCTTGCAGGTAAAATTGGGATAAGTACAATCTATACAGACCTGGAATCCTTATTTTTGGATCAAAATGTAGATCTCGTTTACATTGCTTCGCCCAATAGTATGCATTATGAACAGGCCTATCAGGCACTTCAACATGGTAAACATGTTGTATGTGAAAAACCGTTCACGTCCACGCTTCAGGAAGCAGAAACGCTGATTGCACTTGCAAAAGAAAAGAACCTGCTGCTGTTTGAGGCCATCTCCAACATTCATTTGCCCAATATCAAAATCATCGAGGAGCAACTACCAAAGCTTGGTGCGATCAAACTGATTCAGTGTAACTACAGTCAATACTCCCGTAAATACAATGATCTTCTAGCGGGGCAGACACCGAACGTATTTAATCCCGAGTTCTCTGGTGGAGCGCTGATGGATATCAACATTTACAATCTGCATCTGGTTATGAGTTTGTTTGGCAGTCCGAATACCGTATCGTATACAGCGAATCAGCATGCGAACGGCATTGATACATCAGGAGTTGTGGTCCTCAAGTATCCCGAGTTCATTGCAGAATGTGTAGGTGCTAAAGATACGAATGGCATGAACTTTGTGCTCATCCAGGGAGAAAAAGGGTACCTTCAGGTTGTAGGAGGAGCGAACGGTTGCCGGGAAATCGAGCTTCAGATCGGGAAAGAGCCATCTGAGGAGTATAGTGCGCAGAACAAAGCCAATTGGCTGTACTATGAGTGGGAAGTGTTCAGAGATATTTATTTGGCTAAAAACTATAAGCGGTGTTATGAACTGCTTCAACACAGCCGTTCTGTAATGAACGTACTGGCGGAAGCTCGCAAAAATGCGGGAATTGTTTTTGCCGCGGACGCGGATAAATGATTAATGATAAATCTCAGTAGTTGTCGCTGATGCTCGCCATATACAGCATATCAAACAGATAGAGTACCGAGATCATGGAAGACATTTTGGATAACCTCAATTGTTCGTTATAACCATAGGTTAGCAGCGTTTCATCACAATGTCTGGACAGTGTTGAAAGATTGTTTTCGGTCACGGCGATAACTTTCCGTTGCATATTCTTCAGTACTCTGGCGGCTTCAATCATGGATGAGTTCTCTCCCGTATGAGATATGACAAAAGACAGGATGAACTGACTGGTATTCATTGTATTTAAATAATGCATGTTGGGACCATTGTGTGCTACCGCCGCAACGCCAAGCTCGTTCCATTTGGCGCAAGCCTGCTGTGCCAAATAATAATTCATATCGCTACCGTAGATATCGATACGTGCGGACTCTTTGACCCAATTCGCGATTCGTACTAAAACAGGAGCGTTTAACATACGGTGTGTCTCATCCAGCGCCTGGTGATATAGGTAGGGAACCGAGTCGATCGCAGCCAGTACATTGCCTTGTTCTGTGATTGTATGATCCGGCGTCCGTAAGGGGGAAGAGGGTTGTTGTTGATATTCAAGCGCAAGCTTTAACTGAAAGTCTGGGTACCCTTTGGTACCCAGCTTTTTGCATAGGCGAACAATAGTGGACGCACTTGTATAAGTCTGCTGAGCCAGTTCATAGGCTGTAGAGTGGAATACAACTTCGGGGTCGTTCAGGATAAAGTCCACAATATGCTTCTCCTGTGCCGTTAATGATGAAGCATATTTTAATTTCTGGAGTAGGTTGTATTCCATGCTGTTGTTCCATTCCTCTCTATAATCATCCCAAGTACATGTCTCCACATCATAACTCGCGTCTGTTTATTTCTCAATCAGATCTGACTCTCCGCAAGTTGCTGACGGCGGTTCCACATGGTTACGAGACGGAGTAAAATAAAGCTCGTGAGCAGCATCACTGCACCGGTGCCCAGCAACATCCATGGCCCAATCATTAACATGCCGGTAGCCTGACCAGCAATCAAGGCAATCAGGGGCAAGACAACAAGTCCGCCAAGCTGGTAAGCTTCCTGAAATCCCCGTACTTTAGCCGAGATCAGCACATTGAGGAGAATAACGGCTAAACTGCATGTAGGGACCACCCAAAGGATCAGAATGATCCAGTTCCAGTTCGGAAACATCAGTGTGCCGAAGATCGGGTACATCAGGATGTTGGCAATGACCCCATAGATGATGAAGGTCACCCAGGACAACAACACTGACGGAATGAAAGCAGCCAGAACTTTACCTCTAAACAGTGTACTCATGCTCATTGGTGTAAATAGCAAACCTTCCAGTGTCTTGCGTTCCTTCTCGCCAGCGAAACTGTTGGCAGTCAGGATGCTGGAAGCCATCACTGGAATGATGAGAAACAAGGGGGCGAACATATACAAGCCAAGAAAATAAACAATGCGTTGATTGTCTGTGCTCATGGTAGCAAGGGAGGGCATCTGTCCACTCTGAATGAGCTTGTCTAATGTGTCCAATACAACATTTAAGTTACTAATCGAGTGTAGGTCCACGCGGGATGCAACCCACAACATAGCAGAGGGAACAATGATTCCGATAATTAGCGGTACAATCAGCATAGGCAGCCATAGTTGCACACTGGATGTGACAGAACGAATATCTTTACGAATGAGTGCACGTATCGCTTGGCGATTATTCATGTGCATTCGCCTCCCTTATCGCAAAATAGATGCTTTCCAGATCATTACCTTCCATACGTGCCTGATAGACCTGACCATGCTCGGTCAGCTGCCGAAGCAACAACGGAATATGCTCTCGAGACGAGAGTTGGTATGTTGCTGTATGCGCTGTAACCGTCTCAGGCGAATAAATCCCCGTCTTCCAACCGTGTGGCATATCTGCTTCGACCTCTAGCCGCGGTGCTGATTGATAACGCTGAATGATCTCCTGTTCAGTCCCTTTCTCAACAACACGACCCTTTTCCATAAAAATATAATGATCACACACGGCGGAAAGCTGAGTAAGCACGTGTGAGGAGATGAGAATCGTCAGGTTCAGCTCCGTATTTAACTGACGAATGATACGAAGCACAGTCTGGATTCCGTCAGGATCGAGACCGTTGGTCGGCTCATCGAGAAACAAAATCGAAGGGCGGTGCAACAGCACCCGTGCCAGACCTAAACGTTTCTTCATCCCTGTGCTATAGGTACCGACCTTACGATGCTGGTAATCCTGAATCTCAAGGAGATGCACCAACTCGTCAATGCGTTCAGTTGCACGTTTTAGCCCAAAGGCATCCGAAAAAAACAGAAGATTATCCCGCCCACTCATATTTTCGTACAAGCCGCTTTGCTCGGTCAGTGTTCCGCAGATTCCCAGCACCTTTTCTGTTTCTATTGATGTATCCATGCCTTGGATGGTAACCTGCCCGCTGTTTGCGCCCAGAACTCCGTTCATGATCCGAATGAGGGTTGTTTTACCCGAGCCGTTTGGGCCAATAAGCCCGGTTATACTGCCCTGTTGAATCGTGAAGCTGACATCTTGCAGCGCTTGATGCTCCCCGAAATATTTGTTTATATTGAGAACCTCAATCATGTATAATCACCGTCCGTTTTCTAAATTTGATGATTATACGTCCAGCGGTGTCAGATCGTTCAACTAAGACTAAAGAAATATATTATTGCTTCAATAGTCCTGAAATCCTAGTGCATAATTCCCCGGGAAATTCCACCAAATCGGGTCTAAGGTTTGTTTTTTTGACAGGCTGTACAATGTATCCTTGAAAAGAAGGTATGAAGGCCGTTTGATTGCTGTTTCATTGCTATAGATAATGGAGTAATAGAGTATAGGCCGATATATACATAATGAGTTCGTCTAACACATCCATTTATTCAGTGTGAAGATGTTAAAGCCGGCTAAGTGTTGTGTTAGATCCAAAGGAAAGGTGAAGTGGTTTATGAGTACACCCAATGAATATCGCTTTCAGGTGAACCTGAGCGGAATGATCCAAATTTTATCGAATCATTTATACAGCAGTCCAAAAGTTTTTCTGCGTGAGCTTATGCAGAATGCAACAGATGCGATTACGGCACGCAAGGAAGTGGAACCGGGATATCAGGGAGAAGCTCGTATTGAGCTAACAGGAACCGGAGATCAATTGACGATGATGGTGGAGGACAACGGAGTTGGTCTGACCGAAGCGGACATCCATGAATTTCTAGCGATGATTGGACAATCCTCAAAGCGGGGACAACAGGAATTGCTGGATGGAGAGACATCGTTTATTGGGCGTTTTGGTATTGGTCTGCTGAGTTGTTTCATGGTCAGTCATGAGATCGTCATGCTGACTCAATCGGTGAAGGGCGGCCCTTCCATGGAGTGGCGCGGCAAGCCGGATGGTACGTATACGATCAGGCAGCTGGACACGCAATTGTCTCCCGGAACGAAAGTATACCTGCGTTGTACGCCGGAGGCGGCACACTACTTTGAAGCGGAGTATGTGAAAGAAGCTTTATTTTATTATGGTGCGCTTCTTCCATATCCGGTCACGTTGATTCATGACGGGAAGCAATCTGTAGTTAATCAGGATTCTCCGATCTGGTTAACACGTCCAGAGCTTGCTCGTTCCTGCCGTGCGGAAGTGCTTGCCTTTGGTGAACGTCTGCTTGGGGAGAAATTCCAGGATTTCATCCCGCTGACAACGGCTTCGGGGCGCACGGGAGGCATTGCCTATGTGTTGCCGCACGCCGTGAATTTGAATGCCAAGCGTTCTCACCGGGTCTATCTGAAGCGAATGCTTATTTCGGAGAAGGCCGAGAATATTTTGCCGGAATGGGCGTTCTTTGTAAAATGTCTGATCTGGACCGACGAGCTGCAGCCGACAGCTTCAAGAGAGCATTTTTATGAAAATGAAAAGCTGGAAGAAGTGCGCTCCGAGCTCGGAGACGCCTTGCGGATGGGACTTACCGAAATGGCTGAACAGCAGACTGAACGTCTACAGAAGTTGATTCGTCTGCACGCCCTTTCGATGAAGGCGCTGGCTGTTCAGGATCAGGAATTTTACGCGATGATTCACCGCTGGTTGCCTTTCGATACAACGCGAGGACACCGGGAACTGGGTGAACTGATTGATGAAGGAGAGACACTGTACTATACCAGTACCATTGATGAATACCGCCAGATCCACCATGTGGCTTCTGCACAGTCCATGCTGGTCGTTAACGCAGGTTACATCTACGATAAAGAACTGATGGGGATGCTGCCTGTCATACTGAATAACGTAGAGACCGAGCGTATTGAACCAGATGAAGTATCGATGACATTCACGGATGTTGCACCGGCTGAACGTAACCAGTATTATGATGCGCTACGCCTGGCAGATTCGGCATTACAACGTTTCCGCTGCCGCGCAGAAGTGAAAGGATTCAAGCCCGCTGACTTGCCGGTGTTGTTCACCCTTTCGCAGGAATCATCCACGCTGCGTGCGCTGGAAAAAGCGAGCGAAGAGAGCACAGACTTATTTTCCTCTGTTCTTGGGTCGTTGTCATCAGGTATTAATTCGGCAGGGTACTCGACGTTGTATCTGAATGTGAACAATCCGATCATTAAACGGGTGTTGACGTCACCAGATAATCAGATGACACCGATTGCTATTGAAATGTTGTATGTCAATGCACTGATGATGGGGCATTATGCAATGAACAAGCAGGAGCTTGAAGTATTGAACCAGGGAATTGTACGGTTTATTGATTGGGGTTTAAGCGCAAATACGAATCATGAGGGAGATGCCTGATGAAGACAGAGATGGAATTCGAAGATTTGATGGAAGAGGCCTATCAGCTGCCGAATGGTTCCGCAAAGCTTGGTTTTTTGGAGGAAGCAGCGCGGGTGGCTGATCTCAATGGTATGGTTGAGGAGGCATACGAAGCACGTTCAGAGATTGTGGATGTCGCCACCTTCTGTGGATATCCGATGAAAGCTTTGATCGCTTTCTCCTGGCAACTAGGCAAGTTTGATCAGCAACCAGAGCTGTATGATGAAGAAACGTTATTGTGGTCTTATAAATGGATTCTTGGCAAAATGCCCGATTTCCCGGAAATCTCACGTGAAAAGATCATGGAGCTGCTCGAGGATTTCGGAGCAAGGTTTAAGTCCTATGGGTACAGCGAGCGTTCTTACTGGTACTACCGTTTCCGCATTTTTATGGATTTCGGAGAGCTGGAAGAAGCGGGGCGCAGTTATGACAAGTTTAGAGCGTTAGACCGTGACTTCATGAGTGACTGCGAGGCGTGTGAGCAGGACGAGATTCTGCGTTATTTTATGTTAAAAGGAGACGACGAGAAGGTGCTGGAAGTCGCCAAGCCGATTCTCAAAGGACGCATGAGCTGTGCGGAGATCCCACATCTGACCTTATCCGAAGTTCTGATGCCACTGTATCGTCTGGGACGGAAGGATGAGGCAGATAAACATCAGGTTAAAGGATATCGTTTAATCAAAGGTGAGAATGATTTCGTGCAGAGTTTTTCCGAGCAGATGGAGTATCTCGCACTTACGAATCCGTCCAAAGGGATTGATATCCTTGAAGAAACACTGGTGCTTGCAGCCGATCATGAAGATGCGTATGCCAAAATGATGTATTATGCGAAGGCAGCTTTGTTATTGCGGCGCTGGGCTGAAGAAAAGGACTCAGAAGGGTATCGTCTGCGGCTGCCAGCTTCCTTCTCGTATGAGGGAGATCCGGGAAACCTACTCAAACTTGCAGATTATTTTGAAGAGTATGCCCAGGCTACCGCAGCCAAGTTTGATCAGCGCAACGGAAACACACATGTATCCTCATTAATTGCATAATTCAAAAGGCTTGTTCGTAAAGGAGAAATCCTTTCGAACAAGCCTTTTTGTCATTTACTTGTATAGCATAATTATTGAACGGTTGTTGCTGGAGGAGCGCTTTCTGTCGCTTGATTAGGCGCATTCTCAGCTTTGCTCTCTGGCGTCGCGGCTTCTTTAGTATTCTTCTCAGATCCTGCCTGCTCTGGTTGCTGTGCAGCCATCAATTCAGCGACAATACGATCAGTAGGCTGTGTGATTAACGCATACATGATCGCAGCGTGTTCCTGACGAATGAGAGGTTTGCGTGAGAGGTAATCTGCAGCATTGTCCTCCAGCATTTTGACCTCAGGGCCGTAGATACCCAGCTTCACCATCATTTGCACTGCAGGCACAGCCCAAGCATCTGTGTGGCCTGCAAGTTTAACGTCCTTAAACAGTTCGCTTGGATACTGCAGCTGAAATACTCTCCATATCATAACTGCTGCTTCTTGCCGAACAATGGCTTGATCGGGTTTAAACTGTTTCTCGTCTGCACCTGTAATCATACCCATTTCATAAGCAAGCTGGATATAACCAGCTGAGGCATGGGTAGCCCAGTCGGTGTCAGCAGGTGCTGGTGTTTTGCTAGGCTTGAGTCCACTTAATTTAAGAATATCCTCGATAAATTCCGCACGAGTTACAGTCGTTTTAGGCTTGAAAGACTGGTTAGCTTCATTTTCGAAATATCCAAGCGATTGCAAGCTATGGATCGCTTGAGCATAAGGATTGCTCTTCTTAACATCCAGGAAGCCCGCCGCTTTTTGCCCTTTTTTGGCATATCCGAATGGGTTGAGATACGGCTCTCTCATGTAGGTTGTTCCATCTTCATAGGTTTTGAAGGCTGTGAACTGTCCTGTTAATTCATCCGTGAACAGATTGTCTTCCACTTGAATCAGCTTACGTTCACCCAGATACGGATCACTAATGCTTAATTGACTTGACGTTTCACCGCCAGTTTGCAGTTTGCTGATAAGTGCACTGATCCGAAGGTCGGCATAAAAACCGTTGAGACGTTGCAACTCTTCCGCGGATTGTGGCGTGTATTCCTTAAATTGTACCGGTTTAGCGTACTGCGGGAAGAAGTTCTGAATAAAAGCTTGGTAGAGCAGATTACGAAGAGCTCCATTCTGATTATAGGTCAGGAATACGCCTGTGTTCTGCTCAGGAATAAAAAATAGATAAGAGCTGTAACCTGACAGGTCGCCTGCTTTGGTAATTACTTTGGAACTGCTTCCCGCCCCAGGGAGCTGAAATGGTGCTTCGAATCCGTACGTGCTATCCGGCAGCAACGGGTGAATGGAAGAGCGATACTGCTCCATACTTTTCACGGTTGCTGGTTTCAAAATCTGCTGGTTATCTTTCTTGCCGTCATTCAGAAAGGCAATCATAAACTTGCCGATGTCATCCGCGGTAGACAGCATGCCACCCTGTGGCAATGGATTGGGATCAATGAAGTACATGTCAACCGGATTGTGAGCTGCATCATAACCAGTGGCAAGCTGTTTCTGGAATTTTTCATCTAGCATAAAACTGCTGTTGTTCATGCCTAAAGGCTTAAAGATGTGCTCTTGCATGTACGTTTCAAACGGCTCGCCGCTGACATTTTCGACGATCAACCCGAGTAGCAAAAACGAGAAGTTATCGTACATGTAGGCGCTACCAGGCTTTCGCACAACAGGAGGCATATGCTTCTCGGCGTATTCCTCCATCGTTATGTACTTGCCTTGGTCTGTGTGGATGTCTTCCGGCTGTGGATCACGGATTTCAAACCCGGTGGTGTGGGTCAACAGATGTTCTACGGTTACTTCCGCATCGAACGGATTCTCGAAGTGCAACCCCTTCACATAGGTCTGAAAATCAGCCTTCAGGTCGACCTTGCCTTGTTCAACAAGCTGCATGACCGCAGCAGCTGTGAAGGTTTTGGAGACTGAAGCGACACGAAAAGCGGTGTTTTTCGGATCGACAGGTGTTTTTTTGTCCAGATCGGCATGACCGTATCCTTTTTCAGCAATAACTTGACCATCCTTTACAACGACGACAGACGCACCAACGTAATGTGGTTTGGTTTCAGATGAGGCGAAGAACTTATCCAGAAAAGCATTAGCCGATTCGGTATTCAGTGTTACAGGCTGTTTCGAGCCGTCAGAGTCAGGGGCTGTTGCCCCGGTCTGAGCCTGAACCTGGGGAGCCCAGAGGCTTAAAGAAAGAACAAGTGCCATACATGCGCTGGTCAGGGCGCTCCATTTGGACCGGGTATTTCGGTTGAATAAATACACATCATCACTCCTTTAGTCATTTTTACCAAAGTAGGTAGTTCACTGTGTATTACTGCTTCTGAGCACGATAAGTTTCACGAAAATAAACGCCGATGTTGATGATCCAGATGACTGACAGCAGTATGATCGGGAAAGCGGCAAAGGAATATAAGATCGAATATACGACTAAAGCGGCCATGCCGACGCCAAGCAGGAGATTCATCATCTGAAACGAGCGATAGGCTGCACGATACACGATCCATTTTTCGCCTTCATCCAGCTTTTCGAAGTGATTTTTCTGCATGTTGCGGGAGTTCAAGTCCAGTGCGCGATCAGGGAAGTAGCGATTGTAACGTTTGATCGTCACGCTCTGCAGGACAACGACGATGATTACAGCGATGCAGGCGGCGACCAAATTTCCAAGCGTAAACAGATTGCTAGACTTGGGCAAGTCTCTACTCGATGCGTATAACGACAAGGCAAGGGCGACCCATGCAAATGAAGTAATCACACTGAACGTGCTAAGCATCATGGCGCTTCCAAGTGAACGTTCAGCCGGAGACATCAAGGAGGGATGGTCACTTATATCATCCGCTTCTTCTTCTTCAGGACGGGCAGAGGGGGTACGAGCCAGACTAATGCTGTTCCAAATGGTCATAACAAGCACCACCAGAGCGATCAGGGCAAATAGCAGGTCGTAATCGTAATAAACGGATAGGGTCCAGTTCAGATCAGAAGGAAGCTTGGTGAACGCGGCTGAGGAAATAAATCCGACAACAGCACCGCCAGCGGCATAGAGCGGAAGACGCATTCTTCTTTTTTTGGATGAGGTATTAGCGGTTTGATTCATCTATATTTCCACCTTTCAATTCAAATATTTTTTCAACAGATTCGCCGAACACATGAGCTATTTTTAATGCCAGAACGACCGAGGGAGAATAATCTCCACGTTCAATCAGAGCAATAGTTTGCCTTGATGCGCCGATGAGCTTCGCCAGTTCTGCCTGAGACAATCGGTCTCTGGCTCGTAACTCCCGAACGTGATTGTGTAATTCTTCCATGTACTCACCTCCATGAATATAATGTATATGATAATCGACTAAATGTAAAGTATAATATACAAAATGAATATGATTATTTACTTTTTATGATGATGCATAAACTCAAATAAACGTAAAAAGAGCCCCGAAAAGCTCTCAAAACTTACGTGGCCGAGCATCTATTTGATAGGGGTGAAGTCTGGAAGCTTCCTGCAACTGACTTGTCTGAGTCTGTAGTTAAGGCTGTGGGACAACAAAAATCCGTTTCAACAACGTTTCATGCCATGCTTGTCAAACTAGTCCGCATATATCGAACAAGTCCCTCATAACATGTACTAATCAAGTAGGGGTTCTGCTGTACGCACAATCCTGAAGTGAAAACATGTGCTAAAGGGGATGATGTCATGCGCCGAATATCATGGATGCTTGCCATGGTATTGGTCTTATCGGCCTTACTTGCCGCCTGCGGGAAGAAGGATGCGGCAGCTGTGGTCAAAGATCTGAACGAAGTCGTTGGAGAGATGGAAAGTTACCAGGGAGCAGGCGTTATGACGCTGCATACCGGAGAAACACCGCAGCAGTACAAGGTCGAGGTATGGCATCAGAAGCCTTCGTATTACCGCATTGCGTTAACCAATGCTAAGAAAGATGTTACGCAAATTGTACTTCGTAACGATGAAGGTGTGTTTGTACTGACACCGAGCCAGAATAAAAGCTTCCGTTTCCAAAGTGATTGGCCAGATAACCAGGGTCAGGTTTACTTGTATGAAACGTTGATCCGAAGCATTACAGGGGATACGACCCGTCAGTTTGCAGATGAAAAGGAAAGCTATGTATTCGATGTTGCTGCCAACTACAATACACATGCTCTCGTAAGACAAAAAATCTGGCTGAACAAGAGTGATTACGCACCAAAACAAGTAGAGGTGTCCGACTCTAATGCCAATGTGGTGGTGGACGTGAAGTTTGACAGCTTCAAGTTCGGAGCCGAATTTGGAAAAGATGCCTTTGATATGCAACGCAACATGACGGCTGCAACAGAAGAAGGGAATAAGGCAGGAACAGATGCAGGTGCTGCTCCAGCCGAGAAAACCGATGACACCGCCGGACAACAGCCTGCTAATCCTCAGGCTACGCCAGGCTCCGAGGGAACCGGGGGAGCTGTTGATGGGCAGACAGGCGTAAGTGAGGGGACGGATCAACAAGGAACACAAGGAGCAGAAGGTTCAGAAGGGGCAGCAAGTGGGCAGGGTACCGAAGAACCTACTGTGGCTGAACCGCAAGAAGCAGAGAGCTTTGGTGTTATTCAACCGACATATGCGCCGGAAGGTGTCAAGCTGAAGGATGATCAGATTCTGGAAGAAGCCGGGGATTATTCCGTTCTGCTTCGGTATGAGGGAACCTATAATTACACCATATTTGAAGCAAGACCTCAGGATCGTGCTGTATCCCTTGCCCCTTCCCGTCTGGTTGATCTTGGATTTACAGCGGGTATGATTAGCGGAGATGCTTTGCAGACGCTGACCTGGACTTCCGATGGCGTGGAATACCGAATTACAAGCGCGGATCTACCTGAGAATGAGATGGTACGTATAGCGACCTCCATGCAGGAAGAGTCAGGTAAATAAAACGAGAACGCATAGCCGTGCTATCCCAAGGAATGATATAGAGCATCGGAGAATTCAATTCTCCGGTGCTTTATCTATTTTTACAGTACCCAAGAACATGCCTAGTTCAGTCTAAAAATACAAAATACGCTTCTACGCGCAGTGAACCGGGTAATAAGCTGATGTAAGCAAGTTATATACAGCTGTATATTGAGACCCAAGCGGACTGTAATAACTGTGCTTATCGGCCGTCTTCTGCACTTGATTATGATTCTCTGCAGGCTATTACAGCATATGATCTGAGAAGCGAAATTTCTGCTTATTTGACAGTGACATGCTGGGGCATTACGATGGAGTCTGACGTGAGCCGGATTAAGAAGATTAGAGAAGGTGACTTAACGTGCAAGGACAATATCGGCCGACTCAGGCGGAGATCAATCTGGATCATTTGCGAGGCAACGTAACCGCCTTTCGTAAGGCGTTACCTCAGGGTACGAGATTTCTCGCTTGTGTAAAGGCCAACGCTTACGGGCATGGTGCAGTAGAGACAGCCAGAGAATTGGAACGAGTAGGCGTGGATTATTTAAGTGTAGCGTTCCTGGACGAAGCTCTTGAACTGCGTCTGCACGGCATCACAAGCCCGATTCTGGTATTGGGGTATACGCCGCCTGAAGGAGTCGCTGTAGCGTGGCAACATGATGTGACGATTACATTGTTTAGCAGAGAAGTGCTTGAGGCTATCAAACAGGTGAATCCAGGCACATTCGCAAATCAGCTGAAAGTTCACATCAAGATCGACAGTGGCATGGGCAGATTGGGTCTGCTACCTGGCAATGAGGCCATTGACTTTATACAAGAGGTTTCCTCACTTGATCAGGTAATGCTGGAAGGTATGTTTACTCACTATGCCAAAGCAGATGAAGAAGACAAGACCTATACACTGGAACAGTATCGACGGTTTCAGAGCGTTACAGAGACGCTTCGGAATCAGGGATGTGTCATCCCGATTATACATACGGCGAACAGTGCCGCTACTATTGATACACCTGAATTATCCTATGGTATGGTACGTGTGGGCATAAGTCTGTATGGACTGTATCCTTCGGTAGAGGTGAATCATCAGGTAGTGAAACTGCTCCCGGTAATGACACTGAAGACAAAAGCGGTTCTGGTCAAAACACTGCCGTCCCATTGGGGAGTCAGTTATGGAACCCGTTATTTTACACATGAAAATGAACGAATAGCGACCTTGCCTATCGGCTATGCAGACGGATTCTCAAGAATGCTGACAGGCAAAGCACAAGTGCTTGTACGTGGCCGCCGCGTTCCTGTCGTTGGTACGATCTGCATGGATCAGTGTATGGTGTCGCTACAATCTTTCGCAGAAGAAGCGGAAGCAATTCAAGCCGGCGAAGAGGTTGTTCTCATCGGTCACCAGTCTGGTGGTGTAATTACCGCTAGTGAAGTGGCAGACCAGCTTGGTACGATTCACTATGAAGTGATCTGCATGATGGCACATCGTATTCCTCGGGTCTATACCCGGGGAGGAGAGGTAGTCGCCAGAATCAATCCCCTTTTGACAACGTAATTCGCAAATTGGACACGATTACCAGTAAAGTTTTTTTCAGAACAGAAGGAATACTGTCGCAGTATCTCGAAATATGTACGTTGTCAGGAATTAAATCCTGAAATGCGATGTTTAGTCTGTACGAATAATGATTCCCGTGTTTATAATGGAGTACAGCATACTTGATATACGCGGGGCATATATATTCCTTTGTATAAAAGTTCTGGAAAAGCGTAATACTGGTTCACAATGGCGAAAGGTTTGTGGGGGTGGAAGAAAGGTGGCCAACTTGCAGAACACCAAGCGGATTATGATCAGTTTGCCTGATTATCTTTTGCAGGAAGTGGATGGCATCGTAGCGCTGGAGAATTCCAACCGCAGCGAATTGATTAGGCAAGCAATGAAGCTGTACTTGACTGAACGGAAGAAACGTTATATCCGTGAATCAATGCAGCGAGGGTACATGGAGATGGCGAAAATTAACCTGACCATGGCATCCGAAGCCTTTCACGCGGAGGAAGATGCGGACAGCACTCTGGACCGCTTAGTTAGCGGGGTGTAGACAGTGATCGTAAAACGTGGTGACGTTTTTTTTGCGGATCTTTCTCCCGTTGTCGGTTCTGAGCAAGGTGGCGTCAGGCCGGTTCTGGTCATCCAGAACGATATCGGCAACCGGTTCAGTCCAACCTGTATCGTGGCGGCGATTACCGCCCAGATTCAGAAGGCAAAGCTGCCGACGCATGTCGAGATTGATGCAGCGGCGCATGGCTTTGACCGGGACTCGGTAATTTTGCTCGAACAGATTCGGACGATCGATAAGCAGAGGCTGACCGACAAGATTACGCATTTGGACGAGGAGACCATGAAATTGGTCAACGAGGCCTTGCAGATCAGCTTGGGTTTAATCGATTTTTAGGGTAAAGCGTAGCACTTGATGTGCTTGCTCGCCTGTCTGTTGACAACGGATGTTCCTGTGAGGGAACACACAATTTCAGAATGTAATCTTAAGAGCGTACGATACCTTTATGGGTGTTGTGCGCTCTTTTGATTAAGACTTGGTGAAAGCGTAGAACATTGATGATCTTTTCGTTATAATGGAACCTGAGAAACCGTTTACCCGAAAGACATATATAGATAGATGGAGGAGACATATGAGCATTTACATCAATCAGGAGAAACTTCAGTTTCATTTACAGACCCGCGAGGCGAGCTACGTATTTCAGGTATTGCCTTCGGGGTATTTGGTGCATTTGTATTATGGTAAAAAACTGCGTGATACCGACCTGAGCTGGCTTCATGTTCGGACGGAAAGAGCATCCTTTAGTCCAAATCCGGTGCCGGAGGATCGTACGATTTCGTTTGACACCCTGCCAGTGGAACTTCCGGTCTATGGAACGAGCGATTTCCGCAACCCGGCCATCCAGCTGGAACTGGAGAATGGTTCAACGGTATCCGAGTTTACGTATACAGGCCATCGTTTGGTCAAGGGAAAAGAGGCGTTAACGGGACTTCCGGCAACGTATGTAGAATCCGAAGATGAAGCGGATACGCTTATTATTGAAATGCAAGATCAGGTGTCGGGTGTGAAAATTGAGTTAACGTATACTGCGTTTACTGCCTTTAACGCCATTACACGCTCGATGCGTATCGTGAATGAGAGCGCTAACGTGGTAAATGTACTGCGAGCACTCAGCTCGTCTGTAGACCTGCCACATGCAGATTACGAATTGCTGCAACTCTCGGGTGCTTGGACTCGTGAACGTGACATCGTTCGTCGTCCACTCGCTTCCGGATTGCAAGGAATTGAGAGCCGCCGTGGCTCCAGCAGTCACCAGCAAAACCCGTTCATTGCCTTGATGACACCGGGAACGGATGAAGATCAAGGTGAAGTGTATGGATTCAGTTTAGTATATAGCGGTAGCTTTACTGCACAGGCAGAAGTGGATCAGTTCTATACCACTCGTGTATCTGTTGGTATTAATCCGTTTGAGTTCAGCTGGAAGCTTGAACCGCAGGAG
Source organism: Paenibacillus polysaccharolyticus (assembly GCF_900102085.1). Classification (GTDB taxonomy): domain Bacteria; phylum Bacillota; class Bacilli; order Paenibacillales; family Paenibacillaceae; genus Paenibacillus; species Paenibacillus polysaccharolyticus. Next base: position 116,812 of record NZ_FMVM01000005.1, on the reverse strand, counting down.
TCGTTCCAGACACCTGAGACTGTTATGGTCTACTCGGCTACGGGCCTGGATGGCATGTCTCAATCCTACCATGAATTGTACCGCGAACGTCTGGCACGTGGACAATTCCGCAATGCTGAGCGTCCTGTGCTGGTTAACAACTGGGAGGCAACGTATTTCGGATTTAATGCCGATAAGATTGAGCAGATCGCACGTGCAGGGCAGAAGCTCGGCATTGAGTTGTTCGTGCTGGATGACGGTTGGTTCGGTCACCGGGACAGCGATAATTCATCCTTGGGCGACTGGATTGTGGACAAAAACAAGTTGCCTCAAGGACTGGATGACTTGGCTAACCGTGTCACAGGTCTGGACATGCAGTTCGGGCTATGGTTCGAGCCAGAGATGATCTCCCCGGACAGTGAGCTGTATCGTAAGCATCCGGACTGGTGTCTGCATGTGCCTGATCGCCGCCGTACCGAAGGAAGACAGCAACTTGTGCTCGACTTCTCCCGTCAGGATGTGCGTGACGAGATCGTTCGGATGTTGTCCGATGTTCTGGGCTCTGCACCGATCACTTATGTGAAGTGGGACATGAACAGGAACATGACAGAGGTCGGCTCTGCATTGCTTCCGGCGGACAGACAGCGCGAAACGGCGCACCGTTATATGCTCGGACTGTACGAAGTAATGGAGCGTATCGTTACCTCCTTCCCGCATATTTTGTTCGAAAGCTGCTCTGGCGGAGGCGGACGTTTTGACCCGGGCATGCTGTATTACATGCCTCAAGCATGGACCAGTGATAACACGGATGCGATCTCCCGTTTGCGGATTCAATATGGAACAAGCCTTGTATATCCTGTAAGTTCCATGGGTTCACATATTTCGGCTGTGCCAAACCATCAGGTGAACCGGATCACTTCTTTGGAGATTCGCGGTCATGTTGCGATGTCGGGCAACTTTGGATATGAGCTGGATCTGACGAAGTTTACAGACGAAGAGAATGCAGTTGTAAAAGCACAGGTAGAACTATACAAGGAAATTCGCAGTACGGTACAATACGGAACCTTCCGTCGTCTACTCAGTCCGTTTGAAGGCAATGAAACGGCATGGATGTTCATTGCACCAGATGGCGGTGAAGTGATTGTATTCTACTTCCGTGTACTCTCTGAACCGAATGCACCGCTTCAACGTCTGAAGCTGAAAGGGCTTGATCCAAATGCGGATTACCGCCTGAAAGGCGGCTCAGAGACGTTTACAGGCGATGCCTTGATGTATGGGGGTATTGCTGTAGGTAGTGAGTCTGGAGACTACCTGAGCGAAATGTTCCGGTTTGAGCGGGTGTAAATAAGTTGAACTAGAGATTTTACACAGTCACTCCGATGACAGAATAACCTTCCATTCGCTGTTATCCCCAGATTTTTTGATTCCCTTTTCCAAAGGGGAAAATCCGGGGATAAAGGCGAACGCTTCGCTTTTCCAGGTTTTTTCTGTCCCCTCCGTTAACGTGTAAAAGAAACTCTCAACTTATTTAGATGAATTAGATATTTTTTAAGAAGACCAGGGGATGTCATGATGACGTTCTCGGTCTTTTTTTTCGTTCAACGGGGAAGGATGTTAGGAGTGCAATAACGCAAATGACAGACGTGTCATAGGAATGATAGAAATTTCAACGTGATTTTGTGATAATATAGAGAAGAGTGTTATTTAGAGCTTGAAAAGCTTGAGATCAACTTCGGATGATCGACCATACTGTTATTATGCAGCACAGCTGCCCTGAAATGAGTATTATGCACGATTCAGGAAGGAAAGAGGGATTTATTTGTCTGAACAGGAAACGGTTCTGGAACCCAATGAAGAAACATTAAAGGCGGAACGCCAAGAACGAATCATCAAACAGGTAGCCAAGGAACTGTCACTGTCCTTGAAGCAGATTCGCACCACATCGGAGCTTCTGGACGAAGGCAATACGATTCCGTTTATCGCCCGCTACCGTAAAGAAATGACTGGAGAACTGGATGAGAACCAGCTGCGGCAGATTGAAGAACGCTTGGTGTATTTGCGTAATCTGGAAGACCGTAAACTGGAAGTTATCCGTATTATAGAGGAACAGGGCAAGCTGACCAAAGAGCTGGAGAAATCCATTAAGCAAGCTGTCAAGTTGCAGGAAGTAGAGGATCTGTACCGTCCTTACCGTCAGAAACGTAAAACGCGTGCCAGTGTAGCCAAGGAAAAAGGTCTGGAGCCGCTCGCCGTATGGATCTGGGAACAGCCGAAACAAGGAGATGCACTTCAGGAGGCTGCGCGTTATATTAATGCAGAACTCGGGGTGGAGGATGCAGAGTCGGCCCTTCAAGGGGCTAAGGATATTCTCGCTGAAAATATTGCCGATGATGCGGCTATTCGCGCCTGGATTCGCAGATATACACTGGATCACGGCATGCTGACTTCAGAAGCCAAGGATACGGAGCAAGAGTCAGTATACGAGAACTATTATAGTTACCGTGAATTAGCCAAAAAGATGCCGCCGCACCGCATTCTTGCGATTAACCGCGGGGAACGGGAGGGTATTCTCAAGGTTGGACTAGACGTGCAAGCCGAACCAGCTCATCGCCATATGGAAAGCCAGATTATTCGTGGTGCTTCTGCGGTGCAAGATATTTTGCGTGCCGTCGTCGAAGATGCGTACAAACGTCTGATTGCACCGTCCATTGAACGTGAAGTGCGTGCCGAGTTGACGGAAAAAGGGGAAAATCAGGCGATTTCGGTGTTCTCCGCGAATCTTCGTAACCTGCTGTTACAGCCGCCGATTCATGGCAAACGTGTACTGGGTGTCGATCCGGCATACCGGACAGGCTGTAAACTGGCAGTTGTCGATGATACAGGGAAATTGCTCGAAGTAGCTGTAACTTACCCGACACCTCCGCATAACAAGAAGCATGAAGCGGCTGAAGTGTTCCATCGGATGATCAAGCAGTACGATATTGGATTGATCGTTATTGGTAACGGGACAGGGTCGCGTGAGACAGAGCAGTTTGTAGCCGAGATCATTCAGGAGAATGGCGATGACAGTCTGGTTTATCTGATTGTGAACGAGGCTGGTGCAAGTGTGTACTCTGCATCCAAGCTTGCCCAAGAGGAATTCCCGGATCTGGATGTTGCCGAGCGTAGCGCGGCTTCTATTGCTCGCCGGGTACAAGACCCGCTGGCTGAACTCGTTAAAATTGATCCAAAAGCGATTGGCGTCGGCCAATACCAGCATGATGTATCCCAGAAGGTTCTGGAAGAGAGCTTGAAGGCTGTCGTAGAATCCGCAGTTAACCATGTTGGCGTGGATGTTAATACGGCTTCACCTTCCTTGTTGTCTTATGTTGCTGGTGTTAATGCAACTATTGCCAAAAACATTGTCAAATATCGTGAAGAGAACGGCCGTTTCACAAGTCGTCGCCAGTTGCAGAAAGTGCCCCGTTTGGGCGCAAAAACATATGAACAATGCGTAGGCTTCATGCGTATCTCTGAAGGGGAGAATCCACTGGATCGTACGCCAATTCACCCTGAATCGTATAAGGTGGTTGATCAGCTCTTCAAAGAGCTTCAGGTCGAGCTGGACAAACTCGGAAGCAAAGAACTGTCTGTACTTCTGTACGAACAGCAGACAGAACAGTTGGCCGTTAAACTGAATGTCGGTGTGCCTACACTACGCGACATTCTGGACAGTTTACAGCGCCCGGGTCGTGACCCTCGTGAAGAGATGCCGCTGCCGATTTTCCGCACCGATGTACTCAAGATTGAAGATCTGGTGGAAGGTATGGAACTGCAAGGTACCGTTCGAAATGTCATTGACTTTGGTGCCTTCGTTGACATCGGCATCAAAAGTGATGGGCTTGTCCATATCTCTCAATTGAGCAATGGGTACGTTAAACATCCGATGGATGTTGTTTCCGTTGGTGATAATGTGACCGTCTGGGTGATGAATGTAGATACGAAAAAAGGTCGTGTTGGCCTGACGATGAAAAAACCTGCATCTGCAAATTCGTGATTAATTATCGCGTTTTGGCATCATGATGTGATGTCAAACTAAACGTCTGTAGACGTATATACGTGTAAACGTATAATGGGACAGCCTTCCGCATTGGGAAGGCTGTTTGCTGTTAAGTATTATCCTTTTTGGTGCGATGGTATGGATAGGTATGGTGTTTGGTGTACAAGGCTTAGATTTCGTTCTCCATGTTGCGCTGTGAACTGCTGGCAGGTTTGTTGCGATAGAAATACCAGCATTCGTTCAGTAACTTGATTTGACGACTGTCCTTTTTGTGGAACGCCCGCATGAGTTGGTTGCAGAGCCATTGAGGCAAAGGAATCTCCTCCTTTTGCATAATTCATCTGTACGTTAGCATATGTGGCAATAGCCTGGACTGTGCGGGATAACTCCATGTCAATTCAAAATGATCATAATCTGTTGAACCAGAACGAAAAAAAGCACATTCCCCTGTGCGGGAAGTGCGCCTTTTGCATTGTATTGAGTTTTGCCAAAATAATTTCCCTATGGAATGTATCAGAACGACTCCATCTCTTCTTCATACCATTGTTCCAATTGGGCTTGTAGTGCCCGGATCTCGGTAAGCAGGGAAATCAAAGGATAATTGCTTTCACGCAGGGCAGCAAAACGCTCTTCAAGGGCATTGATATAATCAAGCCCGCCGATGATGGACAAGTTTTCGTTTAACAGATCGAGATGATCACATTCGGCAATAGCCCAGGGTAGAACGGGTACATCTGTTGCCGTGAGTTTGTCGATTTCCTTGTGCAGACGCAGATTAAGTGCACTGAGTTGATAAGCATAATCCGCGGGCATTTCAACAAACTGTAATTGTTGCTCCTGCTGCAGGATGACATAGCGCATTGTAGGCATAACGAGTATTAATCTCCCCTCATACATTCTACTTGACAGTGTAGCCTACGAAACGGTTAAAATTCAAGTATTGTACGGGAAAAACAGTGTGCTCGGGCGGGTGGAGAGAGAGGAGAATGATGGAAAATAAGGAATTACAACAATGGATTGAACAGATTTCTCTGGAACATTTCGGAGTTCCGTTTACTCATGAAGCGATATTTAACCGTCGTCTGACGACAACAGGTGGAAGGTATATGCTCAAAAGCCATCGGATCGAGATAAATCCACATCAGCTCGAAGTCTACGGAAAAGACGAGGTTGAGAAAATTATCAAGCACGAACTGTGCCACTATCATCTGCATATTCGAGGGCGGGGATACCAGCATAGGGATCCGGAATTCAAGGCACTTTTGCAGAAAGTGGGGGGTTCACGGTTCTGTCAGTCTCTTCCTGGAGACAAGGGCAGGAAACCGCTACCGTATCGGTACAAGCTTGTATGCAAGAATTGCGGGATGGAATATTTGCGTAAACGGAAAATAGATCCCAAGCGTTATCGCTGCGGTCGATGTTCAGGCAAACTGACAATTCAAACCATCTGACGAACACTAGGAATAATTTGTTGTAAAAAGGGAGTCAAAGGCAGGTTGACTTGAATTATTAATCATGATAAATTAATGTTATTCAAGTTAATTTTCCCTGATAGCTCAGTTGGTAGAGCACTCGACTGTTAATCGAGTTGTCACAGGTTCGAGTCCTGTTCGGGGAGCCATGGAGAGGTGTCCGAGCTGGCCGAAGGAGCACGATTGGAAATCGTGTAGGCGTCACAAGCGTCTCGAGGGTTCGAATCCCTCTCTCTCCGTTCTGATTATACTTCTATGCCAGGGATGAGAACCCTAAAGGTTCGCCTTAGCATAAGCTTCGGTAGCGATACATCGCAGTCTCGAGCGAAGTGAGAGTATCCCTCTCTCTCCGTTCTGAATATACACTTTTAATCCTCTTTACATGAATGAGTAAATTCTTCATGTAAAGAGGATTTTTTGGTTTTTTAGCATCTGAGCCGTTTACAGAGAAATATCCAAAAGCTCGTACAAACCTGATTTTCCAGCCTCGGTTACGTCTACAGAGCGACTCCCTGTTTTTTGACGAATCCAATTCAGTTCAAGTAATCGCTGAACGAGCTGTTCACCAAGCAAGCCGGACAGGTGATGACGGCGTTCGCTCCAGTCCAGGCATTTACGAGCGATGGCTCGGCGTGATCCTGGCTTCAATTGCAGCTTCATTCCAAATGAGCTAAACCACTGCGATCCTTCCTCCGTAATTAGGTAATCCTTACCTTGCGCTTCTTCAGGTTCAACCAGATAACCTCTCTTGAGCAATGCTTCGCAGAGTAATACCCCGAGTTTTCCAGCCAGATGACCGTAACAGGTGCGAGCATAACTTAATTGTTGCAATTGATTGGATTGCTTCAATGAGCGAACCTGTACCGCTGGGGCAATACTGGCCATTTTCTCAATCAGATCCGCAATGTCCTCGTTCGCTAGACGATAATACCGATGACGACCTTGCTGTTCTACTTCCAATAGTCCTCCCGTTACAAGTTTAGCAAGGTGATTACTTGCGGTCTGTGGACTGACTGCGGCCATATAGGCCAGCTCGCCGGCAGGTAACGCCCTTCCATCCAGCAGAGCGGAGAGAAATATAGAACGGCTTGTATCGGCAATAAGTGAGGCGATAACAGTAATATTCGGATATGCATTCATACTTCGATGATAGTTGAAATAATGCTGTATTACAATTGGTTTCAATTCATGAATTGAACAGGAGAGGTATAAGGTGAGTAACGATATGCAGCAGTATAGCACAAAACAAACTACCCAGTCGGCTCGGGTGAATCAGCACGAGACTATTAATCCCAGTATTCTATACTATGGCACCCCTGTGATCATCCTTAGTACTTTAAACGAAGATGGGTCTACGAATCTTTCCCCATTATCGTCTTCTTGGGCGCTGGGGGATTGTCTGGTACTGGGGATAGGTACACAGGGCAAGGCTTATGAGAATCTCTGTCATCATCCTGAATGTGTTATTAATCTGCCGGATGACTCGATGTGGGGAAAAGTTGAAGCGCTGGGGCGGTTGACGGGAAGCTCTCCCGTGCCAGAAGTTAAAAAACAAATGGGGTATACGTTTTGCCAAGATAAATTTAGGACAGTAGGTCTGACGTCTCAAAGTTCAGTTCAAGTAGCGCCAGATAAAATAGCTGAATGTCCGCTTCAGATTGAAGCGGCTGTACAACATATCCGTATCCCGGAGCATACGCCGAATATGGCGGTTGTAGAAGTGAAAGCGGTGAAGGTGCATGCACATTCTCATTTGATTTCGGATTTCAATAAGATTGATCCCAAGCAATGGCATCCGTTGATTTATAATTTCAGGCATTATTACGGACTTGGGGAGAGACAAGGGGAGAATTTTCGGGCATAGAAATAAATGGCTGATGAGATTGAGTAAGAGGGCAAATAAGAGGTCGAGCGAGAGGTTAAGTGAGAGCTGCACTCCTTGGCATGTTACGGAACCAAAAAACAAGCACAGGCTGGCTCGGTTAAGGAGACTGCTGTGCTTGTTTTCATTTCACTAATGTTACTAACCTTTGAATGGTACTTTATCAGCCTTCCGAGACAATGGTTTCCTCAGGCGCAATCGGTTTGCCTTCTAACAGGCTATGAATCGCATGAGCGACGCCATGCTCCACATTGGTTAGTGTGATTGTTTTAGCCATGGCGCGAATTTCGGGTTCAGCATTGCCCATTGCGATACCTAGCCCAGCCATTTGTAACATGGAAACATCATTAAAGTTATCCCCGATCGCGGCTGTGTCTTTCATCGAAATGTTCAAGTGCTCCGCCAGTTTGGAGAGGGCATTGCCTTTGGATACATCCGGGTGTTGCATTTCAAAGTTATGCTCAAAGGAAACTACCATTGCCACATCGGTTCTGGAGGAGAAATATTCACGTCCGCGTTGCACCTTCTCTGGATTCATCGAGAAGGCCATGATGTTATAGATGCAAGCTTCTGCCGGAATTTCAAGATGGTTGTTCACGCGGTGATAGTCTTTTTTGTCGTAGTGTTTTTTGATCGAACGGATCATGCGCTCGATATCTTCACCGGGTTTTGATCCCAGGACACGTTCCAATTCGGCGAGCATCGTCTCATGAGTACTGATTGCAGCGTATATGCCCATCTGAGTTGAAGCTTCATAATAAATGTGCTCATCTTCCAGCCATTGCATGACAGAAGCGGCCGTTTCACGTTCCAGAGGGAGGTGGAATAAGCGTTCTCCATTCTCATCATGAATGGTAGCGCCGTTGGAACCGATAATCGGTGTTTTGATTCCGCCTTGGCGGCTAATCGCCACAACATCTGAATATACGCGTCCAGTCGCAATGGTTACTTTCATGCCAGACTGTTGCGCTTTCTGGATGGCATCGGCATTCTCGCGGCTAATCTGGCTGTCTCTATTCAACAAAGTTCCATCTAAATCGGTAGCAAATAACTTCATATCTTTACAACTCCTTATCTTGTGTGGGTTCAGGGATTAGAATCTCAACCTTTTGTTCGTTTAAAAAATCCAGCCATTCCTGATCCGGCCATTGATCTGTAATTAATACGTCTACCAGCGACCAGTCTGCAAAACGATAACCATAACGTTTGCCCATTTTGGAGTGGTCGGCGAGGATAATTACTTTTTTGGCCGATTTCATCATCTGATGTTTGATCTTGCCTTCCTCTTCAGAAGCACTGAATCCATCCATAGTGAGACCGCCAATGCCTATAAAGGCTTTATCCACATAGTAGTGGGAGAGTGTCTCAATAACCGGTGTACCGTAGACATAACGCTGTTCCTTATCCAATCGGCCTCCTAACAGTCGAATCTGGACTGCTGTGTGCTTGGATAACGAATCAGCAGAGTGAATGGAATTTGTAATTACAGTGCAGGATTTCCCGTTCAGATTCTCCGCGCAGGACTGCACCGTTGTGGAGGAATCCAGGATAATGGTTTCTCCTGAACGAACGAGAGCAGCGGCCAGTTTGCCAATGGCTCTTTTTTCCTCAGATACATACTTCAACCGATCCTGATACGACTTGAACTCTTGTGGGGGAGAAGGGAGGATTGCGCCACCACGTGTACGAATAATGGCTTCCTGCTCTTCGAGTTTAATCAGATCCCGGCGTGCCGTATCTCGTGAGACATCGAATAAAGATACAATCTCTTCAGCCGAGATACGATGATGCTTGCGCAGGTGCTCAATAATGAGTTGCATGCGTTCTTCTTGAAACAAACGTAAAGCCTCCTTATATTCATGGTGACCGTGCGTTGTACTATAGTTTAATTATAAGTAATTATAATGTGATCTGCAATATTGTAAGCGAAAATAAGTTTTCATAAGTTTTTTAATCATTAATTTACATAATTAAAGTACAGTCATGACAAGAATGTGATTTTAGATATAACGAGATAATGTAAATAAGAAGCGAGATTAGGAGATAAGAAGTCGGCCAATGGGTTGAGAAAATGACCTTTGGATGCGAGCAAAAATTTGGGTTTTAAAAGAATATAAAAAAAGTGTTGCACTGTTCTGTTTCTCTGTGATATACTCATTCTTGTCGCCAAGAAGACAAATTGTTCATAAGGCCCGTTGGTCAAGGGGTTAAGACACCTCCCTTTCACGGAGGTAACAGGGGTTCGAATCCCCTACGGGTCATAGTATTACCTCATTCTTCACCGTTAAAAGATTCGTCTTTAATAAGGGGTTTCTTTGAAAGTCACTGCTCTGTAACATCCGATATGAAGCATGGCATAACATCAGGTGAAGGTACATTGAGAGCCATTAGCTCAGTTGGTAGAGCACCTGACTTTTAATCAGGGTGTCGAAGGTTCGAGCCCTTCATGGCTCACCATTTACAATTTTATATGCGGTCGTGGTGGAATGGCAGACACGCTATCTTGAGGGGGTAGTGGGTGTATACCCGTGGAGGTTCGAGTCCTCTCGACCGCATCAGATTTTAGAGTGAGACATCCTTAAGGAATTAAGGGTGTCTTTTTCTATTTTTTTCGCGAATGCTAAGTTATTGTTTAAAACGAACCTTTAATCAGCGAACTGGGCCAATCAGATTGAAGTATTTATCGGACGATACTCCAGACGACTGGAACAGTGCTTTTCCTGGATATAAAAGGGCTGAGGATTCAGAAATATTGTGCTATAATTCAATCATATGGCATTTAAGTTGATATTACGGTTGGAAGGCGGTTCTTGCATGAAGTCAATCTATGAGCGAATTGAGCACCTGATTGCCGAAAGAGGGATGACAAAGAAGGCCTTCTGTGAACAGCTGAAGATAAGCACTGGCAATTTGGGTGACTGGAAACGTGGTAAATCAATCCCGAGCACAAATAAACTCATTGAAATTGCTTCATTTTTTGATGTGAGTCTGGACTGGTTAATGATTGGGCGTTTATCGAAGGAAGCCATTGTGCGGGAAAAGCGGGAAGATTATTTTTTTAACGTTTTGCGGCAATTGAATTGCCAAGAGAGTGAATTATCGACTGTGGAACAGTCTTTTATTAGTGAATATATCGAGTTCACTCGTTATCGTAAATTCAAAGAGAGTAAAGATTCCGGAAACTATAGCTACCAACCTGAAGCGGAAGACGAAAATAAGTCAGAGCAGGAAGGGACGTAAGTGTCTCTGATTGATAAAAAAACCTCCATCTGTGCCCAAGAGAATGATTTCCGGGACAGTAGGGAGGTTTTTTTCTGTAGAAATATCCGTTTAGTGATGCTGGTCAAGAATACTGGAGTATTTGGGGTACAACTGGCGGATACAATCTGGGCAGATGTCGTGTGTAAACTCGGCGGAAGTATGTTTTTCCAGATAGCGCTCGACGCTGTTCCATTCGTCTGATTCATCCTTGATATGTTTGCAAACGGCGCAAATAGGCAGTAGTCCATGGAGGGTGCGAGCTTCAGTCAAGGCTTGTCGCAGCTGAAGTTCTGTCTTCTTCTGTTCTGTAATATCTGTGTGAGCCACCAAAGCGAGGTTGGTATCCATCGTAGGTCCGTTCTGTAAGGGGGTAAGTTCTACGCGAAACCATTTCTCTTCGTTGTGTGGTGTAATAACAGAGATATCGTATGTATGGGTTTGGTTAAAAGGAACAACGTTATGCCTCAGATACCTCGCAAACTTGGTTGGATAGTGGTTTTTCTGTTGTGCTGCCCATGCTTCCATCAGGTGAAGGTAATGATTGTGGCGGCTGGCTGCGCGTAAGAAGAGTTTATGAAGTCCGTGCTGCCAGGCCCGGTTACAGCTTCGTATCATCCATTGATGATCAATAATGATCAACTGATGATTGGTCGCCTGGAACGATAGGCTTTCCAGGTCGGATGTAATGGTTCCCATGAGAGAAGTCCTCCTTATGATGGATGAAAGTGTTCTTATCTCAGTTCCTCTGGTATGTTCAAAATGTCAGCGACCTGATGTCTGAATCGGGTTGCTTTGCGTGTGCCATGAATAAGGTTGGATAGACGGTAGGGCGGAATATCATGTTGTTCGCAAAATGTTTTCTGATCGACCTGAAGTTCGGTTAGCCGTCGTTTGATAGCCCATCCGAACGGAGTGACTGGCTTCTTCTTGTTCAATAGGGTTCACCCCTGAGTGGATTTTATAGTATTCAGCAGGTCATTCTTCGTGTAAAATAGATAGAAATACGTGCTGTTGGTTCCATTATATACGCAAATTCGTCATCTAACAATTAAAAAATACGGAAATAAGTGTATTTTTTGAATTAAAATGACGTAAGTACGATTTTTTTTGGTTGAAAAAAATAAAAAAACACGCCAGCAAGAGGAGTTGCGGCGTGTTTTTGTTGTGCTCTGAAAAAGAGGTTTTGAGGAGGAGTGTGTAATTATGCTCTGTAAGCGTGCAACCCTGCTCCAAGCATGTGGAAGCTGGGGAATAACGACTTCATAGACATGGACGTAGGATGCATGGGTGCATCCGGTGAGGAGGCGCTCACGGTAGTCCATTCATTCTCAAGGTCTGCGGTCAGGCGAGCCAGCAGTTCCCGAGTGGCATTTTCATTTAGGGGGATAACCTTGCAAGCTTCGGATACGCATGCATTCATGGCTGAATGTAAGTAACCGAGAACTGCCTCTTCGACGGGGATATCGAGGTGGTGGTTGATCCAGGCGTGAACGGTGGGGAGGCAACCAACTGAATTGTATTTTACGAAGATTTGTTCAAGTGGGCTAAGGTCGATCCAAGGATGCAAGGCGCGAGACAGTTTGATTAAACGTTTGCCTATTATTGTTGCCTGCTCTCTAAGTTCAGGAGGAGTTCGCTGTACATGCACAAGTTTGTCGATCAGGGCAATTCGCCAAGTATCCTTATGATCTGTTGCGGTGTAAATCCCCTTGATCGCCATACCTTCTAGACGAACGAGACTGGGGTGTAACTGGCAACGCATAAATGATTCGAGTTCCTCAGCTGTCCGAATGGTGCCTTCCTTGATGTGGGTGTCCATGCCGAAGAAATGAGTGAATCCTCCCACCTGGACAGAGGGATCAAGCAGTTTCGCATAATCGAGTAGCTTATTCCCACGGTTCACGATCATTCGCCTCCTGCGCTTTATTGTGTTATGTTTAATCACATATGATGATCTTTTGTTAAGTTTAATGTGTAAATCCGAATTATATGATATATATATTCACATAATAATCCGTGTTTTGTCAATGAATTATGAGAAAATAAAAACTTAATTAAATATCATTCAGAATTAGTGTAATATAATATAACATTTAAAATTCTATCTGTGTCATATATTTTATGTCTGAAGTCCCTTTGGCCTTTTTGCCGAATCAGATTAATGATATGTAATTTTCGAGGAAATATGACTGGATTTTGCAAGAGATGTGGAATAGGAAGGGGTGAAGAACGGTTATCAATTTAGAGTAAAGTCGGTTGTAGTAAAATGTCATTCAGAAAGTGATTAATAAAGACTTTACTTTTGTTTAAGAATCCGGTATAATCAATTCTGTTGCCGATAATTTACGACATGCGGTCGTGGTGGAATGGCAGACACGCTATCTTGAGGGGGTAGTGGGCGTATGCCCGTGGAGGTTCGAGTCCTCTCGACCGCATCATATGAAGATTTACGAGAGAAGCTTTCCGTGATGGAGAGCTTCTTTTTTTGTTTTCATATAGCAACAAGGGCGAATTATTCAGGATAAGCACATGTGTTAAAAGAGAGGAAGCAAAAAGCCGCCCAAAAGCTAGAGCAGTGTCTGGCTCTTTGCTTTATAGGTGGCTTGTTTTGGTTTTATTTGTTTGTTCGAAAGTCTACATTTATTTGTTAATCAGCTTCTGAATATCCTCTTCGATTTTGTCCGGTGTAGTCTGCGGAGCATATCGTTTCACAACTTTACCGTCCTGATCGACAAGGAATTTGGTGAAGTTCCATTTGATGGCTTTGGAACCGAGTAAGCCTGGTGCTTCCTTGGAAATATGCTGGAAGAGCGGATGAGCGCTGGAACCATTGACGTCAATTTTTTCAAACATCGGGAAACTTACGCCATAATTCATCTGACAGAATTCAGCAATATCGTCGGAAGATCCTTTTTCCTGCGCGAATTGGTTGCTTGGGAATCCAAGGACTTCAAACGGAGCATCCTGGAATTTATCCTGAAGCTCTTGCAAGCCCTTGAATTGAGGGGTGAGACCGCACTGGCTTGCGGTATTCACAATTAACAACACTTTACCGCGATATTGGGACATCTCAATCTCTTGTCCGCGAAGGGTGTTTACTTTGTAATCATAGACTGACATGGGGAACGCCTCCATCCTGTTATTCTTAATAAACTTATTATATTTTAAACAATTAAATAATGCAAAACTTATTTGGATTTAGCGTTGTTATAACCATTCGCTTGCTGGACTCCGAAATGGATGAGAAATACATGAATCAATTTTTGTGCGGTTGAGAATTAGGTAGCTTGGAAGAGAAGGATAGCGTATGACCTCATTGTAAGCGTTATTATCAAAGGTTATTGCCGGAAATCTGGCGATTCGGTGATCTGTATGCACTTTACATGATCATGGTACGGGTGTATGATTCATAGCGTAATTTGAATTTTAATTAAATTGTACCTGAAAAACGAAACAAACGATAATATCGATCGGTCTTATACTCAAGATTTACGAACGATGTTTTAATCGCTGAGTTTCCATTCATTGTGGATGGAAAACGGGGGAACCAACAGAATGGGCTGTATGACAGCAGCGGACATTCATGGGGTGAATTTTTCGGTGAAAGCCGGAAATAGGGCGACTCTCGCGCCCGAATCCGTCAGCTAACCTCGTAAGCGTTAAAGGGAGAGGCAACAAACCGCACGCTGGTTCATGGCGCTTTCGTCATGGATTATTTAAGAAGCGTTTCGGAGGCCTTGGTCCCCACGCTTCTTTTTTGTTGTCTTTTCACGCCAAGGGAGGAACGAAGAATGGATAAAGAGATGATTTTGGTAACCGCTCCGAATGAAGCAGGACGTAAATTTGTGAAATTGCTGATGTATAAAAAAATGCCATTTGCCGTTCTGACGAACAGTGCTGATGAGGAGCGCAAACTTCGCCGTCTTGGCGTAGAACACGTCATCCGTATGAATACAGCAGCTGCTGAGAAATGGTTTTTGCCGCAAGGCAGTGTAGGCAATGTGTTTATTTTTGAGAACAGTCTGAACTTGACATGCCGCTATCTTCAAATCTGTCGCTCTTGGACATCGAAGTCCTTGTGTGTGATCACGGAGCAGAGCCATCCTAAAGGGATTTATCGTGGAATGGGCGCCGATAAAATTGTGTATTCACTGAATGGAGAAGTCGGGTTCCTTCTTAATAGCTGCAATAAACCGGAGGCTGAAGTGAGCAGCTTGTGATTGACATTGATCCAAGGTAAGACGCCTGTTATAATTGCAGGTATAGACTAACGGAATTTGAGGAGACTCATGCTTGTCGTGGGTCTTCTTTTTTTATGGAAACAGTACGGTAGTATAGAAGCGAGGGATAACCTGCAGCTAACGAGGAGGAATCAGCGTGCCGAATATTGCCGGATTGAAGTGGTTGTTTTTTGATGTGGGGGATACGCTGGTGGACGAATGGGAGCCTGTAGATGATATTATTGGGCAGTTCGTTCGGGAAGCGAATGATTACGGCTATCCAGTAAAGATTGAGGCGGTAAGAGAACTGTTTGCTACCTGTTACCGTAATTATGAACAGTGGCCCATGAAAGTGGCCATACGTACATATATTCATGATGAAGATCACCGCATTCAGATTCAGGACAAGCTGAAATTCCATAAAGAATTGGAGCAACCGTTTCCTTCTGCAACCAAGGTGCTTGAACAGCTTTCGCATCACTATCGCATTGGCATTATTGCGAATCAGAGCCCTGGGACTGAAGCAAGGCTGGAGAGTTACGGACTTCGTAAATATGTGCATGTCCTGGCCTGTTCGGCAGAAGAAGGGGTGTCCAAGCCTGATCCGGAGTTGTATGCGGTTGCTCTGAAGCAAGCTGGATGCGCGCCGGAAGAAGCGGTTATGATTGGAGATCGAATTGATAATGATATTATGCCAGCACGTAGTTTAGGCTTACGCACCATTCGTATTTTGCAAGGATACGGGAGGTTCCAGCCAGAGCTCTCGGATGGCGAGCGTGCAGACTGGACGGTTGAGTCGCTAGATGAACTGCTGCCGCTACTCATACCCGATGAGAATGCAGGTAAATCTATATGAGTCTCAGGTTAGATCGTGTGGGGTAGATTAAAGGTATGAGGGTATTAGAGCGTATCACAATAATGATACAAAGAAGGCCGATTTGCGTTGGGATCAATACCAACAGCGAATCGGCCTTTTCATATATAAACTAGAACAGCATGATGGTCTGGATGATTAAATACACATTCAGCACAACGATGATAGCGGCAATAGCCCAAGAGACAATTTTGAGCCACAGTTTGTTTGCAAAAGACCCCATGCTTTTTTTGTCACTTGTGAACATCACAAGCGGGATGACGGCGAATGGCAGCTGCAGGGACAGGATGACCTGACTCAAGATCAGCAACTCTTCAGTGCCGCGCTCACCGGCAATAGCAGTGACGATAACAGCAGGGATGATCGCAATCAGTCGGGTAACCAGTCTACGCAACCACGCCGGGATACGGATATTCAGGAAGCCTTCCATGACGATCTGTCCTGCAAGCGTGCCTGTAAGGGTTGAGTTCTGACCGGATGCGAGCAAAGCTACGCCGAACAAGACACTGGCGATCGTTGTACCAAGCAGTGGGGTTAGCAGATGATATGCATCGGATATCTCTGCTACCTGTGTCATGCCAGCGCTGTGGAATACAGCTGCAGATACGATCAGGATGGCTGCGTTAATGAACAGAGCTAACGTCAAAGCAATGGTTGAATCCAATGTGGTGTAGCGGATAGCTTCTCTTTTGCCCTGAGTCGTCTGCTCAATCTGGCGAGTCTGCACAATGGATGAATGCAGATACAGATTGTGCGGCATAACGGTAGCCCCGATGATGCCAATGGCGATGTAGAGCATGGCCGGGTTTTGCAAAATTTCGGTGCTAGGAACAAATCCGTGAAGAACACCGCCCATATCCGGTTTCGCCAAGAATAGGTCGATGCCGAAACAAAGAGCAATGGTTGCCATCAGCACGATGACGAGTGTTTCCAGTGCACGGAATCCTTTATTTTGTAGTACGAGAATGAGTAATACATCCACTGCGGTAATAATCACACCGTACAACATGGGAATGTTAAACAAAAGTTTAAGAGCGATTGCTGAGCCGATGACTTCAGCGAGATCCGTAGCCGCGATAGCCAGTTCACATAGAATCCATAACATCATGACAACGGGAGCGCTGAAGCGTTCACGACAGGCTTGAGCAAGATCACGCCCAGTGACAATACCTAGCTTGCCTGCGAGGGATTGAAGCACCACGGCCATCATGTTGGAAAAAAGGATGACGGACAATAACGTATAACCGAATTGCGAGCCGCCTGCGATATCCGTAGCCCAGTTGCCGGGGTCCATATAACCAACAGCGACAAGATACCCTGGGCCGACAAAGGCGAGGAACTTTTTCCACCATGCCGCATTTTTGGGTACTTTCATGGAACTGTGTGCCTCACCTAGCGAGGGAGCCATCGTAGCTGCGGAAGCAGACGCATATTCGCTGGATGGAGAATTGAACGGATTTTTTTGACTCATACATGGATCACCTGACTTTACAATAAGATGTGGTCGGCCTGTAGCCGGAATAAATTCATTTTTAGGATGTGCTCTAGCACAAATGCTGTGGCAAATAAACGGGATAAATACGAGTGCTCATATATCTAAAATTTTATGTTCATGTTTACATTGTACACCCTCAATAATTTTTGTCTAGTGCAACTTTTGTGTAGTCGGACAAAAAATAAGGAGGATCTGAGGTTATATTTTCGAAGAGCCTCTTTGTATCGTACCCATTTCGTAAAAAGATACGACTTTTATCAGGTACGCATGAAATGTAGCCAAATGTAAAAGCTGATAAAGTACACAATCAGACGTTTCAAATCGAGCCAGAAGTTTAAAATGAATTGTAGGCAGTCAAAACTTTATTAACGAAGGAGAGATTCTGATGGAAGCTTTATATACAGCAACAGCGACAGTAAAAGGTGGACGAACAGGTTCGGTGGCTTCTTCGGACGGTGTACTGCAACATGATCTGAAAATGCCGAAAGAACTTGGCGGTGCAGGTGGAGAAGGTACAAACCCCGAGCAACTTTTTGCAGCTGGATACGGTGCATGTTACGAGAGCGCTCTGGCTAACGTGGCACGCAAAGCAGGTGTGAAATTGGAGAATGTCGTTGTAACCAGCAACGTATCGATCGGCAAAGATCCAACAGATGACGGATTCAAGCTAGCGGTTCGTCTGGATGTGAGTATGCCGGGAGTGGATCACAGCCAGGCTGAAGATCTTGCCCGCAAGGCGCATGACTTCTGTCCGTATTCAAAAGCAACACGCGGCAACATTGATGTTGTACTCAACGTTGTCTAATAGATAGGAGAACTCTTGGCTCTTTCTCTTTGAAGGGCACAGGTAAAATAAAGAGCAAGGTATCCAGTGATATCTGATCTTCAAGCACACAAGCCCTGCTGGTAGCTCAGCAGGGTTTTGTTTTCCAACATATACCGCCCGAGAATCACCTAATCTGAAAGCGGAGGAGGATTTCTCCGTGTTAGGTCGTACTCTTTTACATAAACGTACAGTCACTTCATGCCACATATTCCATTAAGGGGGAACGGCGATGAGTATTGAAGAGATGATTGAGAGAAAATTTGTATGCACCAAATGCCGGGGAACGGAATGCAACATTAAAGAAGTCTCTATGTCAGGAGCGGGGCTCAGTAAGGTGTTTGATATTCAGCATAACCATTATTTGTTTGTGGGCTGTACGGCCTGTGGATATGTGGAAGTGTTTAACCCGGACGTGTTGAAAGGCAAGAAACAGGGGCAAGTTGGGACAATTCTGGATATTCTGTTCGGCGGATAGACATGCGTGAGTTGACATCGACCTGAAATTTCTTTAATATGATTTAGTACTGAAAGTGTCAGTGTCATTAGCATGAACCAAATTTGAATTCACGGGTGATATCCATGTCTTATAGACCAAGCATTGCACAACTGCAAGTAGCCAGCAAAAACGAAAAAGACGGATTGTACGAATTTACGATGAAACTGGTGGATGGTACACAGTGCCGTGTATTCTACTCCAAATCTCCGGATTGGAAAATGACTGCGATCAGCCGTCTGCAGAAAACACCTTGTCCTGTATGTCGTAAAGACTTCATCTGCAAATGTATGGATCAATGGTCAGGTGACCTGCATCAACAAATGATTAACGACGAGTGGATGGAAAAAGCACTGGCTGAGTAATTGTCGGACAGTTATGAGCGTAGGCACTGAGCCTGCGCTTTTTTTCTATTTTGCCAGAGAGATTGGTGGATCAAATTCAGGTTAGGCGAGGAAAGTTGGCTCAAAATGGGTAAGTAATCTAACAGCACCATATAGGAGGCCACGATCATATGACAGTAGACCAAGAGGATAAGCATCAGGGGCACCCGATTGTTCTTGTAGACGGCGTATGCAACTTTTGCCAAGGAATAACGAAATGGATTATCAAGCGTGACCCGGAAGGGAAATATCACTTTGCTTCACTGCAGTCGGATGTGGCGAAAGGATTGCTGGAGAAGGGTGGTCTGAGAACTGACAGCATGGATACGTTTGTATTGATTGAAAATGGAAAATACTATACACGCTCCACAGCAGCGTTAAGGTTGGCCAAAGGTCTCAAGTTTCCTTATCCGCTACTCTATGTGTTTGTTATTGTGCCCAAATTCATTCGTAATGCAGTATACAACTGGGTTGCGCGCAATCGGTACCGCTGGTTTGGGAAGGACGATGCATGTATGTTGCCTACACCCGAGACTAAAGATCGATTTTTATAAGTATAAAAGTATCAGTTTTCAAGGATAAGCTTCCATAAGAAAGAAGTTTCATGTAAGGTGATTAATATCGGAAATTACTGGGTAATTACTGTGGGTTACATTATTTTTTACATTATTGGGAGGATAACAACTTGAAGAAGTGGACGACAATGATTATTGGGGCATTATTGGCAGTAAGCTTGGCAGCATGCGGAAACGACACAGATAAATCTGCAACGCCGCCAGCAGGTAATGAAACAACGACTGAAAGCAACAATACAGCGGAGCAGAATGCGGCTGTTCCAACACTGGATGAATTGCTTGCCAAAACAGGTGAAGCAACGAAAGCGCTGAAAAGCTTCACTACAGAAGCTAACATTGATCAAAAAATTAAAGTGGATGCTGGTGAGCAATCTCAAGATCAGCAAGTAAAAACGTCTTTGAAAATGGATATCGTTAAAGATCCAATGATGATCTATCAAGAGATGGAACTGGATATGTCTGGACAAAAGCAAAACGTAAAACAGTATATTACTTCAGACAAAATTTACTCCCAAGTGGGTGACCAGTGGGTAGCGATCCCAGAAGAGCAAACGAAGGCGCTCATCGAACAATTGAAAGCTAGCATGAATCCGGAAAAAGAGCTGGACCAATTCAAAAAAGTAAAAGAAGACGTTAAGATCACTGAAGAGGGCGACAACTATGTCCTGAACGCAGATGTATCGGGTGACAATGTCAAGGAATTGGCTAAATCCGTTATGGAACAAAACGGTTCAGATGCTCAAATGCAGGCTATGCTTGATCAAATGAACATTAAGAGCATGAAAATGAAATATTTGATTAACAAAGAGACATCTCTTATGGAGAAGATCGATGTAGAGATGGTGATGGAAATGGAGCAAAACAATCAGAAAATGACGATGGACATGAAAATGGACACTTCGTTCTCCAACCATGACAAAGTTGCAGAAATCAAAATCCCGCAAGAGGCTTTGGATAGCGCAAAATAAGTGAAGCCTTGAAACACCTTTGATTCTTACTTCGGAATACCTGCGGGTAGACCGGATAAGGATCAGGGGTGTTTTTTTGATTTTGGAAGTTCTTTAGAGTGTTATAATATGGACTTGTATGATGTTTTTTTTTTTAATTTGGTCATTTGTAAAAGGATCAGCCGTGAGTGTAAACATGTGGTTGCGTAAGGTTAATTCATCATTGTTTTAATGGGGAGGGGATACCGAGATGATCAGATATGCACATATTCATCACGTAAGTCTGGCTGTTCGTAATTTGGAAACCGCAAAAAAATTCTATTCGGGTTTGCTCGGAATGCAGGAGATTGAGCGTCCTCCGTTTCGTTCCACGGGTGCGTGGTATGCGATCGGCAGTCAGCAACTTCATCTGTTGCAACATCCGGAAGGTCATACGCTGCGGGAAGCGGGGATTGATACAACCGACGGACATTTTGCACTTTGGGTGGTCAGTTATTCGGAGACGATCGCTTGGCTGGAAGAGCAAGGTATTGAATATGAAGCGAGACCGGATAGTGTGGCTGGATTCGCTCAGGTTTTTATCCTTGATCCGGATCGAAATATCATTGAATTTGGAGCGCCTTATGGTTCCTAGGTGAGATGGTTAGAATAAATCCCTTGCTCGTCCAGAAATTGTATGTTATAGTGTGCATACATTCATAGCACGTGACGGAAGCACCGTCCATATCCTGCAATTTCATGTGGGAAATGGGCGGTGTTTTTTTGTGCTTTTTTTGATGGGAGGGGAACGTAATTGATTGTCCTTAAGGCAGTGCTGGTATCGAGGGATAAAGATTATATCCAAGCTTGGCTTGACTATGTACAGCGTAGTTCGTCAAGCTCCACGATGCGATTCATCGCTTTTTCACAGTGGGAAGCATTCAGGAATCATATGAATGAACTGGATGAACAAGAGCTACCTGATCTGATCATCGCTGAACCTGAGTTTTTAAACCCTTTGTTGATGAATGGTGGGGATGTCTCAGGTATCCCATGGCTTATGCTTAGCGAAGGAGCTGACGAGGGGCACGAGGCGAAGCGACTCATGAAGTATCAGCCGTTGCCCGCGTTGCTTGAAGCCGTCAGGAGGGCTTGCAGGCAACCACGTAGTAAGCGGAGTCGACATTCGGGTCAAGAAACATTAACCATCGGTGTATTATCGGCATCGGGTGGGAGCGGTAAAACAGCCGTAGCTCTGCATATGGCGAAGCAGCTTGGACTCGCTGGGTATTCTGTGTTGTATCTCAATCTGGAGACTCTGGACAGCTCATTTCCTTTCCTGGAGAAAGGGTTACGGCAGGGCAGTCAGCATCATGTGGAAGCAGAGACAGGTTTATCACGACTACTATATGATCTGAAGGCTCGTAAAAGGGAGGTAGCGGGTGGTCAGTTACAGACGCAGCGGCGTAGCCTGAATCAAGGTCCTACACAAGATAAAAGTGCGGGGGGAAGGAAAAGTACGGATGCACATACAGATATAGCGTCTGGTACTGATTCGGATATCTCGGTAACAGGACAAATGAAAACAATAGTTGAGTATGTTGTTGGGCATGAGGCATTAAAGGCGGATGTGTTCTGGCCGTTAGCCAACCGTAAGGAAATGTTACAGATGTCTAAAGCGGATACAGTGGATCTCATCCGGTATCTGACCGATTCCGGGCAATATGAAGTGTTGATTCTGGACGGAGACTCAGGCTGGGATGAACGTAGTGATGGCATCCTGAAAACGGCAGATACCTTCGTCTGGTTAGTAGAAGATGATATCGCTGCGATGCACCGATGGGGACAATGGCTTCAGCATAACGAGCGTAACCGAACAGAACTGTTAGGAAGTATGCTGGAGCGTACGTATTTTGTCATCAACAAATATCGGGAGCAAGTGATCAATCCATTGCCAAGACCTGATCTGTATGTGGATGCGGTGTTGCCTTATATCCCTTCTTGGAAACAGATGAATCAGGAAGAGGTCATGCTGAGTTCACCGATCTTCCAGCGTGAAGTAAAGAGATTGTGTGAATTGCTGATTCAGGCTGAAGGAGGTGGCTAGCCGCAAGACAGGATGCATTTATATACAGGAGGAGCCTGGGGAGTTATGACAGATCATTTATGGAACATCACAGACCGTGAAGAACAATTTCAAATGCTTCGCAGAGAGGTCCGAGCTTCGCTCGATATGACTTCTTCTGCCGGGGATGAGGAGTTGTGGCATGGGATTGAGAGAAAAGTTCTCGGTGATTCGGGCCTGGAAGATTTGACTTCAGGTGAGCGCCATGAGTTGGTGCAACGATTGTACGATTCTTTTCGCGGATTGGATATTTTACAACCTCTGGTGGATCACCCGGACATTACTGAGATTATGATCAACAGTCATCGGGAGATATTTGTGGAACAAGAAGGGGAGGTCAGACAGATTCCACTGCAATTCGAGTCCAGAGAGCGGCTGGAGGATATTATTCAAATAATCGTGTCTGGTGTGAACCGCATCGTCAATGAATCTTCCCCCATTGTGGATGCCCGTCTGAAGGACGGTTCACGGGTCAACATTGTGCTTCCGCCTATTGCGCTAAAGGGGCCAACGATGACGATCCGGAAGTTCCCAAGTGAGCCGATGAAGATGTCTGATCTGATTGAGAAGGGGGCTTTGCATGAGGAAGCAGCCGTGTTATTACAGCAGTTAGTGCGGAGCAAATACAACATTTTTATCGGGGGAGGTACAGGTTCGGGGAAAACGACTTTTCTGAACGCGTTATCCCAGTTCATCCCTGCCGATGAGCGGATTATTACGATTGAGGATTCAGCGGAGTTACAGATCGTGACGGTGCCCAATCTCGTCTCTCTGGAGACCCGAAATGCCAATACAGAAGGGAAAGGTCTTATCTCTATCCGGGATCTGATCAAATCCTCCTTACGGATGCGTCCGAACCGGATTGTGATTGGGGAAGTACGGGGAGCGGAAGCACTGGATATGCTACAGGCGATGAACACTGGACATGATGGATCGTTGTCTACTGGTCACGCAAATACGATCTCGGACATGATCAGTAGACTTGAAACGATGGTCCTTAGTGGAGCGGAACTTCCCATTACTGTTGTAAGACAGCAGATTAGCTCGGCCATCGATATTTTTGTACATCTTTCTCGGCTTCGAGACCGTTCACGTCGTGTGACGGAAATCAGTGAAGTGATGGGTTTATGTCATGGTGAAGTGCTTTTGAACCCGTTGTTTCGATTTCAGGAGCAGGAGGAACGGGAAGGGCGTATCATTGGTGGACTCATCCGGGTGGGCAACCTGACCAAGGTGGATAAGATTCATATCGCCGGACTTGGAGAGTGGCTTGAAGGATACATAGAACAATTAGCTGAGCAGGCCGGACCAGAAAACAAGTAGTAAGCTATGAAAATAAAGCGAGCTATAGGATGGGATACAAGGTGAGTGGAAAAGGAAAACGTCTTATAACAACTATGATTTAATGTTTTTGATGTGACCTATCTTGTTGTTAACGATATTGGGAAGTTCCAAACCATGTTGTGAGAGAAAGAGGGTGCAGAGGGCGGTGCAGGGCAAGCAAGCATTAACGAATTATACCGTATATACACTTAGCTCAAGACAACGCTTTGTCTGTATGCTGGTCAGCGGATGTTTATTTTTCGGTGTTGGCTTGTTGTTTTATCATCACTGGTTGGCAGGCACGATACTGGCTGCTGGTTGTATATGGGTGCCCAGGTTTTGGACAAAGGTGTTACTGGAACGCAGAAGGATGACACTTAGTCTGCATTTCAAGCAGGCTCTGTATGCACTATCCTCGGCCCTGGCGGCCGGGAAGTCAGTGGAAAACGGTTTTAAGGAATCCGTTGAAGACCTGCGGATGTTGAACCCTGAAGCTGATACCGATTTGATTCGAGAGTTCACTATATTGCGGACACGCATGGAATACGGTCAGCCGATTGAAGAGGCGTTGCAGGATTTTTCGGAAAGGGCACAGATTGAAGATATTACGAATTTCGCAGACGTGTTTATTACTTGTAAACGAACGGGAGGTGATCTGGTGGAAGTGGTTCGTCGTACCTCCGCAGTGATTGGAGAAAAGCTGGATATTCAACAGGACATCATGGTTGCTGTGGCTCAGAAAAGATTTGAATCCAAAGTGATGTTTGCGGCACCCTTCATTTTTTTGTTATTTCTCAACCTGACCGCCAAAGATTTTATGGAACCACTATACAGCGGGCTCGGATATCTCATTTCTACAGGTGCGCTTGCTGTGCTGGTCTGCTGTTATCTATGGATTCATCGCATTATGGATATCAAAGTGTGAGGAGATGAAAAGATGCTGTTTCCCCTCATGATTGGAGGAGTACTTAGTGCGGGCTGGATTGTGCTTGATCGAACCCGGGGGAAAACTTACAAGCATTTACGAAAGCTGCATATGGAAGGATTACGTTTGAAAAAAATGCATGCTCCGTTTCTGTTTATGTTGGACAAGTTCGAGATCGGCCGCAGATTACCTGTACTTATGTTTCGGATGCAGCACGCGATCCAGAAGATGCATGGCATACAACATAGCGGTGAGAAAACGCTACTCTATTGTGCTGAAATGTTGACGTACTCATGGCTAGTGTTGCTGGTAGGATGTTTACTATCCCTTGTGAGGGAGGTAGGCACGGGAGGATTAGCTGGTGGAGTCGTTCTTGCAATTGCTTTACCGTTTGCGATGTATAAGGATCTTTACACCAAGGTGAAGCGAAGAGACCAAGATATCCTTATAGAGCTCCCTGAACTGCTTAATCGAATTGTGCTCTTGGTTGGGGCAGGGGAAACAGTACAACGTGCAATCAACCATAGTGTGAATAGCCAGGGCGAACGGAATCATCCCTTGTACAACGAATTGCGGAGAGCGGCAGGGGACTGGAATAACGGATACTCGTTTCAGCAATCTTTAGAGCAGTTCAGCCGCCGATGTGGTGTGCAGGAAGTAACGATTTTTACAACGACAGTTTTACTGAATTTCCGGCGTGGAGGAGGTGACTTTGTATTGGCACTGCGGGATCTGTCGCATGTATTGTGGGAGAAACGCAAGGCGGTTAGCCGGGCCAAGGGAGAGCAGGCCTCTTCGAAATTAGTGTTTCCGATGGTGCTGATCTTTTTTACAATCGTGATCATGATCGGTGCGCCAGCTTTTATGATGATGAACATGTAGGAGGGAAATTGGGATGAAGAACAAGGTAGCGGCATTTTGGAAAGAAGAAGAGGGTCTGGGTACGCTGGAACTGATTCTGATTATTGGTGTAATTATCATTATAGCGTTGATCTTCAAAGACCAGATTAAAAAGTTGGTAACAAGACTGCTGGTTAATGTCAGTAGCAAAAGTGATGAGTTTTTTGAGTAGACATTTTAGAAAGGAAGAAGGGAGCTTCACTGTCGAAGCTTCCCTGGTCTTCCCGATCATATTATTTATCCTGGTGTTGCTGCTGTTCTTCACGATGTACATGTACCAAAAAACGTTTTTAAACCAGCATGCTTATGCGGCTTCTGAACGAGCTGCCTACAGTTGGGATAATAGTCACAAACAGGCGCTGACAGGCGAATATGCTTCCGGGGAATATGATCACTTGTATTGGAGGTTAAGCGATGATCGGCTGTTAGGAGCTTTGTTTGGTTGGGCGGGAGCGGACAATGAGGTTAGTGTTTCTATACCTGGATCTGAAGGCGTTAGTCTTTCGGAAAAAAAACTAGCACAAGCATCAAGCCATATGCCTTCAGCCATGAAGGGTACAATGACATATCAAAATGCATTGATCCAGCGGAAGGTAACAACTGAGCTTGAGCAGGTTATATCGTTGCCTCTGCCCTCATTTTTGTTTGATTCCGGCAATCTTGTGCTCACGAAGGGCTCCTCTGCTGTTGTAGAACCGGTTGAATTCATCCGAACGGTGGATTTGATCCGTTATTACGGTTCCAAGTTTAAAGGAAAAGGTGGAAAGGAAGCGACTTCAGCTGTGGAGGCAGGGCAAGTTATACAGCATTTTGGAAAAAACGAAAAATGAGCAAAGGGGGAGGGAGGCACTGTTTAGAAAAAAAGATGGTGAAGCTGGAGCTGTAACGTTATTTCTGATTTTGATTCTGGCTGGAGTGTATATGTTTGTGGCGATTTTTATTGATTATGCGAGAATTGCCGCCTTCAAAGTACAGACGGAGCGGATGGCACATGCCGCAATGAGATCCGTTATGTCAGCTTATGATACATCACTTCGGGAGTATGGTTTGTTTGCATATGGCGATAGTAGCGGAGATGCCATTATGGCCAAAGTGTTGAATGATAGTGTGAAACCTTCTTCCGTAAAGGATGGTTTCCCGATTCTGGATATTCAATGGGACACCACTTCACTGGGTATGGAACGTGAACTGGGCAGGTATGATATTTTTAATCGTCAAATCCAGGAAGACATGAAGTATAGAGCGCCGGTTGATTTTGCTATTGAAGTGATTAATCGATTCAAACCGATGTCAGAGGAGATGAAGGAAGCAGCACATACCGTAGATCTGTTGAAGAAATTACAAAAGCTCTATGACAAACGTGAGAAATTGCTGGATGAAGCGATTGGGAATCAGATTGAATCTGCCGATAAGGTAATGAAACTTCCAGACTTGATCATGAAACCGCCAGCCCAGGCCATCTATGAAGAAATGCTTGAGACAGCGCCAGAGACAGCGGCAGAAGCGGCTGCACGTTATGCCGATTATTTAAGCAAGAAACAAGCAGACGAAGGACTGCCTCTCATTGAACAGCTGTACATATTGGAATTGGGGCGTTACCGGACAGGTGTAAATCAGATTGTGACAGGAATCAGCATGTTGATGCAACCAGCGCTAGAGGCGCATAAGACCAAACTATTGGAAGCACAGGACAAGATTGAAGAGGCACGTGAAATTAATGAAGAAATAAAACGAGTGATTGCGGAAGGAGAAAATCGTTCCGAGAATGCCAGTTATGACAACGTGGGTAGCTCTACCCTCCCTGGAACGAGTCCGACATCTGCGGGTTCCGGCAATGAAGCCAAAAGTACACGTTCGCTCGCTTCCGAGCTGGTCAGGGAAGATGCTCTATTTGATCGGATAAAATCTCGTGTGATTTCTCAAAATGAAGACTTCTCTGGCGTGCGAAAAGATAGCATGGAACTCAATACCCAGCTTCGGAGTGTGACGGGTATGAGTCGTGTTCCAATTAAACCTGCGGTCAGGCAGGCAAGTCAGACTACGGAACGTTATATGAATTCTTTTGGGAGAACAGGCCCTTCCAATCTTATCACACAGAGCCAACAGGAACTTGAAAACGGCCGTGGATCGGATGCCCAGCGTAAAGAGAATGACAAGCAGTCCAAAGGGAAGTTGAAGGAAATCAAACGGATATTCAGCCGGATAGAAAACGGAAGTTCCGGTTCCGTGCAGACATTCAAACAGTTGAAACAATTTTATGAGGCCAACATAGCGTTCAATCAAAAAAGCTCTGAGCGAGCGGAAAAGACAGAGATTGCGAGTGATCCTTATGATTCCGGTGGAAATGCCATGAAGGGAATGGATCACCTGTTCGGAGGGATGTCAGGACTACTCGGACAACTTGGCGATGAGTTGTTTCAAAATGAATATGCGCTTGCTTACTTTAATTCCATGGATTTTGGTCAATTGTTCTCCTGGACGGAAGGTAGTGGAGATGTTAATGACGTGTTCAAACTGGAGAATCAGGAGCTGGAGTATATTCTATACGGTTTTCATAACCCTTCAGGTAACATCGCATCTGCATATGCGGAGGTCTTCGGAATGCGTCTGGCGATTCGTACAGCTGAAGGACTAAGTGAGAATAGTAAGCTTGGGAATCCGCTTCTTGTGCTGTCTGCCGCGATCCTATATGGAATCACGCATGCAATAGAAGATATGGTGAAGCTGGCGAAGGACGGCAATGTTGAATTATCCAAATATATCAAGGTGAAGCTGACATACAGGGATCACCTTAGATTGTTCCTGCTTATGCATAGCAATAATGATCGCAAAATGTCCCGAATGTTAGCCTTGATCCGATTGAATACGGGAGCTAACCCGGATGAGAAACAAACTTATGCTTCCGGTCAGATGCGCAGCAGCATCAAGCTATGGTTTTTGCCTGGAATTGTGCGAAGTATAGGCGCTGTTATGGGCAGTGAGGATCAAGTACAAGATGGACGCTTTTTCATTGAACGGAAGGCGGATTATTCCTATTGAACACGTGAAAACATGTTGATGGAGGCATGATGGAAAAAAGGGTTCAGGTTCAGGATGAAAGGAAATTTGTGCAGATGCAACATCGGATCATGCGGATAAGCAGATTGGAACGCTTGAAGTCACTGAGAAAACAGGTGCTTGAAGCGAAGAAAGAACAGGGCACTATGGTGCTGGAGGCTTCGCTGGTTCTACCCATTTTTCTATTCTTTATCCTATTTCTTATCTTCATTGTTCAGATGACACTGATCTCCACCGCATTGCAGAGTACAGCGGGGGAAACGGTAAAACAGTTATCAACGAAGATTTATCCAGTATCACTTGCCTTCGCGCCTTCAGATTCTGCTGGAGGTGAGAGCCTGGAGGAGGGCTGGAAATGGCCACAGCTGTCCCTGACGGAATGGGCAGACGGTTACGCTTCTTCCTTGCCTTTACCCTTAAGTGACTGGGTGCGAGATGCAGCGAAACGTGGTGAAGAGCCACTGCAAAGAATCAAAACGTCGGTAATGGAAGCCATACTTGATCCGGTTGTGAAGCCGTTGTTGCAACCATTTGTTGAAACTACACTGCTAGATATGGAACGTATTCATGTTAACGGAGTATCCGTTCCTAACTTGAAGAATAAGACGAATCCGTATTTCAGATTAGAGCTGAGTTATGAGTTGCCTGTGAAGGTTCCTTTTCTCGGCAAGCCTTTACGAATTCAAGTTGCTGCATCAGAGCGGATATGGATTGGTGACACAGGAGAAGGAAGTGGTAACGGAAGCGGGGGAGAAAATAGCACGGGGTCAGCAACTGTTTTATCAAAGCCAGATCCAGCATTCATAGGGAACCATGCAACGATAAAGGTTCAGGTCAAGCCAGGCGCAACGGCTAATCTCACGATTTTTTACAAGTCTGGTGAGAGTTCTGCGAAGCATATTGGCTGGGCTACGGCTGACGAGAACGGAATCATAGAATGGACATGGTTTGTGGGCACTCGAACAACGGAAGGGACTTGGAGTTTTGTTGTAGAGACTGCGGAGGGCATGCAGACGGAAACTTCATTTACGGTAGCATCCAGAAAGTAAGGAGCGATGATATAGGTGGGATGGTTTTATGTGATCTGTGGTATATATCTTCTGGTGGCGTTTGTAACCGATATACGGTCTATGAAAATTCCGAATCGGTTGACTCTACCAGTAACGGCAATGGGAGTGCTTGCTCATCTTGCTTGGGGAGGCTGGGGAGGTACGTGGTTCTCTTTAGCTGGATTTGCTGTTGGTTTCGGTATGTTGTTTTTAATGTACGTCATCGGTGCAGTCGGTGCAGGAGATGTGAAGTTATTTGGGGGCATAGGAGCCTGGACGGGGTTTACATTTGGCATACACGTGATCATATATTCCATTCTGTACGCTGGATTAATCGGCTTAGTTATCCTTTTATTTCGCAAAGATGCGTCGCAGAGAATACGTACAATGATGTTTAATATATTCGGTTTCTTTAAACTCGGCTCTCTTAAACTCGTAAGTCACGAAAAAACGTTGAAGTTCCCGTTTATGCTCGCTGTACTTCCCGGTTTCGTCAGCTCATGGATTTATATGTTTGGGTAGTTGCTCTGCTCTGGAATAACAGCGATTGAAAGGCTCCTCTGTTATTGGAGCATCCGTGTAATGACTTTTGTTAACATATTAAAACAATGGAAAGTGAGGAGCGGTATGTATGGCTTAACGAGAGATTTCGTACGTAACGGCGGGACATTTATGGTTTTGGAAAAAGCGGACGGGCTACGAATGGAGGAACTCAGCAGGGTACAGATCGGTATGTTAACCTCGAATCGAATTCCTCGTATGCTACCTTTATTCACTCGGGAGATTGATCAGAATGTAACGTTACAGTATGACATCTCCGGATATAAGATGTTGTCCCAGATGTTAAAATCGAGTCAAATCAGCTTGCCAGTATTGTATAATCTTTTATTTCAGTTGGCAGAAGCTCTTGTGGAGTGCAGGCACTAC
Organism: Paenibacillus polysaccharolyticus; assembly: GCF_900102085.1. Classification (GTDB taxonomy): domain Bacteria; phylum Bacillota; class Bacilli; order Paenibacillales; family Paenibacillaceae; genus Paenibacillus; species Paenibacillus polysaccharolyticus. Next base: position 86,081 of record NZ_FMVM01000005.1, on the reverse strand, counting down.
ATGTTGGAACCACAAAATTTGTGTATTCACGAAGACTATATATTTATTCAGGGGGCAATGGAGCAAGGGGAGCTTGGTTTAGTTTACGTACCCATGATGAATGCCCATGCCCGGCAGGAGAAGCAACCCCCGCAGATATTCCGTGACTTGGTAATCAAGCTTATGGCTCATGTTCAGGAATTAGAAGGAGAGGGCATACAACGAGTATTACAGTTATGTGATGATGAGCGGTGGGACATTCGGCAATTACGTGAACTTTTATTAGAATTGTGTACTGGTAAACCAGCACGACCGATATCCAGTCAGCTACCTGAAAAGAAAAGCGTCGCCAGACTTAATTACAATAAACCTGATGCAGAACAATCAGATCGTCATCAACGTGAGCGCCAGCAAATCATCAAACCGGATGTAGACATTAAAAAAGTAGACCCCTATTCGAAATCTTTATTACACAGGCCAACAGCTGGCCAACCTTCGTCGAGAAATACAAACTACTTTCATCAGAATCAGACCTCAACTCAGCCTGAGTCCTCTTCATCATTTGTTTCCGTAGATCAGAAAAATGTGGAGATGGAAGAGCAAAATTCGGTCATTAGCTCTTCGCGTACAACATATATCTGGCTAGGTTGTATAGTTTCCATGGCATTAGTATGGAGATTTATCTACATGCAACAGCCAAGTCAGAATGCAATGATTTTGTCTACAGCGCTAAGTGTTGGCCTCATTGCAGTGGCGAGTTGGATGTGGAAGAGAACGGGTGATTCCGCTGGTAAATCCGGCGTTCATATCCCTTTCTCTTTATCAGTGCTAGGCAGGAAAAAGGATAAGGGGGCTAAAGTAGAAGAGGAGATGTTTCAGGAGAGCTGGCGCTGGAATGCCATGGATAAGCCCGAAGAAGATAAGGGGAAATCCATTGAATCTTTGCCTGAGGTTACTGAAGATCATACCTCTTCCCGCCTTCGCAGCATGAGCATATCCCCTATGAACCTAACGTCTGGAGATATGCTTAATCCACCATACACTGAGAAGCGGGATAGGGAATGGGGGAGCACTTCTGAACCCCATCTCACGGGTTCAGCCGTTGAGGCAACAGTTAATCTGCAGGCACTGGACGGATTATCCAATGAAGACAGAAGCTCTAGTCTACCATCATATTACCTTGAACTAACTTTAAATAAAGGTGGAGGGAGCAAACGTGTTGATGTGAAGGGAGCATCGTTTGTCATTGGAAGAGCAGCGGATATGGTTCAATATGTAGATAACTCGACAGGTGTATCCCGTGCACATGTGGAATTGAGTCGGAGCAAGTCTGGTTATGCTCTCAAGGATCTAGGTTCCGTCAATGGAACGATGCTTCAAGGAAATCTGCTGGCTCCTTACAAAGAATATCCACTGACGGATGGGGATACGTTCATCCTGGCCGAATCGGTCTACGTTTATCGAGTGTCAGGATGAACTGTACGATCCAAATGTAATTTGTTTTAATCGGATAACCCGCGATGCTTCAGGTCCTCAAGAGCCTGAGTCAATGTGGGGAAGGTAAACTTAAAACCGTGATCCAAAGATTTTTGTGGAATGACCCGTTGTCCTTGAAGCAGGACGACGGATAGTTCACCAACCAGTGTTTTGATCAGGAAGCCAGGGACAGGGAACCAGTGAGGACGATGATAAACTTTGCCTACCGTACGGCCGAATTCATCATTGGTTACCGGGTTGGGCGAAGAAGCATTAACTGGACCCGAAATCTCTTTGTTATGAATAGTGAAGTCAATCAATCGAACGATATCCATAATGTGAATCCAACTGGTCCACTGTTTGCCGCTGCCGATCTTGCCGCCAAATCCGAGCATATAGGGCAGTTTCATCAATGGGAATGCCCCTTTTTTATGACCCAAAACGAGACTGACACGGATTTTGACCAGTCTTACATCCCGGATGGCATCGGCGGCAACTTCCCATTGTTCCGAGACGCGAGAAGGAAAATTCATCGACCTTTGCGGGCTGCTCTCATCAAAGGTTTCATCGGGAGAGGTGCCGTAAATTGCCATGGCCGAAGCCTGGACGACAACTTCTGGCTTTTGTCGTAGCGATTCCACTAGTTTAGCAACCCGGGCAACGGTTGTAACTCTGGATTCCACAATTTCCAACTTGGCCTTCGTTGTCCAACGCTGGTTCAATGTCTCGCCCGCTAAATTCACCAGAGCATCAAAACCTTCCAGTTCCTGCGGAGTTTCTTCGAGCTGATCCCAGGATATATATGTAAGGTTTTTACTCGGATTATGCATGTCAGGAAGCTTGCGAGTGATTACTTTCACATGATGTCCGGCCTGCAACCAGTAATCTACAAGTGCGCCTCCGACAAATCCGGTACCTCCACAAATGGCAATTTTCATATTGAACATCCTCTCTTATGGGTCAAAAAGCCCCGCAAGGTAAGTTAAATGAGTGAAAAGGGCTTACCGAGCGGAGCTAACATGTGTTTAATTTAACCAAATTGGTACCACATCTAACGATGCTGACCTGCTTTATTTTCCAATCGGTTCATACGCTATAATTCATGGAATGATTATTTCATCAAATGGCGATATGGAGTATAGTCGATTTTATTTTTCTCCAGAAATTTAACCAGAAATTTATTGTCCCGTTTTGGTGTCGCAATGATATAACCTTTAATGCAATGGTCTCTGGACACTTCGGTTGCATGATCTTCCACGGCAATTTTACCAATCTCGGCAGCAATGGAATGTTTGGCAATGTCGCGAAAAGGGCCAGGTACAGGCTCAACAAGCTGATCCAGAAAAGCTTTGGCTTCATCTGTCCATAGGTGGCGGCTTGTCTCCACCCAGTGATTCTGCCAATCCAGCTTGGACTTTCCGTCAGCTTTCGGCAGCACTTTAAGGAACTTGCGCATCATGAAAAATCCACCGATGCACATGCTTCCAAGCAGCAAAAGCGTCCAGAACGCAATCGTATTCATAAACCAGTTGCTGGGCGAACTACTCGTTAAAAGCTGGGTGTAGTTATTAAAAATCATTGCCAAATCACCTCGGTTTATTGATTTTCACGCCCTGATGAAAAGGCGTCCATGTTCCGTAATTTGCTGTCAAAAATAGCCTCTCATTCGAATTATATCGCATTTCTAGATTTATTTCGATAATCGCGTTATGATAGTGGATAATTCAGAAAAAGGGGGATCTATTGATGCTGAAAATCGGCTCCCACGTGTCCTTTTCGGACAAGGGATTATTGAGTGCAACGAAGGAAGCGTCCTCGTACGGTTCCAGTTCGTTTATGATATATACGGGTGCACCGCAGAACACACGCCGCAAGCCTATTGAATCGATGTTTATTGAGGAAGGCAAACTTGCCATGCAGGAAGGCGGATTTGAGGACATTGTTGTGCATGCTCCTTATATCATTAACCTGGGCTCTTACAAGGACAGCACATATGGACTGGCTGTGGACTTCCTTCAGGAGGAAATTCGCCGTACTCACGCCATTGGTGTGAAAAACATCGTATTGCACCCTGGTGCATTTACGGATAAGGATGCTCATTACGGTATCGAACGTATTGCACAAGGATTAAATGAAGTGCTCGATGGTATTCAGGAAACCGATGTGAATATTGCGCTTGAGACGATGGCTGGCAAAGGGACCGAGATGGGCCGGAGCTTCGAGGAACTTGCACAGATTATTGAGAAAGTGAAACATAACGAACGTCTGACGGTGTGTATGGATACGTGCCACATTCATGATGCGGGTTATGACATTGTCAACGATCTGGATGGTGTACTGGATCAATTTGATCGAACGGTTGGACTTGACCGAATTGCTGTAATGCACATTAACGATAGTAAAAACCCTGCCGGTGCACGCAAAGACCGTCATACACCGATTGGATCGGGCTGGATTGGTTTTGAAGCAATCAACCGTATTGTAAACCATGAGAAGCTGAATAATCGTCCATTCATTCTGGAAACGCCTTGGATTGGTAAAGATGCCAAAACCCAGCGACCGATGTATGAAATTGAAATTGCATTGCTGCGCGGAGACGTGGAAGGCCGTTTCGGTCAGGAGTTCCTGAGTGAAGTCGAGCAAATGCAGCACTTCTTCAAGGGTAAGGAACTGGATTCCCGTGCGTATGTACTTGATGTGTGGACACTGCTCAAAAATGATGCCAAAGCCAAAAAAGCTGATCCGCGTGAACCGCTGGAACGCTTGTATGACATGGTGACAGAGGCGGCATTGTTCCCACATTTGAATGAAGAACAAATCAATCACCGCTTGATTGCTTGGCTTGCAGGGTAATCCCTGCAAGTCTTGCCTGATATAGTTCATGTATGTCTTGTCTAATTGAAGGAGGAAGATTAACCCGATGGAGATTCACGCAAAACAAATACGACCTGATGATCAAAACCGCGCCAATCGAGCGCGTATGCTTATTTCCTGTCCGGATGGTCCGGGAATTGTAGCAGCGGTATCACACTTTTTGCATCAACATGGTGCCAACATTGTACAGTCTGACCAGTATACGATGGACCCGTCAGGCGGTATGTTTTTTATGCGGATCGAGTTCGATCTACCGCAACTGGAGAGCAACTTGGCGAAGCTGGAAGCGGATTTTGCCGATGTGGCAACACGTTTCGAGATGGAATGGTCTCTTTCAGCGGTTAGCCGCAAAAAAAGGTTGGCTATTTTTGTATCCAAAGAGGATCACTGTTTGGTAGAGCTGCTCTGGCAATGGCAGGCTGGCGATCTTGATGCGGATATTGCGCTTGTGGTCAGCAACCATTTGGATATGAAAAACTATGTAGAGTCTTTCGGCATTCCGTATCACCATATTCCGGTTACAGCCGATACGAAAAAAGAAGCGGAGCAACGTCAACTGGAAGTGATCGGCAACGATGTGGATGTGATTATTCTCGCCCGTTATATGCAGATTATCTCTCCAACGTTTATTGAACATTACCGTAACCGTATTATCAACATTCATCATTCGTTCTTGCCAGCCTTTGTTGGAGGTAAGCCATACGCTCAAGCCTATAACCGTGGTGTTAAAATCATTGGCGCAACGGCGCATTATGTAACGGAGGAGCTGGATGGCGGCCCAATTATTGAACAGGACGTTCAGCGTGTAAGCCATGGGGATAATGTGACCGAATTGAAACGCATTGGACGTACCATTGAGCGTGTTGTGCTTGCGCGGGCTGTGAAATGGCATGTGGAGGACCGTGTTCTTGTACACGAAAATAAAACAGTCGTATTTTAAGTCTAAGTTTACGCTTTAATACTGTGCAAGGTTGATCCGTAACCTCACAAGAGAAGTAGACTCAGTCACTCAGAGAGTGCTGCACTATAAGTCGAGCGGCCCCAGTTCAATGATGAACCGGGTGCCGCTTTTTGGCGTGTATGTATTTTCCGCATAGACCTAACAAAGTACCAAAGAGAAGATGGCCAACGACCCAATAGAAAATGGCACCAGCGTCATTCAGATCGGGTACACGTGGGGATAACGGAGACAAAGGGAGATAGAGCAGGGAAGAGGCGGCTCCAATAAGTATTCCTTTACTGACTGGACGGCCTGAACGTCTGATCCACCAGATATAGAAAATCCCGATGATAACAGATACAGCAAGGTGCAGGGAAAATTCGATCCATTCCGGCAGGCGCGGAGGAAGCCCAGGTACAAAATCAATGTTAAGTAGCAAGGTGTATACCTTTTCGTCAGTTAATGTTTGGACCACTTTGAGAAACAGTCCCAGAAAAACGCCGCTGACGATTCCGGTTATGATCCCGGAAAACAAGGGTAATGATGATTTTAACGAACGAGACGGGTGTCGCACTGCATCTGACATTACAAGCCCTCCTTGGAATGAAGCATACCTACTATCTGAAAAATAAACCGTTCACCTTGCTCTCGAATCGAGAGATACAGACTAGAAGATGCAAATTTCACGTTAATCTCTAAAAAGTGTATGGTTTTCAGCTTAAAGGTTATACTTCATCCGATGGATTAACAAGGTTTAGCGAGAATCAGCCGAATTTTCCGTAACTTTCTAAAAGAAGGTTATGGAAAAGCTTCACGGCAAGTGATACAATACAAAAGTGAATAAGTCAAAATGAAACATTCAAGCGGATTCACTTATTGTTTATGCGGTTTGCTTGTATGATGAGAGGGACTCGCTTGCGCACCCGACTTATCTAAAGACATGAGGAGGACAAACCATGACTGACAAGAACGAAGCGATTCAAAAGGACGAGAACACCACAATCGACAATCTGTCGATTACAACCGTACGTACTTTGGCGATTGATGCAATTGAGAAGGCAAATTCCGGACACCCGGGTATGCCGATGGGCTCCGCTCCGATGGGGTACCAGCTTTTTGCAAAAACGATGACTCATAACCCGGACCACCCGACTTGGATTAACCGGGACCGCTTTGTGCTGTCCGCAGGACATGGCTCCATGTTGCTGTACAGCTTGCTGCACCTGAGCGGCTACGATCTTCCTATGGAAGAATTGAAACAATTCCGTCAATGGGGAAGCAAAACTCCGGGTCACCCGGAATTCGGACATACAGCTGGTGTTGATGCAACTACCGGACCACTGGGTCAAGGTATTGCAATGGCAGTTGGTATGGCTATGGCTGAAGCTCAACTGGGCGCGACTTATAACAAAGATCAATTTAACGTTGTTGATCACTACACATATGCAATCTGCGGTGATGGCGACCTGATGGAAGGCGTATCTCATGAATCTGCTTCTCTGGCTGGACGTCTGGGCCTTGGTAAACTGATCATGTTGTTCGATTCCAACGACATTACGCTGGATGGCAAACTTGATCTGTCTTCTTCCGAAAGCATCGCTAAACGCTTCGATGCGTATGGCTGGCAAGTATTGCGTGTTGAAGATGGTAACGATTTGCCTGCAATTGAAAAAGCAATCAAAGAAGGTCAAGCAGACACAGCACGTCCTACATTGATCGAAGTGAAAACCGTTATCGGTTACGGTAGCCCGAACAAACAAGGTAAAGGCGGCCACGGCGGTACTCACGGATCTCCACTGGGTGCAGAAGAAGCTAAACTGACTAAAGAATATTATAAATGGGTATATGAAGAAAACTTCCACGTACCAGTTGAAGTTCGCGATCACTTTGCTCAAGTAAAAGAAAAAGGTATTGCTGCAAACAAAGCATGGGACGCACAATTTGCTGAGTACAAAAAAGCATACCCTGAACTGGCTGCTCAGTTCGAAACAGCAATTAACGGTGACCTTCCAGATGGCTGGGATCGTGATCTGCCGAAATATGCGGCAACAGACAAAGCATTGTCTACGCGTGTAGCTTCCGGTAACGCTCTGAACGGTCTTGCACACAATGTGCCTCATTTGACAGGTGGTTCTGCTGACTTGGAAAGCTCCACAATGACGCACTTGAACAACCTGACAAACTTCACTCCGGAAGACTATTCCGGCCGTAACATCTACTTCGGTATCCGTGAATTCGGTATGGCTGGTGCGATGAACGGTATGGCATTGCATAGCGGCGTGAAAGTATTCGGCGGTACGTTCTTCGTATTTACCGACTACCTGCGTCCGGCTGTTCGTCTGGCTGCACTGATGAGCCTGCCAGTAACGTATGTTCTGACTCACGACAGTATCGCTGTTGGTGAAGATGGTCCTACGCACGAGCCGATCGAGCAATTGGCTTCCCTGCGTATCATCCCGAACCTGACGGTAATTCGTCCAGCTGACGGTAACGAAACTTCTGCAGCTTGGGCTTACGCGCTGGAGAACAAGAGCAACCCGGTTGCCTTGGTACTGACTCGTCAAAACTTGCCGATTCTCGAAGGTACTGTAGAAGGTGCACGTGAGAACGTTAAACGTGGTGCTTATGTGGTGTCCGATGCTAAAGACGGTAAAGCGGTAGCACAAATCATCGCGACAGGTTCTGAAGTACAGCTCGCTGTTAAAGCTCAAGCTGCACTTGCTGAGCAAGGGATTCAAGTTCGCGTAATCAGCATGCCTAGCTGGGATCTGTTCGAGAAACAAGACAAAGCTTACAAAGAGTCGGTTCTTCTTCCGGATGTTAAAGCTCGTCTGGCAATCGAAATGGCTTATCCAATGGGCTGGGAAAAATATGTTGGAGATCAAGGTGACATTCTCGGAATCAGCACATTCGGTGCTTCCGCGCCTGGCGACCGTGTAATCCAGGAGTATGGTTTTACTGTGGATAACGTAGTTAGCCGCGTAAAAGCATTGCTGTAATTAAAACTTTATACTTCAACAGTCTGTCATGGGCCGAACGTCTTCCGGCGCTTCTGGCTCATGACAGTTGTTATTTCCGCAGAGTCAAGGGCGGCATGGCTGCCCTAATCTGTGTTGCCTTTTGTTTTCATTAACTTCAGGGGAGCGGGTACGCATGTCACAATTCGATCAAGTCAGTGTAGTGAAAAAGGCCAACATATATTATGATGGCCAGGTAACCAGTAGAACGGTTATTTTGGGGGATGGCAGCAAAGTGACGCTAGGTATCATGCTTCCAGGTAACTATGAGTTCGGCACAGATTCCCGCGAAATTATGGAGATTCTGTCCGGCGATCTGAGAGTATTGCTTCCTGGTGAAGAAGAGTGGCAAGAGATTCAAGGCCAAGCTACATTCCACGTGCCTGCTGAATCCAAATTCAAACTGGAGATACGCAGCGTTACCGACTACGTCTGCTCGTACCCGGCGGAATAACACAAGAAGGGGAACTCGAACCGTATTGTTGCGGATTCGATTTGCCCTTTTTGCTTCTTGAATGTTAACAGCCAAGTTCGTGCATAAGCTTGTCAGCAAGTTGGATTTGAAGTATCCTTAGGACAAGTTGTTTAACATGGAAAACGGAAATATTATACCGATATCAGGAGGTTTTTGAGATCATGGCAAAAAAAGTGACATTTGACTATAGTACAGCTTTGCAATTCGTAAACCAGCACGAAGTAGACTATTTCGCTGAACCGATCCGCTTGGCTCACGAGCAACTTCATAATGGTACAGGAACAGGTTCCGACTATCTCGGTTGGATCGACCTTCCGACAGCATATGACAAAGAAGAATTTGCCCGCATCCAAAAAGCGGCTGCTAAAATCCAAAGCGATTCCGAAGTGCTGATCGTGATCGGTATCGGTGGATCATACCTGGGAGCACGCGCAGCGATCGAAATGCTGACACATTCCTTCTACAACAATTTGCCGAAAGACAAGCGCAAAACTCCTGAGATTTATTTTGCAGGTAACAACATCAGCTCTACGTATGTGACACACTTGCTGGATCTGGTAGAAGGTAAAGACTTCTCCGTGAACGTTATCTCTAAATCGGGTACAACAACTGAACCAGCGATTGCATTCCGTATCTTCCGTGCAGCTCTGGAGAAAAAATACGGGAAAGAGGAAGCTCGCAAACGTATCTACGCAACAACAGATAAAGAGCGCGGAGCACTCAAAAAGCTGGCGAATGAAGAAGGTTATGAATCTTTCATCATCCCGGATGATGTAGGTGGACGTTATTCCGTACTCACGGCAGTAGGTTTGTTGCCAATCGCAACAGCAGGGATCAACATCGAAGAAATGATGCAAGGTGCAGCTGATGCTTCCAAAGAGTACAGCAATCCGAATGTAGCGGAGAACGAAGCGTATCAATATGCCGCTGTTCGTAACGCATTGTATCGTAAAGGCAAAGGAACAGAGATTCTGGTAAACTACGAGCCTTCCTTGCACTTCGTATCCGAGTGGTGGAAACAGCTCTTTGGTGAAAGCGAAGGTAAAGACTACAAGGGGATCTATCCTGCATCCGTAGATTTCTCCACAGACTTGCACTCTATGGGTCAATTCATTCAGGAAGGTAGCCGGAACATCTTCGAAACCGTTATTCAAGTCGCAGAAGTATCCGAGCACATTTCCATTGAAGCTGATGCGGACGATCTGGACGGTTTGAACTTCCTGGAAGGAAAAACGATGGATTTCGTCAACAAAAAAGCATTCCAAGGAACATTGCTCGCACATACAGATGGTCAAGTTCCAAATCTGATTGTGAACATTCCAGATATGACTCCATATTCCTTCGGATATCTGGTATACTTCTTTGAAAAAGCATGCGGCATCAGCGGATATTTGCTGGGTGTGAATCCATTTGACCAACCAGGCGTGGAAGCATACAAGAAAAATATGTTCGCATTGCTGGGCAAACCAGGCTTTGAAGAAGAGAAAGCAGCGCTCGAAGCGAGACTGTCTGAATAATTCATGGCTTCGCTCATATAGTTAAATAAAGATTGTTAAGTTCATCCGGGAATGCGAGCTTTTGCAGGGTATCGTTTCCCGGGTGTCATTAACCAAGGCAGTTCATCCGCAATATGCGGGGAACTGCTTTCTTGTAAAATGGATGATTTACGGAAAGTTGGATTGGAAATGATTGAACGTTATCGAACGGTTCGAGGATCGGGACAACTGGAAATTGTGATCAAAAAATCACGGTTTATCGGTCATATTATGCCGGTCTCAACTGAGGAAGAAGCTATTGCTTTTATTGATGATATCAAGAAAAAGCATTGGAATGCGACACATAACTGCTCGGCGTACATGATTGGCGAGCGGGATGAGATTCAGAAGCAGTCCGATGACGGGGAGCCGAGTGGTACAGCGGGTAAACCTATTCTTGAGGTGATCAAGAATCAGCAATTAAAGAATGTAGCGATTGTTGTTACAAGATACTTCGGGGGAATCATGCTTGGCGCTGGTGGACTTATTCGTGCGTATACAGATGGTGCTGTGGCAGCGATTGAAGCAGGTGAAGCCATTACCAAAGTGTTGCATCGAGAAGTATTTGTCGAACTGGATTATACGTGGCTTGGGAAAGTGGAAAATGAGTTAAGGGGCCGGGAAGTGCGTACAGGTGAAACGGCTTTCACCGATAAAGTTACGTTAACGTGTCTTCCGCCGGATAGTGAAACCGAGGCATTTATCGCCTGGATCACGGATTTGACGCAAGGGCAATCCCGGATCACGGAGGGACAGCGGCTTTATTTTATTGAAGGGGAATAAAATATATGGCTAGAAGAGCAGTCGAACAGGAGTTGTCGAGGGAGCGGATACTGGAGGCGGCGAGGCATCTTTTTATTACCAAAGGATACCGCGCCATTTCGATGCGAAGCATCGGCCAGCATCTTGGCTATAGTCATGGGTCGCTGTATTATCATTTTAAGGAAAAAGCAGAATTGTTCTATGCGATCGTGGTAGAGGATTTCAACCATCTGGGACATCTACTGTTGCAAGCCATGGTCAGGCCGGTTGCAGGCGGCGTGAACAAAGTGGAGCATATTCTGATGGAGTTTATTCGATTTGGTCTGGAAAATCCGTATCAATACGAGATTATGTTTATGATTCGGGACGAGGAGTTATTGTCCTATTGTCGTACGGAGCAGGGACGTTGTTTCGAACTGTTTGCGTCGATTATTCGGCAGTATATGAAGGAAGAAGGCTGTGCCGAAGAAGATATTCAGCATGTGCCGCGTACTTTGTTTTTGGCTATGCACGGATTCATATCGTATCATATTCAAGACCGTTTAACGTTTGCGGAGATCGAATCCTCTGCGTTGTCTCATGTGAAAGTATTGTGCCGTAACTTGGGTCAGCAGCCTGGCGTGCAATAATTTGCCGCTTATGCCTGCCCCTACACTTCAAGGCGGTGATTGATCATAACATTAACTCTTTATTACGTTATCATGCGAAAGATATTATTTTCATACGCTGAAGATGAAGACAGGCGTTCCTAACCCCGGTACAGGGTGGAGCGCCTGTTTGTGTTTGTCTTTTTTGGAGATGGAACTTAACCTTCCATAATTTTAATAAAATACTCCCGGTTACGCGGTCCATCAAATTCGCAAAAATAGATCCCTTGCCAGCGTCCGAGAAGCAGTCTGCCTTCATGAAGGATGACAGTCTGTGATGGACCGGTAGTTATTGATTTGAGGTGAGAGGCCGTATTGCCCTCGGCATGACGATACTGAGGGTGCTCCCATGGGTACACCTCATCGAGACGTAACAAGACATCATGTTTAACATCGGGGTCCGCATTTTCATTAATAGCAATGCCAGCTGTTGTATGTGGACAATAAATGAGCACGGTGCCATTCTGCACGCCGCTGCTTTGTACAACTTGTTTGACTTCCCGTGTGATATCCTTCATTTCATCTCTTGCAAATGTTGATATATTTTTTGTGTATAACATGTCTTTCCTCCTTGGCGTTGTAATGGCTCTCCTCAATTTTAACTCCCCGGATGGTAACTTAACCACCCAAAGCTCAACGAACCTCATTGATTCTACAGGTAGAAATAAACGATTTACAAAAGGATGTATACAAGGATGAAGGCTACACAAATGTTTGATTACATTGAACGGAATTTCGCCAATGTAATGTACTGAAATCGTTTATTAAAAATGGGGAAATTTGTGTATTCAAGGCATCAAATAGTTCGAATAAAAGCATTGACGATCAGCACTGCAAACTGGTAAAGTATCAGATAAGCAAAAACCAAGTAGACTAATGGGAATAATAATAAAGTAAACTTATCCAACTCAGGAAAATGTCGTATGAAGTCAGGTAGACTGCCGACCGGAGTTAAAGCCGGAGGCTGGGAGGGAACACAGTAATGAACACCGTTCTTCGTCACAAGGGATGGACTTGGGGTTTTCGCAGTACCGTATTGTTATATTTCATCGTGCTCATTGTACTTCCAATCATCGGTGTGTACGCCAATTCCTTTTCTGAAGGATGGAGCAATTTTGCTGAGAGCATCATGGACCCGATCGCATGGAAGGCGGTGCTGTTAACGGTACGTCTGGCCGTGGTCGCCGCTATAATTAATGTGGTCTTAGGAACCATGATTGCCTGGGTGTTAACCAGATATCGATTCGTTGGCAGATCCTTTCTTAACAGTCTCGTCGATTTGCCTTTTGCGTTGCCGACAGCCGTAGGCGGTCTGATGATTATGCTGTTGCTCGGCCCGATCAGTGCTGTCGGAAAACTGGCTGAATCAATGGGGTTTGAAATTGTTTTTCATCAGCCTGCAATTGTGATTGCGATGACCTTTGTTACCTTTCCTTTTGTCATCCGGGCAGTGCAGCCTTTGCTGGAAGAGATCGATCCTTCCGAGGAAGAGGCTTCGTACACGATGGGTGCTTCCAAGGCACGTACATTCATGCAGGTCATTCTTCCATCTATGGCTCCTGGCATGATTAGCGGCGGAATGTTGGCTTTTTCCAGAGCGCTCGCTGAATTTGGCGCGGTTGTACTGGTTGCCGGTAATATTCCAGGCAGAACACTAACCGCTTCTGTTTTTATCTATGGTGAGATTGAAAGTGATAACCCGACTGGGGCTGCTGCCGTATCCGTGTTGCTACTAACGCTCTCCTTCCTGATCCTCTGGCTGATCAATCTGGTACAGATGCGGGGGAGAAGAAGATGAGAAGACTCTTAATCGGACTTACGTTTGTAGTATTCACACTGCTGTTGATCATTCCTCTTGGACGGATTCTGATTGGCGCATTTGAGGATGGTGCAGGCGGCTTTGTTAAAGGCATTATGCGTCCTGAGGCGCTTCACGCACTGATGATGACAGGACTGGTCGTTCTGGTGGTTACTCTGTTAAATACATTGTTTGGCATCATGATGGCCATTTATCTGGTCCGCGCAGGATGGCTGAGTGATCGGGTGAAAGGACTGCTTAACAGCATTGTCGATTTACCTTATGCGGTATCGCCGGTTATTGGCGGTTTGATGATTGTTTTGTTGCTTGGACCAAACAGCATCATGGGAGGTTTTTTTGAGGGCATCGGATTTAATGTGGTGTACGCTTTTCCAGGCATGGTTATTGCCACGTTGTTCGTTACGTTTCCGCTAATGGTAAGGGAAGTTATGCCAGTCCTGCAGGAGCTAGGTTCGCAGCAGGAAGAGGCGGCTTCCACACTTGGAGCCTACGGCTGGAGAACGTTCTGGAGCGTTACATGGCCTTCCATTCGCTGGGCGGTGGTCTATGGTCTGGTTCTGACGGTAGCGCGCTCTCTCGGAGAATTCGGGGCGGTATTGGTCGTGTCGGGTAATATTATGAATAAAACGCAGACAGCAACAACGCTGGTATATCAGGATGTAGAGAATTTCAACGTGTCAGCCGCAAACGGTGTGGCATTGGTGCTGGTAACCTTCTCCGTAGGACTGCTGCTCCTGATGGAATGGGCCAAGAAGCGAAAGGAAGTGCATTGAGATGCATGTAGAAGTTCGTGATCTGAACAAACACTTTGGTGATTTTCATGCGGTAAAAGATGTCTCGTTCGATATCGCCAAAGGCCATCTGATCGGTTTGCTCGGCCCCAGCGGAGGCGGGAAAACGTCGATTCTGCGTATGCTCGCAGGGCTTGAAAGCCCAGGGTCGGGCGAGATCCGCTTCCACGGAAAAGTCGTGAATCATCTGCCGCCTCAAGAGCGAGGCATTGGATTTGTATTTCAGAACTATGCGTTGTTCAAACATATGAGTGTTTTTGATAATATTGCGTTTGGTCTCAAGGTGAAAAAGACACCCAAAGCCCAGATTCGTGATCGCGTGATGGAACTCGTTGAGCTGACTGGGCTGAAAGGTTTCGAACAGCGTTATCCGCACCAGTTGTCAGGTGGACAGCGTCAACGTGTGGCCTTTGCCAGAGCGCTTGCGCCTGAGCCGCAGTTACTGCTTCTGGACGAACCGTTTGCAGCCATTGATGCAAAGATCCGTCAAGAGCTTCGTTCATGGCTGCGTGAGTTGATCGAGCGGGTAGGAATCACGTCCATCTTTGTTACTCACGATCAGGATGAAGCCATTGAAGTAGCAGATGAGATTATGATTATCAGCCAAGGCCGTTTGGAGCAAAAGGGTACTCCTTGGGATATTTATAAAAATCCGCAGACCCCTTTCGTGGCGACTTTTATTGGGGAGTCCACGGTGGTGGAGGATGCCTCTCAGCTGAAAGGTTTCGAGCATGCGGTGCAAGGTGGCAATACACGTGCGCTGATAAGACCCGAGTATATCGAGATTGGACTCAAAAACGAGTTCACGATGTTGTCTGCAACGGAAAAAGGGATTGTGAAACATCTTCACTTCCGCGGTAGTGAATGGATGGTTGAAGTTGAGGTGGAGGGACATAAGCTCATCACTTATCGCTCATTGGAGAAAACGACACTAGAGATCGGGCAAACGATTCGTGTGCTTGTGCACCGCGCCTATTTGTTCAACGACTCGGAGAGCTGGGTTGTTGAGAACCGACTGAAAGAAGATCCGATGCCTGTCATGATCTAGAGCCTGTTATGTTAAGAATAAAGCAGAAATGAAAGAAGGAGCGGCCATGCAGACGAGCCAAAACAATAAGAAATTTATACCTCTATACGTGATCCTGATGCTTGTGCTCGTCTGTGTGACTGCCGGATGCAGCAAGCAGGAGCCAGGGCAGCCAGCCGGGGTTTCGAGTGGGGATTCTTCGAACACACTGGTTATTGGTGCATATAGCGTAGCGAAAGATGCGGTAGGTGAACTGTTGCCCAAGTTCCAGGCAGAATGGAAAGCCAAAACGGGACAGAGTATTAATTTTCAAGAGTCTTATGAAGCCTCAGGAACTCAAGCTAGAGCGATCGTCGGCGGGTTCGAAGCGGATGTAGCCTTGCTGGCGATGGAAAGTGACATCGATAAACTGGTGAAGGCCAAGCTGGTCACTACGGATTGGAAACAAACGCCGAATGAGGGCATGATTACTCGTTCAATCGTTGTACTGGGAACACGAGCAGGCAATCCACTTGGGATTAAAGATTTTCAGGATTTAACCAAACCTGGCGTAAAGGTGCTGTATCCTAACCCGAAAACATCCGGTGGTGCACAGTGGGATATTAATGCAATCTATGGTGCAGGATTGAAGCTTTCGGAGGAGAAAGAGGGCAAGAAAGACCCTGCCGCAGCCAAAGCATTTCTGGAAGAGGTGCACCAGAACGTTGAATCCCTGGATAAGAGTGGCCGTTCCTCGATGGCGGCATTTGAATACGGTGTAGGCGACGTCATCGTAACATACGAGAATGAATTGCTCGCTCGAATCGCAAAGGGTGTAGATTATGATATCGTGGTGCCCAAAAATACAATACTCATCGAAAATCCTGCAGTGGTGGTGGATAAATATGCTGACAAACATGGCAATCGGGAGCTGGCGGAAGCTTTTATCGCATACTTGCGGACACCTGAAGCGCAGCGTATTTTTGCGAAACACGGCTTCCGCTCGGTAGACCCGGACGTATTTGCCGAGACGAAAGAATCGTTCCCGACACCAGCGGGACTGTTTGATATCAACTATCTGGGTGGATGGGATGAGGTGCGGAAGACACTGTATTCCAAACGCGGCGTATGGTATCAGGTACTGGCGGGACTGTAGCAGCTAATGTGAACCTTCATTTTACGGCATGCCGAGATGGAGGTTTTTTACTACGAAAAGGTTATAATAGGAAGTATACTAATACACATGTTGGCATAATCGTAATTGAAGAGAGGTGTGACCGTAATGAGTACAGAGATCAAATTGTCCCAAAGCACAGCGATTCGGCTGGAGCAGGCCCGCGGCAAGGGCATGCCAGAAGCGGATATATTAAAAGCGATTCAAGCCAAGGATGTAGCGGCATTTGATACCGTATCCGAAGAGCATTATCGGTACGATACGTTTTTCTCCTATGCGGACGAGCATGGTGAGAACTTGGAAGGGGCTGTACGGAACGGGTATCGAATTACGTTTAATACACGTGGCGGCCTGGGCATCTGGCTGGAAAAAGCATTTAATCTGCAAGTAGACAAGGATTTCGCGGTGGGTGAGGGAATCATCACCGGTTTGCAGTTGACTGCAGAACAGGCTGAGGTGCTAGAGCAACGTCTGGCATGGAACTGGGTCATCACGGATGCCTTAGAGGTTCCTGCTGGCCGTGAACTGACGTTGAAACTGCGTGCGCTGGTGTGAGCGGACGCATATGGAATCATCATGTCTGAGGCTGGGTTTCTCCAGCCCGGTCAGACAACTGACTTTCCCGGACAGCTGTCATAAGCTGTGAGTGGGAGAGTCTTTTTTTGCAAAAGCGGAGGTAGGGGATTACAATTTACATAGAATATTTGAGGCACAACTTTGTTGATTACGAAGGAAGAGACATCACATCTGAGCTGAATCGGCTTCAGGGAGCGAGAGGGGAATACGGAATGAATCAGCTCACATTTCTGGGCACAGGCGATGCCATGGGTGTCCCACGTGTGTATTGTAGTTGCAAGGTATGTACGGAGGCCAGACTCACAGGTGAAAATCGGAGGAAACGTTCATCTGTTCTGATTCATGATGGTAGTCACGTGGAAGATCAGCCTGAAGACGGGATGTTTATGATCGACTGCGGGCCGGACTGGCGTTCTCAGATGGAAGATCAGGGAATGCGTATGGTGCATACGTTGTTGATTACACATGCGCATTTTGATCATATTGGCGGCCTGCCGGAATGGGCGGATGCGTGCCGCTGGCTAGGCGTGAAGGGTAAGCTGTATGCCCCGCGTGAGGTAATCGTTACGATACAGGGACAATTTCCGTGGCTCGCTCGTCACATGGATTTTATGGAAACGGATAACGGGATTGAACTCGGTGAATGGACGATTCGCTCCTGGAAAGTGTGTCACGGACACAATGGATTTTCGTACGCTTATCGATTGGAACGTAGGGGGTATGCTTGGGCTTACTGTTCGGATGCTATAGATTTGAAGGAAGACGAGAGGGAACCGTTGTATGGACTGGATCTACTGGTATTGGGCACAAGTTTTGTGCATGAGCTGGCGGAGTTTTCGACGCGTTCGGTGTACGATATGCAGGAGGCGCAGGAGCTTTTGCGAGAGCTGAAGCCGGGATACACTTATTTTACACATATGTCCCATTATGTAGATGTAAGGCAGGACTATAAACTGGATCAGGGCATTACCATAGCACGAACAGGCATGACGGTGACGCTGGGCTAAGGTTTGATGTCGATGCGAAATCAGGATTCGGCATTAAAATTGGAGAACCGGAGATCTAGGAATAGTTTTGTTTTGAAAAAATAATGAAGAAGAGCGTATCCTTTACAGGAGGTTCTTCGTTTACATAATGAAACACTTAATTAATATAAGTTGAACTATTTTTTACACTATAACGGAGAGGACAGAAAAAACCTGAAAAAGCGAAGCGATCGCCTTTATCACCGGATTTTTCCCTTTGGAAAAGGGAATCCAGAAAATCTGGAGATAACAGCGATTGGAAGGTTATTCTGTCATCGGAGTGTCCTGTGTAAAATTTTTAGTTCAAATTATATTATTAATCAGGAACAAACAAAGGGGGGCCCCCGAGATGGCCTTTGTGAAGTCCGCAGATTGCGAAGTCAACAGACTTGAGCATGAATGGAGTAAAACCCGTAATTACAAGACGGATCATGTTGGAGCTGGCGGAATTACCAATCAAATGAATCAAGCTAGTCCAATAAATCAGATTACTACAATGAATCAGAGATATGATATGGATTGTACAAAGGATGCTGATGGGAAACGTATTTCGCACCCCATGTTGCACGATATATTGCCTGATTTGATGGCTTCACTCTATGCATATTGCTTGTCATTGACCAAATCAGTGACAGAGACAGAGGATCTCGTACAGGAAACCTGTCTCAAGGGATTATCGTCAGAGGTGGTGCAAGCTTACGAAAGATCAGACGCGTCTTTTAATTGGGAAGCTTATCTGATTCGGATTGCACGCAATACATGGATTGATGGAATTCGTAAGCAGGAGAAGCTTCGATCTATTCTCGCGGAGATGAAATCTGTGATGTCCGAATGTACGGAAGAAGAATCATTTGAAGAGCTGGAGTCTGCGGTGCAGCTGTTAGTTCACACCTTGCCACCGTGGCAACGAGCAATCTATATATTACGTGAAATCATGGGATATAAGGCGGCAGAAACCGCTGAGATGCTGCATACAACCGAAGGTGCTGTAAAAGCGGCATTAAGCCGTGCCCGTACAGCTTTAACCAAGGTTAGGCATACATTAGAGGAAGCAGGGATGGATGCTGCATTGGAACAGGGGACGATGAAAGAGCCCGCAGATCTGGAGCAAGAGCAGCTCCGCAATTATCTGATGGCTTTCCGTCAAGGAGATACTGCACGTCTAATTGATCTGTGCCTGAACCGTATGCACGATCCGATAGCTGTGGCGGGTACGATTCTGCAACAGGTTCTGCCGTCTCAAGCGATGCAGCCAGTGATGTACGGTTATGCCACTTCGAGCATGAATCCAATGTCTTATGGAAGTGCGTACACGGTCATCATGGCTGCCTAATGATAAGGAGGCGACACATATGAACGTAGTACCTTACGTAGTAGAACAAACTGCTCGCGGTGAGCGGAGTTATGATATTTATTCACGTTTGCTGAAGGACCGCATCATTATGGTGTCAGGAGAGATTGAAGATCAGATGGCCAATGCCATTGTGGCCCAATTATTGTTTTTGAGTGCCGAGGACCCGGATAAAGATATTCAGATGTACATTAACAGTCCGGGGGGATCGGTGACAGCAGGTTTCTCCATTTATGATACGATGCAGTTTGTGAAGCCAGATATTTCGACGATCTGCACCGGTATGGCGGCGAGTTTTGGTACGATTTTGCTGGTGGGAGGCACTAAGGGGAAACGAATGGCGTTACCGAACAGTGAAATTATGATTCATCAGCCGCATGGCGGCACACGCGGACAGGCATCAGATATGCTGATACATGCTAACCGTATTATCCAGCACCGCCAGCGTCTAAATCAGTTACTTGCAGACCATACAGGCCAGCCGCTGGAACGCATTGAAAAAGACTCGGACCGAGATTATTTCCTGACGGCAACTGAAGCCGTGGAATATGGATTGGTAGATAAGGTTGTTACAGGTGCGTAGTGTCACCTTAGATGGAATTGACGAAGCGAGTGACACAGACAGCAAATATAATCGAAACGACGAATGTAAAGATTTGGACGACAGGGGACTGTCGTTCTTTTTTTTGTTTTTTCTATTGGAGGTAAGAAAATGGATAAAAAAGGTTGACCTAAACCGGATATAGTGTGTATATTATATATATACACTATGCCTGGTTATTAATATGAAACAATGGCAATGAGGTGAAAGAAAGAAAATGAATATACGGATATCCAATGCATCAAGCGATCCCATCTATATCCAGATTTTATCCCAGATTCGGCAGAGCATTCTGAACGGGGAACTGGCAGCAGGAGATCACTTGCCTTCCATCCGTCAACTTGCGAAGGATTTGCAAGTCAGCGTTATTACGACGAAACGTGTGTATGAAGAACTGGAAAAAGAGCAACTGATTGATTCCGTGGTTGGCAAGGGAAGTTTTGTATCCGGTGCAAATCAGGATTTTATCCGCGAGAGACGTATGAAGCAATTAGAAGCGAAGATGCTTGAGGTTATTCAGGAGAGCAAGGAACTGGGCATGAGCGCACAGGATTTGATTCATCATCTTACTTTGCTGTTAGAGGAGGAATAGGCAAGATGAATGCGATAGAATTGCGGAATGTTACGAAAGGGTATCCGTTATTTAAGGTGGATAACATATCCACAGATGTGAAACAGGGATTTATCACAGGGCTCATTGGCCCAAACGGAGCTGGAAAAAGTACATTAATCCGAATGATTACCGGACTCATCCATCCTGATCGGGGAACAGTGAGAACGCTGGGCAGTGAGAATCCAAGCGGTGATGTGGCTGTCAAGCAGCGGCTCGGTATTGTGTCCGATGAATGTTTTTATTATGAACATTTGACCATCCGGGAGATGTCACGTTTAATTGCTCCTTTTTACAGTCGCTGGGACCATGCCGTGTTCAAGAGTTATTTGGAACAATTCGAATTGTCTCCGAAAAAGAAAATCCAGGATTTATCCAAAGGCATGAAAATCAAATTCTCGCTTGCGGTTGCTCTGTCTCATGATGCCGATCTGCTTGTCATGGATGAACCAACATCCGGTCTTGATCCGATTTTTCGGAGGGAGTTGCTTGATCTACTGGCCGACATGATTCAGGACGAGTCCAAATCCATCATTTTCTCGACACATATTACGACGGATCTGGAGCGGATCGCGGACTATATCGCTTTTGTTAATCAAGGCAAGCTGATTTTCAATGAAGCCAAAGACGACGTACTTGAGCGCTACACCATTGTGAAAGGCGATATGGATCTACTGGATGCGGATACCCGGCGTCAATTCGTTGGCATACGTGAAACATCGATTGGTTTTGAAGCGTTATCGGACAACAAAGTGGAGGCACAGCGTATGTTCGGCAGTGAGGCTCTTTTGCATAGGCCGGCGTTGGAAGACTTGATTTATTTCACGGCAAAAGGGGGACGTCAACATGCTTAATCTGCTTCGTAAAGACTTTATTGCACTGAGAAGTTCTTTGTGGATTATTGCTCTATATGTGGTGATTTTCAGTTGGGCGTTTATTCCGAAGATGGAAATGTCCATGTATCTCGTAGGGATTTATACGGCTTTTGGCTCGATTATGCTAGCTACGATGATTGATATCAAAAACCATAATCATAACTTTTTAGTTACACTTCCAGTCAGTCGCAAACAGATCGTGCAAGCAAAGTACCTGTCTTCCATTCTCTATTCCCTGTTTGGAGTGCTTGTATCCTACGGCATTCACAAGATTGTTAACCTGAATTATCCTGAACTCAACAAACCTCATTATTCCCTGTTGGATATCCTTATTTCTATGGGGTTGGTATTTATACTGGTATCTATTTATATGCCACTTTTCTATGCACTCAGCAAAAAGGGAGCAGGCATTATTAATACGGTTTTCTTCGTTTGTTTAATTGTTCTTGCTCAACCGACTGCGTTTATTCTTGATGTTGCGGGTAAAGATGGCTTGATCACAACACCCATTATCGTGGGGATTGCCATAGCCATAGTGACCTTGTTTTTTGTTTCGTATGCCGTCACGATCCGGTTATTTGAGAGAAAAGATCTGTGAGCGGATTGGCTTTAGGGACTCGAAGCGGGCGCTAACGATCACAGATGAGCCTATTTGCTCCATTTCAGGTGATTTAAGAATGTAACGATCTCAGGCGGTGCTATGTTAGTTATTTCGATGGAAAATGGGTGAAAATCACATGTTTCCATTGAAATAAGGTCACTGGTGATCGTTACATTTTTTAGGTTGTGAAAAACGCCTAAATAAGGTTTCTGGTGATCGTTAGCGTTGGCATGAAGTGGACATCGATGTGCCCACAGAGGAAACAGCCATTTTGATTATAGACAAAAAGTGGTCTGACCTAAGCCTTGGACACCTCTCCCCATTTTCGTTGACTCTCTGAGCTTTCGTTGACCCACTGTCAGTGGGTACATTCAGAATTCTGCACACTTCTAAGACTTGGCGAGGTTCAATCCACGCTCAATCCACTCTTCAAACTTCCTTATCCAGCCTGAATTCCGGTACTCCTTCGAGTCTTTGTTGCTCTTACTAGTTCTCTTCATCGATCCCAAACTAAGTTTCGTTTTAACTTCTCGCCGCTAAAGTGATCAGTCTGTCCATGCCTTCCCGAATCTGCTGTTCACGGGCGTAGGAGAAGGAGAGACGGAGTTTGCGGCTACCTGATGCGTGTGAGGGATCAAACACGGTGCCAGGCACAAAAGCAATGGAGTGCTCCATGCTTTGGTGTAACAACCTACCTGTGTCGATCCCCTCGGGAAGATCGGCCCAGATGTTCAGACCGCCCTCGGGGCGTGTCCATGTCCAGTCTGTCTCCAGCAGACACTGCTCCATCACTTCCATTCGAAGTTGAAGTGCAGTTCGAAGTTTGGACAGATGCTGGTGCATACGATCCGACTGGAAGTAACGTAGAAACAGCTTCTGATTCAGTAGTGGTGATCCGTTATCTGTCAGAGCTTTGATAGCCTGGAGTCCAGCCATGAGATGTGAACGGCACATAATGGCTGCGATTCGCAGACCCGGAACAACATATTTGCTGTAGCTACGGATGTACAGTGTATGTCCAGAAGTATCATAAGTGAAGATTGGCGCAGGCGGTTTTTCTTTAAAATAAATATCGTATGTGCTGTCATCCTCCACCAGGAAACAGCCATATTGTTCAGCCAGTTCAGGTAACTGTTTGCGTTGCTCTACAGATATGCTGATGCCTGTTGGGTTTTGGAACGTCGGTGTCATATAAAAGAGGCGTGGCTTCTCTGTTTTCATCAGATGCTCAATCTGCTCCAGATCATACCCTTCGGGATGGATATCGGTAAAAACAAGCCGTGCACCCTGTTTGCGGAAAATTTCCATGGCAGGGCCGTAAGTTGGTCGCTCAATCAGTACCCGATCTCCAGGCTTGACCAGTGCACGGGAGATGACATCAATCGCCTGTTGAGCACCGGATGTAATCAGTACTTCGTCAGAGGACAGGTAGAAGCGTTCTTTTGCCGTCAAATGGCTGGCCAGACTGGTACGAAGCTCTAGATCGCCTTGGATCGTTGAGTACGTACCGAGTAGACGAGGATATTGATCTAACAGATCGCGCATCAATTCGCCCCAATATCGGTTGGGTAGTAGTGCAGGATCGATTAATGATTTGGAAAACTGATATTCCGCTTCCAGTGATTGGACTCGGTCAAGTGTGTCCCAATGGAGCCAGGCCGACACGGAGGGATCATCTCCCTGATCTGTATCGGATAGTGGTTTGGCTGGACTGACGTAATAACCAGATTTGTCTCTAACATAGACGATCCCACGTTGTTTTAACTCCTGATACGCTTTGAAAACCGTTAGCCGGTGTACGCCGAGCAGTTCGGACAAGCTTCGTACCGAAGGCAGTTTTTCCTGTTCAACCCACTCCCCAGCCTCAATCCGTACCATGAGATAGTGGATAACTTGCTCGTACCGTTTCATGCTGTTGTCTGCCATCATTACCGTTCTGCTCACCCGACCCACGCTCCTTTTGATCTCCATTGTAACAGCAAAAGGGAGGTAACTGTTCTATTTTGTTCATTCTGTTCTATAGACCATGAGCTATGATGGAGAACAGATAAAGGAGTGGTTAACATGGTAGGGATTGCATTTACCGTAATGTGTCTCGTTTTTGGAACAACTTTTCTGGCGATTAAAATTGGTGTGGAGGCAGGCATGCCGCCTTTTCTATCTGCTGGACTGCGGTTTGTGATTGCGGGAGCTTTAATGTTTACATGGATGTGGATGAAGGGGAAAGTGAACTTGTCCCTGTTATTCCGCAAAGAAATGCTGATTACAGGTGCAGGTCTGACATTTGCGACCTTTGCTACGTTATATTGGGCGGAGCAACATGTCAGTTCCGGTGTAGGAGCTATTCTATCGGCAACAGGACCGCTGATGATTATGCTCATGCAAACGGCATTATTGCGGCAGAAAACCTCTGCCCGCATGGTGATTGGCTGCCTGATCGGGTTTACAGGTGTCGTACTAGTCGTTTTGCCAGGCGTATCGCTTGGTGCAGGTTCTTTATTTTTATGGGGATGCATCGCGGTACTGGTAGGGGAAGTCTGTTATTCC
The DNA here is from genome assembly GCF_900102085.1 of Paenibacillus polysaccharolyticus. Lineage (GTDB taxonomy): Bacteria > Bacillota > Bacilli > Paenibacillales > Paenibacillaceae > Paenibacillus > Paenibacillus polysaccharolyticus. The sequence continues at coordinate 61,400 of NZ_FMVM01000005.1, read as the reverse complement.
GCAGGTACGTTATATTCCAAAAAAGTCATTCATCAATTCAGTGAGATGAATCCTGTTGCCATTAATGCGGTGCAGATGATGTATGGCGGTGTGCTGTTATTTATCCTCTCTGCACTGACGGAATCCTGGAATATGTCGGCACTGGATGTGCTACCGGCCGTGTCGTCCGTAATCTATCTGACGGTCATCGGTTCAATGGTCGGGCACAGTCTGTTCTATTGGATTATGTCACGTACTAATCCGCTGTTCCCGGCAACCTGGTTATACATATCGCCTCCAATTGCCGTTGGGCTCGGTGCGATCGTGTACGGAGAGCATGTCAGCTGGGTGACGTGGGTCGGTGTCGTTTTGGTTATCTCGGGGCTGTTAACCATGAATGAGAAGGTGAGCGGCTGGTTGAAGAAAGGGAGACGTACGAAGGTGATTGTGCAAGGCTCCTAGAATACCGGATGAATCTCCTCTATAGTATGATAGTAAGAGTACTTACTTTGAGGAGTCGTGTATAGTTATGAGAAAAATCTTCCTGAACTTCGTAGCCAGTGTGGCTCTTTCTATCTTGGTATTCATTCTTGTTTTATTTTTCGTTCATATATCCGATTCAACGAATATCATGGTTTCGGTTGCAATTACTGTGTCGTTACAGATTTCTTTTTTAACCGCAGTATTGCTTGCCAAAAATAAAAAATAACAAGAAAGCCCGGAACCACAAATCATTGTGATATCCGGGCTTTCTTGTTTTTGCAAAACTACAGATGATTTTACTCTGCGTTCAGTACAAACTTCTCGATAACTTCTTTTACGCCGTCTTCGTTGTTGCTCGCCGTAATATAGTCTGCTAATTCTTTCAGCGCAGGGATGGCGTTGCCCATCGCTACACCAAGACCAGCGACTTCCAACATCTCGTGATCGTTCCAAGAGTCGCCGATGGCGATGCACTCGCTGAGTTCGTGACCGAAATGGTCGGCCAGGAACGTCAGTGCGTGACCTTTCGTGCCTTCTTTATGCATAATTTCGAGGAAATACGGCTTGGATTTGGTGATGTGCACTTCAGATCCCAGCAGTTCACGAAGCTCTACAGCGACTTGGTCCAAATAATCCGGCTCATCAATAATGAGCAGTTTTGGTGTTGGTTGTTCAATGACTTTGATGAAGTCAGACTCGATGTAATATTGCGTGCCGTTTAGTTTGGCATAATCAAGCAGTTTTTGGTTTTCTTCACGAGCATACAGCTTGTCGTCGATGTACGTTTGCAGATGCAAGTTTTTCTCCAGGCAGTAGTCGAACAATTTGCGGGAAGCTTCTTGCGGCACATAGCGCTCATAGAGCACTTTTTCATCAAGCAGGTTTTTCACCAAAGCCCCCTGATACGTAATAATCGGCACGTTCAGCTTGGTTTGGCGTGCAAGTGTCTGTGCGGAAGCGTAAGCGCGTCCTGTCGCGAGGGTTACTACTACTCCGTGTGCTACCGCTTGCTCCAAAGCCGTTTGCGTAGCGGGTGTAACTTCCTTGTTGTCATTGATCAGAGTGTCATCGATGTCGATGGCAATGAGTTTGTAAGTCATGTGATGTTTCTCTCCTTTTTTTATCTGTGTCTATTTCATTGAACGAAATAAATAGATTACACGAGTCACTCCAAACGCAGAACCACCGATGATTTACACGAACACTCCGAAGACAGAATAACCTTCCGATCGCTGTTATCCCCAGATTTTTTGAATCCCTTTTAGAAGGGAGAAAATCCGGTGATAAGCATATGCTTCCGATGTAGCTTTCTTGCAGAAAGCTTTTAGGCGAACGCTTCACTTCTCCAGTTTTTTTCTGTCTTCTCCGTTATTGTGTAAACGAATAGTTCTGCCTTTTCCGTTAGAGGTGTCATCGAAAATTCGTTCAAACAATCCATACTCATCTAAATGTCGTATTACCTTATTTACTCTTCCAGGAAAACAAGACCGATAAAGTCTTCCAGCTCCAGGTTGCCGAAGTAATGCTTCACATCGAGACCTTCCAGGGCTGAACGCACTTCAGTCTCGTCATAACGCTTGCCGCGTAACATGTCCTCGATATCCGCTACATCGCCAACACCGAAGAAATCGCCGAAGATTTTAATATCTTCGATACGCCCATCCTTGATGTTCATGCGCAGATCGATGATGCCCACCGGGAATTTGCGGGTATGCTTCACATTGCTTTCCGGTGACAGACCATAGTTCCAGTCCCAATTGTTATAACGCTCCGCCGAGATTTCTTTAATCTTATCCCAGTCCTTCTCGGTCAGCTTGTACTGAGGAACGTCCTGCGGCTCCATGCGGAAAATGTGACGAAGCAACTCATCACGGAACTCTTCAATCGTCAGATTGGTGTCAATCAGATCACGAATGTTGGCAACGCGGCTGCGTACCGACTTGGTGCTCTTGGATTTGAATTTCTCGGGATTGACGTTCAGAGATGCCTGAACGTGCTCCAGATTCAGATCAAACATCAGCGTGCCGTGACTGAACATACGTCCGCGGGTAGCGAATTGGGCGTTGCCCGAAATTTTCTTTTCGCCGACTTGCAGATCATTGCGCCCGGTCAACTCGGCATTGACGCCAAGTTCGTGTAGCGCTTCAACTACAGGCTGGGTAAATTTGCGGAAATTATGGAAGGACTGACCGTCATCCGCGGTAATAAAACTGAAGTTCAGGTTGCCCAGATCGTGATACACCGCCCCGCCCCCGGAAAGACGACGTACCACCTGCACACCGTTATCCTGAACGTATTCGATATTAATCTCTTCAATCGTATTTTGGTGTTTGCCAATGATGATTGACGGACGGTTGATGTAAAACAGCAGGTAGCTGTCATCCTCCATCGGCAGATGTTTCAAAATGTACTCCTCAATCGCGAGGTTTACAGAAGGATCTGTAATGCCCTGGTTATCTACAAACAGCATGGTCATTCCTCCATTAATGTATGTGAGAGGCGAGTAGCCCCTTATGTAGTGATACTCGTACAAAAGAATCAGAAAACTGAAGTTCCTGAAATTCCTCTTCTATTGTAAACGAATTGTCGTTGGGACACAAAGAAAACAAGTAGATAAAGGCGGATTTGGGCCCGACTCTTGACAAACAGATGAATGGAGAAGGAATACAGGATTGACCCATCCCACCTACGACATCCATAATAAAAAGAACATAGAGAGAGGATGACGGAAGAATGACCGGTTATATCGAAGTGTTCGGACATGGTGGAGATGTGGAGACCGCAGCTTCGAGGTTTGGAGGCAATGCAGCGGATTTTCTGGATTATAGCGCTAATATCAACCCTTTAGGCCCTCCCAAAGAGGTTTTGGAAGCATTACAGCAAGGTCTGCATTCGGTGCTTCGTTACCCTGACCCGGGCCATCGGGGATTCAAAGCGCTTCTGGGTGAACGTTTGGGAGTAACACAAGAGCAAATTTCCGTAGGGAATGGTGCGGCTGAAAGTATGGCATTGATCCTGCTGGCACTTGCTCCGTGCAAGGTTGGAACAGTGGAACCGGGTTTCTCGGAATATCGCGCTTTGGCACGGCAATTCGGTGCGGAGATTCTGCATACGGAAGGGTTTGAAGAGCTGAATTGGAAAGCGCCAGCTGAACATATCGAACAGTTGATGGAAAAGGTAGACCTGCTCTTTCTTGGACAGCCAAACAACCCAAACGGTGTACAATATCCGGTGGAGACACTGCATAGGTTAGCGCGGAAAGCCGAAAAGACGGGTACCGTGCTCGTTATTGATGAAGCGTTTATCGATTTTATTCCACCGGCCCTGCGACAGTCACTCGCTCCTGATCTGAATCAATATCCGCATGTGATCATCATCCGTTCGATGACGAAGTTTTATGCGATTCCGGGTCTGCGTCTCGGATATGCTATAGGTCATTCGAAGTACATACAGGCGATGACGGAGAAACAAGTCACCTGGAGTGTCAACGGACTGGCTCTTATTGCAGGAGAAGCCTGTCTGCGCAGCGGGGAACGGTTCGAGCTGGACACGATATCGCAGATTACGATTGAACGGACACGTTTAATCCAGGTACTGGAGTCGTATGGGTGTAGCGTAACGTCTGGTGAAGCCAATTTCATTTTGGTGCGTGTGCCGGAACCCTGGACAGCGGCTTCTATGCAGGAAGCTCTGGGGCGGCGGGGTATTCTGATTCGTAGCTGTGCCATGTATCCGGGGCTTGAGGCAGGACATGTACGTTTTGCGGTCAAAGGTGCTGAAGCCAACGACAGGTTGCTTGAAGTGCTCGGAAGTGTGCTTGAACAAAGCGGGGATCAGGACGTGGATATGGCATCTGTCGATCAGGGGATTCAGCAGGGGCATACGCAACATTTTGAAAAAATAAAGGGAGGGAAACGGTTGTGACACTCCCGTTTTATAACTATTTTACAGATGGAAAAAGAGATGAGAATATCTACGTGTCCTCTTCCTGGCCGGGTCTGTACATCGCTGCCCATGAACGGCATGTTAAAGCTCAGAGCCCACAACCTGCTCTCGCACTTTCCAGCGCTGTATATGGCGGCGGGATGCTTGAATTAAACCGCGTCTTTAACATCTATGTGGACAAACATTACCGTTGTGATGATCCACCCCGTGATATCGCAGAGGCGCTGTATGAATGGCAAGAGCAAGCTGATCATTGTGCCGGATTGTTAACTGCGGTCAGATTGGAACATACCTCTATTCAGGAGTATACGAGTTCGGATTTTGGACTGTTGTGCTGTACGACTGCAGGAGTATCCAATGCAGCACGAGCAGGTTCCGATAGAACCGTGTTTGATGTCCGTGGGAAAAAACAAAACAGAATTCCATATATCCCTGGCACGATTAATATCATGCTGTGGTTCAACGGACAGATGACCCCGGGAGCGATGGTTAATGCGGTTCAGACGGCCGTGGAGGCCAAGGCTGCTGCCCTTGCTGATGCAGGTATTGTTGATTCTGAGAATGGACTCTCTGCCACAGGCACAACAACCGATGCCATTGTGCTGGCTGTACGTCAGACTGCTGTAGATGATAGCCAGCCACTTCACACATATGCGGGCACGGCTACTGCTTTGGGAGCGGCCATCGGCAGACTGGTATATGACACGGTGACAGAAAGCCTTCAGGCCGGATTGCAATGGAAAGAAAGGAACGGGCACAGTAATGACATTTGAATTGGAGCATCTATGGACATCAACGTTCTGGATTGGCATGTCTGGAGCTTGGATCATCATTCTTGCATACATATTAGATCGGTGCATCGGAGACCCGCGCTGGATTCCGCATCCCGTTATCGGCATGGGGAAAGGCATCTCGGCATTGGAGAGTATTATGAGGGCACGTGTACATACAGATAATGGGCTGAAAAAAGCGGGGATCTGGTTCCCGATCTTGATTGCGGGAGGTTCTTTTGCTGTCACATGGGGGCTTTTGTTTCTATTAGGTCTGATTCATCCGATCTTGGCGGCTGCAGCCGAAATTATTCTGATCGCAACAACGATTGCTTCCAAAGGTTTGCGTGATGCAGGCATGGAAGTGTATCGCCACCTGAAACAGCAGGATTGGCCTGGAGCCAGGCATTCACTCGGTATGATTGTTGGACGTGATACGGCACATCTGGACGAGCCGGAGGTGGTTCGGGGAACGGTGGAGACCGTTGCGGAAAACATTGTGGATGCCATTGTATCGCCACTATTCTATGCGCTCATTGGTGGTGCTCCGCTGGCTATGGCCTACCGTGCCGTCAATACACTGGATTCCATGGTTGGATATAAAAATGATAAATATCTTCATCTCGGGTGGGCCTCCGCACGGCTTGATGACTGGGCTAACTGGATTCCCGCTCGCGTGACCGCTCTGCTGTTAATTGTAGGCGCATGGGTGCTGAAACTGGATGCCAAAGGCGCAGCGCGTATGGTTGCCCGGGATGCGAGACTACACCCCAGCCCGAATAGCGGTTTTCCCGAGTCGGCAGTCGCTGGAGCACTAGGCATTCGGCTGGGCGGGCATAACGTGTATCACGGCGTTGCTTCATTTCGAGCTTATATGGGCGAGGCTACGCGGCCGATGGAGTCGGAAGATATCGTGCGAACGACGCGGCTGATGTTTTGGTCGGCGGGAGCTTTTGTGGGCTTTTGTTTCTTGGCAACCTTGGGTGTGTGGTTAGCAGGAGGTGCGCTATTGTGGTAATTAAAGAATTAGAACAGCTTGGATCAAAACAATCTCCGTACAAGCGTAGCATCGTACTGATCCGTCATGGAACAACCCAGTGGAATGTGGAAAAAAAATATTTGGGGCATACCGACATCGGACTGTTGCCTGATGCACAAGAAGAGCTGGCTCAGCTACGCGAGCAGTGCCGCGATCTCACATGGAATGTGGTGTATTGCAGTGACCTGCTTCGTTGTCGCCAGACGCTGGCACACATTGCACCGCAGCTGATTGAACAGGCGAAGTTTGATTCGCGCCTGCGCGAGAATGATTTCGGACAATGGGAAGGCCTGAATTATGAGCAATTGAAGGATAATCTCTTGTACCGGGACTGGATTGATGATCCACACAAGGTAACTCCGCCTGAAGGAGAAGCGTGGAAGACTTTTGCGGAACGAGTGAATTCTTTTCTGTACGAACAGATCTGGTCGGAGCATTCACACGAAAATTCACACAAGACACTTATTGTGACACATGGCGGTGTCATCCGTTACATGATGTCTCGGCTCATCCATGGCGTCGGGTTTTGGGATACACATGTCATCCCTGGACAGGCTATTCAGATTGATCTTGAAAAGCAAGGGGATCACTGGCTTGGCAGACGAATGGATTTTCCGTACATCGGGTTGTAAGGTGTTGCAATATACCCTATAATCACAACAGAAGTGTGACTCGGACGGACATATTGGGTATGATGGGCTGAGACGCCTGAACTGACGTGATTCGTGCGATGAGCACTACGACTATGTTTGACCTGAATTAACCATCTTTAGCGACCAAGGGTCCCGCGTGCCAATCCGTTGTTGTTCATGAAGAACAAGGACAAGTTATCATGCGCACAAGGGTAAAATGGGGAAGCTGGTGCAAATCCGGCACGGTCCCGCCACTGTGAAACAGGAATCATCCTGTAAGTCAGATTACCAGCCCTGGACGTACAAGCCGGTGTTCCTTCGAGGAAAGGACAACGTTTCGGGCCATTCTGTGCGCATGGACAGCTAGCCGCTGTTACATGTACAGATTGCCGTATGCGAGACGTCATCCCTGATCCTTGCTTAAGGATAAGGGATTTTTCTTGTTGTACACGATATAGTGGAGTCATCATATACACGTTTAACGGAGAGTGCAGAACCAATTTGGAGAAACGAAGTGTTCGCATTTATCACCGGATTTTTCCCTTTGAAAAGGAATCAAAAAAATCTGGGGATAACAGCGATCGGAAAATGGTACTGCAATCGGAGTGGCCTCGTGTATATAACAAAAGCAACAACAATAGTACAGATAGAGAAGGGGAGTTTAAATCAATGATTAAGAACTGGAAAGCACTCACATCACTGTTGAGCGCAGCAATACTGGCACTGGCGCTGGCTGGATGCGGTAATACCGCAACAAAAGAAGGTGCGGGCAGCTCACAGCAACCTGCACAGGAGCAGTCACAGGAACAAACGCAAACGGATCTGAAAACTCAATATCCACTGACCGTTACAGATTCAACGGGCGAGTCTTTCACTTTTGAAAAAGCACCAACCAAAATCGTCTCGGTATCTCCGGCTGAAACAGAGTCTCTGTTTGCCCTCGGACTGGATAATGAGATTATTGGCGTATCCGACTATGATGATTATCCAGAAGCAGCGAAAACAAAAGCAAAAATGGGCGGTGTCACCAAGCCAAACGAGGAGTCCATTATTGCAGCAGATGCGGACATCGTGTTCACTGGCATTTCTATGAGTGAGGATGCGGTGAAAAAGCTGCGTGAACTAGGCATTACCATTTTCAAAACGGATCCTAAATCTATCGACGATGTAATAAACAATATCGAAACCTTCGGTAAAATCACCGATCATCAAGAGCAAGCTCAGAAGCTTGTCACGCAGATGAAGAAAGATGTAACAGATGTAACGGAAGCGGTAAAAGCCGTAAAACCGGAAGAGAAGAAAAAAGTATACATCGAGTTCTCCCCAGGCTGGACGGTTGGTAAAGGTGAGTTCATGGACGAACTGATCAACGTAGCCGGGGCTACCAATATTGCTGCCGACAAAGAGAGTTGGTACCAAATTAACGAGGAAAATGTCATTGCCTCTAACCCGGATGTTATCTTGTACGCCAATGACGTAGTTGAGGACAACAAGACGCTGGATCAGATCATCAAGGCACGTAGCGGCTGGGATCAAATTACGGCGGTGAAAAACAATGCTGTGATTGGGCTCGATGCTAACTTGCTGAGCCGTCCAGGACCGCGCGTAACTCAAGGGTTGAAAGATGTTGCCAAAGCGATCTATCCTGACCTGTTCAAATGAGCAGAAAGCTGATCCTGTTCGGAACGATGGGCATGGCGCTGCTGGTGCTTACCGTGCTCGTCTGCACGGGCATCGGTTCAGTGGCGTTGCCCATCCGGGACATCGCTGGTATTCTCGTTCACAAATTGCCATGGGTGGGCGACTGGATTACACCTGATTGGAACAAGGCCGCCGAACAAATCATATGGAAGGTGCGTTTCCCGCGTGTCTTGCTTGCGATGCTCGTAGGTGCTTCGTTAGCGATTGCAGGTGCAGGATTTCAAGGTGTGTTGCGTAATCCGCTTGCTGATCCATTCACACTGGGGGTTTCCTCTGGTGCTTCGGTGGGGGCGGCGTTCCTGATATTCTTTGGTTTGCAGTACGCTATCATTGGTATTTGGACATTGCCGCTGGTTGCTTTTTTGACCGGGGTAATCACGTTATGGTTCGTGCTGTCGCTGGCTCGTGAAGGACGTAAAATACCAACGCATAGCCTCATTCTGGCAGGTGTGGTCATGCAAAGTTTCTTGGGGGCGGTCGTTTCCTTCCTATCGACCATGTCGAAGCAGACAATCAATGAAATTATATACTGGATGATGGGAAGTCTGGCACTGCGCGGGTGGTCGTATACGACCATCCTTTTCCCGTATTTTCTGCTTGGACTGATTTTTCTATGGAGCCGGGCACGTTCGCTGAATGTCTTGGCACTAGGTGAACGTCAGGCAGCGCATATTGGTGTTGGTGTGGACAGGCTCAAGTTATCTGTGCTGGCTGTAGGTACATTGCTAACGGCAGGAGCTGTTTCGGTTTCGGGAGTCATCGGATTTGTTGGCTTGGTAATTCCGCATATTTTGCGCTTGCTGGTGGGGCCGGACTATCGCTTGCTGGTACCTTTGTCTGCGATTGGCGGTGCGATTTTTATGGTATGGGCGGACACCATAGCTCGCTCCTTGCTGGCACCGACTGAAATACCGCTAGGCGTCGTGACTGCTTTTGTCGGCGCTCCGTTTTTCGCCTATTTGCTGCATCGGAACAAAAAGCTGCAGAAGGGGATGATGCCGTGACGACCGACAAAAATTATGCTGCCGATTCTCTAGTATCTGTTGTCCGGGCGGGCAAAACATACGGTGATCATCATGCCTTGCATCCTACCGATTGGCAGATCACAGAAGGAGATTGGTGGGGTGTCGTTGGCCCCAATGGAAGCGGGAAATCAACACTACTCCAGCTTATTGCAGGAACGGAATCGTTAAGTGAAGGCCAGATCAGCATTGCTGGTCGTGATATCCGATCATATAGTCGTAAGCAATTGTCACGGATGATTGCCGTTTTGCAGCAGGATGGCTTACCCGCAATCTCCTATCCGGTTCGAGATGTTGTCGAAATGGGGCGTTATCCTTACCAGAACTGGTTAGGCCGTGAATCGGGAGAGGGAGCCCATGTGGTGGACAGAGTGCTTGAAGAACTGGGACTCACGGAACTGGCAGATCGACCTCTGGATTCCCTAAGCGGCGGACAACGGCAGCGAGTGGCCCTAGCCAAGGTCATGGCACAGGAGCCGCGATTATTATTGCTGGACGAACCAACGACGTTTCTCGATATCAAATATCAATTGCAGTTTATGGAGTTGTTAGCGGCATGGCAGAAGAAGAGCAGCATCACGATTGTAGCGGTGTTGCATGATCTCAATCTGGCTGCGTTGTTCTGCGATCGTATTTTGGCTTTGCGTGAGGGGAAGGTAGTGGGAGAGGGAACACCTCACAGTTTAATGACGGGAGAGCAGATTCAAGAGATTTTTCGTGTTAAACCTGCGATGGTGTCCCATCCGGATCATTCGGTTCCTCAACTGCTGCTGCGGCGGGACATGGATTAAACGAGGCGGGAGAGCCTCTATTTTGATGAAGGAAGTGCTGGTTGAATGAAGAAGGAAGAACAGATATTGGAGCAAGTATTAGATAAGATCACGGCTCCAGACCAAAATATTGCTGCGGAAACGTCTGCTCATGTGGATATACTGACGAAACCGCCGGGTAGTCTCGGAAAATTGGAAGAACTTGTGATTCGACTTGCAGGGATGACAGGCCAGGCTCGTCCATGTTTTGATCGCAGGGCTGTGATCGTCATGGCTGCGGATCACGGGGTCGTAGCTGAAGGGATCAGTGCTTTTCCAGCCGAGGTTACACCGCAGATGGTCATGAATTTTCTGGCTGGAGGCGCTGCAGTCAATGTCCTTGCTCGTCATGCCAGAGCGGAAGTGATCTGTGTCGATATCGGTATAAATGCTGACCTTGATCACGCTAACCTGCTCTCCCGCAACATTCGTAAAGGCACGGCCAACATGGCTCAAGGAGCCGCGATGACTCGGGATGAGGCGATTCAGGCTATTTTAGTAGGTGTCGATGTCGTTACCGCGGAAGTAGCAAAAGGGACAGGATTGTTTGTCACCGGAGAAATGGGGATTGGCAACACAACGGCAAGCGCCGCAGTGATGAGTGCGCTCACCGGTATTGCACCAGCAGCAGCTGTTGGGAGAGGGACTGGCTTGGATGATGCAGGCGTGCTACGCAAGGCTGCTGTTATAAGTCAGGCTTTGAGTGTTAATACACCTGACCCTGAGGATGCGCTGGATGTGCTATGCAAGGTGGGTGGATTGGAGATTGCGGGACTCGCGGGCGTTATTCTCGCAGCCGCGGCCCATCGTTGTCCAGTTGTTATAGATGGTTTCATCTCGACTGCTGCGGCGCTAATCGCAAGAAAGCTGGCTCCGCTGAGTACAGCTTATATGATCGCTTCCCATACCTCCCATGAGAATGGACATGCGGCGCTGCTTCGTGAACTTGATTTGAAGCCGATGCTGGACCTGGATATGCGCCTTGGAGAAGGCACAGGTGGAGTACTCAGTCTGCATCTCATTGATGCAGCATGTCTGATTTTGAATGAAATGGCGACCTTTGCAAGTGCGGGTGTGTCAGACGGAACGAATCAGGCTTCCGACTCTGATTCCAGTGAGAAAGAGCATTCGACTGGTTCCTCCATTTTAACGGTCTCACCTGTTCAGGGAGATGGCTCCCGATGAGTGTATTGGTTACTGGCGGTGCACGCAGTGGTAAGAGTTCGTTTGCCGAACGTCTGTGCATGCAGCGTTCCTCAGAAGCCTGGTATGTAGCAACTGCTCAGGCGTATGATGACGAGATGCGTGAACGCATAGCAATGCACCAGAAGCAGCGTGAAAGTTCCGGTTACCTCTGGCGTACGATGGAGGAACCCTTGGCTTTGCCTGCTCTAATTCAGCAGATGGGCGAAGGGCATACGGGCACGTCCGCACCAACGATTCTGGTGGATTGCTTGACTCTCTGGCTGACGAATGTGTTACTGGCCCATGAACATGACGAAGGTCACGTGTTGCAAGGTCATCTGGATGCACTGGTAGAAGCGGTCCAAACCTATCCCGGATTACTTGTGCTGGTTACCAATGAAGTAGGGGATGGAATTGTACCCGAATACAAGCTTGGTCGTGTGTATCGTGATCTGGCAGGTGTTCTTAATCAGCGCATTGCAGCAATCTGTCGTGAGGTGTTTCTCGTGACGGTAGGCATTCCAATCGAATTGAAAAGTAAGGAGTATCGCTTATGAAGCATGGCTCAGCGGGTTCAGCCGTTCCGCAGCGGAAACATGCGGCTGCAGCGGCCTTTCAATTTCTGTCTCGTTTTCCTGTGAAAATGCAGCTCGATTTTGTTCCGCCATTGCTACGCGAAAGTGTGGTGTATTATCCACTGGTCGGTGCTGCAATCGGTCTCTGCGCGTGGCTGGTCGCCGCACTGAGCGGTGCCCTGCTTCCGGCTTTTCCGGCAGCGGTTCTGACCTTGACCGTATGGGTCTGGCTTACCGGAGGATTGCATCTCGACGGATGGATGGATACAGCAGATGGCCTGCTCAGTTACCGCAGCCGTGAGCGAATGCTGGAGATTATGAAAGACAGCCGAGTGGGCGCGATGGGGGTTATTGCCTGTGTGCTGCTCCTTATGATGAAGGCGGCACTGATTGCCGATATGATTGCCCGTGGGAACTGGTTGTACAGTGCGTTGCTGATTTTGCCTATGATCTGGAGCCGATGGTTTATGGTCTATGCCATGTCAGCCTGGCCTAATGCTCGTGGGGATGATGGGCTTGCCGTTCTATTCAAAGGGCTCGGGGAGCGGAATGAAGTCCAGCGAACACGTAGCGCTGCGATTGGACTTACGCTGGTCTTAGGCGTCATTACAATTGCTGTCGTATGGTTGTTTAAACCGGATATTGCTATTGCCGATGCCATGGTCAGCGGGTTTGGGTCACTCCCTTGGTGGTTGTATCCTGTAACGTCAGTTATCGTACTGCCTGTGGCGTGTTATTATATAGGGCGATTTGTTGCTGCCCGGATCAGTGCCCGGCTTGGAGGGCTTACTGGAGATACATATGGTGCCATGAACGAACTGTTGGAAGCGGCTTTATTGACGGTATTAAGCGTGCTTCAAGGACTGTTTTGGCTGTAGAGGTTGAGGTGTAGAGGTTGGGCTGCCCAGAATTTCATTGGAGGATTTTCGTTTGGTTTGAGCATTATCGTTATGTAGCAAGTTAATCGCGCGAAAGACAGGGGTGAGGGACCGTGGAAGATCAGGTAAAACAACCAGCGGCTGTACTCATGCTGCAAGGCACGGCTTCTGATGTAGGTAAGAGTGTCATTACAACGGCACTGTGCCGGATTTTCAAGCAAGATGGCTTCAGCCCTGCTCCGTTCAAATCACAGAATATGGCGCTGAACTCTTATGTTACAGAAGACGGCAAGGAGATTGGTCGGGCGCAGGGGGCACAGGCTGAAGCCTGTGGCATTGAAGCTACGACCGATATGAATCCGATTCTAATCAAACCTGTGCGGGATATGCATTCACAGATCGTGGTGCATGGTGTTCCTTTTGCCCAGATGAGCGCATCGGATTATCGTCAGCATTTCTTACCTGAAGCGAAGCAGACCGTAATGGATGCGTTAAATCGGTTGCGCGATACATATGACATCGTTTTAATGGAGGGAGCAGGTAGTCCGGCAGAGATTAACCTGAAAGATCGGGATATTGTGAATATGAATCTGGCGGGATGGGCCGATGCGCCGGTTATTCTGATCTCTGACATTGATCGCGGCGGCGTGTTTGCTTCGATCGTGGGTACGCTCGAACTGCTGGAGTCACATGAGAAAGCCCGTGTAAAAGGATTTATCATCAATAAGTTCAGAGGGGATCTCTCTCTGTTGCAACCAGGGTTAGACTGGCTTGAAGAACGGACTGGAATACCTGTGCTGGGTGTCTTGCCGTACATAAGAGATATTCAGATCGAGGCAGAAGATTCAGTGGTGCTGGATTCCCTGCGGCATGGCAAAAAAGTAGAGACAGAACTGGATATCGCCGTCATTCGTTATCCGCGCATCTCCAACTTCACGGACTTCGATGCATTATCCCGTGAACCGGACGTGAATGTACGTTATGTGAGTTTACCGGAGGAATTGGGTAGCCCGGACGCCATTATTTTGCCAGGCACAAAAGATACGATCGGAGACCTGATTTATGTACGGGAATCGGGATTGGAACAGGCGATCCATTCTCACTCAGAGCTTGAACATGTTCAACTTGTAGGTATATGCGGTGGGTATCAAATGTTGGGGCAACACTTGGTTGATCCGTATGCTGTCGAGGCAAACCAAGCTCAGGAAGCGGTGGGACTTGGCAAACTGCCTTTATCAACAACGTTTCTTCAGCACAAACAGACGGTCAGAGCTATGGGGAACATACAGCCTGAACATCCCATTCGGCTACATGGCGGAAAACAAGTTGAGCCTTCGGCCATATCTGTTAAGGGATACGAAATCCATATGGGTGTAACCGAATGTCACGAACCTGAACAGGTAACCGCTTTGTTTGAGATCGCTCATGCTGGCGGACAAGCATTCTTGGAAGGATGGGGCACATCAGATGGGAAAGTGTGGGGAACGTATCTGCACGGTTTGTTTGAAAGCGACCAATTTCGGCGTTCCTGGTTGAACGGACTGCGTACAGCAAAGGGACTTGCTCCGCTGGAAGAAACATACAGTGCTCAGGAGCGCAAAGAAATGGAGTTTGATCGAGTAGCCACATCTTTGCGCTCATCACTGGATATGCAACGAGTGTATGAGATTATGGGCGTGACACCTGAATAATTAACATGTGCACTTTGTTCAGGACTTATCTGTAATGATCCGAGTGAGAAATATGGATGAATAGCAAAAAACACCCCCATGACCCGCGACCTGTTCAGTCATTGAACGATCGCATCTGTATGGGGGTGTTTTTTATTGGAGTATTTAGAATGTTTAGTATAGCAAATGCAGGGTTATAGATATTTGATCATTATTAATGATTGTTAATGGTTATTGATGGATGATTGGATTGAGGCTTAATCAATCATTAGTCGATTTTAAACTTCTTCATCGCTGTTTGCAGCTCGACAGCTTGTTCATGCAGATGGCGCACCGTGCTCGAATGAGAGTCCATCTCGCTGAGTTGCATTTCTGCGGTAGCTGCAATCTGTTCCATGCTCTCACGAGACTTGGATGTAATCTGTGCTGTTTCTTCCACCGAAGCGCTAACTTCTTCTGCACCTGCAGAAACTTGCTGTGTGGAGGAGGAGACGGTTTGAATGGTGAGATTGACGTTCTGGATCAATTCATTGAGTTGCTGGAAGGCTGAACCTGCTTGCTGTACAACAGCAGTTCCAGAACCAATCTCTTGCGTTACCCGGCTCATCACACTTACGGAACGTTCTGCGTCTTCGCGAATCGTACCGAGATAATCGGCGATTTCTTCGGTCGCTGTCTTGGATTGTTCCGCCAGCTTGCGGACTTCTCCAGCAACGACGGCGAATCCTCGTCCGTGTTCACCCGCACGGGCCGCTTCAATGGATGCGTTAAGGGACAGCATGTTAATCTGTTTCGTAATTTCAAAAATAGAATTGACAATGGTGCCGATGGCAACGGAACGTTCGTTCATCGTTTCAATATAACGTAGCGATTCGCTAGCAGTCTGTCCGACAAGTTCCATCTGATTCACTGCATTTTGTGCCAGTTGATTGCCGTTAAGCGCCTCTGTTGCAGCTTCATTGATTTGTTCGGATACTTCGGCGGCAGAAGATGCGATATGCATAATTCCTTGGGTGATCTCTTCCATCGCTCTTGCGTTCTCGGATGCACTGGAAGCGATACTGACGCTACCTTTTCCCGCTTCTTCAGCAGCATGGCTGGAGTTCTGCACCATACCGGACATGGACTCTACACGCTCAAGCAAGTCATTGGAACCGACAACGACCTCATTAGAGGTAGTTAGGGCACGGCTAATCATTTCTTTGAGATTATGTGTCATCGTCTGGAAGCTGAAGGCCAGTTGGGCGATCTCGTCTTTGCCTTTAATCTGCAGCTCAGCGGTAAGATCACCTTGAGAGATTCGCTTACTATGTTCTACAAGTTTAATGATGGGTTTGGTGACTCTTTTGATCATACTAGTAGAGATGAGCCAGCCAAGGACAAATACCAACGCGGTAATACCGAGGCACAGCCAGAAAATTTGAGCAATTTTATCCTGAACAAACTTGGCATCCATGCTGACGGCCATGAGCATATTGCTTCCCGCAATCGGCATAAATGCTGCTTTATGTACACCATAAGAATCAGAGAAGACCGGGCTGATGACCACTTGTTTCTTCTCGCTTGCTTGTACCATGGAAGGTTCTACATCAATAGCATCTCCGGTCTTGAACTTGGAGTTGATGCTAGCGACAACAACGGTGGCTTTGCCATCCTGCACGGCAATGACATAAGCCGCATCCAGGCTATGTTCTTTGGACTGATCCGCCAGGTAGGATCCGACCGTCATGGCCGCTCCTTCAGCGCCTGCACCGCCACTTTGGATCTGCAGAAGTTTGGATGAGGATGTATTTTTGTAAATATCCTGAATGGACGTATTCAGAACTTTGTCGAACTGAGGTAGTACGTAACTTTGAATAATATTCATGGATACGGCATAAAAACTGATACTAAACAACAGGGAGGCAACGAGTAACACTAGGAATAACGTGCCCCTGATCTTGCCAGCAACGGTGCGTTTGCGAAACATAGAATCACCCTTTCACGTCATCTTCAATAACATTGTCCCTTATTCCGTTCTCTATGGCCTTTTTTACTAACGAAGAAAGACCTATTTTTTGTATTTACGAAACTCTCGAATAAGCGGATATACCCATTTTACAAAATTAACCGCGGGTTGAATAGCAGAATTTTCATAAAACTGCATAATTATTTTCATCGATCCAGAATGATTAACATGGATATTACATAATATCAATTAATACCTACCAGAATAGTTTGATATATGTTATATTGTTCATTGTCACATTTGAAGGCCAAATATAAATTAGAAAATCGGTTCAAGACCGATGATACATGTCTGAGGAGGAACAAAGGTAATGAATACATTTCTATTAATTGTGAATGTAGTGGTCATGCTGGCGCTGCTGGGTGTTCTCTACTGGATGCAGAAGAAACACATCTCGTTTACGAAACGTGTATTTGCGGGTCTAGGTATGGGTGTTGTTTATGGTGTTATTCTGCAATTGATCTACACATCGGGTTCGGATGTGATTACGAAGTCAGTCGATTGGTTTAATCTGGTCGGTTCAGGATATGTCCGTCTGCTACAAATGGTAGTTATTCCACTCATCATGGTGTCGATTATCTCGGCGATCATGAATCTGAAGGGGAAACAAAACCTGGGCAAGATGAGTTTCTCCATCATCGCTATTTTGCTAATTACAACAGCGATTGCTGCTGGAGTCAGCATTGCAACAAGTCTGGGATTCAACCTGACTTCCATTGAGATTCAAGGCGGAGATCGGGAAACGGCTCAAATCCAGAAGGTGGAGGAACGTTTGGCTGATGTGAAGGATCAGACGATTCCACAGCAGGTGCTGGAGTTCATTCCTTCCAATCCATTTGCGGATATGACGGGTGAACGCCGTACGTCTACACTGGCTGTCGTTATTTTCTCAGCCTTTATCGGTGTAGCTGTATTGGGACTGGATCGCAAGAAACCGCAACAGGCGGAAACGTTCCGTGGCATGGTGAATGCCGTCTACGCTGTTGTAATGCGGATTGTCACGCTGGTACTGAGGCTTACGCCTTACGGCATTTTGGCGCTCATTACGAAAGTAACGGCGACCACCAATGCAGAGGAAATTTTGAAGCTGATCAAGTTTGTCATTGCGTCTTACGTGGCGCTGGCGATTATGTTTGTCATCCATCTGATCATCATCTCCCTGTCCGGATTTAACCCGGTTACGTATGTGAAAAAAGTACTGCCAACGCTGGTATTTGCTTTTACTTCTCGTTCAAGTGCGGCAGCGATTCCGCTGAACGTGGAGACACAGACGAAGAAACTCGGTGTATCCGACGGGATTGCCAACTTGTCCGCAAGCTTTGGTGCTACGATTGGGCAAAACGGCTGCGCCGGTGTATATCCGGCCATGCTGGCGGTTATGATTGCTCCGACGGTCGGAATCGACCCGCTGAGCTGGGACTTCATCGTGACGTTGATCCTCGTAGTTATGATCAGTTCGTTTGGTGTGGCAGGCGTTGGCGGCGGCGCAACCTTCGCCTCCCTGATCGTCTTGTCCACATTGAATTTGCCTGTGGCTCTGGTAGGACTGTTGATTTCCGTTGAGCCGTTGATCGACATGGGTCGTACAGCGCTCAACGTGAACGGGTCCATGACATCCGGATTGTTGACAAGTAAAATTTTGAAAGAAAACGATCGGGACACGTTCAACGATCAAAGCCGTGAGCTGGATTCTGCTGCTCACGCGTAAGCTGGGCGATGCTTACGCCGCACAACTTGTGCACTTGGTGATGTAGCGTGCGCAGAGCGAGCTGCAATAGAGTGGATGCAAGGCCGTCCTTCGGAGACATTCCGGAGGGCGGCTTTTGCGTGTGGGATTACACCGGAACGTGCAGATGCGGCACGAGTGGTGGGAGTCTTTTTTTTCAATAGAGAAGGGGGATCGGGGGGATGGCGGGTATAGAGCGTGTGAGGATATATGTGTTGGGTTAACGGTGTTATGCAACGCTGGAGGGATTTAGTGCTGTTCAATGTTGCGGAAATGTGATAGAGTTATTCATGTTTTGGCGCTGCGCCAAACCGCGGTTCGTAACCATCCCGCGTAATCAAAACTAGGAAGGCAGTGTATGTATTCATGTTTAATTTGGTGTGGGGAGCGGTATTCGTTCTCGTGACGTATGGATTTTTTCTTCTATGTTATCGTCTGTTTGGCAAAAAAGGTCTGTATGCCTGGATCGGTGTAGCGACGGTCATTGCCAACATTCAGGTGACTAAAACGATAGACATTATGGGAATCGTCTTAACGCTGGGTAACACGATGTATGTTAGCATGTATCTGACCAGTGATCTTCTCAATGAAAAGTACGGGGCGGATGAGGCACGGAAGGCGGTATGGTTTGGATTTTTCACATTGATCATGACAACCGTTCTGATGCAGATGGTGTTGTTATTTAATGCGGCACCGACGGATTTTGCTCAGGATTCGATGGAAACATTGTTTGGTCTGTTGCCACGTCTGGCGCTCGGCAGTCTGTCTGCGTATTTCATCAGTCAGTTTCTGGATGTGCGTTTGTTCAGTTGGCTACGTAAAATTGCACCAGGACGTAATCAGCTCTGGATTCGAACGAATGGTAGCTCGATTATCAGTTCCTTTGTGGATACGCTCGTATTCTGCACGGTTGCCTTTGTGTTTATCTATCCATGGGATGTGTGGCTGGAAATTTTCCTCACGACATACCTGATCAAGTTTTTGCTGACTGCGGTTGGAACGCCGTTTCTGTATGCCGCACGTAACTTTAAATTTGAAGATGAAGCTTAAAATAGGATCGCCACTTCAAATCCCTCTGCGGAGCCACAGTTGCAATATGGACTCTGCAGGGGGATAATTTATACAGAATTTGTTTCCTGATATTATCGTCTACGATTACATAAGACAAGGGGGATTGAGCATGTATTCCACACTGCGCTACAAACTGGAGAGCAATGGCACAACCTATGAGAATGATAGCCTTAATGCCTCGGTATTTGTGGACTTGATTACGGATCTGGAATTGCATGATTTTGTCGTTCTGCAACCGTCAGAATGGGTAGAGGGAAGTATGTATTTGCAGGCTGCTTCGCTTGAGGAACCGGGGCAAATGGTGGTAGAGACCCGTTTGCAGGAAGGTGAGAGCGGATTTCGGCATTACAGTTACACCACGGCAGATACAACGAAGGTGATTCAGTGGTTTTTGGATTACTGGGGGAAACAGGAGTTGCCTGAACTGGAGGATTGGCAGGATATAACCCATGAAATGGACTAACGAAGATGGAAGCTGATTGAGCATGGAATACAAAATGTACGCCTGACATAGCAACCCTCTGATCGATTCAGATCTCGATGGATGTGAACTCTAATAGACGCTGATCCCCATCGCAAGAATCAAAATCCCGCAAGCCATGTTGTCATGGGTTGCGGGATTTTTTGTGCTAATTGAAGTTGCAGTTGTCTCATGTTTTGCGACTGCATACTTGCAACTTAGTCTGTCAGGATTTGCAGTTCTTTGGGATACGTAGTAAGCACCTCTACACCTGTCTCGGTGACAAGAACATCGTCCTCAATACGCACACCGCCTGCTGCGGTGTAAATACCCGGTTCAATGGTAAACACGGTTCCTGCCTGAAGCAGATCCATGTTCTCTCCATGCAGGGAAGGATACTCATGCACATCAATGCCGAGTCCATGTCCGACACGGTGCATGAAACGCTCGCCGTATCCTGCATCAATCGTCACCTGACGAGCAGCGCGGTCAACGGATGCGCAGGTAATGCCTGATTTAACAACCTGTATCGCGGCTTCGTTGGCGGCAAGTACGGTATTATAGATGGTGCGAAGTTCTGGTGAAATGTCTCCGAAGGCAAAGGTACGCGTAATGTCCGACGCATATCCACCAGCGTACACACCCATGTCAAACATAAGCAAATCCCCGTGCTGTAGTTTGCGATCCCCAGGCGTACCATGCGGCAAGCCGGTTTTGGGTCCAGTCAGCACCATGGTATCAAAGGAGGGGCCGTCGGCTCCGAGTTTTTTCATCTGGTATTCCATCTCAGCGACCAGCTCGATCTCCGTAACACCTGCACGCACATGGGTAAGACCTTGACGCAGTGTTTCTTCAATTAAATAGATGGCATGGCGAATACGAGCGACTTCTTCCGGTGTTTTGTTCACACGCAGTGCGCGCAGCAACGAACCAACATCTTCAAAGCTTGCACCGCCTAGAGCGGAGTTCAGTTGCTCATAACGAGAGACGGTGACGTATTCTTTTTCCAAACCTACCCGGCCCAGCCGTCCTTGATATCGGTCAAACAGCGCGTAGGGATTATCCGTGTCCGAATGTGTAGCAATGTTGGATACAGTAGAAGCTGCCGCAGCGGCATCCGCGTCCAGTGCAGGCACAATCAGTAACGGATCTTCACCGCGTGCCAGCATCAGGCCCATAAAACGTTCATGCGGATTGCTCGCATATCCCGTCAGATAATAAATATGTTTTGGATCTGTGATGAGCATGGCATCGAGTTCTTGCTTGGACAGATCGGCTTCCAGTCTGGATAAAGGAGTTTGATTCATAGTAGATATATCCACCTTTCATATGTACGCTCTTTTAAATACACCGTGTTTTCTTAACACTATAGCGTCTGTTTCTTCTATTATAGAAGATGTTGAATAAATTCTAAACTGGCGGCGACTTTTGAGCCAAGGAATGCCTGTTTTTACCGTTTAGGGGAAGAGTGGCAAGGGTAATACAGGGCGAAACCGCTTTATCGGTGGGACGTTGGCTGAAGGAAAAGACGCATATATACTAGACATATAGAGACTTGTAACACACATACACGAAACAGGCACACATAACGAGACGCGGCACAGACACAACATAGGCCTGCAATATATTCAGAAGACAGAGAGACACAGACAAGTCGGCAGGCAGACACATGAAATAAAGACTCACACATAAGACGCGTCACGACTTCAGGCAACATACGAAAATAAGGGAGAGAAGCTGATCCACTTTTTATACTCAATTCAATGAAGCTGAAAGGGGAGTTTAATTCGTCATGAACAATCGATTAACTGTACCGCTGTATGCCTCATTGCTTAGTATGGCTCTGTTAACCGCTTCTTGTGCTCCAGGCACCCCGACGTCAGATTCGCAACCATTGTCCCTAGGAGAGGGTACTGGTCAAGGACAGACGGCAACCGAAGGCAATACTGAAACAGTTACTGGAGAGCGGGATGAGCAAGGGAATACAGTCGTTCCCTATCAGGCTTCCGTTCTGGTCGAGGGATTGAACGCACCTTGGGAGATGGTGACCGTTACAGATGGACGAATGTTTGTGACCGAGCGCCCGGGCGTGATCCGAGTTATTACGAATGGAAAACTGGAGTCTGAGCCGCTGATTGAATTCGAAGCACCTTTTAACGAAGAAGGCGAAGGTGGACTGCTTGGGCTGGAGGCAGATCCGGACTTTGAGAGTAATGGTTATCTGTATGTGTATCACTCGTACTTGGAGGGAGAGGATATTGCCAATCGCGTGCTACGCCTGAAGGTGACGGATGGAAAAGCGGCCATCGATAAGGAGTTATTGACGGGCATTCCAGGTGGGGTGAATCACAACGGCGGAAGAATCAAGATCGGCCCGGATCAGCTGCTGTATATCACTACAGGCGAGCGTTATGAACCGGAACTGGCACAGCACCGGGATAGCCTTGGTGGAAAAATACTGCGCATCGGTCTCGATGGGTCGATCCCGTCAGATAACCCTTGGCCGAATTCCCCTGTATACAGTATGGGGCATCGTAACGCTCAAGGGCTGGCATGGAATCCGGATAACGGATATCTCTATGCGACCGAACACGGTCAGCGCAATCATGACGAGATTAACCGGATTGTTGCCGGGGAGAACTATGGCTGGCCCGAAGTAGAGGGCGACGACGATGATAACGGAACTTATCAGGCTCCGCTGGCGCATAGCGGGAATGATACCTGGGCGCCTTCGGGTGTAGCCTTCATTGCGGAAGGCCCGTGGGCGGGTTCATTAGTGGCTGCGAATCTGCGAGGGGAGCAGCTACTGCGGGTTGTATTGTCCGAAGACGGTACGAAGGTCGAGCAGGTGGTCCCTTTTTTCGAAGATGAATGGGGCCGTATACGTAATGTCACCGCCGGTGAAGACGGTAAGCTATATGTGCTGACGAACAATCGCGATGGCCGAGGCACACCGCGTGAAGGTGATGATAAGTTGATCGTGCTTACACCCGAAGGGTAGCAGTTATTTAGCTGGATTGGTTGGAATTCGGTGATCTGTAGATCGGGAAATGAGAGTGCAGGTAAAGTGGATTACAGAGTAAATGAGGGAACGTGCCAAATTGGGAGTTAGGAGTAAGGAGTAAGGAGTAAGCAGTAATGGAGTAAAGGGTAAGGAGTTAGGCGCCACAGGGGGGACGGAAAAGGCTAGGGTTTTGCAGACTGCAGAACGCCGGGTGTATGGGTACTGGCTCCGACTTTTATTCTAACGATCACAGGCGAGCTTATTTCGCGATTTTTGAGGGTTTGAGAATTTTAACGATCCCCACAGACGCTATTTTGCTGAAAATGCGCATAATGGGGCGAAATCGTTACGAATTGGAGTAAATAAGCTCTCTGGTGATCGTTAGAAAATAAAACGTGGCGAATCAGGCCTACTAAGGCTTCTGGTGATCGTTAGAATTTTGGCCGACTGCGGGGCATTGAATAGGCAGAAGGTAAATACTCATCTAAAGGTAGATAGAGGGTTTCGAACACTCGATATAGCTCTCCTGTGTTAGTTTACAAACGCATCCATCGCGATAAAATTCAAAAAAGCTGTCCCCGCCAGTATACAGACGAAGGACAGCTTTTGAATTACAGGGAATCTAGTTATGGCATTTAGATATGAGAGAACGCACAAACCAACTTAAAAAGTCAGTGTACCAATGTACACTGTGAGAAGGTTTTACGTTACTCAAATGCTACACAGTGTGCCGTACCCACAAATTATAATGCTTAAACGTTAACACTGTACGGCGGTGACGAAATGTAGCATGACACCTAAGCTTCCGAATTCTCAGCCAGTTCGGCGATGCGCTTTGCAGGCTCTTTTGTATATTCTCCGCCATGGTAGCAGAGAACTTTATCTACGTTCAGGCTCGTCAGCTTCTTCAGACTGCGCAGTGCTTCAGGCATGTCCGGCGTTGCTGGCGGCGCTGGGCCGACCAGTTCATCGTCGACGACTCGCAGTTCATCGGCAGCAAGCAGGAACTGTTGCTCGCTAAAATAAAAACACAGGTGGCCTGGCGTATGTCCCGGTGTATGAATGACCTGTGTTCCGCCTTGGAGTGGAAGGATGTCCCCGTCCGCAAGTGTTCTGCTGATGTTGATCTCAGGCAGTTGCATCAACAATTGATCGGCCAGAGCCAGCACAGGAGCGGGCAACATGGCGCGGCGTTCCGGCGTGAATTTGATCAGGGGTTTTACACCTGTCAAATAAGGAATTTCATCCGCATGAGCCCAAACTTCAAGTCCTGGAATAGCATCCAGCAGAGCACCCAGATTACCAATATGATCGATATCCTGATGTGTTACAATCACACGTTTAATGTCGGAGAGAGGGACGTTCAACTCTTCGAGTGTAGATTGTAATTCGGCAAATTGGCCAATCATGCCCGTGTCAACCAGAGTGTACCCGTCTTCGTCTTGAAGAAGCACAGGATGAATAGGGCTGTTGCCCGAAGGTGTTGGAATGTTGAGTGTTAGCACTGTGATGGATGGTATAGGTTGGCTCATAAAATATCCGGATATGTGTCCGGAACACCTCCTTATATGATTGTGTTTTTAATAAGGGACAGTGAACTCAGCTTGTACCTTGTACATTTTCCCATGATGCATCAAGCAACGAGTAAGTAATTAATCACTTAATCACTTACTTACTCCTTATTCTGAACGTTCGGTTCATAGCTCAGATGTTTCCTATATTTTTTCACCGCATGTAAAATCGTTTCGAACGTTTCTTCCTCGTTGCTGCCGTCCTTCACGATCGCTGCAACCGAGAAGTTCTCGTGAATTAATCTGTTTCTTGTCTGGAATGCCTGATGAAGCGCTGTGCTGCATGGCTCTTTGCCAGTTTTCAAAGCAATATGTTGCTTACCCAGTTCGGACTCCAGCATCTCCATATTGGAGCGTGCCCGGTAAGCAGGAGTTTTCATGAGCTGGGTCGAATTAAACTTTTTCTGATACGTACGTTTGTAAAGCTGTAATAACATCTGTTCCATAATAGAGCATAACTCCACAGTTAACGATGCGTATCTCCGGTTTTTGCGTTTGCGGGTAAGCTCGTTTGACTGTTCTTCGTTCAGCCATTCGTATTCTTCATATATTGAGGAATCGTCATGGTTCAGAATATCGCGATATTCCTGTTCCAGCAGTTTAATCTCAAGCTTGGCGAGTTTCTTGACGTGTTTGAAATCCTCTTGGGTTAGCATACGACTTGTCCTCCCATGGGTACCGAGATGTGAATGGAGCACGATCTATTCATGAATGTTGCTGATCAGGTGATCGCTTCATTATCTCATATTCTGGAACATAATGCCTTAGCGCTTTCATTATAAAATAATTCACGGAACCTCCGGTTCAGAAGGGAAGGACACCTCATGTCCATTCAGACAGCCATCGTTACAGGAGCCAACTCAGGGATGGGACTGGCCACCACTATTGAACTTGCCAAGCAAGGGTACCACGTCATTATGGCCTGCCGCAGCGAAAAGAGAGGACAAGAGGCGCTTGAACAAGCCTTGCGTCAGTCCGGATCGACCAGTATCGAGCTGATGCTGTGTGATCTCGGTTCGCTGGACAGCATCCGTCAGTTTGCACGCCAGTACCGCGAGCGCTATGATCACTTGGACGTACTGGTGAATAATGCGGGCGTGGTGATGGTGAAGCGCAAAGAAACGTCAGATGGCTTCGAGCAGAGCATTGGCATTAATCACCTGGGTCACTTCCTGCTCACGTTGCTTCTCATTGAACCACTGAAAGCGTCTAAACAGGGTCGAATTGTAAATGTGTCTTCTGGGGCGTACAAAGCCGGTAAAATTCATTTTGATGATCCACATTTGCGAAAAGGCTATAATCCGATCAAAAGTTACGCCCAATCCAAGCTGGCTAACGTATTTTTCACACGGGCGCTTGCTCGTAAGCTCGCGGGAACTTCCGTTACGGCGAACTGTTTACATCCAGGTGCGGTAGGAACCAGCATCGGAGTGGATCGCAACACCGGATTTGGCACCCGCATCATGGCACTTGCAGCCAAGTTGCCGTTTTTCTTGACACCAGAGGAAGGGGCCCGGACTGCAATCTACTTGGCAACAAGTCCAGATGTCACCGGGGTGACTGGGCGATACTTTTATCAGCAGAAAGAGCAGCGCTTGAAAGAGCATGCTTTGGATGATGCGGCTGCCGAGCAGTTATGGACGTGGAGCGAAGAACAGGTTGGTTTGCAACCTGACGAGAGGTTATAACCTCTTATACCTGTCCGAGCACAATTTTATTCATCACCGCGTGCTGAATCATCTGGACAAAAGCATCGATGTGTTGCATGCCTTGATCTCCCTGACCGTATGCCCGGACAGAGGCGGATGAGGCATTTTTCTCTTGTTCACCAAGTACGAGCGAATAAGGGACTTTTTCCATTTGGGCTTCCCGAATCTTATAGCCTAGCTTCTCGCTGCGTAGATCAGTTTCCACACGGATACCCGCTGCCCGTAGCTTACTTTGCACCTCAAGTGCATAGTCGGTATAATGATCCGATACGGGAATCAGCTTAACCTGCACAGGAGCCAGCCAGAGTGGAAACGCACCTGCATAGTGCTCAGTCAAAATGCCGATAAAACGGTCAATCGAGCCATAGATTGCTCTATGAATCACGACTGGGCGGTGTCTCAGACCACCTTCACCGATATAAGTAAGATCGAATTTCTCCGGCATCTGAAAATCAAGCTGGATCGTTCCGCACTGCCAGCTTCGCTTCAGCGCATCAAGTATGTGAAAGTCGATCTTCGGCCCGTAAAAGGCGCCGTCGCCTTCGTTAATGCGATATTCCACACCGCGGACGTCTAACACATTGCGTAACGCCTGTTCCGCCTGATCCCACAATTCTTCCGAGCCCATGGAATCTTCGGGGCGTGTGGAGAGCTCGATTTTATAATCAAATCCAAAAATGTCGTACATCCGTCCAATCAGGGAGATGGCCCGATTAATCTCGTCTTCAATCTGTTCAGGCATCACATAGAGATGGGCATCGTCCTGACAGAACGTCCGCACCCGCATCATACCATTCAGGGCTCCTGAGAATTCATGACGGTGAACCTGACCGAATTCCATCATGCGAATCGGTAATTCGCGATAGGAATGCAGTGTGTTTTTGAAAATCAGCATATGTCCTGGGCAATTCATTGGTTTTAAGGCAAATGTAGCGTCATCCACGTCCGCAAAGTACATGTTATCCTTGTAGTGCTCCCAGTGGCCCGACTGTTCCCACAGGCGGTTGTTCATCATGAGCGGAGTGCGAACCTCCTGATATCCTTCCTGAAGCTGCAACTCCCGTGAAAATTGCTCCAGCTCTGTACGAACAGTCATGCCTTTGGGTAGATAAAAGGGCATGCCAGGCGCCTCCTCAGAGAACATAAATAGCTCCAGCTCTTTGCCAAGCTTGCGGTGATCCCTCTTTTTCGCCTCTTCCAGCATGTGAAGGTGTTCCTGCAACTGGGCCTTGTTCGGAAAAGCAGTGCCATAGATACGCTGCATCATTTTGTTGTCGGAATTTCCACGCCAGTAGGCACCAGCGACATTCAGCAGTTTAAACGCTTTGATTCGGCCAGTGGATGGGAGATGTGGCCCGCGGCACAAGTCGAAAAACTCACCCTGCTCATAAATCGAAAGTTCAGCGTCTTCTGGCAGATCACGAATAAGTTCCAGCTTGTAAGGGTCATGGATGGCTTCGAATCGCTCCAAGGCTTGCACCCGACTAACCACTTTGCGGCGGATGGGCCAATTTTCCTGAATAATCTTGTTCATTTCCCGCTCGATGGCATCTAGGTCACTGATGGAGAGGGACTGCTCCAGATCGACATCATAGTAAAATCCATCTTCAATGACCGGACCGATACCCAGCTTCACGTGGTCTGCGCCATATAACCGTTTCAATGCCTGTGCCAGCACATGTGCTGTGCTGTGACGATATCGGTGCAGACCTTCCTCGCTATCCAGTGTAACAATGATGAGTTCGCAGTCCTGCTCCAGTTTTTCGCTCAGATCGACATTCTGGCCATTCACGAACCCACCGATCGCCTGTTTACCAAGACTTGTGCTAATCGAAGAGGCAACTTCGCCTACAGTGATGCCTGCTTTGTAACTACGTACAGCACCGCCTTGCAAATGGACTTCAATCTTTTCAATCGACGATTTGGCTGCCAACGACTCAGACACTTCTGCGTGCTGATCACCCAAGGAGAAATGCTCGCTTGCATACTCATGTTTTTCTTGACTCATGTGAACCACTCTCCCATATTTTTTGTGTTGGAAGCGCAAAAAACACCCGTCCCGGAGAAGGGACGAGTGCGCTTGGCTCGTGGTTCCACCCTAATTTGGTTATGTTGCATTCTGCTCTCGGCCAGCCGCCGCAAACAGAACCATCATAACCCTCATTGGAATCCGTTAACGGGGATCAGGCGGTGAACTCTACTGACCGTACGAGCAACTATCTTGCGAAATCATCGATTGGAATAATCTATTGAGATGATCTGGACATGAACTGTACATCGTCGGAGGTTCGAGACCACGGCTACAGAGGGGTAACTTGGATTCGTTCGCTGAAGAAGGTTTCACCAATCCCTTCTCTCTCTGGGCAGCACGCAATGCAAATCATGTCTCTGGTCATCGCTAAATATGAAGGATGCAATGAGCTGAATAACACAGGGATATTTCAGATCTGTTGATCCTGTAGTGTGTAGAATTTAATGTAACCATTGGAACAGGTGTTACTTGAGAACCGATTATATAGACTGAAAATGGAAAGGTCAAGTGGAATATTTAAATGCAGGCTAGCCCATTTCTTTTGCATTTTGCATCCAGATCAACCGAATCGTTGTTCCTTCGCCAGGTGTGGATGACACTTCAATTCGGCCTTTCATTGCCTCGATTAAACCTCTGGTGACAGCCATGCCGAGTCCTGATCCAACATCACTTGTTCCCGTATCTGTACCACGGTAATATCGTTCAAATAGCTTCCACACGGTCTCGGGGCTCATGCCTCGTCCATTATCGGCAAACTCGATTGTAAATTCACCGTCACGTTCACCGGTCTCAACACGAACAACGAGGACAGACTCGGGTGGGTTGTGCAGCAGAGCATTAGCGGTGAGATTATCTACAATCCGTTCAAAAGAAGGAACGTGTACTAGCCCATAGACTGGCGCGTCTGCAGATTGAAAAACAATACGTCCTTCTCCGTACGCAGGGTTGCGCTCGGCTCGCTGCACGAGATCATGAAGTAGCGTATTTACGTCAGTTCGTTCAACCTCGGGTTGATACCCTCCACTCCGTAGCCGATAGGTCATCGCAAGGTCATTCACAAGTCTGTCCATATACATGGATTTGTCGATCATGATGCCTGCGAATTCTCGAACTTCTTCAGCCGTCCAGGTGTATTTGTCCGTTTCCAGCATATGCGCGTATCCCTGAATGGAGGAAAGAGGTGTCTTGAGATCATGCGTGATCCCAGCGATCCATTCCTCTCGAAGGGAATCGGTTTGTTTCCGTAGTTCCTCATCCTGCTTGAGTGTATGGGACAAAGCTTGCATGGAGTGGAGTACGTCGCCATACACTTGGTATTTACGTTTCCATTTTCCATTGCGGCGTTGGCTCCGCGGAATACCTGCTGCCCCGGTTGGTTCCTCATACTGTCCTTTCTCCAGACGTTGCAACCACTGAAGCATGTGCAGCATCGGAGCACCGAATCGATTAGCGTACCATAAAGCGAGTAAAATCAGCAGCGCAACGATGGACAAGATCAAGACGATCAGCGCCGGTTCAAGAATAAAAGCGTATGGATTCTGTTTCTCAACGACAGTTGAATCAATCCGTACACTTACCATCCAGGTCGTTTCGTTTTGGTTATCGTACCATGTGGCGACCGATATGCCTGAACGATTCGGGTAACGAACCTGGAGAACGAGATCCTGAATACTGTATTGGCTCGGCACGCCTACGGCCGGTTTGTTGTAAGAGTCGATTTCCTTTCCATAGGGATTAAGGATCTGAATGTAGCCATCTGCTTTGCGAATCGTTTCTTGCTCCGCTGGTTTCACAGTCAGTTTGCCGCCCTCATACGACAGCTTTGGACGGATTTCATCAAGTAAAGATTTGGCCGCATTTCGCTCTCCGTATAATAACGTAAAATTTTTCCCCTCCTTTTCCCGGATCAGCATGGATAGCTGGTAGGGAAATGGTTTATTAGCTTCCCAGTAGGCGATCAATTCGCCAGGCTTGTAGTGATTAGGCACATCGGAAGGAACATGATAATCGTCAATAACAAAACCTTTTTCATCGAGCACCTGCAGCCAGCCCTGATTTTTATCGACTTGTTTCAATAGTTCGGGATCATAGCGTATGGTATTGTCCGGCATGATCTCCGCTGAATTAATGAGCTGATCCAGTCCGTTAACTGCAAAGTCATCTACAATATTTACTTCATTCACTTTTTGCAAAACCCAAATGGTAGCCAGTGATCCTAGCAAAATAATCAGAATGACCGTGCCAGTGAGCATACCGATGAAGCGAGTTAATAACTTACGGCGAATACTCATGTCCGTGACAGGTTGCTAGGCTGGATCAGTTTGTACCCCAAACCGCGCACATTAACAAGAAAAGCCGGATTGGAAGGATCTTTTTCAATGCGTTCCCGAATGCGGTGGATATGCACCATAACGGTGTTATCGTCGCTAATGGCTTCTGAACCCCACACCCGCTCATACAGTTCAGACTTGGTGAAGATTCGGTTCGGATGTTTGCAGAAGAAGAGAAGCAACTGGAACACCAGTGCTGGGCAGGTTACAGCCTGTCCTTCAACACGAAGCTCCCCAGCCAGTTCAAATACTTGAAATCGTCCAAAATCATAAATGCCTTGCGTTAGGTCAGGAGATGACGTATTTACGTGTGATGGGATGCTTTGTTGTTGCTGCAAAACGACTGTCTTGGAAGGCAAATAGCGATTAAGCAACGATTTAATTCTTGCAACGACTTCCAGCGGGTTAAACGGTTTGACGACATAATCATCACCGCCAACGGCAAATCCGGTCAGTTTGTCATAGTCCGTTGTTTTGGCGGTTAGAAACAGGATAGGGGCATCTGTGACCTGCCTTAGAAAAGGGCAGATTTCCAAGCCGCTTTTCCCTGGAAGCATAATATCAAGCACGATACAATGATACGTTTTGTTGTTGCATGCTTCGAGCGCTGCTTCACCTGTCGTGACCGTATCAATATCGAGAAACTTTTCTTTGAGCAGTACGGTTTTGAGCATATGTAAAATCGCTTGTTCATCATCAACAAGCAGTAGTGAGACATGATCCATGATGTAATGCTAACCTCCTCTTAACTCTCTTTCTTGGTATATTGCCCATCATAACATTCTTGAGACCAATTGGAAGATAGGTTGCCTTAACAGAAGCTTAATTATAAAGCTTAGGTAGGGCGATAAATTTAACTAGATGTAAGTGAAGGTTAGGCAAACCATAAGACTCGTGATGTAGATTTGAGATAAGTAAGAAAAGATAAACAGAAAGGGTGTTGAATGATGAATAGGAAATGGAAACTACTCCTTCTAACTGTGACAGCATGTGCTGTACTCTCTGCTTGTACAAGTAACAAAATTACCTCCGATGAAGCTGAGCAGGCTGAGAAGCAAGCTACAGAGCAGGTGAAGGATCAAAAGGATAACGGTGACACTTCAAGCAAAGAACAAAATGATGGTTCGACAGCTCAACAGGTAACACCGGATAATCTCATGGATACATTGACGAAGGGCTCCAAAGATGCCATTTATAATCAGTTTACTCCTGACATGAAGCAAGCTGTTTCCTTGGAAGATTTCAAGGCGTCTGCTGACAGCTTTTTGAAAGGAGTGAAGTCGTGGAAGCAGGTGGTAGATTCTGAGATGAATGGTTTGACGGAACATGCGTGGACAGACGATTCAGGGACCAAGGGGATCCTCGCCTATTTTACAGAAGATCATCAGATTGCCGGATTAAGCATTACTCCACTGGAACCACATCCCGATACAGATAACAAGCCGACCAAGACTGGGTTTCAGTTCCCGATGAAAGGAGAGATGTATGTCTTCTGGGGAGGTCATAGTGTTATGGAGAATTATCATTACGAGCATGAAACACAGCGCTATGCACTCGATATTGTTCAGACGAAAGACGGGGCGAGTTATCAGGGCGATGCCAAGGATAATGCCAACTATTATGCGTTTGGTCAGCCGCTCTATGCTGCTGCGGATGGTACGGTAGTGGAGATCAAGAACGATATTGAGGATAATGTACCCGGCGTGATGAATCCGGAAGAACCGGCGGGTAATTATGTGGTTATTGATCATGGCAATAAAGAATACAGTATTACGGGGCATATCAAAAAAGGCAGTGTAGCGGTGAAAAAAGGGGATAAAGTCAAACAGGGGGATCGCATCGGGGATCTGGGTAATTCGGGCAACTCCAGTGAAGCTCACTTGCACTTCCAGGTATCCGATGGTCCAGACCTGTTCACGTCACGTTCCCTCAATATTCGCTGGGCCGATCAGAGCCAGGAGTTGACAAGGGGGAATACCGTTCAGGGACTGCCGGAGTAAGCGGTCAGATGGCACTATTGTTGGCTAACGCTTGTTGTGTAGGTATGGATATTCTACATGCTGTACGCCAGCTTCCTTTTTCCATTATAATAGCGTCTATAATTAATTATAGCCTTGAACTTGGTTGTGAATGAGATTAGAGCTGGATAAGGTGAAAATTTTATTTACACTTTAACGGAGAGGACAGAAAAAACCTGAAAAAGTGAAGCTAAAAGCTTTCTGTAAGAAAGCTACATCGGAAGCATAAGCTTAGCGCCTTTATCACCGGATTTTTCCCTTTGGAAAAGGGAATCAAAAAAATCTGGGGATAACAGCGATTGAAAGGTTATTCTGTCATCGGAGTGGACTGTGTAAATTCTTAGTTCAACTTATAGAGGTCAATGGAGGAATAGGGAATGGCACTGGAAAAGGTACAGATCGAATATGCATGTCTCGAAGACTTGCCGAGAATTGTGGAGATTTATAATTCAACCATCGAGAGCCGCATGGTAACGGCGGATTTGGAGCCGGTGACGGTAGAGCAGCGTTTGCCATGGTTTAATGAGCATACACCGGATCGTCGTCCTCTATGGGTAATGAAACGGGATGGGCAGGTTGTCGCATGGGCCAGTTTGAGTTCGTTTTATGGGCGACCAGCATACAATGGGACGGTAGAAGTCAGTGTATACGTCGATCAGCAGTGCCGTGGAATTGGGGCCGGTGGAATGCTGCTGAATACAGTATTCGAGGCTTGTCCTGAACTGGGAGTAACGACGATTCTAGGATTTGTATTCGGGCATAACGAGCCGAGTCTGGGGTTATTGCGCAAGCATGGCTTCGAACAGTGGGGATTCTATCCTGAAGTGGCGGTGCTGGATGGCGTGGATCGGGACCTTGTGATTCTGGGCAAAAAAGTTGGAGCAGATCACCGCCTGAAAGAGGCGCAGATTTAATTAAAGAAAAACCTCCGTACCCACTATAAGTGGAATGCGGAGGTTTTTTGCTTATTTTCAAACCACGAACCCATTTTACAGTCCCAGTTGCTGCTTGATCTCTCGAATCTGTACCAGATGACGTTCCTCGTGGTAGCTTGTAAAATCGATCCATTGTGCCAGATCCAATTCACCGAACGCCGGGTGAGGGAACGACTTACTACGTAACAGGGCAACATCATGCTCGCGTGCAAACTGTTCCAGTGCTTGATGGGACTCAGCAAGATCCCTACGAATATCCGCAAGTCTCTCAGGCTCAGTTGGTGGTTGCACATGAGGAGGGGCTTCGACAGATCTGCTGCGGTCCAGAGACATTTCATAAGGCTTTTTCTCAATGGACACATTCTGTTCTTTTTCCACTGCAAGACGAGCTTGCTTGGTGATGACATTTTCCATCAGATTCAAGTGCCGTAACACTTGCATAATGCTCCACTGTTTCGGGGAAGGTTTCCGGTTCAATTGATCTTCATCTAACCCGGAGATAGCCTCCCAGATTTGGTTACGTATTTCGTCATTACGTTCAAACATCATAAACATCCTCTCTTTAGGTTTATTACAATAACATTACTATTTCTATATGTCCAACCGAACATATAAGACCTTGTTTAACAAGCATAAAACACAAAATGAGCAAATGCGAACTTTACCTATATTACCCCTTGTTAGGTGAACTTGAGGAAAAAATAAAAAACATACCCTTAAATTGGGTATGCTGAATTTTATACAACGGCTTCCATAAAACGAAAAAAAGATTGACGGGCACACCCCGGCAAACTATAATCGGTAACAAGTAACTTGATATGTAAGGAGTCCTGACATGATATGTTAGTAATCGACGAGGTGTATCACCATACAGCATTGCAAATATCATCGTCCGATCTATTGTACCTTATCGAACGGTTGAAGGTCAAAAAAGAAAATGAGATCGAAACGCTCAAACAGAAGATTGAACAGTTCGAACAAAAACGACGAGCCGAGGAAGTGGCTTATCAGTCGCTGTCTCCTGTTCGCAAATGGTTTGCGGGACGTCCGGCTTCTCATCATCAAGCGGTGGAATACATGGTGCAGGTGAAGGAACGATTCCGCAAGATGGAGCAGATTCGCAGGCGCATCCGTGATCTTGATCAGATTATGGAACGTATTCAGAGCGCTAATCATAATCGGCAGGAAGAGATTGAGCTTTCGCCTGAAATTATCCGCGAGATCAGACAGCTTAGTGAAACGGAGGATGTGCAGGCATGACTTTGGAAACGTTAAGCTCCGGGATCGACACGGTCTGGGTTGTTCTCAGCGCAGCGATGATTTTGTTGATGGAGGGCGGATTTGCCCTGCTGGAGGCTGGGTTTGTACGTTATAAAAATAGTGTGAATATTATCATGAAAGTATTTGCTGATATTACGATTGGCACATTATTGTTTTACGCGATTGGTTTTGGCCTGATGTATGGTTCAGATGCTGGAGGGTTTATAGGAGTGACAGGTTTTTTCCTGAATGGTGATCTCTCTCATCTGAACGTTCCGGTATCCCTGGAGACGTTTTGGCTATTCCAAGCCGCATTCACGATTGCGGTCATTTCAATCGTATCCGGTGCCGTAGCTGAACGGATCAATTTCCGTGCATACCTACTATATATCATCCTGATGACGGCGATTATTTATCCGATTGGCGGACACTGGGCCTGGGGTGGCGGCTGGCTCAGTCAGCTGGGTATGCAAGATTTCGCCGGTTCAGCGGTGATTCACGCACTGGGCGGTTTCTCTGCATTGGCGGCAGCTATTATTATCGGGCCACGTAAAGGGAAATACACACCACTTGGTGTAAGTGCGATTGCATTGCCAAGCAATCTGCCACTGGCATCGGTAGGTGCTTTCCTGTTATGGTTTGGCTGGTTTGGGTTTAATGCGGGAAGTACATTGAGTGCGACAGATGTCAGAATCGGTCACATCGCCATCGTTACGATGCTATCCGCAGCTGCGGGTGGTGCGGCTACGTTGCTCTATACCTTGTTCCGCTTTAATCGTTCCGATGCACCGTCCGTGATTAACGGTTCACTTGCTGGACTGGTAGGCATCACAGCAGGCTGTGCATTTGTAGGTGATCTGGCAGCAATATTCATCGGCGCAGTTTCCGGTCTGTTGATGATGGCTGCTACGAACTGGCTGGATCGCATGCGCATTGATGATCCGGTAGGGGCTTTCCCGGTTCATGCCGTTTCGGGAATGTGGGGGACGGTTGCTGTAGGTCTGTTTGCCACGGACGGAGGTTTGTTCATGGGCGGCGGCTGGAAGTTGCTTGGTGTTCAGGTGCTGGGTCTGACTGCACTGGTCGTCTGGGGATTCGCAATGACCTGGTTCGGACTGAAGCTCATTGGCAAAGTGGTTCCTGTCCGTTCGACCGAGGAAGAGGAAGACCTTGGTCTGGACATCAGTTATCATGGGGTGATGGCTGCGCACCAGTCGCATGAATTTCTGGATGGTGAGGAGCATATGATTGCTTATCAGCAGAAGTCCTCTGATTCAAATCGATAACAAAAGTATATGAAAAGATAGGGGCTGACGAAGGTCAGCCTCTTTTTTACACAGAAAGCAGGGAAAAAAGACAAGGCGGAAGAATATACAGGTGTGAACGTGAATAAGTCTCAGCATAGGTGTAACGTCAAAAAGGGAGGATCTATATGATTAAGCCGGAACAATGTGAACGTCTGACTAGAAAAGCACGTAAAACCCTCGAAGAAGAATACGGTCTCGGTGCTGTTGCCGATCTGGTGCTGGATGCTGGGCGCTGGGGTATTCGCCTGGATGTGTCCACAACGGATGAATATCGCAGAACAGGAAATTCGCGTGTTGGCGGACATCCTGATCTGCCGGATGATCTGGACTGGCCGCTTACGAAGGACGGGGTGCCAATGACTTTTCTGGCCCAGCTGAATATGGTGGATTTGTCTCCGTATACACCGAATGACGGGCGCGGAACGTTGCCGGAGCGGGGCATGTTGTACTTTTTTATTGGCAGTGTGGATGCAGCTTATCCGATTGAACATCGAGTGATCTATGAACCATCTACATATAATCTTGTAAAACGCGAACCGGACGGGGCCACTGCTCTGGGGGGAGAACCTACGATAGCGCATTCGGTTACCGTCTTGCCTAACCTTGAGCTTCCTACATATGCGTACATAGATGCTGCGGCGTTGGATGAACAGGGGAAAGCCTCAGAGGCAGTTTCCAATCCAGAGGGAGCTCCCGGAGGCCGTTGGCTAGACCGTTATCTGGAATTCGAATCAGACTGGAATCACCCAAGCCCGCTTAATTGGGGCGGCATGTTTGGTTACCCCGATGGGCAGCATCCCGATGCAGAACACCGGGCGTTGAGTTATATTGAGCTGGGTGAGGCACACACCGGCAGTGAGCAGGAATGTGTGAAGAAGCTGACCGCGCATTACGATGGGGATGAGGAGCGCACGTGGGAGGAATTATCCGACACACTGCTGCTGTTAAAAATAGATACGAATGATGCAATCGGTTTTCAGTGGCTGGATTGCGGTGAATTACAGTTCTTCATTCGAGGTGCTGACCTGGAGGCTGAGCAATTTGATCATACATGTTGTTCGATTTATTCCAGTTAAGTTTTAGTTCATTTTTATTACCCAGGCCAACTGCCATTCCATAAATTAGGTGAATATTTATTCAATAGCTGTAACAAAATGTCCTGAATCCCCGTTTATAAGAGGAGGAGGGGCTTTTTTTTGTGCGCATATGTTAATCAGAGGCGCCAGCGTGTTTAAATAGTTAAAGGAAGTACATAGGTTGAAATGAGATCATATGTTCTATATAATGGGATGAAAAGGAAGTGATAATATTGATTCAGTCTGCATTCAAACATATTGATACGGCGGTTGCATCATTAGTTGATATTTGCGATCAGTTAAGTGAAGAAGATTTGGACCTGACTCCGATTGAGGGCAAGCGTTCTATAAGGGAGTTACTTTCGCATCTAGCGTTAGTCTGTCGCGCAGATCTGTACATATCCGAAGGTGCATCAGAAGAGGAAATGACTCGATTTTACCAAGAGAACCGCGTGTGTTCTGTGAATCAGATCAAGGATTCTCTCATAGAGAACCGAAACTTCCTCTACCAGCGTTACATGCAGTTTACGACGGAAGAATTGCTTCATGTAACAACATCCTATTGGGGTGCTTCCTATAGCCGTCTGGAATGGTTACTTGAAATGATGGGGCATATGTACCATCACAGGGGACAACTCTATACGATGTTAACCTTGACGGGAAGAGAACCCAAGACGGCGATGTTTGCCTAAACGAATACATATCATCAATACATATTGGGTAAAGGTATGAAGAGCATTAACCGGGATACAAGGGACAGTACATAAATTTATGCAGGTATTCTTTGATATAAGCCGACTTGTGACTTACATCTAATAATGGAGGGGTTAAGTTGGTAGAATTTATGGATAACCAGAATTCATCTTCGAGTGAGAGCGGCATGCTGGAGATTGTGACAAGGATTCCTGAACTTCGAAATGCTCTACAGGTTGAACGTATATCCCGAGGATATTCCCTGGATCATAAGTTCAAAGTCGTTGTTCCTGATCAAAGAAATATGTTGCTGCGAATCTTTCCTTGTTGTGATATGGATGACAAGCGACAAGAGACTCATGTTTTGGCAGCTTTGAGAGAGATGGGGGTTCTATGCTCTACACCGCTTGGCGTTGGAAGGTTGGATGAGAACAATGGATATATGATTTTGAGTTATCTTGAGGGTGAAGATGCTTCCGAGGTATTGCCTTCGATGAGTGAGCAGCAGCAGTATTCCATCGGCCTGAAAGCAGGTGCAGAGTTAGAGCGCATTCATCATTTAGCTGTAGAGAAGCAGGCCGAGTCCTGGTACATACGGAAAAGTAAGAAGCATCGGCGGTACGTGGATCGATACAACGCGTGCCCTGTTGTGATGGAAAGTGATCAGCATATTCTGAATTTTATTGAAGAACATTTGGAATGGATGAAAGACCGTCCCGATGGTTTTCAGCATGATGATTTTCATCCAGCTAATCTGATAGTAAACAAGGGTGAACTGGCTGGAGTCATTGATTTTAACCGGGCAGATCAGGGCGACCCTGTGCATGAGTTTTTGAAGCTGGGGTTATTTGCTACAGAGATCAGCATTCCATACTCGATTGGGCAGATACATGGATATTTTGATGGGCATGAACCGGATGAGGGTTTCTGGAAGATGTACTCTCTGTATATGGCCATGGCGCTGATATCTTCCGTGGTTTGGATTCAGAACGTGAAGCCAGAGGAGACCGAGCAGATGATGATGAAGATTGAACGTGTGCGGAATGATCATGATGATTTCCGTAGTATGATTCCAAGGTGGTATACTGTGAACAGATAGATTGCATTAGTAGTTGGGTTAACCGATGTAGCATTTGTGAAGCAGAAAGGAAAAATGCCGTGGCACAACCAGCATCCATACTGCTTGTCGATGATGAGCAGGATATTATTAAACTGATGGAAATTTATTTTGGCAATGAAGGGTACCGGATTTTTACTGCGAATGACGGAATACAGGCTCTAGAGGTGCTTAAGACGGAAGACATTGATCTCATTATTCTGGACGTCATGATGCCCAATATGGACGGAATCGAAGCCTGCATGAAAATTCGCGAAGAGCAGAAAATGCCAATTATAATGCTGTCTGCAAAAAGTACGGATATCGATAAAATAACGGGTTTAAGCATCGGCGCTGATGATTATTTAACCAAGCCGTTCAATCCGCTTGAGCTTGTGGCGAGAGCGAAATCCCAGCTTCGCAGGTACCATACATTTAATGAGGGCAGGGAAAGCAAGGAGCATGAATGGATCATTGATGATCTGATTATTAATACAGACACACATGAAGTGTGGCTGGATGACAAACCTGTGCATCTTACACCCCGGGAATTTGCAGTGCTTGAACTGCTCGCAAGGCATCAAGGATCGGTACTTAGTATGGAACAGATTTACCGCCAAGTCTGGAAAGAAGAATTCATGGAGTCTAACAACACGGTTATGGTGCACATTCGTAAACTTCGTGAGAAGATTGAGCATGACAGTAAACATCCGAAGTTCATTCAGACCGTATGGGGTGTCGGATATAAGATGATTAAACCGATTTAGGTTGTACGTCACAAGCAGGGAGTTTCTACCATGAATTCGAAATGGATTAATACGGTACGCTGGAAGTTTATTTACGCATTTCTGTTAAGTGGCATTTTGACTGCGGTGATATTGTATGGAGCAGGCAAAGTGGGCGAGACGATTCTGGAAAATCAGCAATATCCGAATTATACGATTCCGGGGCAAGTGGTTCGCTGGCTAGTGAATCATATTGGCTCTGTTCCACTGATGATTGCTGTAGGAATCATCAGTTTTGTGCTGTTTTTCTTTCTCTTCACCCGCAAAGTGATGGTTGTACTGGATGAGATCACGGCGGGTATCCAGGAAGTTGCCAAAGGAGAATTGTCACATCGGATTGCGGTGAAGACTTCCGATGAGTTTGGTGTGGTTGCGGCGAGCATCAATCAAATGGCGGAACAACTCCAGCGATCTCTTCAGGAAGAACGGAGTGCAGTTGCAGCCAAAAATGATCTGATCACAGGCATCTCGCATGATTTGAGGACACCCTTAACCTCGATTCTTGGATTTTTGGAGTATATCGAGAAGGATCGGTATCAGGATGAATTAGAAATGCGTTATTACGTCAGTATCGCTTACGAGAAATCCCTGACGTTGCGCAAGCTCATTGATGATTTGTTTGAATATACTCGGGTCAGCGGCGGAAGCCTTCCGTTGTCTTTAAGACCACTGAATCTGACCCCGTTCCTGATGCAACTCGCCGAAGAATTTGCTCCAATGCTTGAAGAAGCAGGCATGACCTATACGATCGTTGGAGGCCAAGAGCCACTATGGATTCAGGCTGCTCCGGGAGAACTCGTTAGAGCCTATGAAAACTTGTTCAGCAATGCGATTCGATATGGTGCAACGGGCAAAGTAATGGAAATTGGCCTTGCTCTTGAAGAAGGAGAAGCTGTGGTACGTATCAGCAATTACGGAGAATCGATCCCGGCTCAGGACTTACCACATTTGTTTGAACGTTTCTATCGGGTAGATAAATCACGTTCTCGTGATACAGGGGGCACAGGACTGGGACTTGCCATTGCCAAATCTATGATAGAACTGCATCAGGGGCAGATTGCCGCTTATAGCGATCAGGGCCGGACGGATTTTGTTACCCGTTTTCCGGCCATAAAACCACCCGTCCATACGCCATTGGAAGAGTAGAATGTTCATATCATACCTCTCATATTAAGCTTTGGATATGTAAATTAAGAATTTGATAAGAAGTTAACAACGCTTCTTTAAGAACTATTCGGTATGCTACCTCTATCAATCTGTTCGAAGTATGAGGAGGATACCGAAGATGAGTTCGAGATTTAACACCATTCGAATGAAATACATCTATATTTGCGGAGCAAGCGCGGTTCTCAGCATTGTGCTTCTTTTTGTTATGTACCAGATCATGAGATTAGCTTATCGTTTGATGTTCCATGAAGCTGTCTGGTTTACCGACCTTGTACATTGGAGTATCAATCATATAGGAAAGAAACCGATCGGGTTGCTTATGGGCGGAGGTTTGTTTCTTTTATTTTTCTGGATTCGTTCTCAGAAAATAAGCGAAGACATGCAAGCCCTTGTGCGGGGAACTAATGAACTTGCTAAGGGCCGGAATCCTGCACCCATTCAAATCCTGAGCGGTGGTGAGCTGCGGCAATTGAGTGATCAGATCAATGCGATTGCGGCGCTTACAGCGAATAAAGATTGCTCTGAAATGAAGGTTAAATCAGAGGAACCATCATGTTAAATGTGAAGATGAAACGTTCCATATATCGATTGTACGATGTTGCTGTTATTGTAGCGGTTCTACTGGTGCTACTGTACATCTATTTGTTTTCGTATGGAAAAATGGTGATTCGCCATCAACCGGAAGTTATGCAGCAAGTGTCATCAACCGTCATTCTGGATGAGGCTGGACAAGAGATCATCAGGTTGACGACACCAAACGGAAGATATATGGCGTATGCCGATCTGCAAGAAATGCCGGATATGCTAAAACAGGCCTTTTTAGTGACCGAGGATCGGCGTTTCTACCGACATGCGGGTCTAGACGTCATGGGTGTTGGCAGGGCAATAGTAGAAAATATACTACATATGAATTGGAGCCAGGGCGGAAGTTCGATCACACAGCAACTGGCTAGAAATCTGTATCTGAACGCCAACAAGAACTTCATCCGTAAAATAAACGAGTTATCCATTGCGATCGAGATGGAAACGAAGTATTCGAAGGACGAAATCCTGGAAATGTATTTGAACCGGATTTACATGGGACGGCAACAGTATGGGGTCAAGGCAGCAGCATGGCGTTATTTCGGTGTGGAAGATTTGAAACAATTAAAACTCTGGCAGATCGCAACGCTCGCGGGTATTCCTAAGGGGCCATCTATTTACAATCCGGTGGATAACAAGAATCTTTCCCAAGAGCGACGTAATGTCGTTCTCTCCATGATGCACGAACAGGGAATCATTACGAGCAAACAGATGCAAGAGGCTGTAGCTGTTGAATATCAACCGCCTCCTCCCAATATGGCGAGCCTTTCAACGGCACTTACGTACCAAATGGAGAAGCCTTCCTATACGTCTGCCTTAGATGCAGTCTTGCAGGAGGCCTCACTTCTCACCGGCAAGGGTGAAGCCGAGATTCGTTCCGCAGGATGGACCATTCGAACGGGCTTGAATGCAAGTGTGCAGCGGGCAATGGAGGAAACATTCGCGGAGCATGTCTGGTTTCCGGATGACCGAGAAACTCAACAGGTACAGGCCAGTATGGTAATACTTGATCAACATAACGGTGAAGTGAAAGGAATGATGGGTGGACGAAATCCTGTGAAGGGAGATATGAATCGTGCTATGAAGGATGCAAGGCAACCAGGATCCGTATTTAAACCCGTCATCGTCTATGGCCCAGCATTGGAGTCCGGACAATTCGAGCCATCAAGTATGCTTCCTGACCGACCTACGCGTTACGGAAATTACCAGCCGGGCAATGTGGGAGGAAGGTACAGAGGTACGGTATCTTTGTCGGAGGCGCTGCAAAAATCAATCAATGCGCCTGCGGTTTGGTTGTTAAACGAGATCGGGTTGAGCCAGGCCAAAGGTTTCGCTGAGCGACTGGGGATTAAATTACAGGATGAAGATATGAATCTGTCCGTTGCCCTTGGGGGGATGCATCAAGGTGTCTCGCCGCTCAAGCTTGCACAAGCCTATGCTGTTTTTGCCAATGAGGGGAGATTCAATCGTGCACACCTTATACACGAAATAACGGATGCCCGAGGACAAATTATCTATAGCCATCGCTCAGAGAACAAACAAGTTATCACGAGGCGAACGGCTCAAGAAATAACGAACATGCTGCAGCTTGTCGTGAGCCAAGGAACAGGAAAGCGTGCCCAGTTGCCTGATGATCATGTGGCTGGCAAAACGGGTACGACACAAGCCGCATTGCCGAATGTGCCCAAGCAAGCAAATCGGGATATCTGGTTTGCCGGATATACAAGGAAATGGACGGGGGTCGTGTGGATGGGATTCGATTATACGGATGCGAAACATTACTTAAAGTCCGGAAGCGGAACAGCAGCGGAGCTGTTCGGAGCGGTAATGAAACGTAGCAACCAATAAAGGAAAGGGCTAAGGAAACGGGAAGGTCAATGTATACTCGTGCTCGATCTGTAAGAGGATATCCTCCTTTTTATAACACAACATACAGATATTAAGTTATAATAGATGCTCTTCTATTTTTCTAAGGAGGGTATCATGAATATGAATCGTTCATACGGTAAGCAAGATGAGGATGTAGATATGGTTTCGTCCAAAAGTGGTATCCGGCCTGAACTTCCAGGTATTTCGGGTTTGGGCGGCTGGTTGATTTTAATTCAGATTAGTCTTTGGGCTTCACTGGTATTTTTACTTTCGGATATCTCACAGGTTGCGGTGATCATGGATCCGGCACGTTGGGAAGGAAGTCGGGGCATCGCCCCGCAGCTGTATACGGAAGTCATAAGGCCGCTGCTATGGTTTGGATTCATTAGCAGCGTGATTCTGTTTGTTATCGTTATTGTGAATCTTGTTCTTTTATACCGAAGAAAGCGGCTTTTCCCACGGTTGATGATTATACAGTACATTGTCAATCTGGTGATCGGTATCGCTACCTGGATTCTTATCGCTCAGAACGAGGTGGGAAGGGAAGAGCATATACTGGATGCGACCCCTGCTTTTAACCTGATCATTCGTTCACTGCTGACGTGCTGTATTTTTATTCCCTATTTTCTGAAGTCGGTACGTGTAAAAAATACGTTCATCAAGTAAACGAGAAGGCCCATAGCCTACAAGAACGGAGCTAAGTCAAAACTCCAGCTTGCAGACGATGGGCTTTTTTTGCTTGGTGGCAACCTGCCATTGGGAGGTTCATTTGGAGGTGGACTTGATGCGGTTTGAACGGGAAAGGCTCTGAATCATCTGGTTTAATACCTCGGATAGGACAAGTCCTACGGCGATAGCACCCGACAACATAAGAGCTTTGGCGGCCATCTCCATGGCAGCACTGTAATCATTTTGCACAAAACTACGCATTGCATTATACGCCAGTCCTCCCGGCACGAGAGGAATGATACCTGCCACGCTAAAAATAATGACAGGTGCCCGGAACATGCGAGAAAATAGCTGACTGATGACACCAACAGCAATCGTTGCGGCCAGTGTGGCCGGGACAGCATCTGCTGCATACTCCAGCACAATATAAATGATCCAGCCAATCATCCCGACAAATCCGCCGTGAAGCAGCATCCGTCTTGGCGCATTGAAAATAATGCCAAACGCAGCCGAAGCAATGAAGCTGGTTAAAGCTTGTCCTATAAAATGGAGCATTTCCTGCAACCCTCCGTCTTACATCAAAAGTGAAAATACAACAGCAATGCCTGTGCCGATGGCAAAAGCAGTAAGAAAAGCCTCGGCGCCCTTAGATAAGCCGGATACGAGATGCCCAGCCATCAGGTCGCGCACGGCATTGGTAATGAGTAATCCCGGCACGAGCGGCATGACAGAACCGATAATGATTTTGTCCCGCTCAAAGCCTGCACCGACATACACGAGGA
Organism: Paenibacillus polysaccharolyticus; assembly: GCF_900102085.1. Classification (GTDB taxonomy): domain Bacteria; phylum Bacillota; class Bacilli; order Paenibacillales; family Paenibacillaceae; genus Paenibacillus; species Paenibacillus polysaccharolyticus. The sequence goes on along the minus strand of NZ_FMVM01000005.1, from coordinate 16,562 downwards.
AAAAGGCGAGCATGCCGATGACAAAGGAAGCTGTGAGCTCGGCAAAAAATTTGACGCGCACCCAGCGGTGAAAAAGAATGACCGCGGCGTAACCGATTCCGCCGCAGAGTAGTGCCGGAAGAAAATCTCCCCAGCCTCCGCCGAACATGATTGTGAAGCAAGCACTGGATAAGGCAGCGGCCCCTAGCTGGACAGCATACGAATAACCGGAAGGCTTGCGTTCGATCTCCAGCAGCAGCTCATGGGCTTCCTGAACGGTTAGTTGCCCTTGTCCGATGCGACGTGAGACGGCATTCACTTCAGACACTTTATCGAGGTCTGTGGTGCGCTCCGAGATGCGAATCAGCTTCGCGGGTTCCGTGGCATCCACCGAGAAAAAGATGCCCGTGGGCACCACATAACTATGTGAATGTGGCAGCCCCAATGCAGCGGCCATCCGCTTCATCGTATCTTCAACGCGGTACGTTTCACCGCCGCTTTGCAGCATGATTTTCCCAGCAAGCAGACAGATGGCGATGACTTGGGATTGCTCAGACGGTTCAGTCACAGGGTGTTGACTTTTGTTACGCATCTCCGATTCGGATTCAACAGGAGAAGAGGGGTCATGACGTATGTATTCCAACCGGATCAAACTCCGTTTCATATGAAATAAGGCGTGGCACCGACACCATTGTATCATATTTCACACGCTCATAAGCAATCCCGGGACATGGAATAAAAAAGCTTCGCCCAATCCTCGAAAGGAAAGAGACGAAGCCCTTTTGGCTTACATTAACAAGGTGATGACGAGCAATTCATACAGCACCAGCGGTAGAATCGTTGGGCCAAACAAAGCACGCGGTTCAGGGTAACCATGCATGGGTGTCACTTGAAGGTACAGAATTCCGCGGTCTGCACTAATAATGACCCCTTCCCAGACCTGACCATCGATGTTCTGAACTTGCACTTTCTTGCCGATATGCTGACGAACCGTATGATGAAGCATGTTCCGCACATTTTGCACGGATTGCAACATCGGTTGATTGGCCTGATATACAACACGAGTGGTTGGTGTGGATGGCGATTCAGACATGATGCACAACCCTTCCTCGAAATAAAATGCTTCTTACTTCAAGATATGCATCTGCCTAGAAAAGGTGATTACACATATGACATGTGCAGAGCTCCACGGCCGCTTTCGTAACTGACCTGACCCTCAAGGATTTACAGGGATTTCGAGTGAAAAGGGTGACTTTACTTTTGACGGATAGGTAGCAATTTTCATCTGAAGCTGACCCTGTAATTTTGCACCATGTTCGATGGTGATTGAAACCGTGGTGTGATCCAGATCTTTACCATAACCCGGACTCCAGCTTGCACCAGGGGTTTGATAAGTTTTACCTGAACGGTCTTTTACTTTGCTGAAACCGAGTACGAAACTATCTTCCATGCTGTCAGGAACAGAGAAATCAACAATAAGATTTTTGCCCTCTACTTTGCTGCCAAGCATCTGAAGACCGGAAGGGCCTCCCGTAATCTCACGTGTTTTCAGGTCGAGGCTGAAATCAAGCTCCTTTTTATCAAGACCCGAGAATCCGGAGCCTTGTAAGGTCAGCTTTTTAGGTTTGGAGAAATACATGCTTTCAAAATAAATGGAGCGTGTATCTTCCCCGACGGAGGTATCGGTTCTCCAGGCACGTCCTTGCTCATCCACGAGTTGCAGATCGCTGAGACCAAAGATTTTTTTGGTGTTGTTTGGGTCCATCTGTACGTCAAGTACCAACCGGGTTGGATACATGGTGGCCTGTTTTACCTGGATACGCTGTCCATCGACAACTAAGGTTTCGTTTACAGGGATAACCTCTTTCATGCCCTTGGTTAAATTTTTATCGACTGGCATCGTTACCTTCCACACGCCTGGATTGGCTTTGTCTCTCGATTTGAATACCACCGTTAACACATCCGGAGGGGGGGCTTGGTCGGTAAAAATAACATCAATATAGTTTTCATACACTGGATCATCTGAGTCAAAGTGGATTGTAGAATAGCCAAAACCAACAGGAAGATCTTTACCGTTTCCATCCAGTAAATCGATGTCATAGTCGAATTGTTCTGTATTTTTCATGCCTTTCATCTTGTAAAAAATAACCATGCGTGAGTCGTCAGTAATAATGCCTTCCACGGTTACGGAACCCCCATTATGCTCGTCGGTGATCCCGACTTTTTGCAACAGGGACTGATCAATCGCCATCATCAATCCTTTGTCTTGCCGGATCAGATTGACGACGCCTTCCATTCCAGGCAGTTGCTCGACAAAGGACGCAAAGGCAGGGGATACCCGAATACAGCCAGTGAACAATAAAATCAGGGCTGCTGCGGAGATGGAGCTGGTCAGCCAGCGTAATCTGGTTTTTCGTTTACGGGAAGCTTGTTGAATCCCGGCCTGTACAGCTCGGGAAGTTGCTGTATCCGGTACGGGCATCGTATCGTATTCGGCTTTGCGTGCTTGAAGACGTGTCTCCAAAGCTTCGAACGGATTTTGTTCGTCGGTCATGATAAGAGCTCTCCTTTCGGTTCAAGTTGATCCCGGAGCTTGCCAAGCGCGCGGTGCAGTCGTGATTTGACCGTGCCTGCCGGAATTTCGAGAATGTCAGCGACTTCAGTTAACGAGAAACCTTCGAAATAACTCAGAATAATAATTTGTTTGTATTCCGGTTCAAGTGCAGCTACCGCAGCGGCAAGGTCTGGATCTTCGGGTCGATCCCAGCGGCCGGATTCACGGATCTCGGTCACGGGACTGAACCGGATTTTGCGTTTGCGTTCATCTGCACAGTAGTTCAGAAGGATGCGGATTAGCCATGTACTGAAGTAGGTAGGTTCTTTCAGTTTTTTGAGTTTGCGGTATGCGCGGTAGGTTGCTTCCTGTATCGCTTCCAGTGCATCGCCCTCATTATGCAGATACGCATAGGCGATCCGGTACAGGCGGCTCTGATGCATCTCCATTAAGGCTGCAAACGCTGCAGCATCCCCCTTTTGTGCAGCTCGCGTAAGTTCGGTAGGGGTCACAAGGCTCCTCCTTTGCTGATGTTGTTTCGTATTAGACAGAGAAAGTTGCCAAACGGTTCTTGTTTTTTTGAAAAAAATGTTGTGCATGTTGATCTTCAGAAAGTTTCGTTGCATTATACAGCAAAAACCGTCAGCCCTCCCACGAGCATTACGGCTCCAGGAAGATGCTGACGGTGACAAGTATGATCTCAAATAGCCTTCTAGGTACGATACCGAGTCACAAGTGTAGCATGAGTCCCAAGTATAGTACGGATTCACATCGCTATAGCGGCTTATATCTATCCCGCTTAGGATAGCTTTGCCATCGTTTGCTCCAGACGAGCAGCGACAGAGGTATGACTACGTTGCTTCGCAATATCTAGTGCGATTTCGCCGGATGTATTAAGTGCCGTGACATCGGCTCCATATTCAAGCAACAAGTCTATAATGGCTGTCTGATCGGTATGAAAGGCAGCCGTATGAAGGGCTTGCTGTCCATCACTGTCAAGGATGCTTGTGGATGCGCCATGTTCCAGCAATAGCTGGATCACTTCCACTGAACGTTCTCCAGCCAGTGCGGCGTGTAGGGCTGTGTTGCAGGGAATGAAGGAGATAAGGGAATGAGAGATCGCATTCACTTCCGCACCGTGTTCAATAAGGGCATGTACGCTCTCGGAGTGTCCAAAATGTGCGGCATATCCCAGCGGTGTCAATCCATCCTTGTTTTCCGTGTTGGCCAGTTCTGGTTGTACGGCTAGCAGGGACTTTATTTTTTCCACATCATTCTGCTGTGCCGCTTCAAATAGCTGTTCCAATGACTCTAGCTGCTTTGGACTCTGATCTGTGTCTTTCATCTGTGAAAACCTCCTCTTTCGTTTCTATCCACACAGGGAGTGTGACGTAAGCTCGTTCGTAACTAACTCCATGATAGATCGTTCACACGGACAGTGCTTCTCGAAAATCACCTTTTTATCCGATGCTGTGCAGGGGAGTGTTTAAATCGTTTGGAGAAAAGGGAGCTGAACGAGCCAAGGCTCTCAAAACCGACGTTGTAACAGATTTCTGTAACAGGGAGATCCGTATTGGATAACAGCTGACAAGCAGCCTGAAGTCTGCGTTCCGTCAAAAATTGATGTGGCGATATGCCAAACACCTTTTTATAACTGCGGAGAAAATGATTTACGGACAGATGCGCGGCTGAGGCAGTCTCCGCAAGCGTGATAGGTTTATTATAGTAGGCTGTCATGTACTCGTGCGCGATATAGATTCTTCGATATATCTCGTTTCGGGTTGAAGATTTCACCATATCCAAGCTATCGATTTCCAACCGAATCTCACGGTGCAAAACAAGCATGTGCACGCCCAGATGATAGAGTTGTTCCTCTAGTCCCCATACATCTACGGCCTGAGAGGCATAGGAGGAGCGCAATCGCTCAAGAGCAGCTCCTAGTTGATCGGTCATAGGATATGTTCGTTCCATCCAGTCCAGTGTACCAAGGGAAGATGTGGCATAAGGCTCATCCAAGAGATAGCGGTTACTTCCAGAGATATTCCGACCAATCTCTTCCACTAGCCCCGAAGGGAAGAAGATGCAAAACGATTCGACAGGAACAGGTGAATCAATATGTAGCTGATATTCCTGTCCTTCGTTCAAAAGCAAATATCTGTCCTGATCGACTGCAAAATGTCCATGACCCGCTTCGTATAATGATGTTCCGTACCGGAACGTTTTCAGGGAAAGGGCACCTTGACCTTTCCAGTCGAACTGGTGTCTGGACTCATGCAGTATGAAAGGGACGCTGCGTTGCGTTAATGTATTTCCCGTAAAGCTATTCATTGTGAGATGTCGATGCCATGTTTCTGTGTATATTGTTGCTTCGCTGCTTCCAATGCCGGGACGGCAAAGCTGGCGAGTGGAGAAGGTAGCTCATGGAGCGGGAACCAGCCAATCTCCCCAATAGCTCCGCCTTCTTCCAGATTGCGTGCTTCTCCGCTAACGACCTTGGTGGAGTAGAGCACGGAAATCCAATGCTCCTGTCGCTCAGGGCGAATCGTTTCTGCGGTACAGAGAAGACCGTTGATCACAATATCCAGATTGACTTCTTCTTTAACCTCCCGGATAACAGCCGTCTCCAGTGTTTCGTACACATCGACTTTACCGCCGGGAATACTCCAAGTGTGCTGTTCGGGTGCACGATTACGCCAAACGAGGAGCACTTCATTTCGTTCATTAAGGATCACTGCACCTACGCCGATCCGGGGAGTGGCCTGGACTGCCATGCTACCAACCGTAGTAGAGCCTGCCGAAGGGAAAGCACTTGCACTACCCGAACTAGACCCTGGCTGAAACGAAACGGGATATCCCGTTTGGGCGGACCAGTCTGCTGCGAGAATGCTCATCGAGATCAGATCGTACTGTGTACCGTCTCGAAGAACGGCAGCACGATGCCTGCCTTCCTCGCGGAATCCGGCCTTGAGATATGCCCGTCTTGCGGCTTCGTTGTATTCGATCACGTCAAGAGCAATTCGATTCAGGTTTAACTCATGGAATGCATATCGCAAAATCAACGCAAGAGCGTCACTGCCATAACCTTTGCCACGATCTCGTTCTTCACCAATGCCGATAGCCAGTTGTGCAGAGCGGTTATTCCATTCCAATCGATAGATGGCAACAAATCCGAGAAAGCGATTGTCTTCCAACGTGCGCAGGGCAAATTCGAAATCTTGACCGTTCCGAACGGAAGAAGATCCGGTCTCATCGGATGTTTGTGGCGTCACAATATCCGTATCCAAGTTACGCATATATTCGTAGTTTTGTGTAAAATGTGCGATTTGCACGCTGTCTTCGGGACAGGGTGCCGTGAGTCTGACTTTGGAGCCTTGAAACGCATTGTATTGACGAGTCATGTTGCACCTCTTTTTATATAATCTAACGTTCTTCGCTTATCCCATTATACTACAGCCCTAATAAATACCGAACTTCCAGTGTGGATTGGTCGGCGGAGAACTCGGATCAACGCTTGCAGACGCTACACTTGAAAGTACTAGAGCTGATCGAGAAATTGTTTTATATTATATACAAAGGGATAATGTGGGAGTGAAACTATGAATCGGTTCCATAAAATAATATTATGTAGTATTCCAAGTGCTATTTTTCTATATGTATTCTATCTACCACAACTAAACTATTACCGGATCACAAGATTAACGGGTTGGTCAAACAACACAATGTCACTTTTAATAAGTATTATTAGTATTTTGCTGTTGGTTTCATTTGTGGTGTTGTTCTATTTTATAACGAAGAGAATGTTATATAATGAAAAGTTTAAATATATTCCAACGGTCTCATGGATTCCGTTCTATATTGTTCTTATTCTCATTAATAATTATACAATTCCTATTACAGAATCGGGGGACAAACCTTCGCCAGGAACAGGCATATTACTTATATTCTCTTATGTTTTATTACCTGTCATTCTAGCTTTCATCATCGGCATTTCTACCTCATACACAAAAAAACAGCCACGAGGGCTGCTGGTGTAAGATTTTATTTTAAATCATTCAATAAATTTTTCATTTTTTTGTAATGTCCGCTGACTCGATCAGCCATGTAGTTATACATGAGTTGATTCTCGGAAAGCATAGCCATCTCCCGGTCAATATCTACATTGTTGTTGTTATTGTTCATGGCTGTTTCGTTGTTCTGCATCACTCGGTACTGCACGATGGAGGCATTCGGATTGCTGACGGGAAAATGCTTCTCATGTGTGCGTTGCATCCGGAGTTGTCCGGTTTTACCGTTCTCGATGATACGTCTAAGCTCATCTTGAAACTCAACGGTGGTCTTTTTGTAATTGGGCGTATCGGCATTAGCAATGTTGTTGGTTATGGCTGCATGTCGGGCGTTTAAGGCTTGCAAAAGGGATTCATTACGCTTGGTCGTATTCGTTTCAATCATACCCTGTTCCTCCTTTACCGCATCCGAGTGCAGTTCCCTCTATTTTAAGAAATTCGCGCGCACACTGTCAATCTGTTCAAAATAACATATGGCTGGTAAGCTCACAGTCACAGCCAGAATAAACAACAATAAAGACAAGTATATGACCCAAATATGTGCTTCTGTGAAGGAAGTCAGCCGGATCAGAATCACTTGTCTTTATTCATGATGACATCACTCCTGACTGGTCTGTCCAATCAGGAAGAACGGTCTATATTTTTGCCGTAATAAATCTCATCCATCTCCAGTTTCAGCCACTCGGTAATCTCCTGTTGTTCCGCTTTGCTGAGCTTGTCCTTGGTGTACCCGAACAGATAATTATCCAGATCGAATTCTTTCAGCTTACATTTGGTGTGGAAAATGTTCTCCTGATAGACGTTCACGTCAATCATATCGAAGCCGCTTTTGATCTCGTCCGGAATGTAGTTCTGGATCGAACTGATCTCATGGTCAATAAACAGCTTGCGCCCGCTCGTATCCCTTGTAAAACCACGCACGCGATAATCCATAATCATAATGTCTGTATCAAACGAATGAATCAGGTAATTCAATGCTTTCAGCGGTGAAATCTCACCACAGGTCGACACATCGATATCTGCACGGAAAGTGCTGATGCCCTCGCTGGGGTGGAATTCGGGATAAGTGTGCACTGTAATGTGACTTTTATCCAGCTGCATGACGACATTATCGGGCAGGGGACCAGGCGATTCATCGAAGGATTCTTCTGGAATCTCAACGATCGGGCCTTCCGATACCAGCATGGTTACACTTGCGCCCTGCGGCACATAATCCTGCTGTGCGACATTCAGGACGTGTGCGCCGATGATGTCCGATACATTTTTCAAAATATGAGTCAGTCGGTCTGCGTTATATTGTTCATCGATATATTCAATGTAAGCTTCACGTTCTTCTTTGGTCTTGGTGTAACAGATATCGTACATATTGAAACTGAGTGACTTGGTCAGGTTATTGAACCCGTGCAGCTGGATGCGCTGCTCTGGCGTTAAAGTCATGGTTGCAGTTCCCCTTTGTCCCATACGACATAAAAATCGCAGTTTTAATACTACTTATACCCAACCTTGCCCGAAAAAAAACATGAGTTTCCCATTTGTGGCGAGCGGACGTACTCCTTGAGTTCAGCTTAAGAGTCCAATAAAAACGGAGTCCAGTCAGAAAAAAATACTGCACAGCAATTTGCCGTACAGCATCCAAAGTTAGAAGGGGATATCCCCATCATAAGCAAAATCATTCATGCGTTCTTCCTCCGCGACAGATTGAATATCCTCGGAAGTGACCGTAATGATGGGATAATGCTCGTTTTGTTGTTTTTTGATTGCCTTTTCTTTTACAAAACGTGGGCTACCTTCGCCGGCATCTTCGTCATAGACAAGCAGCAGGCCATCGCTTTTGCGCAGCAGCAGATCGTCCCGTGCGGTGAATTGCCATGGCCCGATATATGGCTGTTTGCTAATTGCACCATAGTAGTCCACTCCAGACAGAATGGAACGGTAATACTCCTGCTTGTCTTCTTTCCATTGTTCCTCCGGGTTCTGAAAAGCAGTGATAATCGATAGCTTCAGATGTGGATAGCTCTGTTTCAGTTCAAGCACAACCTCGCAGGCCCACAGATCGACACCGTATTGACCAGGAGTTAGCACCCATTCCAAGCCATCTTCCACAAGCGGAGTAAGGCGGGAGGCGATGGCTTTTTTAATGTAGGGTATGCCCTCATGCTTCTGACCGAAAATTTGCAGTTCATGTGCACGGTAACCGGTAATAAACAGGTTTTGCAAACGTGTTAACCTCCTTTCAGACGGACAATGAGTCCGTGAGGAACGGCATCTTAGTCGGTTGTCCGTCTTCGTATGAGCACGTTATTGTGCAGGTGTAGCTTCTCCGCGGAACGGATACAGGAATGGCTTCGGAATATCCGTTTCGAATGTCATCAGTTTGCCTGTCGTTGGATGAATAAACGACAATACTCGTGCATGGAGTCCCAGACGTCCGAGATCTCTTGTACGTGCGCCGTATTTACGATCCCCGGCAATCGGATGTCCCAGGTCTTCCATATGCACACGAATCTGATTTTTACGACCCGTTTCCAGACGAACCTCCAGCAGGGAGAACTCACGGTTCGACTTCAGCCGTTTATAATGCGTAACCGCATGTTGCCCGTCGTTTGGACGGGAACTGGAGTACATCTTGAGTGTTTTAGTTTCCTTGAGCCAAGAGGAGATGGTGCCTTCTTCTTGAGCTACCGCGCCTTCAACCAGTGCGACATAAACACGGTCTTGTACGTTTTCTTTCCAGTTGTTTTGCAACTGCTGCTGAACCTCTTCACTTTTGGCAAACATCATCACACCCGAGGTGTCCCGATCCAGACGATGCACGATGAAAATCCGGTTCAGTTCGTTGGTACGACGCACATGTGACATCAGCTGGCGATAAGCGGTCAGATCGTCACTTTTGTCAGCCGCGATCGATAGGAGTCCGGCTTCCTTGCGAATCACAATGATGTCGTCGTCTTCATGCAAAATGTTAATACCTGTCAGAGAAGGAGCGGCTACAGCCCCTTCTTTGCTGATGGATACGATCTGTCCGGGTAGCAGAGGTTCGTTAAACTTCGTTACAACTTTCTCATCTATCGATACTTGTCCACGTCCCAAAATGGACTTCACCGCATTACGTCCTGACTTTATATGCTTCAGCAGGAAATTCAGCAGTTCATCCGGCTCGGTTACCTTGTACTGACGTGGCGGTTCGGACTTGCGATAATGTGCATTGCCTGGACGCTTGGATGCCGTAGCCGGTTTGGCCGGTTTGGCCGGTTTGCTTCCTTTGCCACCGTTTTTTGCAGGCGCCACGGACGAATGGGAAGCTGAAACCTTACTCGTATCCTCTCCCGAACGAGGAGAATTCGGTTTGGATGATGAAGTGTTGAAACGGCCGGGACGCGGCTTGGAAGAGCCTCCGTATGATTTTCCTTTGGCAGATATACCGCCGGTTGAACGTTTGCGTTTATTCATGAATGACAATCTCCTTCTGAACAGCTTGTACCCTTTGTGTGCATACGATCCGTTCATTTCGTTATGCTGTTCAATATACCATTAACCGCGCGGAATTAAAAATAGGTTCATCAAATCTGCTAACCATCCAATCCGAAGAGTTATCAGTTTCATAGAATATGTTATCCCATAGCATTGGAGGTGTTACTTCATGGGCGTGTTTCTCGATATGAGAACCTCGGAGAACTCGGGATACGTAGGGGCACCGGGATTACCTTTGTCCGAATCCCCTGAACCTTTCGGCGCTATCGGTCTTCAAACCCAGGGGGTCATTAATCCTATCATTACCTTGAATGGTACAGTGGGTGTTACAGGAGAACTGGGCGACACGTTTGTTGTAGAGATAGTGCGTGGTTTTGTGTACGATCCGTTCTTCATCATCTATCGAGCAGAAGGAACGGTCGGGCAAAATGGCGGTGCCGAGTTCCATTCGTTCACAGCTCAGGATCTGGCTGCACCACCAGCGCTGGAAAATGTATATACGTCATTCATCTCCGGTGTATCCACAGCTGTGCGAACCGGGCCGGAGATGTTCTACGGTATTGCCGCGACCAACTAAAGGAGCTTTGAAAGACTTTAGAGAGACCATCTTATAGTAACGTTTGTTGTACCTGTTTCAGCTACATGGCAATCAAGATCATTCCAATCAAGATATAATTCAAAATCCCCGCCTCGGTAGGCGGGGATTTTGGTTTTGAGATGAAGCAGAAGTGTAAGAGCATTGATTTATAAGAGAGAGATTAGAAAGGTTTTGATATAGAAGGAAAGGGAGAAGTAGAGATACAAGCAGCGCTATCGATCATGGGCATAGAGAAAAACTGAATACTGTAGATGCAACTTAGTTGGCGCGTCCTTTCAAAATCATGTTGTTGGCTTTGCCAAAATCAATGGCGACTTTACCTGCCAGTGCTGCTGTTCGTTCTGCAAGAATGACGGCGTTAACCCCGCAAGAGAACAGTGCAACATCAAAGTCATCCTGATGCGTTTGAATCCATTGCAAGGTCTCATCCATCTGATCATAGTTGTCAAAAGCCAGTGTACTTACGATGTCGAGATAATAAGGCTCCTTAACGAGTGCGGCCTCTAACTCATCCAGTTCACGCGTTACAAGCAACACACGTTTGCCGGCAAGCATCTGCCAAAACCGAGGTACTTGCACAAGTTCACGATTCACACAAGCATGACAGGTCAACGCAGGCGCGATGCCGTAGTGAGCAAAGATCATATCGGTCAGCGGCCGCTTAAGGTAATCCGGAGCCTTGATGGTGCTGTCTCCACGCGGAAGGACACCCACAATAGTGGCTCTTTTCAACGAAGCAGCGACTTCGTCCCGCATCTTCAGGTTGGGAAGCCGCAGCCCCTTTTGTCCGAGATTAGCTTTAATTGCCCAGCGCTCTTGAAGCACCTGCTCCATAGGCCATACGGATTCTTGCGACATCACGATATTTTCACCATCCCCCACACGCACCAGTGAGAATGGACGCTTCTCTTGCAAAGCTGCTTCAAGCTGATCCAGCACGTCTTGCATTTCTAGATAAGTAGAATTCATTCCGAATGCCTGCCCCCTTTGAAAATCAAGCTCCTCTATTCTATGTCGCGAGAGAAACCGTGATCTGTGCGTTCGACCTCCAATAGATAACTTGGGGTGTATATCAATCTATTTATAAGAAAATCAGTACATATGTCGGTGCCGGAATGTTCAGGAGTTCATACTTTATACAGTGCTGGCATTTAAGAGAATTGAAGTGTAAGCGATCAGCGCGAGGAACGAGTTTCGTAGATACGAGATTTCATTCTAAAAAAAACTATGAAAACGTCTGTACTCGCCATATAGGCTTACAGCGTGATGAGGAGGAAGGGTATGTCCAGGAAAGTTGTGATTGAGATTAACTTCAATAACTACGGGTTAGATCCGCAGCGGCTGACCCGCGAATGGCTGGAGCGCCGTATGAACATTTTTCGCACATTTACATTGCATTGTCTCAAGGCTCAGACGAATCAAGATTTCTTGACAGTGGTGAAGCTTTCCAAAGAATCCGGGGAGCTGATGCAGGAGATTTTGGCGAGCCAGGAGCCGCTGCCTTCGAATATTCGTTTTGGAACCCACATCGAGAGTGTACGTGCGATTCTGGAGTTCGCCAAAGACGTAGAAAACATCTATATTGCCCGTCTGGATTCGGACGATCTGTATCACAAAACATTTGTGCAGCAGCTCTATGATGTGCAGCCTCAGCCAGAAACGATGGCGTTGATTAATCAGAATGGTTATCTGTGGGACAGTGTGAACAACGAGATGGCTCCGGCATTCCACCGCTCCCCGCAATTTTATGTCTATCTGTACAAGACAGCAGAATATGCCGCCGGATATCGTGTGAAGCTTCCGGGCCGAGGCACGCATGGGAATGTGATCGACTTGCCACATGAACTGCTTGCACCGCGGAACTACGTCAATATCGTTCATTCCAGCAATACGTCCGTCAAAAAAGTACCGCCTAAAGACCGCTTAAGCCGCGAGGAGATGGCGCAGGTTTTACGTGAATTCATGATCTGAACAGGAGGGATTCATCCATGATTCAAGGACAAACGATTCTGGTCACCGGAGGAACTGGCTCCTGGGGTCAGAAGCTAACGGAGGTACTGCTTGCGCAGAACCCGGCGGAGATTCGACTGCTATCTCGGAACGAGTATGCCCAGATCGCGATGCAGCGGGAGTTCAATCATGATCCGCGTCTGCGTTTTATCATTGGAGATATTCGAGATTACCGGGCAGTGGAGGAAGCGTGCCAAGGCGTAGATGTGCTCTTCCATCTGGCCGCGCTCAAGCATGTTCCGGTCTGTGAGGATCAGCCGGATGAAGCATTTAAAACAAATGTGATTGGGACACAGAATATTATTCGGGCGGCCATCCGTATGGGGATTCCGAAAGTCATTGACGTATCCACCGACAAGGCAGTCGATCCGATTAACGTATATGGCATGACCAAGGCACTGGGCGAAAAAATGATGATTCGTGCCAACTGGCTGAGCGAGAAGACCCGGTTTGTATGTATCCGCGGCGGCAACGTACTGGGCACAAGCGGCAGTGTTGTACCTTTGTTCCGGAGACAGATTGATGAAGGCAAAAGCCTGACCATTACGGACGAAGGCATGACTCGCTTTTTCCTGACCCGTACCGAGGCTATTCATCTATTACTCAAAGCAGCGGAAGCGGCGGTAGGTGGAGAAACATTCGTCATGAAAATGAAAGCTTGCAACATGACCGAACTGGCATCTGTCATGCTCGAACAGGCAGGTCGCCCGTCAGGCGATTACAAAGTGACAGGCATCCGTCCGGGGGAGAAGCTGCACGAAGTGCTGATCTCGCCATTTGAAGCACCGCGTACTCGCCAGTACGATGCGCAGTATTATGTCATTTTGCCGGAGCATGCCGATCAAGGTCTTACGAAACATTATGATCATCTGCCACGTGTGAAGTTTGATCAGTATCGCTCTGACAGTGAAATGATGAACAAACCGGCGATAGCTACGTTTTTGCGTGCAGGAGGATATATCGACTAACGGAAGGGAGGCGGAACGTTTGGAGGTGGAAGAGATGAGTGAGAACAGCCTGAATCCCGAAGAGAAACGTCAAGATGAAAAGGAGAAGCAGGCACAGACTCCAGGAGAGCACCGTGGCCGGAAACAGCAACGATTGAAGCAACTCTACCCGAAGCCACAGCAGACCACGCTTCAATGCATTCATGACCGCTCCCTGAAGGCTGTTGTCATCGGTCTTGGTTACGTGGGACTGCCGATGGCCGTTGAGATGGCACAGTCCGGTTACCAGGTGCACGGCATTGATATCGATGCAGGCAAAGTGGCAAAGCTCCGTGCAGGCCATTCGTATATTATCGGCATTGAAGATGAGATGCTTCAAACGCTGCTGGAGGCGAATTTGTTAACGGCAGGCACGGATTATGCAGCAGTTGCAGGTGCGGATGTCATTGTCATCTGTGTACCGACTCCGTTAACGGATAAACATCAGCCGGATATATCCTATATTTCATCAGCCGTGGGGGGCATGACCCCCTATCTTCAGCAGGGCAGCCTTGTCATTCTGGAGAGCACGACGTATCCAGGCACGACGGAAGAGCATGTGAAACAGCCCATAGAAGCAGCGCGCGGCTGGACAGCAGGTGAACATTTCTATGTCTGTTATTCGCCGGAGCGAGTTGATCCGGGCAGCGTGCATTATGGTGTGAAAAACACTCCGAAAATCATCGGCGGTTCGACTCCCGCCTGTCTGAGTTATGGAACACAATTCTATGGCTCGTTTCTGAACGAAGTCGTGCCTGTTAGCTCGACAACCGTTGCCGAGACAGCGAAACTGTTCGAGAATACGTTTCGCAGCGTAAACATTGCGCTGGTTAATGAGTTAACCCCGGCTTGTGAGCAGATGGGCGTGGATATCTGGGAAGTGTTACAGGCAGCGGCAACGAAGCCGTTTGGCTACATGCCGTTTTATCCTGGACCGGGTATTGGCGGGCACTGCATTCCGATTGATCCGATCTATTTATCTTGGGCAGCCAATCGCCAGGGATCGGAGTTGCGGTTCATTGAGCTCGCAGATGCGACGAACCGGCAGATGCCAGAGCACGTAGTTCAGCGTGCAACAGCCCTGCTGGAACAACGTGGCCATTCTATTCGCGGCGCCCGCGTTGTACTGGCGGGTATGGCGTACAAAAAAGACATTGACGACCTGCGCGAATCCCCTGCGCTCGACGTCTTTCGGCTACTGAGCGCAGCGGGTGCCGACGTTGTTTTCACCGATCCGATGGTGCCCGTATTCCGTCAAGATGATGGTTCCATGCTCCAGTCCCGGCAAGCTACGCCCGAATTGTGGACATGGGCCGATCTGGTTATTATCACGACAGACCATTCTTCGTTTGATTATCAGGAGATGGCGGATCATGCACCGCTGATTTTTGATACACGTAACGCCACGGCCGGATGCCGCGGAAACAATATCGTTGTGCTCGGTCAGCCTGAGCGGCATGACCATGGGAGAACACTCGGCTTGGAACAGGAGAAGGGTCAGGGTGCTGAAAGGGAAAAGGGTGTCCAATCAGAATATCTAAAACATGCAGGCCATGAGGAACATGAGAAATATGAAGAAGTTGTGGAAGATGCTGAACTTGCGGAAACAGAACATGTAGAGCATGAGGAACAGGGAATGGAGAAAGAGGAATTTCAAGATACAGAGCATGAAGCGTCAGGATCGAAAGGTCATAGTAACAGCGGCCAGACCACGAGAGAGAAAGATTCAGCAGGGGCAGATGTAAAAGGACAAAATGAAAGATATCCGGGTACGAAACGCGAGAGCGTTCCCTCGGGTGAAGGTGCAGAGAAAGAGAACGGTGAATCGCATGGAATCCAAGACGATGCCTGGGCGGATCAAGATATGAAAAATGTGCACGGGAAAACGGGAGATGGCTATGGCGAATCATGACCGGGTGAACGAACGTTATTACGGAGAGATTAATTCCGAAGATTCTCATGAAGCGACGAGGACTAGGGTGCACTGGATGTGCCGGGAAACCACAGGCAAACGTATTTTGGATGTGGGATGCAGCCAGGGAATTACGTCTATTTTGCTGGGGCGTGAAGGCTTTCGGGTGACAGGCGTGGATTTGGAGGAAGAAAGTATCCGCTATGCGCAAGAGGAATTGGCTAAAGAATCCAAGCCCGTCCGCAACCATGTCGATTTTCGCATGCTGGACATCACGCAATGGAAGGCGAGAACCACGTTTGACACTGTCCTGCTAGGGGAAGTGCTGGAACATTTTGCGCATCCTGAGACACTGCTGTTGCAGATCCATCGACTGCTCGGGGAGGAAGGCACACTCATCGTGACTGTTCCTTATGGCTATCATCCATTCTATGATCATAAACAGACGTTCTATGCGAGTAATCTGGCGATGTGTTTATTACCGTATTTTGAAGTATTGAAACTGGAAGTCCATCATAAATATCTATGTTGTGTAGCACGCAAACACCAGAAAATACAGCTCGACGTAAAACCGCCTCTGAACCAGGTGCTGGACTGGATGAAGCTGGATCATACCCATTTTGAAGAGGTGGAGCAGCAACATCTACGCTCCATGAAACAGCGCAAAAAAGCGTTGGACAGTGCCGTGGATCAGCTAAAACGGCTGCGTCGTCAGGAGAATGAGGAAGGGTAATCGGAGAAGCATTGTCGTAACACCAACACTACACAGGCAGGACGGTCACAGTACACCACCACTAATCGTTAACACCAACATTAACCGCGAAACCAAGCCTAACATCAGCAACTGTATCACCAGCATGTAGACCATCGACACCAGGAGCAATATCGCAATCACACAACACTATGGAACTGGCATACGAACAACGCTAGCCACACAAACCACACAAACCACACAAACCACACAAACCACACAAACCACACAAACCAC
>NZ_FMVM01000006.1:73257-323717 GCF_900102085.1 Paenibacillus polysaccharolyticus | reverse complement strand
GTTTATGCGGGTGTAGTTCAATGGTAGAACTTTAGCCTTCCAAGCTAATAGCGTGGGTTCGATTCCCATCACCCGCTTACGATTCAAAGAGTTCTTGCATTATGCAAGAACTCTTTTTTTATTTTTAGTGTGTATAAGTTGCCTTATACCGATCAAGTGAACTTTGTGTTGGGTTTTTGTGGTAATCTATTCTTAATCAAAAGTAGAAAAGTTACAGGAGGTTGTTAAATGGGTCCTATTATATTCCTTGTCTTTGTGATGATCGCCATAATTATTTATGGAATTACCCAAACGAGAAAATCGAACAGATTAAAGAAAAAATATGGTGCAGCCTTACATTCAGTCGGAATTCATTATTCAGGTCTACCTCAGGTGCCGGAGGGTAAGAAAGTGGATGTACTACTAGGTAACGGAAACTTATACATACAAGCAGATCAACAAATATTCGAGCTTTCACTAAGTAAAGTGAGTGGCGTACATCACCCTAACCAACGAGAAGTAATGAAATTCCAAAGTTTTCTGATTATTGGTTATCATATGAACGGCAGACATCGAAAAATAAAATTAGCTTTTTTTAAGTCTGCAGTAGCTAAAACATTTTTATGGGAGATCGAGAGGCAGTTATTTACTAATAACTCAAGTAATGGGGTAATTCGATTGTAATTCATGATTGCTTAGTTTTAGTGGTGTAGAATATACATAGTTAATATATATCCCCCGGAAAAGAACATTTGTCTTGTGAAAGCTAATTTTTAAATTATCGGATAAATATGATGAAAATCAAAAGCTCCTCCTGCTTCTATCTAAAGAAGCAGGAGGAGCTTTTGTTTCTACTGCATATCGCTCTACATTAATACCGTTCCAGGATGGTCTGTGTTTTCAGACCGTCGGCAGGGATCAACCAGTTTTTGTTTTGAAGCAATTGTAGTAATTGGTTACGTAGACCAGATACGGTTGCTGCGTCATCTGTTTTGAATGAAACCTCGACGATATTTTCAATACCCGTACCTGCTGCGTTGCGGATCGGCCATACTTCCAGGGTAAGCTCCTGACCGTTCCATGTACCTTCATACCGTTGGAAGGTGATTGGGCCATAGGCACGGGCCTGTGTAAGTTGTTGTTTGCCCCAGTTGGAGGCAGACCAGTTTTTTAATTTACCGGGAAGCTTGTCCAGTAGCAGGTTCAAGGCATCCTTTTCGGAAGGCAACTGTGTGCCAGTTGTTTTGGTGTCTACTTTTTTCGTGTTGGAGAAGCTAAGTGTTTGTTTACCATATCCCCAGTCAATTTCGGCCTCGTAGTTATCATCTGATGAATCGAAGCCTTCCTGATTTGCAAGTGTCAGTGCTGCATTGATATCCCCGTTAATGACAGGATAACGCTTCTTGTAGGTTAACTCGAAGTTGTTTTTATCATCCTTTTTGCGAAAACGGACGTTCCAACCTTGGGCATCCAATCCGAGAGCATTGGTGTCAAAGTACTCCACATTGATATTTCGTGGTGTAGCGTTAAGCCCCAGGGTCTGGATGACCTCACTGCGCGGTGTTCCATTGGCGTTTAACACAAGCTCCGGCTTGGCGAGGAACTTCACTTCATAAGCGGGAACGGCGTTGGCAGCGGCTGAAGCCTGCGGCGTATCCAGAAATGTTAGTCCACTTCCCAGGGTGACGATGCTGAGCATCAACGAGGCGGTTACTTTTTTCCACTTTTTCAAAACCAATCACTCTCCTAATCTGGATTAACGTACAGACCCCACTTTACCGTGCAAGTTTCTGAATACGATTAACGGGAAGCGCACATTACGTTAACCTTGCATAGATTTCATGAATGACCCGCGATAGTTTATATAGGTTCAACCGATAGGCTGATGGAGTAAAGGCTGTGTGTTCATAACTTCGTGTAGAACTTCGATGAACCGATTGACCTGAACAGAAGGGTGGCGATCCTTGTTATGAACGGTATAAATATGGCGTGGTGCCTGCTCTCCCGGAATGGGAAGCACTTGAATAAGACCCTGCTGTTCCTCCCACTGAACGGCCATCCGCGACATGAAGGAGATGTGACCGCCAAGTAACACAAGCTGTTTGATCGCTTCCAGGGAATCCATCTCCACGGTGCTCCGCAGCCGGATATCGTGCTGTACAAGCCAGTGGTTGGTCAGCCTTCGCGTACTGGACTCATCACCGTGTAGAGCAAAAGGCACTTGGGCAATATCTTCAGGTAGCAAGGATTCTTTCTGGGCCAGCACATGATGGGGAGAGCAGATGAGCACAAGATCGTCCTCACACAGCGTTTCGGCGTGTAAAACCGGGCCAACAAATGGCTCGGATGAGATAATACCGAGATCAAGCTGATGCCGGATGACCATCTCGCGGATAACCGGGGCTGGTTTGACAGACAACAACATCCGAATACCCGGAAATTCTTGAGAAAATGTATGAAGCATCGCGGGTAGCAGATAGGTAGCTGGAACATAGCTTGCTCCAATATGGAGCGTACCCCGGTACAGGCTGTCGTATTCCTTGACGACGCGGCGGGCCTCCTGGGTTAGGGCATTGATTTTTACACTATAGTGAAGCAATGCTTGTCCAGCTTCGGTCAGAAATGTTTTTCCACTGCGAGATTCGAATAAACGAACCCCCATCTCTTCCTCCAGTGACTTCATATGAAATGTAACCGTTGGTTGCTTGATGCCCAGAATCTCGGCCACACTTGTCATATGATGATACTTGTCGATCAGTTCAACAATTTGTAATTTGATCAGGTTCATGTTTCTCCCACACTCCTCTGTTCTACAACTTCGCGGTATGTATAATAATCCGATTCCTCCATAGAAAGCCCATAGAAAATTCAATTAAAGATCATACCGTGTCTATCTATAGATTTAATCTATGAACATCAACAGAATTCATCTAAAAAGTTAATTCTCATTTTACAAACATAACAAACAACTCTCGAAAGCGAGCGTTAGACTGAAAACAGTACAAGAGCAGTTTAAAGGGATAAGCCCAAGCAGAGCAATATAAACGAGATAAGCTAAGCTAAGCCAGAGCAATAGCAACAGCAACAGAAGAAATCGAAATAACGGAGAAACACGACAACAGAGTAAAACAAGAGAGTAGTCCAAGGGATATGCAATAAAAGTTTAGTAAAGAGGACAGGCAGGGGTGCTTATGAAACTGGAGTTAACAGGAATTCAAAAATCATTTCATCAAACGCCTGCACTATTGCCCACCGATCTGACGCTTGAACACGGAAAATTCACCACTTTGCTTGGCCCTTCGGGTTGCGGCAAAACGACGTTGCTCCGCATGATTGCCGGACTGGAACAGCCGGATGCGGGGGAGATTCGTGCGGATGGGGAGTACTTCTACTCTACAGCAAAGCGGATTGATACACCGACACACAAGCGTAATCTGGGCATGGTGTTTCAGGATTTTGCATTATGGCCGCATATGACGGTATATGAAAATGTAGCTTTTGGCTTGAAAGCAGGCAAACAGAAGGCTGATCTGCGGCAAAAGGTGAATGAAGCACTTGGCATGGTTCGCCTGCAAGGCATGGAAGATCGGTATCCTCATCAGCTGTCGGGTGGACAGCAGCAGCGGGTTGCTTTTGCCAGGGCGGTAGCGGTGAAGCCGGGTGTTATCTTGTTTGATGAGCCGCTGAGTGCACTGGATGCTGTGCTGCGAGAAGAGATGCGGATTGAGATGATGTCACTGGTACGCGATATGGGACTCACTGCCCTGTATGTGACACATGATCAGATTGAGGCCATGTCGATGTCAGATGAGATCGTGGTGATGCAGAAGGGGCGGATTTTGCAAAAAGGTACCCCGGAAACGATCTACTCTGCGCCAAGTGACTCTTATGTCGCATCGTTTATCGGAAAGTCCAATTGGCTTACGCCAAACGAATCCATGGTTCGGCCGGAATATGTCACCTGGAACAAAACAAGCCACGATGATCTGGGCTACCCCGGAATTATTCTCAGCGTCAGCTATGTGGGAGAACGCTACGAGGTACGTGTGCAGATGGAAGGACTGGGCGTGTGGACAGCATATGCGAATCATAGATTAAGCGTTGGAGAGAAAGTTCAGCTCTATGTATCGCCAGAACGAATCTGCCGAATGCATGATGCGCAGAGCCAGGAGGGCAGTCCAAAGCTGGATATGAAACAGGATATGAATCAGAATGCTAGTGCTAAACAGCGAGAAGTGATCGCCGCAGCTCGGTAGATAGCGACTTACAGGAACTACAGCGACAAGCTTTCTCAAACGCGAAGCATAATGCAATAAAGACAATAACAGAAAAAAATAAAGAAGATATGATCGAAGAAATGGAAGCAAACACTTGCAGTTATACTCTAATTCGAAACTAAGGGAGCTGGAATGGACATGTTCGGTATGAAATCAAGTAAAAAGAGTGCAACACTTTTATTAACAGCAGTGATGAGTCTGAGTCTATTCGGATGTAGTACGGGGAATACAACAACTGGAAACACAGCACAGCCCGCAGGGGAAGGAAATGCAGCAGCGGCAGCGGAAGCGCCGAACAAAGCAGCAGGCGGCAAACTGGTATTGTACAGTGCAGGGCCGCAGAAGCTGGCAGACAATATCGTGAATGGATTTACAGCGATGACAGGCATTGAGGTCGAGATGTTCCAGGGAACGACGGGTAAGATTTTGGCTCGTATGGAGGCGGAAAAAGCCAATCCGGTAGCAGATGTCGTTATTCTGGCTTCACTGCCTTCGGCACAAGCTCTGAAAGCGGATGGACTCACATTGCCATATCCGGAAGCCGCGAATGCGGACAAGCTGAATAAGGAATGGTCGGATGCAGACGGAAACTATTTTAGCAGTAGTGCATCTGCACTGGGCATCGTGTATAACAGCAAACTGGTGGCAACGCCGCCTACAAGCTGGGCTGAACTCGCAACATCCGCATGGAAAGATAAAGTGAATATTCCTGATCCGACCCTATCTGGCTCCGCACTTGATTTCATTACAGGTTACCTGAGCGCCAATGGTGAAAAAGGATGGGATCTGCTGGACGCCTACAAAGCGAACGGTGTAGCGATGGCAGGAGCGAATCAGGAAGCCCTTGACCCGGTGATTACGGGTGCGAAAAGCATTGTGGCAGCAGGTGTAGACTATATGGCTTATTCCGCCAAAGCCAAAGGGGAACCGCTGGATATCGTATACCCTGAAGAGGGTACAGTGATCAGCCCAAGACCGGCGGCCATTCTGAAATCCAGCCCTAACGTAGAGAATGCCAAAGCATTTATCGACTACCTGTTGTCGGATGAAGCACAGAAGCTGGTTACTGATGCATACCTGATTCCAGGACGTGAAGATATCGAAGCAACCAACCGTGCCAATGTGAAGGATATTCCGCAACTGAAAGTGGATTGGAACTGGATGAGCGAGCATGGTGATGAAACCGCAGCACGTTTCTCCGAAACCTTTAAATAAGTGGACGTATGAGTGCTATGGATAAGCTGACTAATGAGATTTTTTAAAGAAACGGAGAGGACAGAAAAAAACTGGAGAAGCGAAGCGTTCGCCTTTATCACCGGATTTTCCCTTTAATAAAGGGAATCAAAAAATCTGGGGATAACAGCGATTGGAAGGTTATTCTGTCATCGGAGTGTTAGTATAAATCATCTTTATTCAGCTTATGGAAGAACAAATACAGAAACGGTGGACAACAGGTGATGCTGCTGTCTTGATGTGGAAAGTCATGTGAGGTGAGCGAAGTGAAACCTGTTGTAATGGATAACAACCGTATTTTTCGGAGAGTGGGCGTGGTGTTGGCCCTCTTTCTGCTGACAATTAGCATTGGTGTGCCGCTGTTACTCATCTTCTGGCAAAGTGTGTACCCGAACGGGCAATGGGATTGGATGGCGCCTCTGCGTACGATTACGGGGCATCATCTATCCGGTGTGTTGCTGAATTCCGTGTGGCTGGGCATCTGCGTGGTGGCGATGACAACGCTATTGGCGTTACCGCTCGCTTGGATGATGTCCAAAACCCGGATGGGAGAGCACCGCTGGGTGGATGTCATCCTGATGATTCCGTTCATGACCCCGCCGTATATCGGCTCGATGGGATGGATTCTGTTTATGCAAAAAGGAGGATACCTCCAGCAATGGATACCCTCCTCTGCGAACTGGACGGAGCTGTTCTTCAGCTTCTGGGGCATGGTCATGATCATGAGCCTGCACTTGTTCCCCTTCCTCTACTTGCTGCTACGGGATGCGTTAATCCGCATCGGCGGCAATTTGGAGGAAGCGGGAGCCGTACACGGTGGGCGTGCCGGATACCGATTCAGACGGATTATTTTACCCTTATTGCTGTCATCTTACGGGATGGGAATTATGCTTGTTTTTGTCAAAACGATTGCGGAGTTCGGTACACCCGCGACCTTTGGGCGCAAAATCGGCTACTATGTGATGACTTCAGAGATTCACAAATACATCTCCAGCTGGCCGATCGACTTCGGTAAGGCGACTTCACTGGCATCGGTGTTGCTGTCCGTCTGTCTGGTTATGTGGTACATGCAGTCAGCAATCAGCCGGAAGTTCACATATCGGTTGGTAGGCGGTAAAGGACAACGCTCGAAGCGCTATTCTTTGCGGGGGTGGGCAGGATGGTTATGTGGTGCATATCTTGCCATCTTGCTCATTCTATCCATCGGCATCCCGTATTTCTCGATCATAGCGGCATCTACGATGAAGCTACGGGGAGTAGGACTTGTGCTGGACAATCTGACATTGGAGCACTACCGGGAATTGTTATCCTGGGGTTCAGTAAGCATGAAGGCGATCGGAAACAGTCTCGGATTATCTCTGGCAGCTTCTACGGTGGCAGTAATCATTGGTACGGGGTTTGCGTTGGCCATTGGCAAGTCATCTTCGTTCATGCAGCGGGTCATCGACTTGTTCAGTCTGCTACCAAACACGGTGCCGGGTATTGTTATGGTGGTTGGTCTGATTCTGTTCTGGAACTCGCCTTGGATGCCCGTGACGCTGTACAACACGTATGGGATGGTGGTGCTCACCTATGTTGTGCTGTTCCTGCCATATACCGTGCAATATGTAAAATCAAGCTTTACCCAGATCGATGGCACGTTGTTTCAGGCGGGTCAGGTGTTTGGCGGTAAGCCGCTTTACATTCTGCGGCGTATCCTAGTTCCGCTGATTCTGCCCGGTATGCTGGCGGGCTGGATGATGACCTTTACGATTGCGACGCGAGAATTGGTCGGCTCGCTTCTGATTCTTCCCCCGTCGATGCAGACGTCGGCGACGTATATTTTTGCCCAGTTTGAACAGGGTCAGGTATCGCTTGGTATGGCGATGGCTGTGGTAACCGTCGGAATGACGGTGCTGATGCTACTGGGGATTGAAATGCTGAATTCAAAGAGAAAGTGGAATCCTTCATGATCAAACTGAATGTATGGGGCGGTGCGGGCGAGCACGGACGTTCCGCCTATCTGCTTAGCGGGAGCCGTTACCGGCTGTTGCTGGACTGTGGTGTGAAAAAAGAAGGCAACGGCGAATATCCGCTCATCGAACCGGAGATTGTGCCACAACTGGATGCGGTGTTATTATCCCATGCCCATGAGGATCACTCCGTTGCCATCCCGCTACTCTACAAGCTGGGGTATACGGGTGAAGTGTGGACAACACGCGAGACGAAAGAGCAGTTAACAACTTACTTTCGATCATGGCGTAACAATATGGAACGTGCAGGTCAATCTTTGCCCTATGATGAAGTAGATGAAAAACAGATTCGCTATCGATTTTTAGAGGATGAGGCTGAGCGTGAGTACTGGTTTGAATTGTTACCTGGTGTATCGGTCATGTGGGGACGTACTGGACATTTGGCCGGATCAGTCTGGTTTGGGCTGGAAATGGAAGATAAGCGAATACTGTACTCTGGTGATTACACGTTGGAATCTATTCTATTACAGGCAGATGATGTGGCTGACGGATTCAGGCAGGCTGATCTGAAGAGGCAGAGACTGAAAGAGGTTATGCCCGTTGCTTCTGTGGCAGGTGGAGCTCAACGTTTGTCTTGGTCCAGCAACGCATCCGTTACGAGTAGCAGGCAAGCCGTGGAGTATGCTCCTTTGGAAGTGCAAATGGAATCTGTCATCAGACTGGATTTGGCTATTATTGATGCAGCCTATGGAACAGATCGTGATGCTCAGGCAGACAAGTTACAGCAACTGGAAAGTGCCATCCAGAATGCTCTTCATCAAGGTGGTAAGGTACTCTTGCCCATGCCTGCGGTTGGCAGAGGACAGGAACTGATTCTGTGGGCACAACAACGTTTTGCAGATATACCTTTGATTGTGGAGCAGAGGCTTGTAGATGGCATGAAGCAATTGCATCGTGCATCTTTTTGGCTTAGAGAGCTGGAAGGTGAAGTCACCGAAAGCGCACCTGCTCATAGGATTGCAACATTTCTGAGCGGAGAAGGCTGGGAAAGCGTGAGTACAACCGAAGAACGGACAACGTTGCTTGAAAAATATGAAGCTTCGCTCTGGTTCATTCCGGATGGCATGATGCAGTCTCCGCTCGCACGCTGGTATTACGGAATGTGGGCACCCGAGATGCAAAATCTGATTTTGCTCACGGGACATACTTCTACCGGTACATTCGCACATCAATTGCTCGAAAATTCTGAGCAATACGGCACATGCAGGGTGGAAAAGGTCCGATACAAGGTTCATCAAGGATGGAATGATGTAGAGCGGATGTTGAACCGGGTCTCTGCACGGCACAACGTGCTGGTTCATACCGATATTGCAGAGACAGAGCGACTAAGACAGGGATTGCTCGTTGGACAATCTCGATCGGGTACAGATATTGATCTATTATCTCCAGGGGATGAGTTAATCTTTTGAAGGAGAGCTTAACGATCACCTCAGTTTTGATTTCGAAAAGGATACGGACAAAGAATAGCTTGAACAGCCAAAAAGGCACCTTGTGTGCCTTTTTTGTCATATTGCTAATCCATTCATTTTTCAATTTCCTAGGGATGTGTCTGTCCTAAGGGGTATAGCCTGCTCTATTTATTGAACCTGAATATTACCTGATCGAGTTATCACGTGTACTTGATATGTTCCCTGACCGGTAACCCCTTGTGATATATGTTTATTTTCGTTCATCTGCTGCCATTCAAGAGCAAAAGAACGCCTTCCGCTACGGGACTCGAGTGTCCAACTTACATCAGGTGCAGGCTCCGCGATCCTTAGCGATATCTTACCACTGGTGGAGGCAAGGCGAATATCTGAAACAATACGGTCAGCGATCAGTTCAATGGAGCCGCTAGTTCCATCCACTACCAGACTATTCTGAGGCCGAATGATGTTTACGGTTCCGGACGAACTGTTGATCTGCAGGCTTCCCTCATAATGTAGAGGGATTTTGACGACCATGACGGGCTTATTGGCCAAGTTAAAGATACGAAACAGATGATTATTGGCTGCGATTCGAATGTGTTGTTGGCTTCGTTCTATTGTGAAAGCAGGTTTACGATCGGGAGCAGTGCTTGACACTTCCAACGAATCAAGGCCGGATACGGTTTCTATGGTTACGGGAGTACTACCGTTATCAATAGAAATGACTTTAGCTGTACCAAGCGGCATGGTCTGATTGTCTGTAAAAGGGGCATGAGGCGGATTGCAGGATACCAGAATGAGAAGCATACAAAGCCATACAGGCCAAACTTTTTTCATTATATCACCTCATAATAAGAAATGGACTAGGAACAGAGTGTGTTCATCCATCGTACGAGATGACGTTACGTAAGGATCAAGTTTTTTTGCATAATGATTAGGAGTTGAAGCTAACGTTACGTCATTTTATATAATAGTTTCAAGTCAAAAAGGTCTTGTTTTGCAAATAGAAGGAGGTGTGAACATGAAAACTGGGGATGTCCTCATATACAGTTGTGTTATCATCGGGGCAGGCATCGGACTAACCATGGATTATGTATTTCCAGGTGTATTAATCGGATTGGGTGCTGGTTATCTTCTGAAATATGTGTGGTCTGGAGAACAGAAAAACAAGGACACCTGAGCGAATTGTACAGGATGCCTGAGAGGTGAACGAACGCTGTATATTCATATTAATGAAATTGCACGTAAGACGGATATTACTGTAAGAACACTGCGGTATTATGATTCAATCGGTCTTTTAAAGCCATCCTCTAAGACAGATGGTGGTCACCGTTTGTATGTAGAGAACGATCTAAAGAAGCTTCAGCAGATTCAGTTTCTCAAAGATTTGGGTTATGCGCTCAAAGATATCCAGGAGATGTTATCGGATGCGTCTTGGAATTGGGAGCATTCTTTGCATAATCAGCTGGATTACATTGTAGAAGAGCAACAACGGCTGAAATCGATGGAGGTATCGATCAGGGAGATGTTGCACAGCTTAGTGCTGGAGCAGGGAGATCAGCATGAAGCGATCGAAAAGCTGATTCAACTCTCCAAACCCAATGTAGCCAAGCGGTCTACTTTAAGAGAGGAACTATTTAGTCATGATGAAATGAAGATGTGGCGGAAGCTACCACGGATGCGAGCAAACGACCCCCATTCACTGGAGTGGATTGCACTACTTGGGCAGCTTAAGAGTCATATGCATGAACCGCCTACATGTGAGAAAGTACAGAACATTATCAGGCGAATGATGGAGAAGCAACGAGAGGACTTCGCGGGGCAGGATGATTTTTTAAACAAACTATGGGAGGCGAGGAAATCGGCTGAAGTTTCCGAAGAGCTTGGCTTTTACCCCTTAGAGCCTGAACTTTTAGATTATATGGAGACGGCCTATGACATTTTTATAACCAACGAAGGTGGAACAGCTGAATGAATGCTGAAATGTTGCTCTATGTTGGAGGCCTCGCAATTCTGGATATGTTAAGCCCAACACTTCTGGGGGTAACCATCTATCTGATGGCGCTGGGGCAAAGACAATTCGGTTCGCGGTTGACGGTGTATTTGCTGACTGTTGCGGTATTATACTTTTTCCTTGGCTGTATACTCATGCTGGGGATGGAGTTTGTACAAAATTATTTGAGTTCCTTTTTCCATAACAAGATTGCAAGCTGGTCGATATTTATCATTGGTGTGTTGTTGTTTGTGGTAAGCTTCTGGATTAAACCCAATTCTCGAAAAAATAATCGAATCCATTCTTTACGCTCTACTGGTACTGTGGGAGTAGTCTTAATGGGGGTTACAACGTTTTTGCTGGAAGCAGGCACAGCCTTACCATATTTCGGTGCAGTAGGTCTCATGACAAGTAAGGGGCTTTCATGGTTGGAATGGTTGCCGCTACTGATCAGTTACAATATTTTGATGATTATGCCGCCTGTGCTGATCTATCTGCTGTACACTTGGATCGGTTCGTTCATTCAATACCACGTGGAGAAGTTGCATCGTAAGCTGGTTGAACATTCGGGCTCTATGCTTTCGTGGGTTATGTGCATAGCTGGACTTATTCTTATTTTCAACGTACTCGATTATTTGTAGCGTTTCGTCTATGTAGTAGAACGAGCAGATATAAGAAATATGGAGTGCGAGATAAAAGAAGTGTATGGGTGTAATTAAATTTCACGTTATAATTGACTTGTGAAATTTTGTATCATATACTGATTGAAATATGGACAGGACGGGGCAGGTGGAGCATCCGGTCTAGGGAGGTTGGCATACGTATGGACACACGAGGAGATATCAGCAGTTACCCGATGTGGGCAAAGTACCGTTCTAAACGGGAGCACCTGGTGATTGGATTGATGTCTGGAACGTCGCTGGATGGAACGGATGCGGCACTGGTACATATTCAAACCGATGAGAGCGGAGCAATGCAACGGCTTGATCTTATTGATTTTGTCTGTACACCATATACGAATGAGCTCAGAGAGAAGTTGATTCGCTTATGTTCTCCCGAAACAGCTCGTGTTGATGAGCTGACAACAGCCCATTTCGGTGTATCCGAATGGTACGCACAGAGTGTACAGGAGCTGCTGCAATCCGCTGGTGTCTCAAGCAGCCAAGTCGATGTAATCAGCATGCATGGGCAGACAATCTGGCATGCACCGGTGCCTTCTGCGTTTCCAAGCCCATTGGGTACCGGCAGTATGAAAGTAAGCTCTACACTGCAAATCGGCGAGTGTGCCGTAGTAAGAGAGCGCACCGGGCTGCCCGTTATTGGTAATCTGCGTGCACGTGATATGGCTGCAGGCGGGGAAGGTGCTCCGCTCACGCCCTATGCGGATGCATTAATGTTCCGTAGTGTTACGGAAGGACGTCTGGTGCAGAACATTGGCGGGATCGGCAATGTGACTGTGCTTCCGTCAGGATCATCCGAGACGGAGGTTTCGGCTTTTGACACAGGACCAGGGAATATGGTGATAGATGCACTGGTTCGTCATGCTACCGAAGGGAAGCAGCATTACGATCCTAATGGAAGTATAGCAGCGAAGGGAACCGTGCACCCCGAGCTGGCCGCATACTGCTTGAATGATGAGTACTTTCGTCGACAACCGCCCAAGAGTACCGGACGTGAAGTTTATGGTGCAGATTATGCCAAACGACTTATGGAATTTGCGGCATTGCATGATCTGTCACTGGAAGATCTGTTAGCTTCCGCAACTTGGTTTACAGCAGAAACAATTGTACGGGCCGTTGAGGATTTTGTGCTGCCCAAGACGTCAATCTCGGCAATGCTTACCTGCGGCGGGGGAACGTCCAATGACACATTAATGAAGATGATTCGGCTAAGACTTCCAGAATCCATACGTCTGGAGCGTATAGCAGATTATGGTGTTCCGGATGATGCCAGGGAAGCGATGGGGTTTGCGCTGCTTGGACATGAGGCTTTGATGGGCAGAACCAATACACTTCCTCGTGTAACAGGTGCGGCACACGCTGTTATTTCGGGACATCTGACTCTGTAGTGGCCATTGAATTGCCAAGGTAAGCTGTGTCTCCCGTTAGACGTGGCCATAAATATAAGATAAAATGCTTGTACAGATAACAGTACGGAGAGGAGGAGCGGATGGAAGGTATGAAAGGTGGACTTGTACGTTTACGCGCATTACTGGATGATCTGACTCCGTCAGAAAGAAAGATCGGAGCTTACATTCTGGAACACCCCCAAGAGACAGTGCAGTCGTCCGTTGCGCAACTGTCTGAACGAAGCGGAGGCAGTCCGGCCGCTATTATCCGGTTGTGCAAATCCCTGGGTGTAACCGGTTTTCAGGAGCTGAAGCTCAAGATAGCGGGGGATTTACAGACCAATGAGCAATTTCAATATACAGAGATTCGTCCTAAAGACTCCATCGAGAGTATTATTCAACATGTGTCTACAAACCATATTCAATCGATCAAGGACACGGTTCATATTTTGGAACCAAGGCTTGTAGATCAAGCGGTTAACATGCTGAATGGAGCCAATCGCATTTTTTTCTACGGCGTGGGGGCGTCTAATTTGATCGCATTGGATGCACATTACAAGTTTATGCGAATTAACCGAACCAGCTTTTCGTTCGCCGATCCACATATGCAGATTTCGTCTGCGACGACGTTGCGTGAGGACGATGTTGTGGTCTGTATCTCTTATTCAGGCGAGACCTCCAATGTGATTTCCTGTTTGAAGCATGCCCGTGAAGGTGGTGCAGGAACAATCAGCATTACCAAGTGGGGCAGTAACACGCTGAGCAGTCTTGCGGATGTTCCTCTTATGATTACGTCGATGGAGAGCGATATTCGCAGTGGAGCTACCTCTTCACGCATTGCACAGCTTAACGTCATTGATATTCTTTATTTGGCTATTGCTAGCCGGGATTATAATCAGTCGGTGCAGTACCTGGAGAAGAGCAGACAAGCGATTCAGGAGCATAAATGAGCAACGAGATTATGATGTGTTTAGAACATAAAAACGTGGAGAATCCCGTACAGTCACATGTACCAGGGATTTTTTTGATGAGGAATTACAATTTTACGCTAGGAAAAATAGAAATAGAGAAGCCAACCGGGCAAGCAAGGCTTCTCTCATGTAAATAACCATCTCTCAGCGCCGGGAAAGCTCGCCTATACGTACCAAATGACTTGCTGCCCGAGCTTCTTTATCACAACTTCTTTAATACAAACAAGGTGCCGTCCCGATCAGCCTGATCCGGCAATAGCATGACGTACAAAACCATCTGCATTCTCTAGCCGACGCCCGGCTTCGTCTGCATCGACATCTGCCATCAGCATCACAATAGCTGTTTTGACATGTCCATTTGCTGCGGTAAAGGCTTGTTCAATTTCGTTTTCCTGCGCTCCAGTCGCAAGCTGTATCATGCGTTTTGCCCGGTGTACAAGCTTTTCGTTGGACGGATTCAGATCCACCATGAAATTTCGATATACCTTACCTAAACGGATCATCGCTGTTGTCGTCAGCATGTTCAGAATCATTTTCTGGGCGGTGCCGGCTTTCATGCGAGTCGACCCCATTACAACCTCTGGTCCCATAACCGCTTCAATACTCACATCCGAGAGTGCTCTCATAGGTGTACCTGCATTATTGCTCAACCCGATGACTACAGCACCAAGCTGCCTGGCATAATTCATGGCTCCAAGCACATAAGGGGTGCGTCCACTTGCTGCAATACCAACGACAACATCGTTGGCGCGTAGTCCGTGCTGCTTCAAATCCATTACCCCGGCTTCCTCACTATCTTCTGCGCCTTCTACCGGATCTTTAACTGCCCGAAACCCGCCTGCAATAATGCCCTGCACCATAGAAGGTGGAGTACCATACGTAGGGGGACATTCCGATGCATCGAGAATACCCAGCCTGCCGCTTGTACCTGCACCTACATAAAACAGTCTTCCTCCCGATTGAAAGCTGGTTACGATGTGGTCTGCGGCTTGAGCAATGACTGGAATTAGTGGCTGAATAAGCTCAGCTATGCGGCGATCTTCCCGATTGATGAGTTCCATAATTTCGCCTGAAGGCAGTTGATCCATATCATCTGTCTGTGGGTTAGGCTGTTCCGTTACTAATGAGTTAAGGGTATGATTCATCCGTAAGCCCTCCTTTTTGTTTAGAATGATTTATCCAAGTGGCATTGTAGTCTTGCTAATTGTGCCGCACCGACTGCCGGGACAGGAGCATTTTCCGAGCAGACAACCTGTTGTTGATCGTGCACTTCGGTAAGATGTTGAAGGAATGTATTTCGAAACAGGGAAGAGTAGCGAAAGATAGAACCGGAAAGTGCCATAGGAGCCGTGGCGAAAGAAACATGTTGGCGTATGAGCACTTTAGCGGTATCGGCCAGTTGCTGTGCCTCATCCATGAGAAGGAAACGTGCTACCTCATCCCCTCCAGCAGCGGCTTCTATTGTCAGGCGAGCTATGGAAGCCATACTTGATTTGTTCCAGTCCGCTTGGTATACCACGTACTTTAATTCCGGTGGATGCTTGACTTGCAACTCCTGCAATACGAGTGATGTCAAAATGGTTGTAGGCAAAACGCCATCATGACTCTTCATAACGCTTTGCAGTGTACGCTGTCCAATTCGATAACCGCTCCCCTCATCTCCGAGTAGATGTCCCCACCCGCCTGCCCGGTTCACTTTACGTGCCGGTGTGATTCCATAGATGATTGAGCCGGTTCCTGAAATGGCAAGCAAACCGTGCGGTTGCCCAAGCGAGGCCATTAGCGCGATTTCTCCCTCCGTGACAACATGGATCGTACAGTTTACATGAATGGAATCAGCCTTGTTTTTTTTGCTTTTCATATAGTCATTAACGTGAGCGGTAATCCACTGTCGCTCTTGATCTTCAGCTATACCTGACATACCGAGACATATACTCTCACAACTAGACGAAAAATCTACATCGGATGAAAATAGAACATCTAAGAGATGAAATAACTCCTTTATAGCTTCGTGAGGCGGCACACTATGTGGATTCGTTGCACCGCCGCGCGCTGTTGCTAGAATGTCCCCAGATTCAGAAATGATTGCTGCATCAGTTTTGGTACCGCCTCCATCAATTCCTACGTATACTCGCAAGAGTGCTCACCTCGTTAGGGCTTATTTTCTTTTTTTCATAGTATAGAGGCTTAAAACGAAAAAGTAAAATTAAATTTTATGAATAAAATTATTGTTGAATTTTTATTTTACACCTCATATAATGAATTCAATCCACAATTTTGGAAGGAATCGATACGATTGATGTTACATTAATTAACGTTAAAGTTTCATTAGTAAAACTAGACCTTGCCGAACAGGTTCTCCAAGGAGGTGTAGATTACGGCTCTGTGCCAAGTTGTGAACAGAGGGTTACGAAAGGGAAAGGTAACAGAAGGGCACCAGCAATAGACATTCATAATGGGCGTAGGACAAGAGAAGACGACATGCAAAAGGAGATGAAGGATATGAAAAGGAAGGGTCTTGTTTTGGCGATGGTGTTATTGATGGTCTGGATCACAGCCTGTGGCAACAGAGGTGGAGCGGATTCGAATGATCCGGGTGCGAATGATACGGTGACGGTATGGACATACCCGGTTCATGGCACATACGAGGATGAATTGAAGGACTTAATTGCTGATTTTAATAAGGAACACCCGAATATTACGGTGAAAACGGAAATGCTCTCCTGGGCTGAGGGGCCCAAGAAATTTGATGTCGCTTTAAACGCGGGAAATCCGCCTGATCTGTACTTCCATAGTGTGGACGGTACGTATGTGAATACCGGACTGGCACTGGAACTGGACAGTTATCTGACCCCTGAGATCAAAGATGACTATCTGCCGGGCACTTTGGAACTGGGGCAGATTCAAGGGAAACAATACGGTCTGCCTCTTTATCAGTTCCAGTGGGCGTGGGGCGGTAACAAACGTATTCTCGATGAAGCAGGCATTGATTGGAAGAGCATCCAGAAGAATGGCTGGACCTGGTCAGAGTTTAACGAAGCCGCGGCCAAGTTGACGAAAACGCTGGATAACGGAAGTAAACAATATGCCTTGGTGACAGATGGTACTTCGCTTGATTTTATCGAAATGCTGTCCCGTAACAACGGCATGATTGATGTGCTGGACGAAACCGGAAAGTTCCAGTGGAACGATGGACGGATTCTGGACACGCTCTCTTTTATCAAAAATTTGATGGATCAGGGTTATATGCCGAAGGAAACGGCAGCACTTGCTCCGGCGAAGCGGACGGACATGTTCTATGCCGGTGAAACGGCAATCATCTCGAAGGCGATTCCTTATTATGATGTCATGATTCAGAACCGCAACAAAGATATTGACGATGGCAAGGTGCAGGGTGAAAAGATTGATTTTGTATTGCTGCCCGTACCGCACAATGATAATCAGCCTGCGGCAACAACGATGGGCGGCGAGGGTTATGTGGCCTTCAAACAGAAGAAAGACAAGGGCGAGCAGCATGCCAAAAATACTTTTCTTGTAATGGAGGCGCTTAGCGGTGCCAAAGCAGGGAACTCGGCTAATGAGCTGGCTCTTCCTTTTGTCAGACAATCGCAAGCTGACTTATTCAAAGGCAAGGAGCTGGGACAGCAGGTAAATCTGGATGCAGCCAGAGAAATGGCCAAACACATCGCGATGCCGGTCGTGCTCAAGCTGGACATTGACAAAGCATCACAGCAAAAGCAATTCAAGGAACAGGTTGTGAAACCAAACATTCAGGCGCTGTTCTCGGGTGAGAAAACCCCGGAGCAGATTGCGGAAGACTTCAAAGGCAAAGGTCAGCAGATGTTCGGGCAATAAATAACTTCGCAGTGATACTTTGATTCGGAGAGGAGGATTCGCCATGCAGACCGCCCTTGCGCCGGAGCCTGCACCCCGGCATTCCCGGGTTGTCCGGTTCTGGCGAGATTACGGGTGGGCGTATTTGTTTATTTTGGCGCCTGTCCTGCTGTTTCTCGTTTTTACAATGTACCCCGTATTAACAGCTCTTGTTATGAGCTTTCAGAAATACAACATCATGAACTCCATGTGGGTGGGATTGGACAATTACGAACGTCTGGTGAAGGACGAAACCTTCTGGAAATCGATTAAAAATACCGTCATTTTTACACTTGGAACAGTACCCGTCAACATCCTGATTACATTTGTGCTCTCGTATTTTATCTTCCAGATGAAAAGCAAATGGCAGACGTTCTTCAAGGCCACACTTTATCTGCCTGCGGTAGCATCGGGAGTGACGATCTCGATCGTGTGGCTCGCCATTTTTGACCCGACGGATTCGGGACTACTCAATCGCTTCCTGGGCTTTTTCGGCCTTGATCCGGTCATCTGGCTTGGCCAGTCAGGGACAGCCCTCTTTTCTCTAATCTTGATGAATTGGCTTGGTTCCCACGGTGCAGGCATCATTCTGTATCTTGCAGCTATGGGCGGTATCCCGAAATCGCTGTACGAGGCTGCCGATATCGATCATGCGAGCGGATGGACACAATTCAGCAAGATTACATGGCCCCTTTTGAAACCAACGACGCTCTACTTGCTTGTGACTGGCGTCATTACGTCCTTTCAAGTGTTTATTTCCGTATACCTGATGACCCAAGGCGGGCCTAACTTTGCGACCACTACGATTGCTTATTTAATCTATGAGACGGCCTTTAAGTTTTACGAGTTTGGATTAGCCTCGGCACAATCCTTTGTACTGGCAGTCATCATTATTGTCATCTCCGTGATTCAATTCAAATATTTCTCCAGTGATATCGAGTATTAATTAGGGCTTTCATTAGGCATCCGGGGGTGAATACACGTATGAATTCAACACGAAAAAAGATGTTGCTTGTTATAGCGTCTGTTTTGCTCGCTGGCTGGGCACTGATTACGATTATTCCGATGTACTGGATGCTCGTCGGATCGGTGCAGGACACAACGATGTCAGCTTCGTTTAAGCCACAGATGATACCCGAGCAACTGTCCATGTCGCCGTATGACCGTTTTTTTGCCAAAACGGATGCATGGCGCTGGCTCTATAACTCGTTACTGATCTCCGTTATATTGACAGTCACCAATGTGTTCTTTGCTTCGCTGGCAGGATATGCGTTTGCTAAATTAAAATTTCCGGGCAGTCAGGCCGTGTTCTGGGTGTTGCTTGGAACGATGATGATTCCTGCACAGGTTACGCTGATTCCGCTCTACATTTTGATGGTCAACGTGTTTGATCTGGGGGACACGTACACAGCGATTATCCTTCCCGCAGCAGTCAGTGTAGGCAATATCTTTCTGATGAAACAATTTATGTCCACCCTGCCGACTTCCCTTATTCACGCGGCTCGAATCGATGCATGCAGTGAGTTCGGCATCTTCTGGAAAGTGATTCTGCCCATGGCAAAGCCAGGAATCGCGGTGCTGGCGATTTTCACTTTTGTCGCCTCATGGAATGAATTTTTCTGGCCTTTCCTGATCACCAATTCGAATGAGATGCGCACGGTGCAGGTTGGACTCGCATCCTTTGTTTTTGCTGAATCCACCGACTTCGGTGCCATGATGGCTGGAGCTACAATTGGTGCATTGCCGATGATCATTCTGTTCTTCTCATTGCAACGTTATTTCTTGCAAGGCATCACGATTGGAGCCGTGAAGGGATAACCACTGCAACCTATGCAGTTACAACAGGTGACAATGTAAAAGGGGGATTAACCTATGGCACGCGTGGAGTTTCGCCAAGTGCGCAAAGAGTTCAAAGACGACCATAAAGGAACGTTCACGGCGGTCGCCGGTTCGGACTTTGTAATAGAAGATAAGGAATTCGTCGTGTTTGTTGGGCCTTCGGGATGCGGTAAAACAACCTCACTGCGAATGATCGCAGGGCTTGAGAAACAGACCAGTGGGGACATCGTCATCGGGAATCGGATTGTGAATGATCTGCATCCCAAGGATCGGGATATCGCGATGGTCTTTCAGGATTATGCCTTGTATCCGCATATGACCATTCGGGAGAATCTGTCCTTCGGTCTGAAAAATCTGAAGAAACCCAAAGCCTATATTGATGGGCAAGTACAGAATGCTGCTTCAATCCTTGGCCTGGAAGCTATGCTGGAACGTAAGCCTCGCGAATTGTCCGGAGGACAGCGCCAGCGTGTCGCCGTGGGACGAGCGATTGTGCGTGATCCACAGGTTTTTCTGTTCGATGAGCCGCTCTCAAACCTCGATGCCAAGCTGCGTGTGCAGATGCGTGTAGAGCTTGGCGAGCTGCATAAAAGGCTGGGCGCGACGATTGTTTATGTTACACATGATCAGGTCGAGGCTATGACGCTTGGCGAGCGCATTGTAGTGATGAATCATGGGGATATTCAACAGGTCGCATCACCGAAAGAGCTCTATGCCAGTCCGCGCAATATGTTTGTCGCCGGTTTTATCGGCTCGCCTGCAATGAACTTCATTGATGCTCACATCGAAGGTACGCAAGTGAAGGTGGAGGGTACATCGTTCACGTTACCAGCTGATGTCCTAGAGCGCTTAAGCAACTACCAGGGCAAACGAGTCATCCTTGGCCTGCGTCCAGAGCATATTTTTGGTGATGATGTGGCACCCAATGTCTCGCAAGATCACATGCTTCAAGCACGTGTTCAGGTGGTGGAGCATCTGGGTTCGGAAAATTTGCTCTACTTCCGTCTCGGAAGCCGGACGGT
Source organism: Paenibacillus polysaccharolyticus (assembly GCF_900102085.1). Taxonomy (GTDB): domain Bacteria; phylum Bacillota; class Bacilli; order Paenibacillales; family Paenibacillaceae; genus Paenibacillus; species Paenibacillus polysaccharolyticus. The sequence goes on along the minus strand of NZ_FMVM01000006.1, from coordinate 303,044 downwards.
GACAGCCAAGGTTCATCCTGAGACTCATGCTTATGTGGGTATGGATAAAACGTTTGTGCTAGATATGCGAAAAGCGCATTTTTTTGACCCGGAGACGGAGATGGCGATCGGACGGGAATAGAAGATCCGTCATGATGGAGAGCGTAATCAAACTCTTAACGAATAACGGCTTTCACAAATTACAGGGAGGAGAGCTTTTATGCGTAAACTGAGCGAAGTGGTGGTCAAGTCAGGGGTAGAGATCTACCGGGATATTATTCCGGTGGCGCTGTTCAGTGCGGGCAGCTCCGTGCTGCTCATTCCGATTCTCATGTTTGCGCCGATACCGGTGGCCGTGCTGCTACTTGCCATCATCTATATGCCGCTCTTGTTCGGTGTCTGTTACGCAGTGCATCATCGGCTGGAGCGGAAAGAGCGCCGAAACGCGCTGCGTGATATATGGGAAGGTACGTTGAGGGGGCTGCTTCCGGGCGGTGTGACGGGGCTGTTGTTTGCACTGCTCGGTTTCATCCTCTGGTCAACCTGGTGGTATTACGGAGGGATAGGCAACATGACGGGCATGGCAGTAGGCATGTTTCAGACGTTTTTTGTCATCTTGGCGTTCATCTCACAGTTCTACACTTGGCAGCTTATGTTGCAAAAAGGAATGGGCTTCCTGCTGGCGATGGGAGAGAGCGTGAAGTTGTTCTTCCGTTATCCGGGGTATACGATTGCGGCCTGCTTCCAAGTGGTGTGCCTTAGCGCACTGCTTATGCTGACAGTTGTGGGATTCGGGGCGTTGTTTGCAGGCATGTTTGCCGTCTATCAGCATAAGGCCACAAGTAATCTGATTGAACCTGAAGAGGAGCCTGCCTTATCCCGTGGTAATGATCATCAGCAAGCAGGTTGGGCCAGTGAGGGGCATGTGTCATGAGGGTGAAAACAGGAGCGGATGTGCTGGCTGAGGGAGCTGCACATCCCTGGTTAACTGGTGGCGCACGAATCGGTTTGGTGACGAATCCGACGGGCATCACAGCAGACTTTGTCTCTACGGTGGATGTATGTGCAGGCTTGGTGGATGCCAAGTTGACGGTTTTGTTTGCATGTGAGCATGGGCTGTCTGGAGAGCTGCAGGCAGGGATTCCTTTTCCAGACTCGGAACACTCCCGTTATGGCATTCCGGTATACAGCTTGTACGGTATACATAAAAAGCCGCAGCCTTACATGCTGGCTGATGTGGATACGGTTCTTTTTGATATTCAGGATGTGGGTGTAAGGTATTATACGTATGCTTCGACGTTAATTGAGATGATGGAGGCTTGTGGCGAGTCGGGAAAACGTCTATTAGTGCTGGATCGACCCAATCCGCTTGGCGGTATGGAGGTGGAGGGTGGTTTACTCCAGGCCGGGTTTGAATCCTTCGTAGGAGCCTGGGCTACATCCATTCGTACCGGGATGACGATGGGGGAACTGGCTTTGCTTGTCAACGCCGAGCATCATATGCCCTGTGAGTTAGACGTCATAGCGATGGAGGGTTGGCGGCGAAGCATGACTTTTACGGAGACGGGGCTGCCTTGGATGATGCCTTCGCCTAATATGCCAACGGTAGATACCGTGCGTTCTTATGCGGGAACGTGTCTATTGGAAGGTACGAATGTATCGGAAGGTCGAGGCACGACGAGGCCATTTGAATGGCTGGGTGCCCCGTGGATCGATGGCCAACAGCTAGCAGATGCGATGCAGTCTCATGGATTGGACGGGGTATATTTCCACCCGGTGTATATGACACCGGCCTTTTCCAAACATGCAGGAGAACGATGTGGAGGTGTAAGGCTCTTTGTCACAGAAGAAAAGGAATTCCGTTCCGTGGAGACAGGTTTGTTGCTTTTGCATGAGATAGCCGTTCAATACCCCGAACAGTTCAAGTGGCTTGAACCTCCGCGTAAGGGCTCCCGATATTTTATTGACTTACTTACTGGAGGGAGAGAGGTTCGCGAGATCATTGGAGACGGTAGTAGTTTATTTCGTTTAATGGCAGCTTGGCGTGAACAGGAGAAGATGTGGCAGGAACGCCGCAGACCCTATTTGCTATACGATGAATGACGGGCTTAATGGGCAGATAGGGATGAATGAAGAGTAGCGTGACAGACAGGGATGCTGCTCTTTGGCACGAGGGTCCTGAGGTTCATGGGAGGAGGAGACGTAATGCTAATGCGTAGCTTGAAGGACAGGGTGAAGCAAAGAATCGGACAGATGAGCTTAAGGGATAAGATCGGGCAGATGCTGTTATGCGGATTTCATGGAACAGAGCCGGAAGGCGGGATAGAGAAGCTGCTTGGAGATTACCCGATTGGCGGTATCGTTTATTTTGCAAGGAATGTGGTTTCGCCTGAGCAGGTAGAGCGGCTATCCGGCGGTTTGCAGAACATTGCGCAAGCAAGTGGCAATGTACCTCTCTGGATTGCTATTGACCAAGAAGGCGGCATGGTGGCTCGAATTACAGAGGGGATTGCACTTATGCCTGGACAGATGGCCATTGCTGCGGCCGGATCGGTGCAAGATGCTTATGCAGCGGCACGGATCAGTGGAGCGGAGCTACAATCGATGGGCATCAACATGAATTTTGCACCCGTACTCGACGTGAACAACAATGCGAGCAACCCGGTCATTGGCGTGCGATCCTTCGGGGAATCCGCGGAAAAGGTAGCTGACTTCGGTGCGGCATCCATTGCTGGATTTCAGCAAGCCGGTATAGCTGCAACCGCCAAACATTTTCCCGGCCATGGAGATACGGATACGGATTCCCATCTGGATCTTCCTGTGATTACACATGACAGAACAAGGGTGGATCAGGTAGAGCTTGTGCCATTTCGTGCAGCCATTGCAGAGGGTGTAGACGCAATGATGTCTGCTCACATTTATTTTCCGGCACTGGAGCCAGAACGTCTGCCGGTGACATTATCCCATTCTGTTTTGACCGGACTGCTGCGTAAGGAGCTTGGATATGAGGGTATGATCTTGACTGACTGTATGGAGATGAAGGCGATCGCTACTCACTACGGCACGGTCGATGCGGCAGTGATGGCGGTTGAAGCTGGAGCAGATATGGTACTGATCAGTCATACGGCACAGTTACAGGTGGAAGCTTTTGAAGCATTGATGAATGCGGTGAAAAGTGGACGTATCAGTGAGCGGCGGATTGATGAATCTGTTAAACGTCTGCTGACATATAAAATGAAGCGTGGGCTGATGAATGTGGAGATGGGGCTGGAGAGCGACACGGCAGTGGAGATGTCTGTCAGTATGAGCGGGATATCTGGTGTGGATGATATCTATGCGACCCCGGCGGTTGTTCACAATTCCATGAATGTAAATCAGCCAGTTGCAGTTCCGTTTCAACGTAATAGTCCACCGCATCAGGAGGTAGCTCAGCGAATCAGTGAGAAGAGCATTACATTAATTCGGGATGCACAGCATATGTTGCCGCTAAAACAAGAGCGAACACTTGTCATTACGGTTGCCGCAGAAGTGACAAGCATTGCGGATGAACAGTTGGATGGAGGGGCAACACTCGGAGCGGCTTTGTCAGCTCAAGGTTTGGAAGTAGTGGATATGAGGGTAGCAGCGGATGAAATTGCGCTATCCTCGGCTCGTTTGCTTCAAGCCGCAGAAGCGGTGGATGTTGGGCAGATCGTGATCGGCACTTATAATGCAGGCAGCCCTTCCGGTGACCCGCAATGCCGGTTGATCGGCTGGCTTCAGCAACTTGGCAAACCGCTGGCTGTAACCGCACTTCGCAGTCCGTACGACCTACAGAAGTTGCCGGATGTGCAGACTTATATCGCGGCATATGAGAGTCGGCCTCTTGCGATGAGTAGTGCAGCGAAAGCGATGATGGGACAGATCCCGTTCAAGGGCGAGCTTCCTGTCACGATTGAATAAATAGATGCAATTCTATATATGACGCAATCTAACGGGACTTGACGTAGCTGAAACTGAACTTTTAAGGATATGAGGGATGAGCTGGTGTCTCGTCACATATCCGGAATAACAAACGATGTATGAGAATAACAAAAGGGACGAGGCTGTTCATGCTTCGTCCCTTTGCGTGTTGCATACTCTTATTATTGTACATGCAGAAAGCATTATTAATGGGATAACCCGAACCGTAGCCGGTTCTAGTGACCACGCCTGATGATATTTGGTTTCATTTTCGTGGGTTCTAAAATCTAACGATCTCCAGAAACGTTATTTGGGTGATATTAGCCGGTTTTATATTCTAACGATCACAGGAAAGCTTATTTAGAGAAATAGATACGAAATTGGGCGTTGAGCATGTGTTTTTAGAGAAATAAGGTTACTGGTGATCGTTACAATTTCTGAAGGGTGATTATCGCTCAAATAAGCTCATCTGAGATCGTTAGAATAAACAAGGGGTGGGTGAAGACTGTGTAGCCAACCCAGACCTCACCCCAAACCGTAATCTTCATCTACCTAACTCTAACCCTAATCAACCCGCAACCCAATCTCAGCTACTCCCTGACCTCAACCTACTCTAGCCCCGAACCGCCAACACCAATCAGAGCACCAACCACTAACCAAAACGCAACAGGCACGCACCACAAGGCACAAACCACAAAATGCACAACACAAACCACAAACTTCTAACCCCGCTGAATTGGTGGCTTCGTGCGGCTACGTTATGATGCTTCAAGCGACCATCACAATTGCAAGGCTTTGGCCGTTCGTGTCTCTATATCACTTAGCAGTGTGGTCATATCCATGCCTGCATGATTACCGAGCAGGATAATGGTAATATCATCGGATAGATTGCGTGAAAATGCTGTGGAAAACCCACCGCCGCTTCCATTGTGGAAGACGGTGCGTTTTGTTCCGTTTTCCTTGAGAATCCAGGCATAGCCGTAATTTTTATTGGAATAGGGCTCATACATCGTTTCAATCGTTTCCTGATTTAAAATCTGGTCAGTATATAGTGCCCGATCCCATTTCAGCAGATCATCCACGGTAGAGTAGATCGTACCTGACCCGGATTGTGAAACATAGTAAGGTGCAGATGCCCATCCTTTTCCTTGCTGGACAAATCCACTGTTCGTATGCACTTTGCGCGATGCTTCTCCCGAATCTTGCATGCCGAGCGGCCCCAGAATGGTTTGTTGCACATAGTCTGCATAGCTCATGCCAGATACCTGCTCCACAACGTACGCAAGCAATACATAGCCGCTATTGCTGTACAGGTAAGCACTGCCGGGTTCGAACTTCAACGTTTTGTGGCGAATCTCTTCTACCGTTTTTTCAAGTGTATCCCCTTCCCCGCGACCGAAGGCCGACGGCAGACCCGACGTTTGGGACAGTAACATATGCAGGGTAATCTGATCTCCCTTCGGGATGCCAGAAATATAGGTGGAGATTGGATCTTGAACATCCAACTTGCCTGCTTCTGCGAGACTCAAAATGGAAGCCGCAGTGAATGACTTGCTCAAGGAGGCGATACGGGTCTTCTGGTCCGGACGATTCATGGTCTGTTCGTTAGCAAGACCATAGCCCTGTTTGAGCAAGACTTCGCCGTCTCGTGCAATCAGAGCCATCCCCGGGTAGTTGATCTCGCGCAGATAGGTGTCTACGCTAGCCACTTCAGGATTTAACACGCTGACCTGGTCAGTCGTTATACCAACATTCATCTGGCCTGAAAGCGTTCGCTGGACTTGAATATCAGCCTTCAAAGCATTCGCCAGAGTCCGGACAGGAATCATTAATGTGCCGTTAATGGTGCGTGAATTCACTGGAGAAGCCAGAGATACCTGGTTTACTTTAATGGATCTACTTCCGGCTTGATGCACCAGTGTGTCCCTTCCAACGGTGATTGTAGCTGTGTTGGTACGAGCATCCCACTTCAGATCCCCTTTAACAGATTGGACTACATCTCGTAAGGGAACGAACGTTGTACCTTTTAGAATAAGCGGAGCGTTGTTCCAGAATTGCGGCTCTCCGTTGACTTCAATATGCACGGCTTGTGTAGTCTGCGCTGCAGAAACCGTAGGGTTGTTAAACAGCCCGAATACCGGGCCTGCGCATAGAATGATTGCGAATAGAATACGAAGCATGGATGAATAACCACTGCTAGATACAGGTTGTCGCGTGTGAAACTTGCGTAAGATTTGAACCCTCTCCTTCCAAGTGTTTCTTAATAATCCATTATATAAATATTGTAAACGATCCCAACAAGGGGGTCAAAAAGAGAGTATATCTAAGTAATAGGATCAGATCATTAAAATTGCGATTATTTAGTATGGATACATAATGTTTCGCGGCGAACTTTCCGATAAAAAGAGTTGAACTTAATGATGGGAGATAGATAGATAATGAGAAAAGGGCTTCAAAAAAGACTTCAAAAAAAGCCTCAAACAGGGCATAAAGTGAAGGTGAGGTTTCAATCATGGTTTACGTTGACGGTAAAAAAACGGCTGATTGCCGCATTCCTTTTGTTCCTGATCGTTCCCAGTCTTAGTGTAGGGTGGCTTGCTTATCTTAAGGCAGCAGATCAGGTTAAAATGGAGATTACTCGTTCTGCACAGGCCAAAACGGAAATGCTTAGTCTGCAGATTGATCAGATGCTCAATATGGAGAAGGATAACGCTGCACAGATGGCCTCGGGTATTACATCCGAAGACATTATTAACAAGTCACCTGCGCTTCAAGCTCAGATGGATCGGATGTCCAAAAACCATAAAGAACTCGGGGTGCTTACGGCTGGAGCGGAGGATGGAAGTTGGATGAAATCCCCTGATCCCGGCAACCAGATCTATGATCCTCGTGAACGCACATGGTATAAGATGGCTCTATCACAATCTGAGCCAGTCATCTCGGATACTTTCCAGTCCGCAACGACTGGGGAATGGGTGGTGACAGCAGCGGCCAAGCTAGCAGACGGACAAGGTGTTTTTGGAGCCAATGTAAGCTTGAATCATTTGAAGGAGACAGTGGATCAGATCCATATCGGTAAAGCAGGGAAACTGTATATGCTGGATAATGGCGGGAAATTTTTATTCCATTACAAGATTGAATCCGGTACTCAGTCTGATCAAAGTTACATCAACGAGATGTATACGAAAGATCAGGGAACCGTGAAGTATACATATGATGGTCAACCGATGGAGGCTGTATTTTACACAAATACGGCAACGGGTTGGAAAATTGTCGGCGAGATGATTCCCTCCGAAGCGGCAGAGTCCGTGCAGCCTATTATGATCCGAGCAATCACTCTTGTCGGCGTAGCGGTTATGGTGGGGATTGTGCTGCTGATCTTTATTATCCGTAGCATTCACCGTCCATTGCAACAGTTAACCCAAGCGGCTTCTCAAGTAAGTGCAGGGGACCTGACGGTTCGTGTAGGCCTGCGGCGCAAGGATGAGTTCGGTCAGCTTGGAGAAAGCTTTGATACCATGACGAATTCACTGCGTCATGTCCTGGGCGAAGTACATGATACATCGAGTCAGCTGGCGGCATCATCGGAAGAGTTGATGGCAAGCTCTGAGCAGACCTCGAAAGCAACGGAGCAAGTAGCGGAGTTGATGCAAGATGCAGCTGCAGGAACAACGATGCAGAATGAAAGTCTTGCAGCGACAGAGCAACTTGTCGGTGAGATGTCACTTGGCGTGAAGGAGATTTCTGCAAGAGCCGGAGATGCAGAACGTATTGCCATTGAAGCATCCTCCAAATCGGAAGCGGGTATGGTCACGATGCAGCAGGCCGTGTCCCATATTCAGCAGGTGAATGATGAGAGCAAGGATATGGAGGCTGTCATCGAAGATCTGCGAGCGAAAAACGATGAAATTCTGGAGATTGTAGCGGAGATTACAGCCATCGCCAAGCAGACGAACATTCTGGCACTGAATGCTTCCATTGAGGCTTCGAGAGCAGGCGAGCATGGCCGGGGATTCGCTGTGGTTGCGAACGAAGTGAAATTGCTTGCGAACAGCTCAGGTGCTTCGGCAGAGCGAATCAATGAGCTTATGCGGGAGATGCATGAGAAGACTCATGCTGTTCAGTCTACCTTTGCCCGTACAGGTGAAGGTATGGTGAAAAGTTCGCATATGATTGCAGAGGCTGGAGAAGCTTTCCAGACGATTCGTGATGCGGTTCGAACCGTTGCGTCCCAGGCCGAAGAGGCAGCTACAGCTTCCCGTCAGATCGATCAAGGAATGGGACATGTGAACAAAGCTGTAAACGAAACGATGGTTCTCTCTAACCGGATTGCTGCGGGAACCGAGGATGGATCGGCGGCTGCTCAGGAGCAGCTTGCTACAATGGAGGAGGTTGCGGCATCTTCAGCGGCTTTGTCTCGCATGGCAGAGGATCTGCAGAGCATGATTGAACGATTCAAATTGTAACGAAGAGAGTATGAAAGTGGGTTTGAAGACTGTCGGAGTAATGAACCGGCAGTCTTTTTTTCTTTTTTGCAGGAGATTGGATTATGATTGAGATATCTAATCTATCTCGTTAGTTTGACAATAAACAAACATTATTATACTATATCTATAAATAAACAAACAAATAAATTAATTCAAATTAATTTAAATTAATTTGAATTAATTTCCCTTATGAATCAATACAGAATTAACTTGGAACTCCAAATAACTCACAAATCAAAATACATTAGATGATTGATAGAGAGGACGGCAAAGGATGAAAGCCTCGGATTCAAGATTGCAGACAGCATCTCTGGAAGAGATCAAACGCGGATATGTGGAGGAAGGAATGGCCTATTCCTGTATTTGTTGCGGTTTTACAACAGAACCGGGAATTGTTTACCCTGACGAAGGTGTGCTCTATGATGCGGTTCGTTACATGGGTGTTCATATTGAGAAGGTCCACGGTTCGGTATTTGAATATTTGCTGGAGCTGGATAAAAGTGTGACCGGATTGTCGGATGTACAGCGAGGTCTGCTGGCCCAGTTCTATGAAGGGAAAAAGGATGCAGAAGTGCAACAGGCTCTGGGCATCGGCAGTGCGTCTACCATTCGAAACCATCGATTCGTTTTGAAGGAAAAAGAGAGGCAGGCCAAAATATTTCTGGCGTTAATGGAACTGTTGAAAAATAAAGACCTGCATGCTCCTGCAACATGGGTGTCGCCGATTATGAAACAAGGTCATACGATTCATCAGCGTTCCTTTGAAATATCGGAAGAGGAACGGGAACGTGTGCTGCGCAGCTACTTTCCCGAAGGTATAAGCGGCCCAATGACTACGTTCCATATGCAGCAAAAGCATAAGTTTATCGTGCTCACAGAGATTGCCAAACGTTTTGAACCCCGGCGTCAGTACACCGAAAAACAAGTGAACACACTCTTGGAGAAGGTACATGCTGACTATGTTGAGATTCGGAGATATCTGGTGGATTACGGTCTGTTAGAGCGAAAGGAGGATGGAAGCCAGTACTGGCTGGGTAGTGCAGCAGAGGAACAAGGTAACGGTAGAGGGGACGGGAAACAGCCGAAAGGATCATCAGCCAAATTAACAGATAACTCAGCTGAATCCCTAACCATGGAACAGCAAGTTCCAGAAGAAAGAGCAGGTAAAGGAGAGAAGAGCATGAATCGACGCAAAGAGTTACAAGAGCAAGCCAAAGAAGTCAAAACAGAAGCAGGCGTTTATCAAATTCGGAATGAGCGAAACGGCAAAGTGTACATCGACAGCACGCCTAATCTGAAGACCATTAACGGACAGCAATTTATGCTGCAGATGGGGAGCCATCTGAATCGACGTTTACAGGCAGAGTGGAATGAATACGGTGAGAGTGCATTTACGATTGAGGTATTAGAAGTCATGAAAAAGGATGACAATCCCTACGCCGATCCGAAGGATGCGCTGGCCAAATGTTTAGAAAGCTGGTTTGAGAAGCTGGAGCCTTACGGAGATCGTGGATACCACGGGGAGCCAAAACCATCGAATTAGTAGGTAAATAGAGTTCACTTTCAGTATTGAACACTACGAACTTAACATTTTAATTTTGGAAAATAACTAGATTCTCCTGCTTCATGACCAGGTGATTAGCACCTAACGGGCAGATTAGCGTAACAGATGCAATCCAATAGGGCCTTCGTTAGTTCAATTTTCTAACACATCTTATTTTTGAATGGATAACGCCATTTCTTTTAACTTTTCATTTTCTACCACTTCTTTAGTTGTTCCGGTTTTGGCTAAATGTACAATAACCTGACCCAATTGTTCAGATGTTATAGCCCACTTCATTCGTTTTAGCAACGGATGCAAAGGTTTTAATACATTGGATAGGATACGATAAAGTGCTGTTTTTGAACGAACACCGTGCATGGGTAAGATAACTAATGGACGTAACATATATGCTCCTTTGAAAGGTAGGCGAAGTAACGCATTTTCCGTTTTTCCTTCTACACGGGCCCATAGTTCTGGTCCTTGCTCCGTACTATCTACTCCCATTCCCGTAATATAAATCATTTTCATATCGGGATTAAGTTTGACTAATTGAGAGGCTGCTTTTATCGTCAATTCATAGGTGATATGAATATAGTCAGCCTCTGACATACCAGCTGATCTAACACCAATTAAATAAAAACAAGCATCATATCCCGTTACTTTATCCTGAATTTGAGATAGATCCGAAATATCTGGTAACACTATTTCTTGATATTTCTCATGTTGGTTGGTTGTTGGTTTACGTACAATTGCTAATACATGTTCAACCTCTGGATCGCGTAAACTTTCTCTTAATGCTAACTGACCGATCATACCTGTTACACCATATATAATCACCTTCATTGCTACCATCCTTTCTTTGAAAAAACGGACTCTCTTTAGAAGAAATCACTGTGGATATTAAGAACTTCAACGTTCTTTCTATATTAACTTTCTTATCATTAGTTAAATGAATGATCGTTTAATTAAAAAACATAATAAATGCCATTATTGACTAATGGCATCCCAGCTCAGTGAAAATATGAGCTCAAATTCCTTTTCAATTGTAGTGTACATTCCTTCATAATATTCCTTTGCAAGCTGAACAATAGGGAAATAACAATATGAGATAATTAACTCCGCTTTCGCATTTTTTAAAGAGCCATTGCTAATCCCTCGTTCAAAATAACGGTACAAGTTTTCAAACATGGGAGCAGTATCAGCCATACATAACTTGTTCATAAATGGTGATGCTGTAAACTGTTCTAAGAAAAGAAACCAATCTTTGTTTTCCATCATGAATTCTAATGAGTTCTTCATGAAGATATAGCAGATTTCTTTAGTATCCAATTCTTCATGAATACCATGCAACATACTTCTGCTCAACTTTTCCTTTACATCCAGATACAGTTTGACTAGCAAGTCTTCTTTATTTTCGTAATAAGTATAAATAGTAGCAGGAGAAAGGTTAGCTCGCTTCGCTATTTTTGACATGGAGAGATCGGAGAATCCAACTTCATTAATCAACTGGATTGTAGAATCGAAAATAGCTTGGTTCTTTTTTTCATCTTTATGTCTCATGAATTTATATTAAATGAACGTTCGGTTATTGTCAACGGCAACGGTCAACGGTTTTTTGTGTGCTAAGTTTCTAATACATCTTATCTTTGAATCGATAACGCCATTTCTTTTATCTGTTCTTTCTCCAACACTTCTTTTGTTGTTCCTGTTTTGGCTAAATGTAAAATAACCTGACCTAATTGTTCAGATGTTATAACTGACTTCATTCGTTTTAACAACGGATTCAAAGGTTTTAATACATTGTATAGGATACGATGAAGTGTTACTTTTGAACGAACACCATGCATAGGTAAAATAACTAACGGGCGTAACATATACGCTCCTTTGAAAGGCAGGCGAAGTAACGCATTTTCCGTTTTTCCTTCTATGCGAGCCCACATTTTTTTTCCTTGCTCCGTACTATCTGCTCCCATTCCCGTAATATAAATCATTTTCATATCAGGATTGAGTCTGATTAATTGAGAGGCTACTTTTATTGTCATTTCATAGGTGATATGGATATAGTCAGCCTCCGACACATCAGCTGATGAAACACCAATTAAATAAAGGCATGCATCATATCCCATCACTTTCTCCTGAATTGAGGAGAGATCAGAAATATCCGGTAACACAATTTCTTGATATTTGACATGTTGGTTAGTTGTTGGTTTACGTACAATCGCTAATATTTGTTCCACCTCTGGATCGCGTAAACTTTCTCTTAATGCTGACTGACCCATCATACCCGTTACACCATATAAAATCACCTTCATTGCTGCCATCCTTTCTTTAAAAAGCTGACTCTCGTTAGAGGGAAATGCTTATTCCTAATTTTAATGTCCTCTACATATGCATAGATTTAAACGATGAGGAAGTCATTTTGGCTATTATGAACGTCGTTCTATATTCACTTCCAGACTATTAATTAAATGAATGTTTATTTAATTAACAGAAGAATAAATGCCATTATTGACTAATGGCATCCCCAGCTCAGTAGAATATGAGCTCAAATTCCTTTTAAATTGTAGTTTATTTACATTCACAAGATTAGCCGCTTAGCTATTTTTAACGTCATTATTCAACCGGATTGTGAAATCGAATTAGCTTGGTTCTTTTTTCATCTTTTATGTCTCACGAGCCTATATTAAATGAACGTTCAGTTATTGTCAACAACCAAAGAGGTGCTGAAGGACTTCGAATACAAAAGACGATCCCGATTCATGTAACCGATAGATGGATTAGGACCGTCTTTACGTAGATTTTGCGCTTCATTAAGTATCATAATACATGACTGGTTTTCTGGAAATGTAACGATCACCAGAAACCTTATTTCACTAAAACACATGATATCCGTCCATTTTCTCTCTATTTTTACTAAATAAGCTTCCCTGAGATCGTTAGAAAATTATCCAGCTAGATCAGGCGATGGAGGGCAGTCACTTCTGGGCGGAATATTGTGATTTAGCCTTTTTAATAAGTTAGTAAGCAAGCAAGTGGCAAGTAAGTAGTGAGTATGTATGACTATCCTAAATGAAGAAAATCCCTTTGCTGTAGAGTCGGCAAAGGGACTTTTTTAAGTTGATGTGCTCTAATATGCTCGCCAAATGGCGAAAGATTTGCGTTGGTTGCCCATTACAGCTTGAATTGCTCTACCAGCTTCTGCAGCTTATTAGCCAGATGCGCAAGAGAATCGGCAGAGGAGGAGATTTCCTGCATGGAGGCCACTTGCTCTTCCGTTGCAGCGGAGATATTCTCTGTGCCATCGGCATTGGTTTCCGAGATGGTATGAATGTGGTCGATAGACTGCACCACTTCTGCTGTGCTGGCAGACATCTCTTCTGATGCCGCTGCGATATTTTCAAGCTGCTGATTGACCACCCCAACGGCCTCGCTAATCTGCACAAATGCATCATCGGCAAATTGTACAGCTCGGATGCCGCTGTCTACATCTTTTTGTCCCAGACGAACATTCTCATTAGCCCTGGATATTTCTTGCTGAATGGATGCGACCATCTCCACGATCTTCTGACCGGATTCGCTGGACTGCTCCGCCAGTTTGCGGACTTCACTTGCTACAACGGAGAATCCGCGTCCATGCTCACCTGCACGGGCTGCTTCAATGGAAGCATTCAGCGCAAGCAGGTTGGTTTGGGCTGCGATATCCGTAATGACAGATACCATCTCACCGATGGAGCTGGAATGCTGATCCAGCCGTGTCGCAGTTTCTGCGATACCTTGCACAAAATGCTGGATGGAACCCATCTCCGATACAGCCGTTTTGATCGTCGAGTTCCCTTGTTGCGCGAGTTCGCTTGCTTGCATTGCAGCTTCGGATACTTGCTGTGTACTGTTGGTTACTTGTCCAACCCCTCCGGCAAGTTCATTCATCTGTTGTGCGGTATGTTTCAGGCTGTTTGCCTGCTTTTCAATGCCAGCTGCGGACTGTTCTGTAATGAGGGCCACTTGCTCCGTAGCTTTGGTTGTCTCGGACGAATTGATCGCAAGCTGTGCAGAAGATGTTGTAAGCTCGTCAGCTGTATTACGCACATCCTGAATGACGGTTCGTAGAGATGCACTCATTTTATTAAAGCTGTTACTGAGTTTGCCGAACTCATCCTGACCTTTCACAGCGACCTCAATGGTCAGATTTCCATCGCTGATTTCGTTGGAAGCTTTGACAAGGCGATTGAGCGGTTTCGTGATGGCTTGTACAATCCAGAAAATAATGATGGAGCTGATAACTACAGCAATCGCAATAACAACAAGGGTAGTGTACAGGATTGGACGAACGGTTTCCGTAACTTCGTCGTTATCGATAACACCGACAACTGTCCAGCCTGTCGTTTCATTGGTTACGAAGAAGGCATGTTCGTTTTTTCCGTTCAACGTATACTGCAGATCACCATTCTTTTGGTCAAAAATTTGTTTATAGGGTTCCATCGTGCCTTCGGTACCTGGTTTTTCGGTTGGATGCACGATGATTTTATTTGCATTATCGATAATATAGATATATCCTCTTTGCCCGATTTTCGTGGAATTTACCGTCTGGGAAAGAGCTTCAAGGGAAAGGCTGACCGAAACAACACCATGACCGTCACCGGTCGTCTGAGCGACCGAAGCAACCACGTTACCTGTATTGCTTGAGATGTAAGGTGTAATTACAGTTGGCACGTCTTTGTTCTCCGAAGCAGCTTTAAACCAAGGACGTTCACGGGGATCATATCCCGGCTTGTTAACGGCGGTGACCGGGGAGTTGATGTAGACACCTTTATCCGTTCCGACGGAGGCAAGTTCCACGTCATTGTGTGTATCTTTGTAAGCATCAAGTAAGGTACGAATGGTATCCGTTTCGTCCCCTTGAACCGGACCCACATTACCAGCATCCAACTGACTTGCCAGGAAGTCTACATTTTTACGTGTAGCCCCAATAATCTGGTCAATGGTCTGATTCAGTACACTTACGCTACTGTTGGCATTCTCAAACATTTTTTCTTCGACCTTGGTAGCCGCTGTCTGGAATGAAATGATGCCTAAACTGATTGTCGGGATCAGCAGCACGATAGCAAATGAAAGTATCAGTTTCTCTCTCATCTGTAACGTTCGTTTCCCCTTTGGCTGCTTCACTTTCTTCATAGTACATTCTCCCCCTGTCAACTCTCCCGAACTGACATAAAATATGGTATATTTCTAAGTTAATGCAAACCAATTCTGCATTCATTATTCCAAATCTCTGATTCAGAATGGTATGTATCGATATATATCGGCTGACAGTGATTAAAATTAGAGAGGAGTTGTACGAGAGTTGAATGAAAGTGCACCAAGATTATCTGCACATGAAAAAAGTGTGGAAATCCAGGATAAAGCAACATTTATGCAGGGGGTTCGAGATTGTGTGCCTACCCTGCTTGGATACTTAAGTATTGGCTTTGCAGCGGGGGTCATCGAGATGACTGCAGGTCTCAGTTTTGCCGAAACGGCATTGTTGAGCCTGATTTTGTATGCAGGTTCTGCCCAGTTCATCGCAGCAGGGATGCTGGCTTCCAACGGATCGGCGTTAGCAATCATCTTCACTATATTTTTTGTGAATCTGCGTCATCTGCTGCTTAGCGCAGCGGTATCTCCGTATTTCAGACATCTGACGCCACTTAAAAATATGTGGATCGGCTCACTGCTTACGGATGAGTCATTCGGTGTGGCGATGACACGTGCAATCGGTAGAAAAACGCTCAGTGAGCGCTGGATGCACGGTCTGAATATTACGGCGTACTTGAACTGGTTTATCGCGAACATGGCGGGAGCGTACTTTGGACGCTGGATCACGAACCCGGATCGGTTTGGACTGGACTATGCGTTGCCAGCGATGTTTATCGGTCTAATCGTGCTTCAGTTGGTACATCGCAAAAGCAAAAAAATACATATCAATGTAGCAATCATAGCGGTCGTGTGTGTTATCTTAGCAAGCATGGCTTCACTAGGTAGTCTGAGCATTATCATAGCGGCAGTGGTTGCAGCAACGATGGGAGTGTTTATGGAACGATGGAAGTAAGATGGGATGTATTCTGGATTATTATGGGCTCGGCACTACTCACGTTTATCCCCCGGGTATTGCCGCTTATGCTCTTCAGTAAAATACAGATTCCGGTGTGGCTGATGCGCTGGCTCGAATATGTGCCTGTTGCTGTCATGGCCTCACTCATTGGTCAGGAATTGTTTATGTCAGGCAATCGTCTTGTCCCCCTTACAGAAAATGCCGCCTTATGGGCAGCATTGCCGACAGTGGCTGTAGCCATCTGGACACGCAGTCTGCTCGGTACGGTGCTGGTTGGTATTGTATCCATGATGATATTACGTTACCTCATGGGGTAGGAAGGTAGGATCGTGATGAAAACGCTATTTTCTAATGAACCTAAAAGGGATAAGATGGAGAAAGCAGCATGAAATAGTCTGTTGTGCCATGGATATAGTAGAAGGATTTCATCAACTATTTTGAGCGAAAGGAACGATGTCTAAGATGAAACCAAGTCCATCGACGATTTTGTTTCAAGGGGATTCCATTACCGACGGAGGAAGATCACGGAATGAGGATCTGAATCATGTTCTCGGTCACGGGTACGCTTATTTGATCTCAAGCAGACTGGGCATGGAACTGGCGAGCAAGCAAAAAACGTTCTATAACCGAGGCATTAGCGGAAATCGGGCATCCGATCTGTACGCACGCTGGAATGAAGACACATATAGTCTGAAACCCGATCTGATCAGTATCCTGATTGGGGTTAACGATGCTTGGCGTTTTATGAATGATGAACCAAGAGGATATACAGATCGTTTTGCCCGGGCGTATCGTCACCTGCTGGAGGAAACACGGGAAGTTATACCGAATACCGGACTTGTACTGATGGAGCCTTTCATTCTGAAGACAGGGGCGACACTGGAGAAATGGGAGGGCTGGGAAACGCTTATGGCTGAATACCAGCAACAGGTTCGAGAAATGGCCGAGCACTTCGGGGCGGTGTGGGTCCCGCTACAGCAAACGTTCAATGCGGCATTGGAGCAAGCCGATGCTTCATACTGGTTATGGGATGGCGTTCATCCTACTGCGGCAGGTCATGAGCTAATTGCCCGTCAGTGGTTGTCTGTGGTGCAGCAATCTCCACTTGCTATTGTGTAGCTTATCTTAAATTCCATTAGTGAAGCGTGGTGAATCCTTTGCAAGGCTCTAATCACGAAATCGGAAACGAACATCATGAAATGCGTGTAAGATACGCTCTAGATGAATCTGAGGTACTCGACTGGCCAGACGAAGAGCAGATCCAGCAAGTGTTTCTTAACATTAACAATCGGAATCATGTTCAAGAGGGTGCAGGATTCAAGGCTGATGAACTTCGGGAAAAATTGTTCCGGCCCGAGTTGGCTGAGATGCTCACCGATTTACGAAGGTATGGAGAGCAAGCATTAAGAGAACCGCTACCTCTTCTGACATTCCAATTATTTCGACAGTTCGGCAGGGCGGGAGACCGCAAAGCATACGAGCAGGTTTACTTCGAAAGGCGCGGTAGATTAGCAGCCGTTGCCATGCTTGCTCTCGATGCTGGCACCCCTCATATGGTTCATGCTCTCGAAGAGATGTTGTGGGCGGTATGTGATGAATATACGTGGTGCCTTCCGGCACATCTGGGAACGGGAGAGGCGGAGCAGGTAGCAGGCAATATCGATCTCTTCGCCGCAGAGACGGTACATATGCTTGCAGAGATTGTGGCACTTCATCGTCATCATCTCGATGCTCTGGTTGTTGAACGGATACGTAAAGAGGCGGAGCGACGTATCTTTACGCCGTTATACAGGGAAAAGAGGGCATATCACTGGCAGATAGCCGATCACAACTGGTCTGCTGTCTGTGGGGGATGTTGCGGCATGGCTGCTCTGTTATTGCTGGAGGATCAGGCGATGCTGCTGGAGTCCACCAGGCAGACGATCGACTGTATGAAGGCGTTCTTGAGCGGGTATGGCGAGGACGGCGGCTGTGCTGAAGGGATTGGGTACTGGGTGTATGGCTTCGGTTACTTCGTTTATTATGCCGAGATGTTACTGGACTACACAGAGGGAGCGTTGGACTTGTTACAAGGTTCCAAAATAGCGGCGATAGCGGCATTTCCGCTACGAATCCATCTGTCGGGCGGTACATTTATCAATTATTCGGATAGCTCGGAGCATGAAGAGATACCTTCGGGGCTCCTGTCTCTGTTAGCTGTACGTTTCGGAATGGAAGTGGATTTGCCCTTGCGTATTCCCCGGCTGACAGAAGATCCTTGTCGTCGCTGGGCTCATCTGTTACGGAACGTGATGTGGAGCGATCCGGGGGTATATAAACGTATACATCGAGAAGCGGCTGAGCGGGCGAATGGAGGGTTTATTTTTCAACAGCTGGAATGGATGGTTGCTAAACATGCCCTTCATATGCCGCCGAATGTACAAGGAGAGACAAGCAAACCTTGTTCAGACTGGGAGTGGGTTCAGGTGGCATGTTCGTTTAAAGGCGGTCATAATGATGAACCCCACAATCATAATGATCTGGGACAAGTGATTATCCATTGCGGTGGCGAAAATATACTGTGTGACCCTGGAGCAGGGTTGTACACTCAGGCGTATTTTGCTCCAGGGCGCGAGCAGTTATTTCATATCTCATCTGCCGGGCATAACGTGCCCCTGATCGGAGGTTGCGAGCAACGTTCGGGTAGAAAGGCTGAAGCCGAGTTGCTGGAATTCAGGCTTGAGCCGGATGGAAGTGAAATGCAGGCCTTGTTCGACTTGACGCGTGCATATTCCGAAGCAACAACATTACACCGGTATACACGCCATCTGAGCTGGAAGGCCGGACAAGATTATGTTGGAATGAATAGGACTATGGAAGTTAAGGAAAGAGGCGGCAGTTGTTGTAGTACGGGGAATCCTTCTGATCCGGGTGTGCATGTAGATATGGCGACCTTGCGGATTATAGACAGATTCCAATGGAAGATGGACACAGAAGCGGATACTGCAAAGGCTTCGTTGAACGAGCCATATGTTGAATCACAAGTCGTTGAGCGCTGGATAAGCCGGGTAGGTCCGACAATGGAAAAGGAAGGCAGACTTCGGTGGCAGGCTTCGCAGGCTAATCTGTACATGAACTATGATGCTGTCCTGTGGCGGGTGCAGACAGAAGCTGTGCATACCGTGGATCATGATCAGGTCCCTGTTACATTTTATCGTACATCACTTGTTTGGAAAGGGAACGAAGTTACAGCGGCAAAGAGCGAGGATGAACGAGTTGAAGATGCCGAAACCGCCAACGATGCTCCGCTAGAGATTGTATGTCAGGTTGATTTTATGGTTGAACCCCATTAAGGAGAAGCCGAGGTGAGTCCACGTGAGTCGTTATACAGCCACAGCGACATATCCATGGAAAAATGAACTTGAAAGGTATCGCACATTAGCAGCTGAAGCTGGCTCTGCACCGGCAGATGGCTGGAGCAGGGAGCGTAAGCTGGCACTCGTGAAACAAATTGTGTGCGCTTACACGAAATATCAGGATAGTAACGGTGCAATTATCGATCCGTATTCAGGCATAGAACGGTACTACTCCACCCCGGCCTACGCTATGGCAGCTGCAGTACTAGTGGATGCAGGGCACATGGAGCTGCTGGATTCTGCATCGGCAGCTCTGTCCCATAGCATTGATGCGGTGGTAAGCGGCAGTGCGCCGGACAATCATCCGGATTTTTTTCCTGTACTGATGATGCGGGCATACATGTTGCTAAGGTCTCATCGACCTGATCAGGCCTCTATCTGGGCCGAGGCACTTCGGACGATTGATCCCGAGAACGATTATGTATTTACGATGAGTAAGATGAATAATGCCAATCGCATGATTAACTGGAATGCCATTATGATCTCTGGTGAATATCTGCGATGGAGCGAACATCTTGCGAGTGAGGATACAACGTGGATGGATCGTTATCTGGAAGCATACCATCTGCCACGTTTTACTCCGCTCGGTCTGTATCAGGACGGTCCGCTGGATCGGCCGAATTGTCCGTTTTCCTATGATATCGCTACCCGCTATCATCTTGAAGTGATGCTTGATGGAGGTTATGAAGGGGCAGTCGCAGATGCATTACGAGAGAAGCTGAATCATGGTGCGTTCAGCTCACTGCTGATGTTGTCTCCGCTGGGAGAAATACCGCCGCGTGGTCGCAGCTCCCAGCACCAATGGAATGAAGCGGCGGCGGCATATGTTTGCTCGGTACACGCCAAGCTGGCGATGCAGGCTGGGGATTCGGTGATGGCCGGGGCGTTTGCACGAGCGGCAAATCGTTGTTTTGAAGCCGTAGAGCGCTGGCTGATGCCGGATGGACGTTTGAAAATTGTACGCAACGAATATGCGCCGGAGAAACGTCACGGCTACGAAGTATACACCAACCACACCTGTTACAATCTGTGGACGGCAGCCGCGCTTGCACATGCCTGTCTTCGTGATTTAGATGAGGAGATTGTGCATTCCTATCTCCCCTCCGAGATTGGAAGCAGAGTACTTCAGACGGACGGCTGGTTCGAAACCCTGCTGGCCTCTGTGCCAGGTCAGCAGTTGGTTTTGCACACTGCGCTGAATGACCCGTATACGATTCCGGGGCTGGTACGAGTGCAACAGGCAGGTCTGCCGGGATTAATAGGCCCGTCCGCAGCCAGTCACATACAGGCAGGATTTACGGAATTTGCTGAAGGTGTTGTGCAGCCTCTGAGTTATTGCCCCGCTTGGAAGACAGCGGATGGGGTGTGGCATAGTCTGGCTGAGGGCATACCATCGGGTAGTAAGTATGACCGTGATGCGGGAATTGATCCGGCACACGGTGGCGGTTCAATCATATTTAAGATGGCGACCCGGATGGGTGAGATTTCGGCAGATCATAAGCTACAAGAAACCGTGTCAGCAGTTGGTTCAAATATTGTGAAGAGCACTGCTGAGAAAGCCATGTTGAATACAACGGAGAATGATTTTGAAATTACCTGGACGGGGCCTTTACCTGGGATGCGCTCTATCATTACCCGTTATGTGCAACGAGCAGATGAACTGGTGGTGACTTATATATTTGAGGGTGAGATGGAGGCGGTGGGAGCTGTGATTCCACTGATGTTTAGCGATGGTCGGGAGCAGGCTGTGATTACCTATACGGAGCGCAGTGTGCGCACAACGTACCTGGGAGCATACGTTGAATCGACAATTCAAGATGCCAAAGCGGTAATTCAGCTGAATCCACAGGAAGTGGCTTCACGCAACGGGCTGCTCAAGCAAGCGCGGATGGAAGTTTACGATGCACAGCAACTGACATTCACTATTCGATTGGGACGCGATCTCACATAGGAACAGGAGGACATGATCATGAATACCTCAACATCCGCAACATGGCTGGAGGAAGCATGGCAGCAAGGGGTTCACAAGACGATTCGAAATGCGAAACGAATCCAGGATACCTTTCCTCATATTTCACCGCAGGGTGTGTACGACAAAAATGCTCCGGAATGGTGGACAGCCGGTTTCTGGCCCGGACTGTTGTGGCTGGTGTACCGGGATGATCCGCAGCATGAATCGGCGGCGGATCTGCGGCATATCGCCGCTAGCTGTGAGCGACAGCTCGAAGATTGTCTGCGTGATCCAGACCTGGTGGATCACGATCTGGGTTTCATCTGGCTGCTTAGTGGCGTAGCCAGCTATCGCCAGATGGGAAGCGAGGATGGGCGCCGCCGCGGCATGCTTGCCGCGAATCTGCTCGCTGCCCGCTTTCACGTGCGCGGTGAGTTCATCCGCGCATGGAACTTCGGCTCGTCGATGATGGACACGCGCGGCGTTGCCATCATCGACAGCATGATGAACCTGCCGCTGCTCTACTGGGCATCCGAGCAGAGCGGCGATCCTCGCTTCCGATGGCTGGCGGAAGCGCATGCGGACACCGTGGCGCGCGAATTCGTCCGCGCAGACGGGTCCATCTGCCACGTGGTGGAGTTTGATCCACACACGGGGCAGAAGCTGCGGGAGCATGGCGGCCAAGGCCATGCTCCCGGGTCCGCCTGGGCGCGGGGTACCGCCTGGGCGTTGCACGGGTTTGCGCTGTCTTTCCGGTATACGGGCGAAGCCCGATATCTGGAGACAGCGGAGCGGGCGGCCGATTTCTTCCTCGCCATGCTTGGCGAAGACATCGTGCCGGTGTGGGATTTTCGCGCGCCTGCCGAGCATCAGGCGGCGTGGGACTCGTCCGCTGCGGCGATTGCCGCGAGCGGTCTGCTTGAGCTCGCGAAGCTGTCGCCACGCGGGCAAATCTACGCCGCCGCGGGAGAGCGCATCGTCCGCGGCTTGTACGAGCGCTACAGCCCTGCTGAATCTGTAGCGGAAGAAGGGCTGATAATGCAGGGAACGGTACATTACCCGGAAGGCCGGGGAATCAATGTGCCGATTATTTACGGCGATTACTTCTATATGGAAGCGCTGGCGAAGTTGCGTGGAAACGAGGGGTTATTTTAACGGAAAATGCTGAAGAAAGCCGATTTTCCAAATTTCGTTCCAAACAAGGAAGTTTCCCGCAGGCGTGCCGGGGCACGTCAAGGGGAAGTGACATAGCAGGGGGCGAAAAAGGGGTAAAAGATGCAATTCAGTAGGTTTCAAGATACGCCTAGCCAACCGCCCTGCATAGGGCGGTTATTTATGTTGTTTCTCTGCTGTATCTTCAGGAAGTGAACTTACTTCGCTGGCGAACGTCTCAGAATGACAAAGTCGGCAGAGGATTGCTCGGGATATCGCTGGCGTATGATCTCATGCACTTTGAATTCGGGATAATCGAATAGATAGTGGAACAGATTGCGATCCTGGATGGTTTTCACGCCGGATTCCCCTTGCTCCTTCAGCCTTGTATAGAGCACCACCCATTGAGATGAAGTGTGGAGAACATCGCGTAAGGTAGCCCGAAAATCCGTTTCATCTGTAATATGATACAGCACATCCAGGCACACGGTCAGATCAGCTTGGAGAAAACCGCGATTGACCCACAGGCCCGGTGTATACACCATGAAGCTTTTGGTAGGATCGCTGGCATATAGCGAAGCGCATTGTTTTATAGACGAGGATGCCACATCCATGCCCAGATATTCACCATAGTTCATATATTTCAACTGGTTTCCATCTCCGCAGCCGAATTCGATGACCCGATGAATACCTTCGCGCCGGATTAACGCATTGACCACCTCCGCTTTGAATTCCGCCAGCACGCCATATGAACCCCTGCCCGACGTTTTACCTGAAGAATAAGTCTGCTCCCAATAATGGATGTAATCGAATGACTGATTCACACCGATTTCCCCCGATACTGAAAAATGATGTTGCATAAGATGGTAAGCCTTATATTCAGGTTATGCGCAGCGGGAGTAGATGAGACTATAGTATGATTTTCCATATAATTACCTGAAAATTTCCTGAAAGTCTAAACATCTGGAAAGTTCTTGCCGACATTAATTAGAGTAGGAAAAAATTGACGATTAATCGGAGGGAAATGATGTTTAAGCCAAGATTGACCAAGTACATGGTGATGATGCTGGTGTTGATACTGAGTATTTCCAACGTAGGCTTGGCCGCTGCGGCAGAGAAAGAACTGTCCAAAATTGTGGTTTCCAAAAATGAAATGTCGCTCGAAGTCGGCGATTCCGGATCGGTTACCGTAACGGGGGTATATTCGGATAATACCTCGGCAAACGTTACGATCAGTTCATCCTGGACGAGCAGTGATGCTTCGGTAGCCTCTGCATATAATGGTTCAATAACAGCCAAAAAAGAAGGTACAGCCACAGTTACAGTGGCGTATCAAGGGCAAAGTCAATCTATTCAAATCAAAGTGACCAAGAAAGTCAAAGCCCTTTCCAAAAATGTGCAAGATCTTGATCTCCGTACAGGGGTTACCAAGGATATTTTGCTGACTGCAACGTATAGCGATAATACAACGAATGAGCAGGCGGCCAGCAGTGCTGAATGGTCAACAAGTAATGAGAAAGTGGCAACAGTGGTTAACGGTAAAGTGACGGGTCAGAGTGCCGGCACAGCGTTGATTACAGCGAAGCTGGGCAGTCAGAGCGTAACCATAGATGTTAACGTGGAAGTGGTTAAACGTGTGGATGTGGACAAAAGCCAGATCAGTCTACTTCTGAAACAGAAGGAAAGTGTCACATTAACAGCGACCTATCCAGATGGAACTTCCAAAGATGTAACCGATCTGGCAGAGTGGACGTCAAGCAACGAAAAGGTTGCAGATGTACTGAAAGGCAACATTACAGGTTATTCGGCAGGTTCTGCCACAATTACAGGTAAATATGGTACCAAGTCGGTATCCGTAGATGTGGATGTAGATCTGACGAGCAAGCTGAGCGTAGCGAAACAGAGCATCTTCTTCCGCTTGAGTGATACGAATAAAACGGCCAATGTCGCAGTTACAGCTTCATATCCAAACAGTAGTGATGTGAATGTAACGGATCAGGCAACGTGGACATCCAGCAATGAGAAGGTGGCTACGGTGTTCAAAGGCCAAATTACAGCAATAAGTGCGGGATCAACAACGATTAAGGCTGCATACAGTGGCAAAACGGTAGAGATCGCTGTCGATGTAGATACGGCGAGATATCTGGATATCAAAGATGTTACCGACAAACTTGCCATGAGCGTGACTGGTGATAACAAAAAGAAAAACCTGACAGCGAACGCTGAATACATCGATGCAAGCAAGGAAGATGTAACGTCCAAAGCGACGTGGACATCCAGCAATGCAGATATTGTATATGTATCGGGTGGTGAACTGATTGCATACAAATCGGGTACAGCTACCATTACCGCAGCATATGGCGGCAAAACGGTGAAATTCACAGTAAACGTAGACGTGCCTGACAAGTATGAGATGGATAAAAAGAAAGCAACCGTTGCTGTTGGCGGAACCACTGCTGCCAAAGTGCTTGCCGTATACGGTGAAACTTCCAAGGATGTATCTGACGATGCAACGTGGAGCAGTAGCAGCGAGAAAATCGCTGAGGTAGACAGCAAAGGGGTTATTACGGGTGTAGCGACAGGCAAAGCAACGATTACTGCTAAAATCGAAGGGAAAACGTTGACACTGCCTGTAGAAGTAGGAATGGCGAGCGGGCTGGAAGCGGATATGAACTTTGTCGTGCTGTCTGCAAAAGAAACTCAAGCCATTATCCTTACAGGCACGGATGGGGACGGTAATACGAAAGACGTCACAGCCGATGCAACTTGGAAATCAAGCAATGCTCGTGTAGCTGATGTGAAAAAAGGTGTAATCACAGGTAATAGCAGTGGTAAAGCGAACATCACAGCTGAATACGGCTCACAGAAAATCACAATTCAGGTTGAAGTCGATGTCATTTCACGGATTGAAGCATCTGAACCAGCTCTTTCGCTGAAATCCGGTGAAACCGTGGATTTGAAGTTGACTGCTACCTTGAGTGATGGCAGTGAGCGGGATGTTACAGACAAAGCAGAGTGGAAATCAAACAGTTACAAAGTGGCTCAAGTGACCAAAGGCAAAGTGAAGGCACTGAGCTCAGGTAAAGCAAGAATAACTGCGAAGTATGGTAGCAAAACGATTACGATTGCGCTGGATGTAGATACATTGAAATATTTACAGACGGATAAAGTCACGTTAACGATGAAAGTTGGCGATAAAGCAACCGTAGTCGCCACCGCAACATATTTGGATGGAAGTGAAGCGAATGTGTCCAAACCAGCACTTTGGACTTCCTCCCGCATTGCAACGGCTTCCGTAAAAGATGGGATTATTCAAGCGAATGGTAAAGGTAAAGCGACCATTACCATCTCCTATGCAGGTGTAAAAACAAAGGTCAACGTTGTGGTTGAGGAAAAGTAAGGTCGGAATACGGATCGGAAATAGTAAATGTCAAAAAGGTGATATCAGCATTCAAGCTGATATCACCTTTTTGAGTACCATATAGAGTTGAAAAACATACATTTTCCCGAATTCATAATTTAGATTAGCGATCTAATAGCGATCTAATCTGGTCACATCGTATGTGACAGTACCAAAGCACCATAGGCAAAAGCAATAAGAATAAGAATTGCCGGGTGCAGCTTGGTTTTGGTCATGACCCAGAGGGAGATGCCTGCAATAATCAGCGTCTGCCAGATGCCGATGGAGTCCGTGGATACTTGGCCGAATTCCCAAGTGAGTAGAATCATGAGCACAGCGATCACCGGTTGAACAAGCAGAGTCATGCCTTTTACCTTAGGTGAAGTCCGGTGTTTGTTCAACAAACGAAGTAATAGAATAAGTGCAACTGCTGACGGTACAATGGTAGCGAAGCTGGCAATTAATGCACCAAACCAGCCTGCGACGTGATATCCGACAAATGCAGCAATTTTCGTGGCAATCGGGCCTGGGAGCGCATTACCGATTGCCAGTACATCACCGAACTGCTCGGTTGTCATCCAGTGGTAATGATTCACAATCTCTTCCTGCATCAATGGAATGGAAGCGGGGCCGCCTCCATATCCGAGGATGTTCGCTACGAAAAATCCCCAAAATAATTCCCACCATGTCTGAAGCATCCTACGATACCTCCTTGTCGGAGTTACCTTTGGATTTTATACGCTGTACCAGCCCGAAATGGAAGAAACCATAGACCAGGAACACCGTAATCACCAGTCCCGGATGAATATTGAGTAACTGTAATGCTGCAAAGGCAATCACACCGAATAAAATAGCAAACCACTTACCCAAGCCTTTCCAGGCTTTCATCGCAAATTCATAGGCCATCATACCAAGCATCACAAAAATGACAGGCCGCACCGCTGCTACCATACCCGCTACAATCTTGGATTCACGCAGTGCGTACATCGAACCGAGTAGAGCAATAATCGCGATGCTTGTCGGCAAAATATGAGCGAGTACGGACACAATAGCGCCTAGAACACCCTTTGTTTTATAGCCAAGATAAGCAGCCATTTTGGTTGCGATAGGTCCGGGCAAGGCGTTGGCAATCGCCAGAATCTCGCCGAATTCATCGTCGCTGACCCACTTGTACCGGGTGACGGCTTCATAACGGATTAGCGGGATAACCGAGGGGCCACCGCCATATCCCAAAATTCCGGTTCGTACCATGCCGACCACGAGACCGTTGTAATCTTTCCAACTCATGCTGATATCCTCCTAGAGTCTCATGCCCATGCGGCTTTTATATCGTTTTAAGAGCAGTTGTGATTCCACTTTGACGATGCCAGGCATCTTGTAGAGTTTCTCCAGTATAAACTGCTCCATCTCTTCCATATCTGCAAAAATACCGTGCATATGCAGGGTACTTGGGCCTGTCATATGATAGAGACTGGTCACTGCTGGCTCATCATCCAGCATCTCTGCAACTTCATCCAGGAAGCGCGGTTCCACATCGACATTAAAAAAGGCGGAGACCTGTAGCCCCACCTTGCCTGGGTTAATGACAACGGTGAAACGTTCAATGATTCCTTTTTCCGATAATGCATTGATGCGAGCTTGAACGGCTACGCGGGATAATCCGATCTGTGTACCCAGGTCTGTATAGGAAATCCGGCTGTTCTCATGGAGCGCGGCGATGATTTTGCGATCCATCTCGTCCAGATTGTACATTTGCGGAATTTCTCCACCTTTGGAGGAACGTTTGTGAGACATGTTTGAATCACCCTTTTCGTTTTCATATGTTGCATGATGTGTATCCGAATTTAAAGAGTAATTGAATGTACGCTTAATACATGCAGCATTCATAGTTTAATGACGAAACGTAACTAACGTCAACTGATTTTAGGGGGATTGTTAAAAATATTTAAGGGAGCACCTTCATTTTGTCGTATCTGTGAAAGAAAAAGACTGCTCGCTTTATGCGGGCAGTCAGTACATCCTTGTTAGGACAAGTTACTTCATGAGTTTGTATCAGCAAGGATGCTTCTCTCAGGAGATTAAGAGTTGTTGCTAGTTTTAAGATGTTTATTTGGATGGTGATGAATCACCCATTATGAGTTCACTGTCTTAGGCAGTAGTAGCGTAACCGTAGTTCCTTCGCCGGGTTCTGATGATACACGTAACGTGCCGCCTGCTCCCCGTGCACGTTCCTCCATGCTGAATAACCCAACACCATTCCCGGCAGTAGCGTCGTTAAATCCGGTACCTTGGTCTTCAATAACGACAAGCGTGAGCTCTTCCGTATCTTCTACGGTCACTTGTGCCTCGGCAACGTCGGCATATTTGGCTACATTGGTTAAGGCTTCCTGGATGATGCGATAGATGGCGATCTCTCGGTTCATCGGGAGCCGCTTGCGCAGATTGCATTCGAGAGTAACTTCGATGCCGTAATGGCGGTTATAGTTCTCGATATAGGTTCGAATCGCAGGAACGACACCCAGATCATCCAGCACAGACGGCCGCAGTTCCCAAGCCATACCGCGAACATCTTCCATAATGCCGGTAACCTGTTTTCGTAGTGCTTCAACGCCCGGGTTAGCTTGATCTGCCAGCAGACGATCCATCTGAATTACGAGAGAGAACAGGCTTTGTCCAATCCCGTCATGAAGGTCACGAGAAATACGCCGCCGTTCTTCTTCCTGAATGTTCATGACTTGCGACATCATCTGTTGCAGCTCAGCCTCGACTTGTTTCAGCTTGGTCACCTCACTGCGCACAGCTAAATACTGATATGGCTCACCGTCGTTATCGAGGAAAGGAACAATTGTGGTATTTACCCAGTAATAACTGCCGTCTTTTGCACGATTCCGAATCTCGCCATTCCACACCTTGCCAGCAGAAATGGTATCCCATAACGTCTTCATAAAGGTTTTACCGTGGTACCCCGAGTTAATAATCCGGTGATCCTGACCAATGAGCTCCTCGCGGCTATATTGTGAAATTTCGCAAAATTTATCGTTCACGTATTGGATTTTACCCAAACGATTCGTCAGCGCTACGATCGAGGATTCGTCGAGTGCAAACTTCAAATCACCAAGTTGATGCAGCGAACCTTTCAGTTTGCTTCGGAATTCATTGTCCGAAATGTGATTGTCAATTTCGCTGAGTAGGTGCTGAACAGGTTGGTCGGCTAATCCGCTGAGTCTGTTTTTGCGTGGCTTACTCAAAGTTCAACAACCCCTTTTTCATCGCAAACTTCACCAGTTCCGGTCTGGTGCGCAGGCCAAGCTTTTCCATCAGATTGCTTTTGTGGGATTCCACCGTTTTGACACTGATGACCAGATGCTCGGCAATTTCCTTATTCGCGTATCCTTTGGCAATCCAGGACAAGATCTCTTTTTCCCGATCCGAGAGTGTATCGTATGGCCCGGCATTTTCCTGTTTGGCTTTGTCCAGATACTCGCTCATTAACCGTTTGGTTGCACTTGGATAGAGGTAGGCGCTTCCATCGGCTACAGAACGAATGGCAGCCAGCAATTCCTCGTGGGGCGCGCTTTTGAGGATATACCCGGAAGCTCCCGCGTGGATTGCGCGGAACAGGTATTCCTCGTCATCATGCATCGTAAGAATTAAAATCGATACATCCGGCATTAGCTTTTTTAACTCCGCCGTAGCGGTCAATCCATCCTTGCCCGGAGGCATGCTGAAATCCATCAGAACTACATCGGGTTTCAGCTCCTGTGCTTTGGCAATGGCCTCGTCGCCATCGGCTGCATCGCCAACAATATGTATATCGTTCTTTCCTTCCAGCAGGGCGATTAGCCCCGAGCGTACAACCACATGGTCGTCCACAACTAACAGTCGAATCACATTCATTTCCCCCTGTCCGATTCCATCATCTATATCCATCATACCAAAAAAAGAGGCTTTTCAGAGGGGAATCTCCGAAAAGTCTCTTATTCAGTGTGTTCTGCTTCCATATTCTGCTCATGCATATTGTTCCAATTGTCTGGCAGCTTGCTCGGTTTGTACAATTATCTCGGGGGAAAACGTGCAAGGGGTTCTGCTTCCCACCAGCAATACACCGTTGGGCAGATTCCCTTCTCTGAACATGGGCACGGCTATCGCACAAACGAGTCGTTCAGCAAGCATAAGCGGGCAACGGTCCGGGATATATTCTCCACGGGACTGCTCATCCAGCATAACCGTGCGTCCGGTTCGTAGCGCCGTGCCTACCAGATCTTGTCCAGGGCGCATAGCCATGCGTTTGACACGTTCATTGGTTGCCCCGAAGGTATACTTCCAGCGCAACATTGATCCAGACACACAAGCCATTCCGCAAAAATCGCCGGTGGTGTTCTGACACAGGCCGCTCATCATCTCCTGAACGGCAGATGAGACTTCATCATGCATGAGGGACACTTCCTTTTTTCGAATCATATGATGATCTGTTCTTCACTCGTTACGTTTCTTTCATTATTGTGGTCGTTCATCGTTGTCACAACATATGGGTAACCTTGAACTCAAGGCTCGTTGGATGGGAGAATCAGTCTACAATCGGGATATTCCGATGTTAGTTCTATTGTAGACTGTTTTGTCAGCCTTGTAATTCAGGGAATACCCCTATTTCACTTCTGGAAACTGCTGAACGTGGGCAGTGGATCACTCCGAGAAGCATAAGAATGAAAAAAACAGCTGGCCCATCAGCCAACTGTCTCGTTTGAATGTGTATTCTGGAATGAGTATATCTAGGAAGGCTCTCCTGTAGATCAGAAATGTACACGTATCTTTCTTCTACATTATAAATGTGCTCAGTAATGCCGGCCATACTGCGATCTTCTCACGGCAAGAGGGACATGTTGTTTTGCCTGCCAGATAGGGCAGATGCGCGGACAGTGTCTGTTCTCCGATCCTTGCTGTCCGTTCTGCTAGAATTCCTGTCTCCTCATCTGTCCATACAGAAGCGGGAATGATAGCATGAGCTTCCTGATCAGGTTGAAAAACAGGATCTTGTTCGTAGGCTTTCAGAGGCACAGCATGATGTTCATCAGGCCATATGTACACTTCATTTGCGCAAGCTGGGCACTCAGCCACATACTCATCCCCGTCCGAAAATGTCATCAGCATATTCGCGACGATATAGGATTCGCGGAATGCGGCATCCGCAATAAGGACGTAACGTTTCTCCGTGTCATCTGTGGATAGCTCAGCAACATCGGTCAGCACTTGTTCTGTCAGTGATCTGAGCTGGTCAATGGATTTTATATATTCAATATACATCTGCGTGCAGACACTACTGCCCACCTCATCAGCCAGCTCAGTCCAGGATGGCGGATATGGCATTTGGTGCTGCTCATCACGGCTTGCTTCAATAATACCGCAGTTGATAAACAGTTCCTTGCGCACTGCTGTATCGGAAGTCGTACATGCCAGACGAGCTAGGAATGGCATGGCGGCGTAGGTAGCCGTATAGATTGTATTTTGATGAAACAGATATTCCTGAAACAGTTCGTCAAAGACCTCTTGGCTGAATTGCTGCTGCAATTGTTGCAATAGGTGGGGCACATCTTCTGCTGACCCATAGGGGCCTGATAGTTTTGCCCAAAGATCATGATCTAACGATAACATATGTATTCCTCCTGTTCCGGAGATGCATAAGATTGTAATTCGCAAGATTGAACACTCACAAGCATTTAACTGTATGCTAGCACTATCGTAAAAGTTTGACAATGCAAGATAAGATCACTCGTAAACGGGGCATTATTGGGGATATGTGACTTTTCTCACAGCGAATTGGGGGAGTTTCCCGCCAAAGATCAGGTAATCCCCCGATAACCTTTCGAACTCATTCACGATATGATGTACACATAAGGAATCACCGAGGGGGACGAAAGTTATGGGTACAGTATTCGTGGAAAGAATCACCCGAAAAGTAGAGCAGACGCAGACACAGACGGAGGCGGGCAAAATGACACAGAGAACAGGCGGGATTCTGTCTTTTGTTACACCGGAGCAATGGAGTCTGATCGAAGAGAAAATGCAGCCTAAAAAAGTAAAGTCGGGATACAGTCTCTTTTTGGAAGGTGATGAAGCTGGATATCTGTACTACATTCGTTCGGGACGAGTGAAGTTGACCAAATCGACGGAGGATGGCAAAGAGATTATTCTGTCGATCCAGCAAAGAGGCGATCTGATCGGTGAATTCGGCGGTATTGGCGGATTGAATCACAGTTACAGTGCAGAGATGGCTGAAAAAGGGGAACTGGCCATCATCTCGCTGACGGATCTCGAAAGTGTGCTTAGCAAAAATGGGGATCTTGCGCTGAAATTTCTGCAATGGATGGCACTTGCACAGCGGATTACACAGTCGAGATTCCGTGACCTGTTGCTCTACGGCAAAGCAGGTGCACTTGCTTCGACACTGATCCGTGCCAGCAATACGTATGGCAAGATTGTTCCAGATGGCATCGTGCTGGAGATGAAGCTGAACCACACTGAACTCGCTGAGATGATCGGGGCAACTCGGGAAAGTGTTACACGTATGCTCGGAGCATGGAAGGAGCAGGGCACCCTCGATATGCTGGACGGCAAATTAATGATTCGGGACATGGCTGCATTACGTTGCATGTGTGGATGCCCTTCGTTCCCAAGCTGTCCGAAAGAACTGTGTCGTCTGTAGGCCATATTCAGTAGATTCAGGTAACAAAACAGTTAATTAGAGAGAACGCACGGGTGGGGAGACACGAGATCGGAACGGAACGAAATAGAGTAAAACGGAACTAAAGTAGCGAAATGGAACGAATGAATAGAAAGGAAAAAGGATGAAGCGGCGCGGGCTGCTTCATCCTTTTTCCTACTTTTTGTTATGTAGCTTTTCCAAACTATCGGGTCTCGCTCTCCCGCGGCTAACGATCTCAGATGAGCCTATTTTATGTGTTTTAGCCCATTTGGAAATCTAACGATCAGGAGAGACGTTATTTCTCAAAATTCACACGAAAATGTAGCTTTTTTGCGGTTTTTTAGTGAAATAGCGTCACTGGAGATCGTTAGAATCCCAAACAGCTGCAAAACGTCTAAATAGGGTTCCTGGTGATCGTTAGAATTTTGGCTGCCACTGTGTACCTCGCTTCACCCGCAGGTAAGCACATCTGATATTTATTCTAACTCCCGATCCAGCATAGAGTAGAGAGACGAGTCATGATATGCCCCTTTATAGAACCAATGCTCCCGGAGAAGGCCTTCACGTTGCATACCGATCCGCTGCATGACGCGCTCAGAAGCCGGGTTTTCTGGACGGCATTTGGCATAAATCCGGTGAATGCCAAGTTCCTTGAAGCCAAAATGAAGTAATGCGCGGCAGGCTTCGGTCACATATCCATTTCCCTGATAGGCAGGGTGAAGCACATAGCCGATCTCAGCATTGGTCTGGTCGACAAGGTGGAGCCCTGCGCCGCCGATGAGAAGCCCTTCTTTTTTCAAAACAATGGCAAGCTCATATCCTTCTCTTGGCTCGGCCAGCTGCATACGAATGACATCCTGTACATAAGCCCGGGTATCCTCCTCCGTGTTCGGGCCCCATGCGGTGTGTTCCGTGACTTCGGGCATCGAAGTATACGTATGGATGTGAGGCCAGTCATGTTCTACAATTTCACGAAGAATTAATCGTTCTGTTTCAAGCTTCATAATGTACACTCCTTTGCTTCAACTCAGGTTTCTTCTTTCTACTTGGAGTGGGTCATATCCCACTGCTGAATGGATTCCGCATCGTATTGCATCCTATTGTAACGCACCATATGCACGCAAAAAAGCCCACGATCGAATTCATACAACTGAATTCCTCGCAGGTTATTAGAAGATTACCAAAATCGTTTATGTGACGGTATGTTTTTATGGTTGGTTGCAAGTCGTTGCAGGATATGTGTAGGCCAGCTTGCGGATGATCTCCTTTTGCCATCTTGTGTCACCCAGGTTAATCGCCAGGTTCAGAAGATCCAAATAATCGTCAAGCTGCAGGACAGCCTTTTGCAGAGTTGTGTTCATTCGATGTTCGTTCCCCTTTATCTATAAAGTCGTAAGCATGGTTGGCATCATCATCGGAATTGAAAATAAACAAGCTCAATAATGATAATCATTATCACATATATAATGTCATTATGCATCGAACGTAGGTAAATTGCAATGCCTAACGACGCGATAACTCAACTTTTTTCAGGAAATGGGCTCATGATGACCGTTGTGGACTATAAAATTTTTCAAAAATTTTACATAAATCGAGAGGAATTCATCATATGAAGCTTTAAATTAGATAGGGACAAGCATCATACGTTATGGAGGAGGAGAAAGGGTATATGAAAAAGGTGTTAAGACAGCACTGGATCGGGGCATTCCTGGTTTTTGTTATGATGGCAACAACGTTATTCGCTCCGGGGGTTCAGGCTCCGGTTCAAGCCGCAGCACCACTTACCGTATCACAAGCGATTGCTGCCCAGAGCAGCGGAGGCACGGCAACCGTCGAAGGTTATGTTGTGGGACATGCGACCGGGTCACTGACGGCCAAGTTTACCTCACCGTATGCCAATGATTTCAATGTGCTGATTGCAGATTCCGCATCCGAGCGCTCGAACGCCAAACTGCTGGATGTGCAAGTTTCTTCTTCTTTCCGTGCTCAATATGGACTGGCTTCAAACCCAAGTCTGGTAGGCAAAAAGATTATCGTAACGGGAACGCTTGGCGCCTATAACAGCTATGCTGGTGTCAAAAATCCTACGTCGATTACCCTCTCTTCAGGTACCACGAACCCTGACCCCGAGCCAAATCCGAATCCGGGCACACCTCTTCCGGGCGGAAACGGCAAAAAAGTGCTGTTTGATAACACGCATGCTCAGACCGCAGGTGCGGCTGACTGGATTATCGATGGAGCTTTTTCAGACTTTGCGAATGGTTTGCGAAACGCAGGCTTTACCGTGGATCAGCTGGAACGCAGCATCCCGTATACATTCGGTGAGCAAGCGTACACCTATAACAAATTGAAAGACTACGACGTGTTTGTCATCGGCGAAGCCAACGTGCCATTCAAGGCCACAGAGCAGGCTGCGCTCCTGCAATATGTACAGAATGGCGGAAGTGTCTTCTTCATCTCCGATCACTATAATGCAGACCGGAACAAAAACCGCTGGGATTCTTCCGAAGTGTTCAACGGCTACCGCCGCGGTGCTTTCCTGAATCCAGCCAAAGGCATGTCCTCTGCCGAAGCGGAATCCCCGGCAATGCAAGGCGTGACCAGTTCCGACTGGCTCGGAACCAACTTCGGCGTTCGTTTCCGCTATAACGCGCTGGGTGATGTGAATGCCACGGATATCGTTGCACCCTCACAAGCTTTTGGCATCACGACAGGTGTACAAGCTGTAGCGATGCACGCCGGATCAACGATTGCCATTCTGGACCCGAACAAGGCCAAAGGGTTGGTGTATGTTCCGGCGGGCGTGTCCAAATGGAATAATGCCGTCGATCAAGGCGTATATAATGGCGGTGGACGAGCAGAAGGGGCGTACGCTGCGGTTGCCAAAGTAGGCGCAGGAAAAGCGGCGTTCATCGGTGATTCCTCTCCCGTTGAAGATGCGTCGCCAAAGTATTTGCGTGAAGAAAACGGAGCTACCAAGAAGACGTATGACGGCTTCAAAGAGGTGGACGATGCTACGTTCCTCGTAAATACGGTGAAATGGCTCGCGGTCAAAGAAAGTTACACCAGTCTGTCCCAAGTGCCAGGTCTGACCCTTGATACAGCAACAAGCTTGTTGCCAATGGAGACACCAGCAAGCTCCACCGAGCCACAGCTTGAGCCGTGGGCTGCGCCAGCGGCAGGGTATAAATGGTATGATCCAACGACATTTAAAGCAGGTTCGTACGGCAAGGCTCAATAATGGGTAAGTCAGGGCTAAATTAGAATTAGATAGAATGAAGAATCAAGAATAGAATGACAATTCAAAATACGAAGCAACGTTAAAGAAACGCAAAGAAGGAGCTGGTGACGCCACTCGGCTTCTTCTTTGCGTTTCTTATTTGAAATAGTCATGAATGTTCTTCTCATCAAAGCTACTTGTAATTTTATACTTCATGGATGAGTTCTTTTTAGGAGACGCCTCGTAATCATAAACATCGATATACTTGTTATCATATAAAAACATCCCGATTCTTGCGCCTCCATTTACATCAACCATCAACATATAGACCTCATTGAAATCTTTAGAAATACTCGAATCTTTCTTCACTTCAAGGGCTGACAGACTACTCATGATTTTATGAATATCACCTTTGTCCGTAAGCGTGATTTTTTGGTCATGTCCCTTTTCGATTTCTATTGAGGTTATCGTGTTGAAGTCAACATCGTTCCATGCATCTTCCTGTAGAGACTTTGTTGAATTCATTGTAAAGAACCATAGTAGAGTAGCTAAAAGGATGATAATACATGCCAGGATGTAATATTTACGTTTCTGCCTCATAAATCTCCTTAATTTTGTCGTCATACACTCATTGTAACATTTATCCAATTTGTAATGCATAAAGCTTCTTTTCTCCGGGCAAGGTATGGGTACTCGGGCTAGTAATCTAAAGAGGGAGGCGGCACAAGATGAATCAGCACATCGGACAAGCAGACTGTGACAGTTCCCTGATGCGGCAGAAGTTAAAGGCGGACCTGCACCGCGTAGCAGAACGAATGAATCTGACGTTATCGCGTTTTGACCATGACAGTGTCTGTTTGTTGGGACAGTTTGCGGAGATTCGTGCCGAGATCAAACACATTGAAGTGCTTGCTTCTTCTTTTTATCTCGACTGTTATTTGTCCCCGTTTACCGAGAAGTTTGCAGAACTGACGTCTAGTGTGCAGCATCTATCCGACCGTAGATACGGCGCACTGATTGTCATTGAACGGGAGGTTCCGCTGGAAACGATGATTCATTCCGGTGTAGCGGTGGACGCAAAAGTAACTCACGCGTTGCTCGAATCGCTCTTCATTCCCGGTGCGCCACTACATGATGGAGCCGTGCTGATTCGTGGCAACCAGATTGTGTCTGCCGGCAATGTGCTGCCGTTATCCCAAGCCGAAGCCCACGAACGAAAGCTGGGCACACGCCACCGGGCGGCACTCGGATTAAGCGAGTTGACCGATGCGGTGGTGCTGGTAGTCTCGGAAGAAACGGGACAGGCTTCTTTTGCGGTGGACGGGGCATTGCATCCGATCAATGTGGTTGAAACGCTGACCTAGAGCGAGATAGCGATATGGTGAGATGGCGAGGGTACATAGGTATATATAATCGTGAGCATATGAGTACATGAGCGTATCGACCTGCCTATGCATCCAGAGCGAGTTATTGGAGAGGCTGACCAGTCACAGGGTGACAGGCGGAGCCTCTTTTTGCTATGTGAGAGGTTTCGGTTTTGCACAAACTGGGTGGATATGGGTACAATAGAGGGTGGAGCGTAAATAGGAACGCTAGATTTCAACGCTGCGATTTATCGCAAAAATGGTTAGAGGAGACGGTTAGCACATGAGTTGGTTTGAAGCAATGGAGCAACATGATTACGAGGAACTGGTCCTGTGCCAGGATCGAAATTCAGGTTTGAAGGCCATTATTGCCATACACGATACAACACTTGGGCCTGCGCTAGGCGGTACACGAATGTGGACATACGCTTCAGAGGAAGCTGCCATTGAAGATGCACTGCGTCTCGCTCGGGGCATGACATATAAAAATGCAGTATCCGGTCTTAATCTGGGCGGAGGCAAAACGGTAATTATCGGAGATCCGCGTCGTGACAAAAATGAAGCGATGTTCCGCGCCTTCGGTCGCTACATTCAGGGTTTGAATGGCCGTTACATCACTGCCGAGGATGTGGGCACGACGGAAGAGGACATGAATCTGATCTATCAGGAGACCGATTATGTCACAGGGATCTCGGCAAGCTATGGCTCGTCCGGCAACCCTTCCCCTGCAACCGCTTGGGGGGTGTATCGCGGCATCAAGGCTGCTGCGAAGGAAGCATTTGGAACTGATCTGCTAGAGGGTAAAACCATTGCCGTGCAAGGCGTGGGTAACGTAGCGATGCGTCTGTGCAAGTATTTGTACGAGGAAGGTGCACATCTTATCGTAACCGATATCCACAAGGATTCCGTGAAGCTGGCGGTGGAACGTTTTGGCGCCAAGGCGGTTGATCCGGCAGATATAACAAGCGTCGAATGTGATATCTATGCGCCATGTGCGCTTGGCGGCACGATTAATGACGATACACTCAAGACCCTAAAAGCCAAAGTTGTCGCGGGTTGTGCGAACAATCAGCTACTGGAGCCACGCCATGGGGATGAGCTGTATCAGCGAGGCATCGTGTACGCACCGGATTATGTCATTAATGCAGGCGGTGTGATCAACATTGCGGATGAGCTGAACGGATATCATGAAGATCGAGCTTGGGCGAAGATCGGAGAGATTTACACGACGCTGGAGAAAATATTCGAAAGCTCCCGCACCGAAGGCATCGCTTCTTATGTCGCGGCAGACCGTCTTGCCGAGCAACGGATCGAGATGATGAAGAACACACGAAGCACCTTTTTACAAAGTGGTCATCACGCATTAAGTGCACGCAGACTGCGGAAATAAATCCTTTCAGTCAAGCAACTGAAAGCTGGATTCATGTAAGACAACGTGTAAGACGATAGGTAAGATGAGTGCTAAGCGGAATGGCTTAGCAAAACAAACGTAGCAGGTAAAGTTAGATTAAAGGGACAATCCTGACGGTTTGGTCAAACGAACGTAATAACCTCCGAAAAAAACGCATTTTCGGAGGTTTTTCGTGCAGACCCCATTCAGTGTTGTCCCTTTTTGGTGTGATTGCTTGTTTTCGTTTTTGCATAAGTTTAAGCGGCAGCTCTTATAAACCAAGGCTTGGATTTAGACACTTTTCGAGTAATCGGGTGAATCGATTCCACGGTTATTTGTGGCGTTTTTTTCAATATACCAGAGAAGCACCATACAAATCGCATAGAACAGACTGATCCCCAGAATAATGATCCATACACTTTTCATATCCACACTTCGAATGAACAGACCCGTCAGATAAGGGCTAAGGGTATACCCCAGACAACCGACAAACAACAGCAAGCCGTTAAATCTCCCCTGATGGCTGTCAGGCACACGAGATGCTATATACAGATTGATATTGGTCTGCACCAGAATCTCTCCAATCGTCCAGAGCACCGTGGATACCACAACGATAGCAAATTGAGGCCAATCCCCGAGCAGATATAGCGCACCAAATCCGATGCCATAAAAGAGAGCGCCTGCCGCGATGGAGTTTAGAGCCGTGAAGTTACGGGTCGCCGATAGCACCAGCGTGGTCAGAAGGATGACACTGATCGCATTAATGGTCATGACAGAGCCGT
The DNA here is from genome assembly GCF_900102085.1 of Paenibacillus polysaccharolyticus. Taxonomy (GTDB): domain Bacteria; phylum Bacillota; class Bacilli; order Paenibacillales; family Paenibacillaceae; genus Paenibacillus; species Paenibacillus polysaccharolyticus. The sequence goes on along the minus strand of NZ_FMVM01000006.1, from coordinate 263,651 downwards.
AGTAAGCTGCTCCATGTTCACCGAACGTCTGATTCATCTGCAAGGGCAGGCTGAATGAGTATTGCATGTAAATAAAATAGTTAAGAAAAGATACCACGATGAAAAAAACAACAAGTGGATTCTTCAGCAGCATAGGGAACAATGGCGAAGGCAAAGACTCTGATCCTTGTTGCTGCCTGGATGGAGAGCGAGCTTGTTTATGTTTTGGCTGTCCAGGCTGCTGGCGTTCTTGGTGCTGCTGCTTCCCATGTGGCTGTTGTTCCCCCTGTGGTTGCTGTGTGTGATGTCCCAATTCCCTGATCGAAGTCTGAGTTGCTTGTTCGTCACTCGCACCAACATGAACTTTTTTCCAAATGATGAAGGTAGAGATCAGAAATACGGTTCCGATACTCAGAAAGACGATATGCACGTAATCTTTAATAAAAAAGCCGGCAATCAATGGCCCAAGCGCGATACCGAGATTGGCTCCGAGATACATCAGGGAAAAGGCCGATTTCCGCTCCTTCTCCTCTGGACACAGCTGAATAATTAAGGCGTTATACGCCGGGCGCGTAATACTGATGAAGAACATGACCGCAATCAGAAGATAACCGATGGTCATCGTGCCTGACCAGAAGGAGCAGCTCATGATCATAAGGGCAGACAAAATCTGCCCGGAGACAATGATCGTTTTTTTGCCAATCAGATCACTTAAATAACCGCCAAGCAGTACACCGGGGCCGCTAATCAGAGCCGCCATGGATACAAAAATACCCGCGCTGACCACACTCATGCCCATCTGCAACGTAAGCACCAAGGTGATCAGGGAGAAAATAAAATCCCCCGTACTGTTAATGGTCCTCGCCAAGCAGAGATAATAGATGTCGCGGCTGAGTCCCGCGTATGTTTTGAATAAAGACAATCGTTTCAAACCTCCCCAAGAAAAACACAATCCCAGTAAAAAAACTACTACGTTAAGGTCGTTCTCTACTGCGTATTCACGATCTTATACGTTTTCGGGAACCGCCACCTCAATGACGAATCGATCGTACATCTCCAGTAACGTCTGACGTAATTCCTCGAACGAATCACCTTCCACAATAGCGAACCCTGAGCGGGTCATCGTGTCATTGACAGCCCCGGCGTGTTGCCCCACTTCATAGGAGACGTTAAATTCAATGATGCCTGGAACGTCCGCATAATCGTCTCTGCCGGAGATGTGCTGGATCACTCCTGCGCGGGAGGGGAAGCAGATCATACCCGTGAATTTGTTGCTGGTTTCCTGCTGCATGAAGGTATATGTACCGAGTTCCAGATCCGTCACTGCTTCGAAAAAGTCCACACCATGCGTGTTCTTGATGCAAGGCGGCATCACATGTGAACCCCCGATTCTGGCTCCAATCTCTCCGAAAACCACTTCGCCTTCCGGCGTGAGGAACAGTTCGGCATGGGTCACCGATTGATTGATGCCAAGCGCGGCAATAACTTGTCTATTGATGTCTTCGATACGCTGGATAAAATCTGCTTCTGTGCCTTCGGGGAAGGTAATGCTAGCTGGAGGTTTCTGCTGCGTTGCGATATCCAGACAGTTGTAGAGATATTGGGAAACGGAGGCAAACACCACTTCTCCCTTGCACACAATGGAGTCACAGTGGAACTCTGTGCCATGAATGAATTCTTCCAGCAAATCCCGTTGCTGTTCTTGTCTTGTGTATTGAAGGTAATGCAACAGTTCTTCCATGCTGGACAATTTGAACGTGTTGATACTGCCGTAACCGCTGAGCGGCTTCACAATGATGGGGAATCCATACGTAGCGGAGAAATGAAGATAGTCCTGTTGCTGGAGCGCAATGGCCGTTCTGGAGGTGCGGATTCCGCGCTGATGCAACATTTGTTTCATAATCCATTTGTTCCGAACCGCTTCGGCCTGATTGCGCTGCATGCCCGGAATGCCGAACTCGGAACGGAGTTGTCCGCCGATCTCAATGGCATTCTCACCCGGAGTTAACAGAGCAACGATGGAGTGAGAGTGCAGGATTTGTTGCATATGTGCCCGGATGGCGTCAACAGATTCGAGATGATCAACGTATCTAATTTCATCAAAATAAGCTTCAAGCCTTTCGGGATGATGTAATTGATGGCGTTCAATAATCAGAATTTTTCGGCAGTCTGTATATTTGGTCAAGGGTTTCACGAAGTTTAAACCAAAGGGAAGCCTGAAATCAGATATGTATACGATGGTTTTCATATGTCCTCCTGGATAAAATTTGAAATAATGAATGGTTTTCACAACATTATAGCTCATTATTTTCAGTTTTCAATACATTTTTTGTAAAATTTTATGCACGATTGTACATATTTTTGTTGCGTTGAAGTGTTAATTGACAGCAGGAATTTTTTGGTATAGTATCGTACCGAATTGGAAAATAAATGGGAGGTAATGGAGATAAATGGATATAAATAAAGAGAAATATGCCATACTGGGCACATTGGGTGACGATGAAGGATTCTTGACTTGCAGCATGCATATTGCAAAAAAAATGGATAATTCTGATATGATTAAGCCATACCCTGAATTCGAAGCGGCTGCAGAAGATCTGAAATCCGGTGCGATTTCCTGTCTGCTGGTGCCTGGAGCGTATCCCAAGCTGAACAGTTTCATTATGGATTCAGATCTGGTCGTGTCCGAAAGTTTTGTAGAGAAGATTCCTGCACTGGTGCTGTCCGGCTTCCACGCCGCTTGTCCGGAGCAGATTGATACGATTTTTCATCATCCGGCAACTACATACTTGTTATCTGAACTGAATATTGCCTATAGAGAGAACAGCACAGTATCATCCAACCCGGAGGCCTGCAGGCAGGTAATGCTGAATACAGAAACCTCCATTGCGCTCACAAACCAGCTCTGTGCGGATCATTACGGACTGGTAACGTATAAAGTGCTGCGTGAAGGAATTCAAATGCCATGGGTATGTTTTACGAAAAAACCACAGAGGGTGAATGCACTCGTATGAAGAGAATTGCAATTATACTGGATAAAAATCTGGAGCAAGGAGCCGCAGCCAATGTGGCAGCATTGCTTATGGGACAAGCTGCCCTCAACGAACCGGAGTTATATGCGGATCAGCCTGTACGGGATCAGAGCGGCATTCAGCATGCTGGCATCCGCTATAGCACCGTTATTCTGAAGGCGGGGGAGAATCAATTGATCAATCTGGCCAAGACCTGCGCCGAGAATCAGGACGGATTGAACCATCTTGTTTTTACACAGACAGGGCAGTCTCTGAATAACGCCTTTGAACAATATGCAAGTGAAATTGCATCGATGGCATTGGAGGCGACCAAAGTTGTAGGTGTCATTGTATGGGGAGAAGACGAGTCCGTTCGGGCGGCAACCAAGAAGTTCAGTGTGATGAAATAGTGCCATGAAATAAGGCAGGTTTGGGGATACGCTTGAGAATGATTCCGGCTGGGTACAGTTGCAACAAGCAGGCTGTCGCGTCTAGCTGGAACAGAACAGAACAGAACAGAACAGAACAGAACGGAGCAGAGTACCGGAGACTAGCGGAGGACAGAACAGCTTGTCGATGCGGGGTATGAAACATAAGGGCTACGAACATAAAAATAAGGGCAGAAGCGATCCTATGGATGGCCTCTGCCCTTATTTTGTACAAGAGAAATTTTTAGATGAATGCTCTGTATATGGTGATGAAGATGCGGGTGCAAGTACAGATAAGATACAGGTTATGTGCCGCTCACGGCTGTAACCTTTTTCTCTGTTAAATAGTATAGCAGCGCGAGCAGGGGCATGATCAGACCAATCAGCGTCGTGAGGCTCCAGCCGCCATGGGCATATGACCAGCTACCAAGTGAAGAACCGATGGCACCACCTATGAAAAAGATCGACATAAACAAGCCGTTCACCCGACCTCTTGCTTCGTTCCCAAGGGAGTAGATGATGCGCTGACCCAGCACCAGGTTACCGGAAACAGCCATATCCAGCGTAATGGCGACCACGACCAGCAGGATCAAGGCCGGTGTGGAATGGCTCTGGAACAGATAGGCCAGACCAAAGGAGGCTGCGGCAATAACCATAGCGACTCCGGTGAGCACTCGGGTAAAACCGCGGTCTGCCCATCTCCCGGCAATCGGAGCAGCAATGGCGCCGCCTACCCCGGCGAGAGCAAACCAGGCGATGCCTTGCTGCGACAAACCAAAATCATTTGCCAGCCGGAGGGGCACCGTCGTCCAGAACAGGCTGAATGCGCCGAACAAGCTGGCCTGATAGAACGCGCGCCGCCGCAACATCGGCAGGGTGCGAAGCAGTGTACCGAGAGAGATAATCAATTGTCCATAAGTAAGGTTGGGATCAGGCCGACGGGCCGGAAGTGCCCGTGACAGTAGCAGCATGAGCAACGCGATCACCACGGCCGAGAATGCAAAGACCGCCTGCCAGCCGAACACGCTGGTGATAAAGCTGGCGACAGGGCGTGCGAGCATTATGCCGAGTAGCAGACCGCTCATCACATTGCCGACCACCTGTCCGCGTTGCTCTTCGGAAGTCAGATAAGTCGCATATGGCACCAGAATCTGTGCAACGACAGAACCGATACCGATGAGCAGTGACGTCGTCAGGAAGAGGAAAGCACTGGTGGAGAAGGTGGCGGTGATCAGCGCTAGTACGAGTACAATGAGAAACAGAACCATTAAACGGCGATTCTCAATAATGTCGCTGAGCGGTACGATGAACAGCAGTCCAATGACATATCCGATCTGTGTCAGTGTTACGATTAACCCGGCTGCGGCAGACGAGAGACCTGTAGTGCTGCTGATCGGTCCGAGAACCGTCTGAGCATAGTACAGATTGGCTGCGAGTAAACCGCAGGAAGCGGCGAGCAGGAAAATAATCCAGGCAGGCACGGTCGTCTGATTCTGGTTGGTACTTTGTTTCTGTTGGGTATCCATAAGATCAACCTCCAATAAAAGTGTATGATGATAATTCGATTGCCATTTTCACTAAGAATGATGTGTAATTTTAATTAATATACGTTACGTTTACTAATTACACCTAAATAATATACGATACGTTTAGTATTGTAAATAGGCAGTTACAGAACAAAGTGATTTTACATAAAGATGACGGAAACACAATAACATTGCTGGGAGCTTAAAAATGTATATTGACGCTGTATTTTAGTATAATGAACGTATCGTATTTTTTATTTGGGATAACAACGAATGGAAGGTTATTCTGTTATTGAAGTGGTTGTGTAATTAATTTAGTTCAGCCTATATAGATGATTAAATGGAGGGTCAGCAATGACTGCAAAAAGAGGACGTCCCCGCAACATGGAAACCCAGAATGCCATTCTTGCCGCGGCGTATGAACTGCTGCTCGAAGATGGGTTTGCCGCGGTGACGATTGAAAAGATTGCCGAACGTGCACAGGTAAGCAAAGCCACCATCTACAAATGGTGGCCGAGCAAAGGTGCTGTCATGCTGGACGGGTACATGTCGGCGTTAACGGCCAGGTTGCCTGTGCCGGATACGGGGTCTGTATATGAGGATGTGCGTGCTCATGCAGGGAACCTGGTTCAATTTTTGACAAGTGCCGAAGGGAAAGTCATTACACAGATCATCGGAGAAGGGCAGTCTGATCCCGCCCTTGCGGAAGAATACCGTAGCAGATATATTCAGCCGCGCCGCCGTGAAGCATGGGGCATTCTGGAGAAAGGTGTGGCACGTGGCAAGTTGAAGCAGGGACTGGATATTGGACTGTATATCGACATGATCTATGGGCCTGTGTTCTACCGGATGTTGGTCACGGGTGAGCCGATGGATGATACGTTTGTGGAATTACTGCTAAGTACCGTATTCAAAGGCATCGGGTCTAAGGAATAGCAATAACTGATAGCAGCATGTGATAAGTGAAGGAAGAGAAGAAAAGGAAAAGGAAAAGGAAAAGGAAAAGGGCAATTCGGAGAAAGACCGAATTACCCGGGGATACGGTTACTGCGTGGCAAAACGAAGTCTTATACCTGGAAGGTCGGGGAGATGGCAGTGGGCCATGTGTCCGTCGTTTTGGGGATGAAGGAATTTTCGTGCTCGTTTAAAACGGGGGGATCATTCCACACTGAACTTGGCAGTTCGTGTCTGTCCGTGTTGTATATTCCTATGGAAATAGTAGGATATTGAAGTTGGAATAACTGTATCACGTTCCCGTCCATTCTTCTAATGGATTTTTTCTATAAGCCATTCGAGGCGAAGGTAAGCTGGAGATGTAGAAGTCTGTGTGCTTGCATAAAAATGTAAATTTATTGCCACGATTGTTATTGACCACTGTAAAATTTAGGATTAAAATTGGTCTAATCATATAAATTCAAATTTCTGGATTTTAATTGTGGAGGTGGGATACATGGAACCTGCAACTACGATACGCTCAACGATTGAGGATTACATCAGGAAACAGGGATATACCCTTCAATATTTTGCAGATATATCGGGAGTGAACGCTGGAACGCTTAGCGCCATTATTAAGGGAACACGCCCCATCGCCATGGCGCAGCTTGATCTGATTACCCAAGGCATGAATCTGGAGGAAGGCTATTTCTACGAGACGTATGGTGGGGAGTGCTTCGTAGAGTCGGCTCCACACTGGCGAAGGCTTGAGCCTTTCCTGCAACGCTGTGCAGAATTGGACAAGCTGGACTGCATCCAGCGAGTGATCCAACAAGTAACGGACGATCGCTCCTATATCTCTGAACTATTTGAAATGGCCGAAGGTATGCTAGAGCGCGGTCAGCAACAAGCAGCCCGCATGTTATATGAATGCGTAGCCGAATGCGAGAAATACCAGCATTCCGAGCGCCTGGCCCTCTGCCAGTATCGCATCTTCACGCTCTCGCTCGGTCAGAATCAGCATGATAACCTCCGTGCCGCCGTGCACTTCGAGCCATATATTAATCGGCTGGATGAGGAGAGGCAGCTGGATGCGATTAAGGATTTGGCGAATACGTATGCGTCTCTTCGATACTGGGATAAGTCATTTTCGCTTGCTGATGATCTGGGACGGAAAGCTGAAATTATCCAATCGTATACTAAGAAAAAAATAAGCAAAGAGAATAGGGTCACAGCCTACCCGTTATTTGTATATCAGGCGTATTCAAACTTGCTTAAGGCTAATGCATGCGAATGGAAAGGTGAATATACTGACGCACTGGTTTATACAAAAAAAAATGTCGATTTGGCTAAAACTCCAAATCCTAGCGATGAAGATATGATATATATCAATATGTTTAATAGATGGACTGAGGTTAATACCTACTTATATAATCTAATGATGGGTGACAAAGAGGTTCTCCCGATATATGTAGCTTGGATTGAGCAAAATGAAGAAGAAACACTTACTGCTCTTGTTAAGATTATTGAAGCAGCAAATAATTTTGACATGGATATAGATCATATTATATTAAAATTTGATAATTCCATTAATTCAATGTTCAGTGATACAGCCTCAACAGAAGGGCACAATGAGCAAATTAAGAATGACCAGTATTCTAAACTTTTATTTGAATTGGCAATGTATCATTTTAATCGCGAGCGATATGCAGAAGGGATGCAAAAGCTTGTCACGTGTTTAAGTTCAGCCATTAGAATTAATAATTCTAATGACATAATACAATGTGTTGCTCTCTTTGAGAGATACAGGTCTTTTGCATCTCAGGAAGTGGAAGTTACCTATCATAATCTAATGGAGGAGGTTAACAGCTATTATGAAATCAAAAAAAATCATGGCTATACTCTTGTTTAGTGTTATGATCCTAAGCACTTTCCCTATAAGTCAAAATAATGTTCAAAATCAAATTTATGTGCCATCAGCACATGGTATTGGGCAAATTTAATTTAAGATACAAAGGATTATCTATGGATACTTTATTGGTTTATTTCCAAGGACGGAAATAAGCCTTTTTGTATTTTCATAGATTGACCTATGTAAAATACAGGTTAAAATAACATTTATTATATTTTATTTAATTATAAGTGATTTAGGTGATGGAGGTGTGATAATGGAAATGGTATCTACAATAAGAGCACATATTGAGAAATATATGAGAGAACAAAATCTCAAGTTGCAGCATTTTTCCGATATTACAGGAATTAATGTTGGGACATTAAGTGCTATTCTTAAAGGTAGCAGACCAATGTCTATGAACCAACTGAATCAGATCACTTCTGCAATGGGATTAAAGAAGGGGCATTTCTATGAGAGTTATGGGGTGGAGTCCTTCATTGAATCTGCGCCCCACTGGAGACGTTTGGAACCATACCTCTACGAGTGTGCAGAACTTGGTAAGCTGGATTGTATACAACAAGTTATCACTCATGTGACGGATGATCGATCATATATTGAACAGTTATTTGAAGTAGCTGAAAGCTTTTTTGCTAGAGGACTTAAAGAAGCAGCTCTTATTTTATATGAATGTATTGCAGACAGTGAGAAATATCAACACTCGGAGCGGTTGGCCTTATGCCAGTACCGCATTTTCTTGCTTCAGAAAACACTGAATAAATTTGATAATCTTAAAGCGGCAATAAAGTTTGAACCATATATTGATAAATTGAATGAGGAAGTACAGTTGGACGCCATTAAAGATTTAGCTAACATATATGCTTCAATTAGCTTATGGGATAAGGTTCTGGAATTGGCTCAAGAACTGGAACGGAGAGTTAACTTTCAGATTAAATTTCAAAATGAAAAGCATAAAATTAAAGGCTCTATACAAAACGTAGTGCTTGAAACTAACGAATGTGTATGCTTTACCACATAAACATAGAAAACATCTGTACATTCCGTAAGATGGTTGTGCGACCAATCCAACTTGAGGGAATGACAGATGCACAATCAGTATACCGATATTTTGCTTGATTTACCAGAGGTACGCGTCGTACAAGTGCTGGAAATGGATGCACAAACCATTCATATGGAAGTCGCACCGACAGACTACACCCAACCGTGCCCGCTCTGCCTTTCGGCTTACGCGGTGATTCGTAAAGGAAGTAACCGAGTTCGTAAAATCCGCCACCGGAGTATGTGCAGTAAACGGCTGTATCTTCTGGCACCTGTGATTCGCCTGTTTTGCAACGCCTGTCAGGCCGGTTTTGTTTGGCACTATGCCTTTGTTGGACCGGGTAAACGCTACAGTTTCGCCTTTAAACAGCAAGCCATTTATACCGCTGCAGCGTCTACCGTTCAGCAAAGCGCAACGATTCATGAACTCGACTCTCCAAACCCAATACCAGCGCTGGCTTGTCGTGGAAAGTGAGCAGCTACAGGAGCGCGCATGGGGTGACGCGACAGGCACGACGAATTTGGTATTGGGGATAGATGATTTCGCGATTCGCAAAGGCCATACCTATAATACAGGCATTCATAATCTAAGGGGCGAAACTCTGCTGGATATTTTGCCTGGGCGAAAGCTGGAAGACCTTCGCGCCTATGCATGCCAGCACGCTGCTTTTAGCTCGTTACGTCCCAAAGCCGTCGTGATGGATTTAGCACCCTATTACCATACGTGGGTGAGCGAATGTTTTCCTGACGCCCTTCCGGTCGCGGATCGTTTTCATGTCCACGGCTATGTGATTGAAGCAGTGCAAACTGTACGAAAGAACATCCAGGGCACCCTTCCTTCACGAGCAAAGTCTATGCTAAAGGCAAGACAACGACTGCTGAACCCGCAGAAAGCTTCCTTATCGGACGAAAAACAGGAGAACTGAACGAAATCCTGCGATATTCATCCGTGCTCCAGCAGGTACACGCCTGGAAGGAGGCTTTCGTCGAATGGTATGAGCATTCACCCGATGTGGACGCAGCAGACATTCGTTTAGATCGTTGGTTCGAGCAAGGAGAGCAAATCCAGCATCCCGCGGTTAACACTTGCCTAAAAATGATTCGAAACTGGCGAGAAGAAATCGTGAACTACCATCGTTGTCGCTGGACAAACGCCAGGTGGAAGGCAGAAACAACCGAATGAAGGCGTTTCAACGCAGGCATTATTTTACACGTAACCGTGATCGATATGTCCAAGGGCTTCTCGTGGAATGCAACCATGCACGTTATGCTCGTTAACATGCATGGCTCGAAACCTCAAGCACTAACTTTGGTGTAGAGCCAAAATTTAAGCGTACTTTGAAGCATAAATTGAACCAGCATTTTTAATGCTGGACGATAGTAGGATGGTAGCTTAATGCTTTATAACGGTACCTAGTCTCTGTTGGTAGAAAAGACTAGGTACTTTTTGCAGATAATAAACAATAGAAAGTAAGTATTTATCTGAGATAGGGACAGGAGTCCCATTAAATTTCTCAGTTTATAGATGTATGGCATACTCCATACCATTCTGATTTGAGAATAAAATGATTCCATATAGCTGATACACTAATTTATGGACTAAAGTGGTAAATAAGCTTGCCTTCAGCATTATATGCTTTGATGCCTAAATTAAAGACAGTAAAAGGTTTATCTAGAGTAGCATACCACAGTTTCCTTTCACCTTTTTCTTTTATATGAGGAAATAACTCGATGAAATTTTGTTTATTAAGATCTGAAATAATCAATTTAGTGATTTTCGGATCATTAATCAATCCATATATGATGGAGGTGTTAGTATTGTCATTCCATTTGTGATTAGTGACATGGTAGGAAACTTCAGTATCTAGGTTTGTATTTAGAATGCTCCCTGTCTTCACTATCTGATTTCCTAAATTTGTAGCTCCCATTGCTAGAAAAGCAGTACTAATCCCTTCTGTGTCTACATCGTTATAAATAATAATCTCTTTATTTGAGCTAATTGATACTGTTTCAAGAATATTCTCAGGATAAATACTTGATTCATTTAATAGGTTTTCTTTTGAATTGCAACCTACCAAAGTGAAAATTACAAGTATAACCATTGTTATTTTTATAATGTTCATCATCAATAATCTCCTTAATTTTTATAAAGTCCTTTTTTTTCTTAAAAAGGTATGATATGGTATATTTATACCATTTCATAGGAGGTTTTTTAGAATGAAAATTCGTCGTGTACTACTCATAAGTTTGTCTTTAATTTTGCTGTTTCCATTAGCAGCTATGGCAACAGATTTGGAACCTTCGGTTTCCAAAGATGCACTTCTTTTAAAAGCAGGATACCCTCAAGAAGTTTTACAACTTAATGATATTCAAAAAGATGAAATTGTAAACTTTATAAAGTCTCATCCTGATTATACCATTTCACACTTAAAAAATCCAAATGATGATGAATATACTATTCAGTCTAACTCAAATTTGAATACTTTCCTAACTGTTGCAAGCTCGGCAGAATATCCAAACACATCTACTTCACAGTATAAGGACATACTTGTGTCTGGTGGTTTAAAAGGGAACGTTAATTCAAAATCTGTAGGTGCTGGAGCCGCGTGGTCTGGACAGTGGAACATAGTGAAAACATTTGCCTATGCTTCATGGAGAACCAAGAATTTCCTAGGTGTGGAGACAACACATACTGCAGATTCAATACTTGTTGATGCTGCCGCTCAAAAAGGTGTAACTTATTCCTATGATGGAATTCCAAGTAATGGATATTATGCAGGAACAAGTCTTCTTGTGACAATTAAAAAGCCACTATCTTCACATGGATCTTTTGATGTCGTGGGGAAACAAGCGTATACAACATCAAGTGTAAACTGGTCAGCCACAATATCATCAACTCCAGGTATCACATTTGGTCCAAGTGATAAAGTTTATCAAAGAGCTGCAATACAAAATGTGAATTATTAAGCTCTACATCCAAACTTTAAATTTTATAAAGTGTCCCTTCATTTAATTTTTAGAGGGGGCATTTTTTTATGGGTTTTATAATACTTAAATAAATTATTAAATTATTTACTTAGAATTGATGCCTTACTTATGTGTTTAAATCTCTCTTCTTCAAGTAAAGATGACCTGATGTGTATTAAATGTTTAGATTTGTACGGGGAGTATAGGAGCGAAGCCAATGAAACACAGATCAGAAGGTACTAAAATGTAGTAGAAAAGTTAAGTTTGCCGACTTTTTGATACAGCGTTGATTTATACGGAACTTCCAGACAGCAAGCTAGCCGACAAATATTAAATAAAACAAACAGCCTATCTGCTTTTGAGGTAGGCTGTTTTGTATTTTGAAAAAGGATTAGGCAGAGCGCAATGCCTTTTCTAAAGATTTGTTTTTACAGTATTATGCAAAACATATTATGTTCTAAAAAGCACCTGTAGTCATTATTAAATCTAGATAGCTTACTCATATTAAATGTTTTTCTAGAATGTCCTAGAGGGGTACATGCCATGAGAGAACTAAGTATCTTGAAAGACCAAATCGAGCAAGGTCGGCAAGAGTTGAGTCGCTTGGTAGATCAATATGGAATCCCGAATGTGAGAGTGCTTGAGCAGTCTATGGTGTTGGATGAGCTAATTAATGAATATAATCGATATTCGTTTGGAATGAACCTGAAAAAATAAATAATATGTCATTCCGCTCATCCAGCCTGAAGCTTAGATTTAAAGATCAGCTTTTTCACTGAACTTAAGGTGAGAAACAGTATAAGACACATACCTAATTTCACACCGATATCTGAGAGACGTTGAATGTTACCAGCGGCAAAAACATTGTATCCATTGGTGACGGATGAACTAAAATGATCCCCAAAGAATAGATAATATGATCCGAAAATGACCATATGAGAAACTGTATACAAGATAGAGAAGGCGAAGGGCATCAAAGAGATGTAGATATTTTTGCTGATAACAAACAAAATGAGTGTTTGAACAGCTAGGATCAGACCACCAATAAGCATGAAGCTATTGCGCCCTGAAAAATCATAAGCGCCGCTGAAAAATAAATTCTCAAAAAGCGTAAATGAATCGAGGCCACCAAACATATTTTTGAAAAGACCCAGATATGCCTGCAAGTATCCTAATCCAAATAAAATGGGAACCGACAGTAGGCACCAACGATCAGTGTTTTTGCGAGTCAGCAATAGAGCACTGCTCAAGGCACATATTGTAATGAAGGCTACAGGGAGAAGTTCGATCACTCTATTATGAACATCATAATAATGAAGAACTAATCCTGCGAACAGGGAGCTGAAATACAGGATTAAGCTCATGATTATAAACTGTAGGATCAGTTTACTTGATAGACCATAAGTCTCTTGAGTCAATTTAGTTCTTATGCTGATCGGATCGCCAAAAGACGCTATAGCTTTGGTGGTGGCTTGTTCTTCAGTGCATCCCTCATTGATATGATGCTCTTTGGAGGAGTGTAAATGAGTAGCCATTTCTTCGGCTAAATCGCTACGCTCTCGTTTAGATAAGAATGATTTCTTAAAAACTTGGTCTAAATAGGATTGAATGTCCATTCGCCGTTCCTCCTAAGAAAATATTAATGATATGTGTATTTTGTTCCCATGAGGTTTTGATCGATTCAAGTCGAAGTTGACCATCATCTGTTATCCTGTAATATTTTCGTCTAGGGCCACCTTCTTGATCACCCCAGTAGCCTTCAATGTAAGAATTGGCTTCCAGCCTCTTTAATGCAGGATACAGCGTACCTTCCTTCAGCAGAAATGCTCCATCGGTGACTTGATTGATGTATTGAGATATCTCATACCCGTATGCATCCTTTTGACTCAGAATGGAGAGCACAATACCATCGATATATCCTTTGATCATTTCATTCTTCAACTGATACACCACCTACTATGTAATTCTATGTAGTTAAATTAACATATATTTGAAGATGGTTCAAGAAGATAGAGCAATCTTTGGGCTCTATATTGTATGAATTCATCCTTTTGATAGAAGTTGACTATATCTAATAACATTTCTTAGAGAATACTATAAAATATTTAGAAAAATATTATATAATTGGAATATATTTATCTGCGTTAACTTTCAATACAGCATGTAACAATGGATCAATTGGAGGTTGTATTTTGAAAATAACTCGTGAATACTTCCGTCTGTTTACTAAAATGATGTTAAGCAACAAAGTGGCATTCGTATGGTATCTGTTATTTCCCCTTATTGCGTTTTTCATTTTTAACTATCAGTGGTTTACCCAGGGGCCTGAGATCAATGAATTTTACATCCAAACCAGTGTGTTTGTTTCCTATATTATCTTTGTCATGTCCATCGATGTGACAACCAATCTAATCTCTTTAAGGGAGAGCGGGTTTTTCAAGATGTTCAAATTCATCTCGGGTAGTAAATATCCCATTATTTGGGGGAAGGCTCTGAATCAGATTGGTTTTCTGTTCTTGACCATTCTTCTGTTTTCGCTCGTATCGGGATTGATATTCCTGAATAGCTTTGAACAGGTTGCTTTATTTCTCGCCGTGTCTTTAACAAGCTGTGTATTGGGGTCTGTCATGGTCATTTTATTAACGCTTATCCTCATGCTTCTTCCAGTAAGGCAAGAGTCGCTGAATGCGGTGATCAGTATGAGCTTATTGGTCATGTTTTTTCTATCAGCGAAGGGACTGGCGTATTCAACAGAGTATGGTCTACTTCTGGTGTTCATCAACCCTATGGAATACGTAAGAAATCTAACATTTTTATTAGCAGAATGGTTTATGGATAGCCCGTTCCCACATTTGAGTCTGATCAACATGAGTTTTATCACACTTTGTTATGTTACCTGCGGACTTATCGCACTCAAATATGTGAAAGTCATATCGAGAACACATCGGACATAGCAGGAGGATCTATGATTAAAATTGAAGATTTGAGCTTTTCTTATCCCAAAGCCTCTCGCAAAAATCTGGATCATTTACATGTGGAGTTTCCCGAACAGACCGTTAATATGATCATTGGCAAAAATGGTTCTGGCAAAACGACATTATTTGATCTGATCGCAAATGTGATAAAACGCCCGCCAGAAATACAAGGAATTCCTGATGAGAAGGAGATCATCTACCAGCTACAGGGTCTGTTGTTTCCTCTAGCTTTGAAGGCCAAAGATCTCTTTCGTTTTTTCCTGTATTCCGATCACTCCAACCGTATTGAAGTGAATAATGAACCTTATGTAGATGAAGCTATGAGTCCAGCTGAGGTTGATTTGGTACAGCGTGTATGGAATATGGAGTTTGGGCAACTATCTGTTGGGGAGAGGCGCTATCTGTGTATTTTGGCTATCACATTAATGAAGAGGAAACTGTACATCTTCGACGAGCCACTAGCGGGAATCGATCCGGAGATGCGCTATCATATTTTGAAAAGGATCGAAAAGCTTGCACTCCATAATGAGTGCACTGTACTGGTCTCGAACCATCACTTGCAGGATATTGCAAATATCCAGTGTGTTCTGCATTTTATTCATCAAGGTAAAATAACCTTTAGCGGATCATATGAGACATTTATTAAAATGGGTGATGGGGTGAATCCTGACTTGGCGTTTCTGAATCAAATAGAAACAAAAACATAAGGATAATCTAAATCATAGTTTGATATTTTTAGTGAAATGTGGATGGATCACGATATGTGGATAAAACATAAGATCGCGTATCCATATGTTGTAGGTGGTTTGGAGTAATAGACATTTTAAAAAGTACTAAATTTATGAAACTAAGCTCTTGCAAACAATCATTTGATTTTGCAAAGGAATAAAATATGAATTTTTTGGCAATGTATCCTAAAATGATATAAAACGAGGGGGTGCATGCTATGGGTGAACCGGTGCAGATTAAAGATCGAATTGAACGGGATAGGCAAAAGTTACGTCGGTTGGCGGAGAATCATGGCATGCAGGATAACAAAGTCCTCGAGCAGTCCATGGTGTTGGATGAGCTAATCAACGAATATTATCGTTTCCAATATAAACATATGGTGAAGAGACAACCGATTGCTTAATGCAGTCGGTTTTTTGATGTGACCCAAAAGAAGTCGACTGCAAAATTGCATTCGGCTTTTTAATGTTTTCCGAAAGATAAATCACGCTCCCTCAACTTACTCCGATAACAGCCCTCCATCCACTTCCTCTTGAAATTCCGTACTAAATCCATAGCTTACAGGATCGTCGCGACATCTCTAAACTGGATATGATGACCTCAATTCACCCGGAATGGATGTATCTGTTTGCTCCAACGGGATGAACCACTTCATCGAACAACAGCGAGGGTTCATACAATGAAACGAAGGAGGTGGACAAGTGAATGGCAGAAAGGACATTGAACTTTGTTCGTTCTATTCGAGATTTCATAGGTTTCAGCTCGATTCGAAAAAGCATAAACCTGCGCTCCAAGCTGCTAGTGCTTTTTCTGGCATTGACGCTCTTGCCGCTTAGCTTGCAGGGGGTGATGAGCTACGCTCATTTTTCACAGACGCTGGATCAGAAGACGGAGCAATTCACCATTGATATGGTGCGGCAGATCAACACCAATCTGAACCGGATGCTCAAGGATTTTGAGCGGTTGTCGCTCTTGCCGCTTTATGACGAGACCGTTCTTGGCATTCTGCGGAAGTACGATGGTTCGATGGGTGCAGGGACGTGGGCGAAGTCGGATGATTATCAGAAAATGAAGCTGTATACGTCAGCTCAAGCCTATGATCGGCCAGAGATTCGAGGCATTCATCTGATCAGCAACAGCGGCATCCTGTTCTCCAATCTGGACTCCCTTGCGGTCAAACCCGTCTGGGACGGCAGCCAAGAGAAATGGTTTTCCGAACTGAGGGGCACCGAAGGCGTATGGCACTTGCTTCCTCCGCATATTCCCGGCTACTACGTAAGAGGTCAGGAAGCGGAATACATCAGCGTGGGCAGAGAGCTGCGTGATCCGGGAACGCTACAGCGGCTGGGGTACATTTTGATCGATATCCGGCTGGAGGCATTTGGACAGCTATTATCCAACCTGAATTTTGAGCAAAAGGCAAGTCTGATGATCGTGGATAGCCAGCAACGTCTTATTTTTGAAAAAACGTCAACAGACGGCTTATCCGCTTATGCTCCTTTGTTATCTCATGGAAAGCTTCAGGATTATGCAGACAACCAGAAGAAAGAGCTGGAGGGAAGATCTTATCTCCATGTAAAGCATCATTCAGGATATTCGGGGTTGTCCGTGATCAGTCTGACGCCAATTACGGTCATTCAAAAGGAGTCGGGGGAGATGCTGACCTTTACGATGGGACTTGCTCTTCTCTGTATGGCGGCTGTAGCGATCCTCGCCGTACTCGTATCGTATAGGGTCACACGTCCGCTTATTCGTCTGAAACATCATATGATTCGGGTAGAGCAGGGGGATTTCAGTCAGCGGGTTACCCAATACAGCAGTGATGAACTGGGGCAGATCAGCAGAGGATTTAACCGCATGATGGAGGAGATCCATCGTCTGTTCCATGAGGTGTATGTGCTCGAAATTCAGGAAAGGGAAGCAGAACTGTCGGCGCTACAGAGCCAGATGAACCCTCATTTTATATACAACACACTGGAGTCGATCAACATGATGGCTGTCCGCCAGAGGCATGCCGACGTATCTGCCATGGTGACAGCGCTTGGCAGGCTGCTGAGATACACCATTGATAAGGCAGATCGCATGGTGACGCTACGGGAAGAGCTGGCGTTTGTCGATTCTTATGTACGAATTCAGCAAGTGCGTTACAACGGTGAACTGGAGATTATTTATGACATGGAGGAAGAGGTTAACGACTGTCTTGTTCCCAAGCTGATCCTGCAACCGCTGGTGGAAAATGCGATCTGCCATGGGATCGAAGGACGGCTAGCAGGCGGCAGAACGGGTGGTAATAATGGCGGCATGATCTGGGTATCTGCCGTTTTATTCGATCAGGAACTGCTCATCAGTGTTCGGGACAACGGCAAAGGAATGGAACAGGAGGAGATGGATCGGTTAAATGCTTCTATCTCTGGGCAGACCGTTTCTGGACAAAACGTGTACCCAACCGCTAATCCCATTCTGCATCGTCATGCCGGGGAAAGTCTGGGGCTGCACAATATCGCTCAAAGGCTGCATCTGGTGTATGGAAAAGACAGCGGACTAACTGTTGATGGCAGCCCCGGGCAAGGGCTGGTTGTGACTTTATCCATTCACCTTCAACCGAAAGGGGATTAAAACAGATGTATAAAGTGCTACTTGTCGAAGATGAGACGGTGATCCGCCAGGGATTACGAGAGTTGATTGTACAGGCATCCCCTCATTTTCAGGTGGTGGGGGAAGCGGCAAGCGGAGCCGAGGCACTGGAGGTACTGCGCTGTGAAGTGCCGGATGTATTAATCACGGATATCCGTATGCGCGAGATGGATGGATTGACGCTGGTTTCATTAGCGAGAGAGATGTACCCTGATCTGCTGATGCTTATCATCAGCGGGTACGGGGAGTTCGAATATGCACGCAGGGCGATGGAACACGGGGTATTAAGTTATCTTTTGAAGCCAATCGAACGTCATGAACTGGTGAAATGTCTGGAAAAAATACAATCGCTGCTGGACCGTAGGTATGGTCTCTCCACACTTCCCATCCCCGAAACCTCTGGCGCAGCCAGCCCGGAACACGGGGAACCTCGCAAAATTATTCGTAGCGTGAAAGAGCACATCCACCAGCATCCCGATGGTGATCTACGGCTCCAGACGGTTGCTTCACTGGTCAATCTGAACCCGACGTATCTGAGCCAGTTGTTCAAAACCGAGACGGGTATCAACTATTCGGAATATATCGCGGAGGCACGAATGGAGCGGGCTAAGTGGCTGCTGGCCAACACCGGACTCAAAATCTATGACGTTGCCCGGTTATCCGGGTATCAGAGTCCAAAACATTTCATGTTGGTCTTTAAACAACAGATGGGGTGTACGGCAGGGGAGTATCGTGATGGGTATGGTGTGCAGCGTGGGGAGTGACAAATAGAGAGTAAAGGTAAGAGATTAGCACTAGCACAATGTCTTTTGGTTTAGAGCGTTTGAAAGAGCAAAGCATAGAAAACGTTTAGGTGAGTGCTGTATGAGGGCAGGGTTAGGAGCCACGAAAAAAACCTCTTTAAATTCCGTACCATTTCTGCAACTGACGTGATTTAGGAGCAAGCAACGCTTTCGATATACTGGGGTGGCACAGGAATACCATAACGTCCATAAGGGGGATTTCGATGAAAAAAGCAGGACTGATGCTGATTCTCGCGATTATGATCACAGCTCTAATCGGGTGTACTAGCACCAATACGGGCGGGGGTTCTAACGCCTCTGGTGGAGAGAACGACAAGGTAGAGCTGAAGTTCATGATGTGGGGTAATCAGGCACACATTGATGTGTACAACAAGCTGATCGATGGCTTTACCAAAGAGAACCCGGGCATCAAGGTAACGATGGAATCGGTACCCTTTGCCGACTATCAGCAGAAAATATCGGTGCTTGCCGCTGGGGGCTCGCTTCCTGATCTGGCCTGGGTATCGGAACGCATGATACCACAATTCAAGTCCAATCACATCCTGGCCGACGTGTCGGCGTTCAAGGATGATGCACAATTCAAGCTGGACGATTACATTCCCAGCACGCTGGATCTCTTCCGTGAGGGAGATCAACTGTTAGGCTTGCCGTTTTCCACACCGCCTGTGGTGATGTTTTATAATCAGACGCTGTTTGACAAGGCTGGGCTGACCGATCCGAATACGCTGGCTGCCAAAGGCGATTGGACGTGGGAGCAGTTCGAGGCTTCTGCCAAAGCGATAACCAGCAAGGATGCGGCGAATCGCATCTATGGGGCTAACTTTTTTCGGGACTGGAAGACCTGGGCCGTGCTTTCTTCATACTCCTGGTCTAACGGAAGCGGGCCGTTCAACGAAGATATGACAGCGTTTACCTGGAATGATGAGTACGGTGTACAGACCTTTGCCATGCTGGAGCGCATGATGTTTACCGACGAATCTCACCCGAAAGCGGGCGAGCAGGTGAGCTTTGATGCAGGCAATGTGGGCATGTTCTTCGATAACTACAGCTATGTGTCCAAAGCGAGGGAGATCAAGGATTTTGAATGGAGTATTGCACCTATGCCGTCTGGCTCGCAGGGCAGCGTACCGATGTTGGGACAAGCGGGCTATGCCATGTTTAAGGATAGCAAGCATCCGGAGGAGACGAAGAAATTGCTGAAGTATTTTGCCAGTGAACAGGGAACGCAAGCAACCGCGACGTACTTTGTGCCTGCGCGTACTTCGGTGCTGAACTCCGATGCTTTCATCCAGCAGCCGAACAACCCGAGCAAAGAGCATATCGTGCAGGCGGTCATTGATGAAATGCCGAAAGCCCGTCTGATTCCGGGACATATCCGCTGGCAGGATATTGATAACGCGGTACTGCAAGGTTTTGACCGATTATTCGCCCGTACAGCCTCGCCAGAGGATAATTTGAAACAGATGCAGACCGAAGTGCAGCGCATATTGCAGCCCTGAAGAGTTGGAGAGTGAAGGAGTGCGGGAGATGAAGCGTAAATAAGATAGAGCGTAGGGAAGACGGGAAAATGACGGAAAGAAAGATGACGGAAAAAAGTGAATGGGGCGTATGAAGAGTGAGAGAAGTGAGAGAAGTGAGGGGATGAACCAGGTGGAAGACATGAGGAAGGGTCAGCAGACGGAGCAGATGCAGCAGCGGTCGCAGAGGACGGAACAGACCAAGGGGTCACAACAGATGCAGCACTCTCAGAGTTGGCAGAACCCGGAGAACTCCCAGAACCCGCAACATTTACATCAAGTCGGTCAACTTTGGGCTAAGCAGCATGTGCAAAAGACAGGTCAACTGCAAGCTGTGCTGGATGAAAAACCGCTGTCGCTCATCGTCAGTCTGCCCGGGAATGATCTCGCACTGGCTCGGGCGGCATGGGAGGAAGGGGCGGATGCTCTGAAGGTACACTTTAATGTGGGCCATCGCGCAAGTGGCAACCATTTTGGTCCGCTGGATGAATACACCGAGGTATTTCGGGCGATCCGCTCGGAGTTCGCTGGTCCGTTCGGCGTTGTGCCATCCGGGAGTATTGAAGGGACACGGAGAGAAGATGTGGAGCGCCTGGCGGATCTAGGCTTTGATTTCTACTCGATCTATGCGCATCATCTGCCTTCTTTTATGCTACAAGACCTTGGGCTGGAATCTACGTTTGCGATTAACGATGAGTATGATATGTCTCTGGTGGCATCTGCTGCACATTTCGGTTTTACTGCACTGGAAGCTTCGATCATACCCGGCAAAGAATACGGCACCCCGCTTAGCTTCGAGGACGTGCTTCGTTATCGGCAGCTGGTCTTGCAAGCCGGAGTACCGGTAATGGTTCCTTCCCAGCGCAAGCTGGTACCGGAGGATGTTCCCGTGCTTCACCATAGTGGCATCAAGGCTATAATGCTCGGGGCCATGGTTACAGGCAAAACGGAGGATGAGCTGCGTAGAGCGGTGAGTAGCTTCCGCAATGCCATAGATCGTTTGACCGGGAGGGATGGCTCGTGAGCCGATCCAACAAGCGGAGACGTGGAGGGCCGCTTGCCAGGGAAGCGCAGATTGCTGGCTGGTTGTTTATTTCACCGATGGTGCTGGGCTTTACTTTGTTGCTTCTGTTCCCGATGGGGCTTGCATTGTATATGAGCCTGACGGATTGGCCGCTGCTTGGGGATCACCATTTTATTGGACTAGAAAATTACCGGGATATTATGACGGACGCCATGTTCTGGGAGGTGCTTGGCAATACGGTTTACTTCACGGCAGGTCTGGTGCCGCTGAATATCGTGCTCGCTTTGCTGCTCGCCCTGCTCTTATCCAAAAGCATTCGAGGCATCGGCCTGTTCAGAACGGCTATTTTCGTCCCGGTGATGACGTCATTAATTGTCTGGGCCATCGTGTGGAAGCTGATGTATGCAACAGAGTCGGGACTGATCAATCAGCTATTGCTGATGATGGGCATTAAAGGCCCTGCTTGGCTATACGATCCGAACCTGGCGATGCCTGCGGTCATTGTGACGAGTGTGCTGAAAAATGTCGGTCTGAACATGGTGCTGTTCATTGCAGCACTTCAGCAGGTCCCGCGTTCCTTGTATGAAGCGGCCACACTGGATGGCGCGGGCAGAAGGGCTTCTTTTTTCAACGTCACCCTGCCTATGATCACGCCGACCGTATTTCTGACCGTCGTGATGACCGTCATTGGGTCGCTCAAAGTATTTGGACAGATCTATGTCATGACCCAAGGCGGGCCGAGCAACAGCACGAAAGTTCTGGTCTATTACATCTGGGAAAAAGCGTTCAAGCTGTTTCAGTTCGGCTATGCTTCGTCCCTTGCGTATGTGCTGTTCCTGATTGTGCTGATTCTGACGCTGCTGCAATGGCAGCTTCGAAAGAGGTGGGTGTTTGGTGAAGGCGATGCCTAGTTTGTTAGGCCGAAGGTTCGGGGCTGCGGTTGGCACATATTTGGTGCTGACGGTAGTTTCGCTGATTATGATTGTTCCGTTGATCTGGATGGTCTCGACATCCCTCAAGGAACCGCAGAGCATATTTACCTATCCACCGCAGTGGATACCGGACAGCTTGCAATTTCAGAATTATATCGATGTGTTTCGATTAATTCCGTTTCATCGTTTTTACAGGAATAGTGTGTATATCTCTGCGTTGGTGGTGCTTGGCACGGTGTTTTTTTCCTCGCTTGCGGGGTACGCCTTTGCCAAGATTCCGTTTAAGGGACGGAATGTGGTCTTTCTCATTTTGCTGAGCGCGATGATGATTCCGCATGAAGTCACAGCGATTCCGATGTTTCTGTTTATGCGGCAGCTGGGGTGGATTGATACGCATCTTCCGCTGATTTTATTGCCGATCTTTGGCGCGGGCGGCGTGTTTGGCATCTTTGTGATGCGGCAGTTCTTTATTACGGTGCCCATCGAGCTGGAGGAAGCGGCCATGATTGATGGCTGTAGCCGATTTCGGATTTATTGGCAGATTATGCTTCCGCTTGCCAAGCCGGGTATGGCGACGCTGACGATTTTTACATTTGTGACGAGCTGGAATGAGTTCTTCGATCCGTTGATTTTTATCAATTCGAGAGAGCTAATGACGCTGCCGCTGGGGTTGTCCCTGTTCACGGATGAGGTGGGCACAGCCTGGCAGTATTTAATGAGTGCGACCGTGATGGCAACGGTACCGCTATTAATCGTCTTTTTCCTGGCGCAGAGGCGTTTCATTGAGGGTGTGGCGATGACGGGATTGAAGGAGTAGTCGGGATGGAGAAGCGGGGGATGCAATGAATATGAGGGGCGAGAACATTTGTAACGGTTTGGGAAAAGTGTCGTGGTGGAGTGAGGAGACCGTGGAGCTGCTGGGAGGGAAAGGGAAAGTGTAGAAGAACTGAAAGTTAATAGAGAAGGGATGGTGAAAACAGTGAGAGCGGGGAGAAGCGCGAGAGGATAGGCAAAAGCAGACAGACAGAGGCACGATGGATCAGGCATCAGGCGATTGGAAGGGAGAGGGCACGTTTGAATGAAGTGGCGAATGTCAAAAGGGAAACGGCAGATGTTGTCGTTGTCGGAGGCGGCCCCGCGGGAATAGTGGCGGCGATTGCCGCAGGAAGGCAGGGTGCTCGCGTCGTGCTGATAGAACGCTACGGTTTCGTAGGCGGGATGTCAACGGCCGCTATGGTTTATCCGTGGATGACGTTTCATACGGAGCAGGGTGAGCAGGTCATTCGGGGGATTGCCCAGGAAATTGTGGACCGCTTGCAGGCAAGAGGCGGTTCCCCCGGGCATCTGCGTGATACGGTTGGTTTTGTGCATAGCGTGACACCGTATGATCCGGCTGTGTATCAGGTAGTTGCGGCAGAAATGTTGAAAGAGGCGGGTGTTCGGCTGTTGCTGCACAGCTTCGTAGATGGTGTTGCTACGGTGGATGACCGAGTAGAGGCAGTGCGAGTGACGAACAAATCCGGTCAGCTGGAGATTCAGGCGAACGTATTTGTCGATGCGAGCGGTGATGCGGATGTGGCTTATTTGGCTGGGGCCGCTATAGCGAAGGGGCGGGAGGGAGACAGCCAGTCTCAGCCTATGACGATGAAGTTTCGTATGCGGGGCGTTGATCTCGGGCGTGTGAAGCAGTATATGCAGGAGCATCCGGAGGATTTTTATGAGAAAACACCCTTTGACGAACTGGACACGATTCCGTTAACGGGCGTGAGCGGCTTCTATTCACACTGGAAGAGAGCGGCAGTGCCGATTCAACGCGATCAGGTGTTATTTTTTACCGGGCCTGCAGAAGATGAAGTGTTGATTAACTGTACCCGGGTGCAGGGGCTTGATGCCACCAATGCTGTGGATTTAACCGAAGCTGAACAGGAAGGACGGAAGCAGGTGCTTATGATTGCCGAATTTCTGAGGAATGATGTGCCTGGTTTCGAACGGGCTTCAATCTCGGCTGTAGCCCCACAGATCGGCATTCGTGAATCCAGACGTATTGTTGGGCGCTATGCACTGACTCAGGAAGATGTAGTTGCAGGGCGGAAGTTCGAAGATGTAGTCGCTAGAAGCGGCTATCCTATCGATATTCATGATCCCTCTGGGCAGGGCGTGACTGCGGCCTTTATTGAAGGAGATGGTGCGTATGATATTCCCTATCGTTCGCTGCTCTCGCAAAATATCAGCAACTTGCTGGCTGCCGGACGCTGTATCTCCACGACACACGAGGCTCATGCTACAACCAGACTAACTCCAAGCTGTATGGCCACGGGAGAAGCTGCGGGAACAGCTGCGGCTCTGGCGGTAAAGCTGAAACTTCCACCTGCAAAGCTTCCTGTATCACTGTTGCAAGCAGAGTTGCGTCAGAATGGTGCGGCAATTTGAGTGGAAAGGTTGGGATAAGAATGGGACGGGTGGAGAAGTTGCGAGAACGTCTTAAGTTGGTTGGAAGGGAAGGCTGGTTTCGTGAGTAACACGTCTTAGAATGTGTGGGACTGCGAACCTTTGAAGCTAATCTATTCTCCTAGAACATTAGTGAAGGCGAAATAACTCGATAAAGGGAACAAAGTTAGCGTAACCGCACAGTGGTGAAATTCTAACGATCACCAGAAGCCTTATTTGGGCAAAAAAGTAGACAAAAAAATTCTAACGATCCCCAGTGACGTTATTTTGCCAAGATTGCTCGGAATGGGGCGGAAAATGGCCTGAATCAGCAAAATAAGCTTCCTACGGATCGTTAGAATTGAAAATGCCTCAAAAATGGCTAAATAAGCTCATCTGAGATCGTTAGAATTCAAGAGCTCCAATTCCACGAAAAATGTGGAACGGGAGCTTTTGAACTCCGAACCGTTGCCACAAGCAATGGAAACAAAGCACCTGAAACAAAACAACGCTTTACCTCCCTAGTTCATGCGTGCCTCAAGCCTTCTGGCAACGATCGAGAGAGAGTAGTTGATGATGAAATAGAGTACAGCAGCGAGCAACAACGCCGGGATGATGTAATCGAAGCTTTGACCTCCAAGGATCTGCACATTGCGCATCAGCTCCGGCAGGGAGATGATGATGGCCAGTGACGTATCCTTCAATAGTGAGATGAACTGGCTGACCATGGGCGGAGACATGCGGCGCAGTGCTTGTGGCATAATGATACCGCTGAGCGTCTGCATGTAACTTAGGCCAGAGGAGCGGGCAGCTTCCACCTGACCACGTTCTACAGATTTAAGGCCGCTTCGCACGATCTCAGCGATCATGGCGCCTTCGAACAGACTCAGTCCTACAACCGTGGACCAGAAGGGTGGCATTTTAATGCCAAGCTGTGGAAGCACGATATGGATAAAAAAGATGATGAGCAGCAGCGGCAGGTTACGAATGGTATCTACGATAACCGCCACAATCTGGGAGAGGACGGGGATTCGTGTAAATCGTATGGTACCGAGCAGTGTGCCCAGCACAAAGCTGAACACAATGGATAAGCCTGCAACTTGAAGGGTCACCCAAAATCCTTGCAACAGGAAACGAAGGTTAGGCCATTCATAGGCCCCGCTAAAGTCCATACGTTTGATGCCTCCTTCGGTGAGCGATATATGTTCAATGAATCACCACATGTGACTGGATTAGAAATGCCCTACATCGTAACCTGCCCGGCAGGTTTATTTTTCTTCGGTTTTCCTTTGGGCTTGCGTGCTTCTGCATCACTCTGTCCAAATCTACGTTCCATATAATGCACCAGAAAGCTGAGCGGTAAGGTCAGTATCAGATAGAACAGAGCAACGATGGTGTAGACGCTTAGTGGCTGGAACGTATCGGAGTTCACAATGTCGGCAAAATACATCAAGTCCATGCCAGCCACAACCGCCAGGATGGATGAGTTTTTGACCAGATTAATAAATTGATTGCCAATGGAAGGCAGTACAATTTTGATGGCCTGCGGCAGGATGACCAGATTCATGGCCTGTACATAAGACAGTCCCGATGAACGTGCGGCCTCCAGTTGACCTCGAGGTACAGTTTGGATGCCTGCCCGAATCGCTTCTGCGATGAAAACGGCTGTGTATATGGTTAGTCCCAGTGTGCCCGCGACAAATCCATCCAGAGAAATACCCAGCGAAGGCAGTCCGAGATAGAAAAAAAACACAACCAGCAACAAGGGAATGTTGCGGATAAATTCAACAAAGGCCGTACCAAACCAGTTCAACGGTTTGACCGGTGAGATTCGAAAGATCGCCAGAATGGCCCCGAGTACAAAGCTGCCAATCAGAGCCATCACGCTCACTTGAATTGTATTCAGAAATCCTTCCATAAAGCGGTCGGAGTGTCTGAACAGTACGCTGAAATCCAATGTGCCCATAACAAGAGCCCCCGTTCTACAGGTGTGAAAATAAAACAACAGCGCATCTGCTGCATACGTATTTCTCGTATACGGCAGATGCTTGCAGTGTATATTGAATGTTTAGCTGATGGTAGATTTGCTCATCATCAGGTACTTGGACTATTCAGGCTTGCTACCTAGCCACTTTTCATGCAACGTGTCATACTCCCCGCTGTCCTTCAGGGCTTTCAGCATCTTGTTCACTTCTTCTACAAAAGCCGTATCGCCCTTGCGGATCGCCATGCCGTATGGCTCACTAGTGAAGTTGCCGCCAACCAGCTTGTAGTTGTTGTCCGTCTGCTGCATGCCGATGAGGATGATGTTATCGGTCGTCAGCGCCTCGCCTTTGCCTGCTTTCAGCGCTGTAAACGCATCTTGATAATTATCAAACTCCAACACGTCCGCTTTCGGTGCCTTCTCGCGGATATTCTGTGCAGACGTAGAGCCTTTCACGGCAAGCACTTTCACACCATCCAGGCTCTCCAGACCAGCGATGGCACTGTCGTTTTTCACCAGAAGGGATTGGCCTGCCTCGAAGTACACATCACTGAAATCCACTTGCTCTTTCCGCTCATCCGTGATGGTCATCGTCGCAATGATGATGTCGATATCTCCGTTTTGCAGCATCGGTATCCGTGTTTTGGACGTTACTTCTTTCAGCTCAACCTTCGTTTCATCTCCCAAAATCTGCTTGGCCAGTGCCTTGGCAATATCGATATCAAAGCCTTCCACATCTCCGCTTGCCGGGTCTTTGAGTCCAAATAACTTCGTGTCATATTTCACGCCAGCAATCAGCTTGCCGCGCTCCTTAATCCGTTCAACCGTGCCTTGTGCTTCTGCGTCGCCCCCACCGCTCGCGGAGGGTGTGTTTGTACCAGTGGAGTTACAGCCAGACAATACAAGAGATAACATGAGCACTAACATTAACGTTATAGACGGGTGTTTCATCATATTTTTCATCAATTGAAGACCCCTTTCCAATTTGGAGTGAGCATAAAGGATTGGATTAACGTCTGGGTGAAAGAACGAAGAGGTTAATGATGGATCAGGCGGCTAAGGAACTGTTGTGCTCTTTCTTCTCGGGGATTGTCAAAAAAATCTACTGCGGGAGCCTCTTCGACGATCCGGCCCTCGTCCATGAAAATGACCCGGTCTGCCACCTCACGGGCAAATCCCATCTCGTGGGTAACGACGACCATGGTCATGCCGTTGTGGGCAAGGGAGCGCATCACATCCAGAACCTCCCCGATCATCTCAGGATCAAGAGCGGACGTGGGTTCGTCAAAAAGCATAATCTTCGGTTCCATGGCGAGTCCTCTCGCAATGGCTACACGCTGCTGTTGTCCACCGGACAATTGGGATGGGTAACTGTCTGCTTTATCGGCAATGCCGACCCGCTCCAGGTATTTCATAGCGGTTGCTACGGCTTGGGCTTTGGGTTGCTTACGTACCTTGACGGGTGCAAGAGTGATGTTGTCGATGACTTTTTTGTGGGGATACAGATTGAAATGTTGAAAAACCATGCCGATGTCGCGGCGGAAGAGGTTGATGTCCACCTTTTTCTGATGCAGAGGAATGCCGCTGACAACGAGCTCACCTTCACTGATGGTCTCCAGGCGGTTAATACAACGGAGCAACGTACTTTTGCCAGAGCCTGAAGGTCCGACAATAACGACGACTTCTCCTTCTTCGATACGAAGATGAATATCCTTGAGGACATGGAAATGACCGAAATGCTTTTGCACACGTTTAAATTCAATCAAGAACACACACCCTTTCTGCAATGGAGAGTGAAAATGGGATAAAAAGGAATTATTGCAAAGTGGTTATTTAATCATACATAGACATCCTGCTGATAGCAATTGGTCTGTAATAAAACGTGACATAAGTAATGGGTTTTATAGGGCTATAGCCCAAATTTACGTTATATATATGTTATATAGTTGGTTTTCTTGTGACGAATGCTGACAGAAAAATGAATCAATACTCCTAGTTTATTTACAATGACTGGAATTGATGTGTGCTGTAAACTAAAAATAGTGTCTTGTTTTTATAGACGGGCTAACAAATATAAATAACAAATAACATCAAGTTCACTCTGTACATGGCAAAAAAGCTTAACCCGTCACTACTGTGCCGTTGATATGATGAAACGAGAGAATCGAGTAGAGAGGATGATTTCATACCATGAATATATATCGCTCCCCATTATCTGCAGGGTCAGGCAGTGCAACTGAACTTCAAGCATACGAAGTGGATTTGCCCGAGATTCCTAAAAATGATTTTCATATTACCGAGTATGGTGCCGTTGGAGACGGTATTACAGATAATACAGAGGCCTTTCGGTTAGTTATTGCGGCATGTGCAGACGCAGGTGGAGGCAGGATTATCATTCCTGCCGGGGTGTGGCTCACTGGACCGATCGTGCTGCGTAGCCGAATTGAACTGCATGTGCAAGCCGGCGCACTGGTAACCTTCAGTCAGGATTTCAACAAGTATCCTCTTATTGCATCAAGCTTCGAGGGTTGGCAGGTTGTACGTTGTCAATCTCCAATTGATGCAGACGGACTCGAAGATATTGCGATTACGGGTGAAGGCATCTGGGATGGCGGCGGTGAAGCCTGGCGTCCGGTGAAACGTTCCAAAATGACGGCTGGCCAGTGGAAGCGACTGCTTGCCTCTGGTGGTGTTGTGGAAACGTCAGAAACGACGGATGAACAGATCTGGTGGCCTTCCCAATCTGCGATGGATGGCGGTGCCATTGCCGAGAAGCTCTATCTGGAAAAAGTACGTGATCTCGCCGCGCATCAAGAGATCCGGGATTTCTTGCGGCCGAACATGGTTAGCTTGCGTCAATGCAAACGGGTTCTGCTGGAAGGGCCTACATTCCAGAACTCACCGGCCTGGAATCTGCATCCTTGGGCATGTGAACATGTGACGATTCGTAAAGTGAATGTGCGAAACCCGTGGTTCTCCCAGAATGGAGACGGGCTGGATATTGAATCATGTCGTCATGTTCTGGTAGAGCAGAGTATATTTGATGTTGGTGACGATGCAATCTGTATGAAATCAGGAAAAGATGCCGAGGGGCGTGAACTTGGGCTACCATCGGAATACGTTACGATTCGGGATTGCACGGTGTATCATGGTCATGGCGGCTTTGTGATCGGCAGTGAAATGTCCGGCGGTGTAAGGCATGTCCGGGTAACGGATTGTACGTTTATCGGCACGGATATTGGTCTGCGTTTCAAGAGCGCACGCGGACGCGGGGGGATCGTTGAGGATATTCAGATTGAGCGCATTTATATGAAGGATATCATTATGGAAGCGATTTCGTTTTCCTTTTTCTATGCCAATATGGAGGGGTCTGCCCGCGGTGGGGACCTTGCAAAAGAGATCAGCGAAGAAACGCCAGTGTTCCGTGATATTCGCATCTCGGATGTGGTCTGCGCGGGAGCCGATACGGCATTATTTGTTAGCGGTCTACCGGAGATGCCTCTGGACAGCGTAAGTATCGAACGTTATAGCGTGGAAGCTCGTACTGGCATTCAGTGTGCTCAGGCAAAACATTTACAGATTACAGGGCTTCAGGCACAGATCACCGAAGGTCCGCTGATTCATCTTCATAACTGCAAAGGCGCTACACTGGAGGACATTAAAGGTGTGGGTGCGGATGGGAAGCTATTGAAAGTCACTGGACTTGAATCTGCGGGGATCGTATGTCGGGAAACGGATGCAGATACGGAAGGACGGCAGATATCGGTAAGTCCGGAAGTACGAAATGGAGTTATCATTCGTAGATAAACGGTGTGATTTTTTCGTGGTGAGTATCTTGCCAACCGTCTAAAGTTGTACAAGAAGTGAGTACCAAGTAGCAGTATAGTAGGGCAGCCGTGTATGCAGTCCAGTCATCGCCTGAACTTCACCTGAATGGGGAAGGGCGCATACTGGAGCTGGAGCACGGCTGCCCAATTGGTTTTGTAGAGGAAGAATAGGTCAGGACAACATGTCACATTCATCGATGCTCTTTGCGATAACGCAGCGGCGTTGTGCCTGTGATCTGTTTAAAGGTTTTGTTAAAATGAGCAGTATGCTCGAATCCTACCTTCTCTGCGATAAATTGAACCCGCTCTTGTGTTGAAAGTAATCTTCGCTGTGCCTCTCGAACTCGAACGATACGCAAATATTCGCTGAAGCGAAATCCGGTAAGCCTGCTGAACATTCGGCTGAGATAAGAAGGGCTGATATAAAAACGGGCTGCAGCATCTTCCAAAGTGAGCGGTTCGGTGTAGTGTTTATTGACATAGGTTACAATCTCGCTGATCTTGTCCTGCATCGGATGTAGCGAGCCTGGATTGGATTCCCGGATAACCTCCTGTGCCCGATGGACAAGAATCAGAAGTTGAGCCAGCAGACTACGTACGGCGATCTCATAATGAGGGCGTCGTTCTTTGCATTCCTGAAGCATCTGCCACAGTATGCGCTCGATCTCTGGTTGATCTGACTCGGGAAGACGGAGGAGGCTGGAGCATTTGAATGGCAGCAGGCCACATATGCCTAGCTCCATGCCCGTGGCAAAAGCAGGCGAAAAACCAATGAGAATCCGTTCGAAGCCAGGTTTGTTACCTTTGGAAGTGGTGTGTACATCATGCGGGTTGATGAGAACCAGGTCACCTTTTCGCGCAGGCAAAATCTGTCCATTCATGGAGTATACCCGTTCACCTTCGAGCAGGTAATATAATTCGTAAAAGGGATGAGCATGAGGTTGCGGCATCGCACTCCCGTCATGTCTTCGCATATATTCTATGGTAAAGGCATAATCACCAATCCGATACTTGGGTCCGATTCGATCCTCAATGAGACTCATTAGGCAACTCCTCTCCACTTCAGCTTGGCGTTGATACTCATATCATAACGGAAAGTAGATAATTTTGTAAACGCTATCATATAGAGTGAGATTGCTTTTTGTGAAGATAGATATCATTCATCAGGGCGGGAGGGATATTGTGGAGAAGGTGGACGAATGGAAGAATGCCCGTTAGAAAGGTGACAAAACGGACATGTTGTTTTAGAGTAAGGAGAGCGAGGTCATGCCCCAGTTTGGGAGTATCCCCGAAAATGAATTGGAAGGAAGGAAACAAGTTATGACAGCACATGAATTATCACCGCTCGTAGCTGCGCTGGATATGCAGCCTCACGTTGAAGGTGGTTGGTATAAGGAAGTTTGGAAAGCATCTTATCAAATCCCGCAATCCGTATTACCGGACGCTTACTCTGGTCCGCGCTTCTCAGCAAGTTCAACGTATTTCTTGCTTCATGCTCATGAAATCTCCGAGTGGCACACGGTGCTTTCGGATGAGCTGTGGTTATGGCACAGCGGCAGTCCAATTGAATTGAAATTGGGTGGCAACGGCGAAAACCCGGAGAATGAGGAAGTGCTGATTCTCGGCATGGATATCGAGGCAGGACAATCTCCGCAGGTACTTGTGCCTGCAGGTGTATGGCAGACGGCACGACCATTGGGCGATGAGCCGGTTCTGGTCACTTGCGTCGTAGCGCCAGGTTTTCACTTTGATGACTTCAAGCTGGTATCCAAAGGATAAGCTTATATTTAAAACTTTAAATTTAAAAAACCGATTCAGATATGCTTCAGCATCTGAATCGGTTTTTTTTGAGTGCTCTTCTTTCTTGCTCTTACATTTCTCATATCACCCTTGATGTTCATTGTGAATGCTTTGCATGTCCGATGGCGAATACTGCTCACTTCGGATTTTCATTACTCATCCAGCTGTCTACATAAAACTCTCCATTATACTCCGGTAGCTTAGCGAGTTCCTTAAGCTTGAGTTCAGCTTCTTCCGCGGTAGAATACTCACCGATAACAGCCGTGAACTCATCCGTAGACGTTTTAAGGAAGGAGATATCCTCATCCGGATAAGATTCTTTTAATATACCCATGGACTCTCCAAAAGGCATTGATTCTGTACGGAGTGAGAACACCTTTCGAGGTGTGACTGGTTTGCCGTCAGAAGTCAGCTTCACTTCCAAATATCCAGGGTTCTTGAATTCCGTGACGGAATACTGTACGCCTTCTTTTAAAACAACAACGAATCCGACGGAGGAGTCGTCTAGAATCATGGAGCCATAGACATCTTTTACTAAAGGTTGAGTCATGAAGTCGTTTTTTACTTTCTCCATATCCATGTAACGTGCACCACTGAATGTAAAGAGGATACGATTGGGTGCTGACTTGTGTACTACATTATAATAAGGTGCGTCATTCGTCTGATCCTGGTCATCGGTACTAAAATGAATTTGAAGCGTATTTTGCGTTGCATCCGAACCCACGGTTACTCCATCGGTAATCTTACCGCCATCGCCAAATTGTAATACTTGAACAATCGTTCCGACCACAGGTATTTTGACCATAGCATTTGCAACTGTAGGAATGTTGACGATGAACAGAAAAGCTGCACATGCTGCCAGAGCAGAAGCATAGCGAATGAGACGAGATGATTTTTTGCGAGCAGCCGCTTTTCGCTGGGCTTGACGAATAACCTCTGTAAGTTGAGCCGGGATTTCAATGTTTTCATAACGTTCTTTACTTGTCATAGATCTCCAACCTCTCCTTCAACTAAATCCAATTTTAATTTATTGATGATCCGATAAAATTTTGACTTGACGGTATTCTCAGATAAGGAGAGCACTTCAGCGATTTCTCGAAAACGCATATTATCGAAAAACTTCAATATGATATAGGCTCTATCTTCAGGCACGAGCCGATCGAGCGCATCGTACAGATCCATCTTTTCTTCTATGGAGGCTCCTCGCTCTGGAGCTGCGAACTCTTGCACATAATCCTCCATATAAGTTACGCGCTGGCTGCGACGAATATGGTCGATCGATGTATTGATTACAATCCGTGACATCCAGGAATCAAAATAGGTCATGGAATCCATTTTGCCATAAGCAATATAACCTTTGTATGTGGCTTCGGATACGATGTCCAATGCTTCTTGTTCATTTTTCACATAGCAGTATGCCAGTCTGTATAATTTGTTTTGGATCGTTGTTATTTTTTCGCTGAACTGTTCTTCCTTTGTTTTTCTGCTGTTCAGTCTAATCAATCTTGTTCCCCCCTGATCAACCTAAATAATATTCAAGTCCTCGTGTATTCCAGGCCCGGATTGGTGTAGAGTGCTTGAGTTGTTTGATACCCGTTAGACTGATAAGGAGGCAAAATAGTTTTAAGGCTTGCAAAAAAAATATGTAATCTCTATTACAAAGGGACCATACCATCATTTTTCACAACGAAGTCTGTGACTATAACCTGCGCAGAACCATATCAAAACACCCGCTCTTCCAGAAACGAAGGCGGGTGTAGCTCAATTCAATATGTCAGAAATTAAAATTGTCCGGATCGGAACCGAAACGCTTATTCTCGTTCAGACCGTTAATCTGTTCAATCTCCTCAGCTGTTAACTCGAAATCATATAGCTCGGTATTGGCATGAATGCGCTCAGGTGTTACGGATTTCGGGATGGTCACGATGCCATTTTGCAGATCCCAGCGCAATATGACTTGTGCCGGTGACTTACCGTACTTGGCTGCGATGTCCTGGAGCAAAGGATGCTCCATCAGATTACCTTGTCCAAGTGGAGACCAGGCTTCAATCTGAATCTCATGTGTACTGCAATAGTCGCGTAGTTCCTTCTGAGTCAGGAGCGGATGAAGCTCGACCTGATTGACCGCAGGTTTGATGGTGGCATCCATCAAGAGGTCCTCCAGGTGGTGAGTCTGAAAGTTACTCACGCCGATGGCGCGAACACGACCTTCTTTATAGAGCTTCTCCAGTGCTCTCCATGTATCTTTGTACTTGCCTTTGACAGGCCAGTGGATCAAGTAGAGATCGAGATATTCAAGCTCCAGACGTTGCATGCTTTCTTCGAAAGCGGCAAGTGTGCTCTCGTAGCCTTGGTCACTGTTCCATACTTTGGTTGTGATAAACAAATCTTCACGAGCAATGCCAGATTCACGAATGCCTTGAGCGACACCGGATTCGTTATTATATACTTTGGCAGTATCGATGCTGCGGTATCCAGCTTCTATCGCTGTTTTGACGGCATTTACAACCTCATCTCCGTCTTTCACTTTGAATACGCCAAAGCCAAGCCATGGCATCTTGACTCCATTGTTGAGTGTGGTTGTGTCCTGAACGTGTTTCATGATCTGTCATTCCTCCTCTGATTCTTTTCGATTGCTGACAGGTTGTCACTCCTTATTATACTAAAGTTTTCCTCTCTTTAAATA
This sequence comes from Paenibacillus polysaccharolyticus, assembly GCF_900102085.1. Lineage (GTDB taxonomy): Bacteria > Bacillota > Bacilli > Paenibacillales > Paenibacillaceae > Paenibacillus > Paenibacillus polysaccharolyticus. The sequence continues at coordinate 228,519 of NZ_FMVM01000006.1, read as the reverse complement.
TGAGTAGGCAAGCTTCGCGCGAAAAGCCCCTGTTTTATCCTTTTTCGCCAGGCAGAGGTTTGGTTTTGACGCTTGTGGGTGATAAGATGAAGTATACGAAAAAAGAACGAATTGTATTTTATAGATCCTACATTATAATCCTGAGAGGATAGCGTTTAGAGAAATGGATTCAAACGTAGAGTCCGTATGCTTTTACATAATCAAAGTCAATCAAGCGTAGTGATCTCGTATGACAAGTCGAGCTCGTGCGATTAACGATAAAGGAGCAAATTAATCATGGCTAAACCTAAAAAAACCAAAACGGCAGCAGCCTGGTCTCTCGTCATTATGGGAGCAGGTTTCGCAGCATCATTGCCATTCCAGGGGGTGCCGGTAGGTAAACTGCTGGTTGGTTCGTTTGAAGCAGGACTCGTGGGTGGACTTGCGGACTGGTTCGCAGTAACTGCGCTGTTCCGCCATCCGCTAGGTATTCCGATTCCCCATACGGCCTTACTGCCGAAGAACCGGGATAAGATGACGGAAGGTTTGGTCTCCGCTGTCGAGAATAATCTGCTCAACAAGGACAGCATTACGGAGAAAATTGCTGGCTTCAAAGCAGCTGAGATTGTGCTGGATACATTGGGCCGGGAGCTGCATAGTGACGGGATCAAAACCATGATTGATACGCTCTGCAAACGTATTTTGGCCGGGCTTCCGCTAGAGCAGATCGCTCCGATGGTAGCCAAAGAGATCAAGTCACAGGCCGGAGCGTTTGACTTGGGGCCGATTCTCGAACGGGCCGCTGTACAGGTAACAGAGCGAGGGTATGATGCTCAGGCTCTAGATTATGCGTTGAAACAGGCAGAGGAGTGGCTGGTCAAACCGGAAACGATTCTGTTCCTGGGTGAAAGTGGCATGAAAGCGATTAGTGGTATCCAGATGAATGGACTCATGCAGTTTGCGATGAATGCGTTCATGGGTTATTTGAATGAAGACCGTCTGGGCGGCATTATTCAAGGATATCTCTTTGACCGGGTAGAGGATATGAAACGGGAAGGCAGTGCGCTGCGTTACAAAGTGCTGGATATGCTTCGTACACAGGCCATGCGTATTGCGGTGAGTGAAGCTGTGCAGGATGGCCTTAACGGGTGGAAGAATAATCTGCTGGATGGCTGGAATGCTGAGGAAACCGTGCTGAACAAGCTCATCGAGATGCGGGATAAAGCACTAGTGGCGATGGAGGATGGTCGTTACGTAGATACGTATGCACTTCCTGCCATTGAAAAAGTTCTAGCGGATCTGCGTGCAGATGACGCGTTAATGACAAGCATGAATGGCAAAATTGTAGAAGGTGTCACCACACTGCTGGAGAAAAATCACTCCAAAATCGGGAATCTTGTGCGCGAAAATGTAGATAAAATGGATAATGCTTCACTCATCTCGCTGATTGAAGATAAAGTAGGTCAGGATCTGCAATGGATTCGGATCAACGGTGCGGTGACCGGATTTATTATCGGGGTCTTACTGACCGCGCTACGGATGGTACTTGAATAAAAGGGAAGGCCGGGCCGATCTGGCTGGCCAGCAAGAAGAGCCGCTCGTGTGGAGAGCAGGCTCTTTTTTAGTGTCATCGTAATGATGTGGTTTGTTATCTTGTTGCTAGCTTGGGATGAGAGGTGGATTATTTGGAGGTTAGTTGCTTGGCTTGAGCGGGCAATTCATCTGCCGTCACTTCTTCCCAGTGAGTTACACCACGTATTGCGGCTACATAGAGCTTCAAATATGCACCACTTTTAAGTAATTTTCCTGTAGAAAAGTTTAATGTTTTGGATTTTCCCTCATCCGTGTAACCGACTAGTTTGTAGCTGTATCGTCCATTTTCGTCCTTGTTTACTTCAGTCTGATTCACAACCGTATAATAGGTTGTTTTGCCTGCCGGATTATCAGGTGTCAGTTTAGCCGGGTCCATGAAAATAAGCCACAGGCAGGTCAGAATCACAAGTACTAATGCGAGAATACCGAGTGATTTTTTCATCATAGTACACTCCTTTGCGGATTGGAATTCAGGATGATGCAATATCTTTGTATTTCAGGCGGCGAATCGACCAGATGGCAAATAGAAGAATGAACAAGCTGTTCATAAATAGAAAAACCATATTCTCTGAGGTAGTCAGCCCCTTCTGACTAAGCACACCCATACCGATCGTGAGCAGGGAAAACGGGAATAACATCCCAATCTTCAATACATACATGCCCAATCCAAAAAAGACTGCGCAAAGGCTGATACCAATAGGTGTAGCAAAGCTGCGTATCCGAATGGATAACCCAAGTTGAAGTGAGGCGATGGAAAGAGAAGCAAACCATCCTCGTAGGCTCCAGACCAGAATTTCCGTTGGAAACTCGCCCGGAATGTTGAACATCTTGCCCGCAGCCCAATACATCAGCATGAAAAAGGCTTGGGCGAAAAAGATCAATAGGCCAACAATGACCAATTTGGCAACAAACAGACTGGTGACACTTAACGGCGAAGCCAGAACCATGTTCCAGTTGCGGTTGCTATGCTCCAGACGGCATACAAAGGCACAACAGATGGCGATGAGAATAGGCAGGAAGAATTCCCCGTAAAATAAACTGACCTGTGTCCACAAGCTGAACCAACCATTTTGTAAAGCGGCCTGGTTAAAATAAAAGTTAAAACATCCGATAAGCAGGCTGATAACAGGCAGGATTGCCAGTACCAGACCGATCCGGGAACGCCGAAGTTTAAGCCATTCGGCAGAGATACTCCTCAGCATATAGTTCCCTCCTTAGATTTCTTGTCTCGAGGCATGAAAATTGCCAGCAAGATAGAAGATGATCGTCATGCACAGGGCCGCTAACAATAGGCCGACAGGCAACATTCCAGATACATAGGTTCCTGAAGATGCGCTGTAAATGTAAGTGACCGGGTTCAAATCCAGATAATAAGACCAGATAAACAAGTGACGAATGGCGGCTGGGAACAAACCGGATGTGGTTCCGATGAATCCTCCCAGCATGCCCAGACACAAAGCAAACGCCTGATTGCGGACGGTCAGCGACAACCATTGCTGTAGTGCTGTAATGGCAAGTGTAGTTAGTAACGTCCCAACAACAAATTGCACAAGCAGGGAGAGTGGGATGGAACCGGAAATGTTTTTGGATAGACCAAAGCCCACGATAAAAATGGCCTGCGCTATGATGCCATACAGGATCAGACTATTTGCACAGATATATTTGGCGGTGTACACATGATTCCGTCCCGTATTGGTTGTCATTAACATCTTCCAAGTGTTCCCCTTATGCTCCATATCGCAGATGCGGGACACCACGATCGCCGATATAATCGGCAGAAACAGACCGTTCATCGAAGCGATGCTGAAAATGAGTGCTTCCCAGCTGGCATTACTCGCGCTTCGAGAGATCGATATGCTCATGGACATGGCGGCCCAGATCATCTCTGCAGCAAGGAACAGGGTAATCATGATCCAAATCTTTTTGCGCCGGATTTTGTAATACTCCAGAGATAGGGCTTTCATTACAGGCTTCTCTCCTTTCCAGTCAGATCAAGGAAAATGTCTTCCAGACTCTTTTTGTGCTCCTCAATACGAGTGACCGGAATACTCTGTTCCACAAGCGCTTTATTCAGCTTCGATACTTCTTCGTCGCGAAGATACTTCAATATGAGCTGATTTCCGTGAACTTGTGGCATGTAGCCATGAGTTAGTAGAAGCTTTTCTGCTTTTGCCGGCTCGGAGGTCTGGAAACGGATCGTGGCCTGATTATTAGCCTGAAGACTTTGCATGGTACCTTGAAACAACAATTTGCCATCACTGATAATGCCCACGGAGGTTGCGATCTGTTCGATCTCGGATAACAAATGGCTGGATAGCAAAACGGTGATGCCATATTGACCAGGCAGGGACTTGATCAATTCTCTGATTTCACCGATACCGGCAGGGTCAAGCCCATTCGTAGGTTCATCCAGAACAAGCAAGTTGGGAAAAGCAAGTAAAGCCATGGCAATGCCCAGCCGTTGTTTCATACCGAGTGAATACTGATCGGCCTGTTTATGTTTCTGATTTTCCAGTCTTACAATTTTTAAGGCTTCATCGATATTTTTGCTTGGTACATTTCGCAGCCGCTGCATCACCTTCATATTTTCAAGACCGGTCAAGTGACCATAATACGAGGGGGATTCAATCAATGAACCGGTTTGGCTCAGAATGGCGGGTCGATGTGTGGTCAAGTCTTTCCCAAAGACCTTGACCGTACCTTCACTAGGTTTGATCAACCCTAGCAACATTTTTAACGTGGTCGTTTTTCCTGCTCCGTTCGGGCCTAGAAATCCAAAAATTTGCCCCTTCTCAACCGACAAATTCACTTGATGCACACGATTCATACCGCCGTATGATTTGGACAGATTATGCGTTTCGACAATGGGGGAAGTGTTTATCATTGATTTCATCTCCATTTCACGGTGATCTCTGTTAAGTTCAATATAGATCAGACGTCTTGCTCTTGGCTGAAGATAACCTTACATTTACCTTAAATAGAATTGGAAAATATAGGCTTATATTCATGTCCTGATGTATAATGAAAAGGGTGATACGAATGGACATAATGAAAAACAAGAAAATACTGATTGTAGATGATGAACCGGAAATCCGTGAGATGATCGAACGCTTTTTGCGTAAGGAGGGCTTTTTCAGAGTCTATACCGCAGGTAATGTGGCCCATGCTCTGGCAATGTGCAGAATAGAGAAGCCGGATGCAGCCATCCTGGATATCATGTTGCCAGATGGAGACGGATTCTCCTTGTTGTCTTCTATTCGTTCCTTCTCGGACATGCCTGTGCTATTTTTGTCAGCGCGGGGGGAGGATGAGGATCGTTTACTCGGTTTAGGTTTGGGAGCAGATGATTATATGGTCAAACCATTTCTTCCAAGAGAGCTGATTCTTCGGCTCATGGGCATATTGAAAAGGGTATACGCTTCCAATACGATAGAGAGATTGCCTGTATTTCGTCTAGGTGGATTAACCATTGATTTGGAGAGCGCTGTCGTTCATGGGAACGAAACAGAACTTCCACTGACAGCCAAGGAGCACGCTATACTGGTCAAACTTTATGAGAATCAGAACCGGATTGTAACCAGTGATGCACTATGTCAGGCCGTTTGGGGAGATGAGAGTTACGGATATGAGAATACCCTAATGGTTCATGTTCGGCGGATTCGGGAGAAAATCGAAGAGGACCCGTCTAAACCAGTGTTTCTGTTAACCGTCCGCGGGCTTGGTTATAAACTGATGACTCAGGAGACTCGATAATGGATGGTTTGGTTCGTATTCTAAGAAGATTTGTCGGCTCTACCATTCTTGTATCTGTTGTACTGCTTTTATTTAATCTCGTATTGCTGGGTTCATTGATCTTCAAGGAAATTCACGAAGGACCTTCCCCCAGTGCTGTTGTCAAACAGGTCGCAGGCAGTTTGAGCAAGAGCGAGCAGGGGGAGTACACATTACAAAGTAAAGGGATGGAGATTCTCGCTGAGCATCAAGCCTGGGCGATGCTTTTGAATCAGGAGGGTGGGGTGCAGTGGAGTGAGCGTCTTCCAGCAGAAATCCCCCTTACTTACAGTGTGACCGATGTTGCTAAATTTTCTCGATACTATCTTAAAGAGTACCCGGTATATGTGTGGGAACGGGAAGATGGACTTTTGGTGTTGGGGTATCCCAAAAATACGTATGGAAAATACCAGTTCGATTTTTTGGCGGATTGGCTCAAGTCTCTACCGGTCAGGATTGTACTGTTATTGATATGTAATGTGGCACTTGCGCTACTTATCTCATTGCTAATCGGAACCCGTGTCATACGAAGCATTCGCCCGTTGATCGATGGCATTCATGCACTTGCTAAAGGAGAGTCGGTGCAGGTTGAAACCAAGGGCATATTCAATGATTTGTCTGAAAGCATTAACTCGACCTCCCATATGTTACAGGAGAAAAATGATGCGCTAAAGGCAAGGGATGAGGCACGATCCAACTGGATATCAGGGATATCGCATGATATACGGACGCCATTATCCATGATTTTGGGATATGCTAGTGAACTGGAGGAGCAAGCGGATCTAACAACCGAGCAAAAGCAACAGGCATCCATTATCCGGCGTCAGGGGGAGCGTCTGCGATCGCTCGTCAGTGATTTGAATCTGGTATCGATGCTAGAGTATGAAATGCAGCCCCTACAGATGAGATCCATTCGGTTGCCTGTTCTGGCAAGGCAAGTAGTATCTGATTTTTTAAATAATGGTCTGGACGAGCGTTATCCGATATCGTTAAATGTTCAAGACGAAAGTCTGTATGTGCAAGGGGATGAACGATTGTTATACCGAGCGGTAACCAATCTGGTGCAGAACAGCATTAGACACAATCCAGAGGGGTGTGCAATCGAATTGATGATCAAGCGTGAAGTGCAAAGTGGTTACGCACAGTTCATAGTCTCCGATGATGGGAAGGGAATTCCCGAGGAAGATCTGCTTGATGTGCTGGTTCTTCCTTATACGGCAGGTCGCATAAGACCTCCACGTCATGGGCATGGTCTCGGACTTCCAATGGTATCACGGATTGCTCAAGCCCATCGGGGGAAGCTTCTGCTCCAGTGTAACAGCCAAGGAGGGCTTCGCGCGGTATTAGAACTGCCTGTAGTGGTATAGAATTCACCTGTCTCAGGACAGGTTTTTTACAAATGTGTGCGCATAACAACGTAATATAGATACTAAAATTTAAAAGTATGAATTATTTTATTTTTTTAGATAATCCAAGGAAGGGAAAATAAGGATTTACAAAATCTAGCAAAGTGTGATAGAGTAAAGTTAGAAATAGATTACATATTTTATATTTAATGTAAATATATGTTTTGTTTGAATGAACTCCGGTGTTTAGCTTATTTAAGCTATACATATACAAAAAATTGAATGGAGGTTTTTTCAATGAAACAATTCAATCTCGAAGCATTAGCAGCAATCGAGGACATCAGTGATGATGAACTGATGGTGGTTACAGGGGCGTTAGCCGCAATTGAGGATAAGAAAAGCGGTGGTGTATTTTGCACAGTGAGTCATGAGTGCCATTATAATTCTGTTTCACCTTCTTCCTGGTTGACTTGTTGTTAATTCTGACTTCGATTTTCTTCAAGCACATAGCTGATCTCAGTTATGTGCTTGAAGTATTTATATGGTGTTTTCCTGTTTACAACCATTGATTTAGAAAGGGAGAGAAAACGATGAGCATACAGGAGCAGTTGAATAACTCCCACTGGGGTGATGCTTTATATTTGACAGAGAAATACAAGCAGTATGAACTTGGAGTTGCTGCGGAGCCTTTCGCTCATGGAGACGCAGTCTCCTCAGATGATGTAAGAATGAAGTTGTGGCTTGATCAGTTCTTTCAGGATCAGGAGCAATTAGCGGATCGATTCCAGGCTGAATCTATGGACATGAACAAGGTGAGTAGTCTATTTCAAACTCCAGATTTCCAGTACACATTTACAGATATGGGCTGGCATCAGGAGCTTCGGAAGACGTTTCTTGAGAATGAGCATGAGGATATTACATATTTCATTGAGGGCAATACAGAGGAAATCCCTTTTTTTGAATTTTCACAACCTTTTCTGCAACGATCTATTCAGATCATGACAGAAGGTCTGTCAGTAGGATATGAGTGGCTGGATCGGCGCCGTGTCATCGGGCTTGTACTGAAGACCGTCTCGGATAAAGTGTTTCACTTGTCTGCGAAGACACTTATCTATGAACTAAATAAAGCTAGACTGCAAGAGGAATTGATAGGTGAAGATTCCCGGCAGAGATATTTGCATTTTGTAAGCGAGAAAATTCAGTCCAGAGAACAAATTCTCAACCTGTTACTGGATTATCCGGTTCTTGCCCGAGGTATTGCCGAGCACACGTTGCGGATCAATCAGAATATGATTCGGGTTCTGGAGCGATTGACGGCCGACCGTCATGAACTGGAATCTTTGTTTGATTTTAAACTGGACAGGCTGGAGGATATCGTATTTCTTGGAGATTCCCATAATGGTGGAGCCAGCGTGCTGCGGTTGAAATTTACCGGGGACGTTAATGTCATGTACAAGCCAAGAGACATGGCAATTGATACTGCATTTGCTGGTATACTACATTGGTTTAATGAACAGGAGATGGGATTGCCTTTCCGGATTACCAAAACGCTGGACCGTTCCGAGTATGGCTGGCAGCAATATATTTCTTACGAGGAAGTAACCCGGGAGGAAGAGGCAGAACGCTTTTTTGAGAGACAGGGACAATATTTAGCGATTCTATATGCATTAAACGCAACGGATATGCATATGGAAAATATTGTTGCCCAAGGAGAGCATCCGTTCTTCGTTGATCTGGAGTCTTTGCTGCACAATCAACCCTTCAAGTATATGGATGAGAAGGAGCAGTATACGGCACTGGAGAAGACCCTTTCGATATTGAATGATTCCGTATTAAAAACAAGCATGCTCCCTACGCTGGACTCCAACGCCTTGTATCATAGTGATCTGAGCGGGCTTGCCGGAGATGTGGAGCAGATTCTCAATACTTATGAGGTTCACGATAAAAACACAGATATGATGAGGATCAAACGAAGCAAGATTGCTGTAAGTCGGTTCAGTCACCTGCCATCTTACAATCAAACGCCGATACAACCTGAACGCCATATCCATCGTTTGAAAGAAGGGTTCTATCGCACTTATCGTTCCATCATGGAGCAAAAAGACCGTTTCATCAAGGCGGTACGCCACCATTTTCATGGGTGTGCCGTGCGGACGATCGTTCGGCCAACCGTGACCTATTTTACATTAATCGAAGCCAGCTCTCATCCTAAATATTTACGCAATGGGCTGGACAAAAGTCTGCTGTTTGACATGATGTGGGCTATCGTCCGGCAGGATCGTAACCGTGAGAAACTGGTCAGTTATGAATGCCATGATCTGTTGCACGGAGATGTGCCTATGTTCAAAACATTAATTGGTGAGAAGGTGCTGTTTCATCATTCGGATAATCAAGCCATTGAGGGTGTATATGACTCGGATATCTTGACCCAGACGGAGACAAAGGTTCGGGCCATGAATGAAGATGATATGGATATGCAGTGGGAATTTACGGAGCGCACTCTGCAAACGAAGTATGTACTGGAGCGCTCATTCGCTATGGAGAAGAGTACAGCGAGTGTAAGGCGAGAGGCGTTGAACAGCCATCCAATCTCCACGACCCGAGCTGATTACTTACGTGAAGCGGTAAGGATTGGTGATTATATTAAGGATATCGCGATCACGGGAGATGAGGGCAGCACCGTATCCTGGATCAGCATGGGCATGGATGCGGACGAGAAACTGATCTATAAATCCTCGGAACTGGGTCTATACAATGGGGTCACGGGCATCGCTTATTTCTATCTTTATCTAGGTCAAGAGACGGGTGAAGGGAAGTATACAGAGATGGTCGATTTGTGTATCCAGACGGCCTGGGAGATGATTCGCAAAAACATGGACAGAAATATCTCTCTGTTTACAGGTTACGGATCACTTCTCTATTTGTTAGTGCATAAAGCGAAGGTATACTCCCAGCAGGATGTTCACCCGGAACTGCTCGAACTGCTGGATATACTGGATGAGATGATCGAGGAAGATGAGCGGCTGGATGTCATCTCAGGTTGTGCAGGCACATTAATGGCATGCGTGGATTTGTATACGATGTTCCACCTGCCTAAGGCACTGGACATAGCTACAAGATGCGCAGATCGGCTGCTTAAGCTGGCTGTGCCGATGGAACAAGGCTTGGCATGGGTGACATCGGCGATCAATAAAGTGCCCCTTAGCGGCATTGCACATGGAAACGCAGGCATATGTCTGAGTCTTGCCCATCTGTACCGTGTTACAGGTCACGAACCTTATTTTGAAGCTTGTTTGGAAGGAATTAAATATGAGGAATCGATCTACAGTTCCGAGGTGAATAACTGGAAGGATCTCCGGTTCACGGATGGCAATATGTCGGAAGAACATTATGTCATGTATTGGTGTAATGGTGCACCCGGTTTGGGTATTGCCCGGGTAGGAACAGCACAGGAATTAAGCTTCCGCGGGCCTATAGATGTGCTGGAAAAAGACATTCGCCGAGCGGTGACCAAGACCATGGAAGATGGTTTCACAGAAGTCAGTTATTCACTATGTCACGGAGATATGGGGAATTTGGAGCTGATCTTGCTCGCAGCCGACTATTGGCAGGATGAAACGTTAGAAGCATACGCTTATCAAATGGCTGATTATATCATGACCAAGGTTAGAGAGGATAACGGTCACTGGAGATGCGGCATTCCGAGTCGTCAACAAATACCAGGACTTATGCTGGGTCTGGCCGGGATCGGATACCAATTACTGCGGTTGTATAATCGGACACTGCCTTCGGTACTTATGATGGAAGGGCCGGTAAGTCATGAACTGAAGGATGTAGAGCAGGTCACGCAGCAGGATAGAGTGGAGATGGCTTTTACCAGACAGCAGGAGTATACGGCAGAGCCGTCATCTGAACCGGGACAGCATTATGCCTAAACGTTCAGTATTTAGCCGTCTGCGTGGCAAGGCACAGCGAAAAATTCCTGTTAAATTGCAAATGAATCAATACGACTGCGGGCCCAGCTGCTTGCATATGTTGCTTGCGTACTATGGCTATGAAGCCGATTTTACCGATCTGAAGGAACGATTTGCCATGCTGGGGAGCGGTCGTGACGGAAGTTCTATGTTGAAAATGAAGGAGGTAGCCGAAACCTACCATCTGAAAGGTGTAGCCAAAAAGGCACCTGTGCCTTCACTCAGCAATGATTTCTTGCCGGTCATCTGTTTCTGGGAGCAACGACATTTTATTGTGCTTGAGGAGATTAAGGCTGGTAAGTTATATACCATTGTTGATCCTGCCATGGGAAGAATGACGATCACTAAACAGGAGTTCGAAGAGAAATATTCAGGTATTTTTCTGCTGGTATACCCGGATGAGGGGTTTGTCCCTTTTTCAGAAAAAAAGATGAGTAAAGTAGCGTATTTCAAAGATTTGATTCGCAGCAACAAAAAGTATTTTGTATGGGCCGTATTGCTTGCCCTGGGATTACAGCTTGTATCGGTGCTTTTTCCGTTCCTGATGCAGGTTTCGATTGATGCGGTAACGGGCAATGAGGGATACTCCATTTTTCCCGTGTTGATCACCAGTGTGGCCTTGTTAACCTTGTTTCAGATCGGTTTTGGATATGTGAAAGATATGTGTATCGTGCGCCTTCAGGAAGTGCTGGATTCGCAGTTAACCACCAGTTTTGTGTCCCACATGTTGAAGCTCCCGTATCAATATTTTGAGATTCGCTCTCGGGGAGATCTGATGATGCGAGTCAACAGCAATGTTACCATCCGGGAAATTTTGTCGCAAAAAATGATTTCCACGTTCATCAATTTATTTTTAATTGTGGTGACGTTTACCTACATTGTCATTCAATCACGCATTATTGCGTTCACGTTGCTAGGTATAGGAATAACACAGGTTCTTATTTTTGTATACACGCGCAGCAGGTTCAAAAAACTGACGCAAACTCAGATTGTAGCTCAGAGCTTGGCAGGATCTTTTATGACCGAAGTGTTAGAAGGGATTTCAACAATTAAATCTCTGGGTATCGAGCAGCGCACGGAAGAAAAATGGCGGGAGTTATTTAAACGCCAGCTTGCCACGGTGAAGGAAAAGGCTATTTTTCAAACTCGAGTTAACACGATAACCAATACTTTGAATTTTATGACACCGATGCTCATTTTGCTTGTGGGTTTGTACCAGATTATGCAGGGCAACATGACGTTAGGTATGCTTGTTTCATTCCAGTCTCTGGCTGCACTTTTTTTGGGGCCGCTTAATTCACTTGCCTTGATGCTGAATGAGTTCGTAATGGCGGATGCGTTGCTGGATCGGATTTATGATGTGATTTTGGCAGAAAAGGGTCGGTCTTTTCAGAAGAAACCAAATGAGATGGTGCATGTTGCCGAGCTTCAGGGTGATATTACGATTGACCATGTGAGCTTCAAATATACGGAGTACAGTAGTCCTGTGCTTAATGACATTAGTATGACCATTAAAGCAGGACAGAAGGTGGCTCTCGTTGGCAGATCTGGCTCTGGTAAAAGTACTCTCGCTAAATTGCTAGTGGGGTTGTACACCCCTACACAAGGAAATATTTATTTCGATGGCATTCATGCGGAGGAATTAGATCCTCAACATATTCGTGATCAAGTCAGCATCGTTCTTCAGGATAACTTCGTGTTTAACAATACCGTTTACGATAACATCAAGCTGCATGCGGAAGAAGCAACTGCAGAAGAGGTAATGTTTGCTGCAAAACTTGCCGATATTCATGCAGATATCGAACGCATGCCGATGAAATATAACACGTTAATTTCGGAGGCAGGCTCTAATCTGTCCGGGGGACAGAAACAACGGGTAGCTCTTGCACGGGCGCTTGTGAGCAGGCCCAAAATTCTGCTTTTGGATGAAGCAACCAGTGCACTGGATACGTTAACGGAATCTACGATTGCCGGGAACTTAAGCATGTTGAAATGTACGCAAATTATTATTGCTCACAGGCTGAGCACCATTCGAAATGCCGACACGATCTATGTGCTGGATCAGGGAGAACTTGTCGATGCGGGAACACATGAAGAGTTGGTTACAAGGTGTGACGCGTATCAGAGACTCGTAGGAGAGCAGTTGAACGAGGCCCAGCTCAGACAATATGGATAGAGCATGTTATTTATGAGGGTGTCTCTGCTTCGCTGGGCCTGGATAAGAGGTGTGTCATTTATAATCAAGCTTTCTTTTTGACACCAGCCGGTGTTCGGAAGAAAGTTTTTTATTTTTATATGGAAAAAGTTAGGGCCTAAATGGTACAGCAGTCTTAGAAGCGGGTAATATACACCCAAATATAGGCATGAATCAACTAGGAGAAAAGTTTCAGGAAAACGCTCCTGTGAGCGGATGTGTCTTATGTTGATTTTGTACTATGATGCATGTAACAGGTGAAGGGGGCGCTCTTTACTTACACAGGTTTGAGCCAAAAGGGGGAATTGCTATTCCGCGCACAAAAGGGATGAGAAGTTTATTCGCACTGATGATGGTGTTCACTATATTGCTGGGAGGGTGTCAGAAGATGACAGAGAGTGAGAAACAGGCGTTGTACCAGGAAGCTGAGAAGGTTGTGGTGCAGCACTTCAAAGAAAAGTTTGAACTGGATGTGGTCGTTACGAGCAAGGAACTGCTGCCAGAGATGGCGATGTCGCAGATCGGACTGAAGGGGCATGTGAAGGATCATGACGATCAGACCTTTGGCATATCGTACGATTACAAGAAAAAAATCACCAAAAATCTCGTGATTAGTCCCGAGCTCGAGGAAGCCATTAAAGCTAAAGGATATGATCCATACGCCAAATAAAAGGGGAGGTGCAGTGATTGAGTAACGGCAGGAACATTGATGATGAAACGTACAAAACCTTATCGGAGTTAGCCTATCAGGATCAAAAGGCAGGTGACCGTCTGACGGAGCTTCCCGGCTGGCAAGTACTGGAGGGCACAGAGAGTAATAAATTTTCCGGCTTCGATGCCGTAACGTTTTATAATCCGGAGACCAAGGAGGCAGTCATTGCCTATCGGGGAACCGAGGGGAGTGCCTCTCTGGACCGCTCGGTGCCTGATTTCGTGATGGATGCACGCATCGGGGGCGGAGAATTGATCCGCAAAGGGCAACAAGACACGGCACAATTTGTAGACAACCTGACACCGGATTGGCTCGATAGAGGCGTTCAGAATATCAAAGATTCCACAGGTATTTCCAAAGTAGAGAACTGGGCTGGCGACAGGGTAAGAGATGTACAAAACTGGACGGGCGATCGCGTAAAGGATATCGAAAAGACCTATTCGCCTACGGGCTGGGCTAACCAGATGTATCAGTCGGAAGATTATGCGAACCATATGAAAGAAAAGTATGGCGATCTGAATTTCTCTCTGACAGGACATTCTCTTGGAGGTGGGGATGCGCAGTATGCTTCCGCTTATACAGGTCTTCCTGCGGTTACATTCAGTGCACCTTCAGTGATGGGCAACTTGACTCCTGAGATGCGTCGGCGGGTTGAGGCCGGTGAGTTGGATGGGCAAGTAACGAACTATGCGAGTCCGGGCGATCTGGTCGCTAGCGGAACGTTAGGCGGATATGATCGTCATGTAGGTTCTACGTATTATATTGATTCGAATTACGCAGATGCCAATAATGGTGTAAGTCTGATTGATAAAATCAAGAATACATTTGGCGGAGAAAACTATCACAGCCTCGATCAGTATAACTTCAAAAATGGTTACATTTCCAACGAGTTGTATGATCCGATCACGGGTGAGCGGGTTCGTTATTCGCCACGACTTATGGAGAATCTGGGACCGCTGAGCAAAGCGGTAGGTCCGATGGGGCTGAGAGGCGGTGCCGGCAGAGGAGCGGCTGCGGCGCTGGGATCTGGTCTAATCCAGGTTACCCCGGAAGAACTGAAAAGTGTGGCTTCCCGCTGGAAACAAAATGCCCAGCAGTGCAATGCCGAGTTGAATCAGGTGCGGACACGTATGGCTCAGTATTTACATACAAGCCGTAGCCGCAGACTGGAGCCCATTGTGACTCACTTGGATGCGTCTATCCAGGAGCTGAGCACATGGCATATGAAGCATACGAGCCAATTCCTGAACTTTATTGAGGAAAAGGCGGAGGCTTTCCGGCAAGCGGATGAGAGTCCGGTACATTTTAACTAGTTATAAATGGCAGGCTGGAGAGATAGCATTGAGTATTCAAGGTGAGAACGTGCACTGAGGGGGAGGGAACCACGGATGAGCGGACAATTGCTGGTGGAATTGAATGACCTGCGGATTGCGGAAAAAGAGCTGTCACAGCTACTGGTTCGCATGCAAGCGGATGAGCAGGAGGCAAGGGCGCTGTACAGCCGTCTGAACGATTGGAAAGGACAATCTGCGGATCATACGAGGCAGCAGATTGAAGAATTTTTCGCAGGTCTCGCCAAGCGTATCCAATCCATCGAGATGCAGAAGAAAAGTCTGATCCAGTATATTGAATTTATGATTCAAACGGATCAGCAACGTTAATATGCAACGGTGTGCCATATTGCGGATGGCGCATGTATCGTGCACGGCAAGTCATCTCGATTTTGGACATAGATTAACTAAAAAAGGAGTTTGCAGCATGAACGGGGTTATCCCGTTCGCTGCAAACTCCTTTTTGCATCTTTTTACAATGATCTCCTCGGGTGACCCCGGGTAAGAGAACTGCAGATTAACGTTTTTTGCGGCGAGTGGCCAGTGCAATGCCCAGGAAGGACATGATCAGAGCCAGGATCGATACGATTAACGTTGCTTGTTGTAGCTTCAACGTACCTGCATCGGAATCCGTGTTATTCGGTTGACCTGTTACCGTATCGGAGAGAGCATCGCCGAGAGTAGTGTCATCATTTCCCTTTTTGCCATCAGTCGCAGTGTCAGAAGCTTTGTCACCTGTCGCGGTGCCAGCAGTGCCTGCACTGTCATGCCCATTACTTGATCCGCCTGTTGCGGCATTACCGGCAGCTGCCGGATCTTCGCTGATGGTTGTGATGCTGTGAGGAGAGTTTGCCCCCGGCTGGCCTGTCCACTCTACAATGCTGCCATCACTGTAATATTGGAAGGCATCCCATGCCACTTCTGTTTCTGTCTTTGGGTTCTGTGCAACAAAGTTAAACTGTTGGAACTGTCCAGCCAGAATCCCTTGGTTATCTCCATCAATCTCCCAAGTGATCGAGGTTACTTCTTTAGAATCATTTTTCTCAGTTGTGATCTTCCATCCAGACAGTGGCTGATATTGCTTAAATGCAACACCCTCTGGAATTTTGAGTGTGATTTTGGTTGTTGGCAACTCTTTCTCAGACGGTATTTTAATCGTATATGTCTGCCATGCACTCGTTTGTGCGACGGACGGATTTACCGTGACGTGAGCGCTGGCCAAACCGGAGAATAGCAGGAATGCTGCTGCACCTGTTGCCATAGCAGATGTTAATTTGGATACCCATGATGTCTTTTTCAAAATCAGAACCCCTCTCATTCTTATGCAAATGTTTTAGATATACTTCACTCTTTTAAAAATGGTTTCGTTGTTTACTACGGCTTTGCTGCCTCAATCTTGAACTCGGCATCGAGGGCATCAAGTGACCGAGTTAACGCGTGGACTTGGATACTCCACTTGCCCGGCATAGAGATGTAGTCCTCAGCCTTGTATACGCCCGTATCGTTCTTCGGAATGGTGATCTCATAGATGCCCATATCCATATCCAGATGGATCAGAGACAACGTCACCTGTTCGAGATCTTTGACGATACTGCCATCCGCTCGCTTTATGCTGACTTCGAACTGATTTTCTCCCACTACGTTTGGGCTTACCTGAAGTGTTATCACGGAGCCATCATCTGTCGTTTGTGTGCCTTTATAAGGACCGACGGGTGCTGGCTGACCTGGAGACAGATGTGTCAGTACAGCCGCGAGCGCAAGAATGATGGCACCTGTAACCAGCTCAGCCTTTAGACTGCCAGACAACTGCTTACCTGTAGCGGCTCTTGCTCGTTTGGCATGAATCAGCGCGAAACCGATCATCACGATAAGTAGCAGAATTTTACCGATCAGAACCAGGCCATATGCTGTTGTGAATAAAGAGTTCAGTAGCGGTGCGGGCAGGATGACCAGACTGCCATAGATACCCGTAGCGACCAGAACGGCTACAGCACCGATACCCCAAACGGTAAATCTCCTTATCGCTGCCCAGTAGACTTCACCTCGCAGTTTTGCAGGCAATCGATTGGTGAGTGCTGGCAGACACACTGCCATAGCGGTGAGAGCCCCGATCCAGAATGCAGCAGCGGCAAGATGTACAAAGTCCATGGCTACAGCAAGCACACGTTGCTCTGCGGCAGCAGGATGCCCCGTCATAGCATGGGTAAGCAGCCAGCCTAGAACCAGCACCAATGATCCGTATGAGGACCAGATTCGCACGCGCAGGGATCGATCCAGATCATAACCGGACAGTAGTGTGACTGCAAGCAACATGGCAATCAGCATCTGTAACATCCAGATCTGACCGAAGGAGGTCAGTTTGAGCGCACTTCCTAATAAAGCCCAACTGAATTCGCCGATATTAACACCTGACTCATAGAGAGTGTTCAGCGGAAGGCTTATTAGTGCAGCAAAAGAAGAAGCAGCATAGCTGATCCAGAACAATTTGTAGCTACCCGGTGCCTCCATTGGTTCCCGTAGCAGGGAAGCTGGTGCAATTCGAAGTAGCAGGAAGGCTAGAGTACCGAGAATGACGGACAGACCGAGATATTGAATCCAGTCCGTGAATGACACGATCCATTTCAATGGGCCACCGGTGGCACCCGAACCGGATGCCAGATCCTTCAATCCGGCAGGTGCCCCGGTAGGCTCGCCGATATGAAACACATACGCTCCAGAGATTGGATGACCATCGGCGGATACGGCCTTCCAGTTGACGAGATATGTCCCGTCAGCAAGGCCAGGCTTCAGACCCGTTTCCATAATGTGCGGGCGTTCTGAGTCAATCTGTACGTTACCGTCGCCTGCCTGGTTGCCGTCAGGTCCGGTAATTTTAATATCATAAAAGGCCGTCTGCAATGATTCATTGAACTCCAACGTCAGCCGCTGCGGGGCAGTAACGAGCAGTTCATTTTCTTCAGGAGACGCCTTCACGATATAAGCATGAGCAGATGCCCATTGCGGCATCACCAGACAGAACACCAGTAACAGACTGGTGAGCAGTGCCCAGTGACGTTTGCTCCAATGCAGGGTTAAGCTTCTTACTCTCAAAAAATCATCACCCTTGGGTTATAGATTTACAATTATCCATAATTCGTCGTTCACACATAATCTATACCATTATAACTTTGTCCAAAATGAAGGCGTATGACTACATAGGGCTATAAAAAATCATGGATTACTGCATATTTGTGACAAATGCTTGAAATGATGCACATTTATAAGTGGTGCTATTACATAACGCATATCAGAAGTGAATCGTTTTGTGGTAGAATTCCCTGTTCTATTCGCTCTGAAACATACTTTATTTACGAGGCTTGCGGCCGGCAAGCCCGCTCTCTAATGCGTAACGAGTGAGCTGCACCCGGTTCTCCAGCTGTAGCTTCTGCAGAATGTTCTTCAGATGATTCTTGACGGTCTGATCCGAGATGCCGAGCTGCTCGGCAATTTCACGATTGGTGTACCCGGCAGATACCCATTGCAGAATCTCCAATTCGCGAGCGGTTAACGGATTCTCTTGCACATCCTCACTGCGAGGAGCGGGGAACTCCTGCAATATTCGGTATGCTAGCTCCTTGCTCAGCGGTGCATCGTCACTAACAATGGCGCGAAGGTATTCCAGCCAAGTGGAAGGAGACAAATTTTTGCGTAGATAACCTTGGGCTCCTTGTTTCAATGCTTCAAAGAGGTAAGTGACATCATCCGATACGGTGACCATTACGATCATGACGTATGGGAAACGCAGTTTAATCTGCCTTGTTGCTTCGAGTCCATCCATATCGGGCATCTGCACATCCATCAGAATCAGGTCAGGCATCCAGTGTTCGGTTAACTCAATCGCTTCCTGCCCATTTTTGGCTGTGCCAATGACTTCGAACAGGCTATCTTCGGATAAAATGGTGCATATCGCCTCACGCGCATGTGCGTGATCGTCAACAACCAGTACACGTACCAGTTCCATCACGTCTGCCCCTTTCCAATGATCATTTGTGTATTACCTGATGCTGAATCAAGCTGGAATGTCCACCCCATCTGCTCGGCTCGTTCTTTTGTGATTCGTAAACCGTACCGGTCCTTGAACAGCATCGGGTCGCCCTGAATTCCAATACCATTGTCACGGATATGAACAGACCAGTTAGAGGCATTGCCTTTAGTGTAAACTTCCACTTTGGTAGCATGGGCATGTTTGCGTACGTTAAGCAGTGCTTCCCGAATACAAGCAAGCAGTTCTACCTGCTCTTTGGCTGAGAAGGAAACCTCGGTCAGATTCCATTCTATATCTGCTTCCGGAACGGTATCACTCACGATAGATTCGACCTGAGCCTGCAAAGCAACGGCTTCGGGATCGGCAACAGGTGAAGGTACATAACGCAACTGGGCAATGGCTTGCCTTACATATGTATTGACTTCGTGCACGGTTTTTTGAATCTCGCGCAGATCCTGCTCATGGCTCGTGCCTGCAAGACTGCGTCCTGCTTTGTCGGTCTTTACCGAGAGCAGGAATAGCGATTGTGAAATGCCGTCATGCAGTTCCCGGGCAAGCTGGTCACGCGCCTCAAGCGCCGTTTTGGATGCTCGCTCTTGTTCGAGGGCAGCTCGGGCCCCTTCTAACATCAGGAACAAACGGCTTAGCAGTGTCACGCTGACAAGATAAACAATCACAGGTGTCAACCAGTTTCCGGCATCCATCGATAGATACGGCATCAGAAACTGATGGCGAATATATTCCCACAGTCCCACGGTGATGGTGGGAATCAGCAGGATCATCCATTTGATCTGTTTATAGGACATATATACATAACTCCTTTTAAGGGCTGGATACATCATACTGTAGCAGGTTGTACCTTTTCCACAATGAGGGTAATGGGATCATTATAACGCAACCTTGTCCAAGACCCTAGTCCGGGCTGTTTACAGGAAATGGGGGAGCATCATGGAGT
This sequence comes from Paenibacillus polysaccharolyticus, assembly GCF_900102085.1. Taxonomy (GTDB): domain Bacteria; phylum Bacillota; class Bacilli; order Paenibacillales; family Paenibacillaceae; genus Paenibacillus; species Paenibacillus polysaccharolyticus. The sequence goes on along the minus strand of NZ_FMVM01000006.1, from coordinate 208,640 downwards.
ATTTAGAAGGATATCTAAGAACACAGAGGGTTGAAATACTGTCACGCTAGGTGAGGGTTGATGTGCTCTGCTCAGGAGGGCTCTGCCCGTTTTCGCTATGAGGGAAGGTCCTCTATACTTATATAGAACGCAAAATCATTACAAAACATGTTAAGGAGTGACGCAGCAACATGAGTCAAGAAGTATTGGAACGTCGCAGTGAATTGCTCAAGAAGAACATTCACCAGATGCTTGTTCAAGACAATCAGCACGGGATCAGTCGCCAAGACAACATGTTTTTGCAACAGATGATCAAAGAGTTACATCAGACCTCGCATGAACTGAATACGATGAGTAACGAGGAGTCTTCACAAGACTGAACAGGCCCCTGATGCATTCGATGAATCAAATCACACTTCACATCACGATGAAAAATGAAAATGGCGCTATCCCTCATGGGGATAGCGCTTTGGCGTTTATGCATATATCAGACTACTGCAATAGTTGATGAGCCGCTCGTTTCTCGATATACCGAATGAACAACTCCGCGAGTTCCGGGTCAAATTGCGTACCTGAGCATGTCCGCAACTCCTCTATGGCCTCATCCACATTTTTGGTTTTCTGATAAGGTCGCTCGGTGGTCATGGCATCAAAGGAATCGATCACGGTCAGCATCCGGCACAGCTTCGGAATTTCATGACCCTTCAGGCCGTAAGGATAGCCATGGCCGTCATAGCGCTCATGATGCAATTCAATATACGGAATCAGATCGGCGAAGCGATCATTTGTCATCACCATTTTTTTGCCCCAAGTCACATGACCCTTGATGGTATCCCATTCCTCACATGTCAGCTTTTCTCTTTTGTTCAATATAGACCAGGGGATCTCCAGCTTGCCAATATCGTGAATCAGCGCCCCAAGCACGAAACGCCGCTTTTCTGCATTGTCTAGTTTGAGCACTTCGCTAATATCGAGCGCGTATTTATAGACCCGTTTGGAATGTTTGAACGTATCCATATCCTTGTATTGAAACAGGTTCAGCTGCTGCTCGATGTCGCGGACGTCTTGAACCAGATCAATCTCGTGCTCCATACCGTCATTGCTACCATAGCGATGTACGTTGTTTTTGCCCTGCTTCTTGGCATAGTAAAGCGCTTTGTCCGCCTGATCCACCAGTTGAGACTTGTTATACATATCCACTTGGTATGCAGCAATTCCGGCAGAGAAAGAGAGACAGCCATGCGGTAATACCTCTACCCCTTCAAAAGGGGTATCATTCAGCTGTTTGCGTAACTTATTCATAAATCTGTAAGACTCATCGAGTTCCATGCCTGGCATGAGCAACGTGAATTCTTCTCCACCATATCGAAAAGCGGTAACGGATGTGCCTTCGGTTTTGCGAATGAGAAAATCCCCAAGCAACGCCAGCAGGCTATCACCTTGAAGGTGACCGAACTGATCATTATATTTTTTGAAATCATCAATATCAAGCAATCCCAGACAGAGGGGCGTTCCTTGCGTACGAGCTTTGTTTAGCTCCGTTTCCAGCATGCTCTCGAAATAGCTATGGTTGAACAATCCTGTACGCTGATCCGAGTTTGCCTTTTCTTCAATGGACTGGTACATGATGAACAGTTGCTTGAATGCATGAGATAACAAGATGCTGAGGCTGAGATATAAAAATAGACCAAGCACACCGTTATGTACAACCAAAATGGTAAGCACAAGCGCCAAAATAAGTGTACAGAGGTAAACCAGGAGGGATTCGGTTACGAATGCCCGTTTCATCTGCTGTAATGCATCTTTGGTTGAAAAATGAAAGAACAATCCTAGCGTAATGGTATTAATAATAAAATAGGCAGCCAGCGCTGCAACATATGGAATCAGGTTGTAACTATCAATTGCTCCGACCTGACCACCTGTCCATTCGAACACAGTGGCGGCTCCGGTGATCATGAGACTATAGATACTGAAATTGACAACATGTTTCCACCAGGCAAGCTTGCGGTCTTTAATTAATAAAATGATAGAAATCGGCAACAACACCGAGAGGCTGAATGCCCCGCCAAACATAAATATGCAGGCCAGATACACAGAGGAATCCATCGATTGCTGGTTACCCTTCGGGGGAATCTGGAACGTAAAATAGTCGAGGATGAGCGCGGCTCCCAGCATGGTATAAACCATGACCCAATCGGTTGTAGTCAGATGTACATAAGACCACTGGTTCATATAGATAAAAACGCCAACCCCGGTGCAGCTAAGCAAAATAACATACATCATGCTTCGATCTGCTTTTCGGATAAGGTTACGAATAAAGTTCATAGAAAATCTCCTGCTTGGATTTAGTCAACTCGTGATGTTAGGTATAAACGAACGGTGCAGTATCACGACATCTTATAAAGATAACAGACTCCTGCTCGATGCATTTATATTGGTTATTGTTGTATAGGTATATACTATATATTTTTTAACATAACAAGATCGCTTCCAAAAATCCAGCAAGAAAAAACAGGCCGCTCGCAGCCTGTTTGTCTGGTGTGGCAGCAGAACCTAACCGCCAAGCTTGTATCCCGAGGTAAGTGCTACAACGACAGACGCTACGATGATGGCGTTGATAACAATGCGGGAATATTTGATACCCTCGAATTTCTTCATGGAAAAGACCTCCCTTCCTTGGAGTCTGGTCCGATGCTCACCCAATTCTCACTGGGTTTGATATGTTTCTGCGGACGATATATCTTCTTTGCCCCGATTCACCATCATGTACTGGATAAACAGGAATATGCCAACATTCATCACGACATCACCAATGCTGATGACCTGTGTTCGTGGGTATGGACTCGATAGCGGGATGATGTCGCCGAGAAAGGCAAGATGGGTTGATGCGTCCATCATATAATGCTTGGATACGGCGGTGCCCTCCCGAAGCAGATCGACATAATAAGGCCCGAGCACAGCAGAAGCTTCAACGGAGACGGGCATGCGACCACCATTAAAAGCCATCACGATGAAGTTGAGAAACACCCCGATCCAGATCAGCGTGAACCCCCGATGATGTCTGTTGAGCCATAAAAAGATGAGGCCGGTGATATAAACAGCGGCAAACAGATAACCATTAATGGATGCTACCCAGCTCAACCGCTCCTGCATATAGAAAATGCCAAACTGGAAGAGTAACAGTAGAGGGAAGATCCAGCCGCCGCGTAGCTGGAGTGTTGCAAACTGGTTGAGCCCATAGCGGACCCCACCCCTGAATAGACCAACAATCAAGCCGATCAGAATACCGTCGTATACCATGATTAACCCCTGTTCTTGCGGACGTGCGCAACGATACTTGCGTGTTTGTGTACATAAGAAATTCGACCTGATATTGGCAATTCCTGCATGGTCAAAATGATTTTTAAGAAGAATTTTGTAAAAGCATATATAAAAGCCGTCTTCCCGAAAAATAGAGGTCGAAACCTGAATCCGAATCGGTGAAGACGGCTTTATATTTTGCTAAAAAATGATCATTTCATTCAAGTGTTTATCTAGGGCGATATTTACTCGGAACCACCATTCAAGTAATTAAAGAAAGGCTGATCCACCCAGAAGTTGTATGAGGTGATGTTTGCTTCAGAAGCCAGCTTGCGGAATCCTTCCTGAATCGCCTTGGCATTTTCTTTAAGTGAGAAAGATTGGGCATAATAATGACCAAGCGTAATTTTGTTGTTTGTAATCACTGGGAAATTAGCCAGTGCGGTTGGTGAGTAATACAGCGGCTGCCACCAGGAGTTGATGATCAGTGGAGATTGGCTGTTGCTGTTCTTTTTAGCAAATTTCAGAACGATGTCGTTGAAACGGGCTTTGTCCGCCGTGTTGTTAAATTCAAACTGAATGTCATATTCCTTCGCATAAGCGATGTAATTGCCATTCTCAATCTGCGTAACTTTGTAATCTGGTGTTTCTTTCGGCTCGCCCCACTCTTTCAAATAGATAAAAGCAGATGTCTTCGGCTGGAATTGTACATCGGCATCGATGCCTTCGCTACGAAGCAGGCCAATCAGCTGTACTGCATGATTGATGCTATCATGACCATAAGTTAACGTCAGTTCATCGATAAAGTTGGAGTCAAATCGGCTGTCTTTCAGGTTGTAGCCTGTAACGAGATCTTCACGTAGCGCCTGATCTACAATCTTTCTCAGTTCCGGAGCTTCAATCAGATCTGCCGTGCGATATGCAGCATAGAGCTTGGAGTAGATATCTGCATCATTGGAGCGTCCAATTTCATTTTTATATTTACCTTGGCTGATTAACACACGTCCAAGCAAAATGTTCGCTGCATCCTTGCTTGCTGCACCGCCCTTAACCAGAGCGGGATACAGACTCTCCGGAACAAGTCCTGTATCAATGGCCGCGGCCAGTTCTTGTCCAGCTTGTCCTTGCAAACGATTCGGCTTGATGCCTGCTTTGGTAAGGGCCTTCGCTGTTTTGTCCACAGGATAGGTGTAAGCGAGTTCTTTGAAACCAGCTGCCTTGACGGCGAGGAATACCGCTGTGTAAATGCTCAGTTGATCTTTTGCACGTACCTCCGTTGATGTTAAAACACCGTTATTGAATAGAGCAACAGCTGCCTCGTAGGCGTCGTCACCCGATTTCAGATCGCTGAAGGCAGGTGCCTTTGTGGCATCCGTACTTGTAGTGGAGGCGGAACTTGCTTGCGTAATGGCTGCTATGGCTTTGATAAAATCACTCTTGGATGATTGCTGTGGCAATTGAACACCGTACTTGGCTTGCAGGAATTGAGCGAAATCTGCTGCACTCTCTGTGTAGACAGCTGGTGCTTTTGCCGCAGGGGTGTTCACTTGTAGCGTTTTAGGTGCAACTGGCGTTGCGGATGCTGCAGAAGCAGAAGCGGGCAGACTTAGACTGCCGAGGGTTACCGGAGCGGCGAGCAGGGCTGCCAGCGTAATCTGGGTGATCTTTTTCAAATGAAAAGCCTCCTTAAAATAGGTTGAAAATGATAGGTGAATGAAATATAATCCTGACAAATCCTATCAGAATATAATAATTGGATTGACTTTAGCACGGAGTCGCGCCAAATGTCAACGAAAAAAAGCCAGTCATAACATGGCTTCCAAAGGCTGGAAATCTCTGTTCCTGCGATGATCTTCCATATGAGTGTATACGCTGAAAGTTTTATTGACAAGGATCGACATTATCCGCTAGGATAATAAAAAAGATTATTGAAAAGGGGAATTTTCAAAATGAAAAGAGGTTTATCGTTCGTCTTATCAATTGTTATGTTGTCTATTTTGCTGGCCGCTTGTGGGAAATCAGCTACTAAAGACGAACAATCCGCTCAAGGCGGCGATTCTGAAAAATCCCTGCGAATGGCACTGGTACTTCCTGAAAAAATAGGGGTCAACCCTTTCTTTGTACAAATGGATGAAGGCTTCAAAAAAGCAGGTAAAGAGTTCAAGGTGGATACCAAAACGATTGAATCAACAGACCCTGCAGCATTCGAGCAAAACCTGCGTGCAGCTGTTGCTGAGAATTATGATCTGATTATTACAGCAACGTTCCAGGCAGAAGATGCACTCAAAAAGGTTGCTGCCGAGAATCCAAACAAGTCGTTTGCGATTGTAGACACAGCGATTGATCTGCCTAACGTTCGTAGCGTTGGTTTCCGTGAATATGAAGGAGCGTACCTGCTGGGTGCTGCTGCTGGACTTTCCACGAAAACGGATAAAGTGGGTATGGTCGCTGCAATGGACATTCCTTTGATTAAGAAATATACAGAAGGTTTCAAAGCAGGTCTGGAGTCGGTTAATCCAAAAGCAGAATTCCTGGTGAACTATGTTGGTGGTTTCAATGACCCGGCTAAAGCGAAAGAATTGGCACTGGTGCAATTCGGCAAAGGTGCTGACTTCATCGCAGGTGCATCTGCTGTAGGTGATCTTGGGGTGTTCGAAGCGGCTAAAGAAAAAGGCTTCTACACTTCTGGACAAGATACAGACCGTACAGTAGAAGATCCGGAGCATATCGTACTGTCCCAGTTGAAATCTACGGATACTGTGGCTTATGAGACCGTGAAAGATTTTGCAGAAGGTACATTCAAAGCAGGCGCAGTGAACTACGGCTTGAAAGAAGACGGTGTAGGTCTGACATACGTTACGCGTGACAGTGAGTCTCCATTGAATGCATTTGTTGGTCAAGAGGTTATCGACAAAGTTAAAGCGATCAAAGATGACATCGTATCCGGTAAGATTGTAGTTAAAGATCCATTGCAACAATAGTAAGGATATAAATCACTTCTTATATATGATCTGAAATATTTCATATGAAGAATGAGCAATAAACTGATGGATGTGTAATCAATCTAGTTAGCCGGCTGCCCAACCAGGCAGCCGGTTTTGCTACTGTTACTAATCATTTATGTCCAATATAACGTTTACACGATAACGGAGAGGATAGATATAACCTGAAGAAGCAGCGCGGTTGCCTTTATCACCGGATTTTCCCCTTCATAAGGGAATCAGAAAAATCCGGAGATAACAGCAATCGGAAGGTTAATCTATCATCGGAGTGGCAAGTGTAATCAATTATAGCTTGACTTACATCAACCGAGAGGAGCGAACGCAAGGTATGCTGTTGGAGATGGAGCAAATTACGAAGAAATACGGTAGCTTCACGGCGAACAAGGATATCCATTTTAATCTTCGCGAGGGGGAGATTCATGCTCTCGTCGGGGAGAATGGAGCAGGGAAAACGACGCTAATGCGTATGCTGTACGGGATGGAGCAACCGACAACAGGCACGATTAAAGTCCGTGGGCGCGAGGTAAGCTTTGCAACACCATCTCAGGCTATGGCGAGCGGGATTGGCATGGTGCACCAGCATTTCATGCTGTTTCCATCCTTTACGGTAGCGGAGAATATTGTCATTGGACGTGAACCTGCGGCGGCAGGGGTATTTGATCGAAAAAAAGCGGCAGCTCAGGTCGATGAATTGGGCAGACAATACGGCATGCCGGTCGACCCGTGGAAAAGAGTTGGAGAATGTCCCCTGGGTATGCAACAACGTGTAGAAATTCTTAAAGTGCTGCATCAGGGAGCAGACATCATTATATTGGATGAACCTTCGGCGGTGCTTACTCCGCTTGAAGTGAAAGAACTGCTGGCGAATATGAAATCGCTCGCGAAGCTGGGCAAAACCTTTGTCATTATCACACACAAGCTGCAAGAGGTTATGGATGTTGCGGATCGAATCACCGTACTTCGAGATGGACAAGTCACAGGTACATTAGAAGCGAAGGATACCGATGTAGAGGAGTTGTCACGTCTGATGGTAGGGCGTGAACTGGTTCGAATGGACAAACCCGCATCTGTTCCGGGTGAAGCTGTGCTTCAGGTGGAAGCTGTTCAACTCTCGGGAGCCAAAGACCGCTCTGCACTTAATAATATTCATATGAAGGTTCGCAAAGGTGAAGTGGTCGGGATTGCGGGCATCTCCGGTAACGGTCAATCCGAATTGATTCAGGTGATTGCCGGGTTGCGGAAGCCGGATGGAGGGCGAGTGCTTCTATCCGGACAGGACACGACCAATTGGCCGGTACGCCGGATTCGGGAGCATGGTCTCGCCCATATTCCGGAAGACCGCTATATGTGGGGGGCTGCGAAGGATGCCAGCGTGAAGGAGAACGGACTGATGGGGCACCATCATCGTCTGCAAAAGCGGGGCATGATCAAGGCCAGAGCAGCCAAAGCAATGGTGGAAAGCTGGATCAAACATTTTAGCATCAAGACAGGCTCGGCGGAAACAAAAGCCCAATTTCTATCGGGCGGTAACTTGCAGAAGCTGATTGCTGCACGTGAATTTGCGCAGGATACACCGTTCCTGATTGCGGCAGAGCCTACACGTGGGGTAGATATCGGTGCAATGGAGACTATTCACGCGGAATTGTTGCGCAAGCGGAATGAGGGAGCAGGTATCCTGTTGATCTCATCCGAGTTGTCAGAGATTTTGCAATTATCGGATCGCATTATCGTGATGTATGAAGGCGAGATTGCCGGAGAACTTCCGGCAGCGGAAGCGACAGAAGAACAGATCAGCTTGCTGATGGCAGGAGGGAAAGAGCGGGTATGAATCGGGTAAAAGAAACACTTCGCGGACTTGTGCAGCCGCTACTTGCCGTATTGATTGGCTTGCTCGCCGGTGCGATCGCCATTCTGGTCGTTGGCGGCAATGTCATAGATACGTATGCCGAGATGTGGAAGGGTGCCTTCGGTAACTTCTACTTCTTCACCAATACATTGGCACGTGCCACGCCGATTATTTTGGCGGGTCTGGGTGTTGCACTGGCATTCCGCGCCGGATTTTTCAATATGGGTGCGGAAGGCCAGATGATTCTGGGCGGACTCAGTGCGGCGCTCACGGCGCTTTATCTGCCAGGGCCGGGCTGGTTCGTATGTATTGCTGCCATCTTGGCGGGAATTATCGCCGGCGGTGTGTGGTCCCTTTTTGCAGGGTGGCTGGATGCACGCTTTGGCATGAACCTTTTGATTACCACACTACTGCTTAACTATATTGCGACGTATTTTGGTGGATATATGGTTTCGTATCCATTCAAAGATAAGACAGGATCAGCAGCGATGGCGCAGACACCAATGATTGATCAGAGTGTCTGGCTGCCGAAGCTATTTCAGGGTATGGGACTGCACGCGGGTTTCATTATAGCGATTATAGCGGCGATGGTGATCTACTGGTTTACGCATAAAACGGTGACGGGTTATGAAATTCGTATGCTGGGTAGCAATCCGTCTTTTGCGGCTTATGGCGGTGTTCGCCGGATTCGTATGATGATGCTGTCCATGGTCATTAGTGGTGGACTTGCAGGTCTTGCGGGTGCTGGCGAAGTGTTAGGTACGCAGTATCGTTTCCTGGATGGCTCGTTATCCTCGGCAAGTTATGCGTGGAGCGGCATCATGGCTACATTGCTGGCGCGCTCGCACCCACTGGGTACAGCTGTAGCGGCTATTCTGCTCGCGGCGTTACAGACAGGGGCGATGGGCATGGAGCGGAATACAGATGTCCCTCTGGAAGTTGGTAGCGTAATTCAGGCTGTCTTGACACTGTTTGTCTCGGCACAGATCGGTTATTCCTTCCTGAAGCGGAGAAAGGAGAAAAAGTCCAATGCAACAACTGTTTGATGCAGCCATGTTTGGCTCAACCTTGCGGATTATGACGCCGATTCTGCTCGCAGCACTTGGCGGGGCTTTATGTTCGCGCGTCGGTCTGTTTAACGTGGGTTTGGAAGGACTGGTGCTGATCGGGGCATTCTCCGCGATTGTGGGCAATTACTTGTTCGGCAATGTACTCTTGGCAGTACTGTTTTCGATTATTATCGTGATGCTGTTCTCGGCGCTTTTTGCATTTATAAGTATTAATCTCAAGGCTAACGCCATCGTCGTCGGTATATCGTTGAACTTTCTGGCGGCGGGACTCACGACCTTTGCCCTGCGGGCAATCTTCGACGTAAAAGGTGCATACTATGATAAAAATATGGTGGGCCTCCCGAAATTGGACATTCCGCTGATTAAGGATATTCCTTGGGTGGGCACGGTGTTATCTGGTCATAGCCCACTCGTATATCTAGGCATTATTATTGTTATTGCTTTACAGTTCTATCTATTTAAAAGTGTATCCGGCTTCCGTCTGCGTTCCGTAGGCGAGAACCCGATTGCAGCACAGAGCATTGGCATCAAGGTACGCGGCATTCAGTATGGTGCTTTACTGATGTGTGGTGTACTGTGTGCACTGGCTGGAGCGCAGCTGTCCCTTGGTCAGGTGACGATGTTCACCGAAGGCATGACCGCAGGTCGCGGCTTCATCGCTTTGGTTGCTACGATGCTGGGACAAGCCAACCCGCTTGGGGTGATGGGATCTAGTGTACTCTTTGGATTCATGGAAGCACTCAGTATTCGTCTGCAAGGCTTCTCTCTGCCGACCCATTTCACCATGATGTTGCCGTATATTGTAACACTGGTGGCGATGTTCTTTTTCAAAGACCGGACGTATGCGCAGGATGCATTGAAAGCAGGCGGAAGCTCACGTTAATTGTAGCAAAGGAGGAATCAGGGACGTGCATAACAAAGCTGAGCGTTTGAAAAAAACCAAAACACCACCACCGAAAGCTGGCGCCGATTACGGAGATCGGTTGCCGCCAGGTCAGGTGCTGACGGAGAAATTCCCGATTTTGCATGAAGGGGAAGTGCCGGAGTATGACCTTTCCACTTGGGATTTGAAGGTTTTTGGTGAAGTCGAAGAAGAGAAGGTGTTCTCTCTGGCTGAGCTTCAAGCGATGCCGCAGGTGAACATGGTAAGTGATATTCACTGCGTTACCCGCTGGTCTAAATTTGATACACCGTGGGAGGGTATCCGCTTCTCAGAATTCATGAAGCTGCTGGGGGTTAAACCAGAAGCGAAGTACGTCATGATTCATGCGGACCATGATTATGAGACCAATGTGCCACTCGAAGAACTGATGCATGATGATGTATTGCTTGCGTTCAAATATAACGGCGAGCCACTCACACCGAAGCATGGATTCCCACTGCGACTGGTTGTGCCACAGCTGTATTTCTGGAAGAGTGCAAAGTGGGTGCGTGGGCTGGAGTTTATGACAGAGGATCGCAACGGCTTCTGGGAAAGCAATGGTTTCCACCATTTTGCCGATCCGTTCAAGGAACAGCGTTTCTCGGGTGAGGATCTGCCGATTCCTGAGGATGAGTGGACGAAGAAGGAGTTTGATTAAGATGTTGATGCCGATTTTGCAGATTCATTCGGAAGATATGCCAGCGTATGCTATCGTGTGCGGTGATCCGGCTCGTGCGGAGAAAATTTCCCGAAAGTTGGAGAATGCCAGAGAGCTCGCGTTCAGCCGCGAATATCGCACATTTGTAGGTGAGTATGAAGGCATTCAGATGGCCGTGGTTAGTCATGGGGTAGGTTCACCGGGTGCAGCTGTGTGCTTCGAGGAATTGATTCGCGCAGGAGTGAAAACCCTGATTCGTGTAGGCACAGCAGGCTCATATACAGCCGATTATCCAGCAGGTAGCGTTATTGTGAGCACTGCAGCTGTACGCTCCGATGGGCTGACACGTCAGCTAGTACCAGATGGCTTCCCGGCGGTGGCGGATATTGATGTGACCAGCGCATTGGTTGCTGCTGCACGTGAGACAGGCAGTGGTGAAGGTGAGGCTGTGAGTGGTGAGGCAGGAACAGAAGCTGGAGCAGCATCATTCACAGGTGTGGGGGCTACCAAAGTTGGCGTGGGAATCACAGTAACACTGGATGCATTCTTTACAGGGGTAGAGGAGATTCCACACCGTAAATACAAGCAGGCTGGAGCACTTGCCGCCGAGATGGAGATCGCTGCACTCTATATCGTAAGCACCTTGCGTGGTGCACGGGCTGGAGCCATTGTAGCGATTGACGGCTTCGCAGACAGTGATCTTGCTGCCGAGTATGATCCGCATACCGATGCGGTCGCTAAGGCTGTGGAGCACGAGATCAATGCAGCGCTACGCGCACTTGCTACACTTGCTCGCCAAGATCAGGCGACAAGATAGCTTAAACATAATGTGAACGTCCACTGAGAGTGGACATTTTGTCAGACGTCCTTCTACGGTCATGAATATGGCCGGGGAGCGTCTTTTTTTACATCGAGGAAAGTTATTCTATCATCGGAGTGCAGTGTGTAAGAACTTTTGTTCAGCTGATGTAGCTCAGAATGATTTTGAAATCATTGGGTAATTATATACAGGAACAGAATCCAACATGAGATTGCAAAAGGAGGATTTACACGATGACACAGAACAATCAACCTCAGGATGAAGCAAAACTTCGCAATAAACTGGATGAAGATGGCGACTCCTTGATGGAGAAAAAGAAGATCTTGAATGGCGTGGACATTGAGCCACAGGCGGATGATTGGGCAGCTAAACCATCACCGGTTGCTTATAACGAAGAAATCAATACAACCTCCAAAAAATAGTATTAATCGACAGAGCAGGTACCTTAGGGTATCTGCTTTTTCGTCCTAGTATAATATTATAAATACATAATAAGGAAAGGTGGAGGGAACAAATATGAAGAATACCATACAGATCCGAAATGCACAGCTTGCTGACTATCCTGGTGTATCTACGTTGTTGGATCAATTACACGAGTTACATGTACAGGCAAGACCGGACATTTACAAACCTTTGCACCCTAGGCTTGGGGAAAAGGAGTATGCCGATTGGCTTGCGAAGGATGATCGTTACCTCTATGTAGCGGAACACGTAGAGGCTGGTAAAATTGTCGGCTTCAGTAGCGCACAGCTGAGCATCATTCAGGATCATTCGCTTTTTGCGGATCGCAGGATGTTATACCTCCACGAACTCGTGGTGGATTCAAGTCACCAAGGACATGGAACAGGCAAACGATTAGTGCAGACCATGCTGGATCTGGGGAGAGAGCTTCAGGCAGACCACTTAGAATTAACGGTTTCTACATTCAACTCGCATGCACAGGCTTTTTATGAACAGATGGGGTTAAGGGTGCGTAGCAGCAGAATGGAGTTTCCATTATAATTGTAAACCCACTAGCGAAATAAATCTGAGTGCCATGACTACATACACAAAACGTTCAATATAAAAGAATATATAAGTTGAACTATTCTTTTACACAATAACGGAGAGGACAGAAAAAACCTGAAAAAGCGGAGCGTTCGCCTTTATCCCTGGATTTTCCCCTTTAGAAAAGGGAATCCAAAAAAATCTGGGGATAACAGCGATTGGAAGGTTATTCTGTCATCGGAGTGGGCCGTGTAAAATCTTTAGTCCAACTTATTTAGAAATCCCTTGAATACCCCGTGGGGGTATGTTAATCTGAATGAAGAACGAAAGAAAAGGGGTGTTATGATGGAACATCAAAGCCATCCCGAAGAGCCGGTATACACTGCGGAACAGCAGTCCGAGCAACAAGCGGATTCATGCCACGCCGTGAACCTCGATAAAGACGGCAAGCCCATTCGTAAAAGCCACCATTCGCAGGAGATGAAGGGCAACCTGATCTCTCGTTTGAACCGGGTCGAGGGTCAGATTCGCGGCATCAAAGGGCTGATTGATAAGGACACATACTGTGATGATGTGTTAACCCAGATCGCAGCAGCACAGTCAGCGCTCAATTCGGTAGGCAAGCTTTTGCTGGAAGGGCATATGAAGAGCTGTATTGTGGAACGTATTCAGGCCGGCGAACACGAAGTCGTGGATGAATTACTGGTTACCGTTAGAAAACTGATGAAGTAATGTGCAGATGATAAACTATATATTTTGAACTAATCGTTTACACAGAAACGGAGTGCCCATGTAAATAATCTTTAGTTCAATTTATATAGTAAATACGAACATACTCAATCGAGGAGGAATGAAACATGTCTAATGTTACGTTGAATGTCAAAGGGATGTCTTGTAATCACTGTGTAAAGTCCGTTGAAGAAGCGGTGAAAAATGCGGGTGCAAATGGTCAGGTGGATCTGGCAGCCGGAACAGTAGCTGTAGAATATAATGAGCAGGCGGTTACCGTAGATCAGATCAAAGCCGCAATTGAAGATCAAGGATACGACGTTGTTTAATTGATTCGAGAGAAGTTCATTAACGAAAGATGGCAGTACAGGCTTAGACCTCTTGATTCTCAGTTGAACTTGATTATACAAGGGAGGGTTTAAGCCTGATTTTCCGTCCTGAATATACCCCTATAGGGTATATAAAACGTTCGAAAGGAGCTAACATGATGACAACGGGCGCATCTGAAAATATAGAACCTGTACCAACTCCTGTACCTGTGGAGAATTCGGGTCTCAAGACAACCTTGCACATTACGGGTATGACCTGTGCCGCATGTTCTACACGTGTGGAGAAGGGGTTGTCCCGCATGGAAGGCGTACATGAAGCTAATGTGAACCTTGCCATTGAACAGGCAACCATCTCGTATGATCCCAAAACGACCAGTGTGAACGCATTACGGGACAAAGTCGCGGCACTTGGCTACGGTACGGTGACAGAATCCGTCGATCTGGATATTACGGGTATGACCTGCGCAGCCTGTTCTGCACGTATTGAGAAAGGGCTGTCGCGGTTGCCGGGTGTCACCCAAGCTAACGTTAATCTGGCGCTGGAGACAGGGCATATTGAATATGCAGCGGGTACCCTCAAACCGTCCGATATTACAGCCAAAATCAAACAGTTAGGCTATGGCGCTGCATTACAATTAACACAGGAGGAATCGACCTCTGTTCGGGAACGGGAGCTACAGCGTAAGAAATGGAAATGGATGATCTCCGCACTCTTGTCCATTCCATTATTGTGGGCAATGGTTGCCCATTTCTCCTTTACATCGGGCATTTATGTACCTGAGCTGTTTTTGAACCCATGGTTCCAGCTGTTACTGGCGACACCCGTGCAATTTGTGATTGGATGGCAGTTCTATGTAGGTGCATATAAAGCGCTTCGCAATGGTAGTGCTAACATGGACGTACTTGTGGCACTCGGAACAAGCGCCGCCTTTTTTTATAGCCTGTATCTGACGCTCACGAGCGGGTACTTACCTGATGCCAGTATGGGTCAGAGTATGGATCATGGTGCAATGGGAACGGGTATAGGAACTGCTGCAGGCGCTACCGCTATGCCGATGGTGGAGTTGTATTATGAGACAAGTGCGATTTTGATTACGTTGATTTTACTTGGAAAATGGTTCGAGGCTGTGGCGAAAGGGCGCTCTTCACAGGCAATTAAAAGCTTGATCGAACTCGCTCCCCGTGAAGCACGTGTTATCCGTGACGGACAGGAAGTTTTGATTCCGGCTTCCTATGTAGCCGTTGGTGATCTGGTTCTGGTAAAGCCTGGAGACAGCATTCCGGTGGACGGTATCGTAGAAGAGGGTCAATCCTCTGTCGATGAATCCATGCTGAGTGGAGAAAGTCTACCTGTCGATAAAAAGCCTGGCGATCCCGTCACGGGTGCAACGCTGAACAAAAACGGTGTTCTTCGTATTCAGGCGACCCGAGTTGGCTCAGATACGGCTCTATCGCAAATTATTAAAGTGGTCGAACAGGCACAGGGATCAAAAGCACCTATTCAGCGGATTGCCGATGTGATCTCAGGAATATTTGTGCCTATTGTGGTGGGGATTGCCGTACTGACCTTTTTGATCTGGTATCTGTTTGCAAGTCCGGGGGACTTCGCCGGATCGTTGGAAAAAGCGATAGCTGTGCTCGTTATCGCCTGTCCATGTGCGCTCGGGCTGGCGACACCGACCTCTGTCATGGCTGGTTCAGGTCGTGCGGCGGAATATGGCATTCTGTTTAAAGGCGGTGAACATCTGGAGTCAGCCCAGCAGATTCAGACGGTTGTGCTCGACAAAACAGGAACCGTTACCCAAGGCAAGCCTGTATTAACTGATGTTATTGCTGCACCCGGCTGGACAGAATCAGAGTTGCTTAAGCGTGTTGGAGCGGCAGAGCAAAGCTCGGAGCACCCGTTAGCCGAGGCGATTGTGAACGGTATTCGGGAGAAAGGTCTGCTTTTGGAATCGGCCGCATCGTTTGAGAACATCCCTGGTTATGGTGTCCGTGCAACGGTATCTGCTGAAGAGATTCTCGTGGGAACACGCCGCTTGCTGGCAGATGCGAACGTAGAGGTACCGAAGGAAGGCATACAGCAGATGAGCGCTTTGGAGGAACAGGGCCGTACGGCTATGCTGGTTGCTTCTCAAGGCCAGTGGGCGGGCATCATTGCGGTGGCGGATACGATCAAGGATACTTCTCGGGAGGCCATTGGACGGCTTCAATCTATGGGGATCGATGTCATTATGATTACGGGAGACAATGAACGAACAGCTCGTGCGGTAGCAGAGCAAGCGGGCATCCAGAACGTTTTGGCAGAAGTTCTCCCTGAAGGCAAGGCAGCGGAAGTGAAAAAATTGCAAGATAGTGGCCGAAAGGTTGCCATGGTTGGAGATGGCATCAACGATGCCCCCGCACTGGCTACAGCCGATATCGGAATGGCGATTGGAACCGGAACCGACGTAGCGATGGAAGCCGCAGATATTACGTTGATGCGTGGTGACTTGAACAGCATTGCAGACGCCATCGAGATGAGCCGCCGCACGATGGGCAATATCAAGCAGAATCTATTTTGGGCGCTTGGCTATAATGTGATTGGCATACCGATCGCGGCCGCGGGATTTCTGGCTCCGTGGCTGGCAGGTGCTGCAATGGCATTTAGCTCGGTATCCGTTGTGCTGAACGCCCTGCGGTTGCAGCGGATGAAGCTTGCTCGAACGAAGTCATAAGATAAGAGATTAACACTTGGGTAATAAGAGCTATGTAACAGATCAATGATGATCCTTTAAAATGCGCGGCTCGCTTCAAGGCGAACTGCGTATTTTTTTACGCAAAAGCGGTCATAAGCCAACCAAGATTGACACTCATGAAAATAAACCCAGCTTCATTCATGAAAATGCAGGCTGAATTTTCTGAATATTACGAAAGTATATTGACAATAAAGACATATGCCTTTAAAATTTAAACGATCGTTTGATTCAAACGGATGTTTAAATCAAATTTGAACTATTTTGAAGATGGAGGAACATAATTATATGCTGCAAGCTCTACGTACCCTATTTAAAAAACCACCAGTGATCATAGGCATTGTTACTGCACTGATGTTTCAGGTTATTTTTAGTGTGATCTGGATGACCGCATATTCCGGTGTGAACGATCGGACGAAAGAATTAACGGTAGCTATTGTGAATGAGGATGGTGAACTGTCCAAAGGGATTGCGGATCGATTGGCAGAAACATTGCCTTTCCATACCGTGGCTAACCTGAGTGCCTCTGAAGCACTGGATCAATTGAACCATCATCAAGTGCACATGGTGCTGGACATTCCGGCAGGATTTAATGAATCCCTTCAAACGGCTGGCGCCACTGCCGAGATCAAATATACGATTAATGAAGCCAATCCGGTAACGATTAAAAGTATGATGCAAGGTGTGTCACAGAGCGTGACCAACACCATTAATAAACAAGCTTCCGCGCAAGGCGTGCAAACTGTTCTTACCGCTTCCGGTGCTTCTGCCGATCAAGCTGCTCAGGCCGCTACGAACCTGACCAACCGAGTGGAAGGCAAGACAACATCGATTAATCCGGTGAACGGCATGAATAATCAGATGGTACCGATGATGATGGTGCTTGCCTCTTATGTAGGCGCCATGATTATGGGCATGAATCTTCAAGTAGCTATGGGTATGTTGTCTTCAATGTATTCTCGCATGACATTGTTCGGTGCCCGAGTTGTCATTAATGTAGGTTCTGCATTGGTTGTTTCTTTGCTTGGTTCTTCTCTGATCGTGGCGTTGGGAGGACAGATTGCACAAGGATTTGTGGCCTTCTGGCTGTTCCAGGCACTGTTCCTGTGTACGTTCATGTTTTTCTCCCAGTTCTTCCTGATTTGCTTTGGACCAGCAGGAAGTGTGTTTAACATCATCTCGCTATCCCTGCAACTGGTGTCATCCGGTGCGATGGTGCCGCGTGAATTGTTGAACAGCTTCTACAGCGGAATCGGTCACTACTTACCTGCAACCTATGCGGTTCAGGGTATTCTAAGCGTGCAACTAGGTGGCCCGGGCGTGCAGTCTGCTGCAGGCTCCATCGTTGTTGTACTGCTGATCGCTGTTGCACTGTCCCTCGTTGTGACGCTGCTCAAAAAAGGGCGCAAACCGGCTGGCATGCCAAGCCCGGCTCCAGCAAACAGCTAATATACGTACGCATTATGAAGCTGCGTTGTTTTGTACCAAGCACCCCGGTGATTTTCATCGGGGTGCTTGGTGTAATATAATAGATGGGATGAAGTGAGGGCTACAGTCTGCGTAAAATACTGTAGCAACTGACATGAACGGATAAGAGGAGAGAAACAAATGACGGAACCGGAATTGGATATCAAAACGAGGATATTGCTTGCAGCTAAAAAACTTTTTGCATTACAAGGGTATGACGGGACGAGTGTTCGTCAAATCTGTGATGAGGCGGGGGCAAATGTGTCGCTGGTGTCTTATCATTTTGGCGGTAAAGAGAAAGTGTTCGATGCACTATTTGAGCATTTTTTCCCTGAACATATTCTGAGTAAGTTAGCTGCAGAATCGATGTCCCCTGTAGAAGGTATCCGCCGAATTGTTGGTGAAGTCGTGAGGTTTACGATGACGGATCGCGAGATGAGTGACATTGTACAGTTGGAGATTACGCTGCGTACTCATCGGACTGCAACGGTGTTTCAATATCTGGATCCGGTCTGGAATAAAGTAAGAGAGTATCTACAGCAAGGTAAAGATGAGGGACTGTTCAAGATCGAATCTTCATCCTATGCCATGCTTCAGGTTATGGGCGTAGCACTTGCGCATAAGCGGGCCAAGCACTCGCGTTTTGGTTTTGATTATCAGGATATGAATACAGAGGAACTTGCCGAAGAGACGGTAAAGTTCGTACTTCGAGGATTAGGAGTGAACAGCCATGAATGAAACGATTGAACTGATGATGAGACATCGCTCTGTACGTAAATTCAAGCCAGACCCGGTCAGTGAGGAACAACTCGCAGCTATTGTTGCGGCGGGACAGATGGCATCCTCTTCAAGCAATGTACAGGCTTACTCGGTGATCGCTGTGACAGATCAAGAGCAGAAAGCCAAACTGGCTGAGCTTGCCGGGGGCCAGGCTTATGTCAATGAATGTCCGGTCTTTCTCGTATGGTGTGCTGACCTATATCGATTGAAGGATGCAGCGGCGCGTCATCTTCCGGAGAAGGAGTCTTATGCGGACTCCACCGAAAACTTTATGGTAGCTACGATTGATGCTGCCCTTGCTTCTCAGAATGCTGCTCTTGCAGCCGAATCGCTCGGTTTCGGCATTGTATATATCGGCGGAATCCGCACTCGTATTGAAGAAGTAGCTACATTGCTCCAATTACCGGATGGCGTTTATCCAGTATACGGGATGTGTATCGGGGTTGCGGATCAGGAAACCGGTATCCGGCCACGTCTTCCACTGAAGGCGGTATTACATCATAATCACTACCAGCCGGCTCAGACCCTGGAAGGTGTTCAGGAGTATGATGTGACCACGACGGAATACTTGAAAGAACGTACCCACGGTGAGCGCGCAACCCCTTGGTCTGAACTCATGGCGAAGCGTCTTACCGAGCCTGCTCGTATGCAGGTGAGAGCATTCCTTGAACGCAGAGGGTTCTTGAAGCGGTAATGAAATAGATAGATTAATAGTAAATTCAAAATTAGTTTCAAAAGCCAGTAGGACAGAATTGAACAGCTACTCCAAGGTTAGTTGGATATGCCAACGTATGCTTAGTGGAGAGCTGCTCAACAAGAATCCGACTGGCTTTTTCGTGCTTATGCCCTCGTTCAGTGTTGCTTTATTGCTGCGTTCTCTTATTCTGGCAGGCGATAAAAACGCATGGTGTTCCGGTAAAAAAGACGTGTGGCTCGCTCGATTCCCATACCTGTAACCTCACTCCAGGCCTGAATCACCTGACGTGTCATAGCCGGGTGTGTCATCTTGTCTTGAAACGGCCCTTCAAAAGGCCAAGGCCCATCGGTCTCGGCCATCACTTGCTCTGCTGGATATTGCCGGGCAAGCTCCTGAATCTCAGTCTCGTATAGAATATCGGGTGTGAAGGAGATATAATACCCGTTGTTTGCCATACGCCGAATGGTCTGCTTGGATCCTTTGAACCAGTGAAAGTGGGCGCGTGTAAACTGATGTTTCTCCAGCAGTTCGCAGGCTATATCGGCATCCTCATACACGGCATGCAGGATGATGGGTTTATGGTGTTTTTTGGCGAGGATGATGAACTGCTCCAGCAGATCAATATATCCGTTTTGGTCAAAGCTAAGGCCTGCTCGCTGTGCTTCTTCACGGTTGTAATAGGGCAAGCCTACCTCACCGATGGCAATAGCATGTCCAATGTTTTCTTCAATCCAAAGAAAGAACTTTTCTTGCTCGTTGAGGGAGGGAAGTTGCTGTTCGGGATGATAGCCAAACGCCGGATAGATGTAACGCGGATGCTGTTTAGCAAGTTCCAGATTGGCCTGAGCAGAAGCCAGATTCATAGAAACCGCAATGACGGCTTCGACCTGATGCGATGATAAGCTTAACAACATCTTCTCCTGTTCCTCATGTGTGTATTTATCAAAATGAATGTGGGCATCGATTAATGGTGCAAACGTTGGAGAATGCATGGGGAGTGCCTCCTTATATCGTAGGTATGTATATATATAACGCCGAGTTCATGGTGTTGGATCACCCATATTAGGAAAAATATAACTAAAAAACCCGCGCTATCAAGATAGGCGGGCTTTCTGCTGTTCTTCTTTCATCCACTGGGCAATCTGCCGTTTGCGTTCGAGAAAGGCAGGCTCTTCTGTTATTTCATCTCGTCTTGGACGGTCAAAAGGAACATGAACCTCGTGTAGCACAGCCGCCGGTCGATTGGATAATACATAGACCCGATCCGCCAGTAGTAGTGCTTCCTCGATATTATGGGTGATGAATAGCACCGAGCGACGATTCTGTTCCCAGATATCCAGCAACCAGCGTTGCATGTCGCTCCGCGTCAGAGCATCGAGCGCGCTAAATGGCTCATCAAGCAGCATCAGTTCCTGCGGGCTGAGCAGTGCACGAAGGAAAGCAACACGCTGTTGCATTCCGCCTGACAGCTGATGAGGATATGCCCGCTCGAAGCCTGCAAGACCAACGCTGCCCAGCCACTGTCTTGCCTCTGCGAGCGCTTCGGCACGCGGAGCAACGGGGGCAGTGAACGCTGTAGCAGAAGCGATCTCGCCTGCCAGCAACACATTGTCTTCAATGGTTCGCCATGGGAAAAGGGCGGGTTGCTGTGGCATGTAGCTGATATGTCCGCGTTGTCCCGTAACTTGCTTGCCGTTCATGAGCACTTGGCCATCCTGCGGCTTGAGCAAGCCACCGATGATGTGGAACAGGGTGCTTTTGCCGCAGCCGGAAGGGCCGACGATGGCAACAAACTCCCCTTTTTCCACCGTCAGGGACAAGCCATTCAACACAGACAGTTTCTGCCGCCGTTCCTTGAAGGACACATGCAAGTTAACAATGTCTAGCGCGGGAGGAACCGAAATGGAAACCGGACCATTCGTTTTATCCTTCGGGTATCTTTTCATAGGGAGTCACTTCCTAAGTACATAATACGTTAACCTCTGATATGCAAAACTAGCGCTTCTGTGGGCGCCAGCGAACGAGCAGCTTCTCTAACAGCGCAATGAGCAGGAAAAGCAGCAGGCTGAGTGCCACGATAATCATGATGGCAACAAAAAGGCGATCCGTGCGGTAAGCCGATTTCTGCAACATCATATAATAACCGATGCCTTTGTCGGCACCAATCCATTCCGCAATGATGGCACCCATCACGCTGTAGGTAGCGGCGATTTTGACACCGGAAAATATCGATGGAAGGGCATGAGGAAGCTCCAGTTTCCAAAAAATATGACGGCGATTCGCACCTGCCATGCGCATATAGTTCATCATCGCCGCATCCGTGCGTGTTAGACCGTCCATGGCAGCGACTGCTACCGGGAAGAAGCAGACCAGAATGATAGTAATCAATTTGGGTAGCAGGCCAAAGCCGAACCAGATCAGCAGGAGCGGTGCAAGTGCGATGGTCGGGATATTTTGACTAAGAATAAGTAGTGGATACAAAGCTGACTTCAGAAAAGGGATCAGATGCAGCACCATCGCAATGAACAGACCGACCGCTGTCCCGGCGACAAATCCGATAAGGGTTAGCTGAATCGTTGCAGAGGCGTGCATACCCAATCGGTCAGCCTGAGACGCTGCTTCGCGAGCGATATCGGACGGGGCAGGCAACATCCATTTCTCAATGTGGAATAGGGAGACGGCCCCTTGCCATATCGCAATAAAGAGAATAACCGCCACGAGGGGCGGCCATACACTTTTGAAATAGGCAGACATTAGCGATATTTCTCCGTCAGTGTATCCATGCTGAATCCGTCCGGGCTATGTGCGATTTTGATCTGGGAGATGATACTTGGACTACCGGCTTCCACAAGCACCTCGTGCATTTTGCGAACAACCTCCAGCAGTTCATCCAGTTCGCCTTCCATGGTGGTATCTAGCGCATTGACCTGATATTTCAGGCCGGATTGCTGAATCACTTCGATGGCACGGTCTACGTATGGATAAGAGTTCTCGCCGTTCGGTGTTTTGGGAATAACCTGAATACTGAGTAATGTACTTGCCATGAGAGATTAATGCTCCTTTCGTGTGTGGGTAAAATGAAAAGTATATCGTTACACGTGCCACTCCGGTTCCAGAACAACTTTTCGATCACTGTTATCCCCAGTTTCTTTGAAAAATTCTAAATAAATTCAACTAAAGATGGTTTACACATACACTTCGATGACAGAATAACCTTCCAATCGCTGTTATCCCCAGATTTTTTTGATTCCCTTTTCCAAAGGGGAAAATCCGGTGATAAAGGCGACCGCTCCGCTTTTTCAGGTTTTTTCTGTCCTCTCCGTTAATGTGTAAATGAGTAGTTCAATTGATGTAGAAGGGGGAAACTCGGCGAGCCTTATAAGCGATCGCTTCGCTCTAGTTTTCTCCTGTCCTCTTCGTTCAAAACGTGTAAATATCAAAGTTCATGGTTACATTTAGATTTAATACTACTGTGGTAAAAAATCATTGGTGTAAGCCTTCGTTACATCAATCTCTTTATCCAGTAATTTCTTGCTGAACATCCAGTCGGTGTAGTTCTTCCATACCTCTTCCTTTTGTTCACCCCAGCGCGGGGCATCATCTTTGTATTTCGGGCTGAGCCACTTTTGGCTTGCGAGTACTAATTCTTTGTCCAGGTCGGGAACAGCTTTGATCAAAATGTTCGCTGCTTCTTCAGGGTGATCAATCGCATATTGATATCCTTCAGAAGTGGCCTTTAGGAAAGCCTTCACCAGTTCAGGGTCTTTCTGAATCGTCTGTTCATTGGTCACGAGTACAGGAGTGTAATAGTCCAGCGCTTTGGCATAATCCTTCACATATAACATGTCAATCGGTTCCCCGCGTAATTCAGCCTCAATTCCTGTCCAGGCATAGAAAATCCACGCAAAGTCGATGTCCCGTTTCACAGCTGTGAAGAAGTCGGCATCGCCCATGTTAATCTTTTTGACTTTGGATACGTCAGCACCTTCGCCCTCCATAATGGATTGCATCACTGCTTCTTCCACCGGGGAACCCCAGCCGCCGTAAGTTTTACCTTCAAAGTCTTTGGGTGATTTGATCTTACGATCCACTGGAGCGGCAAAACCGGATGTATTATGCTGAATAACTGCGGCAATCGACACAAGGGGAACATCCTGCGTACGTGCCTGAGTGACACTTTCCTGGTAACTGACGCCAAACGGCACCTCACCCGAGGCAACCATCGTATCCGCACCGCCGGCTCCCGGCTGTACAATCTCCACGTTTAAACCTGCTGCTTTATAAAAACCTTGGTCCACCGCTGCATACAGACCGGTATGATTCGTATTTGGAGTCCAGTCGAGCACGACCTTCACATCTTTCAGTGCAGTGTTGCCATCCTTATTGGTTTGCTCCGAGCCTGTTGCACCTTGCTGCTCTGTTGGAGCGGCTTCTTTGCCACCACATGCAGCTACGGTAACGAGTAGCACACACATGAGTAACATTCCCATCGTTTTACGCCATTTCATCGTGTTTCTCTCCTTCGGTATGTCCGGCCAGATGGCACGGGGGTACTCCTTGGCTTCATATCCAATCCCTTTGCATAAATCGACGGATTTATACGTGCGGGTTATCCGAATAACGTCATTTTTCTGTTTCTGCTTGTCAAAAGAAAACAAAAAAAGCGCCCCGTAATCCGGGACGCGTGCAGGCGTGAGAGAGTGGCGTTCAGCTTATAGCTGTGCCGTTGCAATATACTCCGATTCCTACGCTGGCATGATCCAGATCAGGTCTAAGGGTTAGTATCTTGATGGGATACACTCTCAGCCGGCCAATTCCGACTCCCCTGGGAAACTATGAAGTTACGGGCATTACTAGGTGTAATTATAGGCCAGTGACGGGAGTGTGTCTAGTCGGTAAATCGTTCACAGAATGTTCACTTATGTGAGGGTAGTCCGATTGTCTATAATGATCCAAGTTACAGAAAGGATGAGTGTATTGCCAGTAAGCAAGAAACAACAAGTGATTTTTGGACTTATGATGTGTACAGGAATGGTCGTAGTGATGATGACCTTCAATCTATGGCATACGGGGATGTTAAGTCAGATGTCCGTGCCGCAGCTATTGCTCCAATTTGTGATCTGTTTTGCCATCGCCTTTTTGGTGGAGTCGTTCATCGTGGGACCGATAGCTAGAAAAATCACATTTTCCTTCTCATTTGCGAGGTCGAGTAAAATTAAAGGTGTAGTTACGATGTCCTTTTTAATGGTAATCGGCATGGTTTTGCTGATGTCTTTATATGGCATCATTACAGCCTATACTGCACGTCAGCTAGAAGGAGATTCCGTAATCAATGCGTATCTTCATACGATTGTACGTAACTTCGGTCTGGCATTGCCTTATCAGTTGATTGTACTTGGGCCGCTAGTGCGTTATGTATTTGGCAAGTTGTTCAAGGGACCAGCAGC
Organism: Paenibacillus polysaccharolyticus; assembly: GCF_900102085.1. GTDB lineage: Bacteria > Bacillota > Bacilli > Paenibacillales > Paenibacillaceae > Paenibacillus > Paenibacillus polysaccharolyticus. The sequence continues at coordinate 183,872 of NZ_FMVM01000006.1, read as the reverse complement.
CGTTGCGTCGGTTTAAATCATCGTATCGTTATCCATCATAACAAAAGTATTTCCTGGGCAATCCTGTGGTTTAAGAAGTTCTAGCGTAAGCGATCCAAAACAAAATACCAATAACCACAGCGGCAATAATGATCGTAGTGAAAACTCCGCTCAACCATGAACCTCGCTGGGCTTGGCGGGCAAGTTCATCTGCTCTTTGTTTGGCGGCTTCGCCCTCGGATGAATTCAGATGGTTTGGGTCCATATTCATGCAATATCTTCTCCCCTCGACAGCTTAATTTACCATAGTCTGAACTGTTATATAGGACAACTCATATATTTGAAAAACGGTTACTCGACTAATTGTTTAATGGAAGCTAAAGCCATGACGATACTAATTGCAAGAAGGAAAATACCTCTGAATTTAATACGTATGATGTCGGAAAGTATTAACTCGCCTTTATTCCGGTTGAAAGGCCAGGAATTCGGTATGAGCAGGGCTCTGATTCCAAAGACGAGTCCGAATAAACTAATCAACAGAAAGATGATGAAGAAAAACATAAATTCACCCCTTGGTGTTTTAGAAGTTATTTCAATTGTACTTGATCCAGCTTTGGAAAGATACGTAAACGGGCATATATGAGTTGCAATGTTGTTCTGTCTTCGTATATACTGAGAAACACAATTACAGATCGGATCATGCCGTTGAAGAGAATCCAACTCAGAGGCGTTTTCGCCAGGGAGCGAATTGAAACTATCCCAAGTTAACCGGAACCGCCCGTTATCGCGGACCAAGAGGCTGAATCAGGAGATTTGAACTGATTTGGCAAGTTGGGTGGCACCGCGAGCAGAGCGCTCCTCGTCCCAAGGGATGAGGGCGCTCTTTGTATTTTTTTAGCCAAAGGAGACGGTGACCATGTTAGACATGAAATGGGTTCGGGCACATGCAGAAGAGGTTCAGGCGGCAGCAGACGGGAAGAAGATCAAGGTTAATATCGCTGCGTTAATACAGCGGGATGACGAGCGCAAAGTGCTTTTGCAGCAAACAGAAGAAGCGCGTCGTCAGCGTAATACACTATCGGCTGAGATCGGGAAGCTTATGCAGTCGGGTGAGCGTGAGCAAGCGGAGAAGATGCGGGCACAGGTTAAACAATTGAATGAACAGCTGGAGCAAGAGGAAGCCAAGCTGGCGGTAATCCAGGAGGAAGTGACCAGACTGCAATGGCTGGTGCCTAATATCGTGTCGCCAGATACGCCTGTGGGCTTGTCGGATGAAGATAATGTAGAGCTACGGCGAGTGGGAGAGCTACCTGTGTTTGACTACGAGGCCAGAGATCATGTCGAGCTGGGAGAGATGCACGAACTGATCGACATTCCGCGGGGTGTGAAGATCGGTGGAACGCGAAGCTATGTATTGAAGGGGGCAGGTCTGTTGTTACACCGGGCGGTACAGCAACTTGCACTGGACCTGTTGCTGAAGAAGGGATTCACCCCGCTGGAGGTTCCGCTCATGGTCAGGGAGGATACACTGGTAAACACCGGATTTTTCCCGACAGGCCGGGATCAGGTATATGAATTGCAAGGAGAGAACAAATGGCTGGTCGGCACATCGGAAGTGCCGCTGGTTTCGTATTATGCGGATGAAGTGATTGATGTGAAAGAGCCCGTGAAGCTGGCCGCAGTGTCGACGTGTTTCCGCAGTGAAGTAGGCTCGGGAGGACGGGATGTGCGGGGCTTATACCGTGTACACCAATTTGCCAAAGTAGAACAGGTCATCCTGTGTGCGCCGGATGCGGCCGAATCAGAACGGATGCTACAGGAAATTACGGGACATGCAGAGGAATTGCTGCAACGGCTTGAATTGCCCTATCGTGTAGTGGCGGTATGTACGGGAGATATGTCGCAGAAAACGTACAAACAGTATGACATCGAAACATGGATGCCAAGCCGCGAAGCATATGGGGAAACTCATTCTTCGTCGAATTTGCATGATTTTCAGGCTCGGCGTTCGAACATTCGCTGCCGTGATGAGGAGGGCAAGTTGGTCTACTGCCATACGCTCAACAATACTGCCGTAGCTTCGCCGCGCATTTTGATCCCACTGCTGGAAAACCATCAGCAGGCAGATGGTAGCATTTATATTCCGGCAGCTTTGCGTCCATATATGGGCGGGGCCGAACGCTTGATTTTGCCAGAGCATGAGCAGGGTGGATAGAAGAAATACAGTAGTTTCAACTTAATGAGATGAAAGAAGCAAATAAAGAGGAGCCCTTATCGGGTTCCTCTTTATTCAAACATATGATCAATAACCCATTGATATTCTTTTTCAAACCGGGATGCCAATTTGATATTTTCTATGTTTACCGTGTTCCTTATATATGTCAGGTCAATGTTATCGAATTGGCTATACATGAGGTAACGAGCCCATTCCAGGCTACGGGCATCAGACCAGAACTCGGCTGCTCTTAATCGATCTAGGATAAGATCATCTATTCCAATCACATAACAATAACCTTCTGGTGTGTTTAATTTGATTATTTTTTCTTTCGAACCCTCAAGTGTATCCGAAGGGATTTCAATTGGTATATCCATCTCAGATACATAGTAATGCCTTCCTTCTCGGACGAAACCTAGTTCATCAAATAGAGCTCGTGCTAAATCATCTCGGATCATTACAAGATCAACATCAGCTGTCTTATAGCTTCCAGATGTATATAGTTCAACGGCATGTCCACCAACAATGATTGCTGGATCTGCATCTAGTTCATCAAGTATAGGAGTTATGATCCCCATGACATAGAATTCTTTAAGTTCTCTTCTGGATACATCGCCTGCAAGTTCAATAAGCTTTTCTTTAGCCCATTGAATTTTTTTCTGAATTTCTGGTGTTTTTATACGCTCCATAGTTCACCTGTATTCTTAACGCAGCTTCCATTCACGCTCGTTAATAATTTCGATCTTTCCGGATTTGAGTGCCTTTTCAAAACGATTGCGGGCCGTTCTCATTAGTAAGACCATCTCATCTTCTGAGCGTACCTTCGTAGATGTTGAAGTGGAAATGGTTCTCATGCGTTTGCGATTATTGGTGACAGCGACCACGTCCAGCAGATTCTTTTCGATCATACATGCTTCACCTCACTTGTTATTAGAACAGTATTTCATCGCTTATATATATTATACAATGAAAATCATAAAATGGTTCTACCTGTCCTTGCACTTTGTCATTTAACTTTAACCATCCAATGTCCGATATAAAGTATAGTAGATAGTAAAATATTAGGCGAAAAATAAATTAAACGGTTGGATGATGGGAGAATGAGACTGGACATGGACAAGAGTCGAATCAAATGGTCGTTACGAGGTATGCTTGCTCTAATTATCGCACTTACGGTTGTCGTGCCTACGTCAGTTTGGGCAGCGTCAGGTGATGTTATCTCCATTGAGATTTCAGGTAGCAGTCCGCAGAAGATGAATGTTGGGGAGACTACATCCTATCAGGTGCTGGCGACGGTGGAAGGCGCGGACCATAAACAGGATGTTACCGGGGGAGTAACCTGGTCCACTAGCAATACTGCTGTGGTGACAATCACAAAAGGTAAAGCCAAAGCGATCGCTGCAGGCGAGGCCACGATTGTTGCTCAAGTGAGCGGGGTTAAAGCACAGGTGGTTGTTCAGGTGCAGGATAAAATCAAAAGCATCAAGGCTTCACCTAATGCGTATACGTTTGTAAAAGGAAACGAAGGCACGCTTCCGAAAGTCAGCATTACGCGTGCTAATGGCAAGGAAGAGGAGGTCACATCCGATATTGTATGGACGGTGTCCAGTAACCTGGCTGTGATTGAGAACGGAAAGATCAAAGGCGTCACTCCTGGTAAAGTGATACTGCAAGGGAAGTACGGATCGACCCTCGTTAAGGTACCGATAACGGTGACAGACACCATTAGCAAGATAGAGGTTAAGCCTGCAACAATCCAGTTAACGATCAAAAAATCTACCCCGCTTAAAGTGATGGGGACGTACTCCAGTGGCAAAACAGTAAACCTATCCAAATCTGTTGTGTGGACGTCATCCAATCCCGGCGTGGCTGCGGTGAAAAATGGTACGGTCAAAGGGATGAACGAAGGACAAGCCACCTTGACTGGTACGTATCAGGGTCAGACCGTTACTGTACAAGTCAACGTAGTACCTACCCTCCAGAAGCTGATTATGGGTCAGAAGAGTTTGGTTTTGTCTCCGCAGTCCAGCTCGGCTCTAGGGGTAATGGCTCAGTATGATACAGGGAAAACGTTGATGGTGACAGGAAGTGCGGTGTGGAGCAGCTCCAAGCCGAATGTCGCCACGGTAGCGAATGGCAGAATTGTTGCGCTAGCTAAAGGTAAAACAAGCATCACCGCGAAGTGGGGCAATAAAAAAGTGACGATACCTGTGACGGTAAAATAATGTTCCCTTTTTCCATATAAGTGTTGATCAGATCGAATTGAATCCATGTATACTATGAGGGAGGCGTACTTATGCGTCTCCTTTTTTGAACATAGAATCGAGCTTCGAGGAGTGATTATGGAAATGACCGATCAGATGAACCCGGAGAATTGGCCTGCATGGGCCACGGAACCTGTAGAAGTTGTAGAAGCTAACCCCGCTTGGAGTGCGCAGGCTGAGCTTGAAATTAAGCAGTTAAGAGAACTTTTGAAGCACCTGGATATACATACATTTGAACATATTGGAAGTACGTCTATTCCTGGTTTATCTGCCAAGCCAATTATTGATCTGATGGGGGAGGTGCAGTCCTGGGATGACATGGAACGCATTGCCGAGCAGTTGAACCCTGTAGGCTGGAACTACGTTCCGCCCGAACTGGATGGCCGGGAATACAGACGATTCTGGGTCAAAGTTAAAGATGGGAAACGAGCTGTGCATCTGCATCTCATGCGTCCAGATGAGGAACGTTGGGAGCGACAGATCCGGTTTCGGAATGCAATGAGATCTCGGCCGGATTTGGTGAAGGCCTACGCCGAACTGAAAATCAAGCTTGCAGATGAGAATAAAGACGACAGAGAATCGTATACCGCTGCCAAAACCGAATTCATCTTAAAGGTTCTGGATGGACGGCTGTGAAGCATCAGAACGGGCTGTCCATTAAAAATAGATGGGTCTACTTCATCGCTGTGATCATCACGATGGCAGCGGGACTAGCTTCCAGAACATATGGAGCGGTTTTGCCGAACTGGGTTCATGAACATTTTGGAGATGCACTATGGGCAGGCATGATATATTTTGGCGTACGTATGGTATTCATTCACTTGAGCCGTGCGAGAGCAGTCTGGATCAGTGTTATATTCAGTTGGGGCGTTGAATTCTCTCAAATGATTCAGGTACCTTGGCTGAACGATCTGCGTTCGACGTTGTTGGGAGCTCTGATATTGGGTCGTGGATTTCTAGTCATTGATTTAATCCGATACCTAATCGGCATTTTATGTGTTTATTTTATAGACCGTTTTATCTTGACTAGATTTATACGTTTATAGAGTCAATTCATAAATAGGAGGTACGCTGAATGAATATCGATAAACTTTTTGCAGCATCCCCTGAGTTTGAAACCGAACGGTTGTACCTCAGACGTCTTACGATGGATGACCTCGATGAATATTATACATTTGCATCTGACCCGAAAGTTAGTGAGCAAAGCTTGTGGCAGTGCCATCAAAGCAAGGATGACTCCATCGGTTATCTGGAGCGAGTGCTGCGAAACTATGAGCAAAAAACGGTATATCTCTGGGCTTTTGTGCTGAAAGAAACGGGAACGCTGATTGGAAGAGGTGGCATTTTCCATCTGGATGAATTCATGCAGAGCGGGGAACTGGGGTACGCCATTGGTAGCGCCTATTGGGGCAAGGGGTTTGCCGCGGAAGCTATGCAACCTATCGTTGATTATTGCTTTGATCAACTGGACTGTAACCGGCTGGAAGGAAAATGTAATGCGGGCAACATCGGCTCTGCGCGTGTGATGGAAAAGCTGGGCATGGTGCAAGAAGGGGTGTTACGCAAGCAGTTGAAAATTAAAGGTGTGTTTACCGATCAGAAAATGTACGCCCGCATCCGGGATGATCTATAATATTAGATTAACATGAGCTGTCTTACAGCGACCAAGGAGGAAAAAACTATGATCTATAGCATTATTTCCCGTTCCGTATGGGAGGAAGTGTCCAAAGGAGACACATATGCACCAGAGAGCTTAGAAACGGACGGCTTTATTCATTGTTCCACTGCGGAACAGATTCCGTGGGTAGCTGGACAGTATTATGCAGGACGTACCGATCTGCTGCTGCTCGGGATTGAAGAGAGAACGTTGAAGGCAGAGCTGGTCTATGAGGATCTATATGAATTAAACGAGTTATTTCCACACATCTATGGAGAGTTGAATCTGGATGCGGTAAGTAAGGTCCTGAACTTTGAACCGAATGCAGACGGCACGTTTTCTTTCCCGGCATAACTTTCTGAAATGGGGGTAAGACGGATGGATATGAATCAGGCTTTTTTGGAAACAGCGGAGAAACAGTTCCTCTACTACAAGCAGCTTGGTGAACGCGCAATGGAGCAATTGGAGACGGAGCAGTTGTTCCAGACATGGAACGAAGACACCAACAGCATTGCAGTCATCGTAAAGCATTTGTGGGGCAATATGCGATCCCGCTGGACGGATGTGCTAACAACGGATGGTGAGAAACCATGGCGTGAGCGTGATGCCGAATTCGTGGGTGATTTTCATACGAGGGAAGAGTTGCTTGCCAAGTGGGAAGAGGGCTGGGACTGTCTGCTGGGAGCACTGCGTTCGTTTACTCCGGATCACATGTCTCAGATCATATATATTCGGAATGAGGGCCATACCATTATGGAGGCGATTATGCGGCAGTTGGCGCATTATCCGTACCATGTGGGGCAGATTGTGCACACGGCCAAAATGTTAAAAGAAACGTCGTGGGATAGTCTTTCTATCCCCAGAAACGGGTCAAATACTTATAACGAAGGCAAGTTTTTGAAACCAAAGACCAGAAAACATTTTACAGAGGGCGAGCTTGAATGAGTTTTAGAGAAAAGAGGGATTACAAACGATGACACAAATTGCGTTGATACGTCACGGCAGTACGGCATGGAATAAAGAAAAACGTTCGCAGGGACAGACAGACAACCCGCTTGATCAGGAGGGCAGAGAACAGGCAGCTTTGTTAGCGGCGAGGCTGGCGGAGGAATCCTGGGATGCCATCTACGCCAGTGACTTGGAGCGGGCAAGTGAAACGGCTCGTGTTATCGCAGATCGGCTTGGTATTCAGGAGATTCATCTCGACCCGAGATTACGTGAAATGGGCGGAGGTCAGGTGGAGGGCACAACAGAAGAGGAACGTGTCGCGAAATGGGGAGCAGATTGGAGTTTGCTCGATCTAGGAAAAGAGCACCCGGACACAGGTGCTTCCCGAGGGAAAGCGGCGTTAGAAGATATCCTTCGGCAGCATCCGAATGGACGAGTCATCGTGGTGAGTCACGGGGCTGTGCTTCGTAATACATTGCGGGCTCTGGTACCGGAACTGGATATCAGCGTAAAGCTGGGGAACACATCGATTACACGAATGGTGCATCAGGATCAGGCATGGCAGTGTGAATTGTACAATTGCAGTGCGCATCTGGAGTGAGGTAAAGCCATGGACACAATCTCCTATAACTGGACAGAGGACAGGTTATCTCCACTCGGAGAGCGTGGAATTGTAATTCGCTGCGGCGAGTCGCTGTCTGAGGTGGTACATCAGAGAGTGATGTCAGTATGTGCTCTTTTGGAAAAGGGATCTGTGACAGCTGCGGTGGAGTGGGTGCCTTCTTATTTGTCTGTCACATTGTTTTACGATCCTTGGATATCGTCTTATGAGGACACATGTAAGCTTCTGCTACAACATTTGCGTCAACTCAATGACGAATCTAAAGATTTGAAGTCGATTGGGATGGGGAATCCTCCTAGGATCGTGACTATTCCGGTATGTTACGGCGGAGAGTTCGGGCCGGATCTGGAACATGTGGCTAACGAACATGGGCTGACAATAGAGGAAGTCATAGCGATCCATTCATCGGTTGATTACCTCGTACATATGATTGGATTTGCCCCCGGCTTCCCATATTTAGGAGGACTGCCTGAACAAATAGCCACGCCAAGGAGGGCAACGCCGAGGCTTCAAGTAGAGGTGGGGACGGTCGGCATAGGTGGTTCTCAGACAGGGATCTATCCGATAACGACACCAGGTGGGTGGCAGTGTATTGGACGGACACCTATCCGTCTTTTCCGTCCTGAAACGAATCCTCCAAGTCTTCTTGAAGCAGGGGACTTTGTTCGTTTCCAACCTATCACAATGCAGGAATACTTGGAACTGGAGCGGAGGGAGGGGAAGGGATGAGTATACAGATCATTCGTCCTGGCTTGTTAACAACCGTTCAAGATGAAGGCAGATTCGGATATCGCCGTTATGGCGTGCCGGTGGGCGGTTCTATGGACATGTTCGCGGCCCGAGCAGCCAATATACTTGTCGGTAACTCTCGGCACGATGCAGTACTTGAAATCACGATGTCCGGGCCGGAACTGCAAGTACAAACCAATCAACTTGTTTCGCTATGTGGTGCAGATCTCAGTGCCACGGTAGATAGGCAGCCTGTACCTTTGTGGCGTCCCGTGCTGTTGCGGGCTGGCAGTGTATTGAAGTTTGGCGCATGCCGGCATGGCCTGCGTGCATATTTGGCGTTTGCTGGCGGGATCGATGTACCAGAAGTGATGGGTAGCCATAGTACGGATGTTAAGACCGGGTTTGGTGGTTTTCATGGAAGGGCTCTGCGTGCGGCAGATGTACTGGATACGGGGAGCATCCAAGAACAGGTTCGACAATGGATGCGTTTTATGGAAGAACAATTAGGCGATAACAAATGCATGGTCGCTCCGGCATGGCTATTATCAGAGCGGGAGAGACCCAACTATTACGGTAAAGCTGTCGTTCGAGTGATGCAAGGTCAAGACTGTGCGGAATTTAGCGCAGAGAGCCTGGATCGATTTTATACCGAAGATTACCTCATCTCTCCCCAATCTGATCGTATGGGATACCGGATGCAGGGGTTACGGCTGGAGCTGGATCGGCCATTGCATCGTTTATCTGAGGCGGTCACCTTTGGCACGGTGCAGGTACCTGCGGATGGGCAGCCTATCGTATTGATGGCGGATCACCAGACCATTGGAGGATATCCTGTGATTGCACAGGTAGCTGCGGTTGATTTGCCCATTCTGGCTCAGGCCAGGCCCGGAAGTCGCGTTTCTTTTGCAGAGATTACGCATGAAGAAGCACGTGATCTCTATATAGAACGTGAGCGGAACTTAAGATTGCTGGATCAGTTGATTCGCAGGAAAATGGCCGAAATGGAGGTGATATCATGAGCGTTTCATATACACTGGATATCAATTGTGATCTTGGTGAAAGTTATGGTGCTTATCAGACGATGATGAATTCCGATGAAGCCATGATGCCATTGATCACATCGGCTAATATTGCCTGTGGATTCCATGCGGGTGATCCCTCCGTCATGCGGCTGACGGTAGAACGGGCAATCGTGCATCAGGTAGCCATCGGCGCACATCCCGGGTTGCCTGATTTGCAAGGATTCGGAAGACGAAATATGGAGATTACACCACGGGAAGCCTACGACATGGTGGTGTATCAGATTGGGGCACTCGATGCTTTTGTCCGTGCCAGCGGAGGGCGTCTGCATCATGTAAAACCACATGGAGCACTTTATAATATGGCGGCAACCAATTCGAAGCTCGCTGAGGCTATTGCCGAAGCGGTATATAGGGTGCAACCTGAGCTTTATTTATATGGTTTGGCAGGCAGTGAGCTGATCAGGGCAGCTCAGCGAATCGGTGTTCGCGGCGTGAATGAAGTATTTGCAGATCGGACGTATACCTCTGATGGCAGATTAACGCCTCGCAGTCACGAAGGTGCTCTCATAGAACGATCTGAAGAAGCACTGGCTCAGGTGATTCGCATGGTTAAAGACGGAGTGGTCGTATCTACGGATGGAACCTTAGTTCCCATTACAGCAGATACAGTTTGCATCCATGGTGACGGCACACATGCCCTTACGTTTGCTCAAGAGATTCGTCGCATGCTGGAAGCGGAGGGTGTTGCACTGACCGCTTATGAAGCGAGATAAAGATGGAAAATAGAGGAGTTGTATACCATGAAACCGATACGGAATTCGGCCAAAGCGGTCATTGTTCAGGACGGAAGTTTGTTACTGATTCGTCTACAAGATCAGTATGGTGATGCCTATGTTTTTCCAGGCGGTGGACAGGAGAAGGGCGAAGAACTGAAAGATGCGGTAGCACGGGAGTGTCTGGAGGAGATTGGACAGGCGGTGCAGGTAGGCAAGCTATTACATATCCGGGAATACATCGGTGCCAATCATGAGTTTGCTGAGTGGGATGCAGATATCCATCAGGTGGAGTTTTATTTCGAGTGCAGTCTGGTTGATCCAAAAGCTTCAGTCTTTGAAGGCTCTAACCCGGATGATCATCAGGTTGCTGTAGAGTGGGTTGCACTTGAGGAACTGCACAACATCCGTCTGTATCCCAAAACCATCGGTGAATTGCTGTTGAAAAAGGGAGAGCAACGCATTTACCTTGGAGACCTTAATTAAGTTAACATTCTCAAAATTGTCATGCATATGTTCTGGTTCAGGGATTCATCATAGGTGAGGGGGGTACACTATAAGTACAGGCGTATGTTAAAGGAATCGTGCTTAAATATACATCTGTACATTGTGTCATTAGGAATCTGTGTCGACTGTTAGAGACATAGATTGTATACAATTAATCTTAAAAGAATAGTTCAAAGCTTTTGGGCTTTGAAACTGCTTCTACCAATGAAAGAACTGCAGAAGTAGTGAAAGGGACGAAGTCGATTCTGAAGAAGCGAAGCGCTCGCCTTTATCACCGGATTATTTACCATTAAACCATATTCAATAATAAATCCGGGGATAACAGCGATCGAAAGAACGATTCGTCACTGTAACGGTTACACTGCATAACTATGTTGGTAGCTAGATCAAAGCCAAGCTTTCAAACACTCCCCCATCCCGAAAGGAGCAACTCCCATGAACCAGAACGAATTGGAACAAAACATTGTGAAGGCTTTGGAAAATAACCCGTATTGCAGTTTCTCCACCGTAGAGAATGGCAAGCCGAAATCCCGTTATATGGCTATTTTCAATGATGGGCTGAATATTCATCTGGCAACCAACCGTCAGACGCACAAAGTAGAGGAACTGGAGAACAATCCGAATGTTAGTCTTCTGCTTGGTTACGAAGCCGGAGGCACCAAGGAAGTGGTGGAGATCGAGGGCACTTGTGAGGTCACTAAAAATGAATCCTTGCGTGAGCAAGTGTGGAATGATGAGTTGAAGGCATGGTTCGATGGACCTAATGATCCCAACTATGTAATCTTGGATATTACCCCAGCTCGCATAGAATATACAGGCAAAGACCATGAGCATCATGTGTGGGAGCAATAAATTCAGGCGTAGCTTCAAGGTAAAGCCAATTACCAAATGATTTTGGCGAATACTCGTTGTCAGACGACGAAAATATAGAGAATGTTCAACCGTGAATGCCTTTTCTAAGGCTTCGCGGTTTTTAATTTTATCCCAAAACAGCAAGATATGCAGTTGATGTGACATCGATGTAATATACGTGATTTTGAGTAATTATACCCTAACCCTTTCCTTATTCACTGCAAAATATGTCGAAATCACGCATGAAAACGTAAAATGGACTAGTTATGTGCGGATAACGTAAAAATTAATGCTTTTCATTGTTTTAACATTACGTTATGATTTGATATGTAAATACACGCACAGATATGAATAGATGTTCATGTGAGATAACCTTACCTGAAGACGCCGATGAGTGCTCATTGGATCATCAGTACGCACAACCCATGAAATCTATTATTTTCTGTGCCTGTGTTTGCGGTATTGCATGATTTAATGTACATAAACCGGGAGGGGTTATTTTTGAAGAAAAGTAAGAAGTTGTTATCAAGCCTGACTGCCGCTTTCGTTGCATTTAACGTGCTTGCGGTATTTCCAGTACCTGTATCGGCTGCCGATGCGGCCAAAGTCAAATTGCGGATCATGGAAACAACGGACATTCATGACAACCTGATCAACTATGACTATTATTCAGACAAAGCGACGGATCAATATGGACTGGCCAAAACGGCTACGCTGATCAAGAAAGCCCGTGAGGAAGCGAAGAACAGCTTGTTGTTCGACAACGGTGACTTGATCCAGGGTAACCCGATGGGAGACTATGTTGCGAAGATTGATCCTCTGAAAAAGGGTGAAACTCACCCTGTATATAAGGCGATGAATCTGCTCGATTATGATGCAGGCAACATCGGTAACCATGAATTCAACTATGGTCTCGATTTCCTTGACATGACGCTGGAGGGGGCAAACTTCCCTTACATCAATGCCAATGTTTATGTAGACGATGGTGACAAAGATGAGACAAATGACAAAAACTACTTCACTCCTTATAAAATTTTGGACAAAAAAGTAACGGATGAAAATGGTAAGGAGCATACCATTAAAGTAGGTGTGATCGGCTTTGTGCCGCCGCAAATCATGCAATGGGACAGTGCTAACCTTGAAGGTAAGGTTATTGCCAAGGATATCATCGCTACTGCGAAAAAATTTGTTCCAAAAATGAAAGCCGAAGGTGCGGACATTATCGTAGCGATCCCTCACTCGGGATTCGAGGATATTCCGCAAACCGACCTGATGGAGAACTCCGTGCTGTACCTGAGCCAAGTGGAAGGCATTAATGCCATTCTGTTTGGACATGCCCACAAAGTATTCCCTAGTGCAGACTTTAAAGGTAAAAAAGGAGTCGATCTGGAGAAGGGTACAATCAATGGTGTTCCTGCTGTTGAGCCTGGCTTCTGGGGTGATCACCTCGGAATCATTGATCTGGACCTGGAGCAAGTGGACGGTAAATGGAAAGTGGTTGATTCCAAAACAGAAGCACGTCCAATCTACGATACAGCGAACAAAAAACCGCTGGTAGATGCGGATCAGGCAATCGTTGATGCTGTCCATGACGAGCACGAAGGCACACTGGAATATGTACGTGGTCCCGTTGGCGAAACGACAGCACCGATCAACAGCTTCTTCGCTCTGGTGCAGGATGACCCATCCATTCAGATCGTAACGAATGCACAGAAATGGTACGTGGAAAAGAAACTGCAAGGCACTGACTATGAGAATGTCCCAGTCCTGTCTGCGGGTGCACCTTTCAAAGCAGGTGGACGTTCTGGTGCTTCGTATTACACGAACATTCCTAAAGGTACAATTGCCATCAAAAACGTGGCAGACCTTTATGTATATCCAAACACGGTACACGCTGTCATGGTGAATGGTGCCGAATTGAAAGAGTGGTTAGAATGGTCAGCAGGCCAATTTAACCAGATTGATCCGGCTAAAGGCGGTCAGCAACAATTAATTAATATGGATTTCCCAACGTATAACTTTGATGTTATCGATGGTGTAACCTACCAGATTGATGTTACACAACCAGCTAAGTACGATAGTAAAGCGACAGTGGTTAATGCATCGGCCAGCCGGATCAAAAACTTGAGCTTCGAAGGCAAGCCGGTAGATCCAGCACAAAAATTCATCGTAGCAACGAATAACTATCGTGCGTCTTCATCCAAATTGGCTAACCCGGACGGTAAACGTATCGTTCTGGCTGCACCGGATGAGAACCGTCAAGTGATTATCGACTATATCCGTGAAAACAAAACAATTAACCCGACAGCAGATGGCAACTGGTCACTGGCACCAATTAAACCTTCTGCTGGTGTAACTGCGGCAGCGCTGAATGACCTTGAGGTGGTATTTGCTTCTTCCCCGGATGCTAAAGATCTTGTGGAAGCGAATCCGGCTATGTCCTTTATTGGTACCAATAAAGATGGGTTCGCAGAGTACGGATTGAAACTGACAGGTGAGGCAGCAACAACACCAAAACCTGAACCAAGCCCGGCTCCGACACCGAAACCCGAACCAACACCAGCGCCGGCACCAAAACCTGTACCAGCACCAAAACCACAGCCGGAGAAACCAGCTACGAACCATAAAGTCGTATATGTGGTGCAAAAAGGGGACAACCTGTACCGCATCGGTTTAAAACATGGTGTAGACTGGCGTGTTCTTGCCAAAACAAACAAAATCACCAATGTGTATAACCTGAAAGTTGGACAAAAAATTGTCATTCCTGCTTCATAGAGTCTAATAAAGGGTATAGACGAGAGACTGGCAGTCATCAGACTGCTGGTCTTTTTTGTGGTAAGAAGGAATACAAATGTTTCTGTATACGTCATACAGGAAGTCATTAAAACATTAGAGATTAATTGTTGGACCCATGATATACTATTTACAAACTTTGGGTATAAAACTTGGTAACATTAATGATGTAGCTTGATAAACTGGCAAGGGGGTTCTACATGAATTGCAGTGGCTGCAGTCCAATCTATCCGATAGAGGGCCAAGGTACGTTGTACCTGCGTCCCGTCTCCCCTGCTTTGCTGGAAGCGCTGCAAACCAAGGGAAGGCATGTTGATTATTCAGAAGAGATGCTTTGGTTCCATTTTTCAGACGTACAGGAGTTACAGGATCGGATGGAAGAGATTATAGATATGGAGAAGACGTTGTCGATTTCGCTAGCCGTTCATTTAAAGTCTGTAACGGAACCATTCACCGATGGTTTTGAGGGTGATTGGATTAGTCTATCCATGCAACATGCCAGAATCAAATATGCGGATATCGTCTCAACTATTTTAGAACGCCAGTTTACCAGTTATATGCAACCGATTGTAGATGCCTCACAGTGCATTATCGGATATGAGTTTTTGCTTCGTCCGGCTGAACATGGGAGAGCATTTAGTTCCTATGAATTGTTTGAAGTAGCTCGCGAAACGGGACTGCATTCGTTTCTGGATCGTACTGCCCGTATTAAGGCCATTGAGACAAGCGCCAAATATCTGCCTCGCGGTGTGAAACGTTTTGTTAATTTCCTGCCTTCCTCTATTTATAACCCCGAATATTGCCTGACACATACATTTGAGGCGATAGAACGTCTCTCGCTCGATCCGAAAGATTTCGTTTTTGAAGTCGTGGAAACGGAACAGATCCAGCAACTGTCTACATTGCAACATATTTTTGAAGTTTATCGCTCTCGCGGTATGTCCGTAGCATTGGATGATGTAGGCGCTGGATTTTCGACGATCGAACTAATGAACCGCTTAGAGCCGGATTTTGTGAAAATTGATCGCAGCCTGATTGACTATTGTGATCAGGATGAAGTGAAGCAACAGAAGATCAGAAACATTGTTCAGTTATCCAATCGATTTGGAGGCAAAGTGCTTGCCGAGGGGATCGAAAGAATGGAGGAGTTTGATTTCTGCCGATCGGTTGGAATTGAACTTGCACAAGGATATTATTTTGGTAAACCCGCAGCACAACCTCCCGATGGTCCATATTCAGATCCATCGTACAGAGAAGCGAGATAACTGCCGTTCACATTTGGACTAAACACTAATTTTCAACATTAACACTACAGCACAAGTCACTTTCCCCTTGAAGTGACTTGTTTGTTTTGAACTTTGTTTTTATTCAAAAAAACTCCGTCATTAGCCGATATATAGTATAGACCAATAGAAGTTCATACATAGCTGGGAGAATGGCTTCATAATATGAGGGGGAGAACCGATTGAAAGAGACTAAGAACAAAAAGAAAAGTAAAAAGAAAGCTTTTGTCTGGAATATCCGCAATAAAATGCTCGTTTCGTTTTTGGTTGTTCTTTTGGTACCAAGTTTGGCAATTGGCTTGGTGTCTTTGTATATCGCGGAAGATACAGTACAAGCACAATTGAACGACAGTGCCCTTCAGAGCGTAAGTACGGCTAATAAGATTGTCGAAAGTCAGGTTAATAACAAAATTTTTGACATTAATTTCTTCTCGGATTCACTCGACCCGTCCTTGATCAAAGGAGAAGATGATAGCACGGAGCTTCAAACCAAGCTTGCTCAGTATCTGGGACTGCATCCGGATGCTTTAAATATTTTTGTAGGGTCGACAGAAGGAGTCATGGTTCGCGGCAAGCCAACAGAGAGTAGCCAGCGGGGAGAAGCTTATGATCCGAGAGAGCGTGAGTGGTATAAGCTCGCGATGGATAAGCCGGGTACGGTTGCTGTTTCGCCTGTCACCAAAAATACAGATGGCGTAGCGGTTGTTTTTATCTCCAAAACGCTTAAGGATCAATCCGCTGTAATTGGCTTGTCACTTGATTTGACCGATCTACGGGATCAGGCTGCGATTAAGGTTGGTCAAGAAGGGTACGTTATTATTCTGGATAAAGATAAACATGTTGTTGTTTCTCCTGTGCAAGAAGTAGGTACACAGGAAAAGAGCGGCGTGTTGGATCAAATGTATGATGGCAAGGAAGGTCAGTTTGACTATGATTACGAAGGCCGCTCCAAAACCATGATTTTCTCTACCAATGAAGCAACTGGCTGGAAAATTGCAGGTACGATGTTCAAAAGCGAAGTCACCGATGCAAGCAAAGAAATAAGGCTCGCTACACTCATCGTGCTTTTGGCTTCTGTGTTCCTGGCCCTTATCTTTATTATCTGGTTCACTCGTTCGTTAGTGAGTCCGATTAAACGGTTGCAGGAAAATGCAAGAGCTGTAAGTAAAGGCGACCTCACCGTGAAGATGGATAGTAAACGTAAAGATGAAGTGGGTGAACTCGCGAAGTACTTTGAACGCATGGTGGATAACTTACGCATGATGATTCTGGGTGTGCAGGAAACGGCAGAACAAGTATCCGCTTCTTCACAAGAGTTGTCTGCGAGTGCAGACCAAACAACCAAAGCCATCGAACATTCAACGATGGCGATCCAAGAACTGGCCGAGGGTGCAGAGCAACAAGTGAATAGTGTGAAGGATGGTTCTGGACAGATGAGTCGCATGGCAGAAGATGTTCGTCAGATGTCACAGCGTGTACAATCCATAACTACAGCGATGCGAAATACATCCGGGGCAGCATCTTCAGGGAATGAAGCAGCGGGAGAGGCTGTTGAACAGATGAATATCATCCAGGAAACGGTAGAACAGTTAGGAGATGTTGTGCAGTCCCTTAACGCCCGTTCAGTTGAGATCGGTAGTATGGTTGATGTCATTGCATCTATCTCGAAACAGACTAACCTCCTTGCACTGAATGCATCTATTGAAGCAGCACGAGCAGGAGATGCAGGACGTGGATTTGCAGTTGTAGCTGGAGAGGTACGCAAGCTGGCTGAAGAATCGGGTAGTTCCGCGGCTCAGATTGGTGAACTTGTGCATAATATTCGTCAGGACATGGACTCTGCCCTAACAGCGATGAATGCTGCCCAAAGCCGTGTCGGTGAGGGGATACAGGCTGTAAATACTTCTGGAAAATCCTTCTCTCAAATTCGTGAAGCAGTGGAAGATGCTGTTCATACGCTGGACGAACTATCCGAAACGACGAAACAATTGGAGAATGGTGCCTCTCATGTGGCTCAGACGATGACGGATATCTCGAACGTCACTCAGGAATCTGCGGCGAGTACCGAATCTGTATCGGCTTCATCGCAAGAACAACTGGCTTCTGTTGAGGAAATTGCTTCGTCTTCTGCACATTTGAATAGTATGGCTGAACAGTTACAAGGATTGCTGGGTATGTTCAAAATGATGGATGATCCCGCAAAAGATAATAGCAAAAAATAATAGCAAAAAATAAATATAGACATTCCTCTTGCGTCCCTGTATAAATATATCGTCTGGTTCTTACGGGCAATTGTACAGGACAGCAGGAGGAACTATGGTATATGTAGCAATATTAATATTTGTTTTGACCATTACGATGGTGATCTGGCAGCCTCGTGGCATCGGCATTGGCTGGAGCGCTTCGGGAGGGGCAATCCTTGCCCTGGCAGCAGGAGTAGTTAGTTTCAATGATGCTTCGGATGTGGCCTCGATTGTGTGGAATGCTACGCTGGCCTTTGTTGGCATTATTATGATTTCATTGATTTTGGACGAGACTGGATTCTTCGAGTGGGCTGCCCTTCATATGGCCCGACTGGCCGGAGGTAACGGACGTAAATTATTCCTTTATTCTATTTTACTAGGGGCCGCGGTGTCTGCCTTGTTTGCCAATGATGGCGCTGCATTGATTCTGACACCGATTGTTCTGGCAATGGTTCGTGCTTTAAAGTTTGATGAGCGCATGGTGCTGGCATTTGTCATGGCAAGTGGTTTCATCGCGGATACGACCTCATTGCCACTCGTGGTCAGCAATTTGGTAAATATTGTTTCTGCCGATTTCTTTGGCATTACATTTGTAGAGTATGCGGTACGTATGTTTGTGCCTAATCTGTTCTCTATTGCAGCGAGTACGGCGATGTTGTTTTTGTTTTATCGTAAAAGCATCCCGCAGACGTATGATGTCACGGCCGCTCGTGACCCCAAGGAAGCCATCCGTGATCCACGTGTGTTCAAGATTGCATGGTTTATGCTGGGGCTGTTATTGGTAGCTTACGCTTCCAGTGAATTTCTGCCGATTCCCGTCTCCGTTATTGTAGGTGCGGTAGCCCTGCTTTTCGGTATACTTGCACGCAAGAGCGAAGCGGTAGATTTGAAAAGGGTGATTAAGGAAGCACCTTGGTCTATTGTTGTCTTCTCGGTAGGGATGTACATTGTTGTTTATGGTCTACGTAATGCTGGATTAACGGATCATCTGAGTAGCTGGCTTGATGCTATAGCGGATTATGGTCTGTTGGCAGCATCGCTAGGTATGGGCCTGACCGCTGCGGTATTATCATCCGTGATGAACAATTTACCAACGGTATTAATTAATCTGCTCGCCATTCAAGGTGCACACACTGAGGGTATTGTTAAGGAAGCTATGATCTATGCCAATGTCATTGGCTCGGATCTAGGTCCAAAGATGACGCCGATTGGGTCACTTGCAACTTTGTTATGGCTGCATGTATTGTCCCGTAAGGGTGTTAAGATTACATGGGGATATTATTTCAAAGCAGGCATTATTCTAACCATTCCAACGTTGTTGATTACATTGGCCGGTTTAGCATTATGGCTGTGGATCTTGGGATAAAAATAAGCAGTGAGTTTAAAATAGTTATGATTTAAAAAGGCTATTCTTAACGGATGTGTTAACCACATCTGTTGAGAAGGCCTTTTTTCGTTTGCAATCATAAATACCGTGTCCGTTCCTCTCTTACATAAACTCGCCTTTGTCTCCGAATGTTTACATATGAAAAATGAAATCCATAACGATTTGGAGACAACAGCGATCGGAAGAATGATTTTCGTAACCGGAACGCCCAGCACGGAGTGGTTCTTTTACTGCCCTCAGCCTTAGCTAGGAATATAAATGTTTTAGAAACAGATGAGCGCTGACGTAGCGGAGGGAACGGAACGATTGTGGAAAAGCGGAGCGTTCGCCTTTATCCCCGGATATACTCCTCTAGAATATTAATCAATATATCCGGAGATAACAGCGATTGAAACAACGTCCGTTCCCGAAGCGGCCACCAGCGCGCAAAATATATTTCGTATGTTTCGTATTTTATCCCTAGCCTATATTTTTAACATTGCGTTTACAAAACATTGATTTTCAGATGACATAACGAAACTACAATGATTAAAGAGTTGATGGTGATCACACAAATTCACAAAACGCCATCACTACATTGGGGGAGGAAAACAAAAAATGTTTAAAAAGTTGCCGTTTATTTTGATGACCTTAACGTTCGTACTGGTGCTTGCAGCATGCGGAGCGAAAAACGACGCAGGTACTACAAATGGTACCGCAAGTAATGGATCAGGAGATAATACTGCTGCTGAACTCAGCGGTAACATTCTCGCTGTTGGATCAACAGCACTGCAGCCTCTGGTAGAGCAAGCTGGACAAAAATTTATGGCAGTTGATCAATATAAGAACGTGACGGTACAAGTGCAAGGCGGCGGTAGTGGTACAGGTCTGACTCAAGTATCTGACGGACAAGCTACGATCGGTAACTCTGACGTATTTGCTGAAGAGAAGCTGAAAGACGAAGCAAAAGCTAAAGAACTGGTTGACCACCAAGTAGCAGTTGTGGCAATTGCACCAGTAAGCAACAAAGATGCAGGTGTAACGGATCTGACAAAAGAACAACTGGTAGATATTTTCTCCGGTAAAATCACGAACTGGAAAGATGTTGGTGGTAAAGATCAAGCGATCGTTATCGTTAACCGTCCAAGTAGCTCCGGTACACGTGCAACTTTCGAAAACTTCGCGCTGGGAACGAAAGTAGAAGATATTCAAGGTTCAATCCAAGAAGATTCTTCCGGTACAGTTAAGAAACTGGTATCTGAGACTCCAGGAGCAATTGGTTACCTGGCTCTGTCTTACCTGGATGACAAATTGCAAGTTCTGAAATACGGCGGTGTTGAAGCTACAGTTGAGAACGTAGAAGCAGGAACGTATCCAGTATGGGCTTACCAGCACATGTATACAAAAGGTGAGCCGGATGCAGCAACAAAAGCATTCCTCGACTACATGCTCAGCGATGAAATTCAACAAAATGACGTTAAGGAACTGGGCTACATTCCGGTATCCGGCATGAAAGTAAAACGCGATGCAGCAGGTAATGTGACTCAGTAACATTCTTTGAACTTGCGCATACAGCGAAAGAGGCGGACCCAGGTCCTGCCTCTTTGCGCGGTTTGCTCAGGAATTATCCCATATTTTGCACTAATTCTACTATAGAAGGATGGTTGTTATGGAACAGACCGAAGGGGGAACGGTAATGAACAATAAACTGAAACCACGCCGGCCCTTGAGAGAGAAACATTACTGGGAAGAGTGGACGGGACGGATCTACACGTCGATATGTGTCGTTTTCCTGATCGTTGTCATGTTTTCCATCGTATATTTTGTCGCATCCAAAGGGTTATCAACCTTTTTCCAGGATGGCGTCAGCCTGCGTGAGTTCATTTTCGGAAAAACGTGGAATCCTACAGGTGAGCCTGGCGTTTATGGTGCATTACCGTTTATCACGGGTTCCTTTACAACCACCTTGCTTGCAGCATTGATCGCGAGTCCGCTTAGCCTATGTGCAGCACTCTTTATGACCGAGATTGTACCGGGTAAAGGTAAAAAGATTTTGCAGCCCGCGATTGAATTGCTTTCCGGTATTCCATCCGTTGTATACGGATTTATCGGTCTAAGCGTAATTGTTCCGATGTTACGCAGTATCTTCGGAGGACCCGGCATTGGGATTGCAGCCGGATGTCTGGTGTTGTCCGTCATGATCCTGCCTACAGTTACGAGTATCATGGCAGATGCGTTGTCTGCTTTGCCGAAGGGTTTGCGTGAATCTTCTTATGCGCTTGGCGCAACACGCTGGCAAACGATTTATCGGGTAATCATTCCGACGGTACTACCTGCATTGCTGACAGGTATTGTCCTCGGTATGGCTCGCGCATTTGGTGAAGCATTGGCTGTACAGATGGTCATCGGTAATGCGCCGCATGTACCGACATCCCTGCTCGAATCCGCTTCAACATTAACAAGTGTAATCACCCTGAGTATGGGTAACACCACGATGGGTTCTGTTCATAACAATGCATTGTGGAGCATGGCGCTTGTCCTGCTGGTAATGACCTTTGTCTTCGTCATTCTGGTTCGCCTGCTTGAAAGGAGGAACCGGGTATGAGAATGAAGCCAAAAACAGCGGATAAAATTGCAACAGTAGTCATCGTGATTCTGGCTTTATTCATTGTTGTACTTTTGCTCGGTTTACTCGGATTTATTCTGTTCCGGGGGATCGGTCAGATCAACTGGCACTTCCTGACGAGTGCACCGCAATTGCTCAAAGGTGGCGGCGGTATTGGACCGCAACTCTTTAACTCTATCTTTTTGCTTGTACTAACGCTGATTATTACCATCCCGCTCGGCTGGGGCGGAGGTATTTATATGGCGGAATATGCCAAACCGGGTCGGATTACAAGTTTCATTCGACTGGTTGTCGAAGTATTGTCATCTTTCCCATCGATCGTGATCGGTTTGTTCGGACTTTTGCTGATCGTAAATACGTTTGGCCTGGGCTTCTCACTCTTATCGGGTGCGATGGCACTGGCGATTTTCAACTTGCCACTTATGGTACGGACGACAGAGCAAGCTTTCAGGGCCGTTCCCAAAGAGCAGAAGGAAGCAGGACTTGCCCTTGGTTTGTCCAAATGGAAGATCATTACGTCCATCCTGTTGCCTGTGGCACTGCCAAGCTTGATTACGGGTACGATTCTGGCATCCGGTCGGATCTTCGGTGAAGCTGCAGCCCTGATGTTCACTGCAGGTATGAGTAGTCCACCGCTGGACTTTACGGACTGGAATCCAACAAGTCCAAGATCACCGATCAATCCGCTTCGTCCTGCGGAGACACTAGCTGTACACATCTGGAAAGTCAACAGTGAAGGCATCGGACCAGATTCCAAAGAAGTTGCAGCAGGGGCTTCTGCCGTACTGGTCATTCTGGTACTGGCATTCAATCTGAGCGCGCGCTGGATCGGCCGGGTTGTGTACCGCCGTATGACAGCTTCGAAATAAGGAGGAAATCCACATGGCCATACCTTTTGGTACGGAACAGTTAAGCATATATTATGGGCATTTTCAGGCCGTGAAGCAGATCAGCCTGACTTTCCCCGAAGCGAGTGTAACGGCCCTGATTGGGCCGTCCGGTTGCGGGAAATCCACATTCCTTCGTTCGTTAAATCGAATGAATGATGAGATTGCCGGGTCACGCACGGAAGGGCATATCTGGATGGACGGCAATGACCTTAACGAACCGGGGACGGATGTAATCAAACTTCGTCAGAAAATCGGCATGGTGTGGCAGAAGCCAAACCCTTTTCACAAGTCTATCTACAACAATATCGCATTTGGCCCTCGCTACCGCGGTACGAAGAGTAAGAAGGCGCTGGACGAAATTGTGGAAAAAAGCTTGCGCCGTGCTGCCCTCTGGGATGAAGTGAAAGACAGACTACATGAGTCAGCCTTGGCACTTTCAGGTGGACAGCAACAGCGTCTCTGTATCGCGCGCGCGCTGTCTGTAGACCCGCAGATCCTATTGCTTGACGAGCCTGCATCTGCGCTTGACCCTGTATCTACGGGTAAAGTGGAGGAATTGATCTCGGAGCTGAAGCAGGAGCTACGCATCGTTATCGTTACCCATAACATGCAGCAGGCGGCTCGTATCTCGGATTATACCGCTTATTTTTATCTGGGCAGTATGGTTGAGCACGGTGAGACGGAGCACATTTTTACTAACCCGGACAACCGCTTGACGCAGGAATATATTATGGGGCGTTTTGGTTAATAAGAGTCAAGGGTGTAGCATAGATTTATATATTTAGAGAAACACGAAGCATAACAGCATGATCTTTGAACGAGGGTGTTCACAGGTCATGCTTTTTATGTGTTTTTATATTAGAACATTTTTTATGAGTTGTTTACGAGTACACAAATCGCTACAATTGCAGGATCGAACTGGAATGTTGCCTATAAATATATGTCACAAGTACATTGGCAGGTTCATATGTGTCTATGATTCGTACCTGTCATGGAGTGAGGGCGGTCTTCGTTATTCGGTGCTATATAAGTTGAACTTTTCTTTTACACATTAACGGAGAGGACAGTGTGAAATTTTTAGTTCAACTTATATAGAAAAGATCGAACAAGCCTTGAACCATATGAACGAAATGAGCATATTCTATAAAGAAATGATGTGCTTTGAGAATACGTCACTTTTATTGACATATAGAGTATGGCATATTACGCTGTATATGATTGAATGCATGGCAGAATGGTGAACTTTCATTAAGGAAATAACAGAATATAGCGAATGATAACGAGCGGGAGAGACCTGGGCAGGATAATCGAGCACAGTACAAGTAGGCATGATTGATGCAATTTAGATTCAGAACTGTACTGTACAGATGGCTTAGGCACCGAAGGAGCAAGCAGTTATGCACCCGGCATAACCGTTAATCTCTCAGGTAAAAGTACCGTCGTTGGACGCAACTCTGGAGAGTGCGCGGAAGAAGCGCCACCCAAGGGGTATATGATTGTCAGATCGTTGAACGGATGAGTACTTGAGTGTACTTGACCTTGTTCTTCCTGACGTTATAATCATGAAACTCTCAGGTATCAAGGACAGAGAGAGGGCTAACGGCCTTCTTCTGTCCTTTTTTAATGTCATCATTCAGTAAATCAGGAACATTGTGGTGATTCTTGTCCAGATGTCGATGACAAAACCAATTGGAGGGTTACAAGGTGCGATTTAAAGATGTTTTTTCAATCATTGGCCCGTCGATGACGGGGCCATCCAGTTCACATACAGCCGGTGCGGCAAGATTGGGACGAATTGCGCGTCAGTGGCTGGGATGCACACCGGAACGTGCAAGGCTTACATTATATGGATCATTTGCGGATACCTATCAGGGACATGGGACAGATCTGGCACTCATTGGTGGTTTGCTGGGTTACGTTACAGATGATCCACGTATACCGGATGCAGAGCAATATGCAGATGAAGCAGGCATGGAGGTTGAATTTTACACCAGCGGTCTGCCAGCTCCCCATCCTAACACGGTCAAGATTGAATTGTGGCACGGCGAACGGGCATGCTCTTTAATAGGCGCTTCCATCGGTGGCGGCAGTGTATCTGTGCATGCATTAAATGATTTTCGCGTACAGATCAGTGGAGAGTTTCCGACACTTGTTTTGCGTCATGCCGATAAAGCGGGAGTTCTGGCATCCGTGACCTCAACCATTAGCTCATCCGGAGTGAATATCGGTTATATGCAAGTGGATCGAAAGGCTCGTGATGGTGAGGCACTTACAGCAATGGAGATGGATGCACCGCCAAGTGAAGACACGTTGAACAAGCTGCGTTCATTGGATCATATGCTGGACATTCGTGTGATTGATCTGAAGAGAGGGGTTGATCCGGATGCGGTTTAAACATCTGCATGAATTGAACACCATCTGCACTGCGGAGTCCAAAACGATTGCACAGTTGATGATTGAAGAGCAGGTGCAGGAGACCAACACACCCGAAACAGAAGTCGTAAAGCAAATGTCGGAGTACTACCAGGTGATGAAAGAAGCGGTACGTAAAGGACTTACAGAAGATACCACCTCACGTAGCGGACTGACGGGTGGGGACGGGAAAAAGATGGCCGAATATATTCGCCAAGGCGAAACATGCTCAGGTGATGCTTCTGCCCTTGCCATGGCCTATGCACTTTGCGTATCGGAAGTGAATGCCTCCATGGGACGGATCGTGGCTACGCCAACAGCGGGCTCTTGTGGCATCATTCCGGGTGTGTTTATCAGCTCGCAGGAACGTTTTGGCTGGACGGATGAACATCTGGTAAATGGATTGTTCTGCGCCGGTGCTATTGGTTACGTGATCGCCAACAATTCATTTATCTCAGGGGCCGAGGGCGGCTGTCAGGCGGAAGTAGGATCAGCGATTGGCATGGCTGCCGGTGCGATGGTGGAGCTTCGCGGAGGGACGCCGGAGCAGGTAGTGCATGCTGTAGGATTGGCTTTGAAAAATACACTCGGCCTCATCTGCGATCCGGTTGCTGGCCTTGTAGAGATTCCATGCATCGTGCGCAACGGACTCGGTGCCGTTACTGCACTGGCTGCCGCAGATATGGCACTCGCTGGTGTACGCAGTGCCATTCCGTCTGACGAAGTCATTGACGTGATGTTGGAGGTAGGCAGTGCAATGCCAAGCCGTCACCGCGAGACAGCGCAAGGCGGGCTCGCTCAGACACCTACAGGCCGCAAGATGATGGAGAAGCTGGCGAAGCCAAAGGCCAAGCGTTTGCCGGATGAGTCATCCGAAACATCAACAACAGGCTCAGAGGCAGAATAGCAAGTAGTAATTAGAGCATGTTAGTCGTTATTACTTCATAACAAACAAGCGTCCGCGAACCTGGTTTTCTCAGGTTATGCGAGACGCTTGTTTGTCCAGTTTGCCTAAACCGCCAAGATAGCAGTCAACCAATCGGAATTGGAGAAGGCAGTCATTTATTGTTCTTTCCAAAAGGCATCTACTTTACTTCTGTGCGCATCACGGCATATCCGTAAGCAGGCAGTTCAATGGCAAGCACACCGTCTTCCAGAGCGGTGCGATGGTTGCCCTCAAACAGCTCCGTCCAAGGTTGCTCTCCTGCATCCAGTTCAACGATGGCGGTTTCCTCAGAACGGTTGAACAGAATGAGGATGCGTTCCTCGTCACTTTGCCGCTCCATCACAAGCTGGCTACCGCCTTCCTGAGCTTGCAGGAAACGAATGGTTCCGGCTGCACGCAGTGCAGGATGAGCATGACGCAGAGCAATCAGCTTTTGATAAAAGTGAAGTAGCTCCCGATCCTGCTTCGCTTCGTCCCACTCCATGCATTTGCGGCAACCTGGATCATGTTCTCCGTCGAGCCCGATCTCGTCACCATAATAGATACATGGGGCTCCCATATAACTGAACTGGAACAAGGCAGCCAGCTTCATCTTGCGTTGATCGCCCTCACACAAGGTAAGCAGGCGCGGGGTATCGTGACTGTCGAGCAAGTTAAAGGCCACTTCGTTCGCTTGAAGTGGGTAGCGGGATAACTGCCGGCCAAGGGCACTCGCGAACTCTGCAGCGTGCATCTTATCTTCCACAAAGAAATGATTTACGGCGGCGGTGAACGGATAGTTCATGGCAGCATCGAACTGGTCCCCTTGTAGCCAGGAAGAAGATTCATTCCATATCTCACCCAGAATGTAGGCATCGGGGTTGGCTTCCTTAACAACCCGCCTGAAATCTCTCCAGAAAGCATCGTCCACTTCATCAGCTACATCAAGACGCCAGCCGTCCGTGCCAACTTCCTTGATCCAATATTCCGCTACTTCGAGCAAGTAGGCCTTCACTTCTGGATTCTCTGTGTTTAACTTGGGCATATGAGGTTCAAAGCCAAATGTCTCATAGGTTGGAATGCCATCCTTCACGTCCAGCGGGAATTCATGTACGTGAAACCAGTCCTTGTATTTGGACTTGGCACCAAGCTTTTGTACATCGACAAAAGGAGCAAATGTTTTGCCTGAATGATTAAACACGGCATCCAGCAGCACACGAATACCGCGTTCATGACATAGCTTCACCAGATGCTTCACTGTGTCAGCATCACCGAAATGGCGGTCGACGCGCAGATAGTCTTCGGTATCATATTTATGATTGGTTGTAGCTTCGAAAATCGGAGTAAAATATATCGCATTAATGCCCAGTTCACTGAGGTAATCAAGGTGGTCGATTACACCCTGCAAGTCACCGCCAAAGAAATTAAAGGGTGTAGGTTCACCGCCCCAAGGTTCAACCTCTTTGGGATTGATATCCGGGTTGCCATTGGCAAAGCGCTCGGGGAAAATCTGATAAAACACAGCATCTTTCACCCATGCTGGGGGTGTAAACACAGCTCCGGCATGAAGATATGGGAACTGAAACATGCGGCCTGGGTCATCGGGCTCCTCCTCTTGGAAATCCGTCTCGGTCATCCAGATGTGTTCATCTCCACTTTTGAGCAAAAAAGCATACTTCAATCGATGATACGGAGGTCTCACTTCCCCCTCGTAGTAGTCAAACATAGAGTCTGACGTCAATTTGGTCAGAGGAACCATATCTCTTGTTTCCTCCCACGCGTATTTATCTCCAGTCAGGGCATACACCTCGGTGAGATCATTCTTTTTGGCACGCAGACGTAGACGAATCGTATCCTGATCATAGGCATAGGCCCAGTTTCGTTTTGGTTGGTGAAAGATGGCTTCAAGCAGCATATGTAATTCCTCCTGTCAGATATGAATGAAGTAAGCAGAGACCAATTCATTTAAATTAGATTAAATATACTAGTAGTACAGTAATACAGATGATATGTAGACATTAATGCTGAAAGATATAGCTTCATATTACGTGACTGCAGATTGCGTTATAATGAGGGTATGAAAAGAGAGGGCAGGCTCTAAACGAGCGACATGGAATGTACTGAGGCCTAGGCAACGGACATTGTAGCTTGTGCAACCAGGCTTGCATTTAAACTCGCGGGGAGGTTCGCCCCATTCAAAATTTAAAGCCAAAAATCATAAAGATAAGCATTGCCGCCCAGATATATCATTAACCCAAAGGGAACGGAAAGGAAACGAGTACATAGATGAAAAACAAACTGTTATACATTGAGGATGATACGGAAATTGCAACATGGGTGAGAGAAGATCTGGAGGAGCGTGGATATGAGGTCGTCTGGCTTGGGAGCGGTGAAGGGGCCACCGAGGCTGTGGCAGACTGCTCCCTGATCATTCTGGATGTCATGTTGCCAGGGCTCGACGGATTCACGGTAGGCCAGCGATTAAAAAAAGAATATCCTGCTGTGCCCATCGTTATGCTCTCGGCCAGAACATCCATTGATGACAAGTTGCATGGACTTGATTTTGCCGATGATTATGTGACCAAACCTTTTCATCCGGACGAGCTTGCAGCGCGGATTGAGGTTCAACTGCGGAAAGCAGGCAAAGTAGCTTCAAGTGAAGCGGTACTTAAGCTGGATCATCTGTCGATTTATGAGCAGGATAACCGGATCGTGAATGAGCAGACGGGGGAAGAGATTATTTTATCCGGTAAACAGTTTCACATCTTCGCTTATTTGCTTCGGCATATGGGCATGATTCGCACCAAAGAGCAGATCTATGAAGCGGTGTGGAACGAGTCTTATCTCGATGGGGACAAAACGTTGATGGTGCACATCCGGCATCTGCGCGAGAAGCTGGAGATTGATCCGGCCAATCCTGTCATTATTCAGACAGTACGCGGTGTTGGCTATCGTGTGAAGAAGCCATGATCAGATGGTATAGAGAACGGAAGGCAAGAAAGTCTGAACAGAACAGAGGCAGTGAAACAGGACAGCCTATCCGTCCCAAAATAAAGTTTGGGCGATCACTGATGTCCAGATACATGCTACTGATTCTGGCAGCTTTTCTGTTTGTACCTGTTGTGGTACCGATGGTGGCAACGGTTTTTATTGTAGTCATCAATAACGTAAGCTCTAGTGAAGAAGCACCTTACGGAAAC
The DNA here is from genome assembly GCF_900102085.1 of Paenibacillus polysaccharolyticus. Classification (GTDB taxonomy): domain Bacteria; phylum Bacillota; class Bacilli; order Paenibacillales; family Paenibacillaceae; genus Paenibacillus; species Paenibacillus polysaccharolyticus. The sequence goes on along the minus strand of NZ_FMVM01000006.1, from coordinate 154,563 downwards.
GCTGACCAAATTACCGAACTGTGGGCTATTGAATCCAAAAAGCTGGACGGGGCTTCTGACCAAATCATAGATAAACGGATGAAAGAACTGCAGGAGAAATACCCTAAATCGGCTATGTATCGTGTAGATGCGGCAGGCAGAACGAAGTTAGTGCTTGGCGGTGAAGAGGCGGAGGTACTGAAGTCTAAATCATTGCATCCTTCAGTCACCGCGGAAGGGGAGCCGGCGTCTTTAGATTCAGACGTCATTCTGAAGTGGTCGTTGGCAACTGGAAAAAAATCAGAGACCCGAATCCCGGCAATATGGACACCAAATGATACGGTTCAGTTTATGAAAGAAGCCTTGTATCGCGATCCTCTAACCGTGGTTTCTTTTATTGGCGGAGGAAATGCGAATAAGGGACAAGGGTTTATGGTGATTGAAGTCCCTCGTGAGCTCATTCAAAACCTTACCAATAACGGGCTATTGGAATTTGTCTATTTTGGGGTAGTGATGCTGATTGTGTTTGTCATCTTTATTGTGATGTCCGTTTTGTTCTTTGCTAAAATTCGCAAGCGACTGATTCACTTGCAATCTGCTATGGTTACCCCGAGCAAGGAGGGGATACCTCTTCCAGTGGACATTAAGAGATCGGATGAGATTGGACATTTGGAGGAATCCTTTAACCAGATGGTACATCAGTTAACGGATAGCCTTCAGCGTGAGCGGGAAGAGGAGCAACTTCGCAAACGGCTTGTGGCAGGGTTATCCCATGACCTGAGAACACCGCTTACGGTAATTCGCGGGCATATGCATGCACTGAATAAAGAAAACCTAAGTGATCAAGGCGTGCGTGCACTGAGTCGGATGGAAGGCAAGATACAGGATCTTGGTGAACTGATCGACAATTTGCTCACGTATAATCTGCTGACTAGTGGAAGATATACTTTAAAACTGGAGCAGAAAGATGCACTGCGTATGATAAGGGAAGCTGCTGCTTCCTGGTATCCGGTGTGGGAGAAGGAAGAGTTTGAGATCGATATTGACCTGCCTGAAACTCCGTTAATCTGGGATGTAGATGCGCAAGGGCTGCGGCGTGTGCTGGATAATCTGTTTCAAAATGTAGTTCGTCATGCGGCAAGCGGAAAATATATTCGCATTTCCACGGAGCAGATTCAGGGTCGAACTGCCGTAGTGATCGCGGATCGCGGACCGGGAATTCAGCCGGATTCGGGTACGAAGGGCACAGGACTTGGCTTATCCATTGTCGATCTGCTGATTCGTGAGATGGGCTTGCGGAAGCGGGTAGATAGCTCAGATGCGGGTGTCCGTACCTATCTATACAGCGGCAAAGAGATTGATCGGGAAGTTTGAACGCAGGCAGAAGAGGTTTCTTTTTAAACTAAACTTAAACTTGGATGTACGCTGGCTTTAACCTTGGAGGGTTACGATAGTTCCGAGGTGATAATGAATGAGCGAAAATATTATTCAAACAGCGAATTTATGGAAAACATATAAGGACCGTGCAGCGGTTCGTGAACTTGACCTTCATATTAAAAAGGGAGATATCTACGGATTTCTCGGTCCCAATGGGGCCGGCAAAACAACAACGATTCGCATGCTTCTTGGATTGATTAAACCGACCAAAGGTGTCATCCGGGTCTTCGACAAAGATATTCGCAAGGACCGTATGGACATTTTACGGCGTGTAGGTTCTCTGGTGGAGTACCCCTCCTATTACGGTCATCTGAATGCGGTAGAGAATCTTGAGGTACTGCGCCGCATTATCAATGTACCCAAGTCAAGGATTGCGGAAGTGTTATCTATTGTTGATCTGACGAAAGATGCTAAACGAAATGTAAAAGGGTATTCCCTCGGCATGAAACAGCGTTTGGGCATTGCAAGCGCACTACTCGGTGAACCGGAGCTGCTTATTTTGGATGAACCAACGAACGGACTTGACCCCGCGGGGATTCAGGAGATTCGGGAACTCATCAAACGTATGCCGCTGGAGCATGGCATCACCGTTCTTGTATCCAGTCATTTGCTGAGTGAAGTGGAGCAGATGGCGAGTCGTGTCGGTATTATAAGAGATGGCAAAATGGTGATGCAGGATACGATGGCGAGTCTCCATAGTCAGACAGGCAGCTCAATCAGGCTCACGGTGTCTGAACCGGAGGCAGCCATGAAGCTTGCTCGTGAGCAGGGGCAATTTGGTCAGAGACAGGGTGCTGAGCTTACCTTCCCCTACATGGATAACAGCGCAGTTGCACTGCTGGTACGCCGATTGATTGAACAGGATCATGATGTATACCGGGTCGAAGAACAGAGACAGTCTTTGGAGGATCTCTTCATGCGTGTCATTGGCGAGGGGGCTTCCCTATGACAGGACGTGCATTATCAGCCGACTGGCTTAAAATTCGTGGCAAAGGCATCTGGTTTCTTGTATTTCTGGCACCAATCGGCTTAACGGCCATGCAGGCTCTGAATTTCGGATTACGGCTGGATTATCTGAAAGAACAGTATGCCGACAATTTGTGGGGAGGTCTGCTGGGAAACGTGGTTGTTTTTGTGCCGCTGGCTTTAATGCTGGGCGCAACCATTTTGAGTTCGATGATCGCCGGAATAGAGCATGAGCAGGGGTCGTGGAAGCAACTTCTGGCGATGCCAATTAAAAGGCCAGCCGTTTATCTTGCAAAGTTTCTGCTGGCCTGTGTGCTACTAATGATCTCATGTTTGTTGTTAACGGCGGGGGTTGTTGGACTGGGACTTGTGCTTGGTTTCGATGCCAAAGATATACCGTGGGCACAGGCACTGAAGCTGGGGCTTATGCCGCTAGCTGGCGCACTGCCTGTATTGTCCATTGAATTATGGTTTACGCTGGTATCCAAAAATCAGGCGCTGCCGGTTACATTCGGCATTATTCTTGCGATTACCGGTATGTTCTCTCTCAGCATCTCTCCACAGTTTCCACTCGCTTGGGCACAAATGGCTTGGAGTGCGCCTAACGCTTACTTATACGCAGCAATGGGTGCAGGTTTAGGAATCCTCATTTTGCTGATAGGCATGATGCACTTCAGTCGGAAGGATGTGGCCTGATATGAATTTTGCTACAACCTATTTTCGTATCTTATCTGCGGAACGTTTGAAAATGGCCAAATCGCCAATCTCGCTTTTGGTTCTAATCAGTCCCTTGATCGCACTGCTCATCGGTCTGCTCTCTTCCCCATCGGGCGATTGGATTGCATTGATGTCAGCCATGGTGATGATTCACGGTATGCTTTTGTTACCGATGCTGACAGGGGTGTTCACCTCATTTGTCTGCCGTTTTGAACATGCAGGGGGTGGATGGAAACAGCTCTTGGTTTTGCCACTTACACGTACAGGTGTGTATTTAGGCAAATTCACAATTGTGTTACTGCTCCTCGCTGGTACACAGCTACTTCTATTCGGAAGTATCGTTTTGACAGGATTAATCCATGGGATGGCATCACCGGTACCTTGGGGATTCCTTGTCAGTAAAATGTTGCTTGGACTTCTGGCTTGTATCCCATTGGCGGCATTACAGATGTTTGTCTCTCTGATCTGGAGCAGTTTCGCCGCGCCGCTTGCCCTGAACTTCGCGTTAACGATACCTAACATTCTGGTTGCAAACTCCGCAACGTATGGGCCATATTATCCATGGGCACAGCCGATGATTCTGATGCTTCCCATTGAGGGAACAGGGTTCGGTGCGTTCAATGTTCCGCTCGGCACACTTCTAGCCGTAGTTGGTGGCAGCGCCGTGTTATTCATTGCGATGGGCATGATTTATTTTTCGAAGAAGGAAGTATAAAGTATACGTTCGATGAGAATAACAAATGAACCTTTCCTGAGGCTGTGCATCCAAAGAGTTGGTATGCAGACAGTCTCAGTTTTTTTTATATTATGCGATAAAGGGCAAATCCCATCTTTTTCATGCCTATTGATGTGAATTTCATCCTATTTGATAAGCAAAATGAGACGAGAATCTGGTAAAATAAAAAAAGCTGTTTCTAGTCAGGCGAACATGGTTATTCGAGGGTAAGACTGTTACAGCCGAAAATGGCGCATATGTAATGTGATGAAGAAAGAAGATTTTGGCTGAGAAAAGAGGGGTAGGCCTTTGGATCATAATAAAACGGAAACCCTGAAACGAATTATTTCTGAGGGTAGCTCTTACCGATCATTGTTTTTTAATCACCCGGATGCCATCTATGTGATGGACATTGAAGGGAATCACATCGATGCTAACCCTTCGTTTGAACGGTTATCCGGCTACAAGATTGAAGAGCTTGCAGGGGTGAGTCGGGATCGCATCAGCCCGCCTGAGAGTGAAAAGAGAAGAGTGCAATTCATCGAAGATGTTCTGGCTGGACGTTCAGTCAGCGAAGCGATGGCTTTTTATCATAAAGATGGCTCTGTGAAACATGCACAGGTAACCTATATACCGATTACAGAAGGTGATGATGTCGTCGGCATCTATGGTATTGCCAAGGATGTGACGGATAAGGTGATCATCGAACAGGAACTGCAGCAGACTCAAGAGAAATATCAGGTATTGGCCGAGCATGCGCAAGATCTGATTACAACCTGTGCTATAGATGGTGAACTCTTGTATGTCTCTCCATCTGTTCGTGCACTGCTTGGTTATGAGCCGGAGGAAGTCGCAGGGAAATCGTTTAAATCCTACTGTTACCCGGGAGATTATCCGGACCCTTTGCTCATTTCTAATATTGGTCATGGCTGCAAGATGAGAGTGTTACACAAAGATGGGCATTACATCTGGATGGAGACATTGGCGAAGCCCGTGACCGGGGAACATGGCAAAATAACGCAAATTGTGAGCATTAGCAGGGATATTACCCAGCAAGAGGATGCTGACAGACGTCTTCGCGAAAGCCGTGAGCGGTACAAGTCATTGTTTGAATATAATCCGGCTGCGGTATACTCCCTCGATCTGGAAGGGAATTATAGTGCTGTGAACAGCAATATGGTGCAAATGCTTGATATTCCGCGTAGCAAACTCATCGGACAGTCTTTTCTGTCGAACCTGGATAAACGAGAACGGCAGAAGGGGGAAACTGGATTTGAGCTCGTGAAGCAGGGGAAGCCTCAATACTATGAGACTCGTGTTGTAAATTCCAGTGGCCGGAAGATCGAAGTTTCGGTAACGAATGTGCCGATTATTATAGATAACGAAGTAGTTGGTGTCTACGGTATAGTATCAGATATAACGGAGCGCAAGGAGTACACGGAGCGTATTCAGGAGCTGAGCAAGCAGCATGAGTTGATTCTCAATACCGTTACCGAAGGAATCTACGGTCTCGATGCGGATGGCATTACGATGTTTATGAATCCGGCGGCGGCATCCATGTTTGGTTATGAAGCTCATGAATTCATTGGTAAAAGTTCACACCCGATTATCCATCACACGCGTGCAGACGGAAGTTATTTTCCAAAAGAAGAATGTCCGATTCACATGACGGTGCTCGATGGACATGCGCGTTCAGTGACGGAGGACGTGTTCTGGCGAAAAGACGGCAGTAGTTTCCTCGTACAGTATCAAGTAACTCCGATTATTGATGAGGGTCAGATTCGTGGTGCGGTCGTTGTCTTTAATGACGTTACCGGTGAACGTGAAATTGTTCGCGCCAAGGAAACGGCTGAGCTCGCTGCACAAGCCAAGTCCGAGTTCCTGTCCCTCGTCAGTCACGAAATCCGGACACCGATGAACGGCATTGTAGGAATGACTGAGCTATTGGTGGGTACAGACTTGTCAGAGGAGCAGCGAGAGTACGCCCAGATTATTCAAGAGAGCGGCGATGCATTGCTGAACATCCTGAATGATATTCTGGACTTCAGTAAGCTGGAGTCTGGTAAAATGGCCCTGGCCTACGAGCCGTTCTCGCTCCGCAAGATGCTGGAGCAGGTTGCGGAGCTGTTCAAGCCAAGAGCAGACGAGAAACATCTGGATATTCGTTTTCGTCTGAACCCGAATATCCCTGATTATATGGCGGGGGATTCGATGCGAATAAGGCAGATTCTGGTGAATCTCGTTGGCAACGCGCTGAAATTCACAGATCAGGGAAGTATCGATGTCACGGTGGACATCATTAAAGGAAGCAAACCTGAGGATAGTGTACTGGATTTTGCTGTGCAAGATACGGGGATCGGTATTCCTGCGGACAAGCAGGATCAGTTGTTCCAGTCGTTCTCTCAACTACATCCAGTAATTAATCGCAAATACGGCGGAACAGGACTTGGGCTGGTGATCTCCAAGAGACTTGTTGAGATTATGGGTGGAAGCATCAGTGTGGAGAGTACGGAAGGAGAAGGCTCCGTTTTCCGGTTTGCTATTCCGACGACGCGAGTTGAAGCATCAGGTGAAAAGTCAGCAAGTGAGTTCCAGCATGACCGTACACGTCAAAGTGACAAGGTGGCTATGCGTATTCTCGTAGCAGAAGATCATCCGGTCAACCGGAAGATTTTACAGGAATATTTGGAGAAACTGGGCTATGAGGCTGATGTGTGCACGAATGGTGTAGAAGCGATTGATGCCATCTCGCAGAATGCCTATGATATTGTTCTGATGGATATCCATATGCCTGTAATGGACGGTCTGAAAGCCACGAATCTGTTGCATCGGTTAATTCCTGAGGATCGGATTCCCCCGATTATTGCCGTTACGGGCAATTCGAGGCGGGAAGATAAAGAGGCCTGTCTGGAGATCGGCATGCGGGACTTTATCAGCAAGCCGGTGATGCTAAGTGAATTGAAGCGGGTCCTCCAGCAATGGGGACCGTCTGATGAGCCGCGGATTGGGCCTAGTTAAGTAGAGATTCATATGTGGATCATTGGATTGAGCCCAACGGATTAAAAAGATAGGTGTAGCAGAACAACCTTCATGTCCACAGTGTGGTGAAATGAAGGTTGTTTTTTTTGTTCTATTTTGCAACAAGCTCGCAGTGTAGACCTGTTCCTACTCAGAATTTACGAAGGCTTAGGCGATAGTCAGGCGGTTAATATTACCGGATAAAATTTCACAGGAACGCTCGAATTTCTCAACCTCCGCTTGATCGAGATTTAATTCGATAATCTCTTGAATACCGCCCTCCCCAATGATTGCAGGGACTCCTGCACAGACATTCTGCTGTCCATATTCGCCATCAAGAATCGCGGATACGGCAATGATTTTATGCTCGTCATTCAGGATGGAGCGAGTAATATGGGCAAGTGCATTCCCAATGCCAAACTGGGTTGAACCTTTGCGAGTGAAAATTTCCCAGCCCGCATCTTTCGTTTTTTTGGCGATATCGTCCAGATCCAGATGTTTGAACCGTTCCTTGTGTTGATCCAAAATGTGCAGAATAGGCTTGCCTCCAATGGTAACATGGGACCATGCTACGAATTGGGACTCGCCGTGCTCACCGAGTGCGTAGCCGTGTACGCTGCGCGGGTCGATGGAGAATACCTCGGAGAGCAGTGTTTTGAGCCGTGAAGAGTCGATCGAGGTTCCCGTCCCGATGACACGCTCACGCGGCAAACCGGACAATTTCCATACCATATACGTAACAATGTCCACGGGGTTGGCTGCGACAACGAAGATTCCGTTAAAACCACTGTTCATGATCGGAACCACGATATCTTTGGCAATGGACTCTGCTTCCTCCAGAACGTCGAGTCTTGTCTGTCCAGGCTTCGGATTGGCTCCAGCGGTCAAAATGATGACATCCATACTGCCGCAATCGGCATACGTTCCTGCGTATACTTTCGTTCGGTTGTGCGTAAAGTCCATGCAATGGGAAAAATCGAGTGCCTGTGCTACCGCACGGTCATACGTCCGATCGACCATCATAATCTCCCTGCATATCGATTGATTGATCATCGAATATGCACAACTTGAACCTACAAGACCCGCCCCGATGACCGCCACTTTCCCTGATTTGCCTAACACTGCCTTCAGCCTCCGTTTACATTGGATTTATCCATTACTTGATTATTGTTATGTTAAGTATAGTGCTTTATTTTATGCTGGAATTCAATTCTACGTTACATAAGATAACACATAAAAAAGCAATACAGCAATGATTCCCTCTGTCGCGGGAGCGTATTGGAGTAATGGAGTTAACAAAATTGACATCAATTCGATGCATTCCGAAATTTAGACGGCATTTGCATGTACCTTTTTCGACACGACAGCATTCCTCTAGCTTGTCGGATGAAGGGACTTTTATGCGGAATATATACCTGACAAAAGTTCTTATGAATCCCCAGAAACAGAACTAAACCGTCAAAGGGTTCTGCGAATAAACTGACGAATACTTACCGACATGCAAGAGAAACTGGATGGGTTACCTTGAGGAAGGTTGTTTTAGGATTGTTTAAGGTTTCATGTTCACAGTCCATGGTTGTGCAAAGAGAAAGGTCACCCGATCCGATGATAGTTCGTTGCAGGAGCGCTAAAGTCGTTATTTTGCAAGTCCAAAAGACTTCATACCGGGAGGGAATTCATGATGATTGAAGAAGTAGGAGCAACGACGGAAACGGCCAAGAGTCTGGGTATAGGTGCCAGTACTCTTCGTAAATATGCGGCAGCACTTGAGGAGCAGGGATATCGTTTCGAACGTTCTGCGAATAAGTCCAGATTGTTCAAATCCGATGATATCGAGTGCATTGAACGTCTGATGACGGAGCTTAGAGAGCATAACCTGCCGCTAGCTGATGCAGTGGTTACGGTGCTATCCCCGGCAGAAGAGAAAACAGAACAGCAGTCTGTCCAAGCCATACGTGAGCATACAGAGCAGGAGTGTGCTGCAACCAGTACGGTCTTATCTGGAGCTAATCCATTACCGCCGCTGGAAGTGGATCAGTACGGTCAATTGAGATCTTATGAAGGACTCGGCCAGCTTGTAAGTGAGGTTACCTACGGTGCAGTTGAGCCCAAGCCGGAAGAGGACGATCGCGTGCAGGTGTTACAGCACCGGGTGGATGAACTGGAACTGACACTCCAGCATCTGGCGGAGACTCATCTTGTGCTCCAGGAACAGATGGAGAAGCAACGTCAGTGGATGAACGAAAAACTGGAGGAAGAACGAGATCGCGAACTCGTGACCAATTTGCGCAGCTATCAGGGGCGAAAACGAAAGTCTAAAATCACTTCACTCCGTATGTTGTTTGGTTTGATGCCAAAGAAACATAAAGAAGCTTAAGTGATTCTACATGAGGGATAATCGTGATTTCACATATACAGCCTGCTATAATTAGCTCCAATACAACATGAAGTCCAGCCGCTGATCAGCCGTTTCTCATGACAGGACAGAAAACCGGATCAGGCATCAGATAGCTGGCATGGGAGGCAACGTGGAGCTGGAGAGAAGCTGGCAAAGATTGATCGGATTATTTGCAGACCGTCCTGGGCGGCAAGGAATAATCATAGGGGATCGTTATGTGATACGGGAGCTTCTAGGCATGGGGAGTTACGGACTGACCTATCTGTGCGTGGATCAGCAGACGGGAAGGGAAGTCGCGTTGAAGGAATCGAAGCCGAGTAAGGGCAGACTTGCTGCGCGGCTGCTGAGCAGGGAAGCGGATGTGTTACAGCATTTGCATCATCCAGCAATTCCGAAGCTTTTGGATACCTTTAACGTGCGAAGACGGAATTATATGGTGACAGAGTATGTCCGGGGACAGACGCTGGAACAATTGATCTTCGAAGAAGGTCAGCAATATACAGAGCGTGAATGCCTGGAACTCGCTTGTCAGCTGTTGTCTCCTGTAGCTCATGTTCATCAGCAGGGATTTATTCATGGCGACATCCGAATCCCTAACGTCATTGTACGAGAGGGACGAGTGCATTTGATTGATTTTGGCCTGGCGAGACGCTTGGGGGAGCCGTTGTTGCCAGAGTTAAAACGCCGAATGAAAGATGTGCCTGAACTTGAGGATGAACCGGCTATACCTGATCAGGATTTACAGGATATTGGTCACTTTCTGCTTTTCATGCTGTATTCGGCCTATGAGCCTCAGAAGGGTAGCGCACCTGCCAGCTGGCAGGAGGAGCTTCAGCTCACGCCTGCACTGCATGAGATGCTGGAGCGGCTTCTCGGGCTTCGTCCGGGTTATGAGGGCGGGGCAGGAGAGTTGCAGCGTGAGATGGATCGGTTGAGAGCGTTGCTGTAGAAGCAGAAGAGCGGAGTAGAAGTTTATGTAAAATTAAAAAGCAGGGGTGTTCCGAAGGCCGTGTGTACGGTATCGATGGAACACCCCTTTGTTATATCTGGTGGTTAAGAGTCAGGTTCAAGCGAGATTGAAGTCGGGACCGACGTAGAGTCATATCAGATTCGAACGTTTAGCTGGAGCTATGCTTTCTGCTTTTGTAATACCCTGATCCATGGCGCTGATCCCTGTACTTCATATCAGATGAGGAATAGCGTTTGTAGCCGCGTTTGCCAGAGGAACTGCTGTATTTTTTATAGGAACGTCTATTGGAAGAACTGTAACGTTTGTGTTGAGATGAGGACTTGGAGTCGATGAGTTTGCCTATGAGTTTCTTAAACATGAGTCGTTCATCCTTTCGTTTTCAGTTATTTTTATGCTAATACGTGGCTTGCCCAAGAGGGGTTTCGTGTTTTTGGAGAAAAAAATACTCATTCATTCACAGCTTGGCGTATAATAGGATGTTGCCTCAGTTATCGGAATTTTTTATTTTGAGCGTTTCGCGTTACAATAGAAGACAGGATAAGATCATAACGGACAAGGAGTAGTTGGCATGATCATGATAAAGACGAAAGAACAGATTGAACAAATGAGAAGAGCTGGAGAAATTCTGGCTGCGTGCCATAGAGAAATTGCAAAACTGATTCGTCCGGGAATCACAACACAGGAGATTGACCAGTTTGCAGAGGCATTTATGAAGAAAAATGGCGCTATACCGGAGCAAAAGGGCTACAACGGGTACCCTTATGCGACATGTGCGTCGGTTAATGACGTGATCTGTCACGGTTTTCCGGGAAAATACGTGCTGAAAGACGGCGATATCGTTACCATCGACATGGTCGTGAATTTGGATGGATGGCTGGCGGACTCGGCTTGGTCTTATGCAGTCGGAAATGTAAGTCCTGAAGCGCAACATTTGTTAGACGTGACGAAAAACTCTCTATACAAAGGCATTGAGCTTGCTATTGTCGGTAACCGGATCGGAGACATCTCGCATGCCATTCAAACGTATGCTGAAGGAGAAGGACTGTCCGTGGTTCGTGAATTTATTGGACACGGTATTGGAGAGAAGATGCACGAAGAGCCGCAGGTTCCTCACTATGGCCCACCGCATCGCGGTCCGCGGCTTAAAGAGGGCATGGTCATCACCATTGAACCGATGTTGAATATCGGAACATTCCGCAGCAAGCTGGATTCGGATGGTTGGACTGCACGCACTTTGGATGGAAGTCTGTCCGCTCAGTATGAACATACCATTGCCATTACAGCCGATGGACCGGTCATTCTGACTGCGCAATAAGATGGGGTAGGGATTCAGATGGGTGGACTACACACAGATGTAAGGCTATTCGCCCAGAATGAAAAGATTGTGTCATTTCACTATTGGCTAATTCATTTTCACTGTGCTGTAAGGTTGTTTTAGAGCTATAATGTGACGAAATTTGTATATTTCCGGGCGGCCCACGTTTGTGATCCGCCTGTTTCGGTTTAAACTATTATGAAGATCAACATAGAGCCAGTGGTGTGCCTGTGTTACTGCAGATGACAAGGGCTGACCTTGAAGCCACTGGGAATCAGGAGGTTATTTTAATGAGTGTAAATAAACAGATCGTACTGGCGTCCCGTCCTGAAGGGGCCCCATCCAAAGAGAATTTTGAATTCGTTGAGGCATCGCTACCTGAACCGGAAGCTGGGCAAGTGCTGGTTCGTACATTATATTTGTCGGTCGATCCGTACATGCGGGGACGAATGAAAGATACGAAATCCTATGCACCGCCGTACGCCCTGAATGAAGTCATTAAGGGAGGAGCGATCGGGCAGGTTGTGGAATCATCCGAGCCCAATTTACGCAAAGGTGATCTGGTGACGGGGATGTGGGGCTGGCAGCAATATGCTGCGGTCAATACGACGGATCTGTCGCTGATTGATTCGGACGAGGCTCCAATTACAGCTTATCTCGGTGCATTGGGCCTGACAGGTTTGACCGCGTATTTCGGCATGGAGGATATCGGCAAACCCAAAGATGGAGAGACCGTTGTGGTCTCTGGTGCGGCAGGAGCTGTGGGGATGATCGCAGGTCAGATCGGTAAAATCGTCGGTGCGCGTGTGGTCGGTATCGCAGGTTCTGACGATAAATGTACCTATCTGAAAGAAAAGCTTGGTTTCGACGTTGTGCTGAACTATAAGACGGAGCAAGATATGTCGGCAGCGATTGAAAAGGCTTGTCCTGACGGAGTCGACGTATACTTCGACAATGTTGGCGGCGATATCTCGGATGCTGTACTGCGTCATATCAATCGGAATGCCCGTATTCCGCTGTGCGGACAGATCTCGTCTTATAATCTGGAGAAACCGGATATCGGCATGCGTCCACAAACACTGCTGCTAACGAACACGGCGCTGATGAAAGGTTTTCTGCTGGGCGACTACACGAAGTCTTTCAAGGAAGGCCGCGCCAAGTTGGCAAAGTGGATTCAGGAAGGCAAGCTGCAGTATGAAGAAAATATTGTGGACGGCTTCGAACGGACGCCGGAAGCTTTCATTGGACTCTTCTCTGGAGATAATCTGGGCAAGCAGCTAGTGAAGGTTGCAGACCCTGAATAGATGGATTGAGCGAGTAAACTTGGGTTGATGGATGAGTACATTCATTCCAACGATTAAAGCGACTTCCGCATAACAGTTCTGATTAAGTCGTTGCAGCCTGCAAGCAAAAGACACGTTCGTGGCACCTTTTAATGGTGTGTTGAACGTGTCTTTTTAAATTGATGTTGATGTCGATTGATGTTATCGCTAAGTTGATGTGATCAATGTGATTGGTAAATGCTTAATACCTTGATTGTTTAATTTCTTATTGCTCTAGACCTATAAAAATCAGGGTAGTGCCGGGGGATTTTAGCTACCGTTTAGTTCTGAACAGCGAGCACTTCCTTGTAGTGTTTGTACATATATACACGCCAGCGCACAATCATACCGAACGCCAGCAGGAAGAACAGACCGCCTGTTTGCGGAATGCTGACATATCGCTGGATGACTTCATGCAGAATCAGGCGTACAGCCAGAAGTCCTAGCAAAATGAAGGCAAAGCTGCGGGAACGTGTGGCAAAAATCTCTTCTCCTACGCGTTCAAACTTGGTGCTGCGAATGAGAGGATACGAGAAAATAAACCAGCCGACTAGAAGCGCGATGAGCGCCCACAACCATGGAACATGGGTCTCCGGTACAACAAACATAAAAAAGCCTGTGCTCATGCCGAGCGGCGGAATAATAATTTTACGGATGGTGACCGGCCGGTGGCTGGCTTTCATACGAATGAAGATGGCAAGTAAGGCCATGACAAGCATGCCAACAGTCGCCCCGATTTGAAGATAGTACGGAGAGATTTGAGCCACGTAAACGCCCTCTTTCTACAATGATATGTAATCCGTTCAACCGGATAAGATACAAAAAGACCTGATTTTTCAGTTCCTATTATAGCACAAATACAGGAACTCGATAGAACACATATCTTTTAAAAATGCAGGCAATGTTGATCGTTTTTTGTTAGGAAAATATGTAGGAAGTGTCTGAAAACTCTGAAGAAAGCTGATTTTGCCGAATGTTCATTCCAAGCAAGGAAGTTTCCCGCAGGCGTATCGGGACACGTCAAGAGAAAGTGACGTAGCAGAGGCGGGAAGGGGGAAAGATGCACTTCAGTAGGTTTCAAGACACGCTCTAGTATTGTTCCCGATGAGTTGCCGTTTATTCGAATAAGAGGAAATTAAGCAGATGTACTAACAGATGTACTAATGGCTGCACTAAGAAGGGATTACTGCAACAGATGGACAGGCGTGGGATGGTGTATCTAAACTTATTAACCTCCTGCTCCTGTTCCTGGGCACAAGCTCTTTAGGCTAACGATCACCAGGAAGCTTATTTGCCGCATTTCTGCTTCTTTTAATTCTAACGATCAGGAGAAACCTTATTTTGTGAATTCTCGGTCTGTTATATGGTTTCTAACCGTTTTTTGAGAAAATAGCATCTCTGATGATCGTTAGAATTCCAAAAGGCTGTTTATCTGGCATATAAACTCTCTGGTGATCGTTAGAATTCTGGCAGACGCATGGAAGTCTCAATTTGTTGAGAGGAAATTGTAGTAGGTCGGACAGATTCAACGGATCAGGCGACGGAGGTTAGCTTAGTTGTAGGCATGCTTCGCATGAAGAGGGGCACCGCGTGAGCCAGAAGCTACAAGCGGTGCGGGAAACTTCGTTCGTTTGGTTAGACGAACCTCTATTACTTGGTGTAGCTCAGCTCTCGAACGAAGAGTATCTTGTTTCGTTCGGTTGCTTACGAGTATCCGGGCGGTTTTCTCTTGCTCGGATATTTTGGGAAACTTAGCTTTGCCCTCATTTATATGTCTTCAGACAGGTGGCGCAGCCCGTGGAGAAAAGCGGACACGGTCAGACGCAGGCTATCGTCCGGACTGAAATCCATGCCGAAGCCGCCTTGTGCCTCAATAGAGGCAAAACCATGGCAGAGGCTGCGCAACCCCCGAACAGCATGCAATGCTTGCGCTTCGGTGAGGGGGTATGGCTGCAGGGTATGCAGCAGCATGTCCAGCAGAGCTGTTTTGCATGCCGCGAGCTGCGGTTCATTCAGGTCGGGCGCATGGTATGAGGCTTCGTAGAGCCCGGGATGCTGGCGAACGAAGCCTATATAAGCAGCGGCGATGGCTTGAATGGCCTCGTCGCCGGTGCGATCCGCCGTAGCCTCGTTTACGGCAAGGCCAAGCTGTTGCACTGACATCAGCGCCAGTTCCTGGCGAAGCCCGGGGAGCCCGCTGATGTGGTTATAGAGCGACGGCGAGCGCACATCCAGCCGCTTCGCAAGAGCGGCCAGGGTCAGCGCCTCAAAGCCGTCGCTGTCCACGATCTGAATCGCAGCGTCAAGTAACGCGCCGCGATCCAGACCTTGCCGGGGGCTCATCGCTGCCCCCCGGCTGGTTGCAGTCGCTGCTGAGCATCAGCGACTGCCGCGCGCATGGCCGCCGCGGGCTGGCGGAGCATTCGTCCGTGGCCAACGGCCAGCACGGACGGCTCCAGCTCCGCCAGGCGCTTCCCGCTGGCTAGTGCCGCTTCGCGATTCCACGTGGCCAGCGCAGGGAACGGGAAGAGCGGGCGCACGCGGCCGGACACGGCGAGGCCCCCGCGCACTTGATACGCATCGCCGACGATCAACACTCGGCTGCGTGTATCCATGAAGGCCATATGCCCAGGCGTATGGCCTGGAGAAGCAATAGCGACCAGCGATCCAATCTGGTCGCCATCTTCGAGCAGGCGATCCGGCTGCGTACGGATGCCTTTGGGCACACTGCCGCGTACCGGGGTCTGCGGCTCGTGCGGCAACAGCGATGTGTCCCCGGTTAATAGCTTGGCATCTCGGCTGGAGATGCATACCTCAGCATCGGGGAGCGCATCCTTGAGACCATCAAGCGCTCCAACGTGATCCGCATGGGCATGGGTCAGGATGATGGTGGTGATGGGTTTCCCCAAGGAAGCGGCTGTCTCCAGAATACCTTTGAGACTGAATGGCATGCCTGTATCAATCAGGGTCAGGCCTTGTTCCTCTTCAACAAGATAGACATTTACAGGGAAGAGGCGGGGAAGAAAGGTGACTTGGTAAACATCGAATTCACGGGTGATCCGCATCGGAAATCCTCCTAAAACTAATGATGTTAGTAATATAACTAATGACATTAGTTTATGCAATATAAATTTTCATCATAACCGGATAAATCCTGAATCAGCTTAAAATCAAACTTTACAAAAAAAGCGTTTTCAAAATGAAGATTAGCGATTATAATAATCACGTAAGCCCTTTCATATGTCTATCTTATTGGAGCCCTTCGCGAAGCGAAAGGCTCACTTTTTTATGCATAGAACGTTTCCATCAACAGTTTTGAATCAGCGTTCGGCAGATTACCAAGAGAGTGTAAGTATTGATATAACAGGGAAATCTAAGATCAAATGACGTTCAGGAGCAAGTGTTGACAAACATAACTGTTATTCATATAATGACAGTTATACTTACCTTGGAATGAAGTTCATCGGTGTTGTATGCCGGGAAGGGAGTAAGTTATGAACAGCGAATTTACCATTGCGGTGCATTGTCTTGTTTTTCTATCGATGAGAAGCGAGTGTATGGCCAACAGTGAAGACCTGTCTCAAAGTGTGGGCACACACCCGGCCAGAGTCCGCAAGGTACTGAGTGTTCTGCGCAAACATGGTTACTTGACGACCAAAGAAGGTGCTCATGGGGGATACTTGCTTAGTCGACCAAGTGAAGAGATCAAGCTTGGAGAAGTGTACAGACTAGTTGCTGGAGGTTCGCTCGGGCCAAGCTGGTGTTCAGGTGAATCGGGTTCACCGTGTAAAGTTTCCTCTAATATGCAGGGTGTGATGGGGGCTATATACGATGGAGGGGAAGAAGCGCTGAGCGCTTATTTCGACCGCATATCCATCCTTGATGTGATGCAAAGCATTGAGCGTGGAGAAGGTCCTTTTCCGATGGAAGGGGTATCTACCAAAGAGAAGATCTGAATGGGTGCTGTCAGAGTCATGGCTCATGGGAGAGAAGTGTAAGAGATACGTATGCTCCGGTGTAAAAGAGGTTGAAAGTTGAGGTAATTCCGGGCATAACGTGAACACAGATGGGGAGCGTTCGTCTGCGCTGATGTTATTTTCGGAAGGCCTGTGCTTGGGGCGGAATGGCTTTCAAGGCGTGCTTTGCGAACGTAAAAATATAATATTCCAAACAGAACTAAGGAGTGGAACACATGTCCGTTACTGAAAAAAATGAAACACTTAGCGTTATTAGCGAACGCCACGCAGTTAAAAAGTATGAAAAAGGTTTTGTATTGCCGGAGGCTGACCTGAACGCAATCTTGACTGCAGCTTCTGAAGCCCCGTCTTCCTGGAACCTGCAACACTGGAGATTCCTCGTGATTGAATCCGAAGCAGACAAAGCAAAATTGCTCCCGATCGCTTACGGACAAACTCAAGTAGTGGACAGTTCTGTTACGATTGCCGTTCTCGGTGATCTGGAAGCGAACCGCAATACATTCATCTACGATCAAGCTGTTGAAGCTGGCGCATTGCCTGCTGAAGTTCGTGACGCGTTGGTGGGTCAAATTAACGGTGCTTACCAAAGCCCGCAAATCGCTCGTGATGAAGCAATCCGCAACGCTTCTTTTGCTTCCCAAAACATTATGCTGGCAGCACGTTCCCTGGGTTATGACACTTGCCCAATGGGCGGATACAACCCACAACAATTGATCGAAGCATTCAACATCCCTGCACGCTTTGTACCAACTTTGCTGATTACTGTAGGTAAAGCTGCTGAGCCAGCTCGTCCATCAGGTCGCTTCCCATTGTCCGAAGTGGTTGTAAAAGGTTCTTTCTAAGTCTATCTAAACGTGAATTATAGGCAGTAATATTCTAAGCGAGTACATCCTCTTATTGGAGGAAAGTACTCGCTTTTTTGCTATTTTTACAGACCGTCGGTATGCAATTTCTAGTAGAACACCAGTTGATTGTTGTAGATCCGTTTCAGGAGGATGGCTCGCTGAAGGAAGATTTGATCCTACGAAGCTCGGATTTAACCGACCTGGGAAACCAGTTTTTCTTAGAGCTTTTCCCCAAGTGTCTTAGAATCGCACTGAGGCTGTACACAAAACCCCGCACCTTCTAAAGAAGAAAGATGCGGGGTTTGCCATTCTATTCTTTTATCCTGAGATACCATTTACTTCTCCGGTGTTTCCGGGATTTGCGGTGTGAAGAAGGATTTCATGTGCTCCATGGCATTGTACATCATCACGGCAGCCTCAGCACGAGTAATGGCTTGTTTCGGATGGAACTGTCCTTCCGCATCCAGCGCGCTAATCTTCAGCACCAGAGAACGTTGTACGGCGCCTTGGTACTCTGGTGTAAGCTCATTCTCGTCCGCAATGTCTACCGGCTGGATTTTGATCATAGGCAGACCACCTTTGGCCTCAATCGCTTGCATGAGGAACAGAGTGTACTGCTCACGAGTGAGCGGTTTGGACGGATCAATATTTTGCGGAAGCTTGATGCTGTTGTACTGTGCGCGGATGAAAGCATCGCTGTACCAGACACCGTCTTTTACAGCAGAGAAATAATCACTAGGTACAGGCATTTTAATAAAACGAATAGCATTCAGGTTTAAGTCCAGTCCGTCTACGATCAATTGAACGCCTTGCGCGGTACTCAGCTGTTCTTCTGGCTTGAACAAGTTATCGCTAACCCCTTTAATTAATCCATTCTGATGGAGAGATTCGATTTTGTCTGCACCCGGAATACCTTGAATATCCGTAAATTTGGACGGCGCAGCATGGAGAGGGCCCGCACTTAAGGAGAGTGTAAGCAGGGCTCCTACTGTAAGAGTTGCTATAATATTTTTCTTCATTTCGGTGTCGCCTCGCTTTTCCAGGAAGTTCATATCCCTTTGTTTTAAAGTGATTTGCCCCTATAGACGACCCTTTTGTTCAAAAGGTTGCTGTAATTTCCCACAAATTTATCCTTTGGATTGGTTCCGGTAATCCGTGGGGGATTGACCCATCATTTTGCTGAACAGTCGTGAAAAATAGTACGGGTCACTGAACCCCAGCTCGGAGCTGATCTGTTTGATCGTCCAATCGGTAAAATCAAGATAACGGCAGGAATGCTGGATTTTGAGCCGTAAGAAATAATCGATGGGTGAATGACCCGTCACCTGTTTGAACACTTGGGAATAATGCGGCACGGACAAGCGGGCATGCGCTGCCAGTTCCTTGAGTGTAACCCCGCTCTCCAGGTGCTCCAGCATATACTGTACAGAATACTCGGCTGCTTGTTTGCTGGTCATCACTCCGTTATCTGTCGCAGAGGCATAGGAACCGTAAGCAAGCAAGCCGAGCATGTAACCAATAATCTGTGAGGCAAAGGTCATCGTTTGCAGCGAATATCCGGTTTCGAGTGCGCCGTAACACTCATGAAAAAGCTCCAGCCATCGTTGTGCCTTCGCAGGTGGCATTGTTGTAATTTGCTGTGAGATCAAAGATTCGATGTATGCATGGGCGTGTTCACCGCGCAAGTGAAACCAGTATATACTCCACGGTTCTTCCGTGTTGGCACCATAGATATGAGGAACGTGGGCGGGCAAAATAATCAGGTTCCCCGGTTGCACCTTGCAGGTTTTACCCTGCTCCAGTTCATACCAGCCTGAGCCTTCCGTGCAGTACATCAGAATGTGTGAGTCACATCCTTCGGGGCGATCCCGATAATGATGCTCTGCTTCATGGAAATATCCAATATCCGTAACATACAATCCCGATGTCACCGGGGAAGCAGCCGCTTCCATCAGTAATGATTCGGGTAGCACTATTAGTTTTTGCCGGCGGAATCCGTCTGATTTACGTAACAGGGGTGGTCGGTGTGTTGGTCTCATATTTTATATTATGGTGAGGGAGGGAAGTGGAGTCAATGTTGCGGTATTTCGGTAAAAAACGGAAAAAAACGTTTGACAGTCATATAGACTGCCTTTATTATACGTATATAATTTACTAAACAGGTAGGAATAATAAAAATGACTGCAAACACTTGAACAGCATAACGTTCTCACCGTATAGACGGAGGAACACCGCAGTGCATTTTACCGATGAAGCATACACGACTATAGGGGTCGGTATGACTTGATGAGGGAAGAATGCGCAGGGGGTTCCTCCGTCTTTTTGTTCTTTTCTGGTGCGTACCGCTGTTCTGCCGACCTGTAGTTGATCATGCAAGTTTATATCGGGGGGAGTGTAAGATGATGAAAAAGAGAGTTCACAAAGGAATTCTGATGGGGTTGGCATTGGTGTTAACGGGGGTGCTGGCAGCTTGCGGATCAAATAACGACGGGTCAAGTGCAACTGGCGCAGCAACAGGAACGGGGACAGATGGGAATAAAGAAGGCAGCAAAGCAGTTGAACTGCTCAATGTCTCCTATGACCCGACAAGGGAACTTTATGAGGAATATAACAAAGCATTTGCCGCCCATTGGCTGAAAGAGAAAGGCCAGGAAGTGACGATCAAACAATCTCACGGAGGTTCGGGTAAACAGAGCCGTTCGGTCATTGACGGACTGGATGCAGATGTGGTGACACTGGCACTGGGCTATGATATCGATGCGATTGAAGATAAAGGTCTGATTAATGCAGGCTGGCAGGACAAATACGAGCACAACAGCTCTCCGTACACGTCCACAATTGTATTTCTGGTGCGCAAAGGCAATCCGAAAGGCATCAAGGACTGGGATGATCTGATCAAGGGAGATACACAGGTTATTACTCCGAATCCGAAGACTTCAGGCGGAGCACGGTGGAACTATTTAGCGGCCTGGGGTTACGCGCTGAAGCATAACAACAACGACGAAGAGAAGGCTAAGCAGTTCGTGGCAGAGCTGTTCAAACATGCCCCTGTGCTTGACTCGGGTGCTCGTGGGGCGACAACGACATTTGTGGAACGCGGCATTGGCGATGTATTGCTGGCTTGGGAGAATGAGGCATTCCTTTCTGTCAAAGAGTTAGGGCCAGACAAATTTGACATTGTCGTGCCTTCTATCAGCATTTTGGCTGAACCTCCTGTAGCGATCGTGGATAAAAATGCGGATAAAAAAGGCACTCGCGACGTGGCAGATGCGTATCTCAAATACCTATATAGCGAAGAAGGCCAGACGATTGCCGCCGAAAATTACTACCGTCCTACGCTGGATAGCGTAAAGGAAAAATTCAAAGATCAGTTTCCGAAGCTGGAGCTGTTTACGTTAAAAGATGTCTTTGGTACTTGGCGGGATACCCAGGCCAAACACTTTAATGACGGAGGTATCTTCGACCAGATCTACGTGCCGGGTAGCTAAGAATAACAGGACAACAGCATCCCAAGCGAGTAAAAGAAATCAATCAAAGCAAACCAGTCAAAGTAAATCAAACAAAGCATAAATTGCGCTGTACGCAGCCAACCAGCCTGACCGGCTGACGGCAGAGAGGATGAATAGGCATGAGCAAGGTTATCGCGGCCCGGGGAAGGCGGACATTGCCGGGATTCGGATTAACGATGGGGTACAGCGTGCTTTACCTGAGTCTGGTCGTGCTGATTCCGCTGACGGCACTGTTATTCAACTCCACGGGATTGACCTGGGCAACGATGGTGGAGGTGGCTACCAATCCAAGGGTGCTGGCTTCGTTCCGGGTCAGTTTCCTGACAGCTGGTGCGGCGGCACTAATTGACCTGTTCCTGGGCCTTCTTCTGGCCTGGGTGCTGGTTCGGTATGAATTCCCTGGTAAGAGATTGTTCGATGCGGTTATTGATCTTCCGTTTGCGCTACCCACGGCCGTAGCCGGGGTGGCTCTGACAGCGATCTATGCCGGGAATGGATGGATCGGACAATTTGTAGAACCTTTGGGCATCAAGCTGGCATACTCTCAAGTGGGAATTACACTCGCACTTATGTTTATCGGCATCCCTTTTGTCGTGCGTACGGTACAGCCAGTGCTGGAAGAGCTTGAAGCTGAGGTCGAAGAAGCAGCGGCGACGCTGGGTGCGGGGCGATGGCGGATATTCCGTGCCGTTTTGCTGCCGGATCTCATCCCACCGCTGCTGACGGGGTTTGCGCTAGCATTTGCACGGGGCATTGGTGAGTATGGTTCGGTCGTATTTATTTCAGGCAATATGCCGATGAAAACGGAAATCGCACCGCTGCTCATCATGTCCAAGCTGGAGCAGTTTGATTATGCAGGGGCTACAGCGGTAGCCTTGTTACTCTTGTTGATCTCATTTATCCTGCTGCTCATCATCAACTCTCTCCAGCGCTGGAGTCGGAAGGCAGGGAGAGTGTGATCGCAGCAATAGTAGAGCCGGAAGAGTGCCCGATCACTTCACATTCTGTCCGTGCGGCTTGCCCATTCGTGGCGGCCCGGATGGATTAACATTGCCACAATGTGGCGCACTCACCAAACCGAAGGAGGTGTACATATGGCGGGTTCTGTTCTCCTTAGTCCTGTTCCACCTGTAAAAACCGGTCGCAGTACAAATCGCGCCACAACAGAAGCACCTTGGGTAAAATGGCTACTGATCGGACTTGCGAGTCTCGTCCTGATCTGGTTGCTGATCCTGCCACTGGTCATCGTACTTATGGAAGCGTTGAAGCAAGGCTGGGGGGTCTACATCGCTGCGCTGACGGAACCGGATGCCTGGTCTGCACTGAAGCTGACACTGTTGGTTGCTGCAATAACCGTTCCGCTCAATACGATCTTTGGCGTGGCAGCGGCTTGGGTTATCACCAAGTTCCAATTCAAAGGTAAAGGGCTGCTCATCACACTGATTGATCTTCCCTTTTCCATCTCGCCTGTCGTTGGCGGTTTGATCTTTGTCCTGGTGTTTGGCTCAAACGGATGGTTTGGCCCGTGGCTGGCCGAGCATGATATCAAAATCATTTTTGCACTGCCGGGAATTGTGATAGCGACGTTATTTATTACCTTTCCTTTTGTGGCAAGAGAGCTGATTCCGCTGATGGAAGATCAAGGTACGCGAGAAGAAGAAGCGGCTGTAACACTTGGAGCCTCCGGGTGGCGCATCTTCTGGAGTGTGACATTACCCAATATTAAATGGGGACTTCTCTACGGAATTATCCTGTGTAATGCACGTGCTATGGGTGAGTTTGGAGCAGTGTCGGTTGTATCCGGACATATTCGTGGAGAAACCAATACCTTGCCGCTTCACGTCGAGATTTTGTATAACGAATATCAGTTTTCAGCCTCATTTGCCGTCGCTTCCCTACTGTTAATCTTGGCTTTAGCTACGTTGCTACTCAAGAGCTGGCTTGGTCATAAAGCCGTTGCAGAAAAGGCATAGTGTGGATCAAAATATCAATTGACAGCTGCTGGAAGCCCTGATATTGTATAAACCAAGTATATGGGTTGGATAAGAATGAATTATAGTTCAACACTTTAAATGACAGGTACGTACAGGATGAATAACGGGTGTTAGCCCGAGAAGAGGAGGCGGCTCAAGTGGCTAAGCCGTTAAAAGTGGATGAGGTATGGT
Organism: Paenibacillus polysaccharolyticus; assembly: GCF_900102085.1. GTDB lineage: Bacteria > Bacillota > Bacilli > Paenibacillales > Paenibacillaceae > Paenibacillus > Paenibacillus polysaccharolyticus. The sequence goes on along the minus strand of NZ_FMVM01000006.1, from coordinate 131,230 downwards.
TAAACCGAATTGCCGGACAGCTGGATGACATGGAATTTGGTTCATTGCATATTGTGGTACATGAGGGACAGATTGTGCAGATGGAGCGTACCGAGCGCAAACGTTTTGAAAATACGTCCTCAGGCAATGCCTCCAAATCTGGCAATACGGCTAGAAGCAACTCCGCCCGTTCCGTTCGTGGATCAAACGCGAGTGCGAAAGGATAATCCCTTTTCATCTTATCCTAAGAGCATTTCATATGAAAATCCTGTGTGTTACATGGTTGATTTTAAAAAATAAACAGGCTATCCCTGTCGTCGTGATGACTTAGGGATAGCCATTTTTGTGTGAACTAGTCGGACGCCGATACAGATCTGCGAGGTGTCACAGGGGGAGGGGAATCCTCTACAACAGCTTCATGTACTGGCGTAGCCATACGGCTATTGCTACTGTTTTCATCTGTTTCAGCATGTCCGGCATATGGGCGCTCGCTGCGGGAGCGTGATCCAGTTAATCCGAATCCGGAGACAAACAGAATGAGTTGCAGAGCAAGGGCATAAGGGGCCGCCGCAAGTCCGATCAGATGAAGCAAAGAGCAGAGTGCGATCAAGAGGGATAGCCATTTGACCAGCGCTCCTGAAGTGCCACGCTTGGGGCTGGACCAAAGCAGGTAACCGTATAGTATCGTAAGCATGAGAGAAATGGCCTGAAACCATGGTAACAGGTTATCCCAGGAATCTACGGGGGTACTAGTGATACGCTCTGTGTAGAACAGGTATCCGATTAAAAGTGCTGTGGCCGTGAGTGCGGCAGGTTCAGCTGCAGGCCTGAGAATGTTCCAGATGGCACTGCCCCAGTGCACCGAATATGTATTTCGGCTGAATTCATCCGATAGTGCAGTGCACTCCCGTTCAAGTGCTTTATGCATCAGAGCAAGCCTGGCGGGATCTTCATTTTTAACGCAGTCACGAATCTGATCCTGAAGCTGCGGGGAGAGGCATGAGGCCGCTTTGCAGGCCTGCATTGCTTGTAACAACTCATGATGTTCCTGTGCGGGATCTTCATATTTTCGTTGTTCCCAAATGGTAAGTAGTCCCAAAAGGCCTGTGCTTATGTATAATGTATCTCGTATCCTCTGCATATGCCTTTCATGGCTTCGCCGAATTTCTGTGGCCGACCATAGATAAGCTGCCAGAAGCAATGCAACAACACCAAGCAGTATAAACGTAGCATCGGGATGCGATGACAGGTTATCCAACCAACGTTGAAACACAACATTTCCTCCTTTACAACCAACTTGACGTATCTAAACACGCTTTTACGCAAGCCTTCTCTCACTATTACACAGGAAGTAGATGAATTCAAGCAGGTAGATCCATTCTTAATTGGAGAATTCCTGGTTTTTTGTTAGGATACATCTGTATGAAAGGAAATCAGGTTCTGGAGGAAATTAGCATGAAATGGACAGAGAAAGAAAAGGCTCAGAGGGGTTTGCTTTACGATAATAATAACGATGAACAGTTGATTCGAGAGCGTACTTATGCGAAGGAAATGTGTTATGACTATAACCAGATTCGCCCAAGTAATCTAAAAGACAGAGAAATACTGATTCAGAAGCTTTTTGCGAAAACCGGGGAGAAATTTCTGATTGAGCAGCCATTTTATTGCGATCAGGGATATAACATTGAAATTGGAGATCATTTTTATTGCAATCATAATACTGTCATGCTGGATGCGGGCAAGATCAGTTTCGGAGATTATGTATTTATCGGGGCCCAATTGCGGCTTTTATACACCTGAGCATCCTCTTGACGCGGAACAGCGAAATCAAGGTTTGGAGGTTGCTCTACCCATCTCGGTAGGAAATAATGTTTGGATAGGTGGAGGGGTATCTGTTCTGCCAGGGGTCACCATTGGGGATAACACCGTTATTGGTGCAGGAAGTGTAGTTACAAAATCTATTCCTGCCGGCGTTGTTGCTGCTGGGAATCCATGCAGGGTGATCAGGGAAATTACCGAGGAAGATCAACATAAATATCCACGCGTTTGATGCAGGTCAATAAGATACAAGATCAGAAAGGGGAGTAACAGATGAACGAGGTGAACATTGAACATGCACCGCCGGCTGCGGTTGAATATTTGGCACTGCGGCAGATTGCGGGGCTGAGTCCGATGAGCCGGGAGGGGGCTGAGATAGGGCTGCCTCGCAGTTTATTTGCGGTGTGTTTGCGAGAAGCCGATGTTCTCATCGGGATGGGACGTGTCATTGGGGATGGTGGTTGTTTTTTTCAAGTGGTCGATATTGCAGTGCATCCTGATCTTCAGGGGAAGGGTTATGGGAAACTGATCATGAGCGAAATTATGAACTATTTGCGTGAAGCCGTGCCTGCGCGGGGGTTGGTCAGTCTACTGGCTGATGTTCCTGCGGATCGCCTGTATGCTCAATTTGGCTTTGAATATACAAGCCCGAAATCGGAAGGCATGTGGTGGAGGCAGGGGGAATAAAGTTTGAACCGGAACCCACGAACACGGCAAATGTAAAAAAATAACGATCATAAACCTTTGGGAAACCAAAGGTTTTTTGCTTTACAACCATATTTTTACATGATAATGTAAAATAAATACAATTTACGATTTACAAATTACAGATCATAAAAAATGGAGGATATATGTTGAACAAGAATCAAAAAATACAGTTCAATCAAATGATCGAGCGATCAATGGAACAGGCTGCTAAAAATCTTCCAGGTACCAAGGGGGTAGTTTCCGTTCGATTAAGTCAGGATGAGATTGATGTGATCGACCAAATGGTATTTCTGGAACTCGCCAAAAACCGCTCAGATGCGACTGCAATGCTGATTCGGGAAGGAATTCGCACGCACCAGACACTGTTTCACGAGTTGCAGGAGTACACCGCAGAACTGGAACAAGTCAAAGCTAAAATGCAGCGCAGAATACAAGAATCGGGTCTGGTTGCTCAATTAAAACAAGCGGATGAGCGTGGGGAGATTCCGATTGGAGGCGATGGAAATGAACCAGAATACAACAAATAAGACTGGCGAAGACGGCTATCTTGCCGTGTTACGAATACCTTCCTTTACAGTGCTACTGGTAGGCAGGCTTGTCTCAGGTGCAGGTCAGATTTTATTTTCCATGGCCACGATGTGGTACATCTTGCAGTTAACTGAATCCGCACTTGCTGCGGCATTAATTCCGATGCTTCCCTATTTGATCTATGCTTTTCTGGGTATTCCACTTGCAACGATCAGTGACCGTCTGCCAAAGAAACAATTGCTGATCTGGACCGACATATGGAGAGCGGTTATTGCTTGTATCTTAGCGATTCTATTTCTGACGGGTAGCATGCTTCCGTGGCATATCTATGTAGCCAATCTGCTCATTGCGATTCTCGGTTTCATGTTCAACCCTGCCACTCAGACGGTCATTCCGGCGATTCTGCCCAAACCGGCAGAGCAACTCGCTCCAGCCAATGCCCTATTGAACTCCTCCTCCAAAACGATAGAACTTCTCGGTTATGCTCTAGGGGGAATTTTAATTGCCTTTATCTCCGTACAGTCCATCTTGTTCATCTATGCGATCACTTTTCTGTTATCCGCACTTGCTATTGCCTTCATTCGTATCCCTGTGACCAAAGTGGTTAAACAAAAAGGATTTTCAGGTTTTGTCAAAGACAGCATGCAAGGGATTACCTTTTTATTTTCAAACAAAGTTTTGGCCTGCTGTATTATCTTTGGTGCCATTATCAATTTTGCAGGGGCCCCGCTACATATCTTCACGCCGATTTTTGCCAATATGGTGCTTGAAGCCGGGCCACAAGGATATGGGTTGCTTCAATCTGCTTTTGCCGCTGGCAGTATCGTTGGTTCTTTGCTTAGTGGAAAATATGCCAAACGTCTGTCACTCGCCCATTGGTTCCTAATCAGTTATCTGATCTCGGGCGCAAGCTTGCTGTTCATGCCGATGTATCCTAACTTGTACTTTGCCATTGCCTGCTCTTTCCTGTTGATGTTGGGGCTTGCTCTTGTAAATGTACCGTTAGTCACTTCCATTCTGTTATCTACACCGGAAGAAAAAAGAGGACGTGTCATGAATAGTATGGGAGTACTTATGAGTGGTGTTAGTAACCCGCTCGGTTTGTTACTCGGAGGATGGTTAATTGAAGCCTATAGTCCATCCTGGGTGTACATGGGAATCGGCATGTTTGTTATTTTTATGGGCACGGCAAGCCTGTTTGTCAGACCTTTTCGGGAAGATCGAGAAGGACATACCTCACACAGGAAATCGTCCGTTTCGTCTGGGATTTGATGTTAGATTACTCCTTTTTTTAAGGGAAAACCAAAGATTATGACATGTATTACAACTATATATGGGTTTCTTAAATAATTTTTGTAAAAAAATTCAATTAAAAAGAAGGAATTTAAAATTTTATGTAGAATTTGGTTTATAAGAGGGGGAGACAAATGGGAGGTAATTTATCATGGAAAACAAGGAAATTTTATCTGTACAGGATTTGATGGCTCTGGAGGTTGAAGAGGATAACAACATGTTCGAGGAAACTAGCTTGTGTACAGTGTGCAGCTGGACAAGCTCACAAACGATCGTTGTAGAGGCTTAGAACTCTTCATCGTCTCGAACCACTGAATGATTCGTAAGATAAGTCTTTGATTTCGTATTACTAAACTAAAATAATTGTACCTCCCCCTCTTACTCTACTTCAAAAAAGGAGTGATTCTCATTGAAATCAGCAAGCCTGACTGAAAAGAAGGACGCCTATGAGAACGCTTTGTATTATATAATCCGGGATCTACCCGAATCCATCCAATGGTCGAATGACGGCCATTGGATTTGTTTTAAACCGGACCGATTAACACTTCCCCCGCAGGGATGGAAGATTCATTTATCGGTTGTGCCTGTAGAGGGAGCGGAACTGCTACGAAGGATTACACCCATTCTGACAACGTATGGTGTGATGTGGAAAGTCGTAAATAGTGGGCTGAAGTTAATTGAAACATCCAATGGTTCTACACCGCTACCTCAGACCGGGAAGTGTGTGACGATCTATGCACGCAGTGATGAACAATTTATACAATTGCTTGAGGAGATGTATGCATGTACGAGGGATCTGAAAGGCCCCGCGATTCCTACAGATCGGGCCTACCGGGGAAGTTCATGTGTATTTTATCGCTATGGAGCCTTTGTAGACCGGTTCTATTATGATCGTTACTCTGCGGCAAAAGTATATGCGATCCGGAACCCGGAAGGTAGACTGGAGGAGGACCGAAGAATACCAGGCAGATACAAGCCCGAGTGGGTAGAAGAGCCGGAAGAACTGGTGAGCATACAGGCCGGGTGGAAGAAAGAAAATGAGGCAGTAAACAATCTAAATAATTCCAGTAACAATGAGTTCGGAATACGTAAAATCCGTGTGAAGCGGGTGCTCAAAAAATCGGGCAAAGGAGGCGTATTTCTTGTCTCCACGTCCCGGCATGAGCAAGCTGTGATGAAAGAAGCGGTTCATCTCATGCGTGTGGATGGTGCCGGACGTTCTGCCCATGATTATCTGGATAACGAGTATCATGTGCTTGATCTGATGAAGGATACGGGGTATACTCCGCGGCCAATCGATCTGTTCAGTGCTGAACGGAATCGATATCTGATTCTGGAATACTTCGAGAGCATCAGCTTGCGCGAGCATGTCCACCGCAGACATGTAGCTGCCGATGACAATCAGGCAGAGCTTTACCGAATCGGCTTAGATATTCTGGATATCGTGCAGGAGTTTCACAATAGAGGAATTGTCATCAATGATCTCACGCCCAACAATATTGTGGTCTTGCTTGACGGAAGTATACGATTAATCGATCTGGAGTTAGCCTATGTGAAACATAGCAAAAGTCAGGTAAAACCATTAACAGGGCACACGCCTGGTTATGTGCTTCGAGGAAGAGAGCACAGTCAGCGATCGGAATACTCCGATGATCTTTACGCGCTGGGAGCCGTTTATTATTACATGGCAACCTCCATGGACCCTTATTTGAAATACAGACAGTCTCACCTGTCTGCTGGACAAGCCTATTTGGACAATCTCAATGATAGACAGCTTCTTGGGCTGGGAAGTCTGGGGATCGAGATCATGTCTGCACGATATAATGATTTATCTGAAATACGTGAACAGCTAATACGTATGTGTGAACAAGCTAAGGGCGATTTAACAGGGAGCGAGCAATCTTCGCGCGCGAATGAAGCAGGCATGACGGCAGAAGAAGTACTTCATCAAGCCGAGCTCATGGCTAATAAGTTGGTTCAATCCCTTGATTTGAACAATGCTCACCAACTTTATCCCGAAAATAGCATGAGCAAAATGTTCCACCCGGCTAATTTCAACTTTGGATGGACGGGCATGGCCTATGGTTTTCATCAGCTTGGGAAGATTACGCAGAACAGAAAGTATCATCAGTATGCACGTGAAGTATTGGAGTGGATATTGAATCATACGCCTTATGTTCCCGAAGAAACGCCAGAAAGCCTGTATTTCGGTTATGGGGCTGTTCCTTGGGCACTGGCACAGACAGCGGATGCGCTGGATGATAAACCGTTACTTCGCATTGCTGAAAATCTGGCCTTGGAGATGACGAGGCATGACCCGGTTCAAACCAATATCAGTCATGGAGCGGCAGGTCTAGGATTAATGCTGATGGAGGTACATCATCTTGGAGGTTGTTCCGAACTTTTGACAAGGGCTGATGAACTCGGTGAAATGATTTTACAGCAGGAAAAGCGAACAGAAGACGGGCTGAGCATGTGGGAAGTGAAGGACAAGTCGGATAAAAAAAGCCACCACTCGTATGGGTTTTCGCATGGCATGGCAGGGATCGGTTATTTCTTGCTTGCTTTAGCGAAGCAGACGGGGAAGGGCGAGTATTATTCGGCGGTGAAGCGCATTGTGGACACGCTGGAACAAGCGAGTTACGAAGGCAAGAATGGGGTGAGGTTATGGCCTGCTTCCCCCGAAAAGCCGGATGCTCTCTGGGTTCATTGGTGTAATGGTTCGGCGGGTATAGGACGGTTTTTACTGACTGCAGCCGAGGTTCTGCAAGATCCGGTATGTTACAGACTTGGTCAGCAGGCCGCAGATGCGGTAGCCCAGTCGACCATTTTTGCTTCTTTCGGCCAGTGTCATGGGATCGCGGGTAACGGAGACTTTTTGATCATGGCCAATCGGGGTTTCCCTGGCAGATACGAAGCCAAATTGAAAGAGTATACACAGAGTCTATACATGCTTCGCAGTGATGTGCAGGAAGACTTTTGGATGTGGCCACTGGAGGATATGGAATCATTTTCTCCAGATTATATGACAGGATACATGGGAATTTACTCTTTTCTGCTTCGCCGATTTTATCCTGCGGTTTCTTTTGAACCCATGGTATATTCAGGCTTCGACCAGACCAGGGAGGTACAGGTATATGATGCAAACATCCATAGCTGATATCCTGCCGCAATGTCAGCATGAACCCGGCAAGGTCGGGGGTCGATACTATGCCAGTGAGCCTCGGAAAAGAGAAACGATCTCTTCCATGCTGTTGATAGATCATGGGGAAGGTCAATATATGATGGATTTATGGAGTGAAGCTTCATCTCATGCATATTGGGAAGGACAGATCACATCCTTACTGGATACGTTGTCCTACTCCTCTATATATGTAACTGTACCCGCCTCGTTTCCATGGGAAAGGCTCGGGTATAAGGCGGATGTGCTTGCCCATCGATATCGCTTTTACGGTGATCTTAAGCACATTTCTGTTCCGGTTATGCCGGACCTGAACGGGAAGTGGTTGCCTGCAGAAGGGCAAGAGGAAGTTATGGCTCATTTGCTTCAAAGCAGTGATCCAACCTGCCCCGGAATCCAAGCTGCTCGCAAGGCAGTGGATGAAATCTATGAAGGGCTGTATGGACGTTTACTGGAAGGGTCGGGACTTGTGGAACTGGAAGGAACGAAGATCGGAGGCTGTCTGTTAAGTGATGAGTTTGATAGCATCCTTCTGTCACATATATTCACCATGCCAGCGGCAAAACGCAAGGGCTGGGCACGGTGGCTTGTTGCTTATGCTCTCCATCAGTGCAGTTCCGACCCGGAAAAGCAGATTAAGGCTTCTCTTGATGCAAACAATCAAGGGAGCTATCGCTTGATGAGTGCATTGCCTTTACAGCAGGTGCCTGAACTTATACATGTATGCCGGATCAGGAAAGAGAGGGAGCCCTCATGAAACCTGTTTTGCTGGAAAGTACGGACTATCATGATCTGAGAAGTACATGGTTTCGTGCGAGCCACGAACCAGGGTTATTTGTGGTTGAAGGACGTTCGGATATTGTGCAGCAAGAGCTACGCAAGTTAAGTATGCATTGGCAGGATCAGGCGATTCGCCTTGTGCTTGATGATGCGTATCACACGTTGCCATTCATTTATCAGTTGAACCCGGTTCACCCGATTGATGATCTGGTGGCATGCAAAAATGCATTGCTCCGATTCCATCGAGCCGGCTGGGCACCGGGGCCACGGAAATGGATCTTGGTTGAGGTGGTCTCCGGTCTGCATCCTGCAGATTTGGGAGCCATACATCATCTGCTCTATCGTCAAAAACTAAAGGACGTAAGCGTATTGTTATTTTTTCATCAATATCCCGTGAGTGTTAACCTTCCCCAACATGTATCGAGGCTGGCTATTTCTCTGGTGAGAGATACACCGGAACATACCCGGCGTTTGTTAAATGAACAGTTGCGGATGGCTGGTAGGCACGGTGAAGCGGAAGGTAAGCAACAACGTAAAGCATTGGCTCTATATAACAGGCTGGCCTGGATTTTGTTGTGCAAATCGGATAATCACCTGCGGTACAGGGCTTGTTTTCGCTTTTTTAGTCAAAACGCCATATTCCAACAATTATCAGCTTCGCAGCAGGCCATTCTATGGTTTGAACTGGGTCAGTTATTAACCAAAAATGGGGATGATTATGACGAGGCAAGAGAATGTTATGCTCACGCTCGGGCCGTTCTGGAGCATGAGGAATTGGACGAAGTTTATCGCATTGGAAAAGAGGCGGCACTAGATAACGGTGAAGCATTAATTGAGATGCAGGAAGGCCAGATCTCACGTGCAATTGAACTGGAGAAGCGAGCCGGGATGCGTATTCGTGAGCTTCCTCCAGGGCCGGATCGGCATGTTTTTCAGATTCAAACGGCTCTAAATATTGCAGGGTTGCAGATCCGGGCAGGACTTCTCATGGATGCCGAGACAACACTAATAGCTGGCGAGAAGCTCTGTACAGGTGTGTACTCTGGTTGGCTCGGGCATATACTTCAATTAAAAATGTCGGTATATCAACAACTCGGCGAGCAGGAGTTAGAATACAAAATGTTGATTCAAGTGTTACGGATGAAGACGGGTTCAATTCCTTCCAAATTGTTGCAACGTTCAATCGAAATGGCTGGTGTGCTCATCCAGCAAGGGGAAGAGGAACATGCTGCGGAGGTGTATCGTCTTCTGATCGCGGGATTGCCAGCAACCAATCTGAAGCAAATCCGTTTGATCCGGCAAGCGTTAAGTAGTTTGGGAACAGAGAGTCCCGCAGCAACGGCCACACAGCATCAGCTTACGCTCAAGCTGGAACTACAGCTTGATACCTGGGAGCAATTCAAATATTGGCATGAGGGGAGGGAATCCGGTTGGACAATCCATTCCTGAACCGAATGAGTGTGAACCGGGAGCGGACAAGCATGGTCTTGTGTTATGACGACCAGACATGTGAATGGTGTGAGCTTGACGATGCTGGCAATGTTCAAGGTGTGCTTTGTTTTTCCGATCATTGGACAGAACGGGGCCAGACTGTACAGTATGTTCAATTCATCGGAACAGACCAAGTGGTGGCAATCATCCTGGAAAAGACGGAGAGATGGATTTATGTCTTCCAAAAAGAGCGGGAGCACATAAGCATGATTCAAACACTCTCTCTAAAATTACCGTTTCCGGTGATGCAGATTGCCCGGCAAGATGCACAACTCCTGCTGCTTTTTGCCGTTCGGCATCGTTCAGGAACGGTGCAGATCGGGCTGTACGATCCCGTAAAGGAAAAAGCCGAGTGGGTTACTCCAGAACTGGATAACCCGCAATTTGTGTTTTGGGCCAAGCCTGAGCGAGAGATTGGTGTTAATGTAGGCGGGGTTGGCAGAGTATATTTTTACGGGAAAGATACCGGATCATCTCGGGAAATTCCTTATCAGGAATATGCTTATCCGGTGATGGACAAGCAAGGTGATCAGATTGCTGTCTGCATTCCGGCGGGAGATGGCTTTTGTCCTGGCTGGATGAGCGTTCAGGAGAATGTTGTTCAAGGTAGTCTGGAGCACAGTGAGCCGTTCTCTGAGTTGATTCGTATCCAGCTGGATGTGGATCGACAGCATATCTTATGCGAGGGAATAAGGCGTGGTAAGTGGCAATACGTTCAGTACACGCTGGATGGAAAAAAGACATTTGAGCTGTGTGATTATCCGGGAACGTTAACGCAAGCGGTTCACAGCAGGGACAAGCAGAGTCTCATTGGTAAATTCGAGTCCATTACGACTGCCCCGGTGCCCGCAAGATATAAAATATCTGAATCGTTTGGTGACATTACGCCAATTTCGGTCAGGCATGGGGATGCACTTGTCAGTAATCTTGTACAGCAACCGGAGACCAAGTACAAACACCTGCGTTGCGGGAACGAGTTCATTCCTTATATGGATATCCATCCGGGAGGTGAAGAACAGGCAGTCATCTATCTGCACGGTGGGCCTCATAATTGCCTTCTGGACAGTTACAGTCCGGTTATTGCACGTTTATGTGAGGCTGGAGTGAGGGTGATTGGGCTGAATTATCCCGGTAGTTCAGGATTCGGTTCTGATTACAAGCAACGTATCCAGAATGATTGGGGCGGTGTGGATGCGGATGTTATTCGGATTATTCGAGAGCAGGTCTTGGGTTCCTATTCGGCAGTTTCACTGTACGGCGTCAGTTATGGGGCTTATTTAGCGCTGTTAGCGGCAGGTAGAAACCCGGAACTGTGGAGCGCCGTTGTGGCTTGCGCACCGTTTACGGACTTAAGCAGCTTGTATGCTGGTGGTGGGGCGAAGCTAAGATCGTTTTTGCAGATGGAAATTGGAGGATTGTTACAGAATGAATCTGTGCTGAGGGATAGAAGTCCTTTAACCTATGCGTCTGGATTGTGTGAAGTAGATCTACAGCTTGTGCACGGCCGGAATGATCAGCTCTGCCCGGTGGAACAGACGGAGCGCTTATATCAGGAGATATTGAAGCGGAAGGAGCCTGTAGAGGCGGCTGATAGGCAACTTGAGATGCACATCATTGATGATTTGCAGCATGAGGTGTATGCAGAGCGAATCTGGGCGGCGAAGGCAGTTCATTTTCTAACCCGAAATAGGGTAACTCAGCCAGGGTAAACAACGAAGACGAGCAACGTAGATAAGTTTTTTAAGCATACGTGACCAGGAGAGATAAACAAGATGAATTGTTGAAGCCGCCCGTGCGGCTTTTTTTGGCGTACGTGGATCTAATTAGACGAGAGAAGAAGGGTGAAGAATGATAAATAGCGAGGGGATTGGAGAAGGAATTAGAGCACAGATCTGGGTTATAGAATGGTAAGAGACCTGGAAGAACATTTATAAAGAAATCTACAATATGCGAATGAAATAGAAACGCTCAGCTGAGGTGTTGGTACCGCGGATGAAGATTCAAGTTTACAAGTAGGTTTATACGGTTTAAGATGGCGTGAGCCGTTTAAGGTATATAACAACAGGATTAAGTATTAAAATAACGGTACAGCTTATTTAGATGACATCGATAGAAAAGAGGGATTCAGATATGAAAGTAACTATTTTTGGAGCGACCGGAGCGATTGGTAAGACGATTTTGTGGGAATTGATGGATCGTGGGCATGAAGTGACCGCGGTGGTGCGTGATCCTTCCAAGGTGGAGATGGTGCATGAGCGCTTGCGTGTGGAGCAGGGGGATGTGCTTAACCCGGATCAGGTTGCTGATTTTGCAGCGGGACAAGAAGCGGTAGTAAGTGCTTACGGGCCGAAGTTTGGCGAGGAAGAAGAATTGCTTGAAGTAACACGTTCACTGATCGAAGGCGTACGCCGTGCGAATGCCGGGCGTCTGGTTGTTGTAGGCGGAGCAGGCAGTCTGATGACAGATTCAGGTGAAATGCTGATGAATACCCCTGGTTTTCCAGAGGAAATCAAACCTCTTGCACAGGCTCATGCGGATGCTTATGGACTTCTGGAAGAATCCAATATTCACTGGACGTATATGAGTCCGGCAGCAACGATCACGACGGGGCGCAGAACAGGTCAATTCCGGATTGGCATGACTCGTGTCATTACAGATGATCTGGGCGAAAGCAGCATTTCTGTAGGTGATTTTGCCGCAGCTTTGGTGGACGAACTGGATGATCCGCAATTTGTTCAAGCGCGATTTACGGTGGGGTACTAACTGAGGATAGATAAGCAAATGGGATAATTATAGATGTGACAGATAAGCCCTTGGCGCAAACCACGAGTGAGCTGAGAACCAATGAGACATAAATGGATTGAAAACTCGTAAGGCACGAATGATCGGAAAACGAGTAACACACGATAGATAGGGAAACTAATGGCAATGGAAAACTTATGAGAATGGAATACCCATGAGTGTGATGCTCTAAGCAGTGTTATTCATAACGCGACCGGGGAGGGGTGAGTGTTGTTTATCGTAACCGCCGATCAGATGCGGGCTGTGGACGAGTATACGATTCAGCAGCTTGGTATTCCTGCGGCCAGTCTGATGGAGAATGCAGGCAGAGCTATCGCCGAGGAAGTTATCAAGCTGTGCCGGGAAGGGCAAGAGGATGGCAGGCGGGATGATCGTGGCTGGGGTGAAGGCGATCATGCTGACAGTGATGAAGCAAGGCACAGAAACATTGCTGAAGGTGGGGGTGGCTGGCCTGATCGCGGCCAGCCAAAAGAGGCGTGGCGGGCACATACCGGGCCCGGCGACCGCATAGGTTACGGGGGCGACATCATCGCCGATCCGGCGCTGGTGATGGCGCATCCCGGTGATCAGCATTGGTACATGCTGATCGGCAAGGGCAACAATGGCGGCGACGGGCTGGTTGCGGCGCGCCATTTGGTTGAAGCGGGGCTGGGCGTGACGTTAGTCTACGCCGATGCCCCGGAGGCACTGCGGGGCGAAGCCGCAGTGCAACGGGATGCCGCTGCGAAGCTCGGCATCCCTGCCGTTGTCCACGGGCGCGAAGCCGTGGACTTTAGCCGGTGCACAGGCATCGTCGATGCGCTACTGGGCACCGGCTCGCGTGGTGCGCCGCGCGGAGCATACGCGGCGCTGATTCGCGCGGCGAACGACAGCGGTAAGCCAGTCGTATCCGCCGATGTGCCAAGCGGGCTGGACGCCGACACTGGTGAGGTGTACGAGCCGTGCATTGAAGCCCGGGTAACTGTATGCCTTGCGCTGCTTAAGCGTGGTCTGGTACAGTACCCGGGCGCTTCTGCCGCGGGGCGCATCGTTGTGCGCGCCATCGGCATTCCCGCACGCCTTGCGCCAGAGCATGGCCCCTCGGTCCGTTTGCTAACGGACGAGGTGCTACGGGGTGCGCTGCGCGTGGACACAGGCCGTCGCCGCGCACCGGACGGCCATAAGGGCACCTACGGCCATGTATTACTGGCCGCAGGAAGCATGCCGATGAGCGGCGCTGGCCTGCTCTCGGCCAAAGCCGCGCTGCGCGCTGGTTGCGGGCTCGCCACATGGGCGCTACCCGCGGCACTGTTGCCGCATGTTATCGGCACCGTGCCCGAGCTTATGCTCGCCGCTGCAGCCGATGGCAACAGCGGTGAATGGAACGCGGCTTCCGCCGCAGCGGTGCTGCGCCTTGCGGAGAGCCGCGACGTACTTGCGACCGGCCCGGGCCTTGGTCGCTTCGAAGGCGACACCGACTGGCTGCGCCGTCTGTGGCAACAGACGGATCGTCCGCTCGTTATCGACGCGGACGCCCTCAACATGCTGGCAGATGCAGGCCCAGATGGGCCACGCATCTGGGGCCAGCGCAGTGCGGCGACCATACTGACGCCGCACCCTGGCGAGATGGGCCGACTGCTACGCATGTCGACCCCCGAAGTGCAGCGTGACCGAATTGGACACGCTGCACGGTACGCCCGTGAGCAGGGCGTGACCCTTGTGCTCAAAGGAGCACGAACGGTCATCGCAACGCCTTCCGGCGAGGCGTACATCAACACCACCGGCCACGCCGGCATGGCAACAGGCGGTGCCGGTGACGTGTTGACCGGCATCATCGCCGGTCTGCTTGCTCAAGGGCTAGGCGCGGAACAAGCCGCCGCCTTCGGTGTATACCTGCACGGGCAGGCTGCCGAACGGGCAGCATTGCGGCGAGGCGATCCATCTTCCTTGCTGGCAGGAGATATTATCGATGCACTGTAGAGGTGTGTTCAATCCAGCGTGCAGGTCATACGGAAGCGAAAATGTTTAAATCCTATCACATGAAAGTATAAACATATGAAAAAGGAGCCCGCCATCATCTCGAGGGGCTCCTTTTTCATATGAAGTGAATTTATAAATGATAGACAATCCATATATCGTTGTTTATTGGAAGCATCGAGCCACCAATCCGAAAACCTTGCTACAGTATTAACCCAACTCATCTACCCAACCATCGTACATTCCGTCAGTTCAACTCATCAACCTAACCATTGCACATTCCGTAGCTAGACTCATGAACTTAACTTTCGCATATACCATCAACTCACTAACATGACCTACTGCCTATTCAAGTGTTGACGGAACAACGTTTCTTAGTGCCGGTCTGCATTCATTTTCAGGGTGAACATTTCTAACGATCATGAGAAACCTTATTGGGCACGTACTCACCCGTTTTATTTTCTAACGATCTCAGGGAACCTTATTTCAACCATTTATGATGAAAAGGAGACATTTTCCTCCATTTTGGCCCAAATAAGCTCTCTGGGGATCGTTAGAATTTCAAACGACCCAGAATCATGCAAATAAGCTCATCTGAGATCGTTAGGATAAAATTTAATTTTCACTCACCTTTCGCTCACATAATCCTCATACTCCGCGTGCATATATACTGCAGCTTCATTGATTACTTACTACAGGTACACACATCTCGTGGACTCCTCTTACAGACGGAAACGCTGGAGTTCCTGATGCATCTCAGCACTGATATCACGAAGTGACTTGACCTTGATACTGGCTTCGGAGAAAGAACGTTGTTGTTCTGCGGTGGAAGCAGGATCTCTTCACTGCTGGCTGCAGATTGCTCGGTGATGGCACTGATGTTTTCAATCGCCTGTTGCACCTGTGCACTAAGTTTGCTGGATTGTGACATGTCCTCAGCAAGCTGCTGAATGCCTTCGCTGATGCGCTCCACACTATCACGAATCGCCGAGAAGGATTGTTGCGTCTGACCGGTGGCGTGCTCCTGTTCCCCAAAGAGCTGCATGCTTTGCACCACGGAACTTTTTACTTTTTCCATCGAGGCTGTAATCTCGTTAACGGCGGCATAGATATGTTTGACCGATTGAGCAGACTGTTCCGCCAGTTTGTTCACTTCACCTGCCACAACAGCGAATCCGCGTCCGGCTTCCCCGGCACGTGCAGCTTCAATGGAAGCGTTCAGGGAGAGCATGGTGGTTTGCTTGGCAATCTCGGATACATATCCCGTCATCGTTGTAATGCGAGCCGCGCTTTCTTCCAGCTCCAGCACGGTCTGTTCCACTTCGGACATGGCATGGCGATTTACTTCGGCGAGTCGCAACTGTTCTTCAATCGCCTTGTTTCCCTCTTCCACTGTGGTTAGCACATCGCGTCCATCCTTGGCAGATTGGGCAGTGGCCTCCAGATTATGGTTAAAGGTAGACTGCATCTTGTCTACGACTATAACCGTTTCGCTGAGATCTTCCGCAATTTTTTGACTGCCAACGGACAGCTCTTCTGTGGTACGTGACACCTGCTGTACGATGGCTTGCACCGTATCATTACCGCGATCAATATCCTGAGCCATCTGATCGACTCGTTGCCCCGCCGTGTCAATGGATTGGATGATTCCGCGAATATTATTCGTCATTTGCCCAAAAGAACGGCTCAGATCATCCAGTTCATCTTTCCCCCGAGGTTCCGGCAGCGTTTGGGTCAGGTCACCACTGGCAATATGCCCGGCAGCATCCTTGATCAGACGAATACGTTTGGCTATCTGACGTGATGTGTACATATTAAAGAGCATGACGGCGATGAACAAGAGCCCAGCCCCGCCAAGAGCAATCTGCCATGTCTGCTGGATGTCACTCTCCAGATCGAGCGTATATTGAGTGTAGCGTCCCCGCGTTATCTCATTCAGTGAGTAGATGTCATTCTGTATGCCTCGAACCCTTGCACTGTAACGTTTTGCTTCCGCGCTATCCATGCTGCTCATCGCTTGGGTTGCACCCTGATCCAGTGCTTGCAGCTTCGTTTGAACCGTTTGGATGAGCTGTAGCTCCTGATCCGTTTCCAGCAATCCACCTTTGAGTTCCTTAATCATGGCTTGGCCTTCTTTTAGAAGAAGCAGAACAGCTTCCTGATTGCCGGCAGTCATCGAGAAGGAATAGACATCCAGTGCCTGCTGGGTCTGAATCTGGTTGGAGTTCAGCTCGCTTACCTTGAGCATCGCAGGTACCAGATTTTGATTTTTTGCATTCATACTAAGCAGTTCCAAAATAATATAAGCGACCAGCGCAAGGCATAGAAGCAGTGAGATCAGAGCATTGACAATAAGTTTTCCCTGTAGTTTCATATGCGAGCCTCCTCGAATCTTGGGTTATGGATTCACTGTGATTTTGATTTGACCCGAAGAAATTTTGGCTTTCAGATCATCGAAAGTCCGCTGTTGTTCATCACTCAGCGTGATGTTATGCAGTGCAGTTAAGCCTACAGCATTCTCGGCGAGACCCTCTACGATTTCCTTTTTCGGGAAGGTATGTTTGTTCTCGATAAACGACTTCACGGCGTTGTAAATGGAGACATCTACATTTTTCAGCATAGATGTAAGAATTGCTTTTTCCGCCAAAAAGAATTGATCCGTATCAACACCAATGGCGTATTTGCCGAGGGATTGAATCTCATTCAGGGCGCCGACACCGGTAAGACCAGCGGCTACATAAATCACGTCAGCACCTTTCTCCTGAATCATTTGCTCCGCAAGCTGCTTACCCAGATCGGCATTTCCAAAATCACCGGCATACACAATATCTACTGCGGCTTCCGGATTAACAGCCAGTACCCCCTGTTTGAAACCCTGCTCAAAATTTTTGAGCACGGGAATTTCCATTCCGCCCAAGAAACCGACATGTTTCTCCTTGGAAGCCATGGCTGCGATTACTCCTGCCAGATAGCTACCTTCCTCCGCACGAAATGATATGGAAGCAATGTTAGGCAGCTCAGACGTACTGTCAATCAGAAGGAATTGCTGGTCAGGATATTTGGCAGCGACCTTTTCCATATCTGCTTTTACGGTATCGCTGAGTCCAATAATAAGATCGAATTTGTCTTTAGAAAATTCCTCAAACGAAGCTTCTGCAGTTAACTCCTTGCTTGGTTCACGATAGTCAAAAACAATGCTTTTCTCGTCTCTCGCCTTGACCAGCCCGTTAAAAGCCGCATCATTAAAAGATCGGTCTCCCAGACCAACCTCTGTAAGTACAATTCCCACTCTGGTCTTTACGTCAGTGGTTGCTGTTTTAGAGCTGGTTGAACAAGCAACTAACATGATCAGTGTCAGGGCCAGAAGCATGGTGAGCCCTAAACGGATGAACATCGTTGTTTTCATGTGAAATGCCCTCATTTCTGTAAGTTTCTTATGTAATAATTCTGGAAATATACTGGAAGATGGATGAACCCCAATCATCTATGCAACGAGTTTTTCCCTTTATCTATATCGGTGAAAAAATCCGTTTTTTTACGATCTCTAATGAAAATTTACAGAAATATAAATCTATTTCATGAATTATACATAGTTTTTACAATGATGTTGTTTAATCATTCTTATAAGAACTTATGAGTTGGCATCGTGATGCCGTAAAAAAACAAAAAAAGCAAAGTAGAGCGAGAATCCTACTCTACTCTACTCTGCTCTGCTTTGCTTTACATTGCCTTGCTCAACCTTTACATTCATCACGTTATGGATTTCCTACCACGCCGCAATCGAGCCGTCCGTCCGACTTTCCGTTCCGCCGCATAACACACCTGTGTCCGGGTTGCGCCAGATGATCTGCCCCCGTCCGAATTGGGACGAATCGAGCTCGGTTTGGATATTATGTCCTCTGCGAGCCAGCGCTTGGGCAACGTGAGAAGGGAAGCCTTGCTCGACCAGTATCGTTTTGTCTTTAATCCACTGCCAGCGAGGTGAATCGAGAGCGGCTTGCGGATTCAGATGATGATCAATCGTATTCATAATGACCTGCACATGACCCTGAGGTTGCATGAAACCGCCCATGACCCCGAATGGTCCGACCGCTTCACTGCCTTGGGTGAGGAATCCGGGGATAATCGTATGATACGTGCGTTTACCCGGCTCCAGTGCATTCGCATGTTGCGGGTCCAGCGAGAAGTTATGTCCGCGGTTCTGGAGTGCGATACCTGTGCCTGGCACCACGAGTCCTGAACCAAAGCCCATATAGTTACTCTGAATAAAAGAAACCATGTTGCCTTCGCCGTCTGCCGCAGCCAGATAAACGGTTCCGCTTCCGCGTGGATCGCCTGCCTCGGGCGCACGTGCGGTATCCCCAATCAGCTTGCGCCGTTCTGCGGCGTAGGCTTCGGACAGCAAATCTTCCACGGATACGCCCATTTTTCGTTCTTCCGTAATGTATTTTTCTCCATCGGCAAAAGCCAGCTTCATCGCTTCCAGCTGTCGGTGATAACTGAGGACGGATTCCTTCTCGGCGAAGTCGAATCCCTTCAGTAGATTGAGTGCGGATAGGGCAATGAGTCCTTGCCCGTTCGGCGGAATCTCCCATACATCATAACCCCGGTAGGAAACGGAGATCGGATCAACCCATTCCGGCTGAAAAGCCTTCAGGTCATCTCGTGTCAGGTAACCGCCGTGTTCTGCCATAAAAGCATGAATGCGTTCCGCCAGTTCTCCTTCGTAAAAGTCTCGCGCTTCGCTCTCGCCAATCCGGCGCAACGTGGTCGCATGGCCCGGCGAGCGCCATAGTTCCCCCGCCGCGGGTGCACGTCCGCCAGGGGCAAAAGTCTCAAACCATGCACGCCCTGCTTCCGCATCGCCCTGGCGTGCATAGACCTCGGCTGCCCGTGCCCAGTGGCGGGCCAGCCCCGGCGCAAGCGGATAACCTTCCTCCGCATAGCGGATGGCCGGTTCCAGCACTTGCGCCAGCGTGAGCCGTCCAAACCGACGGCTCAGCTCCGCCCAACCCGCCGGTGCGCCAGGCACCGTCACCGGCACAACCCCCAGCTTCGGCATCTCCGTATAGCCTGCCGCCTGTAGCGCCTCAATCGAAATGCTCTGAGGCGCAGGTCCACTGGCATTCAGGCCATGCAGCTTGCCCTCCGTCCAGACGAGGGCAAAGGCATCGCCACCAATGCCATTGGAGGTTGGCTCCAGCACGGTGAGTGCTGCCGCTGTGGCGATGGCGGCATCGATCGCATTGCCGCCTTGTTTCAACACATCCAGACCAGCTTGTGCAGCAAGTGGCTGCGACGTGGCGACCATGCCTTGCTTGGCGTATACCGGCACACGGTACGAGGAATAAGGTTGGTAGAGGGGATCAAAGTTCATTCGTCAATCAGCTCCTTGTCACGAGATGTCAGATTCCGTTGTTTAACCGGAGTGTAGCTTCTAACCCTTTTCGCAACCGACAAGCCAATCTCCTGCCAAAACATCCAAATCCAACCTGACATCAAGGGGCAAGAACATAGAATATAAGCAAAGCCGTTTGAATGTACACATACTCATGCCAGTATCTCTTACGTTGTAACCATATCGCCACCGTTGACATGGATGCATTCGCCGGTGACGTAGGAGGAATCGCGTGACGCCAAATAGACATAGGCTGCAGCTAGCTCGTAAGGTTGACCTGCTCGGCCCATAGGTGTATCGGTACCGAATACCTGCACATCTTCAGCCGAGAAGCTGGCAGGAATAAGCGGAGTCCAGATGGGTCCCGGAGCCACGGCGTTTACACGGATGCCTTTGTCAGCCAGCGATTGGGAGAGTACACGGGTGAGGGAGACGACAGCGCCTTTGGTCGATGAATAATCAATGAGTCGCACATCACCTTTGTAAGCTGTAATGGAGGCGGTGTTGATGATGGACGCCCCTTGGCACAGATGGGGAAGAGCAGACTGGATCAGGAAGAAATACGAGAACACATTTGTTTGAAACGTATGATAGAGCTGCTCCTCGGTGATGTCGACAATGCTTTGCTGTACATACTGTACGGCGTGGTTGTTGACCAGTATATCGATTTTTCCGAACGTTTCCATTGTCTTGCGAATGACGGCTTCGCAGTTTGGTTTTAGTCGCAGATCCGTCTCGATGAGCAGACAGCGCTGACCCAGCTCCAGGATTCGGTCACGTGTCCATTCCGCGTCCGTTCGTTCATATAAATAAGCGATCACAACATCTGCACCTTCTTTGGCAAAAGCAATCGCCGCCGCCCGACCGATACCACTATCGCCGCCTGTGATAATCGCAACTTTGCCTTGCAGTTTGCAACTGCCAATATAAGCAGGGTCTTCACTGATCGGTTCGGGCACCATCAGCGATTCCAGACCGGGCTGCTGATCCTGATGCTGGGGCGGAAAAGCTAACTTCTGTGGTTTGCATACCGTCTTCTCACCGTAAAATGGATAGACAGGGTTCATGGTTTGCATATCCTCCTCGAACGTTCCTTGATAAGCCTACCCTATGCATTCATCCCGAAAAAGATGCAGTTTGGCCGTGCTATAAGCTTGTGTTCTACCGAAAATATATACCATAATAAGGGAGTAACCCTTTAAATTTGATGGAGGTGTCAGGAGCCCTATGAACATTCAGGGAATTAATCATTTGTGCTTTTCCGTATCGAATCTGGAGCGATCTATTACGTTCTTTGAGCAGGCTCTCGGTGCCCGAATTCAGGTGAAAGGACACAAACTGGCCTACTTCGAACTGGCGGGCCTCTGGATTGCTTTGAATCAGGAGGATGTGCTTCGAAATTATACGGAACGAACCTATACCCATATTGCGTTTACGGTAAAAGAAGAAGAGTTTGACGCTTCGGTGGAGCAGTTAAGAGCCGCAGGTGCGGACATTATTTCCGGAAGAGCGAGAGATGAACGGGATGGGAGATCGGTTTATTTTACAGACCCGGACGGGCATCTATTTGAACTACATACAGGCAGCTTGAAGAAGCGGTTGGACTATTATCGTGAGGCTAAACCGCATATGACCTTTTATTCGGAATAACTTAACTATACATCAAGGCTTTGGAGAGGCGGTTGTCTATATGATGACCGTCTGTTTGTGCTGTACAAAAGAGTAGGATCGATGTGGCTGGAGTAAAACTTTTGAATTTCTATTTTAAATTTAAAGAATTCTTTAAAATTCTATACAACTATGCCGAAAAAACCGATAATTTAACTTAGTAAAGAATTAAACCATAGGAGGGATTGACCCACAAAGATTAGCCCCCATATTAGGTTATCAAAAGATAACATTGAAAACGTTCTTAGCCATACCTGCAGTTGATTCAAGGGATATACAGAGATTGTCCATTTAAAGGAGTAATGACATGAACAAAAGGCTAAAGAGTTATATGATTCGAGTATTGTGTGTGCTGCTCGTTATCAATACATTTCCAGGAGGATCGCAGACCTCTGAAGCAGCAGGACAGAGTATTCAATATAACCAGACGAACAACGGGCTTACTGGAAAGCTGGGAACGCATGATTTCCAATATGGATATTCTGACTTCTCCGATGGTACAAGTCTTACCAATGGATTACTTCTTATTGGTGGGAGTAGCACTAGCAGCGTGAAGCTGATGAGCGCTTTTGCAAAATATAGCATCCCGACTAGTGGGTTTCCATCTAGTGGACAAAAGGCTGTATTGTCGTTAAAGCTAGATAGCTTAAGTGATACTTCGGATGCTGCGTATCCTCCTATTTTACAAGTATGGCAATATACGGGCTCGACCAATTATAGTCCAGTTTATGAACAAACCGATCCTTCTTTGTGGCCGGAAACAATGACCTCTCTACGTAGTAATCCCAATTTCACATTGCTGGATACTAAAAATGCAGCAGCTATTGCAAGTGCGCTCTCTAACGGTACAAATTTGACATTTGATGTAGATAGTGCAGTAAAAGCAAAAGCAGGAACTGTCGTACAGTTTCTTATTACAGGGCCTGAAAGCTCAAGTAAGCCCAGTACGGATAACCGATTTGAGGTTACTTCACAGGCACCATTTTTAACTGAAGTTGCCGGTGGACCACCTGCCGCTGCGAATACATCCACAGTGACCGCATCTCCAACAACTGTAACAGCAAACGGAACAGCTAGCTCTACAATCACCGTAACCGTCAAGGATGCGAGTAACAATCTACTTAGCGGAAAGACCGTTACATTAACAAAAGGCTCAAGTAACTCCGTGATCTCACCTTCTTCACAAGTTACGAATGCAAGCGGTGTAGCTACGTTTACCGTAACAAATACCCAAGCAGAGCAATCGACCTATACCGCATCGATAGCGGCAGATGCCGTAACGATCACGCAAACAGCCAGTGTAACGTTCCAGCCGGGGCCAGTCAGTGCAGGACAATCAACGGTCACCGCTTCCCCAACTACACTTACAGCCAATAATACGAGTAGCTCCACCATTACAGTTACACTTAAGGATGCCAATAACAATCTGATTACTGGCCAAGACGTCACACTGTCACAAGGAAGCGGCAGCTCTACCATCTCACCAACGCTATCCACGACGAATGCCAGTGGTGTGGCTACCTTTACAGTGAGAAATACGAAGGCAGAAGCCGTAACCTATACAGCATCTGCGAATGGTGTATCGCTTACGAGTACACCAATGGTAACGTTCCAGGCGGGAGCCGTAAATGCAAGTACCTCAACGATTACCGCATCGAAAGCCAATGTGATCGCGAATAATACAGACAATGCGACGATTACGGTAACATTAAGAGATATCAATAATAATCCAGTTGGTAGTCAAGCCGTTACCATAGCGCAAGGAAGCGGCAGCTCGACCATTACCGCGACTCAAGGAACGACGAACGCGAGTGGAGTTGCAACCTTTACAGTCAAAAGCACCAAAGCAGAAACGGTAACCTATAGCGCGTCAGCAGGCGGCACAACCACTGCATCCACGGCTAGCGTTACGTTCCAACCCGGAGCTGTTGCCGCTTCGCAGTCGACTGTATCGGTATCTAAAAATAGCGTGTTTGCAGACGGAAGCGATAGCAGTACAGTGACCGTCACGCTCAACGATGTCAATGGCAATACAGTGAGTGGCAAAAGTGTAACGTTATCGCAGGGAAGTGGTAGCTCTACCATTAATCCATCGACAGCTGTAACGACCAATGCCAGCGGTCAGGCTGTATTCACTGTAACGAGCGTGAAGGCAGAAACGGTGACCTATACGGCAACTGATGCAACGGATAACCTTACGGTTACGCAAACGGGAGCTGTTACGTTCGTACCCGGTGCAGTGGATGCGGCAGCCTCCACCGTCGTTGCTTCTAAAGCGAATGTGATTGCGAACAATGTCGACAGTGCGACTATCACCGTCACGCTGAGAGACGCAGGTAACAATGCGATCAATAATAGATCGGTAACACTGAGCCAGGGAAGTGGAAGCTCTACCATTACAACAACGCCGGGAACAACCGATGCGAACGGTGTCGCAACCTTTACCGTGAAGAGTACCAAGGCAGAAGGTATCACGTATACCGCTACAGCAGGCGGTGTGACAGTTACGGCTACAGCAGGCGTGACCTTCCAGCCGGGCTCGGTTAGTGCTTCTATATCCAAAGTCGAAGCATCTAAAGTGAATGTATCGGCAGATAACGTAGATACCAGCATTATTATGGTGACGTTGACCGATAGCAATGGTAATCCGATCGGTGGCAAGAGCATTACACTTGCACAAGGAAGTGGAAGCTCGACCATCTCTCCATCGACCGCAGTCATGACGAATGCGAGTGGTCAGGTTGCATTTACCGTTAAAAGTACAAAAGCTGAGACGGTGACCTATACAGCAACGGATGCAACAGATTCGATTACGATTACGCAGACCGCAAGTGTCACTTTTGATCCAGGCGCGGTAGATACCAATCTATCCACGATCAGCACATCCAAAGCGAATGTAGCTGCCGATAATACAGATACCGCAACGATTACCGTTCATTTAAAAGATAGTAGCGGTAATGCCATTAGCGGCAAAAATGTGACGCTGTCTCAAGGCAGTGGCAGCTCGACGATTACAGCAACGCAAGGAACAACGGATGCGAGTGGTGTGGCTACTTTTACTGTGAAGAGCACGAAGGCAGAAGCGGTCACGTATACCGCTGTGTCGAGCAGTGTGACGCTTGCGGCTACAACGGGTGTAACCTTCCAGCCAGGTGCAGTTAGTGCATCGGCCTCCAAAGTCGTTGTTTCCAAAGCAAATGTATCGGCAGATGGAACGGATAGCAGTACAGTAACCGTGACATTGAACGATATTAACAGCAATCCGATTAGCGGTAAAAATGTAACGCTATCGCAAGGAAGCGGAAGCTCGGCGATCACACCGTCGACCGCTGTCGTGACGAATGCGGGCGGACAGGCCGTATTCACAGTAACGAACAATAAAGCAGAGACGGTAACGTATACCGCTACCAATACTACAGATAGTGTGACCATCACACAGACGGGAGCAATTACCTTTGATCCAGGTACGGTGGATGCAGCTCTGTCCACAGTAACCGTGTCAAAAACAACCGTTGCTGCTGACAATACGGATAGTGCCACCGTAACCGTGACGCTCCGAGATAGTCAAGGCAATCCCATCAGTAATAAAAATGTCACGTTATCACAAGGAAGTGGAGGTTCTACGATCACGCCACAGGCTGGTGTGATGACAGATGGGAACGGTGTCGCGACATTTACCCTGACAAGCACGAAGGCGGAAAGTGTAACCTATACCGCTATTGCTGGCAGTGTGACGCTGAGCCCGCATCCCGTACCTGTTACATTCACACCGGGTGCTGCGGACGGAACGACTTCGCAAATTACAGTTTCCAAAGCAAGTGCCTCCGCGAATGGCTCTGATTTTTCGACCATTTCGGTGACGGTAAAAGATATTCACGGCAATGTGATTGCAGGTCGTAATGTGACCTTGCAGCAAGGAAGCGGCAGATCACTGATCTCACCTGCTCAAGCGACAACGAATGTGGACGGTGTAGCCAGCTTTACCGCTACGAATACAACGACTGAAAACGTGGTGTACACGGCTACGGTAGTCAATGACAGTGTGTTGCTGAGCCATGTGGCTAATGTGAATTTCTTGTCGGCCAATGCTTATCTTAACGGGCTGGATATATCGTCAGGCACACTTATTCCAGTGTTTTTACCAATGGAAATCAACTATGTAGCGAATGTAACAGATGATGTGTATCAAATTACGTTTACACCAACTGCAGCGGATAGTCATGCAACCATTCGAATAAATGGAACTGCTGTTCAAAGTGGGTTAGCATCTACTCCAATTTCATTGGTGACAGGTAGCAATACGATTACCATTGAAGTGCTTGCAGCAGATGGTAAGACGCGCCAAAGATATACTATAGTTGTCATGCGCGAACCGAATAAAGATGCACGTCTGAAGGCATTATCTGGTTTGCCAAAAGCATTGACGCCTGCATTTGATTCGGCTGTTACCAAGTACACTGTTCATGTAGCAAACCATGTGGAACAGTATGAAGTACAGGCAGAATTACAAAATGAGCTATCGAACTTGACGGTCACAGGTGCAGTTTACGATAGTAGTATAAACGCTTATGTGACTAACCTTCAGGTTGGAACAAATACAATTCAACTGAACGTTACCGCCCAGGATGGCATAACAGAAGCAAACTATATCATCGAGGTGATTCGTACCTCTGTTCAAGATGAAGTAAGGAGAGCGCTGAACAACTTAACCATCGGTTACACAGGTGACGATACTTGGGAGTTTGTCACACGTGATTTACTGCTAACGAATACTCAAGATGACCTTCCGGTCGTATGGAACACGAGCAAACCCGATATCGTAGAGAGTAATGGCACCGTGACACGTCCGGCTTCTCAAGAGTCGGCTGTTATCTTGACGGCTAGTATAGAGTATCTAAATGTAAAAATGAGCCGAACGTTCCTGATTGTTGTCAAACCACAGGGATTAAGTGTCGTTAGCTCTGGAGTTACACGAAACGTGCCTATCCGGATTGGTACCAGCAACACCGATGTCGAGCAGACACCGATTACACGCAAGGAGCTGTCGGACGGTAACAAGATTGATAAAGTTATCGCTACAACATCTCAGCTATCTAATGCATTGCAATCAGCGGTTACTAATAATGAAAGCAATGTACGTGTAGTCGCTACGGATACTCCAACCGATCCGGCCGATGAGGTGACCATCGATGTACCCGCTTCTTCCTATGATCCATTGGCGGGTGTGGTGGATCTGACATTGGAGACCGATTATGCTCACATCATGCTGGACAAGTCTACATTGTCGCAACTGAATACAGCAGGTCAAAGTTTATTCTTCCGATTTGTACCGATTCGACAAGCAAGCCAGATCACACAAGTGAAGGAGCAAGCGCTCGCTGATCCACTTGTAAAACAGGCTGCGAGCACGGGTACGGCATCCCAGATTGGGACACCGATGACGATTGAAACCAATTACAGCTCCTACAATACAACCTTGCTGTTCCCGGCATCTAAGCTGAACCTGCCAACAGGCAGTGTCTCACAGCAAGCCGCTTATGCTGCTGATTTATATGTCTATATCCAGCACAGTGACGGTGAGATTGCGTTACAGCGTGGAACGGTTCAATATGATGCAAATGGGCAAATTGAAGGTATTGCTATTACCATTAACAAGTTCAGTACATTTACGATTCTGCACGTTCAACCAGCCAACTCATCTTCCGGAGGTGGAAGCGGATCGGATGGTGGAAATGCCGGAGGTGGAAGCACTTCTCCAGCATCTACCCCAACACCGGGAACTAAACCTTCAACACCAGAAGAAACACCGACGCCTGCGCAGCCAGGAGCTTCAGGTGAGCATGCGGCCTACATTCAGGGTTATCCAGACGGTACATTCCGTCCTTCACAAACAACGACCCGTGCCGAGCTTGCGTCCATGTTGTGGCGTGTTATGCTGGAAAACGGCAGTCAGCCAGATCCGTCTGTTTCCGGAGGTTATTCGGATGTTGCTCAGTCGCATTGGGCGTACGAAGCTATTCGTCAGTTACATTCCAAGCAGATCATGCTGGGGATCACGACAGATCAGTTTGCACCCAATCGTGCACTAACCCGTGCAGAGTTCGCTGTGCTGGCTGTACGCTGGCAGCAACTGACGACAGATGGTTCGGGAGAAACTTCGTTCACGGATATCACGAATCATTGGGCAGCGCCAAGCATAGCCGTATTGGTGCAGAAAGGCATTGTTAAAGGGTACACGGATGGAACATTCCGTCCCAATGATGGCGTTACTCGTGCTGAGCTCGTAACGATGATGAATCGTTTGCTCAAACGCGGCCCGTTAACGGGTGTAACAACTCCGACATGGAAGGATGTTTCTTCAACTCACTGGGCTTTTGCGGATATTGAGGAGGCCTCACAGTCTCATCACTACAACGTATTGCCTAGTGGAGCCGAGAAATGGATCAATAACTGAGGGTAATCTCAGTACAGCAAACTTAAGGGCGGCATCGACCAAGATGCCGTCTTTTTCGTTGTATAGCAGTCGTTATTAGAAAAGAAAATGGAATTAAAGCTCACATATCTATTGTGAAAACAATGGAATAAACGATAAACTGGACAAATGGAACCTTAATTTACCAATGTTAAATTCATGAGTTTAATCTTAAGGAGGTTTGTCATGATTCAGTTTCCGAAACCGGATGTAGAGCAGTATTTTCAGACGTATCGTATTTCGCATTTTGCCGTATCAGTGGATGAGAAAAAGTTGTATATGGATAGCAACCTGAATGGTCAGCCGAATATTTGGGCGATGGACTTGCCGGGAGGGTATCCGTATCCACTGACGTATTTGAACCAAAGCAGTCAATTTATTAAAGCTGATCCGCAAGGGCGTCATCTGCTGACTGCTTTTGATCGAGATGGGAACGAAAACTATCACCTCTATGCGTTGCCACCGGAGGGGGGAGTTCCGCTTCCGATTGTCCCAGCTGATCCGAGTGACCGCTGTTATTATGCTCATTTATCTGAGGACGGAAAACGGTTATATTATAACACCAGTTCAGGCAATCCGAATTATATGAATGCACGCCTTCGTGACCTGGAGACCGGAGAAGACAAGCTTTTGTATCAGGGAGAAGAGGTAACCAGCAGCCTGATTGCGGTAAGTCCCAATGAAGAAGCCTATGTAATCCTGAAAATGTACTCCAACACGTATCAGACTGCTCATCTGCACCGGAACGGAGAATCCCATTCTATTGTGCCAGTTACCGAGCGTCAGAGTCAGGTTCCATATGTTCTATTTGCAGGTAATGACCGTTTGTTGCTGATTACCAACGATGATTCCGCATATGCCTATGTAGCTGAGTATGTCATAGATACGGGAGAGTTCCGTGCATTGTGTCATATTGAGGGTGAAGATGTAGATGAAATCCGCTGGCATGAGGCATCTGAAACGTTATATATCTGGACACTGACCGGGCCGGAATATCATATGTATGCGCTGGAAAAAGGTGCTGGAAAACCTCGCCGCATGGACATGCCACTCGATACGATTGAACAGGTGAACGTGACCAAATCCGGTAACGTGTATATTCTCGGACGTGGTGCTGTGCAGCCGCATAATATCTATCGACTTGTTGCAGATAGTGAGTCCTGGGAGCCGTTAACAGCCAATCGGGTGACCGGTCTGAACCCGGATGATCTCGTATATCCAGATGTCGTGCGATACCATTCCTATGACGGGCTGGAGATTGAAGCATTGCTGTTCAAAGCGAAGCCGGAGCAGGCGAACGGATACAGTGTATTCTGGCCACATGGCGGGCCACAGGCATCGGAAGCCAAGTTTTTCCGTCCGATGTTTCAGTTGTTGCTTGCACAAGGGTACAATATCTTCGCTCCGAACTTCCGGGGTAGCACAGGATATGGTGCTGAATTCGTGAAGATGGTTAATCGGGATTGGGGCGAAGGACCGAGACTGGACTGTGTTGCAGGTATTGAGTGGTTGTTTGATCAGGGGATTAGCTCGCCAGAGCGTTTATTTGTAGTAGGCGGTAGTTATGGAGGTTACATGACGCTGCTACTTGCAGGTCGTCATACAGAGTTGTTCCGTGCAGCAGTTGATATCTTTGGCCCAAGCAATCTGTTTACTTTCCTGGAATCTGTACCGGAGGATTGGAAGCCAATGATGGACAGATGGCTGGGTGATCCAGTACGTGACCGTGAACGCTTAACCAAGGATTCCCCGATTACGTATCTGGATCAGATGGTGAACCCGATGCTAGTCATTCAAGGGGCCAACGATCCAAGGGTGGTCAAGGCTGAATCGGATCAGATTGTAGCCGCACTTCAGGAGAAAGGTGTAGACGTCGAGTACATCGTATTGGATGATGAGGGCCATGGTTTCTCCAGAAAAACAAATGAAATTTTAGTTTATCGTAAAATGGTAGAGTTTTTGCAAAAGCATCAAGAGACTCCTGTTGCACAAGTTTAATTCGAATCATTTGATCACCATAGACTTCAGTGGATCATTCGTATGAGGGTGACAAGAGGTAGCTCATACAGACATGGAGTCTACTATAGAGCAACAAATAATAGCCAGTGATCACAAGGATCACTGGCTATTTTTGTTTCAAGTCAATCACATGAAGTTGTTATTTATATATCATCTGGTAGTCACGGATTCCTTTAGTACCTACAAGCCGCATGCTTGTCTTACAATCAGAACGTTCAGTCCAGCAAAGAGAGTACCTTCTCGATATACCGCTCTGCCCACGGAGCAAAAGGTAGATCAGCTTCCCAGGTCACTTGTCTGGTCGCCTTCGCCTCACCCCACCATAGAATACGTTGATACAATAGGTGAATCAGAAGGCGTGAACGAAAATGTTTACATTTTTCCGCATCGTCTGCACAGACGTTTTCCCGGTAATGATGAAGAAATCTCGCGGCCAGATCAGGCCTGTCTTCCCGGAGGTATCTTGCGGTTATTTTCGTCAGATCGGCTGTGCCATCACCAAAATAGGCCGTCGTAAAATCAAATAATCCACTGATTCTCCAAGAGGATGCAGGCGGATCTGTTTTTTGGATAAGAAAGTTCTCAACTTTGAAATCTCCCATGACAAATTCATGAACCGTCGAGACTAAAAAAGCAGACTCGGACTGTCTCAATTGCTCATCCACCCAGCTTACATCATCGTCAGTAATCACAGAGTACTTCTCCGCATCATGTAACCAGTGGCGGATGCTTCCGTACAGCCAGTCCAGATACGAGCCGGCAAAAGGCATGATTTTGTCTGCCACAGGATCGTATTCTCCGGCATCCGGAACTTTCCAGTGATGCAACTCGGCTAACGTTTCAGCCAGTACATCTGTAATGTCTTTATGATCTTGTGAAGTTAGAGTCGCTTGGAAAACAGGATCATATAGATGGTTTCCAGGCAACTTGGGCATGATTACGTAACTCCAGCCCAGTAGCTGCGTGTCCTCCTGAATCTGATAGGGAACAGGAACAGGAATGGTAGTGCGCGCCGCCAGTTGCTCCACGAAAAATTGCTCTTCCTGAAACTGTCCGTTGTATAACGGATTGCCTTTCAGAATAAACTCGCCTTGAGTAGTTTGAATGAGCAGGGTTTGCCCCATCACCCCTTCAGCTGTCCGGTGAGAATGGACTAATTCTCCGAGGTTGAAATGATCAAGTGCCCGTTGCAGATCGGGTTCCGAGACATGACCGAGACTATTGGAAGCAAAGTAGATGCGAGTCGTCATAAAAGGGCTCCTTATTTTTCTGTTTAGTCTAGCTCCGCTCTTGAAAACAGGTCGAGAATAAGATCACGTTGCTCACATGCCTGCTTGAATCCGAGAATAAAAGATATGAGCGCTTCTTTGTCATCTGTATAAGCACAGAACATATCCGCTTCCGGATCGAAACGAATAACCGAAGTCAGATGAGGCATCTTTTCTTCAAGAAAGACAGATGCGAGGGAGGCCCAATCGTACCCGCCACCTTCGAAACCTTCATCTGCACGTGAGTCAAAGACATCCTGAAGATATGTACCTGCGTTGAGAATGACGGAATAGGAATCGTTCCCTGCATCAATGAACCTAAAAGGGGCGATGGCTTCTTTAGAGAATGTTGACACGCTGTGGTTCTCAGTGAATACAGCAGTAATTGCTTGTTCTTCATCAAGAGAGTCAGAGCCTTCCTCGTCAAGCAAATTAAAATCCTCTTCGTCCAGCAAGCCCCGAATGAAAACTTCGAAATTCGGTGCCAGATAGGTGATTTCATAATCGCTCTCCTGATCCACATGAACGACACAAGGTTCGCCTTGAGGGCCGCAGAAGCGATAGTCCAGCATGACGACATCATGACCGGCAGACGGGCAATCACAGATGACAACCCCGAGGTCAGGGTATCCCCAGTCTTCGATCATAAAGCGACTGCCGAACTCTCCACCAAGGGAATACATCTTATCTCGTCCAATACCCAAGATGCTTGTAATGGCGATATGATCCTCTGCCCAACTTGTACCTTCTTGGGTCGGAAACGTTGTGCGCGCAGGAAAACCGCCATTTTGCGTTCTCATTAGCTGAATATAGGAAGCCGGCAGTTTGTAGCTGAGTTCCTGTTCAATGGATTGAATTAATTCCTCGTCAAAAGGAGAAGACACATGGTTATCTTGCGCATAATCGCTATACCGCCAGAATGTTGCGGGATCGTATGTGCCTGAAGCAACCTGAAGCTGGTTTAGTGTTCCGCTTTGCTCCCACTCTGCCTGCTCCGTCTCCCAGCGAATGCGATCCCGATCCATTTTAGCTGCTTTCGGGCGAATCCAGTCCAGGTATTCCAGGGTAGACTCATCATTGGGCTCAAGTCGATTCGCTTCTTCAAAAGCTGCCTGTGCCAGTTTATATTCAGCGACGTAACAGTAGGCATAACCTAACCGGAAGTGCCATAACGGGTCTAGTTGGCCTTGTTCCTTAACGCCTTGTAATAGTTTAATGGCTGTGCGATACTCTTCCAAATTGTTATATGCTCTTGCAAGCTGTCCGATCGTTTCGGCATCCTGCTCGGATTCGGGTAATGCCTCAATACGTTTAACGATGAGCGCATAGTCTTCCTGTTCATGCCAAACATTAATCTGTTCCAGCAACTCTCTATCCATGATTAGACCTCATTTCATCGTGAAAGAATAGGAAACTCTACCCACTATTTTACAAGGTTTAGAGACAAAAAAACACTCTCTCATACGGGTAGCCGTATGAGAGAGTGTGCAGTGTTAGACGTTATTCTACAGATCGTCAAAGCCGTTATCGTCGCCGACTTTGCCGTAGTTACGGGATTTGGCTTCGAAGAAGTCCGTTTTCGTTGCGTTCAGCGCTTCGTCGGAGAAAGGTTTGATCCAAGGCATACAGTTCACGTCAACGCCTTCATACGCTTTTTCCATACCCATTAGACGCAAGCGTTTGTTCGCCGTGTATTTAATGTAGTCTTCCAGCTCGTTCAGGTCGATGCCGCGAACGTTGCTGAGTGTATAATGTGCCCAGTTCGTTTCCAGCTCAACTGCGCGGTCAATCGTTTTGTACACGTAGTCCATGTTTTCTGGTGTGTTCAGTTCAGGGAAGTCTACCAGCAACTGTTTGAACACTTCCGCGAAGAAGTAGCAGTGCTGATTTTCATCCCGCTGGATGTACGAGATCATCTGGCTGGTTGCCATCATTTTCTGGTCACGAGCCAGGTTATAGAAGAACGCAAATGTACTATAGAAGAAAATACCTTCGAGAATCAAGTCAGCAACCATCGCTTGGAAGAACGTCTGTGGAGAAGGGTTGTCCCGGAAGCTTTGATAAATATCCGCGATGAAACGGTTGCGGTCCAGCAACACCGGATCATGTTTCCAATATTCGAAAATCTCTTTCTGCTCCTGATCGGAAACGATGGAAGACAGAACGTAGGAGTAGGATTGGTTATGCACAACTTCCTGTTGTCCGATGATCGCCGAGATCGCTTCCAGGGAAGAGTCGGTAAAATAACGTTTTACGTCACCAACAAACATCGTTTGCATGGAATCCAGTACAGCCAGCAGGGAGATGTTAATTTTGAACGTACGTTTCTCTTCTTCGTCCAGTTGGGCAAATTGGGAAGCATCCTTGGACATCGGAATCTCGTCAGCGATCCAGTGGTTAAGCAACAATACTTTGTACAATTTGTACATATGAGGCATACGAATGTCGTTCCAGT
Source organism: Paenibacillus polysaccharolyticus (assembly GCF_900102085.1). Taxonomy (GTDB): domain Bacteria; phylum Bacillota; class Bacilli; order Paenibacillales; family Paenibacillaceae; genus Paenibacillus; species Paenibacillus polysaccharolyticus. The sequence goes on along the minus strand of NZ_FMVM01000006.1, from coordinate 97,414 downwards.
TCAGGATACCCGAGCATTCACCTTCAATAATACGTGTCGATTGGTTAGGCGCTTCGGTATTGAAAATTTTCTGTACTTGCATAATCCGTTCACTCCTTGAATGAATTTAAACTATATAACGACGATGACAGAACAAGCTTGTACTGTTTTGGCTGGCATATATTTAACATCTTGCGATGCTGTGGTCAGGTTTTGGGCAAAAAAGAACCAGGGCAACGCTATTTTGCATTCAAAACAGGGATGCCCCGGTGGTCATCATGATCAGCGTGACAGAATGGAGGTGCCCATATCCATCACGATGTTACCATTCTTATGTGGATCAGCTTGCGCAGGAATCACATTCCTCGATCGTTAATGCACGGCTACGAACATAATAGGTCGATTTCATGCCGGCTCTCCAAGCGTGAAGATGCAATTCCAGGAACTCTGTCGCCTTGATATCTGGACGAACATACAGGTTGAAGCTTTGACCTTGGTCAACGTGACGCTGACGGGCAGCGGCCATATTGATGGAAGCATGTTGATCCACCATAAATGCCGTTTTGTAGTACCAGATCGTTTTTTCGGAAAGATCCGGTGCCGGGTTGGCAATTTTGTATGTTGTTTTCTCTTCATAGGACAACAGCTCATACAGTGGATCAATACTTGCTGTTGAACCGGCGATGATGGAGGTGGAACCGTTTGGTGCGATAGCAAACATCCATGCGTTACGTACGCCGTTTTGTTTAACTTGTGATTGCAGTTCTTTCCATTGATCTGTAGTTACAAATTCGCCTACGCGCTCACCCGTTGTGTACTCGCGTTGATCGAAGTAATGACCACTTTCCCAGTCGGAGCCTTTGAACTTCGGATAATGTCCTTTTTCTTTGGACAGTTCCATGCTGGCTTGAACGAGCAAATAGTTAATTTTTTCATACAGATTATCGTTATAGGTAACAGCTTCTTCGGATTCCCAACGAATGCCTTCGAGCGCAAGCAGGTGATGCAATCCGAACGTTCCCAGACCAACAGCGCGATACTGACTGTTCGTGTATTGGGCTTGAAGCACCTCAATGTTGTTGATGTCAATAACGTTGTCCAGCATACGAACCTGAATCGGAATCAGACGCTCCAGTACGTTATGAGGTACCGCGCGAGCCAAGTGGATCGAGTTCAGGTTGCAGACCACGAAGTCACCAGGCACTTTGGAGATCACGATGCGTGTCTGACCATCCTTGGTCACCAGTTCTTCTTTTTCCACCACGGTAGCGGATTGGTTCTGCATAATTTCAGTACACAGGTTGGATGAGTACACCATGCCATGTGCCCGGTTAGGGTTCGAACGATTTACAGTGTCACGGTAGAACATGTACGGTGTACCTGTTTCAAGCTGTGATTTCATGACACGTTTCATGATGTCGATTGCTTGTACCGTAATACGGGACAAAAGCGGATGATTCACGGCTTCTTCATATTTCTCGCGGAATGTACCTTGACCCTTCGTTTCATCGTAGAAGTCTTCCAGACCCAGTGCACGGCCGTTCTCATCTTTCCAGCCCATCACTTTTTTCGTCTCGTGCGGGCAGAACAAGCTCCATTCGCCACGACTTTCGACACGCTCCATGAACAGGTCAGGCAGGCAGATACCGTGGAAAACGTCATGCGCACGCATCCGTTCGTCACCGTTGTTCAGCTTCAGGTCGAGGAACGCCAGGATATCTTTATGGAAAACGTCCAGGTAAACCGCAATCGCACCTTTACGTGTGCCAAGCTGGTCTACGCTTACTGCTGTGTTGTTCAACTGGCGAATCCAAGGAATAACGCCTGAGCTTGTGTTTTTGTGACCGCGGATGTCTGAACCACGTGCTCTGACTTTACCGAGGTACACGCCGATGCCGCCGCCCATTTTGCTCAAACGAGCTACGTCTGTATTGGAATCAAAGATCCCTTCGAGCGAGTCATCTACTGTGTCTATGAAACAGCTGGAGAGCTGTCCGGCTACCTTTTTACCTGCATTGGACATCGTCGGCGTAGCTGCCGTCATGTACATGTTGCTCATCGCCCAGTATGCTTCTTTCACCAGATCCATACGTTTGTCAGCAGGTTCCTGGTGCATCAGGTACATGGCAATGACCATGTAACGCTCCTGTGGCAATTCCATGACTTTTCCATCAAAATCGTTGGCGAGGTAACGCTCAGCCAGTGTGAGCAAACCGATGTAATCGAAGAGCAGATCGTTGCGATAGTCAATGCACTCCGCAAGTTCGTCGATCTGTTCCTTGGTGTAACATTCCAGCAACTCTTCGCGATAGATGCCTTTTTTGACAAGGTCAACGATCAGCGGATGGAATGCACCGTAAGGTTCGTCCGGGTAGGATTTGTATCTGCGGTTGGTTGCCGCTTTTTTGTAAAGGGAAGTAAGCAGGGATCTCGCTGCTGCAAATTTCCAGTTCGGCTCTTCTTTCGTTACCAGTTCCAGAGCGCTCATCATAAAAGCATTGCTGATCTCATCTCCGGTAACTTCGTCACGACGAAGTTTGCTCGTTACTCCGCGAACCAGACGTTCCTTGTCGAGCATGTCCAGTCCTTCCAGGATACGGTCGGCATATACCGAGATACGCATCTCGTCAAAGGCAAGCTGGCGATTGTTCGGCTTGGTCACAACTTGTGGCATGAATATTCCTCGCTTTCACATGATAAAAAGATAATGATAAAAAAATAAATTAAACAATTCTTTGAAAATAAGAATTGGAGGTCTACAACGGTGAGTAAATACGGATTTTGCGGACTACAGTGGCAGTAACCAGATACGTTTGGGATGAAATCATGCGACAAGGAGTGGACAGAACCTGCTCATACAAAAAGCATTCCCCTTGCCTTACGGCTGAAAATGCCCATTCATGTTCTGGTTTTTGACAGTCTTATCTATGCATGCCTTCGACAGAACAAGTTGCTGTATGTAAGCTTTTGTCTGATCATTTCATACCTGTGAATAATGTTAACGGACGCAGTCCAAACAGCCCCGTTAACCTCCATGCCAGCCCTGTCTTCGAGAAAGCGATTTACACCTACAGGGACGTGCCTTTGGAGGTGATTTCATCTTGTTTTTCGATAGATTCCAGATGCTGGTTATAAGAAGTGGGGTATCCCGTTTCACTATATTTTGTTGTTGTTATACTAATGTACCCCAACATATAGTGTTTGTAAACAGGGAGGAAACCTTAAAACGTAATTCCGAGTATACCATCTAAGCCAGAAATCCGCAAAGGAAAAGGACTGGAAGATTTGAAGATTCTGCGAAAAAAAATTTACGGGATTTGGAATGACGTCATCACGTCAGTTTGAATTGGAGCACTTTAAACTGGTAAAATAAAATCAGTCAAAACTCGACTAAAACTTGAGCGGCAACGGTTCGAACGGTGCCCAGAGGAGGCAGAGCGAAGTGGCAATTGCAGAAGTAACCGTTATTCCGATTGGAACAGGAACCACCAGTCTGAGCAGTTATGTAGCAGACATGCAAAAGATATTGGAAAGACAACGTGGCATTACATATCAGTTAACTTCGATGAGCACCATTATTGAAGGTCCGCTAAATGAAGTTTTCACCGCCATCGCGGCTTTACATGAAGCTCCGTTTCTGTCAGGAGCCCAGCGTGTCTCCACATCCGTGAAAATCGATGACCGGCGTGATAAACCGGATGCTTCCAGCGTGCAGAAACTGCAATCCGTACAAGATAAGCTGATTTCACTACACAACAGGCCGAATTGAGAAACGAAATAAAACCCATTTTACGCGGCAAGTCCCATTAGGGGCTTGCCGTTTTTGAGTTTTGACAAATGACTCAGAATATGAGTATGCGGTGCTCTGTCCTATATCAAGACTGCTAAACAAAGTATGCTACAAAAAATCAGGCATTAATTCATAAGTTTTCGTTCAAACTTCCTCATTTGTACTATTTCTCTCAGAACAAAAAAACATACTTTATACTATACTGTCGTTTTATGTGGCAGTGGTCTGGTGGGAGGAGGGGTTTAATTGCCTTATAGTACAGGTCTGCTTTATAACTCTCCGACTGGAGGAGATCGCGCCATACAGTTGATCGTCACATGTCTAAATGACTCGCTAAACATAGCGGCCAATATCGAGCTTCAGGTATTTCGCTGGGATACGACTCAAACGGCCAGAATTCCCATTGGCCATGATTTGTTTCAGGTGGGTCCGCAGGCATCACGAACACTCATTTATCCGCTAACTTCCGCAGATTTTTATGAGTTGCAGAGTGATTTCTTTAGTGCAACCAGCACATTAATCTTGGCTTACGGTGTTGATTCTGTGGGCAATATTACGCAGCGTGTGTTGCAATCCGAAATGGTGTGGATCGACCGGTTTACGAATATTCCATAAATCATTGAAAAGAAGGTGGGGGTGGAGACAATGCCGGTTGTGAATATTACGGGAGCATTGGGAGGCAACCAGTTTGAACCGTCCATTGCGGTGAATGAGTTGTTACCTAATATCATGTGTGTAGTAGCGGTGGATACGAGTTCTGGGCCTACACGTATCGGTTTCTATCGCTCAGACGATGGAGGGCAGACCTGGACAACCTCCCTTTTGCCTCAGCCTACAGGGTATTCAGGAGCCGAGGCGCCTACGATCGACTATACGTTTCCGAGTACATTTATTGTGACCGTGCATGTGTTCAATGGTGAAAATGACGGTACGATTATCAGTTATCGTTCGCTTGACGACGGATTAACCTGGAATCCGCCTGTTTTTGTGAATCAAGGGTATGGTCTTATCGTTCATAATGATGAGCCATATGTAGCTTGTGACCGTACTCCGGGCAGTCCTTATCGTGGCAATGCTTATGTAGGATATACACCGCTGGCAACGGCGGCTTCATCCATTTTCCTGCAAGCTTCATTGGATCAGTCCGCAACTTGGCAAACTCCGAGGCGTATTTCCAGTCCAAGGGGATTCCATGATCGGGCAGCCATAGCTGTTGGGTTTACGGGGGAGGTGTATGCAGGATACATCATCACTGGCCCGGGCAGCCCGTATGCGTTGCTTCGAACTTCCTATGATGGGGGAGTTACGTTTCAACCGCCACTTAGTAATCAGGCGACCCTGATTGCTTCAGTTGTTCCTGCACCTCAAGTACTGCCGGTCCCCAATTATGCGTTCCGCGTGCAGACGAATCTGAATCTCGACGTTGATATATCCAACAGCGTATATAGTGGTACCGTATATGCCGCGTGGAATGATGCACGGAACGGGTATACAGATGTGTTTATGTGCGAGTCGCCTGACGGGCTTCTCTGGAGTGAGCCCGTGAGCATAACTGGAGCACCTGCTGGAACACAGAATTTCTTTCCTTCCATTACCGTGTCTCCTTTTACCGGAACTGTTCGGGTCATCTACTACTCTAACCAGATCAATGGTTTTTTGCTGGACGTCTTCGTCGCAGAGTCATTTGATGGCGGGGCTACGTTTACTAGTCGCAGACTCACGACAACTTCATTTGACCCGAATGGGAATTCACCTACACCTACCGTACTCATTGGTGACTACATCACTGCATACACGCAAGGGCCGGATAATCTGGCAGCAGTGTGGATGGCAACAACTCCACCTACCGGGAAGTTGGATGTGTATTTCGGGTCCTAGGACTGTGAGTAGGAGGAAGCATGTTCAACGTTAGTTTGAAGATATGACGTGATCAAAAGACGTGATCAAAAATTGTAACACAAACAGGCCTGCTTAAACTTAATTAAGCTGGCCTGTTTGTATGAGGAATAGAATCCCTTTGAATAAAGGAATAGCATGGTTCTCAATATTAGGAACATAAAGGTTACAAATCTAATGAAAACTGGAATTCAGCCCATTTTACATCTGCGCCCGGTCGGTTGCGCGTCCGATGCATATAGTGAACTGTACCTCAAATCAAAGGAGGGTTTTACATGAGTGGAGTAGTTGGTGGATACGGCGGTGCATGGACATCGACTGGCGCGATTCTGGTTCTCTTTATCTTGCTGGTGATCATCTCTAAAGCATTCCTGATCTAATAAACGGTTTTGTAAATTCACACGTAAGGGAGGGTTTAAGATGGGTGAAGTAGGAGGAATGGGATACGGCGGCTGGACTTCCACTGGAGCAATCCTGGTGTTGTTCATTCTGCTCGTTATCATCACTAAGTCGTTCTGGCTGTAATGTGTTTTGCTCTGCCGGGTAACCGGCAGGGTTTTATGAGACTGGACAAGCAGCGTTGGGGAAGGAAAGAGAGTTCAGTACCTAGGTGGTGTAACGGAGCAAGGGAGTAGCTTTTTTTAGGGGACTCGGTAGAAGGAGAGGTGAGAAGAATAGTATTTTGAAATGAAGTGGGGGAGTTGTGAGAAAGCAACAAAGTCGAAATAGGGTGATTAACTGAAAAGGAAAATGAGGGATAGAGAAGATCAAGAAGATGTTGAATCAGGAAGGATGAGAAAATGTACATAAAGATAAAGGTCAGGGTAAAACGCCTATTTTGAGATCATGAGGGCCATAGCCCGGTCACCGTATAGGGCAAATACATAGCTTAAGGTGTAGGCAAATGTTAAGGAGGCATGACGATGAGCGAAGTTAAACCGAACTCACCGAACGGACAGGGGCAAGTTTACGGACAACAAGGAGGGCATGAACATATGTACGGATACCAATATCCAGGTCAAGACATGTACAATTACGGAACAATGCCTTATGGCTATCAGCCAAATCAAGCACCGATGGTGCAAGGATACCATCATGGTTGTGCACCTGCCTGTGGTGGAGGCGTCTGGAGCTCCATGGGAACCATTCTTGTTTTATTCATTCTGCTCGTAATCATCTCTAAAACCATGTTTATCTAATCCCTCTGCTGAGAGGCCGCGGTCCAAACGTGGACTGCAACATCGGGCTGATCGGAAAGCCTGACTGGATCATGCAATCCAGATCCGTTTCTTACAAGAATCTTTCTCGAAAGAATATAACGGAATCATTAACGTGTTAACTCCGGCAGTAAGCCGGGGTTATCTTTTTTTTAGGCGTGCTTTATCCAGGGAGCGGGGAACGTGTGCCGGTTTTCTCCAAAAGCGATAAAGAAAATTGGATATAGAAAAGCACCCGGAACCCAATTCCGGGTGCTTGATGTATGTTTTCAATCTTCTCAAGAATAAATGATATCCAAAACAACAAAAGCCCTACCTCTCTTTTGTCCTTGCGGCTCCGATGACCGCGCCAGTGTGAATGGGAACATCTTGTAAACCCTTAGTCTACCGGGTTATTGTGATTCAGGTTCGTCAATCTCCATAGGTTAGTTAGCATATTCGCTGCGGTCGCAGCATGAAGAAAATATTCCGGGGTTAAAAAGAAGACAGAAAATCATATGAGGTTGTTTATACAACTTTTATATCATACCACAGTCTGTAATTTATTGCAATAAAAAGGAAGGATAACCCTTGAGGTAGAGGTTTAGGCCTTTATTTGAGTCCGGAGTTTAAAAGAAATATCTCAAAAAAAATGTTATTAAGGGTAATCCTCTTCAAACGTTTCTGCGTAGGTTATAATATGAGGGAAGATACAGAAAGGGGCCCTCGGATGACTGAATCGATAGAGGACAGCAGGTTGATGCAACGAATTGCAGAGCGTGATGCTTCTGCACTGGAACTGCTATATGACCGATATGAACGGGCCGTCTATTCTTTTGCCTACCGAATTGTTGGTGATTCGATGACGGCAGAGGAGACCGTGCAGGAACTTTTCCTGCGCATCTGGAACAAAGCGGAACGATTTGATGCCTCACAGGGGAAGCTGACCACGTGGATGTTCGCGATTACGCGCAATATCGCAGTGGACATGCTGAGGCGGAGATCGAAAGGAGCAGCAACCACTCCAGTTGAGAATGAGACACTGGCGGCGTATGCTGACGAATATACAAATACAGAAGAAGAGGTCCAGCGCAAATGGGAAGGCACACGTATTAAAGAGGCGTTGACCCAATTGAACGAGGACCAGAAGCAAGTGATTGAATCGATATATTATGCAGGTTTAACGCAACAAGAGGTATCCAGCCGATTCGGGATTCCGCTGGGTACGGTGAAGAGCCGTGTCAGGCTTGCCATGCGTCAGCTCCAGAAGTTACTTGCTGATGCTGAATTGCATCCGGACGCGGGAAGGGAGGGCATACATCCATGATAGAACGACATGAGGAGTGGTCTGATCTGGCACCGATGTATGTGCTGGGCGGACTGGAAGCAGAGGAAGTGGCGGCATTCGAAGCGCATATGTCGAATTGCGAAGCTTGTCGTCAGGAGGTAAGGGAATTGCAGGAGGTAACCGGCTCCCTGCCACTTGCGGCGGACCCAGTGGCACCGCCGCCGGGCATGCGAGCACGCGTGCTGGGCAACGTGCTCGGTCAGGCGCAGGAGAGCACCGGCGCGACGCCGGCAGCGACTCCTGCGCAGCAACCTGAAGCACCCGCATCCGCGGTGCTTCAAGAAGACCTTGCGCCGCAGCATGAGCGTGCGGCGCAGCCCGGGCCTGGCTTGCCGCCAGCGGCGGTGCCTGCGGCCCGGGCCGAAGAGGCTGCCCAGGCAACGCTGGGGCAGCCAGGTACGCGCGCACGTGTGCGCGGTGGCCGCGCATGGCGCGCAGCCAGTGCGGGCCTCGCGGCAGCGGCGCTGGTGCTCGGCGTGTACACGGCGCAGCTGCAGAGCCGCATCGACTTGCTGACGCAGCAAGCCGAAGGCGTATCGGCCGCGCAGGAGCAGCTGGCTCAGGCGCAAGCGCAGAATGCGCAGCTGCAAGAGCAACTCGCTTCAGCTGTGGCGCCTGCGCAGGGCATGAAAACGGGCGAGGCCGTCAAGCTGAGCCCGGCAACGCAAGATATTGTTGCACAAGGTCTGGCGACCATCGTGATCGATAGCAAAGGCACGCACCTCGTGGTACAGGCAGAGAAACTGCCTGTGCTGGAAGGTAATCAGGCATTTCAGGTATGGCTCATCAAGGGGGATACTCCTAAGAATGCCGGGACTTTCCTAAGTCACGACGGTACGGGAGCGGTCTATTACACGCTGGATTCCGCAAACGATTATGACACCGTAGCGATCACGCTTGAACCGGATGCGCTGGGGGATCAACCACGCGGCACAATGATTTTGGCGGCTAAAATTAAAACGAGTTAGATGCCAAGTCGCCAAAAGGAGCTTTAATGGAATATATGTAACAAAAACCTTCATAAAAAGGCCGCTCCCCCAAGGAGCGGCCTTTTCTATGAAGCAATCCCCGAAGACAGCCAAGCAGAATATGTAGTATTTTTCGCAGGATTTTATTAATTTTTTTAGTGGGAATAACCGATAAATATATAGGAGAAAACATCCTTATTCTCCCTTTTTTATCAGGGCGGAACGGGTTAGACATAGAGAGCGAGGGATTGGATTGGAAGTATATCGTGCATTTATCTTCCGTCTGCTACGCAATTATCTAATTGGTTCATTATCAGCCGTCTTTGTTGTGGGTTCCGTGGTGATGATTTCAACCTTACAGGTACCCAATATCCAATATGTTCGTTTGATTTTCATTGTACTCATATCGATTCTGTTTATGTTGGTTGCGGAGTTGATTACATTGTGGGCTCAATTGGGTCCAATAAGGCAATTTTTCGCTGCCGAGCATCATGAAATGGCTGAACTAAATCAGATGTATGAGCGAATTCACCGCTTTCCGGGACAGACCATATATCGCATTATTGGACCACATATGCTGGGGTTCTCTCTACCCGCGGCTGGACTTACATTGTGGATGATCTCCACAGGCTGGCTTGAAATCCCGTATGGATATGTTATCGTTGCGGCGGTGTGTGCATTCTTGATTGCGATCATGCATGCTCTGGTTGAATATTATCTTACGGTGAGGACAGTGAGACCGCTGCTTCTCGAAGTTCGCCGTAGAGGCAAAATGTTGTACGGTATGGAGCCTTCGCTTGGCGGACGTATCTTGATCTCAATACAGCGGAAGTTTCAAACGAGCACTGCACTTATCGGTTTATTTCCGTTATGTTTATTTTTTCTGGCTACCTATATTCGGCTCCAGTACATAGACCCGGTGTTTGCAAAAGAATATACGTTATGGGGTGTACTCATCGTCATCTTGGGTGCAGGATTCTCCATGGTGGGCAGTTGGTTGTTAATTCGGGATGTCCGTGATCCGGTGTCTGAGTTGACACAAGAGATGAACCGGATTCAGGGCGGTGAGTTCGGCAGAAGAACGCCGGATCTGTATTCGGATGAATTTTCGCAATTGATCTCGGGATTCAATATGATGATTAGTCGGCTAGAGATGAGACAGGAGCGCAATCGGCAACTGCTGCAAAGTTACTTCTCCCTGCTTGCGGCCGCACTGGATGCCCGTGATAAATATACGGCGGGACATTCGATGCGTGTGGCGGAATATTCCATTCTGATCGGCAGGCTTAGCGGCATGAATGACGAACAGGCCGACTTGTTGTACAAGTCAGCTTTGCTCCATGATATCGGGAAAATCGGTATACCTGACGAGGTATTACTCAAAGATGGCAAGCTAAGTGATGAGGAATTTGCAATCATCCGTACGCATCCCGTGTTAGGAGAGAGCATTTTGCTTCAGATTGAACCTGTGGATGCCATGGCTGACTTTCTACCGGGGGTGCGATCCCATCATGAGAGGTATGATGGCAAAGGTTATCCGGATGGCATGGCAGGCGAAGAGATCCCGCTGTTCGGACGTATTATTGCGGTAGCGGATGCCTTTGATGCCATGACGTCAGACAGGCCTTACCGGAATGGAATGAGCGATGAGAAAGCGCTTATGATTCTGGAAGAAGGAAAGGGGACCCAGTGGGACCCCTATTATGCAGGTTTGTTCATTGATGAATGGCGACGGCAGAAGCAGTTGGGTAAAAAGCCTGAAGAGGGGGTTAGTTGATCCCCTCCGTCCATTTGGACTCTTTTCTGCGACGTCGATAAAGGGATAGTCCAGTAATGATCGTGAAGATACATTCACCAAGAATAATTGCACTTAGTGCGTCGTAAATGACATGTTGCTTGATGAGCAGTGTAGAGATGATAATCAGGGATGCACCGGCAACTACCGCCACCTTGACGGATTTACGGATGGTTGAAACCGATAGAACGGCACGCATCACCAGATAAGAGTGCAGCGCGTGAATACTGGGAAAACAGTTATATGGACGATCCTGGCTGTAGAGCCATCCGATGACGACTGAGCCTAGGCCAGAACCGGTTAATTCCGGCCGTGGAACCATGGTTTGGAAGTTGAAGTAGATCAGGTAACAGATCCAGACACAGATGTTCATGGATAACAAGACCCGATAATACATAAGCCGATCCTTGGCACACAGGTAGGCCAGCACGCCGAATACAAACGGGTACCATCCCAGATAGGGAATAGACATTGCGGGTATAAAAGGAAGCAACCGGTCAATTGGAGAATTTAGGATAACATATCCACGATCCGGATTGTTCAGAATATCATAGAAAAGTCCCATGACAGCCAGGGATAACATCAGACTAAGCGACAGCCAGTAGGATTTATCTTTTAACAATTGCACAGCTGTAAATCTCCTTTCATCATGTTTCAAGCAAACATGATCATAGCGGTAAATGAAAAAAATGAAACAACAATATATTTTACTATGTCTTGTACACAAATTGAATCCTCATTTTGTGTATTTTTTTGTTTCTTTTTGATGAGGTTTCCATGCCGAGGTGGGCCTAGCGTGATATGATGTAAAAATACGAACGAAATAAGCACTTGGGTTATAACGTCGAACAACAGGAGTGAATGCATGCAATTTTCGAAAATGTTCGTACTCAATATGGGGATGCTTATTACGATTGCTTATCTTGCAAGTGTTTTCTATAAATATATCGTAATACGTGCCTCTTCCCAGGTAAAACAGATCAGTTCCGTGCTAGTGCTGATTTTTGCTGGCTGGATCAGTACTGTGTTTGGATTTCAGCTGAATGATGAAGTCGTTTTTGATCTTCGTTATGTACCTCTAATTGTTGCTGTTCTGTCATACAGACAACCGTATAGTGTCATGATTATAGGTGTGGGGATTGGGCTATCGAGGCTAACCTTTGGTATTTCCGATGCGACCGTAGCCGCGGTAATTAACATGTCTCTTCTGGGATTGCTCTGTGCGGGACTCAATATATGGATGCGACGCAGTAGCTACAGACTTATTGTCAAAGGAATCATCGTTACACTGATCGTGAACGTTGTCAACAGTGTGAATATCGCCTTCGTGGGTGTCATTCCTACAGCCTATTTCTTCTCACACATTATGCCTTATACGCTTCCTACCGGAATTGCTCTTAGCCTTATATTTGCATTTATCTTACGTGATTTTCAGAATGAACAAAATCGGATTCTCTTGATCCAGAGTACGAATCGCCTCTTATCTGTGCAGAAGGAAGAGTTACAAAAAGCGCAGATTGTTCTGGAGGAACGAGCCAAACAGCTGACAATTGCTTCACAGTACAAGTCGGAGTTTCTGGCGAATATGTCTCATGAGTTGCGTACACCGCTCAACAGCGTGATTAACTTCGCCCAGATGATTGGTGAGAATGCCGATACCATGGATCAGGATGAGATTGTGCGTTTTGCAGGCATGATTGATCAATCCGGACAAGAACTCCTCAGGCTAATCAACGACATTCTCGATTTGTCCAAAGTTGAGGCTGGACGGCTGGATATTGTATTGGAGGACATCAGTCTGAGTCAGTTGATCGAAGATGCCATGAATCATTTTGGGCTCGTTGCTGACAAAAAAGGAATTGAGCTGGTGCTGGAGAAGCAAAAGGGACTGCCAGATACACTTTGGTCTGATCCGCAGCGCGTGCAGCAGATTTTGCGGAATTTAATGTCCAATGCCATCAAGTTTACTCCGAAGGGGAAGGTCACTCTGACCGTGAGTACCCAACAGACTAAACAGGCGGATATGGTAAGTCAGTGGCTTGTTTTTTCGGTTCAGGATACCGGGATCGGCATTCCGAAGGACAAGCATCATTCTATATTTGAAGCATTTCAGCAGGCAGATGGTTCGATTAGCCGTAAATTTGGGGGTACTGGACTTGGCCTCTCGATCAGCAGGGATCTGGCAAGATTACTGGGTGGAACAATCGAACTTGAAAGTGCCGAGCACAAGGGAAGTATCTTTCGTCTGCGGCTTCCACTCACCGTGAAAAAATGAGTTGACAACCTCTGTGCCGTGAGTAGAATTTGGGGTGACAACTAGCATCGGCCGGCAAAGCTTTACCCGGTCTAAGGAGTGTATCCCCATACAGAAGATGGTCAAGATGAACCCCTCTTCGTTAGGCAAGCCACGGCGCAAGGGTTCGACACAACGCACGAATTTATCAATTGCAACATGGGAGGGCGTACCGGCAATTATTTTGCAAACGTTGCTGGGTGGTCCATTTCTAACCGGGTTTTTGCTGTATCTTGGGGCCGGGTCGAGGCATATCGGCTTTGTGCTCGCGATTACCACGTTTGTAAACATCGCGCAGATCGGCGCAGCATACTGGATGCAACGTATTCGTAGCCGTAAGCGCGCGCTTTTGCTGTTCGTCGGAGGGCACCGTATTTTGTGGAGTGCAACGGGATTAATTCCGTTCATCTTCCCTAAGGAATGGTGGGTCAGTGTTTTTATTGGCTTATACACGGTTGCATTCATATGTAATACCATCGGCGGTATGATCTGGACATCCCTGATTGGGGATATCGTACCTGCCAAGGTAAGAGGACGTTATTTCGGGATACGAAATACGATTCTGAATGCACTTGGAAGCGTTTGTTTATTTGGCGGCGGGATTTTGCTGGATCGTTATCCGGGAGAGACCGGTTTTCTGATTTTGTTTATTCCTGTATGGATCTGTGCTATCGCCAATACGGTCATTTATTTCTTTTATCCGGATCTGCCCTTTGAACGGTCGACCGAAAAGTCGTTCTCACGGATGTTTATCAAACCGTTTCAGGATCGGGTTTTTCTGAAGGCGACTATTTTTCTGGCGGCATGGCTATTGATCCAGACATTAATTGTGCCTCTCTATTCTTACGTTATGCTCGATCTGCTGAAAGTCAGCTATCAGATGGTCTCACTGATCACGGTCTTGCAAACACTGGTGATGATGGGAGGATTCTATATTTGGGGCAACCTGAATGCCAGATACAGCAACAAAACGCTGTTATTCTGGACGTTACCCGTCATCGCCTTGTCCTGCCTGTCGTGGGGGTTGATGTCCTTTGCTCCGGTACTGGTTGCGTTGTTCCTGTCCCACATTTTTCTTGGGATTGGTGTTGGCGGTTTCAACCAGCTCGCGTTTAATTTTACGATTGGCGACACACCGAAAAGTGAAAGACCGATGTTTATAGCCGTTTATTCAGCTTTGACTGGCGTAACATCGTTTATTGGCCCGCTGATTGGAGGCTGGCTGTACGAGAAGATGGAGACTCTCTCGGAAGCGATGGTCTGGATATCCACTTACGGATTCCAAGTGACGGTTGGTGCAGTGATGTTGCTGCTTACGTTTACTTTGGGACGTCGGGTTCTTTTAAAATAACAACAAAAAAAGCTGATTACGATGTTCTTTGATATAATACTCAGCTATATATGAATAGATTGGGGTGGTTGGAGAGATGCATCATCCTGAACGCAAAGCGATGGTGATCGGGGCTACTGGACTGGTGGGTGGGCTTTTGGTTCACAATCTGCTCGGGCACCCCGCATACAGCGAGGTTCGTATTCTGGTCAGACGCAGACTTGATCTGGAACATCCTGCACTGAAGCAATACGTTGTAGACTGGGAACAGCTTGAGGGTCAAGGGCATTTGTTTGAAGGAATCGATGACCTGTATTGCTGTCTGGGTACGACGATCAAGAAAGCAGGCAGTCAGGAGAACTTCCGTGAAGTGGATTATCACTATCCGGTTCGCGCAGCGACGCTGGCAAATCAGCATGGTGTGGAGCAGATGCTAGTGATTTCCTCGATGGGAGCGAATGCGGATTCGCGTGTGTTTTATAGTCGGACCAAGGGTGAGATGGAGGATGCACTTTCGAGTATCGGGTTCCGTGCCTTACACATTTTTCGTCCATCTCTTATTCTGGGGGATCGAGGCGAGAAACGTGCGGGTGAACAATTCGCTGCACATGTGATGACTTTTCTGGATCGCTGGATGAAAGGGCGTTTAGACAAATATCGGGCCATTCAAGCGTCAACGATTGCTCAAGCGATGAGAAATGTCGCAATGGTACAGACGAAGGGCAATCATGTTTATCCCAATGAAGTGATTCATGCGCTTGGGGTACAGGACGCTTAAGACTTGCAAGGGCGCAGGGAGACAAACGTTTCTTGTCAGAACAGGTGCATGGTATAATAGGTTTTAAAAATAAAAGCACGCCTTGTCTCCATGTCGTGGCGGGGTAGCAAACACAAAGGAGTACCTGTCGAATGAAAAAAGCAATCTCGACCGAACAGGCGCCAGGCGCCATTGGTCCATACAGTCAGGCCGTAGATGCTGGTGATTTCATCTATACGTCTGGTCAGCTTGGCCTTAATCCGCAAACCGGTGAATTTGGTGCGGATGTACAGGAACAGACTCGTCTGTCTCTCAGTAATGTTAAAGCAATTCTCGAAGCAGCAGGCACAAGCATGGATAAAGTGGTGAAAACAACTGTATTCCTGAAAGATATGAATGACTTCGTTCCTGTCAACGAAGTATATAGCAGCTTCTTTACGCAGCCTTATCCTGCACGCAGTGCTGTGGAAGTTGCGCGTTTGCCGAAGGATGCACTGGTTGAGATCGAAGTGATCGCGCTGAAATAGGATCATATTTCAGCCTTGTCACAGGATGAGCGATTGAATCCTGTAGCACCTACAACTACAGCAAAAAGCCGATTAAGGGTCGTTTGACCTGAAAATCGGCTTTTTGGTTTACGGTTTATTTTATAAGTTGGACGATTCATTTACACGATAACGGAGAGGACAGAAAAAACCTGGAAAAGCGAAGCTAAAAGCTTTCTGAAAGAAAGCTACATCGGAAGCATAGGCTTCGCCTTTATCACCGGATTTTCCCTTTTAAAAAGGGAATCAAAAAAATCTGGGGATAACAGCGATTGGAAGGTTATTCTGTCATCGAAGTGGGTGTGTAAAGTCTTTAGTTCAACTGATAGAAAAGGGTACTCAATCACGGTCTTGATTGCGCGCAAGGAACAGCCACACGGCGTAGATCGCCAGAACGATGGCAATGATAATCCCCGTATAGTAGACAGAGATGACATCCTTTTGTTTGAGAGCGATAGCAATGTATGCCCAAGTGAATACGAGTGGGTACACACTGTCACGGTACCGGAAGCTGACAAGCACGGCCAGAACCATACCAACGATCAGCATAATGATCGTCCATGCCGTTTCACTGATGCCGAATCCATCCCATCCGATTTTGTACAAATAAACGGCTGTGTTAACGATGGTTGCTACGCTAACCCATCCGAGATAGATGCTGAATGGCAGTTTGACTAGCCAGATTTCAGCCGTGGTTGGCATAGTGATCGCACGTGTTTTGACGTACAGCATAATCAGAGTAAGCAACAACAATACGATGATCAGTAGCGCGAGTCCAGTCTTGAGATTTTGAAAGGCGAAAATCCAGGCGACATTAAAGGCGCAGCTGGCGAGAAACCAGTATCCGAGGCGGGTAATCGAATTATTTTTCCAGGAGGCAGGGGTGAACTGATAGATAATAAAACCTGCGAGAAGCAGGTAGATCAGCCCCCATATCGCAAAGGCATAACCCGAAGGTGTCAGCAGTACAGGGTACATATCCGAAACTTCCTTGTTGGTTTTGCCGCCAATCGGCAGCGCGTTAGAGAGATAGTTTACAATAATCACAGCAATAAAACCGATGGCGTTTAACCACTTATATGGATTGTTACGGGACATGGTGTTTCCTCCTTGTTTTTTAATCAATGTAATGAACCACGGGTCAGTCTACAATGAATATACCCACTAAAGACGTGTTTTAATAATCTGTTTTCAAAATTTGAGAACGCTCACCTTCCGGAGACCTCGCATGGTCTAGCTTATTGGAACGGAGTGTACTCTGTCCCAATGTACGCGACTTCAGGCGTGAATATGTCCATAGGAGTGTTTTCATACAGTAGGGGGGGAGAGATGATAACAAGAGAAACAATGGAGAGACAACAGACCTGGTTCTATGTGATGGCTCTATTTGCAGGTGCATGGATCGGGCTAGCCGCTCCGGCTTGGGGCAATGCACTGCACTATGCGGTGTCTCCAGTTCTTGCCGTGCTTCTCTATAGCATGTTCGTGCAGATTCCGTTTACAGAGCTTCGGGCATCTTGGTCCAATCTGCATTTTATGGCTGCGCTGCTCATCGCGAATTTTATCGCTGTTCCAATTGTGGTCTGGCCGCTTACGCTTGTTTTTCCGCAATCGCCTGATGTGTTGATAGGAGTCTATCTAGTTTTGTTAACTCCTTGTATTGATTACGTCATTGTGTTTACACAGCTCGGGAAGGGGAACGAGAAGCTGATGCTGGCAGCAACTCCGCTGCTGTTTGTAGTTCAAATGATTTTGCTTCCGGGGTATCTCTGGTTATTCATGGGCAGTGATGCAGCCACAATAATGAAGGCAGGGCCGTTTGTAGAGGCTTTCATGCTGCTGATTGTTGTTCCGCTATTGCTCGCATTGATGACACAAGTATTGTGCAAAAAAGGCGGAAGTGCGCAGCGGCTGCTTCATGCGACGGCATGGCTCCCGGTTCCGATGATGGCACTCGCCCTGGTCGTTGTGGTAGCTTCCCAGATTGGCAAGGTCTACAATGATCTGAACAGTATTGTGAATGTCATTCCGATCTATGCTGCATTCCTCATCATTATGCCCTTCATATCCAGGTTTATTGCAAAGCTCTTCCGACTCGATACAGGTGCTGGTCGGGCGCTGATTTTTAGTGCGGCAACCCGTAATTCGCTGGTTGTTTTGCCATTGGCATTATCCCTCTCGCCAGAGTGGGCAACCATTGCTGCGGCAGTTATCGTCACACAGACGATAGTGGAGCTTGCAGGAGAGTTGATTTATATCCGGCTTGTGCCTGGTGTGATCCTGAAAGATCGGTAACCATCACTCCCGTCCAATATGGATTGATATGATACAATACTTTTAATGGCACCATATTTGGTAAATAAAAGGGGGTATAATCGTCAATACGTATTGGAAAGTGTTGTTCTATCTGGATATCCTCATATTGCTGTTCAGTGTAATCTATTTCCCCATTATGGCTCAGAAAACAGGGGATAACCTCCCTTATGTGTTTATGACCGTTTTTGTAATAGGAGCAGTCTTTCGAATGATATATTATTTTAGAAAAAAGAGAGCGAGTAAGCCATCCTGACTAAACTTGCATTGATGTATACGTAAGACATAAAGAGGACTTCCGACAGATCATGTCGAGAAGTCCTCTTTTTTAATCGAAACAGGGATGTTAATTACCGGTTCCAGATATGGTTTTGCGATATTCTGCGGGGGTGATGCCCTCTATTTTTTTAAACACTTTGCTGAAATATTTTTCATCCTGAAAGCCGACCATTTCCGAGACTTTGGCAACTCGCAGAGAAGGGTTTTGTAGCAGGAGCTTAGCATTGTTAATCCGCAGCTTGCCGAGATATTCTGACCAGTTCAACCCGAACTGCTGTTTGAATTTCCGAGAAATGTACTCCCTACTCAGATAAAA
Organism: Paenibacillus polysaccharolyticus; assembly: GCF_900102085.1. GTDB lineage: Bacteria > Bacillota > Bacilli > Paenibacillales > Paenibacillaceae > Paenibacillus > Paenibacillus polysaccharolyticus. The sequence goes on along the minus strand of NZ_FMVM01000006.1, from coordinate 78,609 downwards.
GCGTGCGGCAATCTGTTGCAATGACAAGTCCTCCTGATAATGAGCTTCCATGTAGCGAGCGATTTCGCGCATAGGATCAGGATCGGCGTGACGCTGAGCTGTGAGTGCTTTTCCGGCGGCAAGCAATCGTTGCTCCAGCAGAGAGCGAAGAAGCGGGAACGAAAGCAAACCTTCAGCGTCGAAAGGCAATTCGGCAAAAGGAGGGAACTGATCCTCGGCACTTTCTTCCTCGGGGGAGAGCTGGCCATCGGCATCATCTAGCCAACGGCTGAGCATCCATTCCAGCTCTTGCATCCATTGTTGCAGTTGCTCTGCACTGATCACCTCCAGCTTGGTAAACGGCTCAAGCCACGCTGTGACGGTATCGGTTACACTGGTAGCATGACAGCTCAAGGCAGCTATACGCATAGGCTCTTCAAAAACAGTCAAACGTTGACCCTTATTCCTGCTCGAAGATTCAAGGGTAGAGTGAATACGCCGCTGCGTAAGTATAGTGTTGCGTCGCCACAATTTAGAGCTGGCATCCAGATAGGCTCCGGAAATACCGGCAGGGTAGTTTTCACAAGTAGATATCCCAAAATGAAGCCTGCGCTGAATCGTCTGCTCCAATCCATCGTTAATGCTGTCCAGGATGCGTACCAGTGAGGACGGTTCCCCCCAATGCAACAGAACAATTTCATCCGGCTGGTTGAGCTGACGAAAGGTGACGCCTTCATCTGGTGTGCGCATCATCTCCGCGCAGATGTTAAGCACGGAGAACACGAGCAGATCTGGTTGACTGCGATATTTCGCTAAACAATCCGCATCCAGATGAGACAGACTGGTGACGGCTACACAGCACATCGGAATGAGGCGGGGGAGATTCAATTCTTCCTGTAATCGCTGAATATGTGCGGAAGTATTACCTCTGCCAATGGCCAGCTCGGTGAGCAGACGATCCTGATAATGCGGACGCATGCGATTCACCACGATGGATTGTTTGGTGGACTCTGTGCGTAAGGTATGCTCCTCTTCCCAAGATTTCACTGCCTTCATCAAGGAGGCATTCAGTTCGTCAGCTTCGACGGGTTTCAGTAAATAGTCCATGCCGCCATGCCTTATTGCATGTCTTACCAGTTCAAAATCGTCGTATCCGCTAATAACAATAACTTTACAATGTGGAGCATGTGCTGAGATCCATTCAAGCAATGCCATTCCATCCTTGCCAGGCATTCGCATATCGCTCAGTATGATCTCAGGTTGATGCGCTGTAATTGCCTCGATCGCTTCATTTCCGTCTGCTGCTTCGAGCAATACGTCAATTCCCAGGTCATCCCAATGACCAAGGAGCTGGATCGCATGGCGGACATGCTGTTCATCATCAACAAGCAGTGCTTTCATGTTGTTCACTCTCCCGCGTATAGTTTGACTTGAAGTTTTACACCGCCTGCTTCCAAATTATCAATTTCGATCCTGGCAGGCATGCCGGGATGAGCGTTAAGTGCAAGTCTGCGTACCACATTGCGAAGACCGATGGATTCGGACATGGCAGAATCCTGGGAGGACATTGAAGATTCTGTCTCTTGGGGTTGTAGCCATTCGCGTATTTCAATCAGTTTATACTCAGGAATAACTGGACCGTTGTTGATCAATTCAATTACTATCCAGTGTTTGTCTACTTGGCGACTAGTGATGGAGATATATCCTTTTCCCGGCTGTACATCGGCTCCGTGTTTGAAATAGTTCTCAATCAATGGTTGCAATGTCATGCGAGGCATCTGAACAGATAATGTATCCTCTGCAAAATCCATGTGTACCTCCAGGCGTTCACCAAAACGTTCCTGCTGTAGCTCCAGATACAGCCGAGCATGCTCTGCTTCCTCGCGGAGGGTTACACAGGTCTGATCCCGCATGCTGTAGCGCAGCATTTTGGACAGGGAAGATAGTAAGGTATATGCTCGTTTTCCTTGCTGTTGTAACGCCAGAGTTCCAATGGATTGTAAAGTGTTATATAGAAAATGCGGGTTAATCTGTGCTTGCAATGCTTTGAGCTGATTCGTCTTGTTCGCAAGTTCAAGCTGGTACTCTCGCAAGATCAAATTATTCACAGTATCCATCATATCCCGAAAATGCCTCGCGAGTACCCCGAATTCGTCCCGGCTCGATAGACGGATATCCACATGCAGGCGTCCTGCCTGAATCTGATTCATGTATCTCATGAGCTGTTTGAGCGGACCTGTAATACGTATGGAAATGAATAAAGTTGCCATGATCACAAGGATCAGCGCTGCAATAGCAATCATTGCATTGTTCCAGGTTAACGCTGTGGCTCTCGCATATAACGTTTCGTTCGGAATTTGCTTCACTATGGTCCAGTCCGCGTAGTTGCTTCCAAGTTGCTGATATATATACATGGACTGATCTTGTTCAAAATGTCCAGCTGCATTCCTTGCCGAACCGGCGAGGTTTCGTCCATCTTCGAGCGTGCTTCCTGCCACTTGTTGCAGATGACCAGCCTCATTGTCCGCTTGTATCTCGGTACGCCCTTGATAAACAATCCGGTTCTGCCCATCGACGACATAGATCTGCTCTTTAGCGGGATCATATAGTCTGCTACAGATCGCAACAATACTGTTCATGTTGAGGTCAATCGCTAGAACGCCCAGTCGCTCAGGGGATGGGATATCCCGAATGATCCGGTGCAAGGTAATCACGGTTCTTGGTGAATCGTCAGGAGAAGCTGCCTTGAAACCGTAGGTGTGACTCATATGTGCAGATTCTACCCAGATATCCGATCCTCCGTCCCCTGTTTTACCATGCAGTGAATCGGAATAGGCTTGCTTACGTTCCTCCCGCTTCGGGAAAGGGTTGGTAATCAAGGTGGATTGGTTGGATACAAAAGAATGCAGATAGAGCTGGAATACATCCGGTACAGCGGCTCTGATCGTTTGCAACGTTGTATATACCTCGGCAACAGCCCGATAATCCCCCGGCAATTTAGCCAAATTCCGCAGGAAAGTGGGATCATTGTATATGGCGAGCGATGCCCGTGCCACGTTATCGACGTAATTGTTGAGATTGGTTGAAGCCTGATAAATAAGACGTTTATTCTCTTCCAGTGCCTGTTCTCGCAAGGCTGTTTTGGTCTGAATAAAGGTCATGCTTATAGATGCCAACAGCGGAATCGTTGTTGCAATTAGCATAAAGGCGATGAGCTTGGATCGGATACTGTAGTATTTGGACATCAGTACACCCCTTCTGGTGACTCGTCAAGAGAGGACAATATTTTACACCCAAATGTTCACGAGTGTCGGTGTTTCCCTTCACGATTTTGGAGTTTAATAGAAAAAGAGACCAATATCATCCATCTATAGAAGGGGAGAACGATATGAAGCATCGCAAATCTTCACAGCTGTTACAGCAGCTTGTGTTCGTGGGTCCCTCCGTTGTATTTTTTATTCTCATCATCGTGGTCCCTTTCCTGCTTGGCATGATGTATTCCTTTACGGATTGGAACGGAGTATCTGCCAGCATTAACTGGGTTGGGCTTGATAACTTCGTGCATATTTTTGCAAACGATCCCAAGTTCCAGAATGCATTCTGGTTCACAGTACGCTTCACCGTTGTAGGGGTGATCCTCACCAATGTCATCGGTTTTTTCTTGGCCTACTTCCTGACCAAACCGCTCAAGACGAGAAATATTCTGCGTACGATCTTTTTTATGCCTAACGTAATCGGTGGATTGTTACTCGGGTTTATCTGGCAATTCATATTTGTGAAAGGGTTTTCAGCAGTAGGCGACGTGACGGGTTGGTCCTTCTTCAACCTCCCGTGGCTCGGAGATGAACCGACGGCCTTCTGGGGAATTGTCATCGTGTTTGTATGGCAGACCGCAGGTTATCTGATGGTTATCTACATCTCATCCTTAACGAATGTCTCACCTGATCTGCTGGAAGCTGCCGAGATTGATGGAGCCAGCCGCGGTCAGGTGCTACGGAGCATTATTTTACCACTCATTATGCCTGGTGTAACCATCTGTCTGTTTCTGGCGATCTCCTGGTCGTTCAAAATGTTTGATCTCAACTTGTCACTCACGAAAGGCGGTCCGTTTGGTTCAACCGAGTCGGTTGCACTCAATATCTACAATGAAGCCTTCGTGAACAACCGGTACGGAATTGGAACCGCCAAAGCATTTATATTCTTCGTGATCGTTGCCATCATCACCATGGTTCAGGTTCGTTTGACGAAGAGCAAGGAGGTTGAAGCCTGATGGAAACAACGAAAAATTATCGCTTCGGTACCGTAATTACCGAGATTGTTATGGTGTTGATCGGATTGTTGTTCCTGATTCCGTTTTACTTCCTGTTTGTGAATTCGGTTAAAACCTTTGGTGACCTGCTTACCAATTCGGCTGCCTGGCCGGAAGTGTTCCAGTGGGGCAACTACGCGAACGCTTGGGAGAAAATTAGCTTTCCATCGGCGCTCATGAACTCGCTGATTGTAACAATCGTCAGCAATCTGTTGCTCGTGCTGATCAGTTCCATGGCCGCGTACCGCATGGTTCGCAGCAATACACGGTTCAACCGGATCTTATTCGGTCTGTTTATCGCCGCAATGGTGATTCCGTTCCAGTCTATCATGATCCCGCTGGTTACGGTAACCAGCAATTTGGGACTGATCGACAGCCTCGGCGGACTCATTATCTGTTATCTCGGGTTTGGAGCACCGATGTCCATCTTCCTGTTTCATGGATTCGTCAAATCGGTGCCACTTGAGATCGAAGAAGCGGCCCGTGTGGACGGCAGTTCAGCCTATGGGGTATTCTTTCGGATTGTTTTCCCGCTGATGAAACCGATGTATGTAACCGTCATTATTCTGAATACGCTCTGGATTTGGAATGACTATCTGTTACCATCCTTGATCCTGCAAAGCTCCAATCTGCGGACCATTCCGATTGCAACCTTCGCGCTGTTTGGTCAATATACAAAGCAGTGGGATCTGGCGCTACCTGCTCTGGTACTTGGGATCATGCCAATCATTATTTTCTTCCTGCTGATGCAGAAGTATATCATTCAGGGGATTACTGCCGGGTCCGTTAAGGGATAGTGCGAGGAGATGCCGCTCCGTCATCATGTGCGCTTTCGGTCGCTGTTGCTCCTCGGGGGCCTGAATGATTGAGGCAAGGAAGCCCCCGAGGTTCAAAGGCGAACGCTCCGCTCCTCCAGCGCATCATGATGCCTCCGCTCCTGCCTCGCACGGGGGTGGGCAAAAGGCGCATCTGCCCGCAGGGCTTGGGCAGATGCGCCAGAGCAAGGCGGGGGGACAATGCGATAGACCAAAAAATGAGTAGTAGTGGTAGGGCTGGCCGCTCCG
>NZ_FMVM01000006.1:0-73247 GCF_900102085.1 Paenibacillus polysaccharolyticus | reverse complement strand
CTGCCCGCAGGGCTTGGGCAGATGCGCCAGAGCAAGGCGGGGGGACAATGCGATAGACCAAAAAATGAGTAGTAGTGGTAGGGCTGGCCGCTCCGGCATCATGTGCGCTTTCGGTCGCTGTTGCTCCTCGGGGGCCTGAATGATTGAGGCAAGGAAGCCCCCGAGGTTCAAAGGCGAACGCTCCGCTCCTCCAGCGCATCATGATGCCTCCGCTCCTGCCTCGCACGGTGGTGGGCAAAAGGCGCATCTGCCCGCAGGGCTTGGGCAGATGCGCCAGAGCAGAACAGGGAAAGACAGAGTAGAGACGAGATTAAAACAAGGGATACAAAGAATGGATTTCTGTAAAAGGTCGAGTAAAAAGACTGGCCTCACCGATATCAAAGGCATAGCGACAAGAGCTTGCTTGACCATTAATCTGTGATCAACTACGCATACCATTTGTGAGGAATTGCGTTAGTTCATCTATATAGTAAGCAACAGAATTAAAAGCAGGGACAGGGTCATTCTAAACAAACGAAGTACAGCCGGAGTAAGAGGCAGAGGGTAAGCAAGAGGTGCAGGCAGTAAAACTGAAACTACTTACAGGGAGAGTGTATCTATGAAAAGAATGACAAAGTTAACATTGCTGATGCTCATTGCTTTTTCAGTCATGCTGGCAGGTTGCGGAAACGGGGACAAAAGCGGTAGTCCCGTGAATACAGATGCTCAAACGGGTGGTGGTGACGCAGCGGGTGGCGCCAAAACGATTAAAATTTTCCAATACAAAGTTGAAATTGCCGAAGCGCTTAATCGTCTCAAAGCAGAGTATGAGTCTTCCCATCCAGGCGTGAAGCTGGACATTCAGACGGTCGGCGGTGGAAGTGACTACGGGGCTGCATTAAAAGCGAAGTTTGCCGCAGGTGAGCAACCGGACATTTTTAACGTCGGTGGATACCGTGAACTCGATACCTGGCTCGAATATCTCGAAGACCTATCTAGTGAACCTTGGGCTAAGGATGTACTGGAAGTGGCCAAAGAGCCGATGACTAAGGATGGCAAGCTTTATGGACAGCCACTCGCGCTGGAAGGGTACGGTTTTATCTATAACAAAGATCTGTTTGCCAAAGCAGGCATCACTGAAATCCCAACAACATTGGAACAACTGGATCAAGCGGCAAAGAAACTTCAGGACGCAGGCATTACACCGTTCTCGAACGGTTATCAGGAGTGGTGGGTGCTCGGGAATCATAACGTCAATGTAGCATTTGCGAATCAGGCCGATCCGGTAAAATTCATTCAAGGTCTGAACGAGGGTACGGAGAAAATTCCGGGTAACCCAGTCTTCGAGGAATGGATCAACTTGCTTGATCTGACGCTCAAATACAGCAACAAAAATCCGCTCACCACAGACTACAACACGCAGGTAACTCTTTTTGCTAGTGGCGAAGCGGCGATGATGCAACAAGGAAACTGGACACAAGTACAGATTGACGGCATCAATCCGGATCTGAATCTGGGTATTCTGCCTATGCCGATTACGAATGAACCGAATGATAAGCTGTTTGTAGGTGTGCCTAACTACTGGGTTGTGAATAAAAACTCTCAAGTGAAGGCGGAGGCAAAAGAATTTCTGGACTGGCTCGTTACCTCCGACATTGGTAAAAACTATTTAACTAAAGAATTCAAGTTCATTCCGGCCTTCAGTTCCATTCAGGCATCGGAGGAAGAGCTCGGGGACCTCGCAACAGATATCATGAAATATAGTCAGGAAAATAAAACATTAAGCTGGAACTTCAACCGTTTCCCTGAGGGTGTTCCACAAGAGTTCGGTAGCACTATCCAAGCATATGTTGCAGGTAAATCGGATAAAAAAGCATTGCTTGATGCATTGCAGCAGAACTGGGATAGTCTTAAAAAATAAATAAAGTATGTTTACTTGAAGTCAGTTGCAGCTTTTGCAACTGGCTTCTTTGCATTACCTGTTATAGTACAGTATTCACCTTATAAATGTGGATAACTTTGCTCGTTTATAAATGTTAAAGTACAACTTTTACATCGGCTTAATACTAGATGTGGATATCCTGTGTGTATATGATCTAAATGTGGACAACTTATCAGAAAATGATCGTCTGATCTACTTTTATAAACAGCCATGCTTGCTTTTGTTAAAATAGTACTATATAGTTCTAGTTATGAATAACGTTAACCATACATCACATCAAGGGACTCCTGAATCTTCTAAACCATCCAAACCTAGAAGTTCCAGTCCCAGAAATTCTAGTCCAGTTAACCGTACCAAAGCGGTGGAAGTTGCTGCGCAGTTATTCCTCCGGCAAGGCTATGCTTATGTCAGCATGGATGAGGTGGTGCGTGTTAGTGGCGTATCCAAATCCAATATCTATTATCATTTTAAAAATAAGGAGGAACTGCTTCAGGCGGTTGTGCAGTTCTGGATTGCACAATATGAATCAGAGCTGTACTTGCTACTAAGTCAGCGTGAGCGGGGAGTGGAGGAACGGATCAACTCTTTCCTGGAATTGCTCTCGGCAGGTATAGAAAGTAGAAACTTTGAAGGTACATGCCCGTTTGTCACTCTTTATATGCAGGCACCGGAAAGTGCTTCCCTGGCGAAGGAAAGCATATCAATCTTTTTCCGTGAACTTGTACCTATGGTGGAGAAGCTGTTCCAGCAAGGGGCAGAACGAGGCGAATTCCGCAAAGGGATTGAGCCGGGGGCGGCAGCTTCCTTATTTGTCGTAGCACTTGAAGGTTCGCTGATCTTGGCCGGGACTTCTCGTGATCTGGGTATTATAGAGCAGTCCGCACGTACGTTTTGTCAGATGCTTCGTTAAACGAAGCTCTTTTTTTGAGATTAATTAGTACTAAATAGTACTAATATGTAGTTTGATAATAAACGAGATCAAGATAAATTGGAGGCATATCGATGAACGAAGCAAGATTAGAGCAAACCGTTCTGTTTATGACAGGTAGTACCGGTTTTATTGGAAAGGAAACAGTCAAACAACTTGTGGAGAAAACAGATATACATATGCTGCTGCTGGTTCGCTCCGAGCGGCGCGCCAGATCAGTCCTGGAGAGTTACGGTGTGAGAGGCTTTGAACGGATTACGTTTATCGAAGGTGATTTATCTTTGACAGGTTTAGGGCTTGTTCGAGCAGATCGTGAACGCATCAGGAAGGCGAATGTCATTCTTCATGCAGGGGGAACGATGGACATTACGCTGGGACGAGAGACAGCAGAAAAAACCTTTATGCATGGAGCCAGAGAGATTGCTCAGCTGGCTCAGGAGATGAAGTTTGGCGGAAGTCTGCGACATTTCATTCATGTGGTTGGTTTTATGAGCCCTTATGGGCAAGGGAATGAGCAAGAGAAACAGGAACAGGTTGAAATGAATCATGCCGGTAACCAAGAGAGTGCTTATGAAGAGATGAAATTCAAGGCCGATGCTTATATAAGGGCACATGCAAAACAGTATGACTACCCGTTGTCCGTGGTAAATCCCAGTACGGTAGTCGGGCCACGCCCAACAGGTGAAACCGAGCAGACTGGCGGGATCGGGTTACTTATTGGAGCCGTTCAGAAAGGTTTTATGCCGGTTGTACCTGGTGGATCGTCGTACTGGTTGCCACTCGTGGAGAATGATGTGGTGGCAGAAACACTTGTCTTTCTAATTCGGGATGAGGTACCGTTCGGAGGGACTTATCCACTGCTCGCCCGTAAGGAAGAGAGTCCAGACATGAAGGAATTGCTGCATCTGATCACAAAGCAACTGGATGTGCCCAGACCGGCAGGATCATTGCCATTATCCTGGATTCAACGCCTTATGAGCCTTGGTGGAAGTCGCGTCAGCGGTATACCTTCACAGTCACTTGCTTTTATTACAGACAGGACATTTCCGGTAGAGGAGACCGAGGGGTTGATGCAACGAATGGGGAGAAACTGGCCAGATATCCGGGAGCAGCTTCCGTTCATTATTGCTGATCTGGATTACCGACTTCTGTCCAAGGCTGAAGCTGAGCATAAACATGTTCTAAACGATTATATCCGTGTACGTTTGGGAAATCTGGCGAGTTTAGGCTGGGAAGGGGAGGGGGAGCCGTGGGTGATCGTGCATGGTTTGTTGCAAAGTGCCGATGATTTGCTTCCATTAGGGTCACAATTGCGGAAACTTACGGGTAATCCTGTCTGGATCGTTGATCTCGCAGGATTTGGTCGTTCACCTGTTCACCAGGCAGAAGATGCATTTACAGGTCAGGTTAACGCTCTTGTGGAAGCCCTATCTGAAGTGCAGGGTCCAATCAAACTAGTAGGTCACTCTGTAGGTGCAGCTATCGCGGCGGCAGCATTGAAGCGAAGCGGACGTACCGATATCCGTTTGGCGTTACTGCAGCCTGTTGCGGACAATGTGAATGAGGGGAATAATGGACGTTTAAAACAGGTGCTTCATCTGCCTAGGCGTGTTGTGAGGACATTACTGCGGAGTAAGTCCCGGAGCAGTTGGGCTCGGATGTTTAGTGCGAGCGGTGAAGAAGTGGTGGATAAGATCAGCTTTACGAGGCTGGCTGAGAGGGTACAAGCCTATCTCCGTTCACCTCGTATAGCGGGTGCACATGTAGATTTGTTGCGTTGGATTCACTTGGGACATAAGCAGACGATAAGCTTTTGGGATGAACTCGGAAGCTTTCAGCAGGCAGGGTATAACGCAGACCCACTGGTTGTTTGGGCTGAAAAGGATCGAGAATATCATTTTCCTGCTAGTTTACATGCGGGTTATACAAAAGTGGGACTCCCTTATGGTCATTATTTTCCAGTTTTTCAGGTTGAACGTACAGCGGAAATCCTTCTTGGTTGGGCTGGTGAAAGAGATGTGAATAACAACAGGTAGAAAGTGTGAAATCCAATATTGTTATTGAAAGGCTTTCCACAATATGTCCACAGTAGAGGATAAGCAGGCGAAAAACGACAAAGTTTACGTTAGATTTACAAACAAATACACAACATGTCCACATCAAAATTATGAATATCCACATAAATGAAGGTATCTATCCACAGATTGTGTGCAACATGTGCACAACTTATCCACAAATGGGGTATAACTTTATATTTATATTCACGATAAGCAAAGTTTTAGAATTTTTTAATGGGTTATCCACAGAAATGAGAGTTAAATCGCTTATTTTTCAAAGAAAACAGGGAAAGAGATGTAACTGCGATTCTTCTTCTTGAAAGCCTAAACAATTACGCCAAAATTACCGATACAACATGTAACGACTCATCGTCTAAAGTTCGACAGCCAAAAGCGTGTTGATGATCTGATTTTACGGAATGAGAGGGTATGGGGACATTATGGATGAAGTAATGCAATATATTAATTTCTCGGTGGGAGATCAAATTTTTGCACTTCGCATTGATCAGGTTCATGAAATTATTAGAATGGTAGAGGTTACAACGGTTCCTTTCGGAAGTCCAGAGATCAGAGGATTCGCTTCATTGTACGGTAAGGTAGTTTCTGTCGTGAGTCTTCGTGTGTTGCTCGGCATGCCGGAGAAGGAAGATACCTCATCTACACGAATTATCGTAGTCCCTTACAAGAACGGGTATGTGCCTCTGATTGTAGACATGGTAGATTCGGTTGTGACGTATGATCGTTTCGAAGAGCCTGCAGAAGAACACCGCCGCTTTATGCTTGGTGTTTTTGATAAAATCGGATTCTGTGCGGATCACCGTGCGGGTATTTTGAACCTGGATGTACTGCTCGGAAGTCTGGTCAGATCCTGATCGGATCAAAAATGGTGACCGTCTGACGGCCCGCATCATTAAATGTTTAAACAAAATGTTCCTCATCCGAATAATGGAGAAGGGGCATTTTTTTGTATAGAAAAAGAGCATGATCAGCACTTTTTATACGTAAAGGTTTTTAAATCCGTCCATTTTCGTATATGATGGAGAGTAACAATGCGAAGGGATGACGGGAGACTGTAATGATGCAATCGCTGTATGGAGTATGGCTTGGAGACGTATTTTTTTGTTTTTCCGGTGAAACATCGGAACCGCGCGTAGATGCATGGAGTCACGTGGTGCGAAGGCTGCAATTTGGCGACGGGGGTCGTCTGTTTCAGCCTGCCGCGCTGCGTCTTGCCGAACTGCGCTGGCCGAATCCGCTTCGAAATGCGGCAGAAGCCAAAAACGTAAAGCGGAGGCAGTTGCTTGGACGCACGCTGGAAGGATTGGCGGTTTCACCAAAGGATGCTTTCAGACTGTTATTGCAGTGGGACGATCAGATGTTACATGCAGCTGGGATTCAGGCTGGAGAAGAGATGCGTTACTGGGTCAAGGCAGCACAGTTCACACAGGAACTGTTGCTACGAGGAGCAATTGCTCCGGCGGCGGCATTTGCCGCTAAAACAGGCGCAAGACGGCGAACGGGTCAGGAGACCCTTACAGGGGTGTGGCATCCGCGTTTGCAGCTTGAAGAAGATCAGGAGCGTTTCAGAAGCCTTGCCGAATCGATGCCTCCCATCGCGCTGTCAGCGCCGGGGGCCTATGCCTCAACGGAGCCGGAGACACGTGAGGAAGCGGCAGGCACGGTATTGTTTTCATTTATGAGTGGCATCATTCATGCGGTGGTAACGAATGAACTGGAGAGCATGGATAGTGAACTTTCACGTTACCGGACATCGTTCAGGCGCGGCTCTTCACCGGTGTCTGAGCTATGGTGGAACAGTCTGATCTCCATATTCCGCCCAGTCACTGTGCAAGGACCGACAGAGGATATGGCGGACTTCGTGGATGCGATCCATGAGGCCGGGGGTACAACGATGCCTGCATTTGGTGTCGAAGAAATGCCGCCTGCGGAAGGGAAGTTCAGACTGGTCCTGCGTTTGGAGCCGCCTCTGGGGGAGCAGGAGACCACCTGGGGTATCAGTTTCTGGGTGGATAGCGATCAGGAGGCAGGTCTCAGGTTGCCTGCACGAAGCATTTGGGCACATCCTGAGCGCGATCTGGATCGGGGAAAAGTCTACTACGCCTCTGTGGCAGAACAGTTATTGATGGCCATCGGTGAGGCGTCTGAGCTGGCACCAGAACTGGAGACTGCTTTGCTGCATGCTCGTCCCGAGGGGATGCAGTTGCAGCAACAGAGTTTTTTTGAATTTCTTACCCATGCCGTTCCCAAGTTGCAGAAGGCTGGGGTAACGGTTCTAATGCCGTCGAGATGGAGTCGCGCGGGGAAACGGCGTGCAGGTCTGCGCTTGCAGATGATGAACGGAGCACCGGAGCGTCAACCTGGAGCTGGTTCTACACTCGGCATGGAGCAACTCGTAGCCTTTACAGCAGAGCCGATGCTGGATGGCAAGCCGATTACGGCAGAGGAACTTGCCGCACTGGCTGAATCCACCGTTCCCTATGTTATGTTTCGCGGGGAATGGATTGAAGTGGATACCAAAGAGATTCGCCAAGTGCTTCGATATATGAAAAAAGAAGAAGAACAATACATGCCGCTTTCCGAATGGCTACATCTTGCCGCAGATGAAGGGGAAGATTCCATTTGGAAAGGGATGTCTGTTTTCGGTGCTGAATCCGAAGGCATGCTCGCTTTCCTGCTAGAGGGACAGGTGCTTCGTAACATTGAACCTCGCCCAGTGCCAGCGGAGTTGCATGGTGAACTGAGACCGTATCAGGAACGTGGATTTCAGTGGTTATCTGCCATGGGTGAACTGGGCTTCGGGGTATGTCTTGCCGATGATATGGGACTTGGAAAAACGGTTCAGGTCATCACATGTCTGCTGGATCGCAAAGAGGAGGAGCGCCAGGCTGCACTGCAAGAAGCTCAGGAGTCCGTTGGTGATCCAGATACAGATATGCCGGAAGGTCAATGTCCTACACTTATTGTCTGCCCAACATCTCTACTGGGCAACTGGCAACGTGAGCTGAAGCGTTTTGCTCCAGACCTGTCACTGTACATTCATCATGGTGGACAAAGGCTACATGGAAATGCTTTTGAAGAGGAAGCGCAGAAGCATGACATCGTGCTCACAACCTATCACCTGGCAGGCCGTGATGGCCCGGATTTGGCTTCGTTGCACTGGTCGACCGTTGTACTGGATGAGGCACAGTATATTAAAAATTATCGGACGAAGCAGGCTCAGAGTGTCATGCGGCTGTCCACTTCTCATCGGATTGCCATGACAGGAACACCGGTGGAGAACCGTTTGAGTGAGCTTTGGTCTATTTTCCAATTCCTGAATCCGGGATATCTCGGTACATCTTCTTCATTCCGCCAGCGGTATACAGGTCTGGCCCCTTCGGAAGAGAACGCGGCTTCGCTCCGGGAGCTGCATCGACTGGTGTCGCCGTTTATGTTACGCAGGCTGAAGAGTGATCCGGATATTCGCAAAGATTTGCCAGAAAAGCTGGAACTGAAATCCTATTGTTCACTGACACCGGAGCAGGCGATTCTGTATCAACGGGTCGTGGATGATCTCATGGGTGGTCTGGATGGACGGAACGGTATTGCGCGTAAAGGTATCGTGTTATCCTCTCTAACCAAGTTGAAGCAGATCTGTGATCATCCTGTTCTGGCGGACAGCAGCCGGAAGGAGCACGGCAAGGCCGAAGCATCCGGCAAAATGGAACGATTGCTCGAATTGCTTGATGCTATTCGGGATAATGGAGAATCGGCTTTGATCTTTACCCAGTATGTTGCTATGGGGGATCTGTTGGTTTCCAGACTGAACCGGCGTTATGAGGAAGAGCCTTACTTCCTGCATGGTGGGGTTTCCAAGTCACAGCGGGATGAAATGGTGGAGACATTCCAAAAAGGGGAAGGCCCGTCTATGTTTGTCCTGTCTCTTCGTGCAGGCGGCGTGGGTCTGAACCTGACACGGGCAAGCCATGTCATCCACTATGATCGCTGGTGGAATCCGGCGGTGGAGAATCAGGCGACAGACCGGGTATTCCGCATCGGGCAGAACCGTAACGTTCAGGTACACAAGTTGATCTGCCAGGGTACATTGGAAGAACGAATCGATGAGCTGATTGAGAGCAAGAAAGCTCTCTCCGAGCAGGTCGTAGGTTCGGGTGAAAACTGGCTGACCGAGATGTCAGACGATGAACTGCGTAGTCTGATCTCGCTTCAAGGAGAGACTTGGTTGTAGATTAACACTGAGGTATGTAGTGGATAAGGTTATTCACGCTACATTTGAATGTTTGGCAATGAAGGCAAAATCGGCTTGTTGTTGGTAAAGCTGGTTTGCATGATCAATGAAGGGAGGGGGATGATGATGAGCGAAAAATGGAACATCGAGCTGCATATGTCCCCCGGGGTGTGGACAGCAGAGGTGAATGCAGTGGCGGATTCGGGAGAGACTGTGCCTGGGTCGGCTGATACAGATCAGACCGGAACAGCCGCATCCGGCGTGTTCACGGTCACAGGCACGCTGCCGCAGCTAAGCGAGGCGCAGCGCGAGGCCGTGCTGGCGCAGCTGCGCAAGCGCCCGCTGGCGCTGTACGCCCTGCTGCGCGGTGGCCCGACGCCAGAGGAGCTCGCCGGGCTGTTGCCCGCGGCGGGGCCTGCCGGCTCGCCAGGCGAGGCCGCGTTCGGCGCTGCGCCTGCAGCGGTGTGCACCTGCGGCCGCGCGGGCTGCGCGCATGCCGCGGCGGCGGAGCGCGCCGTTGCTGCGCGCCTCGCGGCGGAGCCGCTGCTGCAGCTGGCGCACGCCGGCCTGCCGCGCGAAGCGCTGCTCGCCGGCGTGCTGGGATCATGGGCAGAAGAACTTGCCCATGATCCCAGCGGCCCGGGCCGCGCAGCGGAAACGGCGGGCCGCCCGCAGGCGCGGGCTGGCGAAGGCGGCGCGGCCGTCGGCGAGTGGATCGCCGAGGCAGCCGCAGACGGCGCCATGCACCAGCCGGGGCCGGGCTTCGGGGCCGTGGAGGTGCGGCTCGCGCAGCCGGGCAAACCGCCTGCGCTGCCCGAGCTGACCGCGCTGCTGCCGGGTGTGCCCGCCGCAGCCGGTCTGGATCTCATCCGCGAGCGCGTGGCTGCGCGGATGTGGCAGGCTGTCCAGAAACACAAGGACAGTCCGGCAACCAAATGAGGCCTCACACAAGTACAGCGGGGGAGATCACCAGATCGCCCCTGCTTTTTTTGTGGAGCTTAGCTTTCATTTCCAGTTTCCATCTGAAGTTATCTAAGATTGGGATGTTGCATTAAATGTACAGAAATAAAGGCTACGAGCTGTATAAAGGGTATATCTTTGCATAGAGACTGGGAGAAGGAACTCTTTACTGGTGGAGCTTATCGTACATTTAAGGTATACTGTCGCAGGGAACATCATAGTAACCATGAGAAAACGTAAAAAAGATATTCATTCTACTAAGGTGATAGGAGTTTTATGATGAAATCAGGAACAGGAAGACAGCGCCGAATCGTGGTTCTGCTGTCCTCACTTATGATATGTGGAGCCTTGCTGGCTGCGTGCGGTTCCGGTGCGAACGAGAATCAGAACGCGAACGGAACACCTAACACGGAGCAGGGAACGGATGGCACAACCGTGCATTTGACCGATGAATCTGGCTCAGATGGCAAAGGTAATGCGGAGGGCAATAACACAACCAATTCGGGTAGCGATGAAGCAACAGATAACGGCTCAGGCAGCGCATCTACCGGAGAAGGGCAGGGTTCTGCGGACAATGGAAGTGGTGGTGCAACAGCAGAAGATCCGCTCATGGAGAAACGCAGCATTAGCGCTCTGCAGACCACGATTGACTCCCAATCGGTGGTTACTAATGCGGAGGCCATGACGGTCATTGTCAACAAACAGCGTAGTCTGCCGGAAGGTTATGAGCCGAGTGATTTGGTCGAGCCTGACGTGCCGTTCTCATTCGAGGGGCCACATGAGAAACGTCATATGCGCAAAGAAGCTGCGGAAGCGTTGGAGAAACTGTTTGCCGGTGCCAAAGCAGACGGGATTGAGCTTCGTGCCGTGTCTGGATACCGGTCTTACAAGCGTCAGGTATCTATCTACAACAATAATGTGAAAACCAAAGGGGAAGAGTATGCTTCCCGTGTAAGTGCCGTTCCAGGCCGCAGTGAACACCAGACAGGTCTTGCCATAGATGTATCCAGTCCAAGCGTGGGCAATGTGCTGGAAGAGGTGTTCGGCTCATCCAAAGAAGGCAAATGGCTGGATGAACATGCTGCCGAATATGGCTTTATCATTCGTTATCCGAAAGGCCAAGAGAGCAAGACGGGTTATGTGTATGAGCCTTGGCACATTCGTTATGTTGGTGCAGATATTGCACCCGATGTCGTAAAGAGTGGTTTAACTTTGGAAGATTACTTCGACGAGGCTAATATTAAACTTTAATTTTCTTTGTACGTTAAGCAAATCCCCCTGAACACTTAACCTTACTTAAGGTGAAAGTGTTCAGGGGATTTTTGAGTTTGAGGAAAGGCAATAAAGTTGAAATCAAGTTTTAATCGTTGATTGAGATGAGTACGGACTGATATAATTCATCTTTAATCCAATAACGAAATGACATAAAGCGAGGTTAGGAAAATGAGCAGACAGCAGGTATTTACGGGCTCCCCTTGGGAACCACTGGTTGGGTATTGTCGTGCAATTCGTGTGGGTAACCGGATTGAGGTTGCCGGGACAACAGCAATGCAGGATGGCGTCGTTGTAGGTGCGGGTGACCCGTATGTGCAGACCAGATTTATTTTGGAGACGATCGAAAAAGCGCTGAAAGAGCTTGGTGCAGACTTGACCGATGTGGTTAGAACACGTATGTTTGTCACGGATATTTCGAAGTGGGAAGAGGTTGGCAAAGCACATGGCGAATTCTTCGGACAGATTCAACCTGTAGCTACGATGGTCGAAGTCAGTGCGCTCATTGACCCCTTGCTGATGGTAGAGATTGAAGCTGAAGCAATCATAGAATCTTAGGACGAGGCTTGATCAAACATCTTTTATACAGAAAACGGATACCAGATACTTACCTTACAAGTTTTGATATGGACTCATTTATGAAAAAAAACCTTTCCACGCCCTGTCAGAAGACAGGAGGGAAAGGTTTTTAGCTTTTCTAGCCTTTACGCGTCATTCCACATGTACTCTACTTTACTTGCCTGTAGGCTAATTCTAACTTCCTATCGGGTACATCCTGCCGCCTTTACTCGGCTTTGGGCTGCACTTTCGGAAGCTCCACAACCACCTTCCATGCTGTGCCGATCGGAGGCAGGCTGCGAGTCAGCATAGGGCTATAGAATCCGATGACTTTCGCACCTTTGGTCAGTTGTTCAGATTTCACGGCTTCGCCTTGCTGGTCCACTAGCGAAGTTTCTTTGTTGATATTCAAAACAACATGATCTGGTGCAGTCTCAGCCAGACGTGTACCTTTAATCTCAATCTGGGACACGATGCCGTCTTTGGCAATGACATCTTCGATCGTGCCTGCGGTTCCAAAAGTTTCTTTTGGTTGTGCTGTTGTTTCAGCTGCTGTATCCAGTACGGTTACTTTATATGTTGGTGTTTGTGGAGGCAGACTTTTGGTCATCATTAAGGAGTGTTCGGCTTCTACCATCATACCGATGGACAGGTCAGCCATTTGAATCTCTTTTCCCTCCGCCGAAATGAGCTGGGTATCCTTGCTCAGGTTCAACACGATACCATCCGGCCCCGCACCACCAATCTGAGTGGATTGATATTTATCCTGATTTGAAATCCGGGTAATCACACCGCGTTCTGTAACCGTTTTGATGTCCTCCTCACTTCTAATCTCCACCTGATTTCCCGTTGTACTTACTTGGGCATGTAGGACTTTCTCCGCAAAAACAGCAGGTACGTAAAGTGTTCCGTCCTTGATTTCAGGTGCTGTACCGAGGGTCAGCAGCATTTTGTTTACAGAGTAACGATCTTTACCCGCAAAAACCTGAGTCCACAAGGCGCCGCGAGTCAGCTCTGCGGACTTGTCTTCCTTATGCCATTTCAATTCGATTCCGAGAGCTTCGGTTAGCGCTCGAAGCGGGATCATGGCTGCCTTATCGTCTTGAGTCCAATATCCGTTAGCAACCGCTGCACCATTGACGGATACATGTACAACTCCTGTAGTACTGCTCGGGGCAGAAGTGACGGTTTCCTGCATAGGTTGTACCGTGTTATCTACTGAAGCAGCATAAGCAGCCCCGCCGCTTAGTGCCATTGATAGAGCCATGATGGTGCTTACCTTTTTCATGTTGTTTTTCATTCGCAATCATCCCTTCTCATCTGCGTTGTGTCGCGGTAAACTTTTATACAGATCACCGCATCTCATCTTTACTGACGGGATAACCTGTCTCAGTGTTGCAGTAGGATATAAACACTGTAAGCGCCGTATGTTCGTTTCAATTCGGAATATTGCGTAAGAAGCAGGTTATCAGCAGTAGGATTAGGTTAATTTCAAAGTGTGCGGATCATTCCGTGCCAGATGAGGAGGAAACGAACCGATGAGTGATATGTTGGTCGCGCTTTATCGTTTGCCTGAGCAACACGGCGGGCTGGAGAAACTGAAGGCGGCATCCATTGTGGTTCGCAGAGCCATTGCTCCGGAGAAACAGCAGGTGCTGAACTGGGTGATAACCCATTTTAACCAGCATTGGGTAGATGAATGTGATGTCGCTTTTGCGCGTCAGCCTGTGACCTGTTATATTGCGCTGGAGCATGGAAGAATGATTGGTTTTGCCTGTTATGAAGCGACCTGCCGTAATTTCTTTGGCCCTACTGGAGTAAGCCCGGATGCCCGTGGAAAAGGTGTAGGGACTGCCTTGCTATTAGCTTGTATGCATGCGATGAGAGCAGATGGCTACGGTTACGCGATTATCGGATCGGCCGGGCCGATGGACTTCTACAAACGAACGCTAGGCGCAGTGGAGATTGAAAATTCAACACCAGGTATTTACGAAGGCATGCTGCGGGCAGACTAGACGTTAACGAAGTTTTGGAAAAGGGAGGGAGGACGAAGATGAGCACCAAGCAAATGCTGCATATCGGTATGATTGGTACAGGTTCCATCTCGGATCTTCATATGAGGTGTTATGCCAAAAATGAGGATGCCGTCATCTATGCCATCTGTGATCTGAACGAGGAACGGGCCAAAGCAGCTGCACAGAAATACGACGCTCAGTCCGTGTATACGAACTATCGTGAGATGCTAGAAGACCCGCATGTCGATGCGGTCAGTATCTGTACATGGAATAATACGCATGCGGAATTTGCCATTGCGGCATTGGAGGCTGGCAAACATGTGTTGCTGGAAAAGCCGGTGGCTACGAATGTGGAAGACGCACTGCGAATTGAGGAAGCGGTGAAAAAAAGCGGGCGTACCTTTGTTGTGGGTTTTGTACGCCGGTATGATAACAACATGCAGATGCTGCGCAGATTCATTGATGCCGGCGAGTTTGGCGAGCTGTATTATGCAAAAGCATCGATTCTGCGGCGTCTGGGTAACCCGGGTGGCTGGTTTGCGGACAAGGCTCGCTCCGGCGGCGGCCCATTAATTGACCTGGGTGTACATATCATCGACCAGTGCTGGTATCTGATGGGTAGACCGAAGCCTGTATCCGTCAGCGGGAATACGTATCGTAAACTCGGCAATCGTGCGAATGTGGAACATCTCTCATTTTACAAAGCGGCAGACTATAGCGCTGCGATCAATAACGTCGAAGATATGGCGAATGCCCTGATTCGTTTTGAAAATGGTGCTTCCTTGGCGGTAGATGTAAGCTTTACCCTCCATGCCCGTGAGGATGAATCCTTTGTTAAGCTGTACGGTGAGCGCGGTGGATTTGAACTGGAGCCCAAAACACTGATTGTCACCGAGAAACATGACACCATCATGAACATTGAACCTCAGACAGATCATTCCGGTCTGGATATTCACGGTGCATTCCAGAATCAGATCGATCACTTTGTAGAATGTTGCCTGAACGGTACGCCGCCCATCAGCCCGATTGCGGATGGGGTGACCTCCACGCGCATGCTGTGTGCCATCTACGAGTCTGCCGAAAAAGGGCAGGAGATCAGGCTGGATTAGACGTTGATAATATAGAATATAACGAATATAAAAAATAAATAATAACGGAAAGTTAAATCATGACTATTCTCGCGGGAAATTCCGCTGACAGAATAACCCTCCTTCTAAATGGTAAATGGAGCAGAAGGAGGGTTATTGCTTTGGTTATAGGATGGTTGCATTTCATCATTTATTCATCGGTGAGTTTTCATATCCCGGGTCATCGTAGTCCGTATTCTGAAGTTTTGGAAGCACGTCCATGTCCTCTATAGCCTGTCTGGTCTCCGTTGTACCATGATCGTAGAGGAAGGTGTACAACATCGTCACGCCGTCTGTTAATCGTTCATTTCCATCGTCGTGGTCTGCCGATTTGTAAGGTACGGGGGCCCGCTGTAACGAGTAGTCGTCCCCCTCCTCAAGCACTTTCATCAGATCTTGCAATGTTGCCAATTGTCCATCATCCACAAGGACTTCGAATGGAGTAGATTCGTTTCTCGTTCGTTCAATAAGGTTATGAGTTACCGACACATACAGATGTTGTTTGCCTTCCTGCATAATCCAACCCCCATTTCAATATTGAAAAAAAGACCATTTTACTGTTGAATTGGAAAAAAGACGCTTCTACTGTTAATAAACAGCAGCAAGCGCCCTGAAACGAAGAAGATGCTTCTCTATTTTCCAAATCGATTTGTCAATGGAACCTGCCGGGTGCCGGCGATCATCGTTCCTGAACATAGTGGACAGACGGGAGGGCCGGAGGTGGCCTTTTTCGACGTTTTACCGGACGCTACAGCCGGTTTCTGCCTCAACCATGCTTTGCATGTAACAGAACTACATTTCCAGACGGCCACCGTTTCTGTCCGCTCGGCTTTGTTCGAACCTGCTCGAGAGGAATCAGTATTTCGGGAAGTACTCGAAGTCATGGTTGTACTGGTAGCCTTCGGATGTAGTCCGGGTGTACTAAATGCTGTATGATCTCTAATAATTCCGCTGCCGCGTTTCTCGCTGAGGCGATCCTCATCCCGCTCATCCAGCATTTCCATCTCCCGATGATCCTTATGGTTAATTGCACTACGCTGCCGATCGTGCTGCACATAAGATGAAGTTTGTTGTGCAGTACCACCCTTACCATTTTCACGTCTGTCGGCATCTTTAGCGTTACCGATGCTTTTCCAGTTTCCGTTGCTGCTTCGGTTGTTGCTATTTCCGTTGTTGTTCCTGTTGAAGCTTGCGTGTCCATGATTCCCGTATGAAGACGGGCTGCCACTACGGGCTTCTTCCCGTGTTTTACGTTTGTCCGGGACCTCCATGCCAAAAGCTTCAAGCAGGAAACGCGACACATCAGCAGGTTTGCCGTGATGGCTTGCAGGTGATGTCACATATAAGTGCTGCTTCGCACGAGTGATCGCCACATAAGCCAGTCTGCGTTCTTCCTCCAAAGCCATATCCAATTCAGCATCCGTCTGCTGCACGGTGAGTGCTGCCTTCTGATCTTCCGGAATATCCTGACGCAAGGCGGTACTATGCGGCACAATGCCTTCGCTGGCTCCGATCCAGTACACACATGGGAACTCCAGTCCTTTGGCCCGGTGAATGGTCATGAGCTGTACGGCATCACTATCCTGCGCCCGGCGCAATGATTCCATCTCGCGGTGTCTGCGGGACAGCTCGTCTGCGAATTGCACGAATTCCTCCACGGTTTCGAACTTTTTGACAGCCGCTTCGAATTCATCCAGTGTTTCCAGCATCGTTTCCTTATAATGGGTAAAAATAGTCGGGTCGCCGCTCTCCATATACTTATCGTAGAACTGGCGGCGCATCTCCTGAATCGCGATAATCGGCTTCAGCTTGTGCAGAGATTTGATCAGCTTGATGCGTTCCTTGACCTGCTCCTGTTGAAAAGGCTTCAACTTGTCCCATTTGCTCAGATGAATCAGCGGATATTTTTTGGCTTGCTCCTGCTCACAGCGCTGGATATACTCCAGTCCTGCATCACGGGACACATACAGCGGACCGAGTGCGCTTGGCAGAGCATCCATCGCTCGTGGGTTCAAAGACAGGCGCATATGATCCATTAACGGCTTGATCAGTGACTGATCATAGAAGACCGGAGCGGCTCCGTGTTGTACAAAGGGCACATCCTTCAGCACCAATTGCTCAAATACCGCCCGGCTGCTACTGGCGGTCCGGTGCAAAATAGCAATGTCCCGATATGGAAACTGTCCTTCCTCCACCTGCTCACAGATCTGATTCACGACCCAGGCGGCTTCTTCCTCGGCGTTAGATGGTGTAGCGAACCGGGGCGCATCCCCGCGTTGTCCTGCCGCACGCAGCCGTTTGTCACGTCTGCGTTTGTTGCGTGCGACCAGCTCGCTTCCAAGTCCCAGAATACGCGCATCACTGCGGTAATTAATATCCAGCGTCACGATGCGTGCACCTGGGTATACTTTATCGAATTCCAAAATCGATTCCTGCCGTGCGCCGTTGAACGTATAGATCGTCTGGTCATCGTCTCCAACAACCATCAGATTGCGGTGTGCTCCAGCGAGCATCTGTACAATCTCGTATTGCAGCCGGTTTGTATCCTGAAATTCATCAACCATAATGTATTGAAAACGCCGCTGCAGCGGCTTTAACACCGCCGGATCCCGAAGTAGCGCAGCCGCGCGCAGCAGGATATCATCAAAGTCCATTTTGCCACGATCCTGTTTCCAGCTTTCGTATCCGAGCAATACACGCTTGGCATCGCGCTCATCTTGCGTTTTCTCCGGCAAGTCTGCCGTGTCTGAACCTTGCATCTTCCAGGCGGACAGCATCGCCAGCAGACTCTCCGGCTGAAACGCCTCGCTCATGCCATTTTGGCGAAGAAGCATTTTCAGCACCGTATGCTGGGCCCGCGACTCACCAAAAATGTCTTCCTGTACCCCGTAATGGCGTAGCAAAGTCAGCGCAAACGAGTGAAATGTGCGGGCCTGTACCGCTCTTGCTGCAGCAGGTCTAATCCCTGGCAAAGCAGCAATCCGGTCCTTCATCTCTGCAGCGGCTTTGTTGGTAAACGTTACGAGCAGAATGCTGCCCGCGTGTACACCGCTGACTTCCATCAAGTAGCCTGCCCTTGCAGCCAGCACGGTTGTTTTGCCACAGCCAGCACCGGCGAGGGTGAGAATAGGCCCTCTGCCATGACGAACAGCCGAGATTTGCGGACCATTGAGTTTAATGCCCGCTTCTTCAAGCGAGCGGAAATAATAGGCGTCCTGCTGATCATCACCCACAAGCTGCCGGCTGGTTTCCAGCGGCGCCGAGGGAGATTGAGGCAAGGAGGACGCGGGGGTCACCCCGAGCGGACGGGGGTAGAACGTTGAGTTCGGACTTAACATGTTTCATCCACCTCTGTATACATTCAGGGATTGAATAATCCCGTTCAAGAGTAAAGAATTTGCCCTTTTCACAATCGCATTGTAAATTGGTAAGATAGAGTAAGTTGCGAATCCTGCGTGTTCCATTCATATGGAGTCAAAGTTCCATTATACCGAACGTATGGTCTTGACGAAAGCCCCTGTTTTGATCCAATATCCGCATAAAATGGGGTTCCAGCGCGATTTTTCGCAACTTTTTGGCTTCATATCGTATAAGTTATATATCCAGAGCATCTCGCATGTTGCGAATTGCTCACCTACTAACTAATGAAGAATAATAATGATATTGTTTTGACGGGACAGAGGAGGAATTGTGATGAAACTGCTTCAGCGCATCAAAAACGGAGCAAACAAAGCAACAGAGCGTGCACAGCACGCCGTTGAGATTGGCAAACTGAACAATCAGATTGTGGGCTTGCAACAGGAACAGGAAGTCCATTTTACCGATATGGGCCGCATCTTCTATGAAGGTTATCGTGCACAGGATATGACGCTCGCTGAAAAGGAAATGGTAGATCTGTCTAATCTGTGTGACGAGTTACAGGATGAGATCGACGCTCTGCGCAGCAAGATTGCCGAGTTGAAAAATGAACGTCTGTGTGAGTGTGGACACGTTGCATCACTGGATGCCAATTTCTGTCCGAAGTGTGGACGCAAATTGGGCGAATCCAAACCGGGTGCAGCTGCATCGGGAACGGCCGGAGTCGCAGGGGTTGGCAAAACGGCAAATCATGAGACGGCAGCTGCACAGAACCCGGTCGCGGAGCAGTCTATTTTTGATGCACCGCCGGCTGTGGAAGAACATGAAGAGACCGAGCCGTATCATACGGTTATCCCTTCGATTGCGGATCTGGATACGGAACCGGGATATAACAGCACCGAGTTTACGCTGGAAGAGAAGGAAGCGTTCGATGCAGAGTGGGAACGCCGCAGAGAAGAGGAAATGCAGCGGGAACGTGAGCGTCAGCAGGAGCTGGATGAGCGTATTCGTTATTGGAAAGAAAACAATCCGATCGTGAACACCGTAGATGTGCAGACGGAAGTGCCACGTGAAATGGTGAAGTGTCAGATTTGTGCATCCGAATTGCCAAAAGGCTCGAAGTGGTGCCCGCGTTGCGGAGCCGAGCAGATTTGATGCAGTAGACGTGCTGCCGTCAGGCAGTGCTGGTTGCTGACAGCATGGGGGGACAGAAATATGGACCAACTGCTGCATCATCTACGTCATCTCGGGTTCACCGAGATGGAATCTAAAATTATGGTGGAATTAGCCCGCCAGGGATCAGCCTCTGGATATGAGGTAGCCAAACGGCTGGGTGTGTCCCGTTCCAATGTATATGCAACCTTGCAACGACTGGAATCAAGAGGATTTCTCCGGTGCAGTCCGGGAGAACCTGCGAAGTACAGCATGTTGAAACCGGAAGAGATGACACGCATGATCTCTGATCAGATGCATACTTCTCTGGATTACGTCGAGCGAAGCATGCCGAAGAGCGAACCGGAGAAACCTGTGTTTTACAATGTCGAAGGCGACAAAAATGTTCTGGAGAATCTGAGTCGTGAACTTGCCGCAGCGCAGCACGAGATTGTAGTGGATGTGTGGCGCGAGGAAGCAGAACTGCTTCGAGAGGAGTTGCAACAGGCTGAGGCTCGGGGTGTACGCTTATTGTGGTCCTGTGAAGGTGGGGAAGGTATGGTAGATCAGCCGCTTCCTTTGCCGGGATTGCCCTCACATGGCATGGGTAACGGGCGTAAGTTCTCGCTCGTTGTAGATCGCCGCTGGTGCATGCTGGGCATGCGTGGGGAGTCATGTCCTACGCAGGCCGTGGTCACAGCTCATCCGGTAATGACCGGATTGCTATTGAATCATTTTGCACAAGAACTGGTGCTGTATGAACTGGAGCAGGATATCGGCGAGGAGTTGGAGGATCGCTACGGACGTCGGTACGCAGACATTGCTGCACGGTACTGGTCTACCCCTGCACCAGATCATGAACAGTAACACTACATTAGCAGGAGAGCTCTTACGGGAGAAATAAGAAATACCAAAAAGGACGAGGCGCGAACAGAAGGGTTCGTTGCGGCTTCGTTCTTTTTGTGTTGTTCTGTGTTACTGATCGTGGCACCTTATAGCCTCTTTGTCTAGCACATACTCGAAAACCTACGGCTTGAGCGCTAACGATCACCACAAGCCTTATTTTGGCGAAATCGACCTCTTTCAGATTCTAACGATCCTCAGGAATGCTATTTCGTCCAAAAATCATCTATTCGCCGCCAATAGAGCCAATTATGCCTAAATAACGTCTCTGGTGATCGTTACATTTCACGAGACCCCGAAATGGGGAAAATAACGTTCCCTGTGATCGTTAGAATTTTATGAGCCCAAGCTCGCGTACATTCGCTTTAGGTGGTTCGTGAGTACAACGATACAATTCAGAACCACAATGCAGTGATGCTTGTTACAGCATTGGTTTGCCATCCGGTTGATAGTAAAGGAATGCTCCTGGAATACCTAAAGGGAAGGGTAATGTGATTGGAATAATGAAGGTAATCGTCTAGGGATAAGTCAAACGTATGAAGTGATGCTATTTTTGAGAAAATGAAGTTAGACCCCGTGTACTCGTTTCAAAGCTTCGAGTACGTCGATATAATACGTGGAGCCATGCGGCACAAAATCCGCCGTGCTTACTTCGCATATGAGGCGTGCAGCACTGGCGGAATGCTCATAATCGCCATGATTGGACGAAAGGTCGGTTGATGTCATTGTGATTTCTTGGGTGCACTCAGACAGTGACTCACCAGTTCGTAGGGATGCGGTTAAGGGTGTGTTATCCAGTGATGGTGTAGATAACGCTTTACCTTCTTGCACAAATGTCCGTTGTTGTGCACGCACACCGGATGCTTGAACGGTATCCTTCTCTTGGCGGAACAGGGCGAGCAAGTCATCTAGTGGCGCCTCATAGAGACTGTCCACCTCACTAGCCTGGAGAACATAGGACTCCAGTGGCTGGTTCAGGCACAGACCGTAGACAGCACTGAATTCCCGATCCAGAAACGGAATGCCGCGCACCTCACCCTGTAGTTGTTGCGTAGCCGTGAACAAATAAGTCAGCGCATCGAATGAGGTATGCACACCGAGCTCTTCTTCGAGTTCACGATGTGCATCCTGTAGCTGTTCACCGGCTACGAGGTGGCCTGCCGCTGTGATATCATAATATCCGGGAAAAGTATCTTTAATATCCCGTCTTCGCTGAAACAGAACCATGCGCTTGTCGCCTTCGTCACGCACGATCCAGCAATGAAAGGAACGATGCCAATATCCTTTGGCATGAACCTCATTTCGGGGTGCTGTACCGATCCATTGTTGCTGATCGTCATAAATGTCGAAACGTTCTGGGGTCATGAAACGTATCTCCTTATATAGCAGAATTTAAAGTTCAAAATTTCACAAAGTATCTTTTTAACGAAAGGGGAACGATTGTATGGAATGCATTGTACACTTTCAGGTGATTTATCCGCAACCTCAGGAGCGTAAAGCGCTTAGGGGACTTATCTTTGTAGGGCAAGGTCAGGAGCCGGCCACGAGTCAGCTTACGACGATGTTCAAAGACATGGGATTTCATGTTCGTTTGGAAGACGAAGCACAGTTGTTGTTTAAACCGACGGATGCCAGCGCCAATTTTGAATACATTCGGGTTACTGAACTGGATACCGGGGAAGAGGTCTACAAGGAAGACAAAGATCTCAAATCGATTCTGGAACACTTGCTGCCAAAACGTTTCTAAATAAGAGACGCATGACCAGCATACAGCAATCACAGTAAATAAAAAAAGGTCCCACCGCTAAGGTGGAACCTGAACATTTGCAGGTTTGATGTACTTTATACGCGTATGCATAGCTAAAATAGTTTTCGATCAAACAAGAATGAGTATGCTTAAATGCTCTATAGATGCAGACAATAATCATTACATAAGCGTACATTGGCTTAGATGTCATTGCTGTATCAAGAATCAAACCTGCGTTTTGCTTTATTTAATTGTATGCTCTACACAATAATAGATCAGACCCTTATGCCGGAGCGTTGCTTCCTTCAGCCTCGAGCTGGGAAGTGCATTGGGAACAACGAGTAGCTGCAGCCGGAATTTCAGACAGGCAGTACTTGCAGGCTTTCGTTGTTTTTTTCGGTTCAGGCTTGGCATGCTCTTTGCGCTTCAGATAGTTAATGCCTTTAACCAGCATGAAGATACAGAACGCTACGATAATGAAATCAATCATCACATTGATAAATTGACCGTAAGCAATGACGGTGGCACCGGCTTCGTTGGCTTGAGCCAGTGTCGTGATGTCTTGTCCACCGGCTGTCTTTACGTCAGGATCAAGGTTAATGATTTTTTGGCTGAAATCGATCCCGCCGAGCAGTTTCCCAACCGGTGGCATGATGATATCATTCACAAGGGAGGTAACGATTTTTCCAAAAGCAGCTCCGATAATTACACCGACCGCCAGATCAATGACGTTGCCGCGAACAGCAAACTCCTTAAATTCTTTCAGTATGCCTTTCATGTAACAATCTCCTTTAACGACTAGATTCGGAACGCATCCTCCAAGGTAAGTCCCGTCAGGATACGCTTTTGTTCTCATATTGTACATAAAAAATGAAAATCAATCATCCCCCATTATGCAAAAGAAACATCGTTTCCGCAAATTCCATGAAAATACCTCTTTATTTCAAGCCGCCAATTCGGTATACTTCTAACATTGTCAGTGAGATTACACTTTTACATTCAGGTTCGCAATTATACATGGATACGAATCGTGAAGCCAAAATGAATTGAATAGCCGTTACTCGTATATGTGCAGGAATAGGCCTGCATGTCTCTACCCGATCACCGGAATGATTGGACTACGGGAAGGATGCTTCTACGCTCTGCGTGGGTTAAGGTCAGGTCTGCCTAAATACATAGGTATGGCTTCCTGAGCCTCAGCCTGTGGCGTATGCAGTGTTCGAGCGGCTTGTGTCCGTACAGGAACAAGTCCGTCTTTCCCGTCTCCGGTTCATGCCGCAGGTGTGGACAGGCGGGCTTTTTGTTTTTTACACGGGAGAGATATTGTAGAGCAGACTGTACATGGCGGTAGAGGGCATTTGGGAGGAAAAAACGATGCAATTGTTAAAAGACAAAGTCAGACAGGAAGGCATTGTCCTGTCCGAGCAGGTACTCAAAGTAGACTCATTCCTGAACCACCAGATGGACCCCGTGTTGATGAAGGAAGTTGGCAAAGAGTTCATTCGTCGGTTTGAAGGGGAGAACATTACACGTGTGCTGACGATTGAATCATCCGGCATTGCGCCGGGTATTATGACCGCACTGGAACTCAATGTTCCGCTGATCTTCGCCCGTAAGCAGAAGTCACTTACCCTAACCGAAGATATTTTGGTGGAGAAAGTGTATTCCTTCACCAAGCAGGAGACGAATGAAATCACGGTAGCGAAGAAGTTTATGAATCCCGGCGACCGCGTGCTGATCATTGATGATTTTCTGGCGAACGGCGAAGCTGCATTTGGCCTGGCTCGTATTGTAGAACAGGTTGGCGCGGAAGTCGTTGGGATCGGGATCGTGATTGAAAAAGCATTCCAGCCGGGAGGCCGTCTGTTGAAAGAAGCGGGTTACCGCGTGGAATCTTTAGTTCGTATTGGAGCACTGTCCGATGGACAAGTAACCTTTGCAGATGAGGAGGGCACGAACTAGTATGGCACGCGAACGTATTTTTCAACGTCACCGGCATCCGGCCAAAACCTTCTCACTTGGCTTGCAGCACGTACTTGCGATGTATGCAGGAGCTGTCATTGTCCCGCTTATTGTTAGTAGCGCACTTGGATTCACACAGGAGCAACTTACCTATTTGATTGCGATCGACCTGCTTGCTTGCGGTGTAGCTACACTGCTTCAGGTCTGGGGCAATAAATATTTCGGCGTTGGCCTGCCAGTTATGCTGGGCTGCGCCTTCCAGGCCGTATCTCCGATGATTATGATCGGGAAGAGTAGCGGCGTATCTGCCATTTACGGTGCCATTATTGCCTCCGGTCTGTTCGTTCTCATTTTCTCGGGTTTGTTTGGCAAACTCATTCGGCTCTTTCCGCCAGTGGTTACAGGTTCCGTGGTCACCATTATTGGTCTGACCCTGATTCCGGTAGCATTTACCGATTTGGGTGGGGGTCAGAATGCGGCGGACTTTGGCAGCGGTGTACATCTGTTGCTCGGTTTCGGTGTATTCATTTTTATCATATTAATGACTCGTTTCACTACAGGTTTTGTACGCTCTATCTCTGTATTAATCGGTCTGTTCGTTGGCACAGTGGCTGCTGGCTTCATGGGTGAGGTGAAGTTTGCTCCCGTTCTTGATGCAAGCTGGTTCCATATGGTTCAGCCATTTTATTTCGGAAGACCGACCTTTGAGATTGTTCCTATTCTGACGATGATTCTGGTCGCGATTGTCAGTGTAGCCGAATCTACGGGCGTATTTATGGCTCTGGGCAAAATGTTGGACAAGGATCTGACCTCCAAGGATTTGGCGCGTGGATATCGTGCAGAGGGACTGGCTATTGTGCTTGGGGGGATTTTTAACTCGTTCCCTTATACAACGTATTCGCAAAATGTAGGGCTTGTACAGATGACTCGTGTGAAGACACGTGATGTCATCGTTGTTGCAGGCGGTTTGCTGATCGTTATTGGCTTTGTACCAAAAATTGCTGCTCTAGCTCAGCTTGTTCCCGGATCAGTGCTTGGCGGTGCCATGGTGGCGTTGTTCGGTATGGTGATTTCGTCGGGTATTCGCATCATTGGCACTCAGGTGGACCTGAACCGTCATGAGAACCTGTTCATCATTGCATGTTCTATTGGCATGGGACTAGGGGTGACGGTGGTACCGCAGTTGTTCGCAGGTGCACCAGCCTGGGCTCAGATTATGCTGGGCAATGGCATTATTGCAGGTAGCTTTACAGCAATCTTTATGAATTTGTTGTTTAATGGCCTCGGCAGTAAAGAAACAGCTGCCCAACTGGCTGCACAGCATACAGATGAGATGGCTCAGGAGAACAGCAAGACTGCATAAAGGTGAGGTAAGGAGTAATGTAAGGCTGGATAGGATTATGGCTTGGAGTGGGATTCTATCCCTTCATAAACTGGCCGGAATCGCTGTTCCTTTTAGCCTGATGCTTGGTCAGAAGGGTTATTATGTAAAGCGTACATGATGAATGATTCACGTCATAAAGCATGTTGACTCAGCATATAAATGATTTATTTCTTATATTATTCACGTTATAAAATATCAATGCGATGAAGTATAAGTTAACCTTTATTTTGGACAGTTAACATAATTTACGCACAGCAAACACCGAAACAATGGGTTCAGCACAAACCATTGTTTCGGTGTTTTCTTGTTATTGCACGATACGATATTATAGGTGCCGCATCTGCTTCTCGGCAAAATCACCAACCCAAGGTAGCTTAAGCCATTTTCCTTGCAGACTTGTAACGACGGTCAGGAGCCATACGATTACACCTAACAGGGATAACAGTGAAGCTACAAGTGGACCAAACAGTGGGAGAAAGGCCGACAGTACATGCCCAACCATAATCAGTCCGAAAACCGTCACGGATTGAAGGGCATGGAACAACACAAATCGGCTGCGCTTCTCCACGGCTAGAAAGATGATGCCGCCTACAAACGTGAATAAATAACACAACATGCCGGCTATATTTTCATCCAGACCGCTGGACGATTTCATGGGAGACATTCGGCCCAGCCTCCTTTGTCCTTTTTATATAGGCTATGTAGGAGGTGGACAGAACTGAACCGATGAATGGATTAAGTTTGAATCTGTCTGCGAGGACTGGTTATTTTCCCTTTTTTATCTTCATCATCTTCCTTGGGCACCAGACGCTCATCTGTTTTTCCTTCATGATGATTATCAAATGCATACTCTGTCAGCTTCCATTCGGTCTTGCCGAGTACGAGGTCGGCAGGAAACTCTTGCCCCCGGTGAAGGTGCTCTTCCTGCCCGGCTTCATTGACATAAACGCCGTCGACCTCAACCTTTTCATGCGAAAGGGGTAACATATCCTGTTCTTTTCGTTCCATAACAGGTCCTCCTTTTAATTCCATATAGTTAACTGATTTGGTGATCCAAGATAATATCCCCCGAATAGTTGCGGGTTATGCTGGATAGATTAATCCGTATAGAATAAACATTTTATAAAATATGATTCGGAATTAAACTTTTTGGGCAGTAAAACCGTTATATATATTAGGAAAAATCGTCAAGTCGTAACGAGGTTCCGAATATGATACAATAAGATTATGATTCAACCTGAATCATATCGGGTATTTATAGTGTCAGGTACTTGCTATTCGGCGAGGTTCCCGACCTAAAGCTTGCTTTAAGCCGCGCACACAACTTCATGAATGGCATTTAAGACTTATTCGGCGTTCTCTAAACGGAGCATTCACTTTCAACGTTTTGGGAGGGAATTACAATGGCAACGAAAGGTCACAATGAGGTCAAAGAAAGTTTGAGGGAAATGACTCGGATTTTCCGTCCTAAAGATCCAAAAAAATTCGTGAAGGAGTATGTGAGAAAATACCGGATTACGGGTGGATATGAGGAAGAATTGACTTCTGTCGTTGAGCATGAACTTGTCAAGATGGATTCTTCCGTATCCTGAAACAACACCAACTTCTGATTATACTGTTCCAATATGAATAGAACCGTCTCTCGGGCCTTGGCTCCGGCAGACGGTTTTTTTTGCGTTTGTGGAGTCAGTTAGCATGTATCTATATTATCTTGGATTTAGTGTCACTTTAGGGGCTTTGTTCTGAATTGCCTGCATATACATGGAAGTATACCTACAGCAGGAAGGATGAAGGCATGTGGACCCTATATTGAAAACCAGAGAAGAGATTGGCTACATGCGAGAAGCGGGACGGATATTAAAGGAATGCCATCAACATATTGAACAGTACATGGTTCCAGGCACCACAACAGCGGAGATTAACGAGCACGTTGAAGCCTTTCTCGCGGATCATGGAGCCACACCTGAGCAGAAAGGGTATAAAGGTTATCCCTATGCTACATGTGCTTCCGTCAACGATGTGGTCTGTCATGGGTTTCCTGGGAGCCAGGCACTTGCAAGTGGAGATGTCGTGACGATTGATATGGTAGTAAACAAAGACGGTTGGCTTGCTGATTCGGCCTGGACATATGCCATAGATGAACCGAGCAGATCTATTCGTCGGCTTATGAAACGTACGGAGAAGGCGCTTTATAAGGCGATAGCACAGGCCGTTCCAGGGAATACACTTGGAGACATTGGTAGCGCAATTGAACGAACGGCACGATTGTACCGATATGGAATCGTTAAACCGCTTATCGGCCATGGCATAGGGCAATATATCCATGAGCCACCGAATGTACTGCCTTATGGAAAACGAAAAACAGGAATGATGCTTACTGAAGGTATGGTCATAACCATTGAACCCATATTCACGAAGGGTAGCTCCGGGGCTGTGGTGTGGGATGAGGATGGCTGGACAGTCCGAACGCTGGATGAAAGCTGGGGCGTGCAGTATGAACATACCGTAGCCATTACCAAGGATGGGCCGTTGATCCTAACGGATGGAACTTAAACGAAAATTTTCCCTCTATAATTGAATAATTGAAATGCTGTAAAGCTGGCGTGAATGCTCCATGCAAATATCGACTTGAAGATCCATGGGGCAGAATCGTCCATTTCCAGTTGGTGTGGTAATAGTTTCCTGAAAAGGCGAAGAATCTTTTTGCATAATCTTGCATGTTTTTATTGTGATAAAAGTCGCCAAGAAATCTGATATCATCACCGAAATTTGGCAAAATTTTTCAGTGGTTAATTGTAATACTTTTAAGTGAAATCGTTTGCAAACCAAGTTGTGATGCGGTTTTATACATAAAGTGAACAATTTGTGAACATGTGTCCAAAGATTGACAAAATCATACCCTCAACTTATATTTAATAAGTGATTGAAGCATATAGAATGAATTGGAAGAATGCGCAGACATGCCCTGGACAGGAAATGACGGGAGTACTGGAAGCGTTATTTTTGTAAGCATCCTATATGATGAAGAGGATTATGTGTATCGTGCTGAAACGTACATGTGTTGCTTTTGTACCGACGACAACGTAATCTACGAAAACGTAAAAAAGTGGGGTAGATCAATGATGAAACAGTGGCAGGTTGCAAAGCGAATTCTCCCCTTGCTGGCGGTGTTCTCTTTGCTGCTATCCGCATGCGGGCGGGAAGACTTGTCAGTAATGAAACCTCAGGGTCCTGTGGCGCAAGGCCAATATGATCTGATGAAGCTGTCTATTGCGATTATGATCGTGGTGCTCATCATTGTATTTGCAATTGCTGCCTATGTCCTGATTAAGTTTCGCAGACGAGCCGGGCAGAATGAAGTACCCGAACAGGTTGAAGGCAATTTCAAGCTGGAAGTAATATGGACAGCCATTCCTCTATTGCTGGTCATTATTTTGGCTGTACCAACAGTTCAGACGATTTTTGCCCAAGGTGAAGATTTGTCCAACGACAAAAACGCAGTTAAGGTCCAGGTAACCTCACATCAGTATTGGTGGGAATTCACTTATCCTCAGTATGACATAACCACCGCTCAAGACCTCATCATCCCGACCGGAAAGAAAATTGCATTCGAATTGAAAACCGCGGACGTGCTTCATTCCTTCTGGGTGCCGTCACTTGCGGGCAAAATGGACACAAACCCGGATGGAACACTGAACAAATTCAGCTTCTCTGCTCCAAATGAAGGCGTTTACCGTGGTAAATGTGCCGAGTTATGCGGTAGATCTCATGCTTTCATGGAATTCAAAGTTAAGGCTGTTAGCCAGGAGTCCTTTGACCGCTGGGTTAACGCGATGAAAGCGCCAGCTGTGCTTCCTGAGGACACACAGCTTGCTGAGAAATTCAAAACGAACTGCCTGTCTTGCCACGCTGTAGGCGATCAGGGCGGACCTGTTGCACCTAACCTTACAGGTATTGGTGGCAAGGAATCCGTTGCAGGTATTTTGCTGAATCAACGTGAAGGTCAGGAAGAAGGTAAACCGGTACTGGATAACATGAAAGAGTGGCTTCATGATCCACAAGCTGTGAAGCCGGGCAATACGATGCCAAGTCCGAAGAGTCTGGGACTGACGGATGAAGAAATCGACGGAATTGCCGAATATTTGGCCAATTACAAATTGGACTACGAATAGAACAGCAAGGATGAAGAAGGGGGTACACAACCTTGGCTCATGCGCATAGCGTCAAGCGGTACAAGGGCTTGATGGACTGGATCACCACCGTCGATCACAAAAAAATCGCCGTTCTTTACTTGATTGCAGGCGGACTTTTCTTCGGCATTGGCGGAATTGAAGCCATTTTGATCCGGATTCAACTGATGAAGCCGATGAACGATTTTGTATCGGCGCAAGTGTTTAATGAATTGATTACGATGCACGGAACTACGATGATTTTCCTTGGCGTGATGCCGATTATTTTCGCCATTATGAATGCGGTGGTCCCTTTGCAGATCGGGGCACGTGACGTAGCGTTCCCTTTTGTTAACGCTCTGGGCTTCTGGACATTTTTGTTCGGTGGTGTGTTACTTAATCTGAGCTGGATCATGGGAGGCGCGCCGGACGCAGGCTGGACATCATATACACCTCTCTCCGGTTCGGAGTATAGCGGAACACACGGTGTAGACTTCTATACGATCGGTCTTCAGATCGCCGGTCTGGGTACACTCATCGGGGGCATTAACTTCCTGGCTACCATTATCACCATGCGTGCGCCAGGCATGTCTTATATGCGGATGCCGATGTTTACCTGGACCACGTTTATTACATCAGCCATTATCCTGTTTGCTTTTCCTGCCATCACGGTGGGCCTTGTATTATTGACGTTTGACCGTATTCTCGGTGCGAATTTCTTCGATGTTGCAGGTGGCGGTAACCCCGTGCTCTGGCAACATATCTTCTGGATTTTCGGACACCCGGAAGTTTACATTCTGATCTTGCCGGCATTCGGCATTATCTCGGAGGTTATTCCAACCTTCTCGCGTAAGCGGTTGTTTGGATATAGCTCCATGGTATTTGCCACCATTCTGATTGCCTTCTTGGGCTTCATGGTATGGGCGCATCACATGTTTACGACAGGTCTGGGTAACGTGGCCAACGCGTTATTCTCGATCTCAACGATGCTGATTGCTGTACCAACAGGGATCAAAATCTTCAACTGGCTCTTTACGATGTGGGGCGGACAGATTCGCTTTACGGCGGCCAATCTCTTTGCTGTCGGATTTGTACCAACCTTCGTCATGGGTGGGGTTACCGGTGTCATGCTGGCTTCTGCACCGGCAGACTTCCAGTTCCATGACACGTACTTTGTTGTAGCTCACTTCCACTATGTTATTGTGGGCGGACTGGTACTCGGATTATTCTCCGGACTTCATTACTGGTGGCCGAAGATGTTTGGTCGTATTCTAAGTGAGTCACTCGGGAAGTGGACATTCTGGACATTTATGATCGGGTTCCAGCTGACCTTCTTCGTACAGCATTTCCTCGGTCTGATGGGGATGCAACGCCGGATTGTTACATACTTGCCGAATCAGGATTTTGACCTGCTTAACCTGGTTAGCTCCATCGGGGCGTTCCTTATGGGCGTAGGGGTCATTATCTTCCTGGTGAACATCGTCATCACGACAAAGAAACCAATCGATGCACCGAACGATCCGTGGGAAGACGGCCGTACACTGGAGTGGACGATTCCATCGCCGCCGCCAGAGTACAACTTCAAACAAACACCACTGGTGCGTGGTATCGATGCATATTGGAAAGAGAAGATGGCAGGCAACAAGGAGATGACTCCGGCGGAGCCGGTAGGTTCCATTCATATGCCATCTGCTACACCATTGCCGTTTGTTATGTCGGTAGGTATTTTTATCGCCGGACTTGGATTAATGTTCAGCAAAGACAAATTCGAAATGGAATTCATGAATTTCATTTTCAATAATTATATTGTGCTTATTATCGGTCTTCTCATTACATTTGGTGCGATGGCACTGCGCTCATTATATGACGATCACGGCTGGCACATTGAACCCGAGGATCAGGACGAGAAGGGGGCGAGAACATGACAACCTCACATGCCGAGCCGGTAAACGGCAAACTGCCGCACGAACCAGAGAAGGCAACGCTGGAAGGACGCAACAAGCTGATTGGCTTCTGGCTGTTCCTTGGCGGTGAGACGGTACTGTTTGGTACACTCTTCGCGACCTTCCTCGCACTTCGCGGGCAGACCAATGATGGACCTACAGCGAACGAACTGTTCCATCTGCCGCTTGTGGCAGCAGCAACCTTCATCCTCTTAGTCAGCAGCTTGACGAGTGTATTCGCCATTCAGGCGATGCACAAAGGGAACCGAAATTCACTGGCTTTGTGGCTGGGGATCACAGTTGTTCTAGGTCTGGGATTCCTTGGTCTGGAGATTTACGAGTTCTACGAGTACGTGAAACATAAAGAGTTTGGCATGACCACGAGCGCCTTCAGTTCGGCATTCTACACGCTGGTCGGGTTCCACGGAGCCCACGTTGCATTCGGTATTGTGTGGATCGGAATCATTATCGGGCAACTGTTCAAAAAAGGATTAACGGTCGTAACCGCACCGAAAGTCTATGTCTCAGCCATGTACTGGCACTTCATCGACGTTGTGTGGGTGTTCATCTTTACGGTCGTGTACCTGCTCGGAAAGGTGGGGTAACACATGTCCGCTCAGGATCAAAGTGATCAACAGCCGGTGAAGCACCGTCACCGTGCGGAAGGGCCTTCGAAGCATGTCGTCGTGTTTATTTTCTCCATTATACTCACGTTGATTGCCTTTGCAGCTGCTGCAGCCGGAGGGGTTAACACAACCTTCACCATTATTATTATGGTTGTCATGGCCATTCTGCAGGTATTTGTGCAACTTGGTTACTGGATGCACTTGAAGGACAAAGGCCACTTGATGCCAATACTATTTATGGCCTTTGGATTTTTTGTAGCCTTTACATGTATTATTATGGCCCTCTTCTGGGTCTGGTGGTAAGAGAGATGGCGGCGGCGAATGCCGCCGTCTTTTCCCCTTTTATACGAGTGAATGATGAATGATGGAGGTTTGCATCTCTGGATCGTTCCAATGTACTGTCATCAAGAGAGTATGACATCGTGGTAAGTGAAATAAATGTTCACCAAAACAGGTCACGGGGAGGTTTCCCGTATGCTCGGGTTGCAATATTTTAGTTTTGACGACTTATGGAGTCCGCTTATTCTTGCTTTATTTTTGATTATTGCGGCAGCTTATCTCGTATTAGTGGGTCCGTTCAGCGAGAAAGTACAGGGCGCAGAGCCAGCAACTACCGGACAGAAAATCATGTTTCTCGCAGGTCTGTTCGCTCTATATCTGGCACAAGCGGGTCCCTTCAATCTACTGGGTCATGTAATGTTCAGCTTCCACATGGTGAGCATGGCATTATCCTACCTTGTTGCTCCGCCATTGATGATGAAAGGTTTGCCGACTTGGGTATGGCGCGGTATTGTGCGCTGGCTGCCTACTCGCAAGCTTTCCTTCCTGGCGCATCCCATTGTAGCGGCAGTGTTGTTCAACGGACTGTTTTCCTTGTATCATCTGCCCGTTGTGCATGATTATGTCATGTTGAATTTTACCGTTCACCGGTTGTACTATATCGTACTTTTTATCACATCCATGCTGATGTGGTGGACTTTACTTAACCCTCTGCCAGAGGGTAGACAAGCTTCAGGCTTGTCAAAGGTTGGATTTATCTTTTTGAACATGGTGCTGTTAACGCCTGCATGTGGATTAATCATTTTTGCTTCCGAACCGTTGTATCAGACTTATAGCAATCCGGCTGTATGGGCTGAAGCGATGAGGTATTGCGTAACGGGCGACTCTTCTGCGATTCTCCGTTCTTTCGGAGGGCCGGCGTTCTTTAATGTTCTGTCTTCCACGAAGGAGGATCAGCAGGTGGGTGGGATTCTTATGAAGTTTATCCAGGAGGGCATCTTTGTGTCTATGCTGGCTTATGTGTTTTCTCAATGGTATCGGAAAGAGAGACAGGAAGAGGATGATGATCTCTCGCCTGCTGGTGGCGGTAAAGAGCAGGGGCCGCTCAATCCGGCCGCCAAATCGTGAGTTTAATGTGACGACAAAAGGGGGAACACACGATGGATATGTATTTTTGGCTGCCTACAATCAGTACTTCGTTCATTGTGCTTAGT
The DNA here is from genome assembly GCF_900102085.1 of Paenibacillus polysaccharolyticus. Classification (GTDB taxonomy): domain Bacteria; phylum Bacillota; class Bacilli; order Paenibacillales; family Paenibacillaceae; genus Paenibacillus; species Paenibacillus polysaccharolyticus. The sequence goes on along the minus strand of NZ_FMVM01000006.1, from coordinate 39,424 downwards.
GCGATACTTGTGGCGATTGGCTGGGCTTTAATTATTCGTGGTAAACGTGAGGCACACCAGTCTGCTATGGTAGCGGGAGCGATCGCAGCTCTAATCTTTTTTGTAATCTACATGTCCCGCACTGTATTTGTTGGTAATACGGCTTGGGGCGGAGACCCGGATATGGAGATCTTTTACCGCATCTTTCTGATCTTTCATATTATTCTGGCCACGGTTGCCGCTGTATTTGGTATCTCGACACTGGTACTTGGCTTCAAAAAGAATTTTGGAAAACATCGCCGCTGGGGGAAATTTACCTCCATCATCTGGTTTGGCTCTGCACTGACAGGTACGGTGGTATATGTGTTGTTATATCTGCTCTATCCGGGGGGACACACAAGTCCGGTATGGGAAGTTATCCTCGGCGCTTAAATGGATGAATCTCGCAGATGATTAGTCCATACCATCTCTCTTATTCATTCATAGAATGAGTTTGAGAGGAGGGAACCAAAATGAAAAAAACAGTCAGCATCAGTCAGACGTATCCTCGTCTTACCGTGTATTCCGAAGAGAACTACAGAGGAAGAAGCCGCATTTATCGTGGTAACACTGGACTTCGCAACCTGGACAATATTTTGGACGGGGTTGAGAGCCTGCGCTTCTTTTCAACGAGTTCGAATGCAACACTTGTGCTGTTTACACGGCCAAACTTCCAGGGAGGCTTCCGTGTCTATCGCGGGAACACCAATCTGAGAGATTTGGATGACTTGATCCGCGGCGAAGATGTAGAGTCGTTGATCTCCACCAATCAGCGTCTCACTCTGGCTGAGATTCGCGCCATCCGTAGAAACCGCAGCTTGCCAACAGGCTACAACCTCGTGTAAGACATGAGCCTCTTCTGCTATCAGGTGACCGGAAAAGAAAAAGAAAAAAAGAAAAGAGCTGTGCCCTTCTGTGATTGATTCACAGTGCCGGGTACAGCTCTTTTTCTAATGAGACAGAGCAGGAATTGTTAGTCTCCGCCGCCACCGCTATCTCCACCTCCGCCACTATCCCCACCGCTGTCGCTGCTTCCGTGATCACTGCTCGAATGATGATGAGAGCCCGAAGAAGAATCTATATCGTGATGTTTGTGATCGTGATGGAGTCGGTGGTCGTGAGTGGGCCTGGTATGCGAGTCCGTCGAAAAGTCAGAGGTCATCATAGAAGAAGACGTAGCCGAGCTAGACGAATGATGATGCTGTCTGGACTGTCTGGAATGCCTTTTGCTGTCACTTTTGCTCTTAACCCGACCTGGCTCACTTCGAATGATGAGCCAGATCATCGCAAGGATAAAACCAAATACAAGTATGGGCTCAATAAGCCATCCCATAGGGTGATCATTCCTCTCAACTAAAATCGCTGTGTATATCTTATCGCAGAATGGATTCTTTTCCTATCCTGCTTTCCTGATTCAGGAAAAAAAGGGGTTGACGGGACATGCAATAGGTCTGTATACTGTGTATATTGATATACACACTAAACACAGTGATTGAAACAAAAGCACAGTCAACCAGATGAAGGAAGACAGTTGAAAGGCAGGCACAGATATATGGATGCATGGAAGCAAGCGTGGTGGCTAACCCGTAACGATTATAGTAAGGATAAGCTGCAGTGGTTATGGTCTGCCATATTTATGATCTACACAGGCAGTATGAGCGGCGTGATGCTGATTGGGCAGCAACAGAGTAATTTTATTAACCCGGTAGTAGATGCGTTTTTTCTCATTATGCTTCCGTTCCTAGGATTTCTTTTCAGCAGACGTTCCTTCCGCTACATACAAGAAGATTCCTACACACAGTTGCTTGCCTTTTATCGAAGGCTCCCGATTCCGAATGAAACTGTGATGTGGTCAAGACTGCAACAATCTCTGATTGCATTCGCATATAATGGTTTTTTCTTTTACGGATCATTATATGCAGTCAGATTACACACGGAAGGTTTCACATGGGATCAGTATTTAGCCTTTGCGCTGAGTTGCACAGGATATGGACTCCTGATTACGGGATTATATATTTACGGAGAGTTTCTCTTCAGTGGTAAAAAATATTTGATGCTTAGCTCCATGTTCTTACCGATGGCCGTTGTGATAGCTGTTCTGATCCGCCTCTCGGGTAATTATGGATTCTGGTATGTAATACACTACAGTAAACTGTGGGGCTTGCTATCTCCGATCATGTGGATTGCGGTGGTAGCAGGTTTGGCAACATTATGGGGATTCAGTCGATTGACGTTGAAGAAGCTTGCTGTGAGAGATCTGAGTTAGAAGGCAGCAGAATTATTGATAAAAAGAATATAGGATGAAACCGGCACGTTCAGGTAAGTGAATGAAGTGTACCGGAGGGCGAGGTGCAAGATGTGAAGATACCCATTCAAATAAATGAGAATAGCGCTGAACCTTTGTATCACCAGATTGAGAATCAATTAAGGTCGTTAATTATAACGGGTCAACTGGGGGAGGGGACACATTTGCCGTCCATTCGTGAATTTGCCGGAGCACTGAATTGCAGTGTAATTACGGTTAGACGGGTCTATCAGGATCTGGAGAATGAAGGTCTGCTTCGTACGAAGCAGGGGACAGGAACATTTGTGGCCCAGGTTGAGGCGGGAGAACGAGAGAACTACAGGCTGAAGGCAGCGGAGGAAGCGATGCAAGCTGCGGTGCAGTCGGGCAAAGCTGTAGGGTGTACAGAAGAGGAAATGGAAGTTTTGTTCCGGGAGGCCCTAAGAGCAAATTATTCGAAGTAAGGAGGGGGAGGTATGGTGGAACCTATAGCCGTTCAATTAAATGGTGTATCCAAGATGCGTAAACGCAGGGTTATTGGGCCGATTGATCTCACGATTCCGGAAGGATATGTGGTTGCCATTCTGGGGCATAACGGCTCTGGCAAAAGCACATTGCTTAACATGTTGCAACAAATTGTACTACCGGATAATGGTGAGATCATATGGTTTGGACAGGAGAAGCATTCGGGGATACTTCCGATTGAGCTGAGACAACAGATTGGCTTTGTGGCAGATAACAGTGGTATTGAAGAGAATCGGATGACGCCGCAGGAGGCAGCTGATTTCAGATCACATTGGTACCCAAGGTGGGATATGAAGCTGTTCAAAAAGCTTATAACAGACATGGACGTGCCAAGTGATGTGAAGCTGACCAAGATGTCCAAGGGAGAACGGAGGAAGTTTGAAATAGCCGCAGCACTTGCTGCTCGTCCTAAACTGCTTCTTCTGGATGAACCTTCGTCCGGTCTTGATCCTTTTGCTTGGAAGGTAATGGTGGAGCAGTTCCGTGATTATATGGAAGGTGGAGACACAACCATTCTCATTGCCACGCATATTGCAGATGAAGTGAAGCGGCTGGCAGATTACATCGTACTTATGCACCGCGGGCAGGTTCTGGGTATGGCAGAGAAAGACCTAGTGCTTGAGCAGTGGAAGGAGATCTGGTACGAAGGGGATTTGCGGCCCGAGAATATTCCTGGTGTAGTTGAATCTTTTCAGGAAGAGAATGGTCTGATCCGTGTGATTACAACCCGGGTGAGCGAAGCGCAGGAGAGGTTGGAGTTATCCAATCACCGGGTACTCAAAATTCGCAATTTGGAACTGGGAGAAGTGCTTGAATATTGGATTGCCGGGTATGCACCCGTACAGTGGAGATAACCGAAGGGAGACGATTCTGAATGAACCGATTGGAACTAAAGCAAGTCGTCAAACAGTACGCAGACAAAACAGCTGTCAATGGAGTTACGCTTAATGTAAAAGAGGGCGAGATTTACGGATTGCTTGGAGCGAACGGCGCCGGTAAAACAACAACGATGCGCATGGTGCTCGGTCTAATCCACCCGGATGGTGGTAACATTCTGTACAACGGGAAGCCATATAATACAGAGTTGCAACAGATTATGGGATATTTGCCCGAAGAACGCGGATTGTATCCCAAGGTAAAAGTTAGCGAACAGATTAATTACCTGGCACGCCTTCGCGGAATGAAAGCCAAGGATGCCGATGAGAGTCTGAAGTACTGGCTGAAGCGTTTCGAAGTGCCGGAGTATTATGATAAAAAAATCGAGGAATTATCCAAAGGAAACCAGCAGAAAATGGGCTTTATAGCCGCGGTGGTACATAGACCGCAGATTCTCATTCTGGATGAAGCCTTTAGTGGACTTGATCCAGTTAACGTAGAGTTGCTTAAATCAACGGTTAAAGAATTGCGTGATGAAGGTACAGCCATCTTGTTCTCTACACACCGGATGGAACATGTCGAGGAGTTGTGTCGTCAGATCACGATACTTCATCGTTCTAACACGGTAGTGCAAGGTGAGATTAAGGAGATTAAGAGCCGTTATCCGCGTGAGCAAGTTTACCTCAGTACTCTTGGACAGGTAGAAGGACTTGAGCAGCTGGCAGGTGTGAAACGAGTGGAGCAAAACGAACGTGGATATCAGATTCAGGTCAGTGAGGTTGCAGCCGCTCAGGAGATTTTGAAAACGGCAATGGCACAGACCACCGTGGAGCATTTTGAGATCAAGGAACCAACGCTTAACCAAATCTTTATTCGTGAGGTAGGTGAGTCGAATGAATAAAATGGGCACAATTACAGGTTTCACGTTCAAAAACAAAGTAAAAACGAAGTCATTTATGGTTACTACCATTGTACTTGCACTTTTAATTTCGATTGGACTCAATGTTCCATATTTCATTACTTTATTCAATGGCGGACCAATTGGCGGCGGAGCTTCCGGTAAAAATCCTGTCAACATCGGTCTTCTGACAACGGAACAGCAGGATGTAGCACAGAAGCTGGAAGACTTCTCGTCTGCTCAGGGAAATCAGGCGTATCGTTTCATCGTGAGTGGGGATAAGGACGAAGCTGCATTACAGGAAGATGCGAAGGCAGGCCTGATTGATGGTTATTTGAAACTTGAAACGGTAGCAGGACAGGAGTTCCCGAAGCCTGTTTTATATTCCACAGATGACATTTCACCTCAGATCACTACGGCTATTGAATCTGCTCTGCAAAGTGTGAAGCTGGATGTCGTAGTCAAGGATGTACTGACACCTGAACAGAAGGCGTTGATTACAACACCTGTGAAGCTGACTGCAGAGAGTCTAAGCGCTGATGATGGTGAGGCTGGAGCTGGTGCGGAAAAATCAATGAGTCCGATCAACTATATCGTTGTGTACTTGTTAATCATCTTGCTGTTCACATCTACGATGATGACAGGTAATATGATTGCTTCCGAGATCACAGCTGAGAAAAGCTCGCGCATTATGGAGATTCTGATCACGAGTGTATCTCCGCTCAGTCAGATGTTTGGTAAAATCATCGGTATCTTCATGGTAGGTATGTTACAGATCGGAATCTTCGGCGCAGTTATTGCGGGGAATATTCTATTACCGCACAACCGCGCAGTACTGGATGATTTCAATTTGAGTGTTAGCGACATTAATATCGCTGTAATTGTATATGGATTGATCTTCTATATCCTGGGTTACTTCCTGTACGCAGTGCTGTTCGCAGCCGTTGGTTCAATGGTCAGCCGTACGGAAGAGCTGGGGCAGGCAGTTCTGCCAATCACGATGCTGTCCCTGGTATCATTCTATATTGCACTCTTCAGCATCTCTGCACCGAATATTTTATTGCTCAAAGTTGCAAGCTTCATTCCGTTCACATCACCAACAGCGATTCTTGTACGGATTGGGGCAGGCGTTGCACCGACCTGGGAGATTCTGACGTCTCTTGCCATTCTGGCTGTATCCATTCTGGTCTTTGGCTGGCTCGCAGCTAAAATCTATCGCACGGGCGTACTGATGTACGGCAAACGTCCAACCTTCAAAGAGTTGTTTAAAGCGATGAAGGCGTACAAGATTTAATATTTCAAACGACGATTATGTTTGTGCGTTGTCATAATTAGTGAGAATGTTTTCAAAATTTATGAGAAAACTTTTTCATAATTAGTGAGAAATGTATATTTATTCGTGAATATGCTATTGAGTCTATTTTGCATGCACCTGAGGGGGAGATAACGATCTTTAAACTGACTGGAGAACGTGGGCTTACGATTGGAAAAATCAAGAACAAAGAGAATGTTACTAAATCGGCACTTGCTTCGTTGAGAATAGCAGTTAAGTCATATTTTAAAACATATCAAGTAGCCTCGGATAAACATGTAGTTAAGGACATGTGTGTTGAGAACGAGCATCCCTTTTATGAATACTCAAAGGAACGTATCGATCTATTCTGTGAAAATACAGATTACCAGGAAGTGTATCTGCAATGTGTATTCCATTTCCACCATTTTTTTGAGCTACTATTAAAAGATATACTAGTAAGTGTTCATCCCAAGCTGGCCTATAAGGTAAACTTAAATGGGGACAACTCAGCTACTATTCTTGATATTCTCTTGAACAAAAGACCTCATGACTTAACAAGTGATAATACTGCTGAATTTATGACTTCACTGAATAGAGTAATCAGCTTAATGAAACTTGAAGGTGACACCAGCAGTATACCTGTCATATCAAAAATTATTAATGATAATAAGCAGACCTTGGTAGATCTAAACCAGTTAAGGAATCGTGTCTGGCATAAAGGCGTGTATCTCCTACGTTTAAATGAGTTGGATCAGTTTATTTCCCAAAATGTATTTCCCTTAGTAATTAAGTGCTTAGAATTCAGTGATTACAATAAACTTGAATCCTATTGGAAATATAAAAAATCTACATTAGACCCGATAAATGAAATAATTAAATCCGGTCAAAACCAAATCGATTACGAGCGTATTGCTTTTTTCAAAGCTTATGGGCTTGCATGTTACACCATACCTATCTGGAATTTTGACTTGGACCAAATCGAAGCTAGGGCAAATGCTATCATAACGGCTTTAGATGATCTGGATGTTACTACTTGCTTTGTTTGCAACAAGGAAACCCTTCTTGTCAGTACAGAAACTGACTTTAATACAGACAAAGAGGGAGCACCTGTAAGTATATGGATCAGATCTATTGGTGCTGAGTGTCTGAATTGCTCACTGAAAATCTCGCCTGATATTGGAGAGCCACAGTCTCATGGTGTTGATTGCGACATTTTATGGAGATTTGAAGATGTTTTGACCGAAACATAATAATTAATTGATTAAAATATGTGGCTAGGTGTTATTGCCAGCTAGTCAGTTTTTAAAAGTAATGAAACAACAACCGTTTCTTCAATATAGAAGAAACGGTTGTTGCATTTTATGAAAAAGTTTGTTCCACAAATTATGAATGCATAGTGAAGAGTAATAATTAGAATTTCCAAATATTGAAATAATATCAGGGATAAGATTTTAGCACACTCAAGTGAAATAGACAACGAACTCATCCGAAAAAAAGTTGAGGTAAGTGATTTAATAGAAAATAGAAATTTCCAGAGATCATTCAAAATGTTGAAAGCAAGGTTCCTCCCCCTATTCACAAGAACATACAAAATAAAAATCTACTAAGAGTATAATGCAGATTCTATTGGCTAATAAGCTTCTCATTTATGGTACAATATTCCTAATTACCATGTTTCTTATTTGTAGAAATAATCAAATGAAAATAAATTAAAGCGAAATAATAAGATAACTGATTGTATTTATGCTTATTTCTCAAAATCTCTTCTTTTTATGATCTAGTTTGTAGTATCAAGTGTTGTAAATTATTAAAGTAGATAAGATTTGGGGGAATTACTTTGATTAATAATGATGGGAACATTAGAGAGTCTACGCCAGTAACTGATCTTTCAAATGATCCAGGCGATGAAACCCAACGAAGATTTCGATACCAACATACATTCACAACATTGATTGCAATAAATATGTACGCCGGACGTTTACCTTACAAGGAGTTATACTGTGAACATCATGAAGATATTCTCGCTGTTGCGGAGGATGGAACATACCACGGAATTCAAATTAAAACTAAGCAGTTGAAGGATGGAGCCTTTGATTTAAATGATGCAGCTATTAAAGGCAGTTTACTAAGATTTGTAGATCACAGCAAAAAGTTCCCTGGCTCTTTTTCGAGATTTGTAATTATTTCTAATTGTCCATGTAGAGATGACTCTACTGGAAAAAGCTTAATCAATTTATTGAAACAAGTAAAAAATGGGACAAAAGAAAACTTTAGTCCAAGGGAACTAAGTAATTACATACAGCTAATGGCAACAGAAAAGGATGTTGAAGTTGAATTTATATTAGAAGTTCTTCATAAAACAGAATTTATGAATGGACCTGGTTTAAATGACATTGATTCAAAGGTTATTGATGAACATTTGGGTAAATTACCCGAATGTCATGGTACTGGTATCGAAAAACTAAGAATTATACATCGACGACTTTGTGAGAAAATGCATCAAGCCTCTTCAAAATTATTGGAAAACGCGGTAGAGGATTACGTTGCATTAGCTGGTGGAATCCCAAGCCTCGTAGCTGAAGAAATTAACTCCAAAAGAATTACTAAACAAATGATAGAGAAGCTAGTTTCTGAAAATATCAACTCTAATTTGTTTTTGAGCTCCCGCACAGACTTTTCTGACATTCCCCAAGCGCATTCTAGTCAGTTGATGAGGTATAAAATGGCATCTGGTTTTATTGATGTAGAAGATATTGAGATGGTAGATGATTTAAGAGTAGACGCTGAAGAGTTTTTTATAGGAAATAGTTATAAGGTTAGTGATCGAAGCACATATTTAAAAGAGTTTAATCAAATAAAAAGGATTGTAATTAATGAATCTAGAGAGGCAAAATCTAGGTTGAAAAAAGAGAACACCCCTTATGGTACGGAGATGCTTCATGAAATTGAGGATAGGTTAAGAGACATTACTCGATACAGACCGAATGATGTTTTCGAATGCCCATACGAGATTTTAAAAGGGTTAGTTGGCATTTTGACGAACGATTGCAAGATTTCGTTTAGTAAAGAACCGCTTGGAGGATGGATTGAAAATGTCAATGTCTCTAATTGAGAAAGTCATAAGCCTCGAAAACCATGATGAATTACATACGGTAAGACTTCTGGTTTTGATAAGCACAATTGTTGGGAAAAAACGAGAGACAACCATCCAAATCACAAAATTGGCGAAATTAGATTTTATTCTTAGGTATCCAGCTGCCTTATATAAGGCATTAGATTTTGTGAATGGTTTAAAGGATGCTCTAATTACTGAATCTGAAAAGAATAACATAGAGTCTGAGATGCTTGCTTTTAACTATAGCCCATGGAGTTCGGATTTCAGACGATTGTTAGTGTTGCTAACATCGCGTTCGCTTATAAGTTGGAGTAGCAAAGGAAATAGTATTGAACTGAGCTTAACGAAGCAAGGAGAAGATTTCTACAATAAAATTATAAGATACCAGGAGTTTAGTGAAATTATTCAGCAAAGTAAGAGCATCAAAACCAATTTTTCTAAACTGTCGATGCTTAAACTAGATTCGGTTTTATCCGAAATCCTTAATCCCATAAATTTATATAAACATTTGTAAGGAAGTGATCACGTGAATATTCAAATATCAACTTTGACTGTCCGGTGTCGTAAAGGAGTCTATAGTAATTATTTTTCGGAAAAAATTACATATTTTTATGGGAAAATGGGAGCTGGTAAATCTACAATACTTCATCTTATTGATTTTTGTTTAGGGAATGAACTTATTGAAACTCCAGCTCTGCAGCAGGAATTTTTAGGTGCTGATTTGACCTTATACATTAATGGAAAACAAGTGGGAGTTTCTCGAGATAAAGGATCTAATCAAGTAAATGTTAGTTGGATTGTTAATGCAGATGAGGCATTTAGCGTTGTAGCTCCAACTAAACCTGCTAATGATTCTTCCACCTTAATTCCAGGTACTAAGGTTCAAAGCTTATCCGATTTGATTTTCTTTTTAGCTGATTTGGAGCCACCGAAAGTTAGGAAGAGCAAATTAAAGGAAGATACAGAATTGATCAGATTGAGTTTCAGGGATCTAATGTGGTACTGCTATTTAGACCAAGACGAAATAGATAGTTCATTTTTTTACCTAGGGAGAGACGAACATGATTTTAAGCGGCTTAAGAGCCGAGATGTTATGAGATTAATTTTAGGATTTCATCAGGAACAGGTAGCGCTACTTGAGAGTAAACTATATGAAACAAGACAAAGAAGACATACATTGCTTGAAACAGCTATACAAATAGAAAGATTCCTTAGTGAAAACAATATAGCTAATACCTTAGAAATTGAATTGGAATTGGTTGCTATATCAGAAGAAATTCACAATAAAAAAACGGAAGTTAAAAATCTGAAAGAAACATATACTTCTGATAATGGGCACATACTTGATAAGTATAAACTACAAGCAAGAGATTATATGAGGAGTATTGATGAGTTTACAAATATAATTAAAGATCTACAATATCAGGTGAACCGACGCCAAAAGCTGCAAAATGAATACAATGTCGCCTCAGTGAAGGTTAGCCGCTCTAATATTTCCCGTCAACTCTTGAATGGAATCAATTTTTGTAGCTGCCCGCAGTGTGGTCAAGACCTAGAGGAGAGAGTCGGACTTGAAAATGCATGTCCCCTTTGTCTTCAGTCAGTAAACGAAAATGCTAATATTGACGAAGTTGAAATACTAAAAGCTGATTTGAGAGTAAGACAATCGGAATTAAATGAATCTCTTCAAAGGCTTGAGAGGCAGCTCACTGCAGTGGAGAGAGAAAAAGGGGTGCTTACAGAAAGCAAATTCAAACTAGACCAACGAATCTTAGAACTAGAGAAGGAATATGACTCTGCATTTTTAGCAAAAGCTAGAGAATTAGAAAGAAATATAGGAGAATATGAAGGTAGAAAAAGTGAATTAAAAAATTTACTTCCTTTACCAAGGAAAGTTGAACAAGTTCGTCTAGAGGTTCAGATACTAGAAAGTGAAGAAACGAAGTTAAAGATACAACTACTTGAAGCACGTCGAAATGCAGAAATGGATGCATCAAATCTCGAAGAATTAAAAAAACTATTTGTTGAGAATCTTTCAATTGTTGGATTCCCTGGCATTGCTCCGAATGATTTTATTGAAATAAATACTACTGACTTCATACCTAGGTTAACGAGATACGGTAATAATGAGTTATTCACAACAGAGTTTGCTAACTTAGGTAGTGGAGGTAAAAAAACTATTTTCAAGTGTTGTTATGTATTAGCAATACATCGACTAGCTGCTAGAAAAGGAATAGAAATCCCCTCATTTCTGATGATTGATACGCCTATGAAAAACATTAGTGAAAGAGAAAATATAGATATTTTTGCTGGGTTCTATAACCTCATTTATAAATTATATTCTGGCGAGTTATCCGGTAAACAACTAATTATTGTTGATAAAGAATTTTATAGTCCAATAAATACAGAGTACAGTTCACAATTTGATGATGAGAAAAGCCTTTTCGTAAAGCATATGACACCTGATGATCCACTTAATCCTCCTCTAATTCAATATTATCGAGGACATTGATTTCATAGTGAATGCATAATACGGTCACTTCGTTATTTTCTTTTTCGACTTAATGAAAATCGAATCATAACAAGTTTCGATAGTGACCGTTGAGTGCGCAGTGAGTTGTTAACGATGATCCAGAGAAGTGGTATGGATGCTTGCATTGTCGCAATGAAAGATTACATAGAGTATAAATTGAATATTTATAAACTAGAGTGTAGCCAGAGCATGTCTTCATTCATAGGAAATCTTTGTCCTAAAGGATGCTAAACACAAAGATGATTAAATTGTAACAAAAAGTGAGAAAATTGAAGAATTCTAAGAAATATAGGGAGTGATTAAAAGGTTACAAACAAACACCCTTATTCCGGAACTGGGGGAAGCAGATTCTATATCCTTCTTCGGTTGCTTAAAAACATGAATAACAAGTCACAAGTTCATTAGCGCTCAGTTCTCCCGTACTTCAACTTTCAGACCGAGGTTTTAAGATACAACCTAGTAGAATATATTGTATTTATATGTAATATCATGGTATATTATGAGCGAATCAATAGATCGGAGGTCTTAGGTCTTATGAACATATCGACGAATAGTTTATATGTGCAACTAATCGCAAATAAGGTTGCGGATTATCAAGGAGGAGGTATTATGACTCCAGAGAGAATCTTGCAATGGATTAACCAGTTCGATCCTGAAGATCATGAAGTAATTCTTTCAGAAATGGCATCAATTTTGCAAAAAAATTATGTTTCAAAAGATGATGCCAAACAGTATTTGGTAAGTTTTTTTAATGTTAATCAACAAGAGCATGTAGTTAAGGACTTTGAATTGAATTATAAAAAAGTACAATTCTTAAATATACAAGAAGGAGGACAAAGTCAAAGAGAGTTATTAGAACTTTTAGACGAAGTTTTATTAGAACAATATGGTTTCGTAACTGAAGATTGTGGTACCAGTAATAATGTTGACACTTACATATACATTGATGATTGCTTTTTTACGGGCAAAAAGGTTTCTGATGATATTAAAAAATGGGTTGAGAAAGCTAATCCAAGAACTACACTCCACATTATTTTTTTTGGTGTTCATAGTGCAGATTATGAATTTAGACATAACCAATTAAAAGGATACTTAAGCGGGAAAAATATTGAACTAAAGGTGTCGCAATTCAAGAAGATTATAATGGATAAGTATGCAAAAGGGACATATGAATGCTGTTGGCCAGCCTATCATTCCACTCCAGAAGTTGACTCTTTTTTGGAAAATCTAAATGAGTGGAGAAGCGAACGTAACTATGGTAAGTTCAGTTTATTCAGAGACGCTAACAAGCCATATACAGAAACTTTGTTTAGCTCTATGGAAGCTCGAAATAAAGTAGAACAAGCATTCTTGAAAAAAGGGATTCATATTTTTAATCTATCAGAAAATCCTAATAAGAAATTTATGCCAATGGGCTATAATTTAAGTCTAAATCTAGGTTTTGGTTCTATTTTTGTAACATATCGCAACGTTCCAAACAATTGTCCATTGGTGCTTTGGTGGGGAGATCCAAATAAAAATTATCCAATCAATCAGTGGTTACCACTCTTTCCTAGAAGTACATACGAATGACCCATTAAATAGGAACGCGAGTTCCTTTTTTTTGTTTTTTTGTATAGAATAATATGAGTACATATATGGGGGGATTTTATGAAAGAGAGGCTATATTCACGTCGTAATGCAATAGTGTTTAAAAAAACAAACGAGTTGTTTGGTGGTCTCTCCAATATGGCTGGAGGCTACCCTATTTTTATAGGCGAACATAAGATACTTACTTCTGAAGCACTTTATCAAGCAAGTAGATTTCCTCATATGCCGGATGTCCAAAGGCAGATTATACGTGAAAGAAGTCCTATGACAGGAAAAATGAGATCCAAGCCTCATAGGAAAAATTCTAGGCAAGACTGGGACAAGGTTCGAGTTCAAATAATGAGATGGTGTTTAAGAGTTAAGTTGTTTCAAAATTGGGCTAAGTTTAGCTCACTTCTCTTAGAAACTGGGAGACTGCCAATAGTTGAAGAATCAAATAAAGATGCTTTTTGGGGTGCTAAACCCGAAGGAGATATGCTAAGAGGGGTAAATTGTCTGGGTAGACTTTTGATGGAACTTAGAGAGGAGTTAGTATCTTTAAAAGATGATAAGTTTGTACTAATGCCTCCTAATATACCTAATTTTCTGTTGTATGGTGAAGAAATCCTACCAATTGAATTCACTCTTACAAAAAAACAAGAGGTCGCACTAGAAAGTGAAAAAGTTCATCAGCTTTCTATATTTAATGATGATATAGAAGATATAGAAGAAAAATATGATGAGAATTTTCCTGAATCCTTTAATAAAATAAAAAGTGTCATGAAGAAAATGTCAACTGAGAATTCTAACTATTCGTTTGAGGTAGTTGAAGATTTGATAGATAGTAAATGGACCAAATCCTCAATAAAAAGTTTGAATGAATATATTTGTGCGGAAATTGACTTCAAAGAATTTCCTCCCACTTTTTTTCATACCATATCAGATGCACTTATTAATACTAAGTTAAAAATTTCTACTAAGTATTTTTTAACGATACTCTTATTCAAAGTGCATAACAAAAACGAACTGTACAAAAGGTATTTAAATACCTTTATAAAGGCTTCAATGGTCAATCCTAATCCATTAGGTCATTATTTTTATTCATTAGTTAAAAAGATGTCTTCCAATCAAAGTTATATCTTTGAATATAAACAGTACTTTATTCGTAATGCATATAGTAGTTTCTTATCTATGCTTTTTGATGAAATGACTCAAGAGACTTTGATGGAGCTAATTGAAGCTTACATTTACGAAAGTAATGGCTTATTAAAAGATTTTATTGGGGTATCGATAGAGACAGTAACTGATGTACTTCGTAAAAAGGTTGATGTTAATGCAATGAAAGAACCTTTTGAACTTTGTTATGAGTTAGGAATCGTAGTTATTTATTTAGAGTTACCTATTAACATAGAGGGCTTTACTTATAAAAATAAAACTGCAAATAGGGGAGTTATAGTTTTAAATGTTGAGCAAAATGGGACTTATCATGAAAAAGTTGTATTAGCTCGGGAGATAGCACGTTTTCTAATGCTTGATTCAGAGATAAATGATTCTGTCGTCAATCATGTTGATAAGATAAATATAGAGATTGAGCAGTTTGCAGGTCTAATTTTAATACCAGAAGGATCAGAAAAAGAAAGAACTTTAAAAACGATAACCAAAATTCATTTAGATTTGCTTTCTCTATTCTCTGAATTGTGGGAAATACCAACTAGTATACTTGTACTAAGATTTATTAAAATTACATCTGAACCGATAAATTTAATGATATTTAAAAATGATTTACTGGTACATCAATACCCTTCCGAATATTGGTACGAAAATAACAAGATTAAATTAAATGGTATTGAAAAAAATGAGATTACTTTTAAAATTGAAAATCAATTAACGTATAAATTGCAGTATCTTCAAACGTGAACTCGATCACAAAATTTAGCGAAATTTAAATTAATTAAAAAGCACATATATGAGCTCTTAAATCTTCCCATTAACAATAGATCCAATAAATATTTTTACAATGAGGGAGTTGTGAATGTATTCATTCCTTACGAAGTCGGGTCTTATGTAGCTGGCTTCGTTGAAGTAACTCTCTCAACAGCACTGTGGATGAATTTTATTACGAGAGCTTAGGTTTTTTCTATTATGAAAAGGACAGCTCATGTATCATTCAGTTTTGATGATGAAAGTGGCTTAGATCACTTTAGAAAAATTATAGATGACATAGAGAGCTATAAAGTTGAGACTACCTTGGACAAATAATAGTTTCTGATAAATTTGATAATGTTATACATATATGTACTTTGGATGCGCAAGAAGAAGCCGTTAGTGAAATCTTGGTATCTGACAATTATATTGAAAGAGCAAGGGAGATAATCTCATTGCTCATCGTTATGTTATCAACATGCTCTTATATGATTTAACAAGATACGTCTACAATGGAGGAAACTATGTGAAAAATAAGTTATTCAAATACTACAAAGACTGTGCTTCAAATTACGCCCTCATTTACGTGCACATGAATCTATATCACAAATTCTTTTATAGCTACATCATTTTTACCATATTATTATTAATCAGTGTTATACCCGCTTATTTTCTTCTTCAAAATTTAACTTCTTACATCATTATGTGGATTCTAATTCTAGTATGTGTAGGTTCTGTTATTCTATTTAGTAAAATGTTTGATGTGAAATCAATGAGAATACTAAAAAAACAATACGGTATTTCCTCTACACCAAAAACATGGGACGACTACACTCTCGAAATTAGAATACATATAATTACAGAGTACCTTATAGAACATGGTTTATATGAGCGATGGAAAATAGAAAAGTTAATAGACGACTTTTATAAAGATGAAGAAAAAGCCAAAATACCACCGTTAGTAGCCCCGAGTATTATTTTGGCGATATCTATCCCCAACGTTACACAACTTCTTTTGCAGATCTATAGTTTTTTTAACTTAGAAGCAAATGTGCCCTATTTTGTTCAAAATTCAGAAAGTGCTAAATTGACATTGAATGTCTCAATCTTTTTTGTTGTTTTGATTGTGTCCTTAATTCTTGTTATGAGTATCTCTGTAATAAATCATGTACAAGCTGCTATGCGTAAAGCAGTTTTTGATAAACATGGACAAAAGCGGAATGGCTTAATAGAAACATTAGAAAATGTCTTATATCAAATGCAAGATCGTATGAATATCTAGAGAATTGGAGATAAGAAGATGGTGGGGTTGTGCTTAAATTCAGAATAACAGATGAAATGGTTAGAAAATTGAATGATTGGGATTCGTGCAAACCTGTTGATGTAACCGGGGCAAAGTTTGCTTATACTTTTATTCCAACGGGTATTGGCCTTGTAATTCAGGTGAAATGTGATGTTTGTGAAAGAACATTAAGCTTATCGGAGGATCTCTAAAAAATAAAAAAAGCATCTCCCTAACCTCCATTTTTCTAAGAGGTGTGGAGGTGCCTTTTTTATTTTCAGTTGATGTATTTATAATTTTTTGAACATAAGCGCATCTTTTATTAAACGATGGAGAACTTCAAGTTCTTTACTAGATAAGGAGAATAGGGCTGTATCGATTTTCTCTAGAATCTCGATTTTAGTTTTATCCTTCGAATAATACCTGTCATCCTCTAACAGTTGCGAAGGTGCAATATGGAGAGCATTAGCTATCTTACTTAAAGTTTCTAATGTGATATTAACTTCCCCACGTTCAATTCTTCCCAGATACGAATAATCTATTTGTAGTTGTTCTCCTAATTCTTCCTGGGTCAATTTGCTCGCCTTTCGATATAAGCGAATTTTTTTCCCTACGCTTAAGAATATGTTGGACATTTAATCCACCTCTATTCAAGAGTAGGTAACTTGGCTATGGGAATGAAGAATGTTTAACTACTTAATTCCATTTGAAAATAGGTGTTATATATCCTAAAATAAAAATAGCATATGACAATAAGGAGAATAACATCTATGACACAACAACATGTGATTGAGAATGTACTGCAATCTAAAATGCGAGGTAAAGTTTCCTATTTAGGCAATGTTTCTGCTACTTCTGTATTACAAATCACGTATGTAAAACCTTTTGATCATCCTTCAGGAAAAGGGTATCAACGACCGGTAGATAGTAAAAGGTGTAATGACTTTGCCTTGTATCTTTCGAAGGGAGAGGATGCACTCTTTGCTCCAATCATGCTTAATGCTGAATCTCATTGGGAGTTCAGCGCATATGACAAAGCTAGACCACACTTAGGCAGGCTGATTTGTAAGGGGAAAGCATCAATAATGGATGGCCAGCATCGAGTGGGCGGAATAAAACGATACACTCAGGATACGAACTCTGAAATCAATGTTCCATTCTTGGCTTTTCACTACCTAGATGAAGACGAAGAGGTCCATTTGTTCGACATTATCAATACAATGGCGAAAGGGATAGGAACTTCACTAAGCAAGTATCTTCATCGAAATACGGATGAATATAGCTGGATCGCAACGCAACTGATAACGCGTGGAGATAGTCCCTTTCACTTTATAGGTACACTAACTGGAAAGCGCAGTTCTGGTCGTCATGTCACCCTCCAGAATCTGTATAAAGTGATTGAATTATTGACAAAGTCAGAAGCTCTAACTCATGTAAATAAAGAAACTAAACTAACGTGGAGCCTGATGTATTTTAATGCTATAAAAGAACAATTCAATACAGAATGGCTTAGTTATAAAGAATATCGTTTAACGCATATTGTTTGCCTCAATGCCTTGGCAATTGTAGGTGCAGAGATTCTGAAGGAAGCTACTAACCGACAAAAGGGCAAGATGGATTACGCCTTCATAGAGAAGAGTGTGAAAAAAATGAAGAATACAGAATGGTCTGCAGAAGGTCCACTAAAGTATCTTAAAGGGATAAGTGGCTCTCGAATGCTTGCCCAAGATTTAATTTCTGAAGTCATTCCTGCGAAATGATGTAGATGGGAGTGAGTGGGTGTATCTTATACGATTAAAGCCAAATCACAATGAGTCTTTGTTGAGTTACTTGAGTAGAACTGCTAAAGCGAACGAGGTTTCTTTGATTGATCTGGCCATGGATGTGAAAAATACAAGATACACATTGAGAACTGATCGATTTTATCTTATTGATCTTTACCCTCATGTGACACTTAATATTAAAGCTCTTGCTGAACGCACTCAGCAAACGGAAGAGCGATTATTACAAATGACATATTACTACGCTTTTTCAAAGTTTAGTCATAGTGAAAGAGAATCCTATTCCCGTTTCATGAAAGGATTTACGAGGAGAATACTTTACTATTGTCCAATTTGTATATCCAAGGATAATTATGTTCGGTTAACTTGGAGATTAGAGGGTATTAACGTATGCACAAAACATCATTGTGAATTAAATGGGACATGTGGCTACTGTGGTGGCACTATTGAAGTAAATAGGATACAATCAAATTGTCAATGCCCTTTATGTCATATGTATCTTGGTGAAGCAAAAAGCCATATTATAAAAAATAAGGAAACAAGTCTTCAGCAGGATTGGATGACTTCACAATGGGAGTTTTTATTGAAACCGAGTACTACGTATTATACTCCCAATGATATTGCACATAGAGTTGCTTATTGGATTGAGAGCACCAGTAAGCAACGGGTCTTAAGAGAGGCTTGTATAGAATATAAAGTGAATCATCAAGAGTTATTGCAATTGGCTCGTGGTACGTTAAACTATCGAAGGAGCTTTCATCTTAAGAAACTGTTAGACATATTGTACAAGTGTGAAATAGACATGCAGTCCTTTCTATCGTTTGTTATCCCTGATCAATTTAGTTTGAATTTGTTATCCAGCTCTAAGGGGCACACCAACGATGCAGTGTGCTTAGCATCTTGGTGCAAATACTATAATTTTAACAAGGAATTAAAACGGACTGGCACGCAATATAAAAAGCTCAAAAATGGTTCTGTTCAAAAGAACTACTTATTTTGCAATGGATGTGGGTGTACGTATTACTTTGACGAACACTTCAATCAGCTTGAAAGGGATGGATTTATAGAAGCCTTTGAATGGATAAGGTCATGTGAACTGAAACAGGTGTTAGAACACAAACCAGGTCAAGCAAGTTCGATATCTAGTAAAGCATGGGCTTATTTTCAAACAAGGTTAGTAAAAGACTCTCCTCCAATGATTGAAGAGGACTTATTAGAGCGTTTTATACAAGCAATAAAAAAAGGCACCAAGCTAAATCAGATTAAAAGCTGGGATTGCTGGAAATCGGTAAATCATTATTTGGTATATAGATATCATCTTGAAATATTAAGAACTTGTCATCTGAAGAAGCGAGGAGCTACCACACGATCAGCTTATCTTACACAACTGCCCCAATTGACTCTTTTCACCAAGAGACTTTTGGATAAGGATGAGACGATAACTCTAACCAAATTAGCTAAGCATATGGGAATATCTCGCTCTACACTCCAGCACTGGCAAAATGGTTATAGGGAGTACGAAAAAGCGAAGATTTTACAGAAGACTAAGAGATTAGAAAAGCGTAAAGAACAATTAATCGCTGAGATAGATCGTTTAATTGAAAGCCAAGACTTTGTGAGGAAAACTCTAATTCTTAAGTCAAAGGATATTTATGAACATCTTGGTGTCAAACAATCTTATTTGTGTAGTTGGGCTCCAGAGATCACAAGGTACATTACAGATCGAATTGAAAAAAATATTCATACATCGAGAGACATGCAGCCGGGGAAAGTCTAACAACCTTGGCTGTTTTTTTATTATTGTACAGGAGACAAGTAAAGGAGGCATAGATCATTGTATATTCCGGCTAGGAATATTAAGGCCAAGATTAAAGGATATAGAGGAAAAGAGCCATTCTTTAGTTCTGGTTTGATGGTACACTGGGATAGCTTTTTAGAGCGTGATTATATACGTTTGGCTGATTTTGATGTGGATGTGCGAGAAATTTATCATCAACCACTTTGTATACATTACATGTCAAACGGAAAGAAGCTTCGATATTTTCCTGATTTCAAAGTGATCCTTACAAATGGACAGATACTAATTATTGAAGTCAAGCCATTTGATTTCTTAACTGAACCAAAAAATCAAATCAAGTTCGAAGTAGGTAGGAAGTATTGTGAAGAGAAAGGATGGTTGTATCAAGTGTTCACCGAGAGAGAAATTAGACCTGGTGAGCTACAACAAAATTTATCCATATTAAGGCGAGTTAAACTTCAAGAGGTAGATTCTGAGATTATCAAATATCTGTTAGACGAATTTAATAGTTGCGATGAGATGGAACTTATTTCCTTCAGAGAACGATGCAATCAACTAGAGAATACCTCTTTCTATTTTCATTTACACTACTTGGTATACGAGCAATATATTAAAGTCGATTTAATTCATGAAATAATAAATGATTACTCCCTGTTGAGGTGAACCTGAATGTTTACTCATTTTACGTATGGTACTCGTTTTCGTATTGGATCAACAGAGTATGAGTATCTCGCACAAAGAGAAAGTGATGTTGAAGTTTTAAATATAACGATTGGTGAAAAAGAGCTGCTGCCGATGCAGGAAATATTGGTTGCCTACAACTCTAAAGATCCTAAATCAAGACTGATATTTTCCGAATATACTAGTGAACAACTAGTCATAGATTATGTTCCGGAAGATTATACAGAGAGTGAACTCAAAATCATGAACATACGTTATCAAGCGATTGAACCCTATATCAAAGGAGAACTGAAAAATTCTGATTTTAAATCTTATATTGAGAATTTTCCATCTGAATTAAAGCGAATTCAAAAGTTATCTGAAGCCTCAATCTATCGTTGGGCTAAATTATGGTCCAAGAGAAATAATAAAATAGATCTAATTCCAAAAAGAACAGGGCCGAAAAGTAAACGTATCGATGATGATGAACTCTCAGAAATATATAAAATTATAAATAAATATGAAAAAAAATCAGAGACATTCACTGTTCGTGATCAGTACATGGATTTGAAAAGTATCGTTGAAGATATAAATATGATGAGGGAAGAGAAAGATAAACTCAAGTTGTCATCTGAATCTACTTTCCGACGAATTTACAAGCAACATGTGAATACACTTTTACGAGATAAAGAACTCATGGGACATGCAAATGCCATGCTCAAACATAAAGGAGTTCAGACCCCACAACGGGCAACGTTGCCACTGGAAGAACTTGAAATCGATTGGACACCGGTTGATTGTCTAATTAAAGATTTTGAAAATAATGAAGCGTTTCGTCCAGTACTGATGTTTGGAATAGATCAAGCTACGAATGAGCCTATGGGGCTCCATATCATCATGAAGAAGGAGCCTGATGTAGGAGATTTTTTGCAACTGCTGTTAAATTGTATTCTGCCTAAAACTTATCTTAAAGAGTTGTACCCTCGAGTACAAAAGGAATGGTCAGCATATGGCGTACCACAAACTATTGTTTTGGATAATGCAAAAGTGAATGAATCAAGGAACTTAGAAGAAATATGTAGTTTTTTAGGTATAGGCGTGAGATATACAGGCATTGGTGCTGGTAATCAGAAAGGGAAGGTGGAGCAAGCACTGGGGAATATTAACCATAAGGCATTTCAGGGCCTGTCAGGAAGTATGTTTTCTAATCCCCAAGAAAAGGGAGCGTATGATTCCAAAGCAAAAGCAACGGTAAGTTTGACGAGTTTACTTCATATTGCTCATATCACCATCGTAGATAGAATTGCTAATAATTTTAATCGAGGTGAGAACATCCAGGGAGTGCCAGAACAATTGTGGAAACAAGGGCTCTTGGAGAATCATATTCATCCGTCAATACCTTATAGCCGGGAGTATTTAGAATTGCTGTTCTCTACAAAAACTGCAATTCGCGTGATTAGCCCAAGAGGAATAAAACTCATGGGGCATTTTTTTTACAGTGAAGAACTTAATAAATTAAGAAGAGATTTAGATAAAAACGGAAAAAGTATAAAGGTTATGGTTCGTTTTGGTTCAGATATGAGAACTATTTACATTCGGGACGAAGGGAACAATCGCTATGTTCAGGCTGATATTAAAGATGGAGGCTTGGGGCGATTAAATATTGATAAGAATTACCCCATCCTTCCTGAAGTACTCGAATATTGGGATAACAAGCATCATAGTGAGTTGAATGCTTTTGATAATACGCATGTGGGTAAAGCTATACGTGAAATAGAAGAGATACAAGAGGAAGATAAAAAGTTAAATCGTAACCTTAAAAAGCAAAAGGCGAAAATGGAGGCGTCTAAACACTTAGTGATCAGTGCTTCAAAGGGAGTTTCTGCTAAACATCTAAGGTTACCTGAAAATACAATCATAAGTGATATTTCCGATAATGATCCGTCTAAAAGCGTGACCGCAGAGAAAACAGATAGTGAGGAAATGGAAAACCACTCAGTTATACCTCCTAAGCCTGGAGAGTTATGCATCGAAGAAATAGATTTAGAGGCGGTAGCCAGAACATGGGGAATTGGTAAACGAAGCAAGAGTCAGTGAAACAAATCGAAGTCGCGATCTATAGTTGATTAATATGTCGTAAAAGGCGGGATTTTATTTTAGTGAGGGGAAGTGGTTAATGATGTTTAAAGCTTTAATGGGACAGCGTGCAGACATGCGGGAGTTAAACATTAGGAAGGAACGTACTAAAGAGATTATTATTCATCACCCTCAATATTCGGAAATTTTAAATGAATTAGAGATGATGCTGTATTTCTCTGAAGACTCTGTGAATCCTGAAGGGGCATTTGTCTATGGAAGCACTGGAGTAGGGAAAAGTACATTGGCTAAAGAATTTAGGGACAGGTATCCAAAAGAAATCATTGTAGAGGATAATCGAGAGTTTACGCATATTCCAGTGCTATACGTTATTGTACCGCCTAAAGCAACAAACCGCACGTTAGCATCGAAAATTTTAGAGGAAATGGGAGATCCTCTACATTACAAGGGAACAGAAGCACTTTTGACAAGTCGCATTCATAACTATGTGAAAAAATTAGGAATTAAGATGATAATTCTTGATGAATTGCAACATTTAATTGATGCAGATACTGACCATGTCCTTAAAACGGCTTCTAATTGGGTTAAAACTTTTACAGAAGAGGTAGGAATTGCGGTAGTGCTAAGCGGGATCACAGAATCTTTTAAAGTGTTTTTAGCTAATCCACAGTTAGATCGTAGATACTGCAACAAAATAGAACTCCTACCATTCTCCTATGGAACAGTAGAAGAAATTTTAAACTTCAGAACGTTTTTAAAGAAGATTGATAGTGAATTGCCTTTTTCAGAGTCATCTAATTTAGCTGATCCAAATCTGTCTAGCAAAATATATTATGTATCAAAGGGGATCCCATTTTATGTGATGAAGCTTTTGGAAGAAGCCACGGTGAGTGCAGCTCTGAATGGAGCAGATTCGATCCGTGAAATAGATCTCGCAAAAGCACTCACCAAAATAAAGCAAGTAGGTCGACCTTTTGTCAGCAACCCATTTTCAAACGAGGAGTTTGACCTTGAGTCGGTTATAAAGCGAGAAGATGATCTTGAAACGAAATATAAAGTAGAACTCATAGAGAAGGGGAAGAAGGGAAAAAAGGGAAAGAAACAATGAAGGAGAGGTTGTTATGCGCATACTGCACTTACCTCATCCAGAGACTAATGAAACACTCGAAAGTTACCTCAGTAGAATACTAAAAGATAACTGTTATTCAAGTGTTAGTGATCTAAATGTTTTGTTTAAACTGAAGGATGGAATCCAAGCGACGATATATCCCTCACAAAAACAATTCTTAAAACAAAAGTTGTCCTCCTCATTTACAAAAGGATTATGGAGAGATGATGAAACAATAGAATGGGTACTAAGCAATAAATATCTAAGAAGATTTTTATTCACATCGTGTCATACAAAAGTTTGTCCTGAATGTTTATACGAGAAAATGTATTATAGATGTGTCTGGAGATGTACAGGGTACACTACGTGTCATATTCATAATTGTATGATGCAATCTAAGTGTCTATGTGGACGCAAAATTATATGCTTATCTCCTAGACCCGGGATATGTATATGTGATATGGAACTGGACAAGTTGCCACGCGATATGATTGAACAATCAAAGGTGAATCACAATGTTTTCTTTCAGGCGATGTTCGATGAAAATAACAAGGGATGGAACGATAAAAACATCCTATCGACGTTTCAAAATCATGAAGACATAGAGTTACTTTTCAAATTGGTGAATATAGATTATCAAAATAAGGGTCAATCCTCTCTTATAAAGAGTTATTTCATTAATGAGAAGGCGCTGAGACTCTCCTTAGAGAAAGTGTATTCTTCCCTCTCAGAGTCAGATGGGAAATTAAATGAATTACTTGGTATGTTGGACAAATCTATTTTTAGTGACAGGCTAATCAAATTAAAAGACGAACTTGCATTAGAGTGTTTCAGTTCGATCAGAGATGAGATTGATTTATATCTAATAGGAAAGAATCAAAAGGGGCAACTACAAGATTCTAACTTTCTAGGTAAAATCGCTAAATCATTTTCGATTGCTTCATCTCATTTGATGAGTAAAGTAGGAGTAGAGGAGGGAGAAAAATGAAATCAAATCTAGATATGGACAAACTGAATAAAATACTTAACCAGATTGCAGATGCACAAGGTAAGAAGGTTATTTATCAATTGTCGGCCTCATCTAATAAATATTACGAAACTGACAATCGTATGTATCAAGAGTGGTGTATGGTTCATGGGTATAACGCCTATCCTTCCAAGGAGGAAGAATTAGCTGTTTATGTAGCGACTCTAATTTTGGAAGGGTATAAATCGAGTACTGTTATTCGAAAAATTGCTGCTATAAGATATGCTCATCTTGCACAAGGCTATCTTGTTCCAAATACTAAAATGATTTATTCCATCATTAATGGATCAAAAGAAGCACTGAAAACGGATAGAACAAGCAAAAAGAAGTTGAATAAACGAGACTTCAATTCGATGTTAGACGCAACACCTGATAGTTTGAAGGGAATTCGTGATAAAGCTCTGTTGCTTTTAAAATATCATAGCAAGATGTTAAGAGAAGAAATAGTCGCAATTAACGTAGAAGATCTTGATTTTTCCAATGAGGAGAATTACGTCAGAATTCGCTATAGACGGCAAAGTGGAGGAATTAAACGTTTTGGTTATGATAAAAATGAATATGTCATTCTGAAGATGCAAAAAGAGAACTGTCCTGTATCAGCTCTAAGGGAATGGTTAGTAACTTCAGGGATACTTTTAGGAGCATTATTTCGCCCAATTAATAAAGGTGGAAATATTATTAATTCTAGACTAACTGGAAAAGCAGTGGCACTTATTGTTAAAGAATATGCAAAAAAAATAGGGCTAGATGAGAAATTGTATTCTAGTAGTAGCTTGAAATAAGAAAATTAGAGTGTGTATTCGTGTACTTAAGGATACCTTGACAGAAGTTATACTACGGCGGGAGGGAACGACTAAGGGTCAACGCCAAAATTGGAAGATGGATGTGACCAAAAAATATTTCTGCATAATAACAGCAAAGGATAGCTGAATGTATATACACATAAGGAGGAATAATTTGTGCACTCTAAATTACTTGTTGATGCAACTGATCTAGTCCAATGGGCAGATAGACGTGACTCTCAGTCTGTACTGCCTCAGCTTATTCGGAGTTTAATACTCTCAAGTAGCGACCGTATTGAAAAAATTAGTTTTGCTGCAGGTGAAGGCGTAAGCCTAGGAGGTTGGGATGGGGTTACTGTTGCCGAAGAAGGTGACAGTTTCGTCCCAAAAGGTACTACAGTGTGGGAAATGGGTGTAAACAGATCTGTCAAAGGGAAAGCAGATGACGATTATATGAAACGATGTCAGAATCCTTTATATATGACTCCCGACGAAACCACATATATTTTTATCACACCGAGGCGATGGAGGGATAAAGACACATGGACTATAGAAAGGAAGAAGGATGGGGTTTGGAAGGATGTACTAGTTTATGATGCAGATGATATCGAAACTTGGTTAAGCCAAAATCCTACTGTCCATGTGTGGCTATCTGTACTTTTAGGTAAACACCCCCAAAATTGTATTGATTTAAGTAGTTATTGGACAGATTGGTCAGAAGAAACCCAACCAACCATCTCACCAGAAATGGTGTTAGCAGGACGTGAAAATATTAAAGAGGAAATATCGAAGTGGCTTCGAAGTGCAAATTCTCCACTAAAAATACAAGCAGAAACACGTGACGAAGCTATAGCAGTATTTGCTGCTTCAATTAGTCTGCTTCCCCCATTAGATAAGGATTTCAATCTATCTAAAGCTATAGTCGTTAATAATATTGAAGCTTGGACCTATCTTTCATCGTCTCAAAATAATTTAATATTAATTCCTGCATTTGACTCTGAAAGTTTGAGTCGTGCAATTAGGAATGGGCATAACGTTATGATACCTTTGGGACGTTCAGATAGCACTACGGAAGGCGCTATACAGATCCCACGCCTTTCACGTGATAGAGTGACATCCATTCTGATCGACATGGGATTAAATAAGCACGAGTCACGTGACCTTGGACTTTTAGCTCGAAGAGGACTTACTATATTTCGTCGACGAACAGCAATTAGTCCGGAAATTAGGCAGCCTTTATGGGCTCGGCCAGGTGAAGCGCGACCCTTAATTCCACTTTTATTAGCAGGTGCTTGGAACGAAACAAGGGATGGTGATAAAGAGAGTCTTAGTGAGTTAGCGCAATGTCCATATGATGAACTTAATGGAGTACTAGTAAGATGGGCAAATGAATCCGACCCTCCTATTCGTCATATTGGTCATGCATGGTACATAATTTCAAAGGAGGATGCATGGTCTCTCTTGATACGCTATGTTACCCCAGTAGATTTGGAAAAGTTCAAATCTGTAGCTCTTAAGGTGCTTAGCACAACTGACCCTAAGTTTGAACTGCCTTATAAAAAACAGTGGTTGGCCCAGGTGAGCGGTTATACCTCTAATTATTCAGGGCTTTTCATCAAAAATATAGCAGATTCACTAGCATTCATGGGAGCGAAAGAGGGCAATGATAATCTTGATCTATCATTAAGAGATCATGCCTCTAATATAATCTATGAATTATTTAGTATATCAAAGGGACGTTGGCAAGTGTGGTCTACATTATGCCCTGTTCTACCACTTCTTGCTGAAGCAGCTCCAGAACAGTTTATTCAAGCAATTGAAGAAGAAATTAGTAATGAAGAGGTAATTTTAAAGCTTTTCAATGATCAAGAAGATACTATATTTGGTTCTTCTCCACATACTGGTTTACTTTGGGCACTGGAGGTTCTTGCTTGGAACCCAGAATACCTTGGGAGGGTCTCATTATCATTAGCTAATCTAAGTAGAATGGACCCTGGTGGGAAACTACAAAATAGACCTAAAAATAGTCTGCGTGAAATATTTTTGACTTGGAATCCCCAAACGACCGCTTCCATTGAGCAACGTCTTCAAATTCTAAATATGCTTATACAAAGGGAACCACAGGTAACGTGGGAATTACTATGTGAGTTGCTACCACAGTTTCATGGGATTTCGCATAATACAGCGAAGCCGAAATGGAGAGAGTGGGCACCGGACCATACCAGGGGTGTTCTAAGATCGGAATATGACAGAGTGACTCATGAAATTATGGCCATTTTATTGGCGGAAGTAGGCCATTCTGGTGAACGTTGGAATGAAATCATTCAATCTTTAGCAATGCTTCCTTTAGAAGACTTGGAAATTGTATTAATTAAACTTGATAGATTAGGCGATACAGACATTAATTCTAAGGATAAGGCACTCATTTGGAACTCACTCAGAAAAGAAT
This sequence comes from Paenibacillus polysaccharolyticus, assembly GCF_900102085.1. Classification (GTDB taxonomy): domain Bacteria; phylum Bacillota; class Bacilli; order Paenibacillales; family Paenibacillaceae; genus Paenibacillus; species Paenibacillus polysaccharolyticus. Next base: position 11,405 of record NZ_FMVM01000006.1, on the reverse strand, counting down.
TATCAAGACATCGTTCTTTTCCAGATGCAGACTGGGCTCTTAATGAGAGTGAAGTAGACCGATTAGAAGAAATCTTCAGAAAATTCGAACCATTCGAAATATCCTCTCGTTATAGTTGGCTCTTTAGTAATTGGCCTGAGTTGCCAGAAGGGCGTAAAGGGGATTGGGAAGAACGTGAGCGAAAACTTCATGAAGTAAGAACATTCGCATTGTCTAGGATCTATGAGGAAGAAGGAATTAAGGGAATAATGCATCTGTTAGAAAATGTTGAGCAACCATATCATTTAGGTTCAACGCTTGGAGAACTCCGGTTGGCTGTTAAGGAAGAGGATGAATTTCTTCAAAACTATCTAGACTCTCCTGATAACAAACTGGCTCAATTCGCTCGTGGATATATATTTGGTAGTACTAGGTGTCTTGGGAGTGGATGGGTGATTGAAAAGTTGAAAATCGCAAGTGGTTGGGGGACGAACAAACAAGCAGAGATTTTAATTTTCCTACCGGTTAATAGAAGCACTTGGGATTTATTTTTAAAATTAGGTGACGAGGTTGAAAGAAGGTACTGGTCATTAGTTTCACCAATTTCTATAAACGTAGAAGACTTGGAAATAGCCGTTGATAAGTATTTGCACTATGAATTAACTCTTTCAGCAATTGACTTATTGGCTCTACAAAAATCCTTTGCTAAACCAAAGCAAATAGCTGAAGTCTTGACAAAATTACTCACTACAAGTACAAAAGACAATTTTCCATCTAACTGGTCACCTTACCACATTTCTGAGTTGTTTAGTAAACTTGAGGATTGTCAAGAAATTGAGGAGACAGAAATAGCTTCCTTGGAATGGGCATACCTCCCTATACTTGACCGATATAATCATGCTCCCAAGTTTCTTCATCGCGAATTATCCCGTAATCCTGTTTTTTTTGCCGAAGTAATATCAATGGTGTATAACGCAGAAAGTGGCGAGTTGAAAGAACCAACCTTCGAAGAACGTCAACGTGTATCTCAAGGCGAGGATCTTTTGAAATCATGGAGTACATTACCAGGTTTAAGAGAAGATAATGGTATTGATAAACGGGAGTTACTTGATTGGGTAAATAAATCGCTTCAAGCAACTCTTGATTCAGGACGAGGTAAGTATGGAGCTATGTATATTGGAGAGATCTTAAGTGCATCTGTTATGGGGGAGGATGGCGGTTGGCCTCACGAAGCTGTCCGAGATGTAATAGAACAATTTAGCAATACTAGCATCGATAGAGCATTCACTAGTGGTGTATACAACAGAAGGGGATTCGTAACTAAACAAGTAAATGAGGGAGGGTTACAGGAAAGGAAACTTGCTGAAAGATACAATAACTATGCGAATATTTCTGGTGTCCGTTGGCCAAGAACAACTGCGCTACTTCGTTCCATTGCTAACAGGTATAACAGAGAGGCTCAACAAGAAGATATAAGTGCTGAATTAAGAGAAGATTTAGATCATTTATAATACGAAAACAATTATTTTTTTGATGAATATCTCTTATTCCTAGAACAGAATACTTATCTTTGTTGGTACGATTTCTTATCTATCAACGTTCTTCACTTTATTGAAATTAAACAAACCTTAGCACATTTTGGAGGCAACTAATAAAAATTAGTCGTCTTAAATACTAAAATGTTACGGATGCAGGGAGAGTTAATCGACTTCTAATATACTTTACAAAGTGCAATTGCTTATTAGAGTAAAATGAAGTGTAGCTCGAAAGCTTTATACTTGCACAGAGTATATAAAAGAGAATGATAAAATTAATAAAACTATTGATTTATCACATTGATCCGATATGTGCTTCTTTTAAAACCTTATAAAGTTAGAGATTAGTCTTTTATGTTGAAATTTTTTAGAGTATTTAACTGGAAGTTAATATACACTAACATGTATAAATAAACAAAATGATTATTGTGTTTCTTTCACTAATTGTGGAAATCAACTTTTTCACAATTCGTTTTGCTCCTGAAATGTGAAAATTCTCTTTGATTTATGAGGCTCTATGCCGTTGGTTTTTCACTAATTATGATAACGAGCAGTTATTTTTCTCATAAATTATGAAAATGCATAGCAATTTCTTTCACTAATTATGACAACGCACAATGTTATGTTGTGCGTTGTCATAATTAGAAGTAGATCATGGCCTCCTGATGTTCAGGTGGCCATGATTCCTTTTTCGGATAAAGATGGAGTTGTTGGTCTGGATTCGTTTTAACGTTGGATAAAAGAATGGGTGCTACTCTACAATGGGTGCACCTTCTTTTTATTCGTAAGAAACAGGCCGGGGATAAAGATCAGTGCCAGAATGATCGCGGCTATAAGAAAACCGATATGGTACGCCTGCAATTGATTTGCAATGGATGGATGCAAACCTTGTATAGCTGTTGCAACAGCCGTCGCAATAATGGCTGAGCCGAAGCTTGAACCGAGGTTTTCAATGATATTTATTCCAACACCCGCCTCCGGAAGTTGCTTGTTGCCCAGTCCATTGTAGGCTTCGCTCATTAGTGGAAGACTAATGCCCCCAACGCTGGCACCGCGAATAAATAAGATTACTGAAATCCAGATCATACTTGTATGATCTGTGATGAAGATAAAAGGAATGGATCCAATAAGAGAAAGAAAAAGACTGACGATCAGCACATATTTTGCACCAATGCTGTCGATCATTTTTCCAATGAAAGGCCGAGTAATCAGCATACCAACGCCTTGAGGAATGAGTGCAACTGCTGTTTCAATGGCTGTGAAGTGTCGAAAGGTTTGAAAGAACAGAGGGAGTATTAACAACGGACCCATGATGGCGATATTCGCGAAGAATAGCCCGGCACTTGAGGCTGCAAAGTTCTTATGGGTGAACAAATTCAGGGGCAGAACGGTTTGATTCATTTTAATACGATTATAAACGGGATATAAGAGAGCGGAAGCGAGGCCTATCCCTATCCACAAGATGGTCTCCTGATTGTTGAAAGTGGCATAATCCGCTGCTTTGGTGATTCCGTATATTAAAGCTATGCTCATAATGGATAAAACGATAATTCCAAATAGATCGAGCTTGCTCTCTTTGTTAAAAGGCTCGTAGTTTGGAATCTTTCTGATCATTAATGGTGCAGAAATCAATACAACGAACACGTTAATGAAAAAGATCCACGGCCAAGATGCGACTTGAACAATGAACCCTCCGAGGATGGGTCCCAAAATAGGACCAAAGATCATAGGAGTGCTTACAATCGCCATGACTCTGCCTAAGTACTCTTGTCCGGTTGTCTTAACCAAGAGGGTGAACATGAGGGTGGTAATGACTCCGGCACTAAATCCCTGAAGCAAACGGAAGAAGATAAAACTGGATATATCCCAGCTAACACCTATTAGTAAAGAGATTACGCCAAAAGCAATGACCGCTCCAATGAAGACCTTTTTGCTATTAAATTGATTCATAAGCCAACCAGATACCGGAACTGCAATCGCAAGGGCTAAAATATATCCTGTAATGGCCCATTGAATGGTGCTTAATGTGGTATGAAAATCTTTTGTGAGTTGACTTACAGCGATATTCACCATTGTAGAATCTAACATAGGAGCGATTGCTCCAAGAGCAATGGCCCAAGCGGTAATCAGGATATGTCTAGGTATGCCGGTTTCTTTTACTTTGTTTGTACGCATATTACACTCCTTTAATCAATATTGTTTCCTCTTCAACTAAAAGTTTATCTACATTTTGTTTCCTTGTCAACAATAAAAAAGGTGTAAAAAAAGCATCCTTATCTCTTTAGAGAAGGTTGCTCTTGGTTTTATTCTTAATTTATAGTTGTTTCACTTCATTATATCTAAACCTTGTTTCTTTATTTCAGTGTCCAAATGTTTACTGTACAGTTCAATGAAGTCCAGCATGTGATCGAATTGTTCTTCCGTTACATGCTTGAATACGGATTCATCTCTTTCCTGAAACTCTTTATGCAGTTTCTCGTGAATATCAAATACGACTCTGCCTTGCTGGGTGAGTTTAAAAAAGACTTCTTTCTTGTTATTCGTTTTCTGATAGTCTTTGATCAGGCCTTTTTCAATGAGTTTTTTCGTTAATTTACTTATAGCGCCCTTGGTCATATACATGGACTCCGCCAGCTTGGTTACATTGGAATCTACATTTTTCTCTATAAATTCAATGCAATGGACTTCAGAAGGCTTGTACCCTTGAAGACTGCTTTCCATCTTCGATTTATTAATCCAGACTAACTTGTTAAATAAGTCCCTGAAATTCAGCATAACCTGTTCTTGCTTGTTCATGGTTAGTCACCCCATACGAGTAATATGATAAAGTGAGACAGAACATAGAAGCACCATCTTACATAGTAGTACGTGAATTAATATCACTGACAACGTTTATCTCCTACGATAAACTATAACCTTTTATAAGGTGAAATCAAATGATGGGATTCTGGGAGTCATAATTAGTGAATGTATTTTCAAAATGGATGGGACATGTAACTGAAATAGGTGCCACTCGGCAATGGAGTGGCACCTATTTATCTTTGATTCGATGAATTGATCCGATCAATTAAAGCAAGCACGATTTGCTAACTAGACTGCATTCCTTTTAAAAATACAATCTATTTAGGGAATTCAATGTAACTACAATAGTTAGAGCCTGTATATAGGGTCTGAGCTGCAATCTTGTATTTGGATGTGGAAGCCCAAGGTTCTTTCACATTGGAATGTACATGGTAAGCAGGAAAATTAGAAGAAGATACTTCTGCTCGAATAAAAGAACCTTTTTGCAGTTCCCACGCTGTTGGCCACATCTCTATAATGACCTGTGCAGGTTGGTTGGGTGTATAATCAACGGGTTGATCAATGTTATTCCGATATCTCAGAGAAGTTATGCCATCGACGATATTAAAACTTTGACCATCCGGAAATACCTCGCAGATCTTCACACTAAAGGCCGTATCCTCCGCATCTGTACTAACCTCTAAGCACACTTTAATACCGCCTGTTATTTGTGTATTTTCATCCAGTACAGCAGAGTCAAACCTCAGGACATCTTGGCGATCAGAAAAGTCAGGTTGGGCCAAACTACCATGTGGTGCACCCTTAAACGAAGGCATGATCCATGCGAGTAAGGCACTTCCTCCATGGGTAGGTACGGGGGAGGAAGGATCGTATACATACTTCACTGTTGACGGTTGCGATGGCTTGTCGGTTAGTTGCTGTTCAGGATTATTTGAAAAGTACAAACGCCAGGTTGTATCCTGATCCGTTATGGACTGACGTTCTTCCCACCGAGAAGCTCCAATACGATAAAAGGAAATCGGGCTGAATGTGCCAGGATTCCCTTTTAGATGTATATCAAACCATTCCAAGGCCGCTTTTATTCGAAAAGCTCCCAGAAGGTTAGCATCAGGATACGTTCGTTCACCTGGTGAATTCCCGACATGATCCCAAGGGCCGACTACAAATCTGCTTTTACGTTTTACATGATCTTGAAGCAGGTTGTAGCCTTTGAAGGCTCCCTTCAGATGATGGTCAAACCATCCCTCCACCATAAACACTGGAATATTGATCTTGGAAGGAATATTTAACAGCTCTGCCCATATTCCTTCCTGCCAGTATTTTGATTCACGGCTCGTCTCTGAAATATAACTTTGGTAGAAGGGGAGGGTACAGCCCAAAAGTTTCTCGTCTGCTTGGTTATGAGGCAGAATGCTGAGAGAGTCTTGATACAGCTCGCCTGCATCGGTCGTCGTTTCCACTCCAGAATTCGCAAACGCCCAGGACGTATATATGTCATGCCGAAACATACCGTTCATATACATCTGTCCGTAGCGATCCACTCCAAAAAGATCTAGAAATACGGTTTTGACTTCTTTAGGCAACGAATCAGCGATAATCCAGGTTGTAAATGAACAGTACGATTGGCCGAAGAGTGCAATGTTTCCATTTTGGAAAGATTGCTGGACTAGCCATTCCAATGTATCAATGCCATCTTCACGTTCATTCACAAAGGGAGACCACTCCCCTTCGGAAAGTCCTGTTCCTCTACAGGATTGAATAACTAGAACATAACCATGCCTGACGAATTGTGTATAGGTTGCTTCAAGCAAGTCTTGGTTATTGGGATAGGGATTACGTACGAGAATGCATGGCCAAGAATCACCTTGATTAGGCCGGTAAATCCTAGTATGAAGCTGAACGCCATCTCGCATCGAAACCATGGCTTCACTCATACCGTGGATTTCATATTTGCAAGGTGGGTTTTCCTGTTCGATCGTTTTAGTTAAACCTTCCCATTGGGGATTTACTTGGAATGATCTCATTTTTTTACACCTTCTAACGAATTTATTATGTGGTCATTCTTTTTCTGAATTGAATAGCAAATGCAAGGCAAAGGAAACCAATTGTATACGCTACCACGTTCAAAATCAATGAGGCTGAGTAGGAATGGGTTTGATCAAACATCGATCCATGTATATATACAGAAACAGCATTGGCAAATGCACCGAACATGAGAATAATAGAAAGGATTTGACTATAGTCTTTCGTTCCGAAAGATCCGCGAATCAATAGAGGGATTGCAGTAAGTACGATGGCTTGTCCCATCCCGCTCAGAAATCCGGAACCATTCAAAAAGACTACATTGTTGAATACGCCTGTACTATACCATCCAGAAGCTCCAAGGAGCGTGAAAATTAGAAGGACGATGACTGGTTTAACATGATCCAGCATAAAGCCCATAAGCAGTTTACCAATGGCGGCTCCAATAAGCAGGGCGGACATCACACTTGCACCTACTTGTAAACTGAAGTTTAAGCTTTGAATAAGTGCCGGTACATGTTGTGCCAGAGAGCCAGCTGCCTGAAAACAGATAATAGCTATGATAAAGCTGTAAAAGATAGGTGTGCGGGATGCCTCTTTTATCGACAGACCGTTCGCTTCCACATTGTTGACTGCTTGATTTGATTCTGCTACTGTATGGTTCGTTTCTGCACCATAAGGAAGCAAACCGTTTTCAGGTTTGAATTTCATCAGAAGGGCCGTCGGTAAAAGCACGACAAGACATATAATGCCTACGATGATATAAGTTGTTCTCCATCCGTGTTCAAGAATTAAATGACTGATTATCGGATTAAAGAACGAGCCTCCGACAGCGGTCAGCGCACCTGTAATTCCAAACAAAATCCCCAGTTTTTTCTCGAACCAGTTACCTAGTAAAATGGGGATGGAGATGACAATGGAGATACTCTGCATGACTCCCAAGACAACTTTGATCCCGTAGAAAGGAGTGACGCTTTGAATGAATGAACATGCTATAAAACAAAGGCCGGTTATTCCGAAAGACAGACTGAGCAGCAATTTGGTATTAACCTTTTTAAACACTGTACCAGCAAATAATAAAGAAACTGCACCGGCAATTCCGCCAAAGGTTGCGTTGAGAGCGATTTCAGCACGCGTCAAATTTAAATCTGTGCTCATCCCTCCCCAGAATAAACCGGCTGTATTGATTGTTAATCCGAAACCAACGAAGGATATAATACAGCATCCCAAAAAAATGACCCAAGCATAGTGAATTTTCATATTGCCCCCCCTGATGTGTTCACACCTCTACCATTCCACTATATGGAATATCATTCAACTTAATAAGTATAATTGAATAATCATTCCGTATAATGGAATGGTGTTCTTGAATGTGGAATGGGTGTGTTGTATGATTGGAATAGTAGCATACGCTTACATTATAATCAAGATAAAGATTAACGATGAAAGGTGCCTTATTAATGACCAATAAATCTAACGTAACTTTGAAAACATTAACCATTATGAAGGCTTTCATTGATGGACAAGCGGTATGGGGAGTCAATGATCTTGCACGATATCTGGAAAGTCCACCTAGTTCCATACACCGTATTTTAAAGACATTAAAAGAAGAGAACATTTTACAGACTATCCCCGAAACGAATAAGTACACGATTGGGAATGAGTGGGTACGACTTTCATCATTTATTAGTGCTAATTTTGGATTGAAATCCGTAGCTGAACCTTACCTTAAGACCTTGTCGCATGAAGTGGGACAGTCCGTGTATTTGGCACAGTATCAAGAGCAGTATCAGAAGCTATCATTCATTTTAGGTATTCATAGTTCAAACATTCTTCAGTATCGCCTGGAGCTCGGAGTGCTTCAACCCATTCATATTGGAGCCAGCGGGAAAGCAATTTTAGCATTTTTAAAAGATGAACAGATTAGGGAAGTGTTAAATCAGGAAGGTGTGCCATTAGATGAAGCAAAGCAAATTATGGTGGAGATCGAGAGAATCAGAAGTGAGGGATACTCCTATACGTTCAGTGAACGTAAAAATGAGTCGATCGGATTCGGTGCTCCTATCTTTGATGCCGCGCACAATGTAGTTGGAAGCATTATTTTCGCAATCCCGTTGAGCCTGTATAAAGAGGAAGAGAAGAGTGTTATGATCGACAAAATTTTAGAGACATCCAAAGAAATTTCATATCATCTTGGACAAGTAAGATAAAAAAGTAGATGGTCTATCAGATTGCCAAAAAACTGAACATTCCAATGCATACAATCTGACGCGCATGTTAATTATAACCTTTAATAATGAAGTTATGTCATCCGAGGAATATGGACTTCATTCGGAAAGGAGCATGCGACGTGCCTGATTGGTTAGAAGTTATTATACGAACGATTTCTGCGGTAACTATGCTGTTTCTCATTACGAAGATTTTAGGTAAGCGGCAGATCTCTGAACTCTCCTTGTTTGAATATATAACGGGTATCACGCTTGGGAACCTGGTAGGTTACATCTCTTTGGATACCGACACAAGCTGGTATTTGGGCTTTCTTGCTGTGCTGGTGTGGGTTTCTTTCTCGGCAGGTGCAGAGTACCTAACGATGAAAAGTAAAAAGTTCCGAGATATTGTGGATGGAAAATCAACGATCCTTGTTGAAAATGGAGCTGTTATTCAGAAAAATCTGAAAAAGGAACGACTGACGATTGATGAGTTTCTGGAACAGCTTCGTAAGAAAGATGTTTTTCGGGTGGCCGATGTGGAATTTGCGGTAATGGAACAGAGCGGAGATATCAGTGTGTTATTAAAAAAGGAATATCAACCGCTCACCGCAGACATGCTGGGGTATCGTCTTTCTTCGGAAAAAGAACCGCGAACGATCATTATGGATGGTCGCATTCTACCTGAAACTTTAAATTCTGCTGCAGTGAGTGAGGAATGGGTCAAAAAAGAACTGCGTAAGCTAGATCTGACCTTAAGCCAAGTTTCGATCGGTCAGGTGGATAGTAAAGGAGAACTGACCGTGCAGACCGGAACGGAGGCTTTGCCCAAACCAGCCAAATCAAATCCAAATGATCAGATCAAAGACCTGGTACAACGATTGCAGGACGATTTGATTATGAGAAAACAACTTGCAGCGAATGACAAAGATCGTCTTAAATATCAGGAGGCGTTAGATCAATTTCAAACGGCAATGCATGCTTATCAAAAAGCGAATTCGTCATGAAAAAAGGTACATAACAAAACCGTTCGAAACCTTGGCTAAAGCCAGGTTTCTTTTTTATAAACTATAGTAATCTATGAATATTTGGAAAATTTTCTGGAACGGAACTTCACATTAGAACGTAATATAGAAGGTGAAAGTGATCTCGTTGATCTTTGTCTACATCAAAAGTGTAGAAATTAGAAGAAGAAGGGAAATACATAATATATGAAGCAATGGAAACGCGTACTCTTATCTCTTACCGTCTCAGTAGGATTGCTCGCATCAGCAGTTCCGGCAATGGCTGCTCCGCAAGACACGGCTGTTAAAATCGATAATAAAGCTGTTACATACACTGCGGGTGCACCAATTGTTGAAAAAGGAACGACTCTCGTTCCACTCCGTACAACGCTGGATGCACTTGATGCCAAACTGGCGGGTACAACCGATGACAGTATCACAGCAATCGTCAATGGCAAGACCATAACGCTGAAAAGCAAACTTGTTCGCATCAATGGTGTTACTTACGCACCAATTCGTATTGTTGGCGATGCCGCAGGGTATGAGGTTCGTTGGGATAAGGCTACAAGAACTGTGTTGCTCGTATCCAAGGGTGACGGCACGGTTGAAACCGCTCAAAACGGTGGACGCGGCTTCATGTGGGAAGTGCAGAATAACGGCAATACCGTATATCTGGTAGGGTCGATGCATGTAGCAGACAAAAGTTTTTACCCATTGCGTCCTGAATTTGAAGAGGCGTTTGCTGAAGCTGACTATCTTGGTGTAGAAATAGATCTGAGTAAAGCGGCAGACGAAGAACAACAGAAGCTGGTGTTAAGTATGGGTTCATATCAGGATGGTACAACGTTGAAGGATCATGTTTCCAGTGAGACATACAGCAAGCTTGGTGATATTTTGAAGAAAAATGGGTTAGAGCCTAATGCGCTGGATGCATTTAAGCCTTGGGTGGTGGAAACTACGCTGGGAAGTCTGAAGATGTCATCAGCTGGACTGGAAGCAGCGTCCGGTGTAGATTTGTATTTTATTCAAAAAGCGATTGAGCGTAAAATCCCTGTGATTGAACTTGAATCCTACCAGTCTCAATTAGGAATGTTCGATAATTTCTCAAAAGAATTACAGGAAAAAACATTGCGTTCCACAATCGATAACTTCGATGTCCTAGACAACTCCGCAAATCAGATGGCTGAGATGTGGAAAACAGGTAATGACGAGCAATTGCTGGAGTTGACCAACACCTTCTCCGATGATGAAGAGTATAACAAAGCGATGTTGATAGACCGCAATATCGGTATGGCCGACAAGATCGATGGTTACCTGAAAAACGGCAAAGGAGAAGAGTACTTTATCGTAGTTGGAGCAGCACACTATTTAGGGGACCACGGGGTTGTGAAGTTGCTAGAGGATAAAGGATATAAGGTAGAGCGCAAGTAAGGTGAGTACTAGGTAGGTAAGTATCTGATGGTTTAGTCATTATGATTCACCTTAGTTGTTTCAATAAAAGGAATGCACGTAGGAGCCCTTTCAGACGCTTAGTTTGAAAGGGTTTCTTTCTATGACTAGGTGTCTTTATTATCTAATGATGATTGGTCGGTTACAGTTGGTGGAGAGTGAGGGTAGTGATAGACTGTGCTAATCTTTAGCTTGATATTCATTTGGATAAAAGTGGATAACTAAATTCAATAAATAAAACTTTACAAGTGGAGCCGATACGTGGTATATTCTTATTCCGGCCAAGAAAACACGGCAAGCCATTGAAAACAAGCTTCGAAAGAAACTTAAAAAAAGAACTTGCAAAGTTGGTTCGGACATGATATTATATAAGAGTTGCTGAAACGAACTGGTTTCGGTAGCGAGAA
>NZ_FMVM01000019.1 GCF_900102085.1 Paenibacillus polysaccharolyticus | reverse complement strand
TGCGCCAAGAAGTTTCAAAGCTTCATCGTATTTCTCCTGCAGTTCTTGATAGTTGGCTGCATCTTGCTGTATTTGTTGCGTTTCTTTTTGTTTTTTAGCCACCAGTTCCCCCACCTCATCTTCATATTGACGAACCCAAGTCGTCAGCGTTTTAGGAGACATGCCGTACTTTCGTGCTACGACCTCTGTCCGGAGGCCAGAAAGCACCTCTACGACATATTCCTTTTTCGCCTCAACTGGGCATCTAAATCGTCTTTTCATGAATACTCTCCTCATTTCATTTAGTGTATCTGAGGTGGCTTCGAGTGTCCAATTGGATTAGGGGGCTTTAAAGGTACGGATCGTTAGAATTCAGAAATGACGAAAAACGAGGAAATAGCGTTCCCTGTGATCGTTAGAGTAATTTGCATACTATAAAAGAGGACATCCCCTCTATATCGAAAAACACAAAAAGGGCGTCCCGTCATCTTAAGGATGAAGGAGCGCCCCTTTTTAATGCATATGCAGCTTACTAATCTCGAAACTTCGTGCTCTAACCAAACCCTTCAAGCATTCGACGGGTGAATTAATGTCGTGGCTGACGTTGGTTTAGCAACCACCTCTGTCCCATGCCCACGCTACTATTACACGTCTATCTCATGCTGTTGTGCGTCTGTGCTACTGTTTCCGTCTATCCCACTCACTTGTTTGTCTATCTCACGCTCTTGTACGTCTACCTCATCCCATATCCTCTTGTATCTACTTTATACCTTATGCCTTAGGCAATTGGAATGAGCTTTTCAGCGATACAACCCGGTTGAACACGGGACGGCCTGGCTCGGAGTGCTTTGGATCAACACTGAAGTAACCGTGACGGAAAAATTGGAACTTGTCCTGTGATTTCGCTTCTTTCATCTCTTGCTCCACGAAGCCGTGAACGATCTCCAGAGAGTTCGGGTTCAGCTGATCCAGGAACGTTTTTTCCGGTTGCTCGGCAGTCTCTGCTCCAGCTCCAGTCACATCGGCCTCAATCTCAGCTCCTGCTACAGCAGCAACCACTTCGGCCTCTGCTTCCGCTTCCGGCGCTTCCGCCGAAATCAACGGCTCGTACAAACGGAATTCTGCGGGTACCGCTTGAGTTGCCTCTACCCAGTGAATCGTGCCTTTGACTTTGCGGCCTGTAAAGCCGCTGCCGCTCTTCGTTTCTACATCATAAGTGCAATGAATCTCAACGACATTACCATCCGCATCCTTGATCACGTCATTACATTTAATGAAGTAAGCATGTTTCAAACGAACTTCATTGCCAGGGAACAAACGGAAGTATTTGTTCGGTGGATTTTCCATAAAGTCGTCTTGCTCGATATAAATCTCACGGGAGAACGGAATTTGGCGGTTGCCCATCTCCGGATTTTCCACGTTATTCTCGGCCTCCAGCCACTCCACTTGTCCCTCAGGATAGTTGGTGATAACCACTTTGAGCGGGTGCAGGACAGCCATGGTGCGCGGAGCTTTCAGTTTCAGATCCTCACGAACAAAGTGCTCCAGCGTTTGTAGATCGATCACGCCTTGGCTTTTGGAAATGCCTGTTTCGAATACAAAATCACGAATCGCTTCCGGTGTGTACCCCCGGCGACGCAAACCCGAGATCGTTGGCATACGCGGATCGTCCCAGCCATCCACATGGCCTTCGTCCACAAGCAACTTCAGCTTACGTTTGCTCGTTACCATCTGTGACAGGTTCAGGCGGCCAAACTCGTATTGACGCGGCTGACTCTCCATCTCACATTCCGCGATAACCCAATCATAGAATGGACGTTGATCTTCAAACTCCAGAGAACACAAAGAGTGTGTTACACCTTCAATGGCATCTTCCAGCGGGTGTGCGAATGCATACATCGGGTAGATGCACCATTTGTCGCCCGTGTTATGGTGATGTGCATGAGAGATACGGTAGATGACCGGATCACGCAGGTTGATGTTAGGCGAAGCCATATCAATCTTGGCACGCAGCACTTTTTCTCCGTTCTTGAATTCGCCTGCACGCATACGTGTGAACAAGTCGAGGTTCTCTTCCACCGAACGGTCGCGGTACGGGCTGTTTTTGCCCGGCTCGGTTAGCGTTCCGCGCATTTGACGGATTTCGTCGGCGCTTTGGTCGTCGACATAGGCTTTACCTTTTTGAATAAGCAAGACCGCACGGTTGTACATCTCATCGAAATAATCCGAGGCAAAACGTTTCTCGTTCCACTCGTATCCGAGCCATTTCACGTCTTCCTGGATGGAGTTCACGTACTCCACGTCTTCCTTCACCGGGTTCGTGTCATCAAAGCGCAGGTTTGTCTTGCCGCCGAACTCGCCGCCCAGCGTAAAGTTGATCCAGATCGCCTTCGCGTGACCAATATGCAGATAACCGTTCGGTTCCGGTGGAAAACGGGTAATAACTTCCTGGACTTTGCCCGACCGGAGGTCCTCGGTAATGATATTTTTAATAAAGTTAGGTGGGGTTGTGAATCGGTTGTCCACAGTTATCAAACCTTTCATGAATGGATTGGAGCTTGCAAAAAGTACAATAGTACAGCAATTCCGGGTAAAATTCCTTAATGACGAAACCATTTCCTGAAAATATCTTCTTTCATGGAAAGTTTCGTACGCGTTTCATTTAAATATACCTTTAACGGGGAAGGAGTTCAATAAATAACAACATGAAAATCGGGATCAAACGCACACGCTACCCGATTCAAGTTAGGCCCAATACCATTTTGACGAGTTCGCACGAATCATGTAGCATATGAGTAAAACTAAATTTAAGGGGGGGTTCCCAAGTGAACGCGCTAAAACTGACCAAAGAACAGCAGGATGAAGCCATTCGCACGATCCAGTCGTATTTTGAAGAGGAACGCGGCGAAGAATTGGGCGATCTGGCAGCATGGGGCGTCCTCGACCTGTTTATGACACAGCTTGCTCCCTACATATATAATCAGGCACTCAGTGACGCACGCACGACGGTAAACCAGCGCATGGCCTCCATGGAAGAAGATCTGTTTGCTCTGGAGCGCAAATTGCCCCGGCCTCCCCGCTAATCTACCTATTATATAAAGAAAGAAGGTTGCCATCATGTTTACCTATTCATTGGATGAATATACAGAGCTTCGCCCGCTTTTGATGGAGCACACCAAACCGCTGTTCGAACTGACGGACCGTTCCAGAGATCAACTGAGACATTGGCTGCCTTGGGTAGATCAGGTGACCGACATTGAACATACATCGAGCTTTATTACGAACGCGTTAAAACAAGCTGCGGAGAACGGCGGCTTCACAGCCGGCATCTGGTTAAAAGGAGAACTTGCAGGTATCATCGGTTTCCACGAGATTAACTGGACAAGCCGTTCCGTAAGCATCGGATACTGGCTTGGTAAAGGTTTCGAAGGACAAGGCCTAATGACCAGTGCCTGCCGTGTCTTGGTGGATTACGCCCTCGTGACACTGGATCTGAATCGGGTCGAAATTCGCTGTGCCACCAACAACAAACGTAGCCGTGCTATTCCGGAACGACTTGGCTTCGTGCTTGAAGGTGTCATTCGCCAGGCGGAAAAGCTGCCTAAAGGATACGTCAATCATGCGGTATACGGCATGTTACAGCATGAATGGGAACTTTTGCGATAAAACAGCCTTACATAATGGACATATCATCATACATCACCCTAATCCGCTTGCCCTTTGTCTGTGACGGCACATGTCCCATAGATAAGGGGTATTTGTGGTTAGGACACCATTTTTTACTTCCCCTTAAGGTTGAACTCATCTCTGCTTCATGCTCGGTGCCTAAGATAGCGTTGTGGCTGTATAACCACAAACTCTATTCAAGGAAGAAGGATGATCACGGATGAAGAAAACCACAACATCAAAGGCAATCAAAGTAACCAGCGCTTTAGCTTTAACACTTGCACTTGGCGGGGGCTTGGTGGCAACAACTGCGGTTCATGCAGACCCTGCGGCGAAAGCATCCGATGCACTCCAAAACAAACGCACTGCCCCGATGGGGTCCCATATATTGAAACCACCTGGCGAAGCGGAACGAGGACTTGGACCTTGGTTCGGGCCTCATGCTGAAGAAGTTCTCTCTGTGCTGGGCATCACCAAAGATGAGTTGAAAGAAGCCATTAAAGCAGACAAGTCCCTTGCTGAAATTGCTGCCTCAAAAAAGGTTGAGACACAGACGCTCATTGATAAACTGGTAGCCACGGAGAAAAAGGAACTGCAACTACAGCTTACCGACTCCAAGATTACACAAACCCAATATAATGAACGTTTGGCCGCTCTTACGGAACGCGTGAGTGAACTGGTAAACGAAAAACCATCCGCATTACGCGCGAAAAAACCAGAACATCCTGTGCCTGGAATGGGTTTGCCTGGACGGGGGTTTGGCCCTGAAGTCGATCGCAACCTGGACAAGCTCGCGTCTTTACTCGGAGTGACCACCAATGAATTAACTTCATCACTCAAAAAAGGGGATACCCTCGCAGCCATTGCCTCTGCCCAGAAGGTAAACGTGCAAACCCTTATTCAGCAGCTTGCAACCGATAGAACGGCCGATCTGCAGCAAGAGTTGAAAGACGGGAAAATTACACAGGCTCAGTATGATGAACGGGTTGCCGATCTAACCCAGCGCATCACAGACCTTGTTAATGGCAAACGCCCATCCGTTCGGCCCGAGCATCACCATGGCTCTCGTTTGAAAGACGAGTCTGGCACCCCAGTTAAACCTTTGCCAGAGAACGACAAAACAGACAAAGCAGGCACGACAGATCATGCAGGTACGAACACTTCTGATCTTAGTAAAGATCCTGCATAACCTACCGTTAGCAAGCAAATCGTACGTGGAATCTCACCTGTCTCTGCATCCTACAGGATGATTTCCATGCCAAGCCCCTCCTTCCCACGCTGTCAGCAGCGGTGAAGGAGGGGTTTTAATGTTTATCAGGTACATCGTCCTTTAGAGCGCGCGCACCATGCCACCATCCACAATTAATGATGTTCCGGTAATGTAGGAGTTGGCACCAGACAACAGAAATACGACAGCTTTGGCGAATTCCTCCGGCTGTCCATAACGCCCCAGCGGAATCTCTTTACGGAACTGCTCGGCAATCTCGTCTTCACTGACTCCATTCTGTTCTGCCCTCGCCGTATCCAACTCACGAATCCGATCTGTTGCGATGCGTCCAGGGGCTACGGTATTAATCAGTATGCCGTAAGGTGCAAGCTCCTGAGAGAGCGTCTTGGCAAGACCAAACACACCCGTACGAAACGTATTGGATAGAATCAGACCCGGAATGGGTTGCTTCACCGATGTGGAGGCAATGTTGACGATATGTCCTCCGTTTGCCTTCATATACGGAAGCACACCCCGAATCAGCCGGACATAACTAAGCATGTTTAGCTCAAATGCACGCTCCCAGTCCTCGTCGGTCAGTGACTCGAACGTACCGGAGGGCGGGCCGCCAGAATTGTTAACCAGAATGTCGATCTGGCCAAACTGTTCTGCTGTAGCCTGAATAAGTGCCGCGATGTCCTCCTTGCGTGTTACATCCGTTGCGACATATTCGACACGTCCTCCGCCGCCAAGTGCAAGCAACTCTTCTTTGACGATAGCGAGCTTGTCCCCGCTTCGGCTGGCCAACATCACATCCGCACCTTCCAGTGCCAGCTGTGCCGCAACTGCTTTGCCCAGGCCTCGACTGGAGGCCAGCACGAGTGCTTTTTTACCGCGAAGTCCCATATCCATTGTGTATTCCTCCCTAAGCAAAGTTTGTTCCCCTACACATCCGTCTAACCGTTTAGGCATCAATAAAATAAGCCATTAAAATGTCGTCTACATCCCTGCCACCGATTCGGAACTCAGATACAAGCCTGCCTTCGGTTATAAACCCACATTGCTCATAGAAGGCAACCGCTCCCGGATTGCTCGATAATACACGCAGTCTGAGTTTACGAATGCCCTGCTCCAGCGCGTGTTGCTTCATCGCTTTCATTAGAGCTGTTGCCACACCAGAGCGGCGAAAATCCGGATGAACAGCAATATGGATTTCATAGACATGCCGATTCACTGGCATCCCCGTAGGGGGATGGAAGCCCACGTATCCGCATACCTGATCCTCTTGTACCGCAATGAGCTGACTGCCAGGAGGACAATATTGCAAATACTGCTGTCTGGATCTCCATTGCATCGGTGCAGGCGAGGTGGATGCATTCCAGACCAGCATATCCAGCTCCATTAGCTGGTTTGCATCCTTCATCTCGGAAGCACGGATTTGATACGTATGACTGGTGAACATGCTGATTCAACCTTTCGATATCTTCATTCAATTTTTTGATTCGCTTCATTTAAATATATTTTTCCCTAGCTTGATTACGCTATCTTTATCATGTTCTTTATTCTGTTATCTATTGTAGCATAGCCGCCGGGAGGACTAAAATTCCACCTTCATTTGACCAAATCATGAAAGATTAGAGCTCAAATAAAACGTATCTAATGCTCACAAATGGTACACACCAGAACCACAGATTAGAAGATGCGATGCCAGTGTATTGCAAAAAACACTTTACCTTGCCGTAACGTCATACTTTATACTGATTCCATGGTAATACTTATAGATACGGTTCAATAAGGTAAGGAGGTACATCCGGTTGAATATCAAAGAAGCCGCTTCCCGGCTGGGGATTTCCGCAAGAGCCATTCGTTTTTATGAGGAAAAAGGGTTAATTCAGCCTGCCAAGCAGGTCAGCAACGGATACCGCACCTATACGGAGAATGATATATGGCGTTTGCAGACGATTGCAGCACTACGCGAGATTGGCATGTCTTTGCAGGATATCACTCACGCGCTCGCCGAGATAGATCAAGGTAACCAGCAGGGGTTAGAGGAATATCTGGAGTTGCAGCAAGCGGTGATGTACGCCCAGTGGGTGGAGTTAAAACGTATGATGGATACAACCCAGCGGATGATCGACCTGAACCGTCAGGACGGGGCGCTGGATGTCAGCCACCTGCATGATCTGGCTGGCAGTGCACGCAGACTGCGGGAAGCAAGGCAGAACTGGCATGACCGCTGGAATTATGATAAACAAGCGGCCATCCATGATCAGCGGGTTCAAACTATGACAGATACAGAGGATTACACTCCACAAGCAGATTCAACCCTATCCACGACTGCGTCCTTAGGCCACGTACAAACAACAGCAGACAAGCCATTTAACCTATACCGTAATTACGACGAAGCATTAGAACAGACCTTGCAGTCTATTGCTCCTCAGCCTGGAGAAACTGGCTTGGACATTGGCACTGGGACAGGCAATTTGGCTGGCAGAATGCTGCGTCAGGGTGCTGTCATGACCGGGATCGATCAATCACGGGAAATGCTGCGAACATGCCGCCTCAAGTATCCTCAGATGCAGGTGAAGCTTGGTAATTTTCTGGCCTTGCCTTTTGCCGATCAATCCTTCGACTTTGTTGTATCCAGCTTCGCCTTCCATCATCTGGGTCCGGATCAGCAACAGCTCGCTTTGGAAGAAATCCAGCGTGTGCTCAAAACCAGCGGCACGAGCAGAATCTGTCTCACCGACCTGATGTTTAGGGATTCCGCCCATCGTGACGCTTACCTACGACATGCCAAGGTCACAGGCGACAAGGAACAACAACGCGCTTTGCACGAGCGCCATTTCCCATTGCTGGACGAATTACACTGCCGTCTGACTCACCTGGGCTACGAGACCAAACATGTCCGTCATAATGAATTATTGCATACCGTACTTGCGGTTCCGCTATAATAGCAGGTATCTGACAACAACCTCCAGCGAAACACGAATGATATAGGAAAGAGCCAACTCTCCGAAAGGAGGTTGGCTCTTATTGCTGGTCTCGCTAGAGAGGACAGCAATGACTAGTTTACATATAAATATCAACAATCGTACGCTCAGCCGTGCCGCTTACTTCTTTGAACGCATCCAGCGAGATGCATACCCCGCCTTCACGATAACGGTTCACTGTACGCTCACCAGCCACGTCTTTGCCATTCACCGTTACACGGCTGACAGCTTTCTCATTCAGGTGGTAGATAAACGTCACCGGCGTGCCTGCATATTCGAATTCGAATTGCATGCCATCCAGCTCAGCTGGCAGTACCGGGTCAATGACCAGATTACCGCCTTCCTGACGAATACCGAGTGCATTCGAGATCAACTGGTTCATGTAGATTCCAGGGCCGCTGGAGTAGATTCTCCATCCGCCTTTCACTTCTACCGTCCCTTTGCGAAGCTGGTCAAAATGTTCCTGTGCCTCGTAACGGGTGTTGAACTTGCCATCCGAACTACTGAAGTACGCGTTCGCTTGGCGAATCTCTGCATTAGGCACAACCTCACGGATCCCCACCGGATTGATCATCGCCAGACCGTTCCACACTTGATCCGTTTTACCCAGCTTCGCCATCGCTTCCACGTAACGGATGTGGGCATGCACATATTGCAAACCGATCTCACGTCCGAAGTTGGATGCTTGCTCTGCACGTTTGAAGTGTGTGCTCACACCGCCAGCATATTGCGCAGGACGGTTCATCAGACGTACGCCATCCGGGCAGAGGAACTGTTCACGAATGAGTGCATAGTGTGACTCAGCCTGTTCTGCGTTCAGCAGTTCGCCGATCATGCTGCGTGTCATTGGCAACAGGCGGTATTGAATCCCTGTCTCGGTGTCTGTAGGGTGCAGCATCAGCTTCGCCCGATCTGCCTCTTCCATGTACACAAAGCCTGGAATTACATCTGTGCCCAGCATGTAACGGTTGAAATCCTCGCGGATGCCCTGTGCCAGTTCGGCAAGCTCCTGCGCAAAAGCTTCGTCTTTGGACTTCAATGCCTGTGACAACACGTTCACGGACTGATACGTCAAGGCAACCGTCCAGCTACTCACCATGTATTGCTTGAGTTGTGCATTAGCTGGTTGCAGGGTATCATCCCAGTCTCCATCTCCATAGGAGGACAGGAACGTATCGTGCAGGAAGTGTGCACGGATATACTCGATCTCTTTTTTCGCGTGATCCAGTACGGTGGCTGTCTCTTCTGTGAATCCAAAGCTGTGTTTAACTGTATAAGGCACTTTCTCTTCCAGAATGGCATAGTCGCGAGTTGCAGTCAGGTAATCTGCCAGCACTTTCAGCGGCCATACGATGATATCGCCATGGCTCTCTTCCTGTTGAATCGCAAAGTACTTGTCAAACATAAACCACTGCGGCCAGTTACCATCATCTTCGTATTGGTGTGTGTATACCATTTTGATGATATCGCGAACCTGCTCATATTTTTGAGTGGCCATGAAATACTCTACCGGACCTTGGCACACATCACGCGTACCCCATGCCGCACCGCCGTATTGCTCCAGACCATGAGGCACAGAGTAGTGAACCAGCATGTTGTGGGTGTACCACCAAGCAAGTGCGTTGACTTTGAACAGATCTTCGGCATCCTGGCTCTCGCCGCGCGACAAACGGAAACCGTTCATGACACCCGCAAAGAACTCACGGTATGCCTGCACTTCTTCTTCAAAAGAAAGAGTAGAAGTTGCTGTATCAGCACCAGCAGTCGCCTGACCTTCCAGCACGCCCTGAACCTTCAGCGTCCATTCCGCAGTCTCTTCTAAACTTAACGTTACGAGTGAAGCAACACCACTGCGAACACCGCTGGCGAGCAGGGTTTCGTCCCCGGCTTGTACAGAGGCACCTTCAACCGTCATGCGGTACTCCAGCTCAGGATACGTTCCAGCACTCAGGGACTTCGAATCTGCTTTGAAAATCAATGTGTTACCATCCTGCGTCATGTGCAATGGGTATTCGTACTCATTCACGTTCATCGTAATCTGGTTCGTCACCAGGTAACGATAAGCTTTGCCACTTGTAGAACGCACATTCATCCGTACTTCTGTAGAATGCGTCGTTGTGTAATTCGTCACGATGAGTGTATCGGACTCCATTTTGTATATCCAGCGAGCATAGTTAAACCCAATCTCGAACAGGGACGGCATCGTCAGCAGGCGATATTGTCCATCAATCTCTACATAAATGCGTTGTCCGGCCGTTTTCGGCACGTTCAGAGCATTGCGGGCATTACTGATCATTTTGTTAAAATTGGTGTTGCCGATCACAAGCTGCGAGTTGAACATTCCGTACATATACGAGGTGGTTGTAATAACCTGTGCTCCAAGTTTTACATTACCGCCGCTCATCAGAATATGTCCGTGTGGACGCTCCACCATCAGTTCTTTGGCTTTCAATACGATATGCTCGTAGGATTCGGTAAAGAAGGACAACAGTTGATCCCCGCTACGTTCTTCCTGATGACGGTCAGGGTACAGCTGGTTAATCTCTTCCTGCGTCAGATCCAGTGCCGCCAGTGGCTCACCCAGAGATGAGGAAAGTTTCACCTGTTCAAATACTTCACCTTGTTCTGCGTTCAAAGCCTGTACTTCGTTCCATGCTGCTGCAACTTCATCTCCATACTCCAGTGCGGTAATACCCGATGCATGGTTAGGCTTCGCCAGTCCGTAGAAAACAACCTGTGCCTCACCGTTCAGTTCCAACAACTCGGATTGCAATGCAGTATAAGCGAACTCATACTGGTAAGTTTCGTTTGCCAGAGACGGGCGACTCAGGCTTTCAGGTTGATTGGTTTCTTTGTAAGATAGTCCGAAGAACTGGAATCCATCTGTTGAGTAGCCCACTGCTTTGGTGAGAGAGCCTTGTTGCATGTAAGGGAAAACGCCGCCCTGTGGCTGGTTTTGACGTGAACATACCACATAGCCTTTTGCATCATCTTCAAATACCGTATGGTCGATATATTGCGACAGATAGGCTTCATTACTACGTACTGCGCCCGGGTCAGCAAGTCCCACATCTTGTCCATACACCACATCAACACGCTGCTGTTGTCCTGTAATTTTCACATCCCAGAACCAGATTCCTTGCGGGGCAAGCGTAAATACAACTTTATACTGGATCGCCTGTCCTGCAGGGTTCGGTTGCACACTGCCTGTCCAGATCAGCTGATGGTCTGCATGTAATTTGCTCGTAGATACTTGGCTACCGGAATGCACGCCGAGGAGAGGGAAGGAAAGAATCTCCCCATTTTCTCCGTATACACGCAGGTATAGATTATTCAAAGACCCATCAATCGGGTTGCTAAGTAGTTGATTCAGCATGGTTGAGCCGGAAGTGGCTTGATACAAATCTCCACTGTTCAAAAAAGAAAATGTGACTTCTCCGGCTGCCAGACGAATCGTTTCATTCATAGTTGTTGCCATCTCTCTATCACTCCTTAAATTAGTTTACGACTTAAAATCGAAACGTTTCGATATTTTTGAAAAAGAATAGGGCTCCCTTTGAACCGGTCGTTCCCGACCCGTTCCAACGATAACCCTCATGCTGTAATACAAGTAACACATTGTGTTCACTTACAGATCACACTTCTCGTCGTTATGTATCCATCTTAGCCAAGTCTTGCTGTGATGAATACTTGCTCCGCCTTTTGCATCTACTGCCCCAGTTGCCACCAATATTACATACCATGATGCAAACTCGGTAACCTTATTTCCTACTCTCGACCTTAAGGAGACCCCACGGACCCGCGCTCTACCAGATCAATCGTTAATGTATAGGATGGATTAACACTCTCTCCATTCAACATCTGGAACAGCAGATGCCCGGCCAGTGATCCCGCCTCATGCTTCGGCTGACGAATCGTGGTCAGCGGTGGTTGAATATATTCAGACAGCTGGATATCATCGAATCCAATAACGGAAACATCTCCCGGCACCGAAATACCACTCTCTTCAAATGCCTTCAGTCCACCTATAGCCATCTCATCGTTTCCGTAAAACACTGCTGACGGCAGCTCTCCCTGCATAATCATCATCTTGGTCGCGCTGAAACCGCCCTCGCGCACAAAATTGCCGTTCAAACGCCACTTGGATTTTTCGGTAAGGCCTGCTTCCCGCATCGCTCGGAGATACCCCTGGTAACGTAGCGCATTATCATAGGAATTGGACGGTCCGCTGATATAAGCAATATTCTCATGCCCCGCTCTAATTAGACGGCGAGTCGCCAGATATCCTCCCTGCTCTCCATCCACCAGTACGCTAACAAGATGATCGCCAGATAGCTGTCGATCCATGACAATAATGGGGAATCGCGACCCGGCAGACTGAACCAGGATATCATCATCGATGTTATGAGCCAGAACAACGGCTCCGTCCACCCTTTTTTCACGCAAAAAACGTACGGCCGTCGAATCCCCTCCACCCATCGAGCTGCAAGCAATCAGGTCATACCCGTTCGCCAGCGCCACATCCTGCACACTACGAATCAACTCGGAGTAATAAGGTCCCGACAAGTCTGTCAAGATTAGCGCGATGGTATTGGTCCGGCTCCGTTTCAGATCCATGGCAAAGCCGTTTTTACGGTAATTCAGTTCCCGTGCTGCCTCAAGCACTTTGGCTTTGGTTTTGGCACTAACCTTGCTGTCCCCATTCAATGCATAGGAAGCAGTGGAGAGTGCTACACCCGCCAGCTTTGCCACATCCTTGATCGTTGCCATTCCTAGTTCGCCCCTTCTTGCTTCACTCGTCCATGACTATTTCGTCCTGTTCTCTGTTCCATTATAGTTACTATTCATTGTGATGCATATATTTTGAGATGATGTTTCAGGGTACCTCTAAAGTATGTTATGGTTGTACTATTATTATAAATCTTTAGTTGTTTCCAAACCATTTCAATTATGGATCGAAACGTTTCGAGGTATTTCCAAAAAAATAATTCATGCTCAACCTTCTTGTCTCTCTGCTGTAGTACAAACAAAACTGTAGTCATGATTCGTTCCTTCGTAATCAAATTCTTCTTAATCATATAAAAAGAAATATTGAGAAATCTGCTCTACACAACAGATTGAAACGTTTCGACATTTTCATTATAGTCGCTAGTGATAGCGATTTCAACCATTTTATTTGATTTTCGCAGAAAAGAAGAACATATTCAATACGTTCATATCTCACTTTGAACCTCACACTGCCTTCAACGCTTATGTTCAGCATCGATTGTAAAAAGAAGACTTGCTTTATAGGAAAGCCTATACCTCAAATTGTCCCAAGATCAGCCTTAAAAATCCAACCTAAGATCAAAATAAAGATTATAGATAAATATCCATATAAAGCAAGTCAAACGATCTAACGAATGAGACTTACACGGGATCAGATTACTTTTTTACCGCATGAATAAAATGAATCGTCTCAAAAGCAGACAAGTCATCTGTTCGTTGACTGAAATACCGCTCCTGTACTTCTTCAGGGGATAGATGCTCATAGATGAGAAGACCTGCTTTTTCCAGCAGATGCTCCATGTCTTCATACGTGAAGCAGGATAGCATCGGTTCGCCCCCCATCGTAGCCATTTTTACCATGTTTTCGACACGGTTATATTTGCCCTTTTCCTGAAAGAGATGTTCATCTGCATAATCAAACACGATTGAACTTCCAGCTGGAAGAGGTGCAAACGCGTGATGAATTAAACGACAGAGGTCTTCTTTGGGCAAATAATACGAAACGCCAAGCAGTGTAAACATGGTTCTCACATCTCGGAATAGGCTGCTCCAAGAATCCGTACGAATCATCTCACGGGTGAAGTCCATGGGTACAAAATGAAGATTGCGTGGAATAACCAGCTCTGCCTGCCTCAAACGCTCTTTCTTTAACTGCTGTTCAGATGGGAGATCTACCTCGAATATGTCCAACTCATCCCCCAATTCCGGGTGTCTAAAGGCAAACGTGTCCATACCGGCACCAAGAACAATCATCTGTTTCACGCCCAGCGCAGCTTCCTGCAGCATCACCTGTTCACTATAGGCAGAGCGAGCCAGCGTGATCGGTGACAGCTGGACTTGGGTTATCCATTTTAATATCTGATTTGAATCACCCCTGAACTGATGATCCGCATCCGGGTGAAAGAAATGAATGCCTCGTATCATGTTTTCGCTAATTGTTGCGAACTCTTCTGAAGTGATCAGTTTTCGACTTACAAAATCATTAAAGATAAGTGGTTCATCATGCTCCGTATGGTAGGCTCGGGCAAATGCTGAAATCAGAGACGTTATACTGGACTCCTTCTTCTCGCTCATCATGTTCCTCCCGTATCAACAAAAATAAGGTCCCCCTGGTCAGGAGAACCTTAGTATATACGGAAAGTTTATATATGTAAATTATAGCATATATAATTTATTTTGTCAATCTCATTTTGAGATAGGATCACCAGAATCTATATTATTTCAGTCGTATCAGTTCATTAGATTCAGTACGTCCATTTTGTCCGTTTCACTTAGAAACCTATGCGTCCAAGCCGTATTCTCGAGTCTCCCGGTTACGGTTCAGCGCAGCATGTAGTACAAATCCAAGCAGGGCTATTGCAGCCGTCCCGGTTGCCAGCCATGCTACAGGGATTAAGCCCTGTCTATCATACATAACTCCCATCGCATACGGTCCAATTACACGTCCAACCGCTCCAATTCCGCCCGAGACACCGATGTAAAAAGGGGCTGCCCTCCCCGCATGCTCCGATATAAATGCCGGTGTTGCCGGTGAGATTAACATCTCTCCGAAAGTAGCGAGCACCATCGCAAGTACCATGCCCGGATAATTGTACATCGTGATCATAACAATGTAGGCGAGCCCATAAAATACGGCACTTGCTGTCATCTGGGCGCTGGAGGTACGAGCCATCGTACGTTTTATCCAACTGGTGAATGGTTGCCCCACAAAGATCAGCACCCCATTAAGTGTCCAGAGCAGACCGTACATTCTTTTCTCCAATCCTTCTGAAATAATATACGGGGATACGCCTGTATTCCAAATAGAGTTTCCAAATAAAAGGAACAACACGCCCAGACTCATAAACAGATACAGCCGAGTGTTCCCCAGCAGTGTCCAGATGCCCGGACCGTCTGGTACGGTTTTGCGTTTCGTCAGCTGTACTTCTCCCTGCTTCGGCTCCGCCCGGGACAGATAAAACCAGAAAAACACTGCAAATCCTGCTGAGGTCACCCCGTTTAACACAAAGCTCAGATGATATGAAAAGTCAGCGAGAAATCCGCTAAGCGCCGTTCCAATCGCCACACCGATGTTGTTCGCCACATAAATAATGTTAAACAGTTCTCCGCGCCGCTCGGCAAACCGGAAGCCGATAAACGCTTGAATTGCAGGCAACGATAATGAACCGAATAACCCAATCCAACCCATTGCACAGATAAAAACAACCCAGTACGCGCTAATCCAAGGCAATGCGAACAATCCTGCCGCGTTTAGTGCAAGCGAACCAATGATTAGTTTTTTCACACCTACACGATGGTATAGAGAGCCACCAAGCAGCTGTCCAAAAATACCACCCAGAGATTGAATCAAAATAACAAAACCTGCGTTTGCCATCGTGCGCCCCAGCTCGTCGAATACATACATAGTCGTCAGCGGCCACATGAGAGCACTACCCGTGGCACTCACCATGCTTGCCAGCAAAAACACTTTCACTTCTTTTGGATAGTTATCCAGCCATCTCAACATTTTACCCATACTCCTTACATCTTCTAGCCTGACATACCCTTACCATTGTCCGCACAAAAGGCTCCCGCACACGTGGCACAACTCGCCACGGCGGAAGCCTGTAAGTTAAAGATATTATAATATGAATCTATATTACATCAAAACTATCTGGCTGCAAGCACATTCATTGCCGCTTCACTTCAACAGTGGCCGAGAAAAAGGTAGCACCGTTCCCCATATCCGACAAGCGGCTGGATGTCAACGAGTTGGAGCGCTGTTTTTTGCCCTCGCCGTCCCACCACAGTCCTTGGCTGATGACCGTTCCCGGAAGCATGGCATCCGTCACTTTGGCAGTCAGTTCAATACGTCCGCGTTCATTCCACACCACAACGGCATCGCCATCCTGCACATCGCGGCGAGACGCATCTTCTGGATGAATTTGCAACAGCGGCATCTTCTCCAAACGTTGATGTTTAGCTGAATTACCAAAGCTGGAGTTCAGGAAATTATGGTTTGGCGGCGACACATACATTAGTGGGTACGCATGCTCTGGACCAGCAGGATTCTCTCCATCAAAACCTTCAACTAGCGCGGCGTATGTCGGTAATGGCGGTAGTCCCTTCTTTTGCATCTGCTCGGAGTATAATTCAATCTTGCCTGATGGCGTAGGCAGATGTTCCAGGAAAGATTCATGAGCCGACATGTCCAGCTTCACAAACCGCTGTTGCTTCAGACGATCCAGTGTAACCCCGTTCATATACGGGTTCTCCGTGTCCTGAAGTGCATTCTCAATCATCTGCTCCGGCTTCTCACCAAAGATGTCCGCATCATAACCCATGGCTTGGCCAAGTAACGAGAACAGCTCCACATTGCTTTTACTTTCGCCGATTGGCGCGATCACCGGCTCCTGTAGCTGGACATATTGGTGCCAGTAGGACAGGTACAGGTCTGTTGCTTCAAAAGAAGACGTCGCCGGCAGCACAATATCTGCATACTTCGCCGTATCGGTCATGAACAGGTCATGAACAACGGTAAACAGATCCTCCCGTGCAAAACCTCGCTCCACTCGTTCCGTATCCGGTGCTACCACCAGTGGATTGCTGCAGTAAACTAACATAGCCCGGATCGGCTGCTCCGCCTCCAGCAATGCTTCGCCAATCCGGTTCATGTTTACGACCCGCGGATTGGCATTTTGCCTTAGGTCAGGCCGCTCGAGCGCGTCACCGTTGGTGCTCCCGTAGCTGTTCGTGCGAACTGCACCGCCGCCGCGCTTCAGCCACTGCCCTGTAATTGCAGGCAAGCAGGCAATGCTGCGCACGTTCATGCCCCCATTGTCATGGTGCTGCAAGCCATTGCCAATGTGAATATGAGCGGCATACGCTCTTCCGTAGAGCTGTGCCAGCTCTACAATCGTTTCTTCCGGCACGCCTGTAATGCGTGCTACGCGCTCCGGTGTGTAACTACGGACATGCTCGCGTAGTGCTTCGTGTCCCACGGTATATTTTTGCATAAACGCTTCATTCGTCAGTCCTTGCTCAAACAGCACATGCATCATTCCCAGTGCCAGCGCACTGTCCGTACCCGGATAGAGCGGGATGAACCAGTCCGCCCATTGTGCCGTACGATTTCGGTGAACGTCAATGACAACGATTTTGGCACCGTTCTTACGAGCCTTCTCCGCCAGTACAACCTGATGCATATTGGTGCTGACAATGTTCCCACCCCACACCACAATCAGGTCCGCATGCTCTGTATCCTCAGGCAACGTGCCGTGGTTGGCTCCCATCGTATATTTCCAGCCTGTGTTACCGGCAGCATTACATATCGTCTGCTCCAGCACGCTTGCGCCTAGCGCATTGAAGAAACGCCGATCCATGCCGTCGACACCTAGCACACCCATATTGCCGTAAAAGCTATAAGGGAGAATGCTCTCAGGTCCATACGTTGCAGACAAGTCTTTGAACTTTCCTGTAATTTCCTGAATCGCTTCGTCCCAACTGATACGCTCGAACTTGCCTTCACCTTTGGCGCCGACACGTCGCATCGGATATTGAAGACGCCCCGGATGATACACCCGCTCCGTCATATTTCGAACTTTATTACAGATTGCACCCTTCGTAATCGGATGATCCGGATTACCGGTGACCTTCGTAATTTTACCGTTTTCTTTATGTAATAGCAGACCACATGTGTCTGGACAATCGAGCGGGCATACCGCTGGAAATACACCATTCTCCTGTTCAATCATCATTGGGCTCCCCCTCTTTCAATAGCTATCCCTATATCATATCCCGTTCAGGGTTATAACGTAAAGAGAACAGAATGAATCGGCCAAATCTTCATCATTCTGGGTAGCATGTTATGTGTGCAAACTGGTCATTCCATTCAAAAATTTTAATTTCGAAAAAAGTTTTCTACCTATGATTCATTCTCTGAACCCTGGGGTAAATTAAGAACAAGGCATTAGGCTGGTGTTTCCCCACTTCCTCCTCATGCCATATCATGGACCACTCCCGAAATTCGCCATGCTCAGGTTTCGTTCCCCCGAACCTTGTCATGGCGAATTTAATTTTGGGCAAAAAAAAGATGACCCCCTCCCATCTCCCCACGATCAACCCTGTCGTGAAGCGATGAAATGCATCATCTCACTTCGTTATTCCGTATTCTTACAAATATGATGCTACAATGCTCCTAAGTGTCAACTCTCCCATAAATTACGCCTGTTTACTCCACATCGCTCTACCTTCTGCTTCCACTGAAGAAACCATAGCAGGAACAACCGTCTCCGGCTTGGCCGCTGGCTCTGTTTTACGCAGATATACCATCCAATACGAAGCCGCTACGAACAACGCTCCACCCGTTAAATTACCTAGCCAAACCGGAATAAAATTCATGACGTACTGGCCCCAGGAAAAGTGCCCCTCAAAGATCGCCGCTGGAATCAGAAACATGTTGGCCACAACGTGCTGAAATCCGATAGCCACAAACGCCATCGTTGGAAACCAAATGCCCAGAATTTTACCGCTCATCGTATCGGCTGCATAAGACAGCCAGACAGCCAGCGCTACCAGCCAGTTACAGCCTATGCCTGAAATAAAAGCCTGCAGGAAGCTGTCATGCAATTTGTGTCCTGCCATATCGACAACTTTGCTCAGGTATACACCCTCTGCGGTGAGCCCAAGCACATGACCAAAGAAAAAGGCCACAAACAATGCACCGAGCAGATTACCCACGGTCACAAGTAGCAGGTTCTTCAACATGCTGGCTGGAGAGATTTTACGTGTGATTGCAGCGAGCGGTACAGCCATCATATTGCCCGTTAACAGTTCTCCACCACCAATCAAGACCAGAATCAGACCTACCGGGAACACCGCCGCTCCGATAAACGTTGCAATGCTCCCCCACTCCGCTGGTGCAGATGCAATTACGCGAATATCGAGCAGAAACCCAAGCGCAATAAAGGCTCCCGCCAGGAAACCAAGAATCAGCACAGAAGAAACCGGATTCTGTGCTTTCTTAACACCAGCCTGCGCCGTATATTGTGCAACCTCCAGAGGTGTTTTGGTCGCCATATGTCATCCTCTCCTTTGTCTTCTATCCGTTCGCAAATCATTGAATTCATCTATGGTTTTATTGTATCTCGACCTTGTCGAAAACTTTGTGCAAATAATCACAAAGTAATCTAAGAAGATGATTCAATTTGCTACTTAGACGACAAAAAAAGAAGACTGACGATATGATCGCCAGCCTTCCTTCTGTCTTTATTTTATGATGTACCCAAATTTAATATCGTTGCTAGCCGCCTACATTCATGACTTACCTCACCGACTTACACCAGCGCTGGCGCTTTAACCTCTACCGGAGGCAGGGCTTGCAGACCTGCTGTGTTCAGGAAGTTCCAAGGTTTGTTGTAGTGCGGTTGGAAGAAGAAGTCGATAAACGCCAGCTCATCCACCGTCATGTTGTTCTGAATACAAACCGAGATCGTATTGATCGACTGCGTCAGATCCACTTGTGACATTACCTGTGCACCGACAATCCGGCGAGTCGCTTGTTCGTAAACCACTTTAAGCAACAGTTTCTCAGCCGTTGGCATGAACTCAGGACGGTAGCTGTCTTCCAGAACAACCGATTCGACAACAAGCCCCTCTTCTTTAGCAGACATCTCGGTCATTCCTGTCCCTGCAATATTTTGCTCATAAATTTTGATGCCCGATGTGCCCTGTGTTCCCACATAAGGTGTCGTTGGACGAACCAGGTTTCTCGCTACGAGTGTACCCATCCGCACGGCGTTTGTAGCCAGTGGAATGTAAGCCGCTTTGCCGGTTGGATTGTAGTGGATCGCACAGCTGTCACCTGCAGCAAAGACATCTTCCTGACTAGTTTGCATATATTTATCGACGATAATTGCACCGTTTGGCAACATATCCACTTGGCCTTTAAGCAGCTCCGTATTTGGACGGAATCCGATGCAAAGAATGACCAAGTCAGTCTCAAACTCCCCTTTGGATGTGATGACTTTGGTTACTTTGCCGTTCTCACCCGTAAATTTCTGTACGGTTTGACCGAGAGCCAGTTTAATGCCTTTATTCGTGAGCGTATCTTCAATTCCATCTGTAAATTCAGGATCAAGGTATTTGTTCAAAATACGATCCACGCTGTCGATCAGCGTCACTTCTTTACCGTTCATCTGGAATGCTTCGACCAGTTCCACACCGATGTATCCTGCGCCGACTACAGTAACACGTTTCGCATCTTTGGCTTTTTCGATAATGGTGTTGGAGTGATTGTAGTTTTTGCAAAGCAGGATGTTATCCATCTCGATGCCTTCCAGCTTCGGCACAACAGGCCATGAACCTGTAGTCATGATCAGTTTGTCAAATGTATCTTCAAATTCTTCCCCGGTTTGCAGATTTTTAGCCCGCAAGGTGTGGCCTTTGGCATCCACTGCTGTAACTTCGTGAAGCATCTTGGTCACTACCCCGAGATCTGCCAATTGATTCGGCGAAGAGTAGAACAGGCCGTCAGGGTCTTTGACCACTCCACCTACGTAGAGCGCAATACCACATGACAGGAAAGAGATATTATCATTGCGTTCATATACGGTAATGGTGGCATCCGGGTATAATTTGGCGGTATTTACGATAGCTGCTGTTCCTGCGTGTGTACATCCGATGACTGCGATTTTCATGAGAGTTCCTCCTTGGAGTATATAAAATAATGAGTTTAATAAACATGGTTATGGTTGTGAAATAATTCACTATTAGTTCGGTAGATCGCTTGTGATTTATTTCACTTTATACACTCATTATAATGTGATCTTTTTCACATTGCAATAGGTTTTGCAAAAATAAATTCAATTTCCTCATAAAACATGCGACAGTTCTACTTTTGTCTTAAGTTCACCATAGATTTTTATACGTTATAAGTACGGACCCAATCTTATTTTCACTGCTTACATTTTCCCCGAGTTGCCTATTGCTTATGCCCTCCAAATCATTCAAATTCCGTTTTAGCGCAGTACCAGCTATCTTCTATCGAACACACAATAGGCAGGATGAATGAACAGAATGCGAAAATGGATGCCATTTAAAATTAAAGGTTGATTTCTTTATTAGTAAGCGCTTACAATATATAGAATCCTTTTATTGGATTATATGATATATATGTTCCATATTAGTTCGGGAAAATAATAGCTTAAGGAGGCGTTCACTTGAGTAAACCTAAATTGTTAGCCCCATTACGCATCATACCCCTTGCACTTTCTATGGCCATGATCACTGCCGCATTAGTCACTCCACATGCCGCTGCTGCCGATGTTAATGCTTCCTCCGCCCCAGTGACAATTAAAACCGAAGTGTTGCCGAGCCAGAAATCCAGTTCTACCCTTGAAGATGTGTCCTCTTTGTTGCAGAAATTCAGGGATATAAGCAACTTCGCGACTGGGGATCTCGCCAAAGATACGGCTTATGCACTGAATATCGTATCCTGGCAGATGCCGCACGGCGGCTTTTACAAAGACATGGAGAAACAATATGCTACCCCTTGGAATGGTGTAACGGAACGTTCTGGCTGGAAAGACCCGAGCGGTGTTGAGCTTGGAACCTTCGATAATGATGCTACAACATCGGAAATCCGCTTCCTGACTGAAATGTATGTCAAAACCGGTAATCCGATCTTTAAGGACAGTGTCCGCAAAGCCGTTGATTTTATTCTCGTGTCACAGTACCCTTCGGGTGGCTGGCCTCAGGTCTATCCTAAACGCAGTAATTATTCGGATGCCGTAACGTACAATGACAATGCGATGGTGCAAACGATGATTCTACTAGATGATATCACCCAGCGCAAACACGGGTTTGATAATGATATTCTGACGAGCCAGGAACGCAGTAAACTAAAGCTTGCATTAGATAAAGGTATTGCTTATACGCTGAAAGCCCAGATTATAAATAAGGGAGTACCTACTGTCTGGGGTGCACAGCATGATCCTGTGACCTATGAACCGTTACCTGGCCGAGCCTATGAGCTGGCTTCCAAATCGGGATCAGAGTCAGTTGCCATTACCGCTTTCCTTATGTCTCTACCTCAGACACCTGAAATCGAACATGCTGCTAAAAGCGCATTGAAATGGTTTGATACCGTTCGTGAAGATGGCACCAAATACAATCGGCAAGGCCCCGTTTATTTCGAGCCCGATGCTGGCAGTGTCATTTGGTACCGTTTCTATAACGTCGATGAAGATATTCCTTTTTACGCAGATCGGGACGGTAAAAAATATATGAACATTCTGGACATCAGCGAGGAGCGCAGACATGGCTATTCATGGGCTGGAAGTTATGCTCGTAATCTGCTGAAGCTTGCCTCCGAACAAGGGTACTACAAGCTTAGCAAGCCACTTCCCAAATCATAATAATTTTGAGTAGAGTATTCTGTGTAGATACAACACTTTAGACAATAAAAAGAAGCCTGTCCCTGCGAAATAGCAGGACAGGCTTCTCGTCATCATACGTTTACCTTACAGCAGATGTAGCACATTAACCGAGCAATTGCTCAATCGTTGCACTCATGGACTCTGGTGATTCTTTCGGTTCAACGCGGCCAACAACTTCACCTTCGCGGTTTACAAGGAACTTGGTAAAGTTCCATTGAATGTCGCTGGTTTCACCTGATCCGGGCTGTTGTTCTTTCAAATATTGAAAGAGGGGATGCGCCTCTTCTCCGTTCACATCTACTTTTGCAAAGACCGGGAAATTAACGCCGTAGTTAATCTGGCAAAAGGATTCGGCTTCTTCGCTTGTCCCTGGCTCCTGCCCACCGAATTGGTTACAAGGAAAACCAAGCACGACGAGACCTTGATCACGATAACGGTCATAGAGCTTCTGCAATTCACCGTATTGCGGGGTCAATCCACATTTACTCGCTGTGTTTGCAATAACGAGCACCTTGCCTTGATACATATCCAGCGGCACTTCCTGATTTGCGGTGGTTACCGCCTTGTACGAATATACGGACATTGCTAATTCCTCCTATGAGATCGTAATATCCCAATTATAAACGTGTTCAAGTGTGAACTTCAAATTTACCGGGAAGCTACAATCGCCTCATATCGAGTTTGCCGCTCAGCTTTGCTCAGTTTGGGACACGTGTAACAATAATCTTGACCCCCGTCCACCTTATAATACAGGCAGCATGTTGACTTCATTAAGATCTTCTCCCCCGGTTGATACGGGCTGTCTATCTCTACCGGCTTGAATTTCAACAGATTTTTACGTAATCCCAGAACTTCCGGTGGCATCGTTATGACATGCTCATACCCCTGAATAACAGCTTCTCGCTCCTGATCTGTAATCTCCATCTGAACAGCCAGCGTTTTGAACCATCTCAGGATCGACGCAAGCTGTGCCCACATCTGACCTGTATTCGCCCCGCCAGCCAGTGCCACTCCTTCAATTAAAGGCCGAAGCTGTTCTCCGTAATAAGCTGTAAGCATCGCCTGACATGTAGATGTAGAAGCTAGCGCTGAGTGGTGCTCGTCGTTGACGGGGGGTGCTGGATGAGCCTTTTCAGCGTCATCTAGCAGTTGAAAATGAAATGCGGGATATCCGTCCTGCAGGGTGAGTTGTAATCGAATATTATCCAGAGAAATATCCAGCACCTTGTCACACATCGCGTTTAGGTAATGTATACCCAAGAGCAAACCACGAACGGAATGCATGAAATACACCGCTGCGGTTTGCAAGCTATCTGCACGCAAATGTTCGTTATATGTTGTTAGCATATCTCTTGCCTGCTCTGCGTCCCTTAACGAAGCCAGAGGTGCAGCGTAGACAGAGTTCAAAATGGCATTCCTCGAGATACGTGCATATTGTTCAAGCCAGGTGTAATTGATTGCGCTCATTAATGAAACCTCCTGTGAATGCGAATGAGCCGCGTGCTAACAGCGCACAGCGGCTTCATTTCTATAATTCAGGATCGCACATCCGATCCAGCTCGTTTATTTTAACTGCCTGTTGCTTGCACACGATGTTCGGCGCGACCTGCCGCATGAACCATCGCACTGTTCACTACCTTGGTTTCAGGAGCAACTGGTTTTGGACGTTCGCCAGCGAGCGCATATGGCAAGCAGAGCGGTACATTGGAGCGCGGGTCCATAACGATGTCGGCTTCAATGTTAAATACTTCACGCAGCACGTCTGAGGTCATCACTTCAACTGGGGAACCTTCTGCAATGGCTTTACCTTGCTTGATGCCGATCATATGCTGTGCATACCGAGATGCATGATTCAGGTCATGGACGACCATCACAATGGTACGATTAGCAGTGGCATTTAGATGCTCCAGCAACTGCAATACTTCAAGCTGGTGAGCCATATCGAGGAAGGTTGTCGGCTCGTCCAGGAACAGAATATCTGTTTCCTGTGCAAGTGCCATAGCGATCCAGGCACGTTGACGTTGTCCGCCGGACAACTGATCAATCGGACGGTCATGGAATTCCGTCATGCCAGTCACCTCGATCGCCCACTCAATCATGCGTTTGTCTTCTGCACGCATGGAACCGAATCCTTTTTGATAAGGGAAACGACCATAGGAAACCAATTCTGTAACGGTCAGCCCTTCCGGTGCTGTAGGATTCTGAGGCAGAATCGCAAGTTGCTTGGCAACTTCACGCGTAGACTGCTTATGGATGGACTTGCCGTCGAGTAACACGCTACCTGCCTTCGGAGACATAATACGTGCCATGGTCTTCAGAATCGTTGATTTCCCCGAACCGTTGGCCCCCACAAGTGCGGTAATTTTCCCTTGGGGAATCTGAATGTTCAGATCCTCAACAATCAGTCTTTCCTCATAAGCGATATCCAGCTTGGACGTCTCCAGACGAAACATGCGATCATCCCTCTCTCATTAATCCCGGTATGTATTCCGGCTATCATAACGACAACGAAATTGAAATTATATTCTGATTCATTACTTCTGAATTTTCCGACGCTTTAACCTTCTAAAAGAAACTGTTTAATCTGCTACACTAAAGATACTGATAATCATTATCACTTGTCAACCAAAAATCCCAATTTTTTTGATGTTATAAGGCATTTTTTGCTCGAAATCAGCATCTCAATGGCTACTATGACACTTATTATATGAGAGTATTTCTCAGTCATTCCGTGCGATTTTTCACCACTGGCCTAATTACCTTAATTTGAATCAATCGATATATGTCTAATTCGTGAACAAAAACAACTCATCAGCACACTTCATCTAGAAAAGACAATTGTTACACAAAAAAAAATGATTCTGAAACCTCCGTTTCAGAATCATCCCCCAAATCTCACTTTATAGTTCCTTGCCAGTTCCAATTCGCATGGTACCTAATACAAATTCAGCTTGGCTTCTGCATCAGGTTAATCGTGACCCCCGAGCCTTCTGCACCTTGCTGGATGCTCACAACTTGATCGGGGTTGATATCGTCTGGCAACTTAATCTGCATGCCATAGGGGTACAAGCGATCTGCTTCTGCCAAGGTTAACGGTGCCTTAGTTTCCGTTTTATTCTGGCCCTCTGGTGAAGCTTCATCGGTTGAATTATCACCTGTTTTATTTTGGCTTTGCTCCGTTGATTCATTTGTTGTTCCAGCTGACGCGTTGCCAACTTCGGATGGAGCACCCTTATCCGCTTCACTCGTTGAAGCATCTGGCTGTTCCTTCGAGGAATCACCTTGTTTCGTTGCTGTCTCGTCTGTTACGCCAGTCGTTGAATCAGCTGAACCTTGACCTGTATTTTCTGTATCAGAGCCTTCACCACGACTCAGGCTTTCCCACTGGTCTGTAACATCGATATCCTTTGTGTTTCCGTCATCCATACGTAGCTGAAGATTCCCCTTTTCAAAAGGAATGCCGCCTGTCTCGCTCCGAAAGCGGATGACTAATTGGGCTGGTGATTTAGACCCTTCCCGCTTGTTCTCTGCAACAATATAAGCAATGTAGTCTGCTGGCTTCTCTTCTGGATTCGTGGCAACTACAGGTTCCCGATCTATGGGTGGCTGTGCCTCAGGTTCAGATGAATTGTTCATCAGAGCATACGTACCACCTGCAGCACCGAGAATCAGGAACAACAGCAACAATCCCAGCCACCGTGTTTTCTTCCGTCCTGTTAACATGCGCATGAACGGAGAGGCAAGTTCCGCTTTGGCCCGATCATAGACCGGCTTCAGCGCTTTTCCTGCTTTGGCATAGTACGGCTTAAAAGCAGACTTGGATCGGAACGCTTCCCGATCATGCGTTTTGAAATACAGGATGATGGCATCCGCATATCCTTTATGTGCGTTAGAACCGCGAACAAACATGCGCTGCGCACCAGACCATTCAAAAAAAGTATAGATCTCTTCGGGGTGCCCCATATGACTGCGTGCAAACTCGATCAGACCCGAATAATCAAGCCGATTACTCCCGCTACCCCCACGATAAAACGCAAGCGACAATGCCTCATAAGCTGGTGTTCCGGGCTGATTCCGTAGCTCTGCCGCGAGCCAGTGACGAGTCCAGCGCTGAAGCTCGTCACGCTCAGCAAGGGAGAGAGATTCCATTCCTTCTTCCGCATTACCGTCACCGCTAAGCCATGCTCTGGCTGCCAGCATCATATTGGTTCTTGCAACGACATCCGAGCCTTGACGTACCGCCCAATCCCGAACCTCTTGCTCATGCTGCAAAATATCGATCTGCAACAGTTGCTCCCGATTCACCCGTTCCAGATCAAGATCCTGGATCATAAACAGGTTGATGACATAAGCAAGCTTGTCAGCTAGCTTGGTTAAAGCCTCCTGATATGCAACCGGTTGTTTACCAAGGGATGGAGTGGTTGGTTTACTGGTAGGATGCGTAGTTGTAGCCTGATGTCCTGAATCGGCAAAAAACTCTGTTTGTCCGATATATCCGGTAATTTCCGATTCCATCGCACCACTCTCGGTGATAAAGTCCAAAACGCTAACCCGTTGAAGAGCTTCGTTCGCTGATTGCACCGGATTGGGCGCAGAACACAGTCTTTCCCGTAGCTCGGTACAAGACCGTTCCACTAAAAAAGCGGATTGGATGGCAGATGGATGAGCCGTAACCCATCGCTGGATAAGCTCAATCACGCTTGCTGCCGTTTCGGTACGTGTCAGCTGATTGTCCAGATATGGCTCAAACAGCAGTTTGGTCAAAGAAGCATTACCCAGCACCTTATCAAAGAAGGCCTGATTCAACTGAGCATCCCAATCCAAAATGGTATACAGCTCCTGCACAGCACGCAATCGTTTCTGCGCTCGCGCATTGTTTACACCGTAGATAAAATAATCCACAATCCGGGCCTTCACCACTGGTGTAGCGACCCGAAAATACTCACCGATGCGAGAAGCCACCACTTCTTCAGGTACATTTTCCCGGCGTACACTATCCAGTTCCCGGCTGAGCAAGGTCAGGAACAGTTCGTTCAGACGTGAACGCTGCTGTAATCCGCCCTCCGGCTTCAGATATGTCAACAAGCCGCTCAAGACCTCATGTTTGTTATTCAGATATAAATCCTCTACGCCTTGTTCAAGGCTGTAAAATACAGATAGCTCCCCATAGGCTTCGATGGAAAGTTCACGTCCAGGCTCCATGCCTGCCAACATCTCATCGGCAAATCCATAAAACTCGGCCGACCTTGCCTGATCCTGCATCAAAAACCACGCAAATTCTGCATAAGGTAACTTCGCAACTGAAGCATCCGCGTGTGTGACACGCCCAGAGACGAGATCAAATGTAAAATCCTTCTCCGTATTTCGATCCTTGGGACGCAGTGTGCCACGCTCCACAAATTGCACATGAATACCTTTCTTGGCCTGTGGCTCTTTGGCAAATGTCATAAACCCAAGCTGACGTCGGAACGCATACGGCAATGCCTTGTACAGCAGACGAAGCAATGCCTTGGCTCCTGCTGTTACTTCCTCTGTTGGCACATCCAGTGCTATGTATACCTTGCGACGTGCCGCCACAGATTGCATCACGGCATACAGCATACGCTTGAACAATGTCTCGTCCATTTTCAGAGCGCTTAGAATCTGGCTCGGTGACGTGTTTGCCTCAAAGCTACCACCGGGCAGTTCAGTTCCAAGTCCTGCTCCACCTTCTGTCGCTAAAGGCAATGCTGTCAGTGCAGGTAGCTCTGTACCCTGCTCGATATCATATGAGTTGGCGAACACGGCATCCAGCCAGTCGCCACGTTTCATATATTCTTCCGAGCTTGCCGGTGATAGAACATAATTGTGAGCGAAAAACGCGCTGCGCAGGCCGGTAAAATCCGCAGCCTGATACACATTTTGCCCGAGAATGGTCTCGCCGCTCTCCAGATGTAACAGGTGCATCGAAGCCGGATACTTGCTCTCGTCCTTCTCACTTCGGCCTGTCAGCTCCGCAGGAGCATCATAGACACAGTAAGGATGAAGTACTTTTTTGATAAAAGAAGGGTCCAGCCCCGGTGATGCAGCCACCGTATCGAATCCCTCCGTCGTCCGGAATACCCCGCGCCGCTCTCTCGTGTACATCTGCTGTTCAATGGGCGGAGTGTTAGTAGAACGCATCATCCCACTCTCCCCTCAATGTACTTGAGTTTGTATAGCAGCCACAGGAAAGGCTCGTCCACTCGGATGGGACTAACTACACCCTGAATTTTCATATCTACCGGATTACTTCCCAGCGCAGATACGGCAAAATAAGCGGTGTCTTTGAAATACACATCCATCGTACCTTTGAACGGACGATCCACTTTCTCGATAAAACGGCGAATCTCCCCGTCGATATTCTCAAACTCGGTCAGGTCGAAAGAGTCGCGGTGAACCATGTTGCGGAACACATTGCTATTGGATTTGATGTAATCACCCTCCTCGTCCTTGAGGGAATGCAGCATGTCACTTTTGGTGAGCACGACAGCGGTTGGAATATTGGTTTTGGCCTTGTCTTGATAGGCGATAAAGTCACCGAAAAGGGTCAGCACCACATCGCGTGGCTCATCGTACTTCGGCGTCCATTCCCCCGGTTCGTTACCCAGGTTAATGCGGATTTTGTCCCGGATCGAACGAATCTGAAGCGGGTCAACCATGAACAGAATACCTGCCGAGTTTTTGATATGCTGTCCGTGCAAGCCCAGATAATCCTGCTCCACCATACCTTCACCTGCCACGTCAAAAAACACCAGGGTCAGCGGCGCTTTATCCTCGTCCTTGAACACAAACTGAAAAATAAATGGCTCCTGCAGCTTTTCCTTCTGCGTGGAATCCAGCAAGTCGCCTCGTTCGAACAGCGGCTCTTCATAATCCGCACGGAAACGGCGGCTGATCTCGGCATTCAGCGGCATACAAGCGGCATCAAAATGATCCGCAGTATAATGCTGCAACGTATGAATTAAGGAAGTCATATACACGGATTTCCCGACCTGGGATGCACCAATAATTGAAATGATATTGCTTGGTGCCTTACCCGCTGTTACAGGCAACTCATTATGACAATGCGGGCACAGACGGCGGCGTGTCATCACACCGTAACGATCATTCAAGCCCATGACAATGTTATCCGAATAGATTCGGTGCTCCTCCGGTACATCATAAGGTGACAGTACAGCTTCCATATCAAATACCGTATCCAGCCCAAAGCGTTCACGATATCGGTTAAGCTTGGCATCTTCTCCGAGTGCATAATCCTCGTCATCGTCACGATGGTGAGCCGCACGGAACACAACCTCTTCCGGTGAGAATTTGCTAAAGCAGTATGGACATACGATATCGTAGAACAACGGCCGTTCCTCCGGCTGCTGTCTCTTCAAAAACCGGCTAAAAAAACTCATAGACACTCCCCTCCCCTTATCTGTGTAAAATACATCCAAGTTAAATGGAGTTATTTACAAGGTACACTTCGATGACAGAACAACCTTCCAATCGCTTGAAAGCTCAACTTCAGTCGTCATGTCTGTTTAATCTGATATCAGCCGATAGGCAGCTCCGTACTTGGGGCCGTCCGTGAAGAATAACCTGATATAGTCGTCTTTGGCGACTTCCACGGGCGGCATTTCATTTTTCCCCGGTACAAAATCACTCACAAATGGATACACCGTTCCATCGTCCTTGTTCAGCGGAACGCCACCTTGTTTACGAACATAACAAAGCGCTTCTTTAGGCACAGGTACCTCAGCAGTTACCGTGATCAACACCGTCTTGCGTTTCTGAAAAAAACCGCTTTTATAGCGAATGGCAAAGCGGATATCCGCCTTGCCTGCACTTGCAATACCCTGATTATCTTCATCCTGCTGACGGATCAGTACAGGCCCATCCTCATGCATCTGGCATGCGTACACCGTGTACTGGATCGCACCAAAGCCGGTTATTCGATCCACATATCCGTTATTCGCCTTGTACTCCTCTCGCGTATACAGCTTCAGCTTGCCCTGTGTCGATCCGCCCGCATCGTCTCCATAATCAGTAACACTCCTGTGTTCTTCACCCACACGATCCGTATTCATAAGATTAAGTTCCAATCGTTCCACGTATACCGCCTCAAGTTGCTCCGGCCAGAGCCAGCGAAGTGTGCAACGACCTTCGTCTACTGCGAGCGTCAACTTTCGAATCCGGGGAGCCGAAGGATCTGCATCTGCATTCATAAACCGCATATTCCGTTGACCTCCCCGATGTTAGAATCCTTTGCTGCGTGTATCTCTTGGCCGCCTACCGAATCCTTCCGCAGAAGAAGTTCCACGGCCAGCATCCCGGCGCCCTTTGCTCTTGCGTGGTGTGTTCTCTTTGATCGGAACAATCCAGGAGAAAAGGGTAAGTATACCTGACAGGATCAGCATGGCTCCAAATCGAACGAAAGCATCACCCACACTAGAACCGTTTAACCCCCACTCCAGTAACAGTCCGGCTAGCAAACCAGACACTGCACCACCTACACCGAAGCTGAGTGCAAGATGACGGTTATCAAACACAAGTCCAAGGGATACGCCAAGCGCCACACCGATCAGCAGCAAAGCCACAACACGGAAAATGGCCAGATACATACTGTGTTCCATCGCACCTGTACGCTCCGTCACGAGAGTACGTTCATCAATCGTATCGTAAATCTGTTGGAACGCGACATTCAGCCCACCTGCGTCAGGTACATCATAGTACATCCCGCCGGTTTGCTGAGCAATGCTCTTAAGCAAATCCGTCCCCGAAGGGTCTACCAGGCTCAGACCAACAGTATGGATAGCCACTTGTTCCTGTACATATTGCGGCAAAATGCCCGAGATATCAGCATCACTGAATCCGTCCGATAACAGGATAACGACTGTTCCCCGTTTCGGATCTTGTTTGCCTTCGATCAGTTTCATGCCTTCCCGGAGTACCGCATCAAAATTCGTCCCCCCGGATGTGGTGACAATGCCGTCGATTTTGCTATTCACTTCGCTTTTGGCAGCTTCACTATCTACGGCAATAAACGGCTGCAACAGTTGAGGCTGATCGTCAAACGTAATGACAGCCACCTGTTTGTCGCTCTCCATCTGATTAATGAGCGTCTTGGCTGCTTCAAACCGCCCGTTATTGGGATCAGTCTCGTTCATGCTGCCTGAATTATCGATCATCAATATGATGTCTTTGACCTGTTTTGCTCCGCCCGGATTGATCTGGTACAGCAATTGCAATCCCATCCCTACAACCAGTAGCAGTGCTAGCGTTGCAGGCACAAGCAGCTTCCAGGACAAGCTGAGATACCTTAGCTTCCACGAAGCACCGTTCAGTCTTGGTGAGATCATCTCTGCCAGCAGGCAGAACAGCCCCACGCTAAGTGCTAGCACACCGAAATATAACCCCATCAGCAGCAGGCGCGGCATTTCCCCAAGCCACTGATGCAGCATGATTTCTCCTGCCGCAAAACCAACTGCTCCGCCAATCAGGCTGAACAGCACCAGGAGAAGATTGATTTTTCGCTGCATGTCTGCATGCATCCTTTCTCAACGCCCGCCAGAAGCGGGCTGACTTAGTACCCACGAAACATAGAACGACACCTCTGCTTAATCTAAGCAAGTTGAACTTAAAGATGGTTTACCTCTACACTCCCTTAACAGGATGCCCCTTCCAACGTGCATTGTGCTATATGTTCTTTCATTCCGCTACCGGAGCGGAGACAGTTTCTCTGCTAGCTCCGCAGGGTGAAGCTCATAACCATTTTCCGTATAAGAATCGTAGTACACCTTACCATTACGGTACACCATAAGATCCTCCAGATGGAAACCACCCATCAGATTAAGCTTCTCTACCCCGCTGCTACGTTCCTCATACACCACACCCAGCTTGTAGATGCGTGAGGTTTCCTCGGCATGTGCCGCGTAGTCCATAAAAGCACTGTGATGGTCACCAAAAAAGTACTTCTCTTCATACCGATGCTCTTGCGTATAGTCGAACACCCGTATCCGAACAACGGCCTGATCTTCTAAAGTGCGATACAGCCTGCGGAATAGATCATCACGGGTCAACACATCCCGATCCCTGTACGTAATCGTCACATTAGCTCGCTGCAGTAGTTCCTCTTCAAACGACAAGCGTAGCGGTTCCGCGGAAAGCAACAAGTCACGGCAAACTTCCATTAAGCGTGCAAGCAAACGGTCACTGCCTTTGATCGCAAGCTCATTCATATCTCCCATGTAGCGATCTTCGAACCATACTTCCCGCCCCCGTCTTGCCTCCAGATCGGTGATCAGTTCTTCCGTCACTTTGCCGTAATACTCCATGACGTTCTGACCAATGTATTCGTCAGCAGCGGCAATGCTCTCTTCCGCTACTTCATGCAATGTACGCTCCAGCGCTTCAAGTGAGGTTGTAACTTGACGACTGTAGCGATGGAGTTCTTCCATTTCCGTATCGTAGATACGAAGCAAATGCAGTTCATTTTCCAACCGTAGCAGGTCTACCTTGGGTTCGTATACTCGTTCCAGTAAACAATCGATTAGATTGCGCACGTTCTGCTTATCACGGAAGAGCGCACGTTTGATCGGTTGATCCTCCACCCGCTCTTGCTGACGCTGTTCCATCAGTGCCCGTGCGGATTCGAGTTGCATCGATTTGTCGCGGATCAGTGCGAGCAGGGCTTCACGAACACTCCCTGGCTCACCGTCGCTCCAGGCAGCCCACTGAAAGTATCCTATT
Organism: Paenibacillus polysaccharolyticus; assembly: GCF_900102085.1. Taxonomy (GTDB): domain Bacteria; phylum Bacillota; class Bacilli; order Paenibacillales; family Paenibacillaceae; genus Paenibacillus; species Paenibacillus polysaccharolyticus. The sequence continues at coordinate 114,852 of NZ_FMVM01000019.1, read as the reverse complement.
TCGGGATATTCCATATGAGACTGCTCGGCCTGACGGCGAAGCGACCCCGAAGAACCGCGCTCGCGTACACGTTCCTGCACCGGACGGACAACATTTTCACGGAAGTAGGCTTCCGCTCCTTCTCCATACAGCGCTCGCTCAGCCTCTCTTAAAGAGAGCGGCTTGAGTTCAGCAAAGCTGCGATTATGCGTCATGATGCCGCTCATGCCACTAACGAGGTCTTCGCTTGGCAACAGCCCCTCCACCTTACGTTCCACGGAGGAGGCATCCAGTCCGAAAAAGGTCATTTTGTCCTTGATGCTCCAGTCTGGCTCCTGTTGCATCCGGCCAAGCAGATAACGGTACAGATGGTACAGCACGGTCAGCGCAATCGGTTTGTTCGGCCGCCTGATCTCGGCAAAACCTGCACTGGCATACCCATGCTGATCCGAGGTGGTACGGATATTATTTTTAAACGACGTATTATTGTAGGTATTCGCGCCCGTGCTGGCGATGGCAGCCCGGTCTTCATAGGTTTCCTCCTGCTTTCGGTTCTTCAGCAGGCAGATGCGGCAGATGATCTCGGCATTTTCAATCCAGCCGCCAGGTACACCGGTGCCACGTTCGTTTTTGTCCGAAAGTACATAGACCAGATCAAACAAGGGCGCTGCAGGATGGGTTACGGGAATGGATATCCCGTCCTCCGTCACCAGCAACTTGCCGCTGAACATGTAATCCAACGATTGCATGTAATCGAGCTCACGCAGAAAAGCAAGTCCCGCTGCGCTGGCATATCCAAAGGAATCGACCTGCTCCATCTCACTAACCAGCACATGAAGATCCGTCTGTACCGACTTGAAAGACTGTGCCAGAATGGTCTCGGCCAGCTTCGTTATCTCCGGCAACAGTACATTCAGCGGATCATCTGCCCGGGTAATGACGGTTACGTAAATTCGATCAAAGGACGAATACAGCCGTCCATATTCAGCAATACGGTTGCTTACCCGCCGCATCATTCGATTTAATCCAAAAAGCGCCGCTGCCGACTCGTGAAAGCGACGGTGTACATCCTTGCGCAGCGTTTTGGAAGAACTCCGCTGTGAATGCGAGGTGGAGATTGGTAAACGGTGGTACGTGACCTGAGCGTTTTCATAGGATGACTCGGCCCCGTAACCTGATTTTGCTTTCTCCTGATTGTGAGACGAATTCGTTGCATTCACTGCATCCACTGGATTCAATGTGTTTGAAGCATTTGAAGGACTCGAAGGACTCGATGCATCGGCTTCATTCGATGTATCATCTGTCCCAATGTGTACGTATACTACACCGTCTTCGTTATCCCACTTCAACTGGTTAATATCATGCACAGCAGACACCGCAGGTTTCACCAGATCACCAACAAAAAGGAACAGCGCCGGGTAATGGATGCTGCTGCGTCCATCCCCTTGGCTTCCTTGGCGTTCCTGTTCTACGGCGTACCGGGAAGCGTACTTGTAAAGCTCACGCTTTAAGGCGTGCTGCATCCCGTTTTCTTTTTGCTGCATATTCATTGGTACATTCATACCATCAGCCACCTTATTTCAGCCTTCTGCGAATATCGTTCAGCTTCGACGACATCGTTCTGTAGAACTGGTAGATGTCTTCTCCGTTCGCGAGTTCTACCCGTTCATACTCCAGACGATCACGTGACTCCATAAACAATGCCGCCAGATCATCCAGCTTGCTCAGGAGCGGTGTAATATCCTCGGAAGCGGTCAGGTCGTTGTCGCGACGGGAAGATTTGCGTAGCAAGGTACTGCGATCCTTCTCGGACAGGCCGCGGAAGTTGCCAAACACTTCGTATTCAGCGAAATTACGGCTTTTCATCAGGTTAGCGAACGGTTCCCATACGTCTTCCTCCGGATCACGGTCGTAGACGTACAGTGCACCCTTTTTAACAATCGTATCTGTATAGAGTGCTTCGATGAGACGATCATACCACTGCTCTTCATCCTGATACTGTGCGAGAATGCCTTCCAGTTCAGCCACTTTCGCAGTGATTGCATTCATCTTCGCCAGTTCCTCACGTACCCGCGCGATAAGCTGTGGAGAGCGTACAAGGTTTTCTTTCGCCATATCTTCATTAATACTTCCGAAAATATCCTTCGTATCTACCCGTGGCAACCCTTCGGATTGCAGACGTTTCAGTTCAAGGACAGCCCGTTTCACTTCACCCAGATTCGGCGCGTTCGAAGTTAGACGCATGTCGTAAGCAGCCAGCTTGGCAGACAGGTCAAACGGTTCCGTCGTGACAATCGCATATCGGTTACTTGTATTTTCATCCTGCGATTTGGCAGTGACAATGTTATAACCGAGCGCCTGCTCGAATTCATTGCGAACCCTTGCGTTGTACTGCTTCACGCGGACGTTCTCGTACACATCTCCCCATGATTTTTCCGGGATCGGAGACGGCAGGTACGTCCAGTTATTTTTCTCCGTCTGCACCAAATGACGTCCAATGCCCTCTTTGTCCAAAATCGTGCGTTCGTAGCTCTCTTCATACACTTTGAGCGGTGTATATACAAAGAGTGGTACCCCGTTGCGTGTATTCAGCCAGAAAATACGGTTCCGCACTTCGCTTTCTTTAACAGTAAAGTGAGATTTGCCTACGGCATTGTTCTGGTAGTTACGAATCCCCTTCAAGATACCCGGAGCCTGTGCTGGCACGGACACAAACCCCCAAGAAGGGAAATGTAGACTGCCTGTGCTATTGCTCAGATTAAATACCGGCACGGCCTCGTCATCCAGCTTACCTGCAATAAAACGTTCCACGAATTTCTCAACGGACTCGTCTTTCCCATATTTGATCACCAGGAAATCTTCCATGGAGCGAGTAATGAGATCACCGAATTTTTCACTTAGGAAATCAGAGATGGAGCTAACGATATCAATCTCGTTTTCCTTCACCCACTGGCTCGAATTCTCCAGCAGCTCACGCGAGAAGTCGCGGATCAGATCATCCGTATCGCGTTTGTCCAGCAGCCCGTCCACCACGCTCACGATATCCGGTACACTTACCACGTTCCAATAATAGGTTTTGTTTCCTTTGTGATCGGTCTGCTCTTCGCTGCGTGTCAGCAGATCGCCGTTCTTGGCAAAGATGGAGCTGAGCGCATTCAGCGTCTCGGAAAATACGTTATAAATGCGGCTGTTCTCTTGATTCAGCAATTCATACAGATCTTCATAGAATTCAATCATCTGGTCGTTGCGTTCCACATCGGCATGCAGCCAGTATTCATGAATTTTCGCTTCGATATAAGCATTCTTTTTCTTCTCTTTGGAGACAAAAGCACTCTTCGCATCACCCAGCTTCTCTTCGGACTGCTCCTGAGCCGCTTCAATATCACGTGGAATGCGGAACGCATTTTCCCGTAGCGTTTCGATGTACGACTGAATCATTTTCAGTACACAGAATCCTTTTTCGGTATAAATCAAACGAGAGACATAGAACGGCCCCTGTTCAGGATGCAAAAACATCCGCCGAATCTGCTCGGTAAACTGACCCGCAATCTCGCCCGGAAGCTGTTTCTTCGCCTTGATATATTCCTCACGGGCACGTGCCAGGAAGTTCTGTTCCAGCTCCGTATCCATGTTGACGACCTGGGATTTCACCACGTTGCCATAGGATAGACGTTCACTGTTCTGGTAACCCGGTAGTGGTTCAGGTACGCGAGATTCGAAGGATTTAACTACACTTTCGAGATCAATACCCAGCTTACGGGCAAACTTCTCGGTATCTTCCTGATTCGGTGCTTTGGAGAACATGGTGCTCATTTTGTCGAACATCCTGTAGGCCAGATATGTTGTCATCTCTTCAATCGGCAGTACAGCCGAAGATGCACCGATGATGTTGTAGTCATAGTTGGCCGGGTACAATTTGTTCATCTGTGCGATGTTGGTGCGAATGTTGCTGATGTAGTCGTGGATCGCAAATTCCTCACCCGACTGCTTCTCTTCACTGGAGATAAAGTTGGTGATGTTCTCCGCCGTAACGTTCATGCAGTAGTCATAGGCATTCTCCAGTAACTTGCCTTCCGTATTCGTCGCCGAGATCAGATGACACAGGTTAAATGGCGGCAGCGGCGAGTTCACGGCCAAAATATTGCCGTACTTCTGTGTAAACCGCTCACCGCGGCTGTCCACGTTCATCCAGTAATCCAGCTCTTTGAGCGCTGCATATCCATTCTTGCGAATATATTCGCGTGTATGCTCGCTCAGGCTTTTGTTAGACAGGTTCACGTCAGGCGTGAACAGGTAACCGAGCGTGTTGACGCGGTCAATCCCGGCAGAGCCGTGATCCCGCTCAATGATGCCACGCACGATATAGGAAATATCGAGGAAGCAGCCGCTGCCTGTACCACCGGACAATCCGGTGAGCAGGAATACCATCAGTTTTTTGTTCGTACCAACGGATAATGTTTTGATCTTTTTATCGATGGCCTGTACGACTTGATTGATCTTCGTAAACAGCAGCAAACGTCCAGCCTGACGCACCCCTGCGGCTCCGTTCATACCGTCCGTGATGCTCAGTTCAGGAGACAGCCAGTCCGTGATATACGGCTCCAGCACGCTACGATTCTGCAAAAGGCCGCCAATCTCGGCATTCGAAAGCAGTACAAATTCGTTGATCGGATCAAGGCCGATGCCTCTGTATTTCTTCGCGCGATCCTGTTCGTTCGTTTCAAACGCCAGAAATTCAACGTTGTCCGGCTTCTCCATCTTTTTCTTGGACACCGGGTCTTGTGGCAGCTTGAAACGACGATTGATCTGATATTTCAGACGCAGTAGCGCGTCAATTCCCGTTCCGCCCAGACCGATAATCAGAATAGGGTTGTCAATCGTATCGACCCTGATTTTCTCACTGACGATACCTCCGCCCAGTGATACATCCAGTTGTTGAATATGTTCTCTCACGATCGGTTTCATTCAATATCCTCCCTTAGTAAACCAGTTGGGCTACAACTCATTACACTTGCCACTCCGATGACAGAGTAACCTGAAGGGTCGCTGTTATTCCCGTATTTTTTGATTCAATTTTTCATAAAGGTGAAAATCCGGGAATAAAGGCGAGCGCTTGCGCTTCTTCAGGTTTTCTCTGTCCTCTCCGTTCACGTGTAAACAATTAGCCCAACTTATATTGGTATTCCTTTTAAATCAAATCATCCATTTAAAACAAATAATCAATTTGAATCAACAAACCGAACAATCACGTCACACCAAATACTCAATCAAAATCGTTTTATCCGCCTGTTGCAGCGGGATGCTCAGTCGATCACCGTTCTTCAGTTCAACGCCTGAGCTCGCATCCACCGCACGGCCGGATTTCTCCAGCGTACCTCCTGCGGTATTGCGAATGATCAATCGGTCTCCATTGCCAGGAGTGAATATATATTTCTCGGTTTCCTTCAGTTCAGGGTCAAGCTGCAGCAATTGATGCAGGTGGAATTTGCCCCGGAAGGATGCCAGCTTTTTGTATTGCGGATAGGATTTGTCTCCAGTGTTCTCATCCCGAATCTCCACGATGATCTGACCGACAAAGCCGCGGTTTTTGCGTTTCAGCCAGCCCATCAGGAACCAACCGCAGGCCGCCACCACGATCAGGGCAATCACACCCAGGATGACGGGCAACCAAGGGAACGGCTTATCATTCGCAGCAGGTGGCGTTGTCGGTTGTGCCTGACTTCCGCCTGTGCCCCCTGCGTTGATGACAATCGGTGCACTTTCACGGTAAAAGCTGTCTTCCTCTGCACGGATGATCAGTTCATAGTTGTGATTGTCCGGCACTTCAAAGGTTCCGGCAAAACCGGAGCCTGTGTTCTTGAGCGGTTGCTCTTCACTCTTGCCTGCGTCCTTGTCATTCACGATCAAGGTGGCCTTCATGTCCGCATACAGATCTTTATCTTGTAGCGGTTGACCGCCATTTTCCAGCCTCGCTGACAGATCGATCTTGTCGCCTTTCGTATAGGACTTGGTCTTAATTGGGTCCGCAACGAGTTGAAGATCGTAGTTAAACAGCAAGTTGATATCGATGCTGTCTTTGGGAGCCCCTTTTACCCGAAGTTTCCAGTCGCCCTCCTGAGGTTTCAAGAGCTTCACCAGCGAATAACTTTTGGAGGTAGATAGCTTGGCCTCATTCGAATTCAGGTTTACGTTCTTGCCAGAAGGATCGGTTAACTGTACCTGTACTGGCTTCGAAGACATGATGGAAATATTGGCTTCGAGCACGCTGTCATTCGGCACGTTCACGGTAACTTCCTGATAACTGCCGTTTCCGGTTACAGAAGGTAGCTTCACAACATTCAGCTTGGCATGATCGGCGAAAATTTCACTCAAAATCTGCGGCAGATCATCCGGTGTATCGGTGATAAACGACTTGCCTTTTGTTTGTTTGGCAAGGTCTGCAAGTGCATTTTTGTTCAGCTTGCCATCGGCATTAAGGCCGATCGTGTAGACTGGAATACCTTTCGCTTGCGCATCCTTGACGGCTTTTGCCAGATCCGCGTCCGACTCGGCCTGGGTGCGTCCTTTGCTTTTGTTAAAATCGTTATTGCCATCCGCAAGCAGTACAATCATGGGCGAGTGCGACGGGTCGGCCCCATGGCTCAATATGTTCATGGCTTCCGCAACACCTACGGATATATCGGTGTATGGGCCTCTGCCAAGCTGGTCGATAAAGTCTTTCAGATTACTTTTATCTGCGTCAGACTGAATTTCAAGCATTGCCTTTTCTCGCTCCACCTGATCGGTGTAAGCCACGATACCTACTTTATCGCCGACGGTGGGCAGCATATCTATAAACATTTTCATCGCTTCGTTACTGATCTTGTCGCGATCACTTGTATTCATCGAGTTGCTGACATCGGCTACAAGCACCGCGTCGATTCCACTCGTTTGTGCCTGGGCAGCTTCCGCTTGGGGGAGCAATGCCGAAGGCAGCAGCAGGGTTAGTAATGCCAGCAGAACCAGAGTTCCGCTAAGCCAGCGTTTTTTGCGTATCCGCAGCATGGGCTGTACTCCTTCACGTTTGAGATTAAAATGCGAATAGTTTATTATAGGCGTCAAGCCTTAAGGAAATCTTAACAGTCTTCTAATAAAATCTGAAAAGCACCCCTATTCTGAGTTACAATTTTGTAATGTCTGACAAAAATCGACGATTTTAGCGCTTTTGTTGGAATTCAAATTCCAACTATGGAAATATGATATAGCTATTACCAACAAACCGCAATATAACAGCGCTTGATCTTCAAGCCTTAGAAAGGGACGGAATTATGGTTACATACGTATGCCTCGCCATAGTGTTTCTTTTTGTTATGATCAAGGTGATCACGTTTCAGGTTCATCGGCGAAAGACCGTCTCCCGTGAAGACACGGATCGTACCCTGTACAATATTCTAAATGGTGGGCGTGATGGAGCATGAGTAGTACGAAAAAAGTAGTATCCATCCGGCCTTTCTATCGAACGACATATGCCTACCAAAAGTTGCATATCTGCAAACGCTGCGGGCAATATACCTGCCTCTGGGAAGATCAGTGCACTTCCTGCGGACGTAGCACCCTTGTCACCGTAGAGGAAAAAGCAAGTTCACGAGTAAAACGCAGGATGGTCCGTGATGCTTTCTTTGTTCTTTTGATCGGCGCCGCAGCTACTTATTTCGGTGAAACGCTGGACCAGTCTATGATCGCTGTTACGGTGACGCTGTTACTGTTCGGCGGCCTGATCTTCTTGCAGCAGCGTTCATTCCAGATTGAACAACGGCGCGAAATGAGACAGTTGCTACGATTGGACGAAGAGATCATTCGCCAAGGGATCAATCGGAACTGGGCCCTTGTTGCCGAAGCGCGAAAAGAGGACGAGGCACTCGCCTACGAGATGTTGCGCGAGATCGGCTCCCTGATCTATAACGACCGGATTCGTCTGCAACAGATCGCGTTACTGCAATCTTTCGTGTTACGCAGCGATATGGACTTGCAACTTAAACCGCTATTGCTCCAGAACTTCGAGCGGCTGCTCGCCGAGTATATTGGCGAAATTGCCCGGCTGAAGCCGGAACTGATTCGTGAAGACGCGATTCGATATATCGCCACGTATGAGGTTCATATTTTACAGTTGCATAATGGCATCCAGATTCTGACCGCCGTGGCGGCCGCTGCCGTGCGTAAGAGCAAATATATTGAACTGTTTCCCAGTCTGATCACCCGCTATGCACGTTTCATGCCCAAAGACCGGTTTATGCGGCTTTATCACACGATCGAGCGTTATCCAACCAAGGCACGCGGTGGACTCGCGGAGTCCGTCGGCCGGTTATATAACGAGAAATACCGCGACCAGTATGCTGATGTCCATGGGTGACCGTCTGTGCAACAAGCCGGTCTATATCGTATCAAGACTGGCTTACGTTCAGATTCGGATTCATAAAAAGTGGGCGAACCGCGTGTAATAACCAGTTAACCCGTAAGTAAAATAATGCAAATCAGCTCCCTAATTATAGACGAACGGTACACCGAGCTTCCCTGCATTGTTGTGATCTAGTAAGCAAGATATCGTGCCATCTTTTAATCATATAAGTTTTAAACCAAAAACACCCCGTCCTTAGGTCTAGGATGAGGTGTTTTGTCGTTCTGGTTCATATTGTGCGAATTCTAACGATCACAGAGGAGCCATCATAGCGTGGTGACTGCATAACGAGTGAGGGCTGGAGTGCAGTTCACATCGTGTGAATAAGTGCATGTGCATCCTGATTGTAAAAAAGGGCCGCGACGTGTTTCCGTCGCGACCCTTGGTTCGAGCGTTCGGTACGATGACGTACCTGAACGCTCTTGATATGGGCCATGCGGCATCCGCTACTGCGGTGGCATGGCTATGATGCTTCTAGCGCAATATGCGGCTGCATCGCCGCTTGCGCCAGTGCGTTACCGCCCGCGACGAGAATCGCGGCGGTCGCCCCTGCTCGGACCGCGTCCAGCGGAGTCCGAGCGGCCTGAACCAGCGCCACCGCGCCCAGCGGTGCGCTTGTCGGCGCTGCGGCCAGCCCAGCCGCCGCTGCGGCCTGCTCCACCGCGGCCGCCTTGGCTTGTGCCGCGGCTACTACTGCTGCGGCCTTGGCTTGTTGCACCGCGACTGCTGTCGCTGCTTCGCGCCGATCCGCGGCCTGCGCTGCGCTCGTCACCGCTACGGCCGCCACTGCGTCCACCGCTACGGCCACCTTCGCCTCCGCGCGAACCACGACCGCCACGGCCACCATCTCGGCGGTCGTTACGACCTGCACCGCGACGGGCACTGCCTGTCCCGGCAGTACGACCACCACGCTCATCATTGCCCTCGCTATTAATTACGCGGCGAGAAGCTCCCGTAGAAGCGACTGGTCCTTCGCTTGTCCATTGGATGCGATTCAGCTTCTGATTCGTACCTTCCTCGATCCGAGCAAGTTCCGGTCTGTCGTGCTGGGTTGCAAACGTCACGGCAAGACCCGTTCCACCTGCCCGGCCTGTACGACCGATACGGTGAATATAACTTTCCGCATCATGCGGCATATCGTAGTTGAATACGTGGGTAACCCCTTCAACATCCAAACCGCGTGCGGCGACATCGGTAGCCACAAGGATTTGCAGCTTCGCATCACGGAATGCCTTCATGACATTCTCTCGCTTGGATTGGGACAAGTCGCCGTGAAGCTCGTCGCTCTCATATCCTGCTTCTCTCAGATCTTCATTCAGCTTCGAAGCCCGGCGCTTCGTCCGGCAGAAAATAATCGCCAAATACGGGCGATACGTGTCAATCATGCCACGAAGTGCATCAAATTTGCCGCGATCTGTACATTCCAGCACCTGCTGGCGAATTTGATGAATCGGGATCACGGACTTGGAGGAAACTTTCACGTCCTCCGGGTCTTTCATGTAGTTTTTCGCCAGAACACGAATGCCCTTAGGCATCGTTGCCGAGAACAGCATCGTTTGACGTCTATGCGGCAATTCTTTCAAAATCGTTTCTACATCGTCCAGGAAGCCCATGTGTAACATCTGATCTGCTTCATCCAGCACCAGCTTTTTCACATTATCGAGCTTCAAGGTACCACGGCGCAAGTGATCCAGAAGACGCCCTGGTGTTCCTACAACGATCTGCGTTCCGTTTTGCAGTTTGCGCAACTGCTTTTCTACATCCTGTCCACCATATACCGCAAGCACATGCAGCTTGTCATCGTTAGCGGTCAGTTTCTTCGCTTCTTCCGTAATCTGCAATGCCAGCTCACGCGTAGGCGCAATAATCAGGGCCTGCGGAGAGCGGTCGGATACGTTAATTTTCTGAATAATCGGCAGCAAAAAAGCCAGCGTTTTCCCTGTGCCCGTCTGCGCCTCGGCGATGATATCACGTCCACCCAGCAGTACGGGAATGGAACGCTCCTGTACTGGAGTTGGCACGGCGATGCCCTGATGTTTCAGCACCTCGCACCATTCCGGGCGAATGCCCAGTTGTTCAAAGTTTGCCAATCGTTACACCTCTGTATATTCATTTAGATAAGTTCATTTCATAGAAGACCCTAGCCCTTTGGAAAATGCATAGGCATCTCCGTCTGAACTTGATTGAGTCTATGTCATTGTCTGAGTCGGCATACGAGCCTGCTATTGGCGTCCTTGTGCCCGAGTTCTGCATCTGAACCTGATTCTCTACTCCAATCACACCCGTAACTGCAGTACACATCCTGTGAGTCCAAACTAGTTTTCCTGAATTCAACTCTGATTATGAAATGAATTTTTAAAAAGCAATCATTCCATTGCTTTTCTTCTCCATACCCTGTAGTTTACACGTTCATCCAGTAAAACAAAAGCGAAACTGAACTACCGCGCCAACTTGTAGCATGAATGTAGCGTAAAAAGCAGACGTTTTGTTCATATGTCACACCTGGTGCATGCAAGCCGAACATAGGGATGAAGGAACGCGAGATTCGTTTTTTCATAAATCAAGCGACACCAACTACTGTGACACCAACCACGAAATTTGCTAACGATCACCACAGAGCTTATTTGCTCGAATTATGCCTTGGCTGAATTCTAACGATCACCAGGAAGCTTATTTCGTCAAAAATCACGAGAATTCTCACAAAAAGTAGTGAAATCAGTAAAATAGCGTCTCTGGTGATCGTTAGAAATGAAAATGGCCCAAATTGGGCTAAATAAGCTCTCTCCTGATCGTTAGCGCTCACAGCTACAAAAAAAGCGGCTCCCCCGGCACACACCGCAAGGAGACCGCTGCATATCAATACTGTCTAGCGTTATCTATAGCCTATATTCGTTCGCATCGCAGTCCGCTATTTCTAGCTTACTTGCCGCCTGTTGATGTTGTAACGTTCAGATACCAATACCATTTTGGAACAAGTTACTTAAACGTTACGCCTTACTTGAACTTTACACTTCGCTTTAACTTTACGCCTTACCCGAGCCTTACATGAGCTTTACGCTTTACTTCAGCCTTATGCTCCGTGTCCGCCCGTCCCCGGGACGGTACCCGCATCAGAAGCCTTAAATCCGCTGCGCTCCAGCAATCGGGAGCTTTCCTCGTTTAATCCACGCAAATGCACGGTTTTACCAAGCTTCGCGTATTTGAATTTTACTTTGCCAACCGCCACAACCGCGGTGTTGTCCCAGATATGCGAGCCGCCAAAGTCAATGGTGATGTCCTGCGGATCGGCTTCCGCATCGAATTTGTCCACGAAATGGGACGAGGAACCGAAGAAGAACGGTCCGTGTACACGATACACTTTCTGTCCTTGCTCCTCGCTAGACTGGACGCGAATTTTGGTCTGCTTCCAGCCAAAATGCAGCACGCTGAGCACGACACCGACCATTACACCAAGCGAAAGGTCATGCGTGTAAACAACGATGGCTACCGTCACCACCATAACGAAAGCTTCTGCGCGTGGTACGCGGGCAATATTTTTAACAGAACTCCAGTCAAACGTACCAATACACACCATAAACATCACGCCAACCAGCGCACCCATCGGTACCTGCTTCACCACACCGCTCAAGAGCAACAATAAAATCGCCAGGAACGCACCTGCCGTAAATGTCGACAGCCTGCCTCGGCCGCCTGACTTCACATTAATGACGGACTGTCCAATCATTGCACAGCCACCCATACCGCCGAACAATCCGTTTACAAAGTTTGCAATCCCCTGACCACGCACCTCGCGGTTTTTGCTGCTTTTGGTTTCCGTCATCTCATCCACAATGGTTGCGGTCAAAAGGGACTCCAGCAAACCGACAAGTGCCATCGTAAACGAATACGGCAACAGGATCATTAGTGTATTCCATGTCCACGCAATATTCGGCAGATGGAACATCGGCAATGTACTTGTCAGATTGCCCATCTGACCTACCGTTTTGACATCAAGATGAAAGACCACCGTAATAATAGTCATGATAATAATCGCTACAAGCGGAGCCGGAGCCCCTTTGAAAAAACGCGGTAAAATATAGATGATTGCCAGTGTTCCCGCCACCATCACGTACATGATCCAGTTCGCTCCCGTAAAGTGGGTGAGCTGCGCCATAAAGATCAGAATCGCTAGTGCGTTCACAAATCCGGTCAACACCGAATGAGGCACAAACGTAATAAATCGCCCCACTTTAAATATCCCTAAAATAAACTGAATGATGCCCGTCAGGATGGTCGCCGCAAAAAGATATTCCACGCCATAATCCTTGACCAGTCCTACCATTAATACCGCCATAGCTCCTGTTGCTGCCGAGATCATGCCCGGTCTACCGCCCGCAATCGAAATGACGATTGCAATCGTAATCGACGCATACAGGCCGACCATCGGATCGACACCAGCGATAATCGAGAAGGCAATAGCTTCCGGAATAAGCGCGAGTGCTACGGTGATGCCTGCGAGCACATCTCCACGGATATTGCCAAACCACTGTTGTTTTAACGTATTCATATGTTGTTGCTTTGCCTCCTAAGTTTGTTCCTCAAATTAACAATTAAATGATAATTAACGAATGCCTTCACGCAGATGTAATCAACCAATAACTATTGAAAAGTGGATATATTATTTTTATTTTTGCTCATTAAGACATTTTACACTCACTCATTCTGCTAGACAATCTTAAATAACATAACCAAAAATTCCAAAAACAAATTTCTTTCTGAATAAAATATTTATATATTTTTCCATAAATAAATATAGTAATAAAACTAACACCCTAATTATTCATTGAACTCCAGAAGATAATAAGGTAATATTTAGGAAATATAAGAGTATAAGGAAGTGGGATGTTGAAGTATAATTTTTCCAGAAGAAGTGCATCAGTTTTTAAATGTCCCTGTAAAGGGTTATTCGGCTATAAGTTGAGTCAACTACTTACAGGACAAGAAGTATACCGATGAAGATTGGACAAGCTAATAATTTCTGATTTTACTATAACAGATCTGCATAAATTAGCAGATCTGTTATTCATATTAAGAATACTAAATAACGGAGGTATGACTTTGAATTCACGCTTAATTAACTCGATAATTGGCTTCTGTGTTGTATTCTTATTGGTCGGCTGCACTGCAAATAGGGAAGGAACGGAAGACACACCTAAATCTGATAATATCGTTTATTCTCAAGAGTATACGAAGGAACTCAAAGCCATAGAAAAAAACATGCTTGAGAATCCTGAAGTATTCCATGAAACTTCAAATGAAAATTACAAAATTTCTGCAACTGTTAATTTAAGTGTTCAGGATGGGGTTGAAAGAATGGTATATGAAATTTTCGTGAAAGACCCTAAGATTAAACTTGAAGATCTTAAAATGAGTTTTAACTTGAATCCAGATATGTTACACAGGCTTAATACGAGTAATATTTTTGAAAGTAATGTTTTGAATGATGCCCCCCTCACAATCTCTACTGATAGTGAAACTACTGGAGCTAGTTTATTTAGAGCTTTTTTACTTGATAAATCGAAACTGGATAAAGAAACGCTTAATCTGTATAAAGATATGTTTGTGAAAATATCCTATGAAATTGATGGGAAGGTCCATCAAGATTTTTTCAAACTTCAAGCAACTCCTTCAGAAGAGATACAAACCTATTTAAAAGAAGCATCTTCAGAAAATCAAAACAAATAATCGATTATAAAGCACATTACAATAAACAGACTATACTCATAAAAATAAATCCACTTAATGAATCTGAACCAAGTGGAAATTATAAAAAATCCGACATTTCATTCTTAAGAATGATCGTCGGATTTTCATGTTTTTTCTAGGGCGTGTCTGAAAACGCCACACTTCAGTAGGTTTCAAGAAACGCCCTAAAACCTGCCCGATTTAAAAATCGAGTACAGCAGAAATGCCACCATGAGGATCGCCACGAGAAAACCAATCTCAATCACCGGAATATCCCATAGCATCGTGGATTGGTGACTAATCGAAGAACCGATAATAAGTCCTACCATGATGATACAGAAGGCGAGCAGCACAATGCTGAACGATAAACGATTGCTGATCTGATCCAGTCTGCGCATGAGCGACTCTAATTCGGGAACGCTGATCTCCAGTCGCAGCTTACCTTTGCTGATGATGGAGGACAACTGCCGCAGCTGTCCCGGCAAACCAATGACACTTTCGGCCATATCTGCCGCACTGCGAAACAGCCGATTTTTGATCCGACCCGCACTAAAACGTTCCTTGAGCAGCTTTCGCCCGAACGGCTCTGCCATATCCACAATGCTCAAGGTAGGATCAAGATGTTCAATGACCCCCTCCATCGTCAGCAAGGATTTGCCCATCAACAGTATATCTGCGGGCATGACAACCCTATGTTTCTGGGCAATGCCAAACAGATCATTGAGCGCCTGTCCTACACTGATTTTGGAAAAAGGAATATCGTAATATTTCGTTCGAAGTTTATCCAAATCCACATGAAGGGCGCGCGCGTCCATGTCATCAGGCATCATACCGAGCTTCTCAATCGCACGGATCATACTATCCGTATCCTTACGCATCAGCCCGATAATAAGAGAGGCAAGCTGCTGCTTCATCTCATCACTCAGACTGCCCACCATACCGAAGTCGATGAAAGCCAGTCGCCCGTCCTTCAGCACCATCAGATTGCCCGGATGCGGATCGGCATGGAAGAAGCCATGCATAAAAATCTGATTGAGCAACGCATCCACCAGCCGCTCGGCAATATTGTTCAGATCATGACCACGCTTCACCAGTTCATCCCGATTATTCAGCTTAATGCCCTCGATATACTCCATGGTCAATACACGTGATGAGGTCTGATCCCAGTAGATTACCGGAATTTTCACTTTAGGGTCCTGCTGATATTGCTGAGCAATCTTCTCCGTATTGCGACCTTCCACCGTATAATCCAGCTCAGCCATTAGAGCTTGGGCATACTCTTCCACCATCTGCGGAATCTGGTATTGTTTCACCCATTCCCAACGTTTCTCTGCCATCGCAGTCAGTTCACGCAGAATATCCAGATCACGTTGCACAATCCGCGATATGCCAGGGCGCTGGATTTTGATCGCTACCGCCTCTCCGCTCTGAAGTTTGCCCAGATGCACCTGACCAATACTGGCCGCGGCCACCGGGGTATCCTCGAACCGGGAAAAGATCTCTTCCAGCGGTGTATCCAATTCCTGTTCCAAAATACCCCGTGCCGTCTCTGATGAGAATGGCGGAACCTGATCCTGTAATTTGACCAGTTCCCGAATCACCGATTCAGGTAATAGATCTGCCCTTGTGCTTGCAAGTTGCCCCAGCTTCACAAAAGCCGGCCCCAGCTCCTGCAACACCAGCCTGATCCGTTCACTTAACGTTTTGGTAGGTTGCGCTTCACGCGACATCCACCGTCTGGGCAGCGCGAGTAGCTGGAATAAACCCAACTCCTCGACCATATAACCGAAGCCATGACGCACCAGCGCCATGGCAATTTCCCGGTATCTGCCAACATGTTTGATCCGCACGGCCATCTATTCGATCTCGTTTCCTTTGAGAGGAGGAGAATCTTCGACAACCGGAGCCGGGGATTCATCAAGTTGAAGTTGAGGTGTCTGATTCTGCTCGGCCAGCTTTTTTTCCAAAACGGCAACACGCTGTTCCAAACTGGTTACGTCACTTTCGGATGCCACGCCAGCTTCCTGAAGCACACGTTTGACCTGCTCCTGAATGACACGTTTCAGCTGGCCTTGCTCTTCTTCACCGCGCTCCAACAATCGTTCGACAAACGCTTTGGATTCCCCAGGTGCAAGCTTCCCGCGCTCCACCAGATCATCCACGGTTTTCTCAATCTTTTCTTTGCTAACTAACGTAAGACCAAGCCCTAACGAGAACGCCTTCTTGAACAAATCGCTCATCTTATTCATCCTCCTCTTCGGTTGTCTATATATTACACCTGTTAAACCTCGACATGCAAAAAGGAGAGCTTCCTTACACGTACCGCGCTGCCCATTTTCCCGCTTGCAAAACTAATCGACGATATGTTTCATTCGCAAAGGATGGAACTGAATGCCCAGGCATCAGATAAACAATCCGCCCGAGTCCATACTTATGTGCCCAAGCTGCCGGTTTCGGCCCCTCTTTAGACTGATAGTGTAGCAAAATTTTAGTCTCGGTAAATGAACCAAACTCAAATTCATATGGTTCTTCTTCCATCGTAAAACCGGAAATGCCCTCCGTCACAGGATGGCTCTCTTCCGTCACCGTGAACTCCAGTGGCGCATACGGCGGGTGATGAAGAAATTTGGCGCCAATCATCTGTTTGATCTCATTTCGATTCTGAAGCGAGATTCCATTATGTAAGATGACCAGACCGCCCCCGTTACTTACGTAAGACAACAGACCCGCTGTCTGCTGCGGGGAGACTTTTCCTCTCCAATCGTCCATGTATGAGATACATACATCAAATCCCGAAATATTTTCATGAAGCAACATGTTGCGATTTTCACTACATTGAACTGTAATCGTATCTTGAAAAATCCGGCTAATCTCCCCGTCTACCCCCTGTAGCGGATGCCAGTCCGGATGTGTATAATCTCCAATTAAAAGTGCCTTTTTGCGATGATCCATTATAATCATCTCCTTTCTTCTGATGTTATTCGTTTAGATTCGTCTGCACACTCCATATCCTATAAATTAACCACGCTTTATAAAATCGACTACCGTGGTGTTTCTTCATCTCTTCCACTTAGGTTTCGAATAAGATGTTCCCATCTCACAATACTTCCTAGTATAGCCGTATAACGGATTGGCATATCCATATCATCCAGATTCAGCTTGGACTCACCGTCTCCCTGTCACAACACACCCCATCCCTAACACATTCCACATGTTTCACTAAAAACCTTTAATTGTGCAGTCCAACACCCAACTTCACGACCAAAGTCTCAGGAGGTTCAAAACGAATTCAAGCCCTTCCGCATATGGATAAGTTAAGCACGTTCGTTCTGAGCACTTCTGAGCACGATCATTGCACACGGATGCTACACTTGAACTAAGCTTGGTGCTCGCGGTACAGTCGACAATGCTCCACCCATCGCTGTGCGGCTTGCGGATCAGAACCGAGGTGTACATGTGTGTATCCAGCTACGATACTGCCCGCCGCGTATCCCTCCTGCTTCGAACCCCTTAACCCCTTCGTCTCATACGCGTATGGAATGGCTCCTTCTTCGCGGTACGTCATCATGGAGTAATGGAATTCATGCCCCCGTAGAACTTCACCCTGTTTTAGCAAAAAGGAATCCTGAACCGCACTCGCCTCCCGGTATCCCAGTGCAGCTCGTTTCTTCTGCATCTGTACCTGCGCAGGAATAATACCTGCCATGGTATATGTCCGCCCTTCACGATCCGTGAGCGTTTCGGCCAGTACCATATAGCCGCCGCACTCCGCAAACAGCGGCATCTGGGAACGAGCTGCTTCGCGGAGCCCTTCCAGAAAACGCTCGTTTCCGGCAATCACCGCGGCAAACTCTTCAGGGAAACCACCACCCAGATAAATACTATCCGCCTCAGCCGGGATGCCTTCACCAGCGAGTGGACTGAAATACTTCAGCCTTGCCCCAGCCGCTTCAAGCAGTTCCAGGTTATCGGGATAATAGAAATTAAATGCCGCATCACGAGCGACGGCAATAACAGGCTGGTACGTATCCGGCTTGCTATGGATGTGAAGAGCCGCGTGTTGGGCTACATGCTCCGCGTCTTTTACGCTGGCTAAACGGGCAATGTTAGTGATATCGGTTGCGTTAGCCATATCGTTAGTATTGGTTTTGTCGCTAATGAGAGCCATTTCTGTATCACTAGATATATTCAATGTATCGCTAGTACGAGCAGTATCAGCCACATGAGCTGTGTTACTCGGGATGACATTCGTTGAGCCAGCTAGAATGGTGGAATGCACCGAGAGCGGGGGAGCACTTGTTGCCAGCTCCAGCAGAAGATCCAGATCCGTGCCTTCCAGCAACACATCGGCTGCCCGCTGGAATAACGGCTCCAGTTCACCACGCTCAATGGCAGGAACGAGTCCAAGATGTCTCTCGGGGATAGACATGTCTTCATCCCTTTTCAGCCAACCGACGACCGGAATGCCGCACATTTGCTCAATGGCCTTTTTCACAATCGTATAATGCCCCGCACTTCCGCACCGATTCACAATCACACCAGCAATGTTTAATTCAGGCTCCAGATGCTGAAAACCCAGTACGATGGCCGCTGCACTGCGCGCCATACTCCGTACATCGACAACCAAAATCACCGGTGTCTGCGTAATCATCGCGATCTCGGCGGTAGAGCCGATGTTGCTGAGCGGATCTTTGCCATCGTAGAGGCCCATCACGCCTTCAATGATGGAAATATCATGTCCTGCGGAAGCCCGCTGAAAGGTCTGCTTCACATATGCAGGCGAAGTCATCCATGCATCCAGATTACGCGAAGGTCTGCCCGTCACTGCCGTATGATACGTTGGATCAATATAATCCGGACCGCATTTGAACCCCTGAACACTCAATCCTCGCTGGGCGAGTGCCTTCATTAGACCGAGCGTTACCGTTGTTTTGCCAGCCCCACTCCCCGTACCTGCGATGATCAGCCGAGGTGCACTTTGGTTATTGGACGTTACATTTTTTGAGTTCATTGTTCATCCCGCCTTTGCTGTACATATAACAAATAGACCATCCCATATCGGTTTCAACGGCTGGGACGGTCCTTTACATGAGGTTGTAACAACTACTTTTTATGTGTAAATACATAAGATGCTTCCCAATCACACGAACCCTAGCTTAATCAAACGCAACCCGTGCGACAGAGATCGTCAAGTTGCCGCTCTTTTTCTTTTCCAGCAGCCAATGATCCGCTCCCGAAGAGAGCAGCGCCGCCGGTTCACTTACGCCATAGGCTCCGGTGTATTTAAATACCGTCTCGGACGGATTGGCAAGTTGCACCGTATTCAGTTCATCTGGAGTGTAAGTGACGAGTTCCCAACCGTACTTAGCGCATAAAGCCAGTAGGCCTTCCTCATCTTTTTTCAAATCAATCGTAGCCACGTTGCGCACGCTCTTCACGGACAGGGACAGCTCTTCCAGCGTGGCAAGCACTTCCTGCTCCAACTCTTCCATCGCCGTTCCGCGATTGCAGCCCATGCCGAGCACGAGGCTCTTAGGACGATACAACACACCATTGGTTAGAAAACGCTCCTCTTCCACTGATGAAAGCAGACGGTCACTGACCACCAGTGCGGCGTTAAACGCAAACGTTTCCGTCTCCTGCATACTGCCGAAGACCCGAATGTGATCCGGTACAGGTTTGTTATACCGCCACCAGTTGCGTTCACCTATCTCTTGAATCAGTGCCACCGGCTCTTCGTTGACCACCGCCGCACTTACCGGAGTGGCTTTATCAAAGCTATCCACGATCCAGCCCAGTTCACGACCAAACATATCCACCGGGATCGTGCCTTGCACATCTGAAGCCGTCGTAATGACTGCACGCGCACCAAGCACTTCCGCCACTTGACGCGTGAGTTCATTGGCACCGCCAAGATGACCGGATAACACGCTGATCACGTTCTCGCCGCGGTCATCGATGACCAACACGGCAGGATCGACTTTTTTGTCCACCAGCAGCGGAGCAATCATACGGACAACGGCACCCAGCGAGATAAACAGAATGATGCCGTTATAACGTTTGAACAGGTCTGGCAGAATAAGCTTCACCGAACCTTCAAACAGTGTATATCCAAGTTGTTCCTCATCGCCACGGGCAAATTTGCTCATATAATAGACGTCTGTACCCTGAAACTGTCCTTCGAGGTTACGCACCATCTCCACGCCGTGCTTCGTAATGGCTACAGCAGCAAACGGATTACTCACCGGACTTCACTCCCTTGCGATAGCCGTGGGTGAAGGATTTGTCGTACAGTTTGGAACGGTGAGCATCCCGGTTCACCAGATCAGGATCAAGCGCCCAGCCTGCCAGAATCATCGCATGCATCGTAATGCCTGCGGCACGCAGATCCGAAGCCAGATTAGCCAGCGTGGTACGCACAATTTTCTGATCCGGCCATGTTGCTCGCTGCACTACCGCCACTGGTGTATCTTCGCTCCAGCCTGCGGCAAGGAATTCCACCACGACTTTTTTCGCCAGTGTTGCACTTAGGAAGAGCGCCACCGTACAGTGATGTGAGGCCAAATCGCGCAGCTTCTCCCGCTCAGGCACAGGGGTGCGTCCTTCCGCACGTGTCAGGATGACGGTCTGCGTCAGTTCCGGCACAGTCAGCTCCGCTCCCAGCGCCGCTGCCGAAGCAAATACCGAGCTAACGCCTGGAATAATCTCGTACTCCACGCCTTGTTGTTTCAACAGAACCATCTGTTCCAAAATGGCACCATACATTGCCGGATCACCCGTATGTACACGTGCTACACTGCGTCCTGCACGAACCGCTGTGCACATCAGTTCGACCTGCTGTTCCAAATCCATGCCGGAGCTTTGCAACACCTCGGCTTCGGGTTTGGCAGTCGCAATCAGTTCATCATTCACGAGAGAATCCGTGTACAGAACGAGGTCGGCATTTTTCAAAATATTCGAACCTTTTACCGTAATCAGCTCGGGATCTCCCGGGCCAGCACCAACGATGTACACTTTCGGTTCCAATGTTTTCATTATTTGCTCACCACCATCAGGCTTAAATATTCCAGCTCCTGCCCTTTCAGTTCACGGGCGTCACGCCAGAGCAATTCATAAGGAGAAGTGACTTTGGTGACCACCGACGCTTTGCCGCCAAGTCCCATCTCCTCCAACAGCTCCAGCATCGGGTCCAGCACCTTCGCTACTTTGATAAACACAATCGTATCGTGATGCTCAATCGCCTGCCTCATCGCTTCTTTATCCGCTGTAGCCGGAATAATACCAACCTGCTCATCTCCATCTGCCAGATGGATATCCAGCGCTGCCGCCGCACCAAGCACGGAGGATATGCCCGGAATCGAGCTAATCGGCACTTCAGGATGCAATTCACGCATCAGACGTGCAAGGTGGATAAATGTACTGTATAAGTTCGGATCACCTTCCGTCACAAATGCTACATCTTTGCCTTTCTTAAGTGCCTCCCAGCATGCTTCCACGGTTTTGCCCCACTCCCGCTCTAGTACGACCGGGTCTTTGGTCATCGGAAAGATCAGGCCCAGCATCTCTTTCTCCTCTGGGTTCACATATAATTCAACAATTTCGTGGGCGTAGGATTTACCGCCTTTGCGTTTCTTCGGATAGGCGACCACCGGGCATTCGCGAATCATCCGGTATGCTTTGACCGTAATCAGCTCCGGGTCTCCCGGCCCGACACCGACGCCGTACAATGTGCCAACGGTAACTCCGGCTCCTGTCATGCTCTCTGAACTTTCCGTGTGAATCCCGGTACTGTTGATGTTTCCTGTTGTTGTGCTGATGCTGCTCTCCCCCTTTTCATTCTCTGCAAACTATTCCGCTCCGTTCGCTGTTTCGGCTTCCGCTTCTGCTCCTGCTATAAATTGACCTGTAATGACATAGATCGGATTCAGTCCGTCAAAACGGGTCATGTTCAGGATCGGCTTGCTCCGCGCCGTCTGTAGCAAAGTCACGGAGGCGTCCATGCCCGCATCGCGCATCGCCTTCATGCTGTCATGCAGCGTTTCGATGGTCGCTGCATTCACGACAATGCGTCCCTCGGGGCGCAGCCGGGACGCACACAAGGCGATCAGCTGCGCGAGTTCACCGCCGCTGCCGCCAATGAACACCGCATCCGGACCCGGTAGTTCGTCCAGCCCCGCTGGCGCTTTGGCATGAAGGACGGTAAAATCCGTCCGGAATTTGATCCGGTTGGCCTCAATGTTCACGAGGTCACCTTCGTTTTTTTCGATGGCGAAGACCTGGCCTCGCGGCGCCAGCCGCGTGCACTCCACCGCCACCGAGCCCGAACCTGCGCCGATATCCCACACGATGCTGTCATCGCCCAGTTTCAGCTCGGATAAGCTGAACGCGCGGACTTCACGCTTGGTGATGAGGCCCTTCTCGGGTTTGCGCTGATGGAATTCCTCATCTGCAAACCCGAAGCCTTTGCGCGGCGCCGGTGCATCTTTGCGGCGCAACAAAATGACGACGTTCAGCGGGCTGCACTCCGCCGCTGCCAGCTCGTCCAGGGTGTAGTGGCGGGCACGCTCGTCTGCCGCGCCCAGCTTCTCTGCAACGTAGGCATCGTACTCGGTCATGCCGAACTGTTGCAGATAAGCCCCGATCGCAGCGGGGCTGTTATGCTCGTCCGTGAGCAGCGCGACTTTAGCTTTGCCATCGATGCGCTGGGCGAGGCCTTTGAGCGGGCGACCGTGCACGCTTTCGAGCACGGCGTCGTGCCAGCTCTCGCCAAGCCTTGCGAATGCCAGCTGCAGCGAGCTGAGATTAGGCCGGATATCCAGCTGATCCGGGCCGAGTTTGCGCGCGAAATATCCGGCGATGCCGTAAAACAGCGGGTCTCCTGACGCAAGCACAACGATGGTGTGCGAGTCCTGCAACGCTTTTATTTTCGCAACGAGGTCATTCAAACTGCTCTTAATCACAATCTTCTCTCCCGCAAATGCCGGGAAAAATTGCAACAGACGTTCGCCGCCTACCAGCACATCGGCCTCCTGAATGAGTTGTAGACTGTCTGCCGTCAGCCCCGCCGCGCCTTCTTCACCTACGCCAATAATGCGGATATTACGATTCTTTGCTCCAGTTGTTATGTTCGAGTTCACTGATTTCCGCCCTCCCCAGTTCCATTCCTTTCATGGTGACGAGCACCACTTCCACCGTTACGCCGCCCCCCGCATGTTCCAGACAGTGCTGGCAGGCGTATAAGCATAACTTTTCAAAATAAGGCAAATATCCCGCTTCGGTCATCATATCTGCTACCTGAGTCGCCGTGTTGGCTTCCTCGATCGCTTGCGCCAGTTCATCGCCAGCCCCGGTCTCGCGAGCCACGGACGCAAGAAATCCAAAATCCACCGGCGCACTTTTGGAGTGCACCATCATGACCCCTTGAGCCACTTTAGCGAATTTGCCCGGCATCCCGACCAGACTGATGCGTTTCATGCCCAGCCGTTTCCCGTGTTTGATCGCAAAGCCGACAAAGTCACCCATCTGAATAAAGGCTTCTTCCGGCAGTTCGGGCATCATTTTCATGGCGTACTTCTCACTACTGCCGCCTGTTGTCAGCACAATGTGCTCGCAACCGGAAGCCTGCGCAACGGAAATCGCCTGTACTACACTGGCTTTGTACGCTGAAGTAGAGAACGGAACGACCACGCCGCGTGTACCCAAAATGGAGATACCGCCAAGAATGCCAAGCCGTGCATTGAGCGTTTTCTTCGCAATCTCTTCGCCGTCCGGTACGCTGATAACCACTCGTACCCCTCTTGCAGTACCATATTCCGCAAGTACTTGGGTGACTGCTTCGGTAATCATACGGCGCGGCACGGGATTAATGGCCGCTTCCCCAACAGGCACGGGCAATCCTGGCTTCGTAACACGCCCCACACCAATGCCGCCATCCAGCTCTACCCCCGGCTCGTCCCGCCAAGACACATGCGCAATGATTTTCGCCAAATGTGTGGCGTCCGGGTCATCCCCGGCGTCTTTGATCGTGGCACAGGTCGCCGTACCGTCCGTCATCAGTTCCTGCTCGATCAGCTCGAACGAGTGGTCAAAGCCGGCGGGCAAGGAAACCACGGCTTGCGCAGGGATATGACCCGTTAACAGGAACTGCGTCGCTCCCTTGGCAACAGCTGTTGCACACGCCCCGGTCGTAAAGCCGGAACGCATCGGTTTATCCGGGTCCGGTGCTTCTCCGCTCTTCATGCGTTTCTTTTCCATGGCTTTGAACCTCCCGTCCTTCTATATGCTAGCTTGTTCGTGCGCTTATGTTGATTGTTGGTTGATGTTGATTGTTCATTGTTGTTTGGTCTTGTATGGATTGTTGATACATTAATTTTTAGTTTTACTCAACAACTGCGGTGCTAGTAACTGTACACTAACCCCTGGAGAGCGTTAGAAGTTACCGGAGCGGAATCCCCATCTCTGATGACTCGCACGCTAAGCGTCTCATTTACTTAACACCCACACACTCACGACTGAGCGCTAACGATCACAGATAACGTTATTCGGCCTAATATGCCCTCGCTGGAATTCTAACGATCTCAGGAGACGCTATTTCACTAAAACAGTGCGATTTCCAGCGCTTTTGGGTGGTTTTGGGCGAAATAACGTTCCTCAGGATCGTTAGAATTTCAAGAAGGTGATTTTACGCTAAATAAGCTTCCTGGTGATCGTTAGAAGTTGCTGGACTTTAATAGATTCGGACATGGCCCTTAGTGAAGACTCTTCCAGTTCTCATTAGGATTCGGCACGGCTCGCTAACCAGACTTAAATCAGATCAGGTAGATTTCGTTTGACCTCGCTGGTCGAACGAGGCAAACCGCCTTAGTACTCCCGCTGCTCTATGCCTTTACAGCCATCAACGAGATTGCGTTGAGTGCTGCCACAACGATGGTACTGCCGCCTTTGCGACCGATGTTGGTGATAAAAGGAATGTCCAGCTTGCGTAGCTCGTCCTTGGACTCGGCCGCGGATACAAAACCTACCGGCATGCCGATGATCAGCCCCGGCTTGGCCTCGCCCTCTTTGACAAGACGAATCAATTCCAGTAGCGCCGTTGGCGCGTTACCGATGGCGTAGATGCCCCCGTCATACATTTGGGTTGCTTTGCGCGTCGAGATGATGGCACGCGTGGTGTTGAGGCGTTTGGCCTCTTCCATTACATCTGGATCGGATATATGTACATGTACATCGCCGCCAAAACCGCGAATACGATCCTTGCTCACACCCGCCTGAATCATCTGCACATCGGCAATGACTGACTGACCTGCACGTAGCGCCGCAATCCCTGCCTGGATCGCATCCGGGTGAAACACCATACTACGGCCCAGTTCAAAATCAGCCGAAGCGTGAATCACACGCTGTACGACTGGATACTGCTCATCGGTAAACGGGTGCTCCCCCAGTTCCTCCGTAATCATCTCAAAGCTCTTACCTTCAATTTCCTGAGGTTGCACGGTCAGCGGTTTAAATTCCGTCTTAAAATCCACCCGAATCACTCCATTCTTCTTTCGATATTTACAATAAAGCCGTTCAAAGTTGCGTTATTCAAATTAAGCCTATCGGGGAGATTATTTCCCCAAAATACTTTTCAGCTCGTCCAGTACACCATCAAAATGATCAAACACCGTGCCAAACTCCGCCTCTGGACGTGAGATCAGCACAACATGAATGCCCAGCTCCAGTGCAGACTGGATTTTCTCATCCACGGCTCCGGTTTTACCGCTTTCCTTGGTGACCATCACCGTTGTTGCATAGTGCTTGTAAAGTGCCTCATTCATTTCTCGGGAAAAAGGTCCTTGCATCGCAATAATATTGCGTTGCTCTACACCCAGCTCACCGCATTTCTCCATATTGTCGAGACGGGGGAGCATGCGTGCAACAAGTCTTATATCCGGATCACCGAGCAGGTGCTTGGTGAAGATTTGCAGCGTTTTGCTGCCTGTTGTCAGCATGACAGAACCTTTCAGCTCTTTGGCTTTGAGTGCTGCCTCATCATAAGATGACACGACATGTAATAGTTCATGGTCATCATAAGCAAGCCCCGTTCGTTCGTAACGAATGTAAGGAATGTCCGCTTGTTTCGCGGCTTCCATAGCATTCGCATGGGCTTCTTCGGCAAAAGGATGGCTCGCATCCACAAGGACAGGGGTATTTTTTTCACGAATCAGCTTCACCATCGCCTCTACGGTCAATCGGCCTGTCCGCACTGGTAAACCGGCTTCGGTCAGACTTTGGGCTGCACTCTCGGTCACAACCGACGTCAGGACGTTATGTCCTTGTTGCTGGATTCGGATCGCAAGTTCACGTGCATCGCTTGTACCGCATAACATAAGGATCATGAACGCTTCACCTGCTCGGAAGTTGCTGCCACTTGTGCCTGAGAAGAGGATGCATGCTGCTGAATATCTCCTGCTGTTGCTTCTGAAGCGTGTTGCTGGTTGCTCCGATGTCCTTCGTGCTCATGGTGTGAGTGATGCAACTCTTCGTCATGGTCATGATGGAAATCAAGTGTTGCCTCACGAGTAGATGCAGCCTCCGCAGCGTGCTCGGAATGCTCGTGGTCGTGGCTATGATCGTGATGATCGTGCTCATGATGGTGGTGATCGTGCCCGTGGTCATGTCCGTGATCGTGATGATCATGGTGATGGTGGTCATGGTGATGATCATGGTCGTGGTCGTGGTCGTGATGGTGATGATGGTGTTTGGCCGCTTCGAGGCGGAACTGGCAGTTGTCACAGTTGGCTGTAACCCTTCCATATAGCCCCTCGTGCGCACGTTCCAACACCAGCTCGACCAGCTTCGGATGGAAGCCGAAATAACCACCGATTTCGACTTGAATATCTGGATGCGCGGCTGCAAATTCGGCCGTCATCTCATCAATGCGTTTAATCAGCACACCGGTAAAGAGGAAATACGGCATGACGATAATTTTTTTCGCACCAAGCAAGAGACAACGTTCCAATCCATCCGGGAAAGAAGGCTGGGTTACGCCGATAAAGCTGCTTTCCGCCCATCTGTACGGCAACTTCTCCCACAGCATACGGGTCATTTTGAAAAAGTCACTGTTGGCATCCGGGTCACTGCTTCCCCGTCCAAGTACAAGTACAGCGGTCTCTTCATCAGTCACCGTAGCAGGCGGAGCGGCCAATGCAACTGCTGTTTCTGTTCCACCTTCAACTTGAGTTGCAACCCGTATAGGCTGCGCCTCTTGCAGTCGAGTTTGCATAATTTGCACCACTTTTTCATGTACACCAATCGGACGCCCATAGATAAACTGCACTTGCGGATAACGAGCTTTGGCACGATCAATCGCATTCGGAATATCAATTTTGGCATGACCGGCTGCAAATAAAATAATCGGTACGAGTACGACACGGGTTGCGCCTCGATCTACACAAGCGGTAACTCCATCCGCAATACTTGGTCTGGTTAATTCCAGAAAACAGGTTTCGACCATTGTGTTCTCCGGTGCTTGCTCCGCGACCTCACGTGCAAACTCCTTTAACTCGCGGTTCCCCTCGGGATCACGGCTCCCGTGTCCCACCAACAAAATTGCATCCATCTTCGTATTTCCTCCTCTGTCCGATCCACAGATCAGATTTCTCATATTCGTAAGGCTCTCCACTCGGTTCCAAGGAAGAAAGGTATAATCTATGTCTAAGTCTGTATTGATGAAGCTGTAAATGTTGTATCTATCTCAATCAGCTGGGTTTCAGCCGAGTTGTGTCTGGGTTAACTTTTGGCTTTGTGGCCTCTTATCTTCCGTAGATCACTCTGCTGCTGATGCTTAAGTGGACTTCAAGCCCGTAACCCAAACTACGCACTTCCACTCTTAGTCACCGCATACCGGATTCACTTCAACAGTGACTGGCGCATCCACATGACGGAAGCCTTGAATGACTCCTACACGTTTGAAAAACTTGTGGAACCGCTCGTTCGGATGACCTTTTTCCTTGTACTCCGCGACAATACGTTCCACAATGCCGCCGATCTGATCACCCGGAATGCCCTCT
The DNA here is from genome assembly GCF_900102085.1 of Paenibacillus polysaccharolyticus. Taxonomy (GTDB): domain Bacteria; phylum Bacillota; class Bacilli; order Paenibacillales; family Paenibacillaceae; genus Paenibacillus; species Paenibacillus polysaccharolyticus. Next base: position 86,664 of record NZ_FMVM01000019.1, on the reverse strand, counting down.
GCTACAGGCTGAGCCGGGTGGGCATTGCGGCCAAACTTTTTCCCGCCAAGGAACAGATCGTATCCTCCTTTGCGGTACACGATACCGATATCCTCCAGCACTGCCCCGTAACAAGCCATACCGCAGCCGTTTAACGCTACGCTCGTTTCCTTCGGAGCAGACAATCCACCGATCACGTCCTGCAAATGGTTAGCCATCGGCACCGCGTCGTCCTTCTCCAGATTGCAGAAGTCACAAGCTTTGACTTTGATCACATCCCCGATCGGCACGACGATAAAGTTTGCTGCGCGCAGCTCATCTACCAGCGCATCCGGTTCAAACGTCGGCACTCTCAGAATAATCTGGTGCTCTGGCGTATACTCGAGTTCACCATCCTCGCTTGCGCACTGCGCCAGCAGGGCCATCTGAGCGGCGGTGAACTTTTTGTTGCCCACGCCGGGCGACACGCCGATCTCAAAGAGCGGCGCCTTGCGCCCCGGCACGGGCACAGCAGCGGCTGCGCCAAGCACCGCTGCGCTGCTCGCGCCCTGCGCGCTTGCGGCTGCCGGGCCTGACGCCGATGCGTCCAGCCAGCGGCTTGCCGCTTCGCCTGCGAGCGCACCGCCTGCCGCGAGCCGCGTCAGCGCCTCGGCGGCGAGCTCGGCTGCGCCGGCGCGTGGCGCCACGGCGGCAGCGCGCGGCGCGGCCCCTGCCGCCGCGGACGCGGGCCGCTCTGCGGCAAGCACGGCGGTGCCAGCACCGCTCGCCGGGCTTGCCGCAGGCGGGGTTGCCGCCCATGCGCTTGCGGGCGGCTGCCCTTGCGGAGCCGTGCCCGCTCCGGCGCTGGCGCCGCGCAGGGCTGGCTCCGCCGGTGGCACGGCCTGCGCATCGCGGGCCGTGCCATTGCCCGCTGCCTCGCCGGAGGCGGCAGCGCGGGCTTCTTGCGCGCCGAGCGACCATGGCTCGGCTTCGGTGCGTAGCCGCTCATGTGGCCTGAGCGGCTGTTCCGCGGAGTTCAGCGTATACTTCCGCTGATATCCGCGCGGCGTGACCATGAGCCCTTCGTACATCATGGTCGAGGAATTGCCGATGATCACGGTGGTTAACATACCGATATCGTGATTCAGCATATCTTCCAGCGTCGTCATGACCACGTCCTGGCGCTCCCGATATGCACTTTTGACCAAGCCAACCGGTGTCTTTGGATCACGGTAACGTAGCAACATCTCTTGCGTTTCTACAATCTGGCGTGTCCGGCGTCCACTGCGGGGATTATACAGAGCAATAACAAAATCAGCGGAAGCCGCTGCCTCAACCCGCCGAATAATCGTTTCCCATGGTGTCAGATGATCGCTAAGACTGATCGTGCAAGCATCGTGCATGACAGGCGCACCAAGCAAGGACGCACACGATTGAATAGCCGACACGCCAGGAATAACCTCGACAGCTACGCCAGTATCCGGCTTCCAGCCTTGCTCGATCAGCACCTCATATACAAGTCCTGCCATACCATATACCCCGGCATCCCCACTGGAGATTACGGCAACAATATGGCCTGCTTCCGCTTGTCTTACCGCTTCCTGTGCCCGGCTGACTTCCTCCGTCATACCTGTACGCACAATGGCTTGTCCATTCAACAAAGGCCGGATCAGATCCACATAGGTGTTATATCCAATGATGACCTCGCTTTCCTGCAATGCATCCAGTGCCCGTTTCGTTATGTGCTCCATCGCACCTGGACCGAAACCGATGATCAGCAACTTGCCTTGCTTTTGCATCCCGTTTTCCCCCTCACTCCACTTGTCATACAATTAATGCCCCAACCTTGTTTATCCCAAAAGTTCCCCGATACAGATGTGTCTCTATCGCTTATAGCCCTGTAACACATCATTTCTTCTACTTAACTCGGCAATGTTGTTCCTGTCCGAAAAAACAAAAAAATCCCATCCTAATCACGGATGAGATACGCATGTACTTACACTCAGAAAAACCTGGCCTGTAATATTCCATAATAAGGAATTATAAGCAGCCAGAATAGCCCATATAGAGCCTCGCAAGACAAACCACGGTTTGTCCCTTTCCCGAACTTATCGTACACCACTCCTTTCCGCGAAGGGTTTGGTGACACATGCAAGGTAGGTCTCCTGGCTCTGGATCATTAGCGTTCTTTCCTGTCTTCCCCGGTATACCGAGTGACTTTCATGGAAAACGCTTCACCATTACAGTGGCGGGACCGCTCGGGACTTGCACCCGATTCCCTGTTACCTCTTGCTTTATGCAAGAGCACCTTGCTGTTTTCATATTGTCTTCATCATACCATCGGTCAGGAAATAATGTCCACGCTTCTCAAGATTGTCCTAAACATTAATTTTGGATAAAAATGAAAAAAAGGTCCCGATCCGATAACGGATCAGAACCTTTATATATCCATCCATATAACTGATGTGATTCCTTCTAAACTTAATACCTCTGTATACGAATTGCGTCTGCTATTCTTCATACAGCTACTCTTGCCCTGTGAATGCTCTCTTTATTAATCTTCCCGGACACCCACCGGATTCGCGGCAAAATAACGTCCCAGTTCAACGATGAGCGCTCCCATCTTCTCTTCGTCTGGTACAACCAGCGCTTCAATGCCTTCCTCACGCATGGCATTCGCCGTAACTTTACCAACAGACGCCGGGACTACCCCTTCTTTGAAGGCTGTCAGCATCTGCTCCAGCTTACCTTGAGATGTCGCATATTCCGTCAAAAACCGCACCTGCGGCCCACTTGTAAAGGCCACCGCATCTAACTTATGCTGAATTACTTCGTTCAGCAGTTGCTCCAGCTCTGCCTCTTCTGGCGGTACGTGACGATACGGCAACACCTGCCGCACAACAGCTCCTTGTTCTTCTAACCAGCGAACCAGCTTGGGAGCCGTTTCCCCATGCAACTGTAACATCACCTTTTTGCCTGCCAGATCATGTGAGCTAAATTCCCGAATCAAACCATCTGTACTACCATCATCATCACGTACCAGAGGTGTTAGCTTCAGCTTTTTTAACGCATTTACCGTTTTGTACCCTCGCGCTGCAATACACGATTCAGCCAAGACATTCCGAAGTTGTCCGGCTACATCCATGTCCTCAGCCATGTCGAACAAAGCATCCAGTCCCATACCCGTCGTAAACACTGCCCAATCCGGCGGATCAGAAATCCAGGAAACCAGTCCATCTCGAATGTTACGATCATCCAGAAACACCGTGCCTTGTGCAGGACGCACAAGCGGGATTCCGCCCATTTTCTCTACCAATAGAGACATCTCTTTGGACTTTCTCGGTCCGGTTAATGCCACACGTACCCCTGCCAAATGTTGAGCCATTCATGTTCCCCCCGTTATTAAGCCGAAAGTTCATCAATCTGACTACAGTATACAGGGTACTTCTGCGGAGGGAAACCATGTCTGCTTGCTTTCCGGCCTCTTTAGCTATAACGATTTTTTATGGTTTGCATCAGGAAGGCTGCAGATTGCCGCCGCCAGGTGATGTTTTACCTTTCTTCTCTATGGACTTTTCCGCTGACTTATCACCAGACTTCTCTTCGGACTTCTCTTCGGACTTCTCTTCAGATTGATCTGATTCACCAGATGCCTGCTCCTGCTTCTGTTCACCTTCCTGCTGTTTGCCTCTCGAGGCCCTATCTCCCGATTCAGAGTTCGGTGCATGCCCAGCCTCCTTTTTGCGCGGACGAAGAAATAGAAAGAATACGATTGGAAACAGCACCTCAAATACAATGGCAACCCATGTCCATTCCCGTGTAAATCGATTCAGTTGGATCGCATTGCGGAAAAACCAGAACGCACATACAAAACCCAGCAACGCAATGGGTCCGGTCAGTACTTTACCAGACACTTTGGGAATCATGCGTTTCAACCCCCAGCACACTAAATACAGGTCAAACGCAATCTTGGTAATAATACAAGGCAAAGTTGCTGCCGCAAGCGCCAGATCGAATCGATCTAGAAAGTCACTAATCTGCAGCTGTCTTGCCAGCTCATATGATGGGTATACAAGTCTTGAAGCAATGGGTACACCGATGGAGGTGATCGTTTCTATTACAATAAGCATCATAAGCAGTCCCGTGACGATGTTGCCTGTAACGATAGACTTTACTCGAAAATCACTTCCCCTTACGATAAAGGGCAGAAAAATCATCTCTCCATAAAACGAAAAGAGATACCAGCTCCCCCTGCCCACACCCGCCAGGTCAACATCGAAATAGGGCTTCAGGTTATCCAGATTGATCTGCTGAATTAGCATAAACGGCACAATGATGGAGTTTAACAGAAAAAGCGCTACATATAACTCCACCATGCCAATCAGGGAACCTAGCCCTCCTCGCACGATAAATATAGCCATGACAAGCAGAGAGAGCACGATAATCGATATTGGTGTTGTTTCCAACAATGTGATACTTACATAATCCCCTGTTAGCCGAATATCTCTCGCGAATACAAAGAAGAAAAACGCGATGTACATCAATCCGGCCAATCTTCCCAGAAAGGGAAATCGTGTCACTAATGATTCAAACAGATCCTTGTCTGGAAAACGCCGCTGGACACGGCTGAGCAGCCACATCGATGTAAACATAATCAGAACAACGGGTATGTAACAAAGATAGGCATGCTGTTCTGCATAATAAATGGCTTGTGCATGAGGTTGTAGCAGTGTACCCGTAATACTAAGCAGCATGAGCATCAAGATCATTTGCCTGTGCGTTACCTTCTGAATCATCCTGCCCCTCCTTCCGTACCTGTTTCTTGCATATCAAGATTACATATGCCACATCCTCAAGGCATTGGCAGCAGACGTTGAATAATATGACTCATCCATACCGATAGGAATACGGTTTTGTTCAGCGTCGTAACGTAGAGCCAGAGGCCTATTCCAAGCGCAATGATTCCATAAGACAGCCAGCGATTAATGGAGGCCGCTTGTTTCAGATGCCTGAAATCCATAATCAGCACCCCGATTACCATTGCCAGATAGGTAAACAGTAGCGGTTTAATCATGTATGATGTCCTCCTCTACGACTCCAATCGGTTTATTGACAATACCGACATTCTCAATAATGACATGCGGGTCCACAGTTACTTGAACCTCCGGATAGAGAACCTCCCAGCGATCTTTAATCTTGTCCCATTCCTTGGGTAACTGCCTATGGATGGAACGGCCGATGCCGATAATGTCTGCTTTGAATTTCTTCTGAACCAGCCTTATACCTTCCTCAATATCCTCTTTGATCTTTCGGTGTACGGCTTCATTCAAATTTAAAATTTCCTTTTCGCGCCTGTCACCATAATCCGATTCATTATCCACCAGCACACCCTTGGCGTACATCTGAATGGTTACACTCACTTTGCCATTCACAATTTTGGGATGGAGGGACGAATTGTTCTCGTTTAATTTAATGAACATATCTCCTTTTCCCCGTGGAGCTTTAATCATAACTTCGGGTTCGTTGGCTTCACCCATGGCAAGAATCAGTGCATCGGCAGGGGCCTTGTCCATCATGCCTACCAGCTTGTCTTTTTTGAAAATAGCTAAACCATCCAGTTTGATATTGGTTATGGCGCCCTTCCAATCCTGTGGTACATTGTCTGAAACGGATGCGATAGGTAGAAATGGGTCCACTCCTTCATCCAGAATGGAGTCTATAAATGTTTTAAGGGATCTTGGATTCCTCATGTTAAGGAAGCATAATTCCCTCACCATCTCGGAAGGGAACTTCTCAATGGGTGCATCCGTGTCTATAACTTTATGTGCTTCGCCCCTGGTGACAACAGGCATTGCCGACAAACGGTTAAGTGGATATCTTGTAAATAGGTCAAGCATCGGGGCAACCCCCTCCCGTGCTAATTCTTCGCCAATAAGGATGGTACGACGGTGTGCATAATAAATTCGGCGAGAGAGTGACTTCTGACCCTCAAGCGATGTCCCACGCAGTGTACGAGCTGTATTAGAGAGGATAAACCACGGTTTATCTCCACTCGTTCCTCCACCGCCACCTTCACTGCCCGAAGCACCCGACTGTCCAGGGAGGGCAATCTGCAGGCTAGACCGGTAATCCTCCCCTTCTTTATCCACAGCAATACCGATTACAAAGGCGACATCATTAATCTCTTCGCGATCCCAGCAACCTGTAAGCAGAGATGTACACAAAATCAACGAAATGACAGCTCTATATTTAATCAAAAACTTCATGGAATCACCATCCTTCCTCTGCTTCCGGCGAACCATTGATATCTCTGGTCATACGTTTGCGATCCCGGTGCACGGTCGAAGGACGATTGATCATTTTCCACCAAGGCACCCGGACCAAAATATCTTTGGTATCCTTCTTATGGTATGGGCTCACCCCTGACAGATAAGGTACACCAAAAGAAGTCATCTGTGTCAGATGTACAGAAATCAGCACTAGACCAATCACGATGCCGTATAATCCCAGCATGCCTGCCAGAAGCATGATCGGAAACCGTAACAGCCTTACGGTAATGGCAAAGTTGAAGCGCGGAATGGTGAAGGATGCAATCCCCGTCATCGATACGATAATAACCATTGGGGCAGACACAATACCTGCCTGTACCGCTGCTTGACCAATCACAAGGGCACCGAGAATACTGACCGCTTGCCCCACCGTTTTGGGTAACCTGACCCCTGCCTCCCGCAGCGCTTCAAAGGATAATTCCATAATGAGCGCTTCAATGAGTGCCGGGAAAGGGATGGCTTCGCGGGCACCGGCAATACTGAGAATCAATGTAGTTGGAAGCATGTCCTGATGAAAGGTCGTAATGGCGATATACAATGCTGGCAGGAACAATGCAATAAACACAAACAAAAAGCGGATCCAACGAATCAAATTGGTAATGAAGAAGCGTTCATAATAATCCTCACTAGCCTGTAACATCTGCCACATCGTCACGGGTGCAATCAATGCAAACGGTGTGCCATCTACCATGATGGAAAACCGACCTTCCAGCAGATTCGCGGCAACTGTATCCGGACGCTCCGAATAGTGCATCTGTGGAAACGGGGAATTCGGGTTATCCTCGATAAGTTCCTCGATATAACCGCTCTCCAGAATACCGTCGATTTCAATCTTCTCCAGACGTTTTTTGACATCCTGGATCAATTGAGGATCGGCGACTCCCTCCAGATAGACGAGAACAACATCGGTTTTGGTATCGGAGCCAAGCGTCATACTTACCATTTTGAGTGCAGGTGTCTTCAGCTTGAAACGAAGCAAAGCCGTATTCATACGTAGCGTCTCGGTAAATCCTTCACGCGGCCCCCGGATGACCGACTCCGTCTGCGGCTCCTCTACACCTCTCCGTACCCCGCCTTTTACGTTGAATAACCATGCTTCGGCTTCTCCGTCCATAACCAGTAACGCCGATGAGGCAAGCACGCCCTCGGTCGCAGCAGCCCATGTCTGAACTCGCTTGACCTGCGTTAATTCAATTCGTGTATCATCTATCGGCACATCCGGCTCGTCAGTCCGTTGCTGGATCAGCCCTCGAATAAGCGGGCGTAGCATATGCTCCTGAATATCGGCCGAATTCACAATCCCCTCGACATACACGAGAAGCCCCTGAATCTCTGGTGTGATCATAACGTTGCGGAACACGACATCCGAAGAGTTCGAGAAGATTTCTTTCAACGCCTGAATTTGATTGGTATGTACGGCACTGATCGGTTGTTTCAGAATAGGTGGGGACGGCAGTCCCAAGGGTACATATTTGCTACTGTCAGTCGTTGATGCTGAAGTCTTGGACTTTTCGCTACCTTTTGATGATTTAGCTGCCATATGCCGCCCCTCCATTCTTGGTTTTTATACAAGGTAGCTTGTGCCAGAAGGCAGGGAATTATGTGGTCTTTTTTTACAAAAAAAAGCCTTCCTCAAGGGAAGACTTAACTTAACGATCGAAACGATCAACTTGAAAACTGAACCATACGTGTTAAATCAATAACTTACACCATGAACAGAATAACAAGCTTAGATCATACACTTATCTCTGTTCGGTTAGTCAGCAAAATAATCATCAGGTATATATTGAATTTCCGACTTGGCATAGATAGTGAGTGTATGCCGCTCGCTGTCATATTTTACACGGTCGCCGTCAACATAATACCAGTGCTTTGTCAGAGGACGGTCTTTGCGCTGTACGAAACGGAATACGTTTAATTCCTGTCTCAGCTCAATAATCTTCAAGGCGGTCTGCTCATCAAGTCCCGATACAGTGAACAGGTAACCTGTTCCTTCCTGCTGAAAGCGATAAGACAAGGCTGCATCCGTCTTGCTGTTCGCCAGCCCACGCCCGGTGACCCCATGTTTTACCATAAACCATTCCTGCTGTGCCATACGTATCGTTCCTCCTTTGATCTTGGAGTGGGAGTTCTTATTTTTATTAAGGCAAATCAATCAACATATAAAACGTATCCTCATGCCCTTCCAGCTTTATGGAAGAAGTCTGCTCCACTCGTGCGGTATCTCCTGTATGAAGCACATGTTCATTCTGCAGGCCAAGCTTGCCCTCAATGGAGAAAATGTACATGCGGCGACCTTCGTTCTGTTCAAAATCAAGCGTCTTGCCCTTGGATAAACGCCCAAGGTAAATCGTCATGTCTTGATGAACCGTGGCAACCCGCGGCCCACCATCGGATGATGCTACAGGCACAAGAGCGCCTTCCAGAGCAGTTGTATCATACGAAGTCGTTTCGTAGGATGGCTGTAACCCTTTCGTATGTGGCATAAACCACAGCTGGAGAAGTCTTACTTCCTGGGTATCTGAGGCATTATGCTCTGTATGAATGACGCCGCTTCCTGCTGACATGCGCTGAATGCTACCAAAGCCTGTTACGGCAACATTGCCCAGACTATCTTCATGTCTCAGCTTGCCATTCAGCACGATGGATACGATCTCCATATCACTGTGTGGATGTGCCCCAAAGCCGCGACCTGGTGCGATGACATCATCATTGGCTACCCGCATGGGTCCAAAAGCAGTGTTGTCCGGGTCCTGGTACTCCCCAAAGGAAAAGCTGTGACTGCCCCGCAACCAGCCACGGTCAAAGCTGGAACGTGCTTCAGATGGAATAACCTTAATCATATCGCGTAACCTCCTCAAATCTGTTATGGTTCGTGCAGATCCCTCTTATTTTTTCTTAGTAGCATACTTATTCTCATTATATCAAATGTTAAGGTAATACGTCCAAGCCAAAAAGTGACGCTCCTTCCTTCAAACCAAAAAGCTCTTTACCTGTCAGCTCGATCCGGCAATCACCGTTACCTCGTCGGACTGGCAAGCAAAGAGCTTGGCCGCAGGCGTATTCCTGCGCTTTAACACTTTCCGTTACACTTTTCTATAAATCGTTATATTATGCTTTGATTATACTCATCCTGTTATGTCGCTTTCCTCTCTGATGCAGATCAGGCACTCACATTTTGGCTGTTCTGACGTGTAGCTCCTTGCCGGTTAAACAGATAATCCAGCGCCAAAAAGCGGCTGCCTGTCAGGAGAAGAGTCAATGATCCTGCCATCAGCATGTAGTCGAACTCTGTTCCCATCAAAAACGGCTGACCCGCCTTGGCTGTGAATACTGCACCGACCATAACCGCGATGAACAACAAGGCGAACACACGTGTACCCAGGCCCAAGATCATGGCCGCGCCACCTGCCAGTTCAATTACGGCAACAACAGATGCCATAAAACCGGGAATGCCTATACTTTCGAAGAAACCAACCGTACCGCTAATTCCACCCTCGAACTTACTCCAGCCATGTAATAGAAAAATGAGTCCGATCATAATCCTTGAGAAAAAAAGTCCAATTTCAATGGTTTTGTTATTCATCATACATCTCCCCATTTCATTCATAATTTTAGTCCTAATGGATTGCTTGATTCTTGGTCGTTTTCTATCCAATCGACCATACAAACAGAACAGACAATAACAGAAACACCGTTACAGAGATTAGAATGGCATATCGCGGTAAGCGCAGTGTAACATCCCGTTCGGGGTCCAGCAGACGGGAAATGCGCACATTCACCGACGTATCGGCAAATGAGGACTGAATCGTCATCGCTCTTCCCTCCCCAGTTGGTGTGCATGCCCGAAGCAGTTTCAAGAGTGCACTGCCAATACCGGCGGCATTACCCGTACGTTCAATAGCTTCGTTATCTGCTAAAATTTCTCTCACTATGCGATATTGCTGTGACGTATGTTTCAGCACAGGAATATACGGCATCATCGTAGCAAATACCGAGAGCAATGTTGTTTTCAGTGGATCTCGATGCCACAGATGGTGTACCTCATGATACACGACAGCCTTCTCTTCATCCGTATCCAGCATACGGAGCAGTCCTGTGGAAAGCACGATGCAAGGGCGCCATAACCCGATGGTAAACGCAACCGGAGAAGGCTTGTCTACAACAAGAAATCGGGGTTTCTTCAGATGCCTGTACCTTGCATTCATTTTTTCTGACCAAGCCCGAACCTCCATGGAGCGGAGCTTGGTTACCGCGGCACGCGTCTGGACAATTCGTCTAATCAACATCCAGCTTGTACCAGCGAAAGTCAGCAAAACCAGAAGCAACAGGAACTGACCTACAGACATCCACCCCATACGACTCATCCAGTGATTGCACAGCCATAGCAGATTCAACCGGATGTCCCATCCAAATATTTTATACATCGCATACATGAACATCTGCATGAGCACGAGTACCGGAATACCCAACCCGACGGTGAACAAAATCTTGGAACGGGTCTTCCACATCTTAATCGTTATCCTTTTTCCATTGCTTAATCTTCATTTCGAGCCGTTCAATCAAGCCTTCGTCGGCTTCATCTAACGCATCCAGCATGTGATTCACTGCCAGTGTCCCGAATTCGTCCACCAATTCCTGGGACAGTTCCTTGGATTGATCGTTCATAAAGTCCTCCCTGCTTTGTACCGGCCGGTACAGCGATGTGCGGCCCTTCTGTGTTTTGCCGAGTAATCCCTTATCCACCAACCGATTCATCACAGTCATAACCGTATTGAAATTTACGTCTTTGTCTTGTTCCAGTGCCGTCTGTACTTCACGGATGCTGCTGCCGGGACGAGCCCACAATACTTCCATAATCTTGGCCTCAAGTGGTCCAAAAAAACGATTCAGTCCTCGCTCGCCCACTTTAAAATTGAGTATTCTCATATTCTGACACCCCTCACACTACCCATTGTAGTGTCCAGAAATGAGAAGTCAACCTCTATGTCAGGTATTTTATGTAAATGATTTGTAAAAATGTTTTTCATTTGTGTATAAAAGTACATAAGAAAACCGGGCAATTCTGCAAAATTGCAGTCATACCCGGTTCGTATCATAACCTTTCCAAGCTGACATAGAGACCAGCTATTCGCTTGTGCGAGATGCGGGAAGTTCCCGCATCCTCAAGTACTCCCGCTTTATTTTGGCATATGCCCAGAGATATCTACACCCAAGCCATGAGCCAGTCGTCCACCCAGCTGACCGTCAGCCCGGAAGAAGTGGCATAATGCTCGCATCTGGATATCTACCGGTACAGCTTTGAGATCATTCGTCAGATTATCCAGCAGATGATGCTGCTCTTCTGGTGTGAAAGAACGGAACAGCTCTCCTGCCTGCGTGTAATCATCCGTTTTCTCAATCTTTTCCCGTGTGACATGCCCCTGTAATGGAACCTGGGTTTCCCGATAAGCCGGATCTTCCTGTGGACTGTTACCTGAGCTGTTAGGCTCATAGTTTACGGGAGATGGGTCCTGGTTCACGTTCATGAGCCCATCACGCTGATGATTGCGCACAGGTGCATACGGGCAGTTCACCGGAATTTGGAGATAGTTAGGTCCAAGACGGTGCCGTTGTGTATCCGGGTAGGAGAACAGACGACCTTGCAACAATTTATCCTCAGACGGTTCAATGCCTGGCACAACAGCACTTGGTGAAAATGCGACCTGCTCCACTTCTGCGAAGAAATTCTGAGGATTACGATTCAATGTCATCGTCCCTACTGTCTGGAACGGTAGTACATCCTCAGGCCATGTTTTCGTTGGGTCGAGCGGATCAAAAGAGAAATCATCCATCTGTTGCGGTCTCAGCAGCTGCACTTGCAGCTTCCACTGCGGATATTCTCCATTTTTGATATGTTCATGCAAGTCTCGCGTTGCGTGGTTAAAATCCTGTCCCTGAACTTCGGAAGCTTCCTTACGAGAAAGGCCACGAGCACCCTGCGCTGATTCCCATTTGTATTTCACATAGTGTACTTCACCTTGGTCATTGATCCATTTGAATGCGTGTACTCCGAATCCATCCATCTCCCGATAGTTGGCCGGGATGCCCAGATTCGAGAACAGCCAAGTCATCATATGTGTTGATTCCGGGGAGAGGGTCATGAAATCCCAATATCGCGCCGGATCTTGAATGTTGGTATCTGGAGCCGGTTTGAGAGAATGCACCATATCCGGAAATTTAATGGCATCCCGAATGAAGAAAACAGGCAGATGGTTACCCACAATATCATAATTGCCTTCACGTGTATAGAATTTAACAGCAAACCCGCGAGGATCACGTGCGGTCTCAGGAGAACCCGTACCATGAATTACAGTTGAAAATCGTACGAACACATCCGTTTCTGTGCCCGGCTCTTGCAGGAAATCGGCTGACGTATATGCCTTCATGCTCTGCTCCAGCTTGAACACCCCATGGGCTCCTGCACCTCTTGCATGCACAACCCGTTCAGGAATGCGCTCACGGTCAAAATGGGCGATTTTCTCGATCAAGTGGTAATCCTCCAACAAGGTTGGCCCTCTTCTACCTGCTGTGCGTGAATTCTGGTTATCTCCTACCGGTGCTCCCTGGTTAGTTGTCAAACGATCTGTCATCCTGTCGTCCTCCTTATAATGTGTCTCATGTCTGCTGTATCTATCTACTAATTCCATTCATATTCGTTGTTCGCTCAAATATACATTTAGACTTGATCTAACTGTTAAAATCATTCTAACATGTCCCATCTATCTACTGCATGAGGTTCGTATGAGGTTCAGATGAGGTTGTTACGCTAAAGATGAATGAAACATGAAGCATACGAAAGAGGTTGCATATGACACCGGAAAATAAAATAAGGCGTAGATCATTTAATAAACGATCTACGCCTTATCTGAATCGCTAACAAGATAACCATGAGCCCATATTCCCAATCGCACCACACTACGTGAGGCCATTCTTGTATCTATATAAGTTGGTGTAAAATCTTTAGTTCAACTTAATAGGATACTATTAATCCGCCAATCGATAGCCCACGCCTCTTACCGTAACGATATATTGCGGCGAAGAGGCATTATCGCCCAATTTTTTGCGCAAGCTTTTGATATGCACATCCACCACATTGCTTCCACCTGTAAAATCAGTCTCCCAAATATCACTAAGCATCTCTTCACGCGAGATGACTGCCCCTTTGGCATCAATCAGCTTGAGTAGCAGATCATACTCCGTCTTGGTCAAGTGAATGCGATCCTGATCACGTTGCACGCTCATGCGCTCCCGATCCAGCACCAAGTCTTTGAATCCGATTCGCTGTCCCTCTTCAGGTAAAAAAGCTCGCTTAGGCATTACAGGACTACTGCCAATCATGCGCTGTACACGGTAAAGCGCCTCCTGCGGACGTGCAGGCCATACAAGCAACTCCTCCTGAAGCATCGGTCCGCTTGCACTGCCAATCATCTTCTCCCCCACCAGGTAGAGACATGGTGTCGTTTGTTCCGCCTCGCGGTTCAACCGGCTGTGGATTCCCGTAAATGCATCAATCGTTCCGGCAACCGAGAGGTCATAGATCAGTAGATCAAAAACAAGGCGTTCATGGAGATCCGGTTCCCAGCGATGGAACACAAGTACGTCAAAGCAACTATCTGTCAGAGCCTTCACCAGCTCATGCACCTGACCCGGCATCGGGCTGATCAGAATGACACGTCTGGTAATCGGGCAGTTGTCCACGAGAGGTGTCGTTCCTGAATCTGCCAGCGCAGGTTTGACCCGAAGTGGCAAACGGCGGCCTGACCATTTCACTTTTACTTGACCCGTTTGGTTTTGCATTCCCCGCAGACACCTCCAAATACCACATGTGCATGATCTATTGAATAACCGGTCTCTGCCGCTACCTGCTTCATCCATTGTGGAGGAACTTCTGTCATCACCTCGTCCACTTTACCGCATACTTCACACATAATATGTTGGTGATCATCCATCCGGGCGTCATACCGGCTTGCTGTTTCGCCAAGTTTTAGCTCCCTGATGAGCTCTTTGTCTGTTAAATAGCGAAGAGAATTGTATACAGTGCCATAAGCCAGATTGTACCCCTGTTCCACGAGCCGATTCATTACATCCGCAGCCGTTGGATGGTCTTCTGATTTACGTACGACATCATACACGGCTTGCCGTTGTATTGTCAGATTTAACGTTTTCACAACCAAGTCCCCTTTTTTCTATTTTTCAAATGTATATACCTCTCGAACATATTTGTTCGCTTTAGCTTTTACATATCAAAAGAATTTTGATTTAGATTAAGTATAAATCTTAATGCATAGGGAAGTCAATATTGTCCCGTACGGCTACGTTTTAGAATTTTATAGCGCATTAAAACCAAACCCTTCAAACATTTGGGATTATATGGTTCGCTCCCACACTGGTTTTCAGATAAAATAGAGGGATGTGCGTAAAAGGGGGGATGCTGGTTGTTAAGCACGTTTTTTGTCAATCTCTGTGTGATCATTTCCTTTCTGTACCTGTCAGGAATCATCGCCAAATACTACAGCATTCGTTTGCCTTTTCCCTCGCTTCGCGTTCAGCTAGTCGGTGGCTTTTTATTCGGTCTATACGGTACAGTGCTTATGAATTATTCTTTCCATATTAATGACACTACCATTGTGGATCTGCGGCATTTGGCTGTCGTAACTGCAGCCGTATATCTTGGTGGGCTCGCTTCTGTCATCACCGGAATCATCATTGCGATCCTTCGTATCGTTATGTTTGGTGTTACCTCAGCAGCCATTGATGCAGCATTTATTATGATCCTACTCGGGCTGGCTGGTGTGTATTTTGCCTACGCTTCGTGGTCCAGATTAACCAAGATTATCACCATGAATCTCTTAGGCATGACCATGATATTTATCGTACTGCTAATGAACACGCCCAGCATGAATACATTGATGAAAGTATATCCCATACAGATGACCATAGCCTTTGCTGGTGGCCTTTTCATATATTTCATCGCTGAATTTATTAATAGATCCAACGAGATGTTATTTCTGCTGGAACGCCGAGCCTCTACAGACCATCTGACGGATCTGAGCAATAGACGACAATTCGAACAGTCTCTCCAGTCTGAGCTTCAGCATGCTAGGCAGTATCACCAGAAGCTTTCCTTGCTGGTTATTGATATTGATCGATTCAAAAAGGTAAACGATACGTTTGGTCACTCTGCCGGAGATTCCGTATTGAAGCAACTTGGACAATTGCTTGTAGAACATGCGCGTTCCACGGATCTTGTATCCCGTAACGGTGGAGAAGAATTTGCAATTCTATTGCTCGATTGTGGATATCATCAATCCATGGCTATTGCAGAATCCGTGCGGAAAGCTGTGGCCCGATCTCTTTTCATCCTGCCAGACGGGCAGACCGTAAAGCTCACGATCTCCATTGGTGTAGCCGTTTATCCTGATCACTGTGATGACCACGATGACAACGACCTGTTTGATCAAGCTGACCGTGCGCTATATGAAGCTAAAAATACGGGACGCAACAGGGTATGCTCACTGCCGCCCCGCAATATCACGGTTGTAGATAATGATTCATTTTGAGAAGGTGATTAGTCTTAACGACGAAACGAAAGGGATGTCTCGCCTGCCTCAACCAAGGCAAGTGGGACATCCCTTTCGCATTCATTAAATCAATGATGTTCTTACAGTTTCTATAGAAAACCAGTCGGAGTCAGGCCAGAATTTGTTCAATCTCTGCAATAACAGCAGCATCCAGCATAACTCCAGAAGCTGCAGCATTTTCCTTAACCTGTTCCGGACGGCTCGCTCCGACCAGAGCGCTGGAAACATTATTTTGCCGCAAAATCCAGGCCAGTGCCAGTTGTCCCACCTTCAGGTTCAGCTTGTCTGCAACTTCAACTAATTGACGTACTTTGCCGATGCGATCTGCGTTAATTTTCCCTTCATCCCAGCCAAGCTTGGCTGCCCGGCTATTCTCCGGAATATCGGAGACAGATGTATATTTCCCTGTCAGCAAACCTTGTGCAAGTGGTGAATAAACAACCTGTCCGATGCCTTTACGTTCACCCAAAGGAATGATCTCGCTCTCAATATACCGATCAAACATATTATATACCGGTTGATTCACGACAATACGATCCAGCAACAGGCGATCTGCTGTACCGAGCGCAGCTTCCATCTGAGCCGCTGTCCACTGGCTCACACCTACATATAGCACTTTACCATGACGCACCAGATCATCCAGTGCACGAAGGGTCTCCTCTATCGGTGTCTCCTGATGATAACGATGGCAATAGTAGATATCGACATAATCGGTGCCAAGGCGTCTCAAACTGGCCTCGCACTGCTCCATAATATGTTTGCGGGACAAGCCGTGATCGTTAGGGCCATCACCCATTTTGTTAAACACCTTGGTTGCGAGAACATAAGAGCTTCGTGAGTACGCTTTCAATGTTTGACCCAGCAATACTTCTGCGGCTCCCCGCTCATAGGCGTTGGCTGTATCGAAAAAGTTGATCCCTTCATCAAATGCCGTTTCAATTGATTTCACCGCATTTTCACGTTCCACATATCCTCCGTACGTCAACCAGCTACCTAAGCTGATTTCGCTTACTTTCAGTCCGCTTCCACCTAACCTGCGATAATCCATGAATGCATGTCCTCCTCAGAATGTAGAAATGATGAAGTTAAGTTCCATATCCTATTGTAACCCAACCTGAACAAATGGAAAAACATATAAGTAGAAACTCAGGAAAAACAGCAAAAAAGGCACATGCGATGTGATGTGCCTTCTGTAACCTTGGTAGAGTTATATTACTTCTTAACTTCAATAGTAGTCTGCACCCGCTTAACTTCAATGAAGTATACGTCCTCTTAACTTCAATATGGGGGATTAGCTCAGATGACATAGCCGGATCACGTAGCAAACGTTTATGGCAAAATAATACTTAGTGCATTTAAAAGCTCAGTCTGTCTAACTGGCTTTGTCAGCACGGCATCAAAAACCTCCGTCTGCTGAATATCCATATGCATCCCATATGGAACGAGCACAATGACAGGCAGGCCTTCAATCTGCTGTTTCAGCGCAATGACGAAATCGACTGTAATGCCCTCACGCAAGCCCAGATCTACAACAGCCACATCCGGCTTATAACCTTCCTTGATCCATTCATATGCAGAGGCTGAACCCGAAGTCATGCGCACATCCATCTCCCAATTCCGCATCAGGGAGGATACGCCCTGCAAAATATCAGGATCTTTGGCGAGTAGCACTTTTTTAGCCTTCAAACGTTGTTGCACACTTGTGATTTGCGGCAAGTCCCAATACCTGCGTAATGGCAATGAAATCCGGAACTCGGTTTCGTCACCTTGCAGACTGTTCACCTGAATACGACCATGCATCAGAATGGCCAGATTCTGGCTGACTGCCAGTCCCAGATTGCTACCAATCAGTTTTTCCGTACTGATCGCTTCCGGTTTGACAGTCGAAACTCGCAAACGGTTGTCGGATAACATCTGTCCCGTGTATCTAACCCGTAGCAAAAGCAGGCTTGTATCCTCTACTTCATCTCCCCTCATCTCTGCTGTTACCAGTACAGCACCTTCCCGAGTGGAATCCATGGCGTATTGCATCACATGGCCCAACATCTGGCCAATCTTGATCTCATCACCAATGAAAACCTGCGATACGTTCAGATTCAGGTTTAACCCCAGTTCTATCTTTTTGCTCGCAGCTGTTCCGGCATAGAGATAGACAGTGTTCTCAATGGTGCTGACCAAATCAAAGGGATCATCATGAATAACCGTTTTTCCTGCCTCATTGATATTAAAATTCATCATATTGTTGAGCAGTGAAAGCAGAATATTACCGCTCGTTTCAATCATGTTCACATACTCAGCTTGTTCCTCCGACATGTCGGGTGTCCGCATCAGATCCGTCAATCCCAAAATGCCGTTCAGCGGATTACGGATCTCATGACTCATCAGTTTGAGCATTTGTGTCTTGGTCATGGCCTCGGATTCGGCACGTTCCTTCTCCGCCTGTAATTTTTCTTGCAATTGTTCTGAATCGCTGAGTCTCTGCTCCTGAACGTGCAGCGCACTCTCCAGGTCAACAACGTATCCTAGAAAAACAGCCATAGCTTTCAGCGTCTTCATATCGGTATCACTGATGTTATACCCTGGATCATCCATTATGCATATCGTTCCGAAAGCTTCACCTGTTCTACGTACAATAGGTACTCCCACGAAAAATCGATTACCCAATCCACCCGTGACATTCATTGATCGTGTTACAGAATGTTCGGTGGTATCCGAAATGGTAACGACACTGTTATTGTCTCTCAAGACCAGACTACAGTAAGATTCCATAAAAGGAAGCGCAGTCCCTTTGACTATTAATTCTTCCTTGCGGTTGAAGGCTTCCAGAATGACATTAGTCACTCCGTCATTCGTGGCTACAAAGATGGTATTCACTCTTAATATGCCACTTAATACGTCCACAATATGGGCCGCTGCTTCTTCAATATTTTCATAGAAGCCTTGGTTAACGCCTTCTACCGTCCCCATGATCCAACCCCTCTTTGTTTGTCTTAGCTGCTATATTAAGTTCACCGATCAGAATGTTGATTCACATGCAGGGGTCTGCCGGGGAATCCGAACGATTGTCACAAACTATACTTATATGTTTAACACCACAGAAGTACAAGAGAATCATCCTGGTGCCTGTAACCTCTTCTCTCACCGAACAGATCTAAAAAAATGCTTCGATCCACGGTATCTAACTTATAAGTTTATACTTGCAGGGTAAATAGAAATTATACGCTTCTGTTTGAATTTTGGGAACCTTAAACCCGCGCCAAATCCCGGAAGATGCTCTTCCACCTCACAGGGAGTGTGATCATAATCACACCCAAAAACCCACATATAGTTTATAAATGGATAATACAATCCTACATGTAGTATATAACTCATATATTAATCAAATTATAATCTATTTAAAAATCATTTAGGAGGCACGTTACATGACTATGCTTGAGCATGCCGCACCACCGGCAACCGATCTGTTATCTGACCTGGGAAGACGTATCATTGGCGCTGAAGACGCTGATACGCTGAGGGAGAATGCGAATCTGAATGGAGATTCGTTCAGCGGCAAGATGAGCAGGCTTGGATCGGAGACAGCCAAGTGGCATGCCATGCGTCACGTATTGCCGGAGGCGCTTGCAGATGCAGTTGAGAATGGCGATCTGTATGTACACGATCTGGATCAGTATGCCCTTGGAACAACCAACTGCATTTTTATTCCATTCAGTCGATTGCTGGCTTCCGGCTTCAATACGGGAAATGGATCGGTTCGCACACCACAGACCATCATGTCTGCGATGGCTCTGGTCGCAATCATCTTCCAGTCACAGCAAAACAGCCAGTACGGCGGCGTATCTGCCAACAAAATTGATTGGGATCTGGCACCTTACGTGCGACGCTCTTTCATCAAGCATTTCCGCAAAGGTCAACGGATTTTTGAAGAACAAGCCTTGCTGACGGATGAGCAGCTACATCTAGACAGCATGGAAGCGAAGCAGCAGTGCCCGCGGGCATTTGCTTTTGCAAGTGAGGAAACAGAACTGGAGACAGGACAAGCAGCCGAATCTCTTATACATAACCTCAATACGATGAGTAGCCGGGCGGGCGGACAGATTCCTTTTACATCGCTAAACTATGGCATGTGTACATCAGCTGAGGGTCGTCTTGTATCCCGTTCCCTGCTGGAAGCAACGATTCGTGGCCTTGGACATGGCGAAACGCCTGTATTTCCACAGCATATCTTCCAGTGCAAGCAAGGGGTTAACCAGGCTCAGGGCGACCCGAACTATGACTTGTTCCGCCTCGCGGTAACCTGTTCCTCACGGCGGATGTATCCTAACTTTGTCAACGTGGACGCATCATTTAATCTACCTTACTATCACCCGGAAGACCCGGATACAATCATTGCTACCATGGGCTGCCGCACACGTACCCTTGCGGATCGCTTTGGACGAAATCGGCAGAGTGGCAAAGGAAACCTGTCTTTCAATACGGTCAATCTGGTGAAGCTGGGAATTCGGTTTGGCATCTGCCAAAACAATCGGGCTGTTGCGGATCGGGAAGGATTCTATGTGGCCCTGGATAAAATCATGCACAATGCCGTGGAGGGTTTACTTCATCGGTATGCCATTCAGAAAAAACAGCCTGCCAAATCATCGGACTTCATGATGCGTGAAGGGGTATGGGAAGGCGGAGAGAAGCTGGAACCGGACGAGCCGGTTGCTGATCTGTTGAAACACGGTACGTTGTCCCTTGGATTCATCGGACTTGCCGAATGTATGACTGCTATGTATGGACGACATCATGGACAAGATATGCATGTGCATCGCGAGGCACTGAATGTCATCCGTACGATGAGAGAGTTCTGTGATCGGATGAGTGAGCTGCATAACCTGAACGTTACGCTCTTTGCTACACCTGCTGAAGGTTTATCCGGCAAATTCACCAAAATAGATCGAGCCTGTTACGGCCCGATCTCCGGTGTGAATGAACGTGAATACTATACGAACTCGTTCCATATTCCGGTCTATCATAACCTTCCTGCCTACCGTAAGATCGAACTGGAAGCTCCATTCCACGCTCTGTGCAATGCCGGAGCCATCTCTTATATTGAACTTGACGGCAATGTGCGGGCAAATACAGCAGCCTTTATGCGCATTGTACAGTACGCGCTGGCACAGAATATCGGTTACTTCTCGATTAACCATCCGATTGATCGTTGCCCTGAATGCGGGTATGAGGGGGTCATCGGTGATACCTGTCCGGGATGTGAAGTTCACGAAAATGAGGTTCACTTCCAGCGCTTGCGCCGTGTAACCGGTTATCTGACGGGAGATTACAAGGTACGCTTCAATGCTGCGAAGCAGGCCGAAGTGCGGGATCGGGTGAAACACCGGTGAATCTGTTTGGTTACATTCCCGAATCGGTCAATGAAGGAACCGGCCTGCGAGCTGTGCTGTTTATCAGCGGATGCCGCCACGCATGTCCGGGCTGCTTCAGCCCGGATTCGTGGAGTTTCCGCGCAGGTGAACCCTTTACAGAAGAGCGGCAGCAACAGATTTTGCATGAGGTCACGAACCATCCGTTACTGGATGGCGTGACGTTATGCGGGGGTGACCCCTTTTTCTCAGCAGCAGCATGTACTCGTTGGGTACGTCAGTTTCGAGATGCAAGGCCAGATCTGACGGTATGGGCCTACACCGGATTCGAATATGAGGAACTCATCGCCGACCCGGAAAGAGCAGAGCTTGCACAGCTATGTGACGTGATTATCGACGGGCGTTACCTTGCAGCAGAGCGTGATGTATCTCTGCCCTTCCGTGGAAGTCGTAATCAGCGCTTGATTGACGTGCGCGCAACGCAAGCATCTGGAAACATCGTTACATTGCATCTTGGTGCAGTGTAACGATGTTTTTTCTCCTTTTACACCTGAAACCTTTGGATGACCTGATTCAGTTCGTAAGCCAAA
The DNA here is from genome assembly GCF_900102085.1 of Paenibacillus polysaccharolyticus. Taxonomy (GTDB): domain Bacteria; phylum Bacillota; class Bacilli; order Paenibacillales; family Paenibacillaceae; genus Paenibacillus; species Paenibacillus polysaccharolyticus. Next base: position 64,801 of record NZ_FMVM01000019.1, on the reverse strand, counting down.
CTTCTCAGCTCGTGAGAGAGACTCGATACTTCTTCCATCAGCGCCAGTTGTTCTTCCGAAGAAGCACGAGCCTTGTTCGCGTTACCGGATGAATCCGAAGCCACAACACCCAATTGCTCCAAAGAAGCAGCAATCTGATCACTGCTGGCTGACATTTGCTCAGAGGCGGCGGATACTTCGTAGACTTGTCCCGATACCTTCTGAATAGATTCGACAATCTGGCGGAATGTTTCTGCCGTTACTACGGATGTCTCTGCTCCTCGTTTAGCGACATCCACTGACTCTTCAATGGAAGTTACGGCCTTCTCCGTATGATTAAGGATACCTTGAAGAATCTGGTCGATCTGATCAGAAGACTCTTTGGAGCGATTCGAAAGCTTCTGAATCTCCTGTGCAACCACAGCAAAGCCTCTTCCTGTCTCCCCTGCTCTAGCTGCCTCAATGGAAGCATTCAGCGCAAGCAGGCTCGTCTGATCCGCAATATCCCGAATCATGGACATGATTCCACCGATGCTGCTGTTCAATTGTTGAAGATCATGAAGAACTACAACCGTGCCTGACATGTTAAGTTCAATCTTCTGCATCTGATCGACCATCGTTGTAATATCTGCCTCACCTCGGCTAGCGAGATCCGTTGTATCCGAAGCCAGTTCAGCAACCACCTGAGATGAGTCAGCAATTCGTTTGATGCCAATGACCATCTCGCCGATGGACTCCTGGCATTCATTCGTGGATTGTCGTTGCTGTTCTGCCCCGGAGGACACCTGCAACATCGATTCGGTAATCTCTTGTGAAGCTTCAGTGGTACGTTCCGAACTCATCTGCAGATCCGCAGCTGAGCGGGTCACACTCGCAGAAGTGGACTGAATGCCTGTAATCAGTTGCTGTAGCCCCCCAAGCATATGATTAAATGCGTTGGCCGTTTGGCCGATCTCATTGTTATTGCGTACATCCAGACTGACTGTCAGATTGCCGCCTGCCGCCTGCTTCGATACATCTGCGAGTTTCTGTAATGGTCGAAGTACAATTCGAGCCAGAATGACCATAACTATAATCATAATGACCGCAATGACAAATCCACTCCCCAGACTATACAAAAACATCCACATCTGATCCTGCTTCACTTGGGCTGCGTCCAAATCCAGACCAAAAATAGCAATCGTCTTACCCGTATCATCTTTGATCGTGCTTAGATAGGTCACCCACGTCCCTGCAGTATCCGTGTATGATTCTGTAAAAGCGGTTCCGTTCTGGAATACATGATCATATGTATCTTGAACTACTTCTGGAATTTCGTATTCGACACCGGGGACCATCTCCAGATCATAGAGTGCCTGATTGACTTGCACCCCCGTTAAGATCTGTTTCCCATCCCGTTCGATAATATCCGATTTGAATATATAAGCATTTGCAATAGAGGCAACACCGGTCATCGCATCGAGTTGTTCTTTCAATGACGTGAGTTCGGGAGATGTTGGCTTAGGTGAAGCCTCCAGTTGCTGATTCGCCTGTTCTACCCACTTATGGTTGAGCTGGAGCTGATTGGACAGCGCCTTACCTACCTGATTGATTTCTTCGTAGTAAGCCTGCTGACTTTGTTTGAAATTCAACACACTCATCAGGATGATCATTACAAACAAAATGATGGCAATCAGGACAGAACTGGTGAAAACCAAACTTCGATTGCGGAAGTAGCGTAACATTGCAGATTCCCCTTTTCCTTTACTTTTCTAGCTTACATATCCGTCCTGATAAAGAATGAGTTCGGGTTCGACCTCTTTCCCCACCTATGCGTCCAGCATATGATATGACACTATATAATATATATCGTGATATAATTGCTTTTTTTGAATGGGGATCATGTAAAAATAAAAAAAGGCCAACCGTTAAAAACAGGTTGACCTCGCATAATAGAGAATAGGAAAAAGATGGTCAGCGACCTCTTCTATCCTGCTCTCTATCGTTTACATTTTCTATATGTTAATGAACCTCAAAATGACGAACACGGACGCCCGCAGGTAATATCAGATAGATATCCTGCACTCCTGATGCGCCTGTCAGTTCAACCTCTACCGTAGACCACTGCTGGGCACCGCTTTGTGCCAGCTCTACACGTCCTGCAAGGGCACCGTCCGGGGTACCCAATCTCACTTCCAGCACACCCCCTTGCTGTTCTGCAGATAGGCGAGCTTCAAATGTGGTGGCCCCGTTGCCAAGGTCAGCATCCCTAAAGGCAATCCATCCTTGCTCTCCAATAACACGGACAGCGGTTCCACCCTCTTTGCACTCATCCAGCTCCACACTCCGATAAACATCATAATTCTCGGCACGTGTAGTCACACTCAAGTCACGAGCAGGTATGATCTCTCCATCTATTTTTAGATCTGCGACCAACTGCACATCGGAGGAAGATTTGGCTGCCATAATCGAATAGATGCCATCCTCCACCACATAACGATCACGAGTAACATCCCAGATGGCCAATTCCTGAACAGGCAGATCAAAATGAACAGTCGCTGTCGCTCCAGCTTCAATATGCAGACGTCGGAAAGCTTTTAGCGTTTTAAGTGGACGTTTCACTCGTGACTTTCCTGCACGCACATACAACTGCACGACCTCGTCGCTGGCGATTGAACTGGTATTCGTCACATCCACTCGAATGGTCACACGGTCTTCTTTTCCCACTTGCGCAGGGCTAATCTCCAGATTGCTGTATTTAAATGAAGCATAGGTCAGACCATGTCCGAACGGATATAGCACATTTCCTTCAAAATATTGATACGTGCGGCCCGCTTGGATAATATCATAATTCCGGATATCAGGCAGTTGATCTTCCGATTGTACCCAAGTCATGTTCAGACGGCCTGCAGGTGCATAGTCTCCGTACAATACGTCAGCGACTGCGTTCCCCAGCTCCTGTCCGGCGTGTGACGTATACAGGACCGCTGGAATATTCTCTTGAACCCAGTTGCAGGTAAAAGGATAACTCCCCACAATCACCACTACGGTGTTCGGGTTAGCTTCATACACAGCCTTTACCAGCTGAAGCTGTGATTCAGCCAGCTCCAGACTTGGACGGTCCACTTCTTCTTTACCGTTAACAAGCGGGTTGTTACCGACAAATACAATCGCTGTCTCGGCTTCTTTGGCTACAGCAACAGCCTCGTCGATCCCATTCGTTACGATATTTTGCTCGAATAGCTCTGCATCACCGAATGTTGTCAACTCTTCGGCCACCTTGAGTGCATCATGGCCATCGTTCGATGTCGTCACGACTCTACCATTCCATGTGGTAAGCCCCACACGACCCTCCGCCTGTGGCAACAGATGAAACACTTCTTTGACAAACCAGCCGTACACTTCATTAGCCGAAGCAGTGACCGACTCTTCATCTGTGGTCAGGTATTTGCGGTTACTCTCTGCCTGCAACGTGTAACTACCGAACCCCCAATCCGTCACTCGGAATGTCTCGGCTTCTTCTGAGGCTCCCACTGCCATCTCAGATGAGCCCTCCACTCTGACAAGGCCCATCTTTTTGCCGCTTGCTGCCGATGTCAGCGTGATGCGATGGTCACCGTCCTGGTAGGTTACGTTATCGCTGCCCACCTTGCTCCGAATCGCTTCCAGAGGTGTCACGCTGTAGGGCATCGTGCCAGCATACCAGTCCCGATAGACCGTTCCGCCGAGTTGGCCAATCACAGCTACTTTGCCTGTTTTGGTTTTGTCCAACGGTAGGGTACTATTTTCGTTCTTGAGCAAGACGACCTGCTCTCTTGCCGCCCGGAGAGACAGCGCTTTGGCCTTTTCTGTCATCATAGATTCCTCACCGATTGCAGCGTACGGATTGCCTTCTTCCGGATCAAATTCACCTAGACGGAATCGCACACGGAATGTGTTGAACAAAGCTGTGTCGATATCTTCCATGGTCAGCAGTCCCTGTTCCAGCCCTTCACGAAGCGCTTGCTTGGACAGTTCGGCATCATCGGTGATGCTGTCAATACCTGCTTTGACAGACTCTACCGTACCCGGTGTGTGAGAATCATAATACTTATGATCATTCTTGATGCCCATCACGTCGCCCGCGTCACTGACGATGAATCCATCCATGCCCCATTCACCTTTGACAATCTCGTTCACATAAGGATGTAGCAGAGCCGGCGTGCCATTGATCGAGTTGTACGCTGTCATCATTGACTGCGCTCCACCTTCTTTAAAAGGCTTCTCAAATGCTTTTAAATAATATTCACGCATATTGCGTGGATCAATGCTGGATGAGCCGCTACCACGATCCACTTCGTTGTTGTTGCCGAGGAAGTGTTTGAGCGTTGCCACAGCTTTGTAATACTTGGGATGGTCTCCTTGAATACCTTTGACCAATGCGGTTGTCAGCTCTGCGGTCAGTTCCGGGTCCTCGCCATACGCTTCTTCGTTTCGTCCCCAGCGCGGGTCACGTTCCATATCCACCGTGGGTGCCCACAGCGTAAGACCGTTGACGGCAGGATTTCGTTTATAAAATACACGTGCTTCGTCTCCAATGACGGAGCCGATCTCTTTCATCAAGTCTGTATCCCACGTACATGCGAGTCCTACAGGCTGCGGGAATGAGGTAGCTTCACCAAGCCAAGCCAGGCCGTGAGCGGCTTCCGTTCCATGTTTGTAAGCAGCAACACCCAGGCGTTCTACGGCTGGCTGGTATTGCAGCATGGATTCAATTTTTTCATCGTCCGTCAAGCGGGACACAAGGTCCTTCACTCGATCGTTAAGTGCCATGGTTGTATCTTGAAACGGATATTTCGTTTGATGAGTTGTCATATCTAATCTCCCTTTAATGTATAGTATAGATTTATTATGATAGCGAATACATTTTAATTCATGAAAACGGACTATATCTTTCGGATTACCTCTCTAAATTAGGCAAAATACCTTTATAAAACATGATTTATTTTTATTTCATGGGATATTAATCAAAAACCTAAAACGATTTCGGTAATCTTACTATAAAACATTCTGATATAAAAAAACAGAGGGGCGTTTCAAGAAAATGTTCCTCTTCCTTTTTTAAAAATATGTAGCTACTCGTTTTTTTCTGGCATACTCTGGCAATCCTGATTAGAAGTACAGGGACTTCTGCTTCTGAACGTTCCCTATTATGCTGTGATCATGATTAGGAGGAAACCAATCCAATGAATAACAATGAGCAGTTGAACACAAGTTTACCACCGGTTCCCGAATCTTTGTGGCGTGCCGCGAATACATTCGAATCTTATCCGAAGTTAACAGAAGATACCACAGCTGATGTAGCAATTATCGGAGCCGGGATTGCAGGCATCACCACAGCCTATTTGCTTGCCCAGTCTGGACTGAGTGTCGTTCTGCTTGAAGCTGGAAAAGTACTGGACGGCACAACAGGCCATACAACCGCCAAAGTATCTGCACAGCATGGCGTCATTTTTGATGAAATTATGCATCACTTCGGACATGAGCAGGCACGGATGTACTATGAAGGGAATGCAAATGCAGCGAGCTGGATGCGTAGTCTGGTTAAGGAAAAGCAGATCGATTGTCAGTGGGCAGATGAGGATGCCTATGTCTATATTCAGTCCGATGACCATATCAAAAAGCTGGAGATTGAGCTGACCGCTTATGGCAAACTCAACATCCCTGGCGAATGGGTAGACCCCCTCCCGATTCCTGTTCCCTCCAGAGCCGGCATTCGTATGCCTGGACAAGCACGTTTCGACCCATTAGCTTACTTGCATCACTTGCTTGCTTCAGCCGTGAAACAAGGGGTACGTGTCTATGAACAAACAACGGTAACTGACGTTGAGGAGGAATCCTCTCTGAAAGTAAGAACCTATAATGGTTCATTCGTCACGGCAGAGCACATCGTCGTTGCTTCCCATTTTCCCGTATATGATCCGGGATTTTACTTTACGCGACTTCATGCCGAACGCTCCTATGCGGTTATGGTTGAGCCTGAGAAACCCTATGCAGGTGGCATGTACATCTCCGATGATGATCCGGCCCGTTCACTCCGAGCTGTCGTTCATAATGGTAAAGAGCATATTCTATTCGGCGGAGAAAATCATAAAACCGGACAAGGCATCTGTACCTTCGGTCACTACGAACGTCTGGAAAAGTATGCAGCCGAGACGTTTGGGATTCGTAACATCCCGTTTCGCTGGTCGGCTCAGGACCTGATCTCCATCGATAAAGTGCCCTACATCGGACCGATTACCGGAAGGCATGAACGGGTCTATGTCGCTACAGGCTTTGCCAAATGGGGCATGACAACAGGTACGATGGCCGGACATCTGTTGGCAGACCGAATTACCGGAAGAGATAATCCGCACGCAGAAGTATTTGATCCGGCAAGATTCAAGGCAGACCCGGGTTTCAAACACTTTGTCGTAGAGAACGTCAATGTTGCGAAGGAGTTAATTGCAGGCAAAGTCGGCATTGTGCACAAAAATATAAACGAGCTCGGCAACGACGAAGGCGCAGTCGTGCGTCATAACGGTAAAAGGGCCGGAGCCTATAAGGACACCAGCGGTAAGCTGTTCCTGGTTGACACGACATGCACCCACTTGGGGTGCGAAGTGGAATGGAATAATGGGGAACGTTCCTGGGACTGCCCGTGCCACGGCTCACGCTTTAATTATGAAGGACATGTCATTGAAGGGCCTGCGGTCGAAGACCTGCCCATCCTGGATGTGCAGGGGCAGTAAATACAATAGAAGTAAACTATATATCCATACAACGAATAACCCCTTCCCCACCAAATGCACAAAAGTTGTATTTCTGCACTCCATTTGTGAATATATGTGGAGTTCGCTGACATACATTTCATCTCATAGACCGGATCGGTATCCGTCTCCAGACGGAAGCAGCCGACCCGGTTTTTCTGTATGCTGGTATAGAAGGAAGTTATAATACGATCTGACATTACATAAATACGGAATGCATTGATGAATCCACTACCACTGCACTGAACACAGGGTGCGAAAGGAACACAAGATGAATAGACAACAATTTATGCAAGCTATGGAAGTCGTTTTACATCCGATGGACCGGTTGGAACGTGCGGAACTCCTTGCAGATTATGCCCAAAAGTTCACACTAGGGCTACGTGAAGGCAAGTCGGAGGAAGACATTACACGTGAGCTCGGCCACCCGGAGGAAATTGCACGTAAAGTACTCGGCGAACGGTATACTGCTAACGCATACTCTCACACATCCGATAGAGATCCCTTTGATGGGCCAACATTCAGAGAGATGAAACCACCTGTTAATCACAATCGGGCTACGCGAAACTTTTTTGTGGGCATAGGCTTGATTTTCCTTAATCTTACACTCATGATTCCGATCGGTCTTAGCCTCTGGTCCGTGTGGCTTACGATTGCAAGTCTATCCTTGCTTGCGCTGGCTCCTATCGCAGCTGCCTTCGACTATCTGTATCTGAATCACCTTGAAACAACAGAAATTTTCGTTGCTATTGGGCTGTTCGGTATTGGCATTTTGTTTGCCCTTGCCTCCAAATATATCTTTATCGCATTTAAAAATATGACACTTCACTATATTCGGTGGAATATCAACGTGATGAAAGGGGATGTTTCTGCATGAGCACGAAGAAATGGCTAGCACTGGCTCTCGTCTGCATTGGCATAGGTTTACTTGGAACATCGGTCTATGGTTTTCAGTTCAAGGATGATAGGGAAGCATACAGCAAGCGGTGGGAACTCAGCACCGGAGGACTGCAAGATGATCTGCAAAATATTCAGCTGGATGGCAATTTTAATGCTGATATCGAATTCATCGTTAGTCCAGACAACACCGGCTATATCGAAGTGGATGGAAAGTGGGCACCGGAGGTTATTCAAAGCTTCGAGGAGGCAAGTTTTACCGATGGCACATTCCAGCTGACGCTGCAAAAACACAACCGTCTGAAGTTGTTCTCTTTTAATTGGAACTGGGGCGAACCAGATTCAAGAATAACCGTGGCTTTGCCAAAAGGATATCCCTTGAATGATGTCACACTACACTCTAGCTCAGCGGATTGGGATATAACTGGGCTAAATGCTGAATCTCTGGAGATGAAAAGCACCTCAGGCTCCATTGTTTTGCATGATATTCAGGTTCCTCGCATGGAATTGTCTTTGACCTCAGGGGACATTGCTGCTTCTTCTATTCAAGGGGATTTAGCCGTAGAACAGACATCAGGAAGCTTCACCGCAAAACAAGTGGATGGAAAAGTAAATAGCGTGATTCAATCAGGAGATGTGGAAATTGCACAATTGAATGGTGAGGCTAATGTTGAGTTCACATCTGGCAGTATTGATATCCAGCAATCTCACGCAGCGCCTATTCAGGTATCAGGGACATCGGGGGATATATCCATTCAGGCTGCACCTGATTTTGATGGGATTTATGAGGCCAAGGCTACTTCGGGCGACGTTAATATACCGGAGTCACCAGGCATAAGTCAGGATGTGATCCAGGCACGCACGACTTCTGGCAGCATTCGAATTACCCAACCGCGCTAACGTGTGATGAAGCATATTTCCGATCATTGGGTAAAATATAGTATAATCAAGTGCTAACCCAAATGCTGAGGAGGAATATTCCTATGGAACTTAAAAATAAAACAGCCATCATTACTGGCGCCGGTAAAGGTATTGGCCGCGCCATCGCGGAAGCCCTTGCCAAAGAAGGCGTACATCTTGGACTGATCGCCCGCACCGCTTCCGATCTGCAAGCCCTTCAAGAGTCTTTAAGCCAGCAATATGGCGTGAAAGTAACAAGTGCTGCAGCAGACATCTCGGATCGCTCTCAAGCTGAAGCAGCGGTCGCAGCTATCGAGATGGAGCTTGGAGCAGTCGATATCCTCATTAACAATGCAGGGATCGGAAGTTTCGGTACACTGCTAGAGATGGACCCTGAAGAGTGGGAACGCATCCTGCATGTGAATGTCATGGGTACATACTATGTAACTCGGGCCATTCTTCCAAGCATGATCAAGGAAAGCAGCGGCAGCATCATTAATATCGCTTCAACGGCAGGTGAGCGCGGATTCGCTACAGGTTCAGCCTATTGTGCATCCAAATTCGCATTGCTGGGCATGACGGAATCCTTGATGCAGGAAGTTCGCAAATCGAACATTCGTGTAACCGCGCTGACACCAAGCACCGTAAATACGGAACTGGCTGTGAATGCCGGACTCAAAATCGGAGATGAGGATCGCATGATGCAAGCCGAAGATGTAGCCGAACTGGCGCTGGCTACCCTCAAGCTGTCTGACCGCGTATTCGTCAAAGCCGCAGGCATCTGGACAACCAATCCACAGTAAGATGTGACTCCACCAACCAGAATGCTGGTTGGTGGTTTTTGTGTTTATGATATAAAGGATATGTAACGTATTCGTGAGGATGCTGAAGGTAATTAATTCGAAAAGTGTTCTACAAGAACTAATAGGGTTGATTGTTTGTATCCAGAGTCATGATGCAGAACACTTCTCTATCGTAATCATTAAGGAACCTTTTAAAAGTAAACACGGCATCCCCTGGAGTTTTGATTTTGTTTTTAGGAAAATGAATTGATGTTTTATCACGTACTATTTATAGTTTTATGATTTGGACAATGGTCTGCGTAGCTTTTGTTCGTTTACTCATTCGTAGATACGACTTTCCGGTATACGTTCTGGCCCGAGTCCGGGATTTTGTCGTAGCTTTGATACAATAGAAACAAGCAGAATGAAAGAGCCTTCGGAATTGATCGAGATTCCAAGGCTCTTTCATGTTTATTTCTTGTTTATTTTTTGTTTATTGTGTTTTTGTATAATAAACCTGATTTTTGTCGAAATGGGGGACGAGAGCTGTGAATCATCAAAGAAAAGCCAAACAATGGTTGAAGAAGTTGTATATATTGAGCATGGCGTTGATTATTGCATGTTCAAGCATATTAGAAATCCCGGTTTATGCAGCTGAGACTTGGAGTCAATTTGGCCGGATCGGGTCGGTCTCCAGTTCAAACCCCGGAGGTTTTGCCTCTCCCAAAGGAGTAACGGTAGACAGCAGCGGGAATGTGTATGTGGCCGATAGTAGCAACCATCGCATTCAGAAGCTGACCCTATCGACGAATACATGGAGCGAGTGGAAAAAGGTCGGTGGCGGCGCAGGAAGCGGTTTGGGCGAGTTTAACAGCCCATGCGCAGTGGCGGTAGACAGCAGCGGAAATGTATACGTGGCCGATTCTGGCAACCATCGCATACAGAAGCTGACACTATCGACGAATACATGGAGCGAGTGGAAAAAGGTCGGCGGCGGCAATGGACTCGGTTTGGGCGAGTTTTACAATCCAAGAGGAGTGGCGGTAGACAGCAGCGGGAATGTGTACGTGGCCGATAGTAGCAACCATCGCATACAGAAACTGACCCTATCGACGAATACATGGAGCGTGTGGAAAAAGCCCAGTACCGGCGCAGTCGCAGGAAACGGCTTGGGCGAGTTTAATTTTCCTAATGGAGTGGCGGTAGACAGCAGTGGGAACGTGTATGTGGGTGATAGTAACAACCATCGTATTCAGAAGCTGAACAAATCCACGAATACATGGAGCGAGTGGGTGAAGAGCGGCGGCGGCGCAGGAGCCGGTTTGGGTGAGTTTAATACTCCAAGAGCAGTGGCGGTAGACGGCAGCGGGAACATCTATGTGGCCGATACTGGCAACCATCGCATTCAGAAGCTGAACGCAGGAAGCGGTACATGGAGCGAGTGGGTGAAGAGCGGCGGTGGTTCAGGAAACGGCTCGGGCGAATTTATTAATCCAAATGGAGTGGCGGTAGACAACAGTGGGAATGTATATGTGGCCGATGACAGTAATCGTATTCAGAAGCTGAACGCAGCCAACAATACATGGAGCGAGTGGTCTGTATTAGGGCCTGTTAACGGGATTAGTCCGGGCGAGTTTACTTTTCCAAGAGCAGTGGCGGTAGACAGTAGCGGGAACATCTATGTGGCCGATTCTGGCAACCATCGCATACAGAAGCTGAACAAATCCACGAATACATGGAGCGAGTGGAAAAAGGTCGGCGGCGGCAATGGAAGCGGCTTGGGCGAGTTTTACAATCCATTGGGAGTGGCGGTAGACAGCAGCGGGAACGTGTATGTGGCCGATACCGGCAACCATCGCATTCAGAAGCTGACCCTATCGACGAATACATGGAGCGAGTGGAAAAAGGTCGGCGGCGGCACTGGAACCAGCTTGGGCGAGTTTAGCGTCCCAAGTGCAGTGGCGGTAGACCTTAACGGGAATGTGTATGTGGCCGATTCCGGCAACCATCGAATTCAGAAGCTGACCCTATCGACGAATACATGGAGCGAGTGGAAAAAGGTCGGCGGCGGCCCAGGAAGCAGTTTGGGAGAGTTTAGCGTTCCAGGTGCAGTGGCGGTAGACCTTAACGGGAATGTGTACGTGGCCGATTCTGGCAACCAGCGCATTCAGAAGTTGACCCTATCGACGAATACATGGAGCGAGTGGAAGAAGGTCGGCGGCGGCACTGGAACCAGCTTGGGCGAGTTTAACAATCCAAGAGCAGTGGCGGTAGACAGCAGCGGGAATGTGTATGTGGCCGATTCCGGCAACCAGCGCATACAGAAGCTGACCCTATCGACGAATACATGGGGCGAGCGGAAAAAGGTCGGCGGTGGCACTGGAACCAGCTTGGGCGAGTTTAATACTCCTTATGGAGTGGCGGTAGACAGCAGCGGGAATGTGTACGTGGCCGATTCGGCCAACCATCGCATGCAGAAGCTGGATATACCTTCATCTGCGATCATTGACTTTGCAAGCACAGCGAAGACGAGCACAACGGCATCGTTCAGTTGGACTGCAGCCAGCGGAGCGACGGGACTCATCATCGAGCAGTCGCCAGCCGGAGCGAATACATGGACAACGACCACGATTGGCGCGATCGCAACCAATTCGACGACTGCGACGGTAACAGGGCTCAGCGCGGCCACCGCATATGATTTCCGGTTAGTGGTCAGCGGCGGGGCGAACGCAGGCAACTCGAACACGGTGAGTGTCACGACCGATAATGTACCAACGTACACGATAGCAGAGATAGCGGATCAAACGGCAACGGAACTGACGGCAGGTTACAGTTCGGGCACTCAGGACACGAAAACGATCACGATTACGAAAACCGGCACCGGAGATTTGACGAACGTAGCGACGGCGTTAAGCGGAACCAATGCGACCGACTTTGTAATTACGCAGCCGGGAACGACGACACTAAACAGCGGAACGACATCGACGACGTTTACGGTGAAAGCAAAGGACAGCCTGGCAGCAGGCACGTACACCGCAGCGGTGACGGTATATGCGGACAGCATGACGAACGTGACATTTGCGGTTACACAGACGGTGAATCCGGCGCCCGTGGCACCGTCTATCACAAGTCAGCCGGGCAACAAGACAGTGACAGCGGGACAGACGGCAACATTCAGTATAACCGCCAGCGGCGACGCGCCGCTTAGCTACCAGTGGAAGAAAGACGGCAATGCGCTGACAGACGGCGAAAACATCAGCGGAGCAACGGCGGCGACCCTAAGCATCAGTAACACGCAATCGGGCGATGCGGGCAGTTATACCGTCGTGGTCACCAATGCAGCGGGGAATGCGTCAAGCAACGCGGCAACTCTGACGGTGAACGCTCTGACCAACGCGGCAACACCAAGCATTGATACACAGCCGACGGGCGCCACGGTTAACGAAGGTGACAGCAGCCCGAACTTAAGCGTAGCGACCAGCGTAAGTGACGGCGGAACGCTGTCCTACCAGTGGTACAGCAATTCGGTGAACAGCACGATCGGCGGCAATGCAATTGCGGGTGCAACCAGCGCAACCTATGCCGCGCCGACAACATCGACAGGCACGACCTACTATTATGTTGTCGTAACGAACACAAACAACGGTGTCAGCGGCACCAAGACCGCAACGGCAACGAGCAACATCGCTGCGGTCAACGTGAACGCTCTGACCAACGCGGCATCACCAAGCATTGATACACAGCCGACGGGCGCCACGGTTAATGAAGGTGACAGCAGCCCTAACTTGAGCGTAGCGGCCAGCGTAAGTGACGGCGGAACGCTGTCCTACCAGTGGTACAGCAATTCGTTGAACAGCACGTTCGGCGGCAATGCAATTGCGGGTGCAACCAGTGCAACCTATGCCGTGCCGACGACATCGACAGGCACGACCTACTACTATGTTGTCGTGACGAACACGAACAACAGCGTCAGCGGCACCAAGACCGCAACGGCAACGAGCAACATCGCTGCGGTCAACGTGAACGCTCTGACCAACGCGGCATCACCAAGCATTGATACACAGCCGACGGGCGCCACGGTTAATGAAGGTGACAGCAGCCCTAACTTGAGCGTAGCGGCCAGCGTAAGTGACGGCGGAACGCTGTCCTACCAGTGGTACAGCAATTCGGTGAACAGCACGGTCGGCGGCAATGCAATTGCGGGTGCAACCAGTGCAGCCTATGCCGCGCCGACGACATTGACAGGCACGACCTACTACTATGTTGTCGTGACGAACACGAACAACAGCGTCAGCGGCACCAAGACCGCAACGGCAACGAGCAACATCGCTACGGTCAACGTAAACATCGCGCCTACCCATACGATTGCTCCTATTGCGGATCAAACGTTAGCTGCACTTACTCAAGGTTATGCTCTGGGTACCCAAGAGACAAAAACTATCGATGTAACGAATACTGGCACGAGCGATTTGTCGAATCTGTCGGCGACGGTTAGCGGCATTCATGCTAGAGATTTTGTGATTACGCAACCAAGTACAACGTTAGTGAACGGAGCGACCACGTCAGCCTTTACGGTGAAAGCGAAAGATGGCTTACCAGCGGGGACATATACCGCAACAATAACGTTATCAGCAACCCAGATGACGGATGTGACGTTTACAGTGATGCAAGTTGTGAACATGCCGAACGCACCGGAAAATCCGCAAAACCTTGTGGCTGTCGGTGGAAACGGTGAGGTCACCCTAAATTGGAGTACGGTAACGGGAGCGACGTATTACAACCTTTATATGGCGACTGATCCAAGTCAGCTTAGTAACGCTTCGGTTGTTATCGTCAATTCCTCTACCTACAATGCACAAAACTTGCTAAACGGCACGACCTATTTCTTTACAGTGAGAGCAGGTAACTCGGGAGGCTTGAGTGGGGAATCGAATCAGGCAAACGCCACCCCTGCAACTGTACCGGCAGCCCCAACGAATGTTTTGGCAGTAGCTGGAAACGGAGAAGCCACCGTAACCTTTACAGCTCCAACCGAGAACGGTGGAAGTCTAATTACGGGGTATGAAGTAACCGATTCATCAGGGAATGCAGTCACAACAGGAGCGGCAAGTCCGATTGTAATTACAGGTTTAACGAATGGAACGAGCTATACATTTACGGTGAAAGCGATCAATGGTCTAGGAAAAAGTACAGCATCCGCTAATTCAAATGCGGTTATTCCGCAAAAGTCATCCGGCGGTAGCACGGTCCCGATCGATACGCCATCCGTGCCTAGTACTCCAACCATCCCGGAGAAAACGAATACGGGAATGGATATACTTGTGAATGGTAAAGCGGAAAATGCGGGGACCGTAGCGAGAACCCAACGAAACGGTCAAACCGTTACAACCGTGTTTGTGGATCAGAAAAAGTTAGAGGACAAGCTCGCTGCGGAAGGCCAAAATGCTGTGGTGGCGATACTTGTAAATGACAAATCCCATGTGAACGTCGGCTCATTGAACGGTCAGATGGTGAAAAACATGGAGGACAAGCAAGCTGTTCTTGAGATCAAAACCGATCGTGCGACCTATACGATTCCAGCGCAACAAATCAATATTAATACGATATCCGAGCAGGTCGGCAAGTCAGTAGCCTTGCAAGATATCCAGGTACAAATCGAAATATCCGAACCAACAACAGATATGGTGAAAGTTGTTGAGAATGCGGCAGCCAAGGGAACGTTCACGCTTGTCGTACCGCCGTTAAACTTCACGGTGAAGGGTATCTACGGAGATAAGACTGTCGAAGTATCGAAGTTTAATGCCTATGTCAAACGAAATATTGTGATTCCGAATGGTGTTGATCCCGGTAAGATTACCACAGGAATTGTTGTTGAGACAAACGGAACCATACGTCATGTTCCGACCAAGATTGTCGTGATTGACGGCAAATATTACGCGCAAATCAATAGCTTGACGAATAGCACGTATTCTCTTGTCTACCATCCGCTCGAATTTGAAGATGTGGCCAAACATTGGGCAAAACAAGCAGTGGGCGACATGGGATCACGGATGGTTATCGATGGTACGGGCAATGGTATGTTCAGTCCCGACCGGAATATTACCCGCGCTGAGTTTGCAGCTATCATTGTTCGCGCATTGGGACTCAAGACGGAGAATGGAGCAACCTCATTCTCAGACGTACAATCAACAGATTGGTACAGCAGTGCTGTCAATACTGCTTATGCCTACCACTTGATCGGCGGTTTTGAAGATGGTACCTTCCGTCCGATGGACACGATTACACGGGAACAGGCAATGGTGATCCTCTCCAAAGCAATGGCGATTACTAGTCTGAAAGGCAATCTTGCTGTTCAATCGACAGACGTAATACTTCGTCCTTATGGAGATACGGCAGCTGTGTCTGCATGGGCGCTGAGCAGTGTAGCTGATACTGTAGAGGCTGGCATTGTATCAGGAAGAGGCGGCAATGAGCTTGCACCGAAGGATTACATCACTAGAGCTGAGGTTGCCAAAATTATTCAGGGACTATTGCAAAAATCCGGCTTGATTTAAGCAAGAGAACGACGGCAGCTGAATTGTGATTTGGCACAGCTAAGACTCGCAAAGAAGAACTAATTAACTAAAACAAGGTGAGGGACACGTGTCCCTCACCTGTTTATGCTTTTGTAATACATCTGAATTAGATCTCTACTAATAAAAGCAGACGGTACACATCATATTTTAGAATCCGTCCCTTTCCTCACTCGCCTCACTTACCTTACTTGTTCAACAGATGATCCAGCTCCAATTCCTTGGACACCGCAATCAGCACAACGGCGGGTTCCTCGCCGATATTAGTCACTTCATGGGGTACAATCGCGTTCCATGTAAACGAATCTCCCGCTTCCAGCGTCTCCACATCTTCTCCCTGCTTCGCTTGGATGATACCTTGCAGCACCAGATGGCTTTCCTCCCCCGCATGTTTGCTGATCCCGGTCGAAGCTCCCGCTGGCAGTTCTACTATGGACATACGCATCGCACCTTTTGCCGTTAACTGCTGTACTTTAATCTGTCCGCTACCTGCTGTGGTCTCCTTGCGTTCATGCTTGCGTACCACATTCATACGTTGCTCTGATGTCAACAACAGGTAAGGTAGCGGGACGCCCAGGTAGTCCGCGATGCTTTCCAATGTAGCGATGGACGGTGACGTTTTGTTATTTTCCACATTGCTGATAAACCCTTTGGACAACCCTGTCCCCTCACAGAGTTGCATAATCGTAATCTGTTTCTGTTTGCGTATCGTTCGAATGGCCAAGCCAATATCCATGTGACCGCCCTCTCTTCTCTCTAACTACCGTTTCCTTGAAATCAAGATTCAACCGTTGACTCTACAAAAACAAGGCGATTGCCAAATGGATCGGTAATGGTCATTTCCCGTGAATCCCAAGGGGTCTTCTCGATACCCGGTCTCGCATATTTATATTTTTGCAAAGAAATCCGCTTATGCAGCTCCTCCAGATGCTCTGTCTCAATCCGTAATGCCGCACCAGGAGTACAGTCCCCGTGATGTTCGGACAGATGAATAACAATCTCATCCTGCGACACCTGCATGTACAGTGGCATATCAGCCTCGAATCGATGCTCCCAGTCCACTTTGAACCCCAAGTAATCCATGTAAAATTCCTTTGCCTTCGCTTCATCAAAAATTCTAAGAATAGGTACGATATGTTTCATCATCTTCTTCACGTCCTCCTCTAAAGAGATAAAAGCACAACAACAATTCTTATTCCAAGTTCCCTTATACAAAACATATTTTCATCATACAAAAAAAGTGTTGACCCTACAATGAAAGCATGATAGATTTTGTTCATAAATAAGAATATTATTTTCACATAGGTGAACTTTATGTTTTTAGTTTAATCCATGTCATTACTTCTTTCCACTCTTTTTGCTTCATTGGTTTGACCTATGCATTTGTTTGATATTTGCATTCATTTTATACATTCGATTTATCACAACTCATATTTCACCTGGAGGTGTATTGGTTTGAATTCTACTTATATTCATGAGGTGAAGTTACCTCCACATTACGATAAAACCCAGCAATATCCTGTTATTTTTGCCTTGCACGGCATGGGATCAGATGAGCAGGACATGCTTCGCTTGATGGAACCTCTGTCTACCGATTTCATCATTGTTGCCATTCGTGGGCCTATTGTACAGGGTGGAGGTTATGCTTATTTTCAGATCAAAAGCATAGGCAATCCCGTCCGCGAGTTATATGATGCCTCGGTTCAAGGACTGCAACAACTTATCATCGAGCTGTCAGCCCAATATGCGGTCGATCCTGCACGGCGTTACATCGCCGGATTCAGTCAGGGCGGCATCATGGCGATGACGCTTGCCTTGGTGATGGGTGATGCCATCAAAGGCATTGTGGCTATGAGCGGATACATTCCGCAGTTTGTGAAGGAAGAATATGCTTTGCAGCCTTCATCGAATCTGTCTGCTTTTATCTCACACGGCGATCAGGATCACCTTTTCCCGTTACAGCTGGGTGAAGATAATGCTTCGTTTTTCCGGAATCATACGAATCAAGTTACGTATGTGCCATACAGCGGGGGCCACCATGTAACTCCTGAGTTATATGCCAAACTCCAACACTTCCTTCGGACGGATGCCGGGGTATCTACAGAAGACACGAAAGGAATGACTGAATCATGATGCCATCTTTGTTTATCGCCCATGGTGCTCCTTCTCTTGCTTTGGAAGAGAATGCGTACACTGAATTTTTGCAAAAACTTGGGCAGGATCTGCCCAAACCTAAAGCGATCGTCCTGTTCTCCGCTCACTGGGAATCGACTACACAGCTCGTATCTGCTGTAACCGGCTCATATGACACGATCTATGATTTCGGTGGTTTTCAACCCGAACTGTACCAGATCAAATATCCAGCGCAAGGACATGCTGAAACAACCGCTGAGATCATCAAGGTGTTCACCGAAGCGGGCATTTCAGTGCAGACGGATGAGGTACGCGGCCTGGATCATGGAGCGTGGGTTGTGCTACGCCTGCTCTACCCAGAAGCAGACATTCCTGTAATCGCTCTGTCCGTTAACCGTTATCTGACGGGTGAGCAACAGTATCAGGTAGGCCAAGCACTCGCTTCTTTGCGAGAGCAAAACGTTCTTGTCATTGGCAGTGGCGGAACCGTGCATAACCTGCGCCGTCTGAACTGGGAAAGTCAAGGTGTAGATTCCTGGGCTATGGAATTCGACAGCTGGCTCCAAGATAAGCTTGAGCACTGGGATACGGATGCCCTCTTCGCATATGACAAGCTTGCTCCATCTGCACAGGCAGCGGTTCCTACGCCAGAGCATTTTGTGCCAATCCTGATCGCCATGGGTGCAGGAGATGAGAAGAAACAAGCCTCTCTCTTATTCCGCGCGTATCAGCTGGGTAACCTGAGTTTATCCTGCTGGAGATTTGAATAACAAAACATGAGATCGATTTAAAACCAATAGACCAAATAGAGATCAAAGCGTGAGTCACAGGGTAACCCTGCTGCTCACGCTTTTTTTTGAGATATTGTTAGGTGGTTGAATGCAACTACATAGACCACAAGCGCACTTTTACACTTCCATATTCATTCGTTATGTAGGACTCCCGCTTGGTCTATGGTTTCTTGTACGAGTTTCCTGAGTAAATCTATACTAGTGGGAAAGCATCTCATTTAACAGATTCACCAGATGAGTATGACATGCGAACGCTCATAAGGAGGCGAAACATGATGTCAGAACCAAAGTCAGAACAACGGATCGATGAACTCATGCAAGAGTTGCTAGAACTGCTGGAAGAAAAGGTGCAGGATGAGGAAAACCAGGAGTTGCTGGAGGCCTACCGTGAACAGGAAGGAGCAACCGATGAGGAACTTGACGCGTTCGAGCAATATTACAGCATACGTCTACCAGAAGACTTCCGGGCATTTTACAAACGTAAAAACGGCAGCGGATATGCCTTTCACGTTCTTTTTCCAGGTGATGCCGCACAAAATGAAGATATGGTCTTCTACATGTTATCGCTGGAACAAATGAAGAGAGAACATGACGGTACTGTAGAGATTCGGATGGAAGACTATTTTTCCGAAGAAGAAATGCGTGAGCTGGACCCGCGAATCAAGCCTTATTTGCATCAGAAATCATGGATCACCTTTGGCAAGCTGGGAGGCGGATCGCTTTATTTGATGATGGATTTTGACCCAACAGAGCAAGGAACATATGGACAGATTATTATATTCAAACATGATCCTGACTTTGTCTATTACGTGGCTGAAACCTTCACCGAATTGCTGGAGCAATCCAATCGTAATTTGCGTGAGATCGATGTGATCGAATACTAAGTCAAATTGAATGACAAACAATTATATTAACAGCCGTTATCGTCTGGATAGTGATATGACCATTTTTTCATAATGCTGGGATATGTAAAGGCGGTTATAATAACATTTAGTGGAAATGCACAAGCTACCGGAAGAAGGACTGTCTTTCTACACCAACTACATATCTGGGAGGAACTACCGAAGTGGCTGAACAACCGAAGTCAGAGAGCTTTATGTCTCTCGTCAAAAAAGGCAACACATCCTCTGCTGTAGCCATGGCGGGTAACGCCATACTTGCACTATGTAAAGGAGGAGCCTTTATATTCAGTGGCAGCGGCGCCATGTTCGCATCAGCGATGCATTCACTGGCCGATGCCATTAACCAAGGGTTTGTATTTGTCGGAAGTGTATTATCCGAGAAAAAACCTACACGCCGCTTCCCGACTGGATTCGGACGGGTCATCAACATTTTCTGTATGATTGCCGTAATTGTGGTGACGATTATGGCCTACGAAACCATTCACGAAGGCATTCACCTGCTCCAGCATCCTGCTGGTCACTCGGGCGGACTGTGGATCAACATTGGTGTGCTTGTGCTTAATATTGTGATCGATGGAGCCATCCTCATCAAAGCAATGAAGGAAATTTTGAAAGAAGCTCGTGCTCCCAAAGCGACAGGGTTCGCCCTGGTGCCTGCAGCAATCAAAAATGTAGGACGTGCCGCACCACCAACCCGCCTGGTATTCTACGAGGACGTTGTAGCCGTGCTTGGAGCGACGCTTGCGCTTATATCTGTTGTCGTCATTGCACTGACAAACTTCGCTTTGCTTGACGGTATTGTCACCACTATCATCGGATGCCTGATGATCGCCGTTGCTTTCCGTGTCGGCTATGACAACATGATTGGTCTGATCGGTGTCGCCGCACCGCAGGATATCGAGGACAAGGTGTCCCAGACGATTCTGGCAGACAGCCATGTGGCTGATATCCAGATGATGCGTATCATTCAGGAAGGCCGGTATTACCATGTTGAGGGTCTGATTGAGCTGACTAAGGGACTCAGTCTAGCGGATGCGGATGATATCAAGTTCCGGATTCAGGAAAAACTGATGACAAACCCGGATATTGCTGACGCGGCGATCTCGATCATTGAAGACGACGGCGTTAACAGCTGGGGCAAGAAACATTCGGATGTGTTGAAAAAGTAGTGAAAAAGCAGGTTAACAACTGACTTATCG
Organism: Paenibacillus polysaccharolyticus; assembly: GCF_900102085.1. Classification (GTDB taxonomy): domain Bacteria; phylum Bacillota; class Bacilli; order Paenibacillales; family Paenibacillaceae; genus Paenibacillus; species Paenibacillus polysaccharolyticus. The sequence continues at coordinate 43,879 of NZ_FMVM01000019.1, read as the reverse complement.
CTGCTTCATCTTCACAACAAAGAAACGAAGCAGGGAGTTCTCTGCCTCTTTTCTTTTGTTTTGTGTTCTTTGATCCTTGCTTTGATCCTTTTCTTTGCTCTGTTCCTTTGTTCCTCACTCTTTATGAACGATTCTCATTTGATATTCCTATCCCTATTAGATCATCGTGCCTGCCTCATCCCCATTTCCATCACCTTACCCAGCCATTTCTGACGAAACGCTTCCGTGGACTTGCGGATTGGACTAATCTCGGTTACACGTACAGGGGATACCCCACTGAATTGAAGGACGTTGGATTTCATGACCCGGTGACCTGCCCTTCTGTATACCAATGCATTGTAGAACCAAGGGGTGTCCATCGTCACAATAAGCTGTGCAGACTTACCTTTCAACAATTTGTCCCAGAGCGGTGAGTTGTCCCGATACCTCATAGCAAACCCGGGCAGGAAAATCCGATCAATAAACCCTTTCAACACAGCGGGCATTGTTCCCCACCACGTCGGATACACAAATACCAAATGATCTGCCCAGCGAATGAGTTCCTGTGCCTTCAGCAGATCAGGCTCGAGCTCTGTCCGCTGACGATAGCCGTATCGGAGATTAAGATTGAACTCGATCTCACTCAGATCGATCATCTCCACCGTCCCACCTGATTTTCGTGCGCCCTCTGCGTAGGACTCTGACAGTGCCTTGCAATAACTCTGTGGATCGGGATGACCGTTAATGATGAGAATTTTATTTGCATTCATACGTATGTTCCTCCTGTATAATATGGTTCATGAAGACCGATGAAACGGATATATCACAAGCATATAGTGAAGGTAGGTATAAACAAATGATCAACGACGCCAAATCATTGCGGATTCGTGCAAACGGGAGGACTTATGAAACATCTTAACCACAGTGTCCCGATATCCATGGTATATCCTATTTTGAAAACGCTGGTACACAAAGGTTTTGACACGGAATCCTTTTTCAAAGACATCGATGTAGATCCCTCCATCTTGGAGAACCCGGATGCCCGGATTCCCGTCACTGAATTGGAACGGATCATGCGGCGTGCTGCTGATTATGCAAACGATCCATACTTTGGATTAAACCAGGGTGGGCGGCTGGATTTTGCGGATTTAAGTCTGCCCGGATATGTCATGATGCACTCCAAAACGATTGGTGACGCACTTAGCGCGTACCAGCGGTATAACGATATTTTATATAGTGGATTTCAACTGGAGTGGAAGGTCGATGGACCGGATGTGATCATTCAGTTGTCTGTTGAAAATGAAGAAATCCCCATGTCTCGCCATTGCGTAGAGGATATGACTGTATCGGTATTACATCTGATCAACAAGCTGGCGAATCACCGGGCCGTGGTAAGAGAAGTCCAATTCAGTCACGAAGCCCCTGTCGGGGCAGGTGATCTGTCTGTTTACATGAACTCCCTTGGGGTCACTCCCGAGTTCGGTGCTACCCAAACCCTGCTGCGCCTATCCAAAGAGGTCCTGACGTTGCCCGTTTTATATTCGGATGCCAGGATGTTGAAGGTTTTCGAGTCGATGGCGGAGGAGACCCGGGCAGACCTGTATGCCTCTCAGCCCTTCTCCAGCAAAGTAAACCGATGGATCACGGAGAGTCTGCCTTCCTTCTTCCCCACATTACAACACACGGCAGCACATCTCGGCGTGAGCATTCGCACACTCCAGAGCAGATTGCGTGAAGAAGGTACAACGTTTAACGAAATCTCCGTTCAGGTACGGAAGGAAATGGCGCTACGTTACTTACAAAGAGGCAACTATGCTGTCGTCGATATCGCCTATGCCCTTCATTTTTCGGAACAAAGTGCCTTCCAGAATGCGTTCAAAAAGTGGACGGGACAGACCCCGGGTCAATACCGGGCTAATCTGGCGACTCGGCAGGGATAGGATCGTAGCCCCACACCTAGACTTTAGTCTAGGATAAGTTTAACGCCAAAGACGGAGGTTCCCCTTTTCCAGTTCGTGGTATGCTGTATATAACGAAAATGATGTTACATATTGCACGGATGAAAGATTCCATATTCAAAAGGAGAGAAATTATGGCTAAACGTACGATTCTTGCACCTGTCCTGATTTTGCTCGGTGTATACCTGATTCTGAATCAAGGCGGCACAATGGGTCCAGGCACTATCTTTGGTACTTTCTGGCCTACGTTATTTGTGATTCCGCTCGGACTGTTCTTCCACTGGTTATACTTCTCCATGATTGGCCGTGGCGTTGGATTGCTCGTTCCAGGCGGCTTGCTGCTGACCGTCGGTATTGTATGCCAGATCGCGATGCTGTTTGGTAACTGGGGTACGATGTGGCCGGGCTTCATTCTGGCGCCAGCGGTCGGTTTGTTTGAACTCTACTGGTTTGGCGGAAAAAATAAATGGTTGCTGATTCCGATTAATATTCTGACGGTTCTTTCCCTATTGTTCTTCACTGTCATGTCGATCGGTTCCGTACTGAGCAACATGAGCTATATTCAACCGTTTGTGGCCATTCTGCTGATTGTGGGCGGGTCGTATATCATCATGGGGCGCAAAAAGCCTATGTAGTGGCATGATATCCGATAAGTTCTTTGAGTTACACTGGAGCCACTCCGAGTGCAGAGTAATCTTCCGATCGCTGTTACCCCCGGATTTTTTGGAATCTCATATCCTATGAGAAAATCCGGTTGTAAAGGCGAGCGCTTCGCTTCCTTCGTTTGTCCTGTCCCCTCCGTTAACGTGTAATCTCATATTCATCGGATATCGCACTTCAAAGCTATTGCTTTAGAGCAGGTAAAAGAAAAGGAACATCCCTGATCCATACGTGATCAAGGGATGTTTTTATTTATTTTTGTTGTTCTTATTAGGGTGAAACTGCCTGTTCATTGGGTTTTGATTGCATAGCTATGTTGTATTTAATCCAGAAAAAGAGGATCAGAGGCAGGGCCGCGTTGGACGCGACAAAAAAAATCAGTGAAGGTATTCCGGCAAGTGGCATGTAGCTTATGCCTGTCACTTGAACGAATAACTGCTCGCCGTTCGGGCCGTCAGAGAACAGGATGGATGATGCTCCGTTCCAGCCCAGATGGCTTCCTGCTGCAAGAGCCATAGAACCGGTTTTGGCATACGCATATGCCCAAACCAAGCCCATAATAAAGGTCGTTATAAATACAATGAGCATAATCGGGATGTTTCCGAACACACCGTCCGTGAACCAGTGATACATCCCAAACGCCATGGAAGAAAGTACGATTCCCCATCGGACTCCTAACCCGTGAATCATAAGTACAAGCAGTGCACCACGGAAAAGCAATTCCTCAAACCAGACCGACTTGAAGTTCCACCAACTGGCTATCAAAAAATCAGCCCAGGAATATTCGGGGTTTAGCTTCCAGTTTGACATGGTGACCAGAGATTCTGTCCAGTGAACTGCCGAGGAAACGAGGATACCCAAAAGTAAGGCTATCGCAAATTGCTGGAGACGTGGACCTGCCGGACGATACCCGAGCACAGACAACGGTTGCTTGATCGTGAAACGAAGCAAGAGCCAAGATAACAAAACAAGCACGATCATGCCTAACATCACGAACCTCCTTCCCGCTTCATTTTAAGTAAAACAATTGAATTCAAACATCACATCTACACCGTCAGAGTTTCCGTTCCGTTCTCTTTCATCCCGTTCCGTTCCCTCTATCCCGATATACTTTTCATATTCGGGGTTATGGGCTTTAGTACGCACGGGTGTAAATAAAGTTCCCGGCAATCCGAATTCTCGGAGCCCGCGCCGGAATAAATCCAACGTCAAATATCCCCTGAAGCCGCCAATAGGTTCAGGGGGTATTTGCGTTGCACTCGTTATACTCGTTGCAGTTTGCGTAGACTGGAGGACAATTATTTACTATGCATCTTAAACTCCAGAAACAGGTCGTTATAATGCGATAGCATTTTTTTGCCCAGATTGTTGTAAACCTCCAGCTTGCTTGTCAGTGTCTCGTCTGGATAGAAGCGTTCATCCTGCGAGATATCTTCTGGCAACAGCTTAAGTGCCTCCGCATTCGGTGTCGAGTATCCCACGTACTCTGCGTTGCGTGCAGCATGATCCGGGTCCAGCATAAAGTTGATAAACTGGTGCGCGCCGTCTACGTTTTTAGCTGTTTTCGGGATGACCATGCTGTCGAACCAGAGATTTGAACCTTCCTCCGGTACCTTGTAATCCAGCTTGTCGTTCTGATCCATAATCTCCGATGCATCCCCGGACCATACGAGTCCAACCGCGGCTTCTTCGTTCGCAAGCAGCATTTTGATCTCGTCTCCAACGATGGCTCTTACGTTAGGAGTCAGGGTAGACAGCTTTTTGAGTGCAGCCTGAAGATGATCTTCATTCGTATCATTAAGTGAGTACCCCAGGCTATTCAGCCCCATACCGATGACCTCACGAGCACCATCGAGTAGCAGGATCTGATTTTTCAGACGCGGGTCCCATAGGTCATTCCAGCTGTCAAATGTCAGGCCACCCACCAGTTCCGGGTTATACACAATACCAACGGTTCCCCAGAAATACGGAATAGAGAATTGGTTATCCGGATCATAGTTCAAGTTCAGGAACCGGGAATCGATGTTTTTCAGGTTAGGCAGCTTGTTGTGGTCAATCGGAACGAGCAGGTTCTCTTCTTTCATTTTGCTAATCGCATATTCAGAAGGAATCGCCACGTCAAACGTTGTGCCGCCCTGTTCAATCTTGGTCAGCATCGCTTCATTGGAATCAAACGTCTGATAAATGACCTTCATTCCAGATTCTTCTTCGAATTCCTTCAAGAGATCCGGGTCGATATAATCGCCCCAGTTGTAGATCGTCAGCGTGTTTCCACCGGAATATCCCTGACTTTTGTTCAGATACGAAGCCAGAATCATAAGGGCGAATGCAGCCACAAACACAAGTGCGAATGTCCGTACCAACTGTTTCATGGACGCAGCCCCTTTCCTCCGGCTGGAATGCGTGATGCACGGCGGTTAATGAAGTAATATCCGACCACCAGCAGCACCGTGAGCAGGAACAACAGGGTAGACAACGCATTAATCGACAGCGACACCCCTTGCCTTGCTCTGGAGTAAATCTCCACCGAAAGTGTGGAGTATCCATTCCCTGTCACAAAGAAGGTTACGGCAAAGTCGTCGAGCGAGTACGTCAAAGCCATGAAAAATCCAGCAAAAATACCGGGTTTCACGTAAGGCAGTACCACACGCGTTAGAATTTGCCATGAGCCCGCGCCTAGATCACGAGCCGCATCCATCAAGGTTGGGCTCATCTCCTGCAGCTTCGGTAGCACCATGATGACCACAATCGGCACACTGAATGCGATATGAGACAGCAATACCGACGTAAAGCCGAGTTTGATGCCAATCATCGTAAACAAAATCAGGAATGATGCACCGATAATGACATCGGGGCTAACAATCAACACGTTGTTTAGAGATAACAGTGTGTTTTTGGTCCGTTTACGACGTACATGATAAATCGCCAGTGCCCCTGCCACACCCAGAATGGTTGAAATCGCTGAGGACAACAGCGCGATAATAAACGTATTCAAGACAATAATGAGCAGCCGGGTGTCCGCAAAAACTTCTCTGTACCATTCCAGTGTGAAGCCTTCGAACCCCCGCATATGGCCACCACTATTGAATGAATAGAAAATCAGATAGGCAATCGGCGCGTACAAAATGGCGAATACAACAGCCAGATAGACGTTAGACAGCTTTCCGTTTCTTCCCATTTCGCACCTCCTTCTTGCCTGATCCGGTTAGAAACATAATGACTGCCATCGCGATAATCAAAAAGACGGCAATCGTCGAACCCATGCCCCAGTCCTGGGTAACGAGAAAATGTTGCTCAATCGCTGTACCCAGCGTAATAACACGGTTCCCCGCAATGAGGCGGGTAATCATAAACAGGGACAACGCCGGGATAAATACGGCCTGACAGCCTGATTTCACTCCGCTGATCGTCAGCGGGAAGATCACACGGCGGAACGTCAGCCACGATGAAGCGCCGAGATCCCGTGCAGCATAGATCAGGGACGGATTCATCTCCTCCAGCGCGTTAAAGATCGGCAGAATCATAAAGGGAATGAAGATGTACACCGAAACAAAGATAAAGCTGAAATCAGTGAACAAAATCTGTTGTGTCCCAATGCCCACCACTTCCAGCAGAGAGTTGGTCAGACCGTATGTGCCGAAAAGGCCAATAAAGGCGTACGCTTTTAACAACAGATTGATCCAGCTTGGCAAAATGATCAGCAGCAACCACAGCTGCTTATGCTTCGTCCGGGTCAGCATATACGCCGTTGGATACGAGATAAGTAGCGAGAACGCCGTAATCAGAAATGCATACCAGAATGAACTGAGCGTCATCTGCATATACACCGGTGTAAAGAACCGCGCATAGTTGCCAAGTGTGAAGTTACCCTCCACATCAAAGAACGAATAATAGATGACCAGCAGCACCGGCGCTACAACGAACAACACCATCCATAACACATAGGGAATCAGATACGCATTGCGCGTGCTGGCTTTAGTCTGCATGAGCGGCCTCTTGGTAAGCTTCGAGTCGTCTGTCGAACTCTTCCTCAGTTTCGTTAAAACGCATAACATGAATGGCTTCCGGGTCAAAATAAAGCCCGATGCGCGATCCGACGGCCGCTTTCTTCGTCGAATGAATCAGCCATTCGTTGCCTGCGTCATCGTAGGTCGAGATTTCGTAGTGTACGCCGCGGAACAACTGCGAGTCCACCTTAACCTTGAGCTTGCCCTGCTCCTCGGTTGTGATCTCGAAGTCCTCTGGGCGGATGACGATCTCAACAGGCTCGTCAGGCTGCAAACCCTGATCGACACATTCATACTGTGCACCTGCAAACTCAACGACAAAGTCCTGCTTCATCTTGCCTGCCACGATATTCGACTCTCCAATAAAGTCCGCGACAAAGCGGTTAATCGGCTCATCATATATATCGTTCGGCGTACCACTCTGCTGAATGACACCACCGTTCAGGACAAAGATTTCATCAGACATCGCAAGTGCTTCTTCCTGGTCATGCGTGACAAAAATAAACGTAATGCCCAGCCGCTGCTGCAGCTCTCGCAACTCGTACTGCATCTCGGTACGAAGCTTCAGGTCGAGTGCCGACAAAGGCTCGTCCAGCAGCAGAATCTCAGGCTCGTTCACAATGGCGCGGGCAATCGCCACACGCTGGCGCTGTCCGCCGGACATCTCGCCAATCTCCCGGTTCTCATAACCGGACAGATTGACAAATTTGAGAGCTTCGAGCACTTTGCTACGAATCTCGGATGTTTTCATTTTTTTAATCCGCAAGCCAAAGGCTACGTTCTCGAATACATTCAAATGCGGAAATAACGCATAGTCCTGAAATACCGTATTCACCTGACGCTGATGCGCAGGAACCTTGTTAATCAATGCGCCGTTAAAATAAATGCTGCCCTCCGTCGGCTCCGCAAAGCCGGCAATCAGCCTTAATATCGTTGTTTTACCGCAACCGGACGGGCCGAGAAGCGTATAAAATTTTCCACGTTCAATCTCAAAGCTGACAGCTTTCAATACAGCCTCATCCTGGTCATATTGCTGTGTCACCCGCTCGAACCGGATGATCGGTTGTTGTTCTGACATGCTTCACGTCGCCCCCTTATCCTTGGGTTTATCCTAAGAAACCTTACCTATTATACACGACTTTAATTAAGCCATATCTCGAATATGAATAATTTACCCCATTTTCTTTTGTTTTGAAAGGTCAAGCGCGTACGTTACAGATATTAATAATATGGCAATAAATCTATTTTCTTATTAATTAGTCTTCTATACAAACGAATTAATAGATTCAGAATAGTATAACGTATATCCATCACAAGGAGGTATTCTTCATGGCTAACTACTTGTCCCCACACTCTCCAAAAAGTAAAGCTGCCAACAAAAGCAAATTGGTATCCAAAAACCGCGCAAAAAACAAATCTAAAAACAACGCAGGTAACACAAGCAAGTCAGAGCATATTCAGGAAACTGTCGTTAACGTCATTCTGCCTGAATCTAAAGAGAAAGATACACATCACCACCACCATCATCCACACAATCATCATCACCATCACTGCAATCCCGGCTGCAATCCTTACTGGTAATCTATCTATTTCATTATCTTAGCCTGTCCATGTGAATTGATAGATTCAAAAAAATAAAACGTATATTAATGAAGGAGGCTTTACCATGACTAACTTCTTCTCACCGCTCTCTCCAAAAAGCAAAGCTGCCAACAAAAGCAAACTCATTTCTAAAAATCGTGCGAAAAACAAATCTAAAAACAATGCAGAAAACACAAACCATGCAACACATATTCAAAAAACCGTTGTTAACGTTGTTATACCTGACCACGAAAATAAACACCCTCACCATCATCACTGATGGGAAACCCTGTTCAGCATTGATGTAAATTTCGCAGCATAAGTCTCACAAGAAGACGTAGCAGTTACATCTGCTACGTTCCTTTTTGAGTTATTTTAGTTTTTCGAAGTGATTCAAAAAGAATGAATGATGCCGGGACTCCATATCATGGAGTTGAGGTGAGAAAGACCATGGAAATGCGTCGTAATTTACCCCTTTTGATGAGTGTCTGTTTTCTTAGCCAGATGGGGGGATTTATGATTCTGCCCCTCTTTCCGATATATATCGACCAACTTGGCCTATCTGGCTGGGAGATGGGGTTCATTTTCGGATTGTTCTATTTAGGTAAAGTAGTCGGCGGGCTCCCTGCCTCTGCTCTCTATCGCCATGTAGGGGTCAAAATATCTCTCGTCCTTATGCTGCTGATGCTCGCTATATGTACAGCCGGTTTTGCCATTGCCTCTACGCCCCTGTTCCTTGGCCTGTTGCGGCTATTGCAAGGAATGGCTTCAACCGGGCTGACCGTCATCGTACGCTCCATCATCAGTGACGGAGGAAATAGCGATAACCGGGGACTATACAACGGATACATCAGTAGTAGTGAGGGTGGGGGCATGATCCTAGGGCCGGTCATCAGCGGCTGGCTTACGCTCCACGTACCGCTGTCCGTTCCGTTCTGGCTGGTTGCATGCTGTTGTCTGATCGCCATGGTTGTTGTTATGGGTATGCAAAACAAAACAACGTATGGATCATCTGGCTCAATACCCATTCTAGAGTCGAAGGATAGTGAAGTTCTCTCTTCGGCTCCTGCAGATCAAACTTCACGTCAAGAAAAGATTGCTCAGGAGTATACCTCCAATAATACACAGTCTCGCTCAAGCCTTGGCACAGGTCCTATTCCTGTCCCACTTACAGGATACATAACGGTGCATGTCCTGGAGATGAGTGCCTACGCTGTATTCCTGACGTATTTTGCACTCTATGCAACCCAAATCATGCAGTGGGATACTTTCTCTGCCAGTCTGGCCTTTACCATAGCCGGAATCTCTACCCTTGCCGCTGCCCCTTTTGTCGGTTTTCTCTCCGACCGCTTGGGTGATCGGCTCCTGCTGTGTATGCTGGGCATGTTCCTGATCGGCGTTGAAGTCATTGTTTTTCTAAGTACATCTGTCCACCTCTGGGTGTACATTGGCATGTTCATCGGTGGCATCGGCGGAGCTTGTTACATGGATTCCTTTTTTGCACATATTGGGGATCACACTCCTGAAGTGAATCGAAGCTCTGTCATTGGTAAAATTGTCTCGTCTGCGGAGATCGGTTCTATGGTATCTCCTCTACTCGCAGCACTTCTGATGGAGACCTTGTCTCTATATGCTGTATTTGTCTTCAATCTTGTTCTGATCGCGGCAGCCATCACCGTTCAAGCCATCATGCGAAGCAGGTATCGGATGAAAGAGAGCTGAGAGGACTGCTTCAAAAAATAAAACCCGCTCACACAAATTAATGTGCAAACGGGCATTTCATTGGTGTATTCCCTGCCTGTGACTGTTTGGCTTCATCGGACGCATGCTCTCGGTCGTTTTGATGATCCATGTTCTCATGGTGCTTATGGTGTTGCTCACTTATACCGACATCTGAGGCAACAGCCATCCCATCTTGAAACCTGTATGCAGGGTCCTGATGAAAAAAGTTCGGCTTCACAATCTCATTAAGGTAGGAACTGTGAAAAATATGAGTAGTAGCTGGGGACACTGGTGGAATCAGCCACACCCAGTCTCCGGTCAGCTCGCGTCCAGCCTTTTCTTCCCGCTGTTCAAACAGAGCAAACTGCGATGCAGCTGTATGGTGGTCCACGATACTCACGCCGGCCTTCTTAAAAGAATGTAGCACAGCCACATTAAGCTCCACCAGTGCTCGGTCTCTCCACAGTGTCGTTTCACTCGACGTGTTTAACCCTAGTGCAGCAGCTACATCTGGCAACTTGTTATATCGGAATGTATCGGCAAAGTTTCGCGCTCCGATCTCCGTTTCCATATACCAACCGTTAAACGGCGCAGCCGGGTAGTTAATGCCTCCGATCTCGACCCGCATATCCGCAATCATTGGCACACCGTACCAACGCAGGCCGAGTTCAGCAATCTCCACTCGCTCCGGGTGCTCAATCTGCACTTCGATGATCTCCTGCTCTGGTATTACATACCACTCTGGGGCCTGTCCTTGAGCTTGAATAATGATCGGCAACACATCATAATCGCCTCCAGCTCCCTGCCAGCCGAGGGAATTGGCCGCTTTGGTCAGTTCAATGGAAGCAGGATCACCCACAATGCCTTGCGCTGTCTCATATCCAGCATAACGGATCAACTGATGATTCCAGATACGGATGGGGGCTCCAACTGGGCCTTCTGGCGGCAAGAGGGTAATCGTCGGGATGATCTTGCCTCCGTTTGAAGCGTTATGGATATGATCCAGTACGGCCTGCGCAGCCACTCCTGCGGTATCAGCATGACGTGCATCCACAATGCGCAGCTTGTCCCAAAACAGCCGCCCGATACAGCGGTTGCTGTTCCGCCATGCCATTTTGCAGCCATGTTCCAGTTCCTCTGCAGTATGGGTATAGGTTCCCGTTTTGTCCATCTCTTGCTTAATGGCAATAAGCCGGGCCTCTGCGTCTTTACGCGTATGGCCCAGCTCTTCATAACTAGTATATATAAACCGTTCAGCTTCTTCCTGCAATCGATCCAGGTCTGTCCGCATTTCTCATTCCACCATTCTGTACATCTTGGATGCCATTATTATACGGGAAGCACACCGGATTTGTAAGCGAACGGGATGTTTGTTCACGGACTCTACATATCGTTGTCAGGACACAGGTTAGCCTAGATTATTTGCCCAAAAATGCGTTTAACATCCAGATCTCTTTATCCAGCGCAGCAGTGAATCCGATCATCATGTCTTCTGTCGCATTGTCTTCTGCTTCTCCAGCTTCATGAATGCCTTGGCGAATCACATCAAGCATTGCATTCAGATCGGCAACAACATGTTCAACCATCTCTTCAGCAGACAGTTGTCCTTGTGCCTCCGCAATTGGGGACAGGCGAAGTTGTTCTGCAATCGTTGCTACAGGACGACCACCAATGGTCAGAAGACGCTCAGCAACCTCGTCCATATTCGCTGTAGCCAAGTTGTACAGTTCTTCAAATTTGGCGTGAAGTGTGAAGAAGTGTGGTCCTTTGACATACCAATGGAAGTTGTGCAACTTCGTGTAAAGGACAGACCAACCTGCGATCTGACGGTTCAATACCGCTTGAAGTTTAGCTGTGTTTGTTACAGAAGTGTTTGGGTTAGTTTGGATTGTACTCATGGAATTTATCCCCTTTCGAATATCTCATTTTAGTTTTGTTTGTCATATGATTTGTTTGGTATCGCTTCGTTATTCTTTTCTTTTAATTTAGACTTAATCTAAATCTTGTTTTAATTATAGCACTGACTATATACTTTGAAAAGAGCTTTGAGCTCTCTTCCAAATGAAGATTCCATGAAGCCGGGCTTCATGATGAACTTTTGGGTGCTTCCACTATGAACAAGGCTGCTCATGTAGTTATACCGCCAACCTTACCGACCTTCAGTGAACATTCTCACACGTCTGAGTGAAAACAAAAAAACAGCCCTTCATCTGCAATCACAGATGACAGGACTGAATGCCTTGTTAGAACATGATCATTATTTAGTTAATTCTTAGAAGTGCTTCGATTCTCCGAGTTCCCGCCTATGAACGAACCTGTTCAAACGTAAGAAGATGACTGATTTCCTCGTAGTTCCGTGCCGTAAAATGAGGTTGATGATCCGATTCGGGCGATGCCTCACGGTGATTAAACCAGATGATCTTCCAGCCTGCATCCACCGCTCCGGCAACATCGTTGCGCCACGAATCTCCAATATAGTAGCTATGATCTGCTGTTGTTCCTGTCTGCTTGTTCACATGCTCAAACAGTCTGCCGTCCGGTTTCGCATAACCGACTTCACCGGAAATAAAGACCAGTTGCTCGTCCACCAGACCGAACGCATCTAGCGCTTCTAACTTACGCCGCTGATGCTGACCTTCTCCATTCGTAATCAGCCCCACCGTATGTCCCTCCGCTTGAAGTCTGCGAATCAGATCATATGCTCCTTGGAAGGGAGTAATCTGAAACTGTCTGGTCAAATACCTTCGTTGCAGTTCTTGCGCTTGTCCAGGCTGCAGTTCAATCCCAAAATCAGCCATCGTTAGCTCGAATCTACGGCATCTCATACGCTCTACTGCATCCGGTTCAGGAACCGCCGAAAGGTCTTCCTGTGCAGACAGCCAGTCGCTGTAATAGCGAAATCGATGATACGCCAGCGCATAATCAAACGATTCCGGCAATCCGAGCACTTCCTCCAATGCTCCCCGAAGCGGCTGTAAGTGATCATATAAGGTATCATCTAGATCGAAAAATATGGCTTTAGTTGTATTATTGCTCTCCATCATGGATGCTTCCCCCTGCTTCTAATCTGCTCTCAAGTCAAACTGTTCTCTTATTACTACTATATATGTAGTGGAGAAGTCCGTCCAAACCCACTTAGATGATTTTACGTAAAAATGCCCCCTACTTACCACCCATCGTGGTGAAGTGAGAGAGCATTCTTAATTAAATCTCTGGAGATGCCCGGGGAGGTACTCCTTGAACGACATCATCGGATTTAACGTACATCACCAGAATCGGCTGGCTACACTGGAAGTATTCAAACTGATGTACTGGACATATCTCTTGCTGAGCGTTTCTCGGTGCGAACCAGACTAAAGACCAGATAGACCAATACCACCATTTGCGGCACGAAGGTCTCCCATGTAGGATACATGCCAAGCCAGCTTAGGGCAGGGAACTCATGTGCTACATGTGCAGAAAGCGTGGCCGATACCTGCAGGGCATGAATACTCTCGCCCAGAAAACGAAAGACCAGATAATAGATCAATAGCGTAGCCGTGAGGAAAAACCAGCGCACCGGCAGACGCACGCTGAATTGAATAATCGCTATGGCCAGAATAACCAGGATCACCAAGGCTATGCCCACCCCCATGAACAACTGGGATAGCTGAATGGAAGGAGCCATGCCGATGTAAAAAATAGTGGTTTCCGCACCTTCTCTTAATATGGCAAGACCAGCGACGGCAAACAAAGACCATAAACTTCCGCGTGCAAGGGCTCCTCCAACCTGGCGTTCTACATAACTGTTCCATGAGCGGGCGTTTGATTTGTTATGCATCCATTGTCCAACGGTCAACATCAGAACCACTGCCGCAAGACCCGTATACCCTTCAATCATCTCGCGTGTACTGCCTGAAGACGCCGCAGCCAGCAGCAGTGTTAGCACCACAGCCAGCCCTACACTCAAGAGTAAACCGCTACCCGCCCCAGCCCAAATCCATCGCCGCGCAGCAACTTGCCCGCTCTTCTTGGCATAGGCCAGCAAAGCAGCCAGTACCAGAATCGCCTCCAGTCCTTCACGAAGAAGAATTAAGGCTGCATCCCATGCAGTATAAGACGTTGTTTCCGTTAAAGGTTCCAACCGCTCTATCATTCGGGATACCACTACTGTTGCTTTCGATGTATTCGGTGGACTGGAGACCAGGTAGCCGGATGCTTCCGTCATCTCATTCTCGATTGCGGTATACGATGCAGGCGAAGAGATCTGCACCTGTCCTTCGACGGAAGGCCAAGCAACAATAAACTGTTCCATGCCTGTAGCCGCTCCGGTGCTATCCCCGGCCTGAATCTGCTGTTGCACCTTTTCCAGCAATTGCAGCAGATCAGCCAGCGATGCAGAACCAGCGTTGACTGCTTCTTTATCCAGTTCCCCATCCTTGAGTGTCCCCATACTGTAATCCGTCAGAAGCGTCACCATTTCGTTCATTTGCTGGATGGCCTGTGTTTCCTTGCGCGGTTCAGCTTGCATGGCAATCCGAATCAGGCTCATCTGTTTCTCAAGCTGGCTGTATACGCCAAAATGGTCCTTGCGAATCGGTGCTTCCGTACCTTTCCAGGCAGTAACGATTCGTTTATACGTGCGCTCTGCCAGTGGCCAGTCTCCGTTTTGCATTGCGACAAGACTACTTCGGGAATCCGGAAGTAAACGTGTTGCCGCCTTCCGGCCTGCGTCACTGCCACCTTCTACACTTTGGAAGGCTTCTACGTATGCATTGACTGCTCTTGCAAGGTCTGCCAGTGCACTTTTGGCTGCGTCGGCATCGCTACCCTTCAACACATCTTGAACCTTGGTGAGTGCATCGTTAACGGTAGTAATTAAACCTGCGATCTGCTCTGCATTTTGCTCCGGTTTCAGTTGTCCGGCTTGTTGCCATAACACCTGAAAATCGGATACATCCCGAATGGCATCTTCCAGCTTGCCCTGGCCTGCTTCCACCAGCGCGCTTCCTACCGGAGGAAGCAGAGCATGCAACTGATCCGTTTTCGCGCTTTTCTGTGGTACAGCGGACGCAGCTGCAGCTGACGCATATGAAGCTTTTCCAGAAGCATAAGCAGTAGTCTCCTCAAAGGCAAGGCCGCGTCCACCAAAAACATAATCAACATGTTTGAACAGGCCTCCTCCCATCCATGAAAAAGAATAGATGAGGCCAACGAGTAAAGATAATGTAATGCGTAATGGTAATGTGATGCGTAGCAATCTCATATCGTTTTGCCCCTTAATCCGTGACCATTTGGATGTGAACTTCGATGTAAACTCATCAGCATTAGAACAATGTCTCCCCGATATATCCACCCTGTTTGCACCCGGGAAAACAGGCAAAGACGGCACTGCCCACATGCACCGTATATTCATTCAGTTTGTCACTCTTCGCCAGCCGTGTCTGGATCGGGATAAACTGCTTGTCCAGATCCCGCTGGTAGCTAATAAACAGCAAGCCTGCGTCGAGCTGGCCTGTTTTGGCATCGAGGCCGCTCGAATACGAGTACGAGCGGCGCAAGATCAGTTGACTCCCGTCTCCCTTGGCGAGCCGCAGATGCGATGTTGCCGGGATTAAGGGCTGTCCATCGGTGGATCTCGCCTGCAGATCCACCGGGTCGAATTCTCCACGGCTGCCAATCGGCGCGCCGCTATCACGGTGGCGACCAAACGTCGCCTCCTGATCCTTCAAGGTGGAGCGGTCCCAGACCTCCACACGCATGCGCACCCGGCGGACGGCCATGTAGCTGCCGCCGGCCATCCACCCCGGACCGTCACTCGGCTGCGCCCAGACGGTCTGATCCATGAGCACGGCATCCATAGTATCCGGATTGCCGGTGCCGTCTTTGAAGCCGAGCAGATTGCGCGGTGTTCCACCCGCGGGGTCGGCTCGGCCTGTGCGCTGGAAGCCCTCCTGGGTCCAGCGCAGCACCGCATGCCCTCGCGCAATACGCGCGAGGTTGCGGATCGCATGGAAGGCGACCTGCATATCGTCTGCGCAGACTTGCACGCACAGGTCGCCACCACACCACTTCGGGTCCAGCGCATCCCCGGCAAATGCCGGCAGGTCACGCAGTCCCCGCGGCTTCGGTCCCTTCAAGCCGAAGCGCCCGTCAAACAAAGACGGCCCCACACCAAACGTCAACGTGGTACGTGACGGTGTCAGGCCTGCCGCCTCCCCCGTATCGGTGGGGGGCGTATTCAGCGTGGTGTTGTGCTCGCCGATCATCTGTCCGGAAGCCATGGCAGCCGAGGCTGCCGTCCAGTCCCGGAACAGACGGCGAAGCTCTTCCACGCTGCCTGCGGTAACGTCAAACGCCGCAAAGCAGATAAAATCCTGCGCGGGCGTAATAATGCCTGCCTGATGCTTGCCATAGAAAGGCAATCCCTTATCAGCCGCCGCAGGTTCTACAGCGGCGACAGAAGAGCCTTTGCGGCCCAGCGCCATCAGTCCGCCTGCGCCGCCCCCGCCAATAAGCAGACCAAGCCCGGCTACGCCGGTCAGCTTCAGCATTTCACGCCGTGACAACGGCTTTTTCAGCGAATCCTGCTTGTTCTCCGTCATCGTTCTACACTCCCAGTACCTGTCCCATATTGGACAGCGGCTCCGCGAGCGCATCGAGATTCTGGCTTAGCTTGCGCACATCCTCATCCTTCAACTTCTTGTAAGAAACGTACCCGTCACCTTCCTTGAAAGGAGCCAGTTCTTTCTCCAGCGCATCGAATCGATCCGCAATCTGTTGGTTCAACTCTTTGTCCTTGGATGCCAGATCATCCTTCAGCAAGTTGTAAATCTCGCGTGCTCCTTCTACATTCGCCGCAAAATCATACAGATCCGTATGCGAATACCGTTCCTCTTCCCCGGTCACCTTGCTGGAAGATACCTCGTTCAGTAGTTCGACCGCACCCGTGACCATCAGACTTGCATCGATATCCATCGTTTCCACTTTAGCCCGTAGCAGCTTCGCATCACTGAGCAGTGTGTCTGCATATTCGCTCATGCCGTCGGTTGTTTTGTCTGCCCATAATGCTTTCTCAATCCGGTGAAAACCACGCCAGTCTGCAGCTTCAACGTCACCATCACGTGCATCAATGTTAGGGTCCAGATCACCTAGCGCCTCCGCTACCGGTTCAATCCGTTCATAATACATACGTGCCGGGGCATATAACGACTTGGCCTTTTCTAAGTCTCCAGCCTTCACCGCATCCGTAAACTTCTCGGTTTCCTTCACAAACGCATCAATCTGCTCTACGGCAAACGTACGATACCCCTCTACCGCAACAGAGTAATCTGCAACAGTTGCCTCTTGGCCTCCCTTGCTTGTATCCTGAGATGCTGTTTGAGCTTCACTCGTTACAGCTGTCTTCTCAGATGCCTTGTTCAAAGCCGCCCCATCATTGCCACACGCTGCAAGCAGCACCGAAGTCACCATCACGACAGCTGGCAAAGTCACACTTTTTCTCATTCTCAACACGAACACTCCCCTATGAACGCAGTAATTAGGCAACAAACCCTTCAAACAATCCTTTACCGATACAGGAACGTCGAGCAGACATACAAATATCGCTCTTGACCCTAGCTTTTAATTGATAATGATTATCAATTTCGATAATGACATCATAATTCCGCCCCATCTTTATGTCAATATGAAAATATGGCAGGTTATTACGCCTGTTTCATTAGGTTTATTTTGGGTATTTAATTCTGCGATCCATAGACAAAGTTCGTCATAGAACGTTAAAATGAGACACAATGTTAACTTGTTCCATAATTTAAGAAATTGGAGGCTTATGAACATGAAATGCCAAGTATGTAATCATGAAAATGGAGATGCCCAGTTTTGCGAGAAGTGCGGCTCTAACCTGACGGGAACCCATGCTTCTTCTGATCCTGTGGATTCCGTAACACGCACAGATTCAGCTTCCGCTGACTCGGAATACACGCATTGGTCCAGCAACAAGGAATCTGCTTCTCATCAACCAGAACCTACACGCTCTTCTTCGGATTCACCTGTACCATCGCTTGTAAAAGAAACAGCAACGGTACATTCCAGTAATCATGAAGCTCCTGATCACGATACTAACCAAGGTAGCACAGGAAATCAGTGGAACAACTTCGTTCAGAATGAAAAAGTACAGCAAGCCAAAGAAGTAAGCAAACAATACCTGACCTATTTCCTCAGCGTACTGGCTCGTCCGTATCAATCGATGAAAACCGTCGGTGAACAGCATGCCCTAAATGGGTGGCTAACGATGGCATTGTTTGCTGTATTAACCTCTACATATGTTCTGATCACATTTGGCCGCCTCGGTGCGGAAGGCATATTTGTTAGCGGATTTTTGCGCCCTCTCCTGTTTTCAGCTATTATTCTGGTTGCTGCTGTTGCGCTCATCTATGGTGTACTTAAGCTGGAACGGATTACGTTCCGTCCCAAAATTCTGGTTGCCCAGTTCGGAACCTTGCTGGTCCCTGCAATCGCTACGCTTCTGCTCGCTAACTTGATGATTGTGATCTCCTACTCGTTCGCGATCTCCCTACTGGTGCTGTCGTATATTATGGTGTTTGTTGCGATGAATACGGTGCTGTTCCAGCATCCGCTCAATCGGACCAAAGCTGCCATTGACAGCACGTACAGCGTGTTGATTGTGAATGCTGTATTGTTTTACTTAATGTACCGTTTGTTATTTTCGACTATAGCTGGCTTACTTAGCCCGTTATTTTCGCCGTTTGGACGCTTGTAAATTCGTTTCTTCTACTTAAGATTGCTGAAATGGAGACTTCTCCCGATTGTGGGGGGAGTCTTTTTCATTTGCGAAAGGCAACGTTGCGCGGATCATATTCCATACACTATAATGTGTAGTGTAAAAAATATGTTTGTATTTACTTATATGAGCCAGCATTTAGTTGAAGTCACTTTGCTCTACTGTTTTTTCTTTGTTTCTTGCTTGGTTTTTAATGTTTATTAGCTTGTCTGTATGTTTTCTTTATGTTGCTTCACCTTTAACACTACGATATGTAGTGTAAATATTCATTATTTGTTGACGAAAGCGGAGGAATTCGAATGGACATGACCCACATGGATCATATGCAAATGGAACAACAAACGGGGACCTCATATCTATGGCTGATTGTTGGAGCCGCCCTGCTGCTACTCTCGATTGCCGCCTATATCTGGGCATCACGTACGCGCGGCAAAATTCTTAGCCACATGAAAAAGAATGAGCGAGCAGCTATTCAGAAGAAAAGCCGCTCGCTCCGGCTCACAGCACATGCCTTGATCGCTGTATCCATCGTAGCCTTCGGCGTATTTTTCCTTCAAGGTGCCGGAAAGACATACGATGTAGCCGACCTCCCGAACAATGCAACCATCAATGTGACGGATGACAAATATTATGGGGCCACCCACACCGAGGAGCCGATCCAGTATGAAATGAAAATACCGACATCGGGGCCACATAATCCGCATGATATCCAATTTGGCTTTTATACGGACTTCCCGGGGTATCCTTATCTAGTTCATAACATGGAGCATGGAGACATCATCATCTATTATCGTGAAAATGCCAGTGATGAACTGAAGGAACATCTCCAATATCTCGCAAAATTTCGCCAAGCCGGGTCAGGCATTCTTGCCGTACCCAACAAAGATATTCCTGACGGCAGCGAGATCGTTGTGACCGCTTGGACCAAAACAATGAAGCTGGACAAGTTTGATGATGCCAAGGTAGGTACGTTTATCCATCGTTACATCAATCAGGGGCCTGAGAAGATCCCGCCATCCATTCGCCAAGGCGGCGGAACAATGTAGCTTAGCAAATTTAAATGTAACGATCTCCAGAAACCTTATCTTCTGAAAAAGGAGTGCTTAAGCTCAAAAAAATCCTTTTGAGCAAAAAAAGGGCTTTCAGGAATCGTTACATTTTCAACTGTTCAAAAAAGGAACAATTAGCGCTTCTCAGGATTGTTAGACCCCACAACTGAACGCAGCAGGACACCGCGACATAACATACCAGCGTCAACCTCTTCCCCCTCCCCTAATCCTTTCCTAATCATATGCCGATAAATTGAAGTAGAAATACATACATAACATATACGCTCACAAGGGGGAGCCATTGGAACAATGAATAGTTTGTTTATGCGAATTTTTTTGTTTTTTTCCTGTTTAATGCTGGCTGCTGGGGCCATTTTAGGCATCACGATGTATCGGGCATCTGCTCAATTGGTTGAACAATCCATGGGGATGCAGGCACAGGCTGTAGCTGAACGGGCAGCCGCTTTGATCGATACGACACTGTATGCTCCACTCAGCACGGGGCAGGACAAAACGGCGTATTACGATACGCTGCGCGCACAACTTAGCCAGTTGCGTGAAGCCAACGGACTCAAATATTTGTACACACTTGGCACACGCGAGGAAAGTGGAAAGGCTGCGTATTATTACGTGGTAGACGGGGCCGCGCCGGATGTAGCCGAGGATGATTTTTCCCCATACGGTACAAAAGAGGAAACACTGTACGATGGCATGCTTCAAGCCTTTGCACAAGACACATCGGTTCGCGGAGAGCTTACTCGGGATGACGATTACGGGGCTACGATTACCGCTTATGTACCGATTCATGGATCAGATGGCAAGATGTTAGGTATTGTAGGCGCAGATCTGGACTCTACCGCTGTCTATGCACTCATGTCGAGCAACCGCATCACGATGGTTTGGACAGCACTGGCGATTGTATTGCTCAGTGTATTGCTGGTGTATATTTTCGCACGTTATCTGACAAGGCCACTGGTGAAGCTGAAACAGCTCATTACCGAAGTTGGAAAAGGGGACCTCACCGTCAATGTGGAGCTTGGACGCAAGGACGAAATTGGCCAGCTCGCTTCCGAGTTCAAACACCTGGTCACGGATACCCGGCAAGTCATGACGGGCATTCGCCAAAGCTCGGATTCCTTGCTTCACGCCGCAGAAGGTGTATCCCGGCATTCCCAGGCAACAGCCGAGGCCAGTCAGCGGATTGCAGAGCACACGAATCATACTGCACAGGGGGCTTCCGAACAGGTGGTACGCGCTGGAGAAGTCACGGTAGCCATGGAAGAAATCACACGTAGCATGCAGCATATTGCTCATTCTTCTTCCAGAGTTGCCGACGTATCACAGCAGACAACAAACGAAGCCATTCAAGGACAGGCGAAGCTGGATACAGCCATCCGCAGCATGGACGGGATTCATCAGGCCAACGTACAGATGGCCGCATCGACGACCCAGCTTACGGATTACTCCAGCCAGATTGAATCGGTCGCCCACTTAATGAAAAATATTGCTTCACAGACGAATCTGCTCGCACTCAATGCCAGTATTGAAGCTGCCCGTGCAGGTGAACACGGTAATGGTTTCGCCGTTGTTGCTTCCGAGGTCCGCAAGCTTGCAGGAGAATCCGAGCAATCTTCACAACATGTAGCCGAGTTGATTGCCGAGATGACACGTCAGACCTCTTTGCTTGCAGAACATATGTCGGCAAGCACTACGGCGGTGCAATCCGGTCTGACTGTTGTGCAAGAGGCAGGTCAATCGTTCTCCTCCATTCATGGCGGCATTGAAACGATCAACGAGCGCCTGCATGAAGTGTCCGCAGCTTCTGAACAGCTGTCAGCAAGCTCAGAGGAAGTGTCGGCATCCATTGAAAACATGGAACACATCTCGCGAGAATCCTCATCCAGCATCCAGAAGGTATCGCAGGCTGCCGAAACGCAGCTACAATCCATGGGTGAGATCAGTGCTTCCGCAGAGTCACTGCGTGTTTTATCCAGCGAGCTGAATGGCCTGATCAGCCGCTTTAAGATCTAGTTCGGTGCCCGCTTGCTCCATACCAAAAAGCCGCATGGCAGTAATCCACATCATCGGGGTTCTCCCCGATCATCGGAACACAGCCTGCGGCTTTCTTTAGCTCTTACCTTTCTACCGATTCGTATCTTTGATGCGTATCGTAGAAAGGTCTTTTTATCTTACATGAAGGTCAGCCCTACGGCTGCCGATCATTAGTAACGCTGCGGAGCAGCTTTTTTCCCCAAATCCGTCATGTATGTGAAAAATGCTTCCGGATCTGTATCATACACCAGTTGCACCGGACGTCCGTCCGCCTGCTCCACCGTGCGGCCTTGGCTCGGGCCATCCGGAATGACGATGCAATTCACGGTTTTTTTCTTCACGATGTCCTCGCGGCCTACGGAAGCCGTAGTCAGCACATCCCACAGATAATACGTGGAGTTGGTCTCACTGTACACCAGTGGCGGACATCCTGCATAACAGTTCCCCAGGAAATCCACACCTTCGAAGCGGCGTTCTGCTGCCCAGCGGTTACGGACTGCGGGTGTAAGAGGTACTTTGTTTGTGCTTTCGAGTGCGACCAGATCAATCTGGATGCCGCTCTGCCATACGCGATAAGCTGCTTCCGGGTCCCAGAATACGTTCCATTCCGCCGTACCGTCATGCTCCGGCTCTTCTACGTTTCCGCGTTCAAATGTACCGCCCATCCATACCAGCTTGTCGATTTTCTCTTCAATGTCCGGTGCTTCGTCCAGCGCACGCGCGAGGTCCGTCAGCGGGCCTGTGAACAACAACAGCGTTTTGCCTTCGGTATTGCGTACTTTCTCAATCAGATGCTGATGCGCAGGAATAGCGGAGAGCGGCGCTTCCATTTTGCCGGATTCATTCAGCACAGGCAGTGCATCTACATAGAATGAGTGCAGTCTCCATGCAGCTGGAAACGGGTTTTTGCCTCTGGAATTGGATTTAGCCACTTCAATAGAATACGTCCCGAAACGATCGATAATTTTACGGCTCGCATCGGTTGCCGGCTCCAAATATCCGTCTGCCGGAATAACCGATACACCGGTTACGTTTACATTGTCCATTTGCAGAAGCATAAACAGCGATACGAGATCATCCACGCCGCCGTCATGATTGAAATACACATTCAGTTTGTTCGTCATGCTTGCTTTCATCCTTCCTCTGGTTACCCCATTGATGTGAACTTGTCCGTCTGCCCAAGGCCGACGCTTCTTCTATTATGTCCCATAACCCTAAGCCGAGTAAACCTTCCACACCCAAAGAATCCCGTATCTATAGCATTCCCTGCGCATTTTTACCAGCTTATCCATTCCATCTCAGACATACATACCCAAGGCTCTCGCCTCTGGTAAAAAGAAAGATGGACCACGGGCATCAAGCCCCGCCGTCCATCTGCCCCTCCTCCTGAATTACAGGGATCGGGTTGGTTTCTTCTCTTGCTTCTCGGCAATCTCCGTATACTTGCCTGGCCAGAAAGCCCATTTGCCCAGCAACGCTGTAATCGCTGGCACCATGAACGGACGAACCAGGAACGTATCGAGCATAACACCTACCGCGGTAATAATCCCGAACTGCACCAGCACCTGAATCGGCAATGTTGCCAGAACGGCGAACGTACCCGCCAGAATCAGACCTGCAGAGGTAATGACCGACCCCGTCTCGCCTACACCTTCTCTAATCGCCTGGCGAAGCGGCATCGTTTTGCGTTTCTGCCAGATGCTTGAGATCATGAAGATGTTATAATCCTCGCCCAGTGCCACAAGGAAGACAAAGGAGTACAGCGGGATGGCTCCCTGAATCGCTTCTGCTCCAAGTCCATAGTGGATAATGATCCAGCCTAGGCCCAGTGCGGAGAAATACGACAGGACTACAGTGACAATCAGGTATGCGGTCGCAACAACCGAGCGCAGATAGAGCAGCAGTAAGAGCGTAATCATACCGATCACGACCGGAATAATAATCTTCGCATCCCGCTCTCCAGCGACTTCGATATCATATTGTTCGGCAGTCTGTCCATCAATCCACACTTGTTGATCCACATTGGTAACTCCGGCGTCTTTCAATGCCGCTTCCGCCGTAGCCCGCAAGTCAGGAATATGCTGCATCGCTTCGATTGAGTAAGGATTGAGATTGAACTCTACGTTATACGCCGTAATGTTGGCATTCTCCGCGCCTTGCTGCGGGTCGCCCACCTTGCTGATATAATCCAGTGATTCGAGACGTGTTTTCAGATCTGTCTCTTTACCTCCGGCATCCACGATCACTTTAACTGGAGCGAGCTCTCCTTGCGAAAATTGCTCCCCAATAACCTTGAAGCCTTCACGCGAAGGTACATTTTCCGGGAAGGAAGATAACAAGTCGTACGTAAATTTCACTTGGGTTGAAAAAGTAGCCAGTCCACCGAGCAGCACTACCGTAATCGCCAGGACCGTCCAAGGTTTAGTCGTTACGATGCGTCCGATCCAGCTTTCACGGACTTTACGCGGAGCCGGAGCCGGTTTGCCTTTTTTCTTTGCCCGCTCCACTTCCATCTCGTGAGTACGTGGAACGAATGGATAGAATGATCCTCGTCCGAAGATGGCCAGCAGCGCCGGAACGAGCGTCAGACTTGCAATAAACATAATAAAGATGGATAAACTGAAAGGTACGGCAAAACGATGATATGCACCGTATTCAGCTAACAGCAATACAAGTAGAGCTGCGACAACCGTAAATCCACTCATCGCAATCGCGCCGGATGAACCGGTGATGGCTTGGAAGATCGCTTTCTTTTTATCCGGCTCATGATAGAGAATTTGACGGTATCTGGAGATCATGAACAAACAGTAGTCCGTACCTGCTCCGAAGAGTAATACAGTCATGATGGAGATCGACTGGGCGTCAACTGTGATCCAGCCTTGATCCGCCATAAATCCAAGAATCGGACTGGTGACCATATAGGCGAAGCCTACGGCAATAATCGGAATGATCGCTAGCACCGGTGAACGGTAGATCAGCAAGAGCAACACGAGTACAAGCACGACAGTTGCGATGAGCAGAGACACATCGGCGGATGAGAACAATCCGCTTGCATCAATCGATATGCCCACTGGTCCAGTTACGCGTGCAATTAACTTGCCTTCAGTATCTATAGCCGTATCAAATGGATTCATGCCGAAGATGGCTTTTGTTTTCTCCTCTAACCCTTCGACACCTGCCTTCAGTTGCTCTGAATCGGCATCTTTGTTGAAAAACAGCGGCATGACGATGGTGCTTCCGTCTTCCGAAAGCTGACCTTTAATCGCCTGCGGTGGCAGCTGATAGAGCGGTACAACCGACTGTTGCTGCTCCACCGGGTCTTGATCCAATCGCTCGGTTAACGCCTGAATCTGCTGGATCTGATCCTCTGTGAGTCCAGCAGAGTTACGCCAGACAATCAGCGCGGGTAAGCCCTCGCCGCCAGGGAATTCCTTTTTCGCCAAGGCAGCGGCCTGTACGGAAGGTTTTGAATCACTTAAATCTTGTGCGTTGTTGGTCTCACGCTGATTTACTGCGGGCCATACCATACCAAGTACAACCGCAATGATAATCCATACGAGCAGTGTCACCCATTTACTTCGTTTGCCCGCTACAAAGCGGCCATAACCTGAACCTTCCTGCATGGTCTATTCATCTCCCTAGTTTTGTTGAAATCCATCATACGAGAAATCTTTTTATCAAAAACAGCTTTTAAATTAATGTCATGGTATGGAAATGAACCATGGGTCATAATATAATTGAGTTAATTATATATACCGGAAGGTTAATTATGCAATCCCTAATTTTTTGAAAAGTCACAATACGTTATTTTATCCGTAAATGAGGTCGAGTATGATGAACAAAAAACCAAGAAAAGAAGCACGCCCGGCGCGTGCTCCAGGCAGACCCAAAACAGGTACAGATCAAGCTTCCGCCTACAATAACATCCTAATGACAGCCTCACGGCTGTTTATGGAATACGGATACGAAGCCGTTTCCCTTCAGCAGATCGCTTCGTTATGTCAGGTGACCAAAGCATCGATCTATTATCATTTTTCGAGCAAACCGGAACTGTTCACCATAGCCATTACCCGTATGATGGCGATGGGCATGCAGCAGACAACACTGCGGCTTGAAGAACCCGGCACGTTGTACGAACGGCTGGTCAACGTGGCAGCTGCCAAGATGCAACAGTCTCATGTGGATACGGAAACGATGATGCGTGAAGCCGAAACGTATCTGAATGCCGACCAGTTTGCTCAGATTCGGGATGCAGAACATCGTATCTTCGAAGTTCTCGCTACACATTTCCAGCGTGAGATGGACAACGGGTATTTGAGAGAAGCCAACCCCTTGTTGCTTGCTCAGGCCTTCACGTCCCTGTTGATGTTAGCCAACCGTGAAGATGTACGCCGTATGCACGATACGATTGCCGAACTGGCCGAGGAACTCGTCGGACTCTTTTTGAACGGAGCAGTTAAACATCCATAGGATGAGTAGACGTGTAAACACAACTTACCCTCTACTATTCCATGTGCGCATCTGGAGAACATTGAGTAAGGTTTCAATGATCGTTAAATCGGCCGAATTTGGCTAGAGTAACCTTGACTTAAATCAACAGAAAGTCTCCCATACACGCGCCAGCGCGGCAATGCCTGGCTCGATGTTCTCTGCTTCAATACCGGCAAATCCGATGATAAACTCTCTTTTGCCGTCAGCAGGAGCACTTCCTTCTGCCCACAGATAATCCGCCGAGGCCACACGTATACCCCCTTCTAACGCCGTAGCCACCATATTTCTGGCGGTATTCGGGTTGATCAGCCTTAATACCAGATGGAATCCGGCCTGTTCACCCTTAATCTCCATTCCGGGTTGACTACCGAAATGTTGCTGGATGGCCTGCACAGTCAAGTCATGTTTGCGTTTATACAGGTTGCGCATTTTACGAATATGTTTACCCAGCTCTCCGTCCCGCATGAATAACTCCAATGTCCGCTGATGCAGACGTGAAGCTGACTGTTCGAACAGAACCACTCGATAAACCTCGCCAAAATGAGGAACGAGTTCCTTCGGGAGAACCATGTAATGCACGCAAAAAGCAGGGGCAAGCACCTGAGAGAATCCTCCCATGTAGATAACAGGTGCGTTCTCCCGCAGTCCCTGCATCGAAGAAATAGGACGACCGGAATATCTGAATTCGCCGTCATAATCATCCTCAATCAGATAGGCCCCGGAACGTTCCGCCCAGTCCAGCAAGGCGAGTCTGCGGCTGATGGGCATCGGCATACCCATGGGAAACTGATGCGACGGGGATACACCAGCCAGTGACACATCTGCCTGATCCAGTTCATCCAGATTTATGCCTTCACTGTCCAGTGAGATTGGGATAATCTCATATCCATAATTCCGAAAGGTTCCAGGTAACAGGCGATACCCGGGGTTCTCCACAGCAATTGATCTAACCCCACCTTTGCGAAGCATCGTCTGTGTAAGCAAGGACATGAGCAGATGTTGCTCTGCACCTATCACAATCTGCCCAGGCGTACAGCGAACTCCTCTAAATTGTCCTAGATAGGCCGCAATCTCGTTGCGCAATCCCCACTCACCCTGCGGGTTTCCGTAAAACAATAAATCCTTGGACTCTTCACGCCAAACGCGGTTTGCGTACTGCTGCCATTTCATATAAGGAAACAGGCTAAAATCATTATGCGACATGTGAAAATCATAGGTAACATTCGTCACCGGACGCAAGCTCAGTAAATCTGGTGATACTACTGTAGAACCTGCCTGACCCTGTTTGTTATTTGTACGGGCATAGTTAACCCCTTTTTCATTTTCTGCCGTATGTATATCGGACTTCCCCAGTAACATATCGTGATAACCTTCAACAACAGCTCGAACGCGGTAACCTCTTCGCGGCTCGCTATATACGTATCCTTCCGCAATAAGTTGCTGGTATGCCGCTTCCACTGGTGTTGTGCTTATGCCCAGCAGTTCTGCCCATTTTCGTACAGAAGGAAGGCGGCTGTGTTCCACCAATTCCCCGCGGAAAATCTCCCGTTTGATATGATCCGAAAGCTGAATATAGACGGGTACACTGTCGCGCTCATCAAGTTTAGGTAATTGCATCATAACTGACTCACTCCATCTGTCCTTTTCATTTTGTTAAAACTGTATATTTGGAAGTATACAGTATTGGGATATACTCATGTCAGAAGCAAGGACTTAAAAACAATATTCAGGCGAAACAACACGCTAGATGCCTTACAGGCCCCACAAGTTTGCTTGAATAGATCAGGAGGAAAACAAAACTATGTCACACCCTACATCTACAAATCGCATCGCCAAACTCATGCAGACTGAACGCATTTACCTGCGCCCATTCGATATCACCGATGTCGATGCTTATTATCCAAGCCTGTTTGAGCCCGAAATGCGTAAACAAACAGGAACTCAAGCGAGCTTTATCCGTTCTCAGGTTGAAAAGTATGTAGAGAGTTTAGCTCAAGACGACTCACGCTTGAACCTGCTTATTGCATTACAAAACACAGACGAAATCATCGGCGATGTCGCCCTGATGGACATGCATGCCAAAAATCGCAGTGCACATATTCGCATCGCCATTGATCAGCCAGCTCACCAAGGCAAGGGATATGGTAGTGAAGCCTTGCTACTTATGCTGGACTACGGCTTCGGCATTGCCAATCTGCATCGGATCGAACTGGATGTCTTTGCGTTTAACGAACGCGCCATTCATACGTATGAGAAGCTCGGCTTCCAGCGTGAAGGCGTGAAGCGGGACATGTTGTACTACAATCATCAGTATCATGATGCCATTCTGATGAGCATTCTTGAGCATGAATTCCGGGAGAAACATCTGAAAATAGACAAATGATAGAGTTCACGCAAAAAATACAAAAACCGGGGAGGTTATTTCTCCGCCCCGGTCAGGAAATGCAGATGACCCGCCAGCACCGACAGCTCGGCGGGTGTCTCCATGTACAATTCGCCATCCGTATCGGCCGGCATCGGTGCATCTGTTTTTATTTTCAACGTCGACGCCTTGAAGTAGGAAATACTCTCATTCCGCGGTTGCCATTCTCCCTCTGGCTTATGTGAAAGCACCTCACGCAGAAGTGGAATGCCTGTCTCATGAATAATAAGCACATCCAGCTTGCCATCCTGCAACGCATCCGGAGCAAACGGTAACGCATTCGTGCCCAGAAAACGTCCATTCGCCGCGTAGATCATTACCGCTTCGCCTGTTGTCCGCTCTCCATCGATCTCAAGCTCATACTGAAATGGCTCGGAACGGGTTATCGTCTGGAGTGTGCTGATGAAATAACTGACTTTGCCGAGCGCCCCTTTTAAATTCTCGTTAATGTTCTGTGAAGCCTCACTGATGAGCCCTATTCCGAAAAAGTTCGTAAACACCCGATCATTTGCTCGTCCCACATCCACCGAGATAACTCGGCCTGACAGCATCTCTTGTGCTGCTGTCTCCGCATCCGGGGAAATCCCAAGTGATCGTGCAAAATCGTTACATGTACCGCCTGGAAGTACGCCGATCTGTGGAGGATTTTGCAAGGATGCCAGCCCGTTTACACACTCATGCACCGTACCATCGCCGCCTAGAATAAACACCACATCGAACTCTTCTCCGCGCTCCCGGCACAGCTTCTCTCCTTCACCCGGTTCATCCGTCCGAACCACGACCAATTCATGAATGGCTGGAGCAAGTACGCCTGTGACCACACCTAATGTATTCTCCCGATTGGCTTTCCCTGCATGAAGATGATGTATTAACAAGGCTTTATTCCATTCCATGCTGCTTTCCTCCATTCCAATGCTTGTTTCCCTTTACCCAAAAAGGTTGAAGTAATAAACAAAACCATGGCTCAGCGCATGATCGTGACATGCGAACCGTGGTTGTGAAGGTGAAACTTCATATGAAGAAGCGACAGACGGAATATGCATCGTTTTTGTTGTTCATGCGTAATACCAGATAGCTGTACAGGACAAGCTACTTTCATTCATTTTTGGCAACGTGAGTTGTATGTTATTATTCTATAAAAATAAAGCTTCTGTTCTGTCTGAAGCCACATGATTACCATCATTTATTATCATGGTCTCGCATCTCCGGTCTTATAGCCATTACCTGCTTTAACCGGATGTATGCATGAGAAAAAAGGTTCCTCCGCAACCTATGAGATATAAGCAACAACTTCGCGGGAGCAACCCATTCAATTCGCTTCAAAACGGTTATATGTACACTATACACGAATGGAGGAATTCCCTATGATTCCAGCTACAATGGAGCAATTAGAGCAAGTTCGCAAGGAATGCCGTACGATGGTTCGCAAAAGAGCAACCGCTTCTGCTGGCTCCACACTCGTACCTCTTCCCGGTACAGATGTCATCGCTGATGTGGGCATGCTGATGCAGCTGTTACCTGCCATTAACAATAAATTCGGATTATCTCAAAAACAGCTCGACGGCATGGACCCTGAGACGAAGTCCATGATTTACGGATTTGTGATGTCGATCGGGAGTAAAATCATCGGCCGCATGGTCACGAAGGAATTAGTCGTTCAGGTGCTCAAACGGGTGGGTGTACGAGTAGCGACGAAATCGGTCGCCAAGTTTGTTCCGTTTGCGGGGCAAGGTCTCGCCGCCGCTCTCAGCTTCACTGCCATGCGGTATGTGGGCAACAAACACATCGACGACTGTTATGAAGTGGTTAAACGTATGATTGAACAGCGCGAAGGCCTGCCTGGTGAACCGGCAACGGCATCACTGGAGGAAGCTACCCGCCATCACCTTGAGGAAAACTTGCAGGATATAGCCGAACATGAAACAAAGCAGCATGCTGATACGAAAGAGGAAGAGGAAGAGGAAATCAAACAGGACCATCAGAGCACCAGTGAAGGTAAGAAGGGTTTCCTGTGGAGACCAAGGCTTAAATAGTACGTTAAATTGTCTTCCATACATTGCATATCTGCAAGCGAACATGGCTGGCGGGACAAGGCACAACATCTATCCGCAGGAAAACGTTGTGGCATAGCAGTAAATAACACAAACGGGACGAAGCAGTTCAATAACTGCGACGTCCCGTTTGTTTGGGTTTATGTTACACCAGAGGTGCGAAGAGCACCGTGGTGGAGGTTCTATTTTTCCAATAAACTATGGTTCTAGATGTTCCTGACGGGTCTGACGGGTCTGACAGCTCTGATAGATATCTAGTCCAGTCCGTTAGATCGCCTGCGGCTGCTGCTCCGTAAACTGACTGTTATACAGATCCGCATAGAAGCCCTGCTTCGCCATCAGTTCCTCATGATTGCCCTGCTCAATCACGTTACCATGATCCATGACCAGAATGAGATCGGCACCACGAATGGTAGACAAACGGTGAGCGATAACAAAACTTGTACGGTCTTGCATCAGCTCATTCATCGCTTTCTGGATAAAGACCTCGGTCCGTGTATCAACGCTACTGGTTGCTTCATCCAAAATCAGGATGGACGGGTTCGCCAGAATCGCTCTCGCAATCGTCAGCAGTTGTTTCTGACCTTGAGAGATATTGGACGCCTCTTCATTCAAAATCGTATCGTAACCGTCCGGCAGTGTGCGAATGAAATGATCAGCATGGGCAGCTACAGCGGCTTTAACCACTTCCTCTTCCGTTGCGCCTTCCCGTCCATACGCAATATTATCCCGGATTGTACCGTTAAACAGCCACGTATCCTGAAGCACCATACCGAACAGACCGCGCAGATTACCACGGGACATGTCTTTAATGTTAATGCCATCAATGGTAATCCGGCCACTCTGGAGTTCATAGAACCGCATAAGCAAGTTAATCAGTGTTGTTTTCCCGGCACCTGTCGGTCCAACAATAGCTACAGTCTGACCTGGTGCCACATTAATATTCATATTGCGAATGAGCAGTTCATCTTCTTTATAGCCAAAATCCACCGCCTCAAAAGCTACAGCCCCTGTCGGGTAACGCAACGTTGCAGGTTGTTTCGACTCAGGAACTTCCTCTTCCTCGTCCAGCAGTTCAAACACACGCTCTGCCGAAGCAATCGTTGACTGAATAATGTTGGAGATGTTGGCAATTTGGTTAATCGGCTGTGTGAATTGCCGCGAATATTGCGTAAAGGCCAGAATATCCCCGATGGAGATGGAACCCCGTGTAACAAAAATCCCGCCGACCACACAGATCAGTACATATCCCAGATTCCCGACAAAGTTCATCAAGGGCATAATAATCCCTGAAATAAACTGGGCTTTCCAGCCCGATGCATACAGTTCTTCATTCACTTTCTCGAATTGCTGTACAGATTGTTCCTCACGTCCAAAGGCTTTGACCACCTTGTGTCCGGTATACATTTCTTCTACATGACCATTCAGTTCACCGAGCGATTTCTGCTGTCCCGCAAAATGTTTCTGCGAACGGGAGGCCACCAGCATAACGACCACGACACTAAGCGGTAAAGTCAAAATCGTGATCAGCGTCATCCATGGACTGATCGTCAGCATCATAATGATGACACCCACAATCGTCACCACGGACGTAATAAACTGGGCCAAACTTTGCTGCAGCGTGTTACTGATATTGTCCACGTCATTGGTTGCGCGGCTTAGCGTCTCACCATGTGTACGGGAATCAAAATATTTCAGCGGCAAACGTCCAACCTTGGCACTGATCTGCTCGCGCATATCATAGACGACCCGCTGAGCTACACCCGCCATCAGATATTGCTGTACATACGCAAAAGCAGCACTAAGCAGATAAAGTCCAAGCAACAGGTACAATACTCGCATCAGGGCTGGGAAATCAATCCCGGCTCCCTGCACACCCTGCATAATCGCAATGGCTCCATGAGCAAGAATATCTGTACCCTCAGCCATGATCTTCGGACTAATAATGCCAAACACGGTACTTAGAATGGCAGCGATCAAAACAAAGATCAGACGAGAGCTGTGTGGTCGGAGATACTGAACCAGGCGGCGCAGTGTGCCTTTGAAATCCTTCGCTTTCTCGGCTGGAGGCCGCATACCCATTCCGCCGCCAGGATGACCCGGTCCGGGTCCGCGTGGAGCACTGGATGCTTTGTGCTGTGCTGTACGTTCACTCATGCGATCTCCTCCTCAGTCAGCTGGGAGGATACAATCTCACGATAGACTTCATTGTTCTCCAGCAGCTCTTTATGTGTTCCCGAACCGACAATTTTGCCCTCATCCATGACGAGAATACGGTCTGCATCCATTACCGTGCTTACCCGCTGAGCTACGATCAGCACAGCCGCTTCCGTCGTTTCCGATTTGAGCGCAGCACGAAGTTTGGCATCCGTTTTAAAATCCAGGGCCGAGAAACTGTCATCGAAAATATAAATTTCAGGACGGCGAACGAGTGCGCGTGCAATGGACAAACGTTGTTTCTGTCCACCTGACACATTATTCCCGCCTTGTGCAATCAGGCTGTCATACCCTTCCTTCATCTCGGAGATGAAGTTTTCGGCTTGGGCCGTACGTGCCGCATGAATCACTTCATCCATACTCGCATCATCCTTACCTTGCCGAATGTTATCTGCAACCGTACCGGTAAAAAGGACAGCTTTTTGTGGGACAAACCCGATTTTGGATCGAAGCTCTTCTTGTTTAAGCTCCCGCACATCGGTTCCATTCACACGCACAGTACCTTCGGTCACATCATAGAAACGCGGAATGAGGCTGAGCAATGTAGTTTTGCCTGAACCCGTTCCGCCGATAATCGCTGTCGTTTCACCGGAACGAGCCGTAAACGAGATATCGGACAACGCAGCATTTTCTGCACCCGGATAACGGAAAGTGACACGGTCGAACTCAATCGTTCCTTGCATCAATTTCATTGTGCGAGGCTGTGCAGGATCAGACAGATCAGGCTGCATATCCAGCACTTCGTTAATCCGTTCTGCGGAAGCTGATGCTCTTGGAATCATGACAAAAATCATGGATACCATAATCAGTGAGAACATAATCTGCATCGCATATTGTACAAAGGCAATCAGGGAACCAATGTTCATATGATCGCCATCAATACGCAGACCACCAAAGTACAGAATCGCAATCATCGAAAAGTTCATGACCAGCATCATCACCGGCATAACTGTCGCCATCAGGACATTGACCTTAATCGACGCATCTCTTAATTCCGTATTTGCCCCATTGAAACGAACACGCTCATGCTCGCCACGGTTAAAAGAACGAACAACCCGGATACCTGTCAGCTGTTCACGCAGAACCAGATTAAGCCGGTCCAGCTTTTTCTGGATTTGCTTGAATAACGGAAATCCTTTGGAACCGATTAAGGCGATCGCTCCTGCAAGTACAGGCAGAACAACCAGGAAGATGGTGGATAGCTTCGCGTCCTGAGAAACGGCCATGAAAATCCCCCCGATACACATCATCGGAGCCATAATCATCATACGCAGCATCATCGTTAATACGTTCTGTACCTGTGTAATATCATTGGTTGTACGCGTAATCAGTGAAGCTGTGCCAAGCTTGTCGAATTCCTGCAGCGAGAAATTCTCAACATGCCGGAACACTCGGCTGCGTAGCTGTTTGGCAAATCCGCCCGCTGTGCGCGAAGACAGATAACTCGCGATAATGGAACATGTGGTTCCGCCAATGGCAATCAGCAGCATGAAACCGCCAATTTTCCAGATATAAGGTACATCACCTTTGACGATACCCAGGTTGACGATATCAGCCATTAACGTTGGCAGGTACAGCTCCGCCATCGTTTGCAGAAAGATGAGCGCCAAAATAAAAATAATCGGAATACGATAGGGCTTTAACATGCGAAATAACTTCATCATGGCGTATCATCTCCTTGTTCGGGTGTTTCTGTATCAGGTGCTTTATTGTCGTTTTCATGTCCTTCATCGTGACCAGAAACCTGTGCATCAAAGAAGGT
Organism: Paenibacillus polysaccharolyticus; assembly: GCF_900102085.1. GTDB lineage: Bacteria > Bacillota > Bacilli > Paenibacillales > Paenibacillaceae > Paenibacillus > Paenibacillus polysaccharolyticus. Next base: position 9,146 of record NZ_FMVM01000019.1, on the reverse strand, counting down.
ATACACCTTGCTGAGCAGTTCCGCCAGTTGCAAACTATCCTCTTCGCCCAAATGTTCAACCAGTCTGTTGAAGGTAGTCATTCGTTCTTCATGGGCTGCACGAATAATTGCTCGGCCTGCATCTGTAATTGTAATCCGCACCGCCCGCCGATCCTCGGGGTCCATCGTCCGCTCAACCAGCCCTTCATCCTCCAGGCCACGAATCACGGGCGTAATCGTTGGTGATTTCACACGCATTAATGCGCTAATTTCGGACACTTTTAAACCCGGATGCTCCTGGTTCAGATGGCTCTCGAAATCAGGCGGATTATCCCGCCAATCCATACGCTCCCCTGGATGTGCACCATGAAGCAAGCAAGCGAGTACCATAATTTCGTTGTGATTGCGCCCATGTGGTTTATGTTGTCTCCATTTGCCTTTGTTAAACTGCATAATGGAATATAAAAGCTTCTGGGCTACCGGATCTATGCCAGTCATCACATCACCCTCCTTCTTCGGAACATCATGTTCCATAAAATAATCATCGCCTGTTAATAGCCTACCGATTTAATAGATGATCAATTTAATAGTCAATCAATTAATTAGGTTACCTAAGTATATTCTCAGCTTATGTATATGTCAATCATTTCATTCATGTCAAAAGCATCCAACATCAGAGAGCATTCCAATGCTATCTGAACACCCATATAATCACTTGCGCTTCTACTTGACAGCATGTTTACTCTTAGCCATCCCATGACAAAAAGCCCCCAACCCATCAGTTTGATTAAGACCAAACAAAGGGAGTAGAGAGCTTTTTTAAAATAGAATTTTCTAAATAGATTTTTTTAAATTAGACCTGTTGAATCGATATTTATTTTGAAGCAGATACACTCTTCGGCACAGCAGCAAACGGGAAATAGTCTTTAGCATTATTATAGGATATGCCTTGCACGATCTGACCGAGCAGCTCCATATCGTTTGGTGCTTCACCTTGTTCTGCCCATTCACCAATCAGATTACAGAGCAGGCGGCGGAAATATTCATGTCTCGTATACGAGAGGAAGCTTCGGGAATCGGTCAACATGCCGACAAAGCGGCTGAGCAACCCCACATTTGCAAGTGCCTTCATCTGTGCAAGCATGCCATCCTTCGTATCATTGAACCACCATGCCGCGCCAAGCTGAATTTTACCTGGTACGCCTCCACCTTGGAAGCTACCAATAATGGCAGCAAGCACTTCGTTATCCCTTGGATTAAGGGAGTAGAGAATCGTTTTTGGCAGAGCGTCCTGCTGCTCCAACGTATCCAGCAATCCGATAACAGCCGATGATAACGGTGTATCATTCACAGCATCATAACCCGTATCGGGGCCGAGTTGTTTGAACATTTTCGTATTGTTGTTACGAGCTGCATTGATGTGGAACTGCATGACCCAGCCACGCTCTGCATACAGCTTGCCAAGGAATGTCAGTGTAACCGTCTTGTATCCGTCCTCTTCCGCGCGCGAAACCTTCTCCCCCGCAAGTGCTCTGGCAAAAGCAGCAGCCGCTTCCTCGCGAGTTGCATCAGCATACGGCACGTAATCCAGTGCGTGGTCAGATACACGACCACCTGCGGAATGGAAGAATTCCACACGGGATTCAAGCGCAGCCAGGAATGAGTCATAATCCGTAATTGCTGTGCCCGCAACCTGTGAAAGCTTGCCTACCCACTCGATGAAAGTATCCCGGTTCAATTCCAGTCCTTTGTCCGGACGGAAAGACGGCAGAACTGCTGTATCGAAACCTTCAATCTCCTGAATTTTGAGGTGATATTCCAGAGAATCCGTTGGATCATCGGTGGTGCACACCACGGTGACATTGGATTTGGTAATCAGATCACGCGCACCGAAGCCTTCGCCGGTCAGTTTGGCATTTACTTTTTCCCAGATCGCTGGAGCGCTTGTCTCATTAAGCACTTCATGTACATCGAAATAACGTTGTAATTCCAAGTGAGACCATGCATACAGCGGGTTGCCGATCATCATCGGCACTGTTCTGGCATACGCAAGGAAACGGTCATAATCCGTTACCCCTTCGCCGCCCGTCACATACTTCTCTTCCACACCGTTAGCCCGCATCAGACGCCATTTGTAATGATCGCCGTACAACCAGGCCTCTGTCAGATTGCCAAATGTTTTGTTCTCGTAAATTTCCTGAGGACTGAGGTGGCAGTGATAATCCATAATCGGCATGTCTTTCGCATACTGCTCGTACAGCTTGACTGCCGTTTCATTGTGAAGTAAAAATTGTTCATCCAGAAAAGATTTCATTCGCCTTGCACGCTCCCTTTAGGTGAGTTTACGTTCATTTAGGTTCACTTTCCATCTTTACGCTACACCGTTTTCGCCTAAAGTTCAATATAAAATGATAGCGTTCTCAAAAAAGGTTGGTTTAGGCACACTCTTGGAAACACAGTATACTGGATTTAACATCAATGATACCGATTTAAAGATCGATGCTGATGTTACTAATATCAATATTGATATACTAAGATAGAATCAGTACAGGTTATTGCAATGGAAGCTTGACCCTACAGCGGTCTTACATTTGCCAAACAAGGAGATGAAATGCGATGAAAATCACTTTTCTAGGCACAGGAGATATGTTTAGTGTTGAACAGCATCACAACAGTATACTCGCTGAATTCGGCGATACACATCTGGTTATTGATTTTCCAGAGTCCAATGCCAAAGCGCTCAAGGAATGCGGATTCGCGATGACAGGTATTCATAATGTGTTTATCACCCATCTACATGAGGATCATATTAATGGGGTTCAGATGCTCGGCTATTATGGACAGATTGTCGGTGACCGCAAACCACGCCTGTTCATTCATGAAGAGTTGGTTGACCCACTGTGGAACATCCTTTCTCCAGGGATGCGGTATACAACAGACGGCGAGCGTACAATGAGTGACTATTATGATGTGATTCCGCTTCCGGATGGCGGAAGTTTTGAGCTTGGCGGGGTCACGTTCGAGACATTTCGCACACAGCATGTTCCCGGCATGGTCAGCAACGGGCTGATGGCGAAGCCTTATTTTTACTATAGTGCAGACAGCACACTGGATCGTGAGCGAGTGGAACGGTTTGCACCCGATGTGCAGTTGATTTTCCATGAATGCCATATGCATGATTTGGTGATCAAATCCCATACGTCACTGAAAGATCTGGAGCAGCTACCCGCTGAAGTGAGACGGAAAACGGTACTGATGCATTATCATGATGAATATGCCGATGCAGACAAACGCGCAGCATTCAACCGTACGTACGCGGGTGATCTGCGCATGGCTGGCACGCTGGAGTCCTTTGAGTTGGACCAGTAATTCGGATGCTCAGGACCACCCTTCCCCCCTCCCGTTTGTGCTTTATACGCTTCGTCCTAGACATACCTTGTACAACTCAAAAAGGTCATCCGCAGATGACCTTTTTGAAGTTTATGGATTTATTGTTTTACAAACTGACCTTCTTTACATGCAAACCTGTCCATGTAGAGATTCAGTTTCTTTTCTCGGATTTATTTAATTTGCTACTTATCTCAAATAATATACCTATGATAATTGAGGCATAAACATACAAAGCTGATGAATCAGGTCCTTCAAAAATATTTATCCCAATTATATTGAACAACCAAGAAAGTATTGATATAGCAATAAAACTTAAAAAGATGTATACAAATATCATCCTATCCCACCTTTCCTCCTCAAGACTAACATACACATATAGGAGTATCAATAATAAATACCCCAAATGAGGGAATAGGTGGATAATGAATACGATATTTATATTTCATGCTATCATATGAACGCAATCGACCGGAGACTAGCCATTCTGCTCAGACAGTGCCCAGACGGACACACCTCCGCCGCAGACGTGGAACGTAGCCCAGCCATCTTCCTCAATGGTGATCGAATCTTCACAACTACCGGTCAGGTCTTCCCAGACTTCCCCTGCACGATGCTCTCCGACAAACATTCTCTTCTCACCGTCATCTCCGTTTGAGATGACCACTGCGCAACCCGAGCCTTCAAACTCTTCCAATCCGCGACGAACCCAACCAATGGTGTTGGGATGATCGAAATAGTCTTCCTGCTCTCCATAAGCTTTGTTGCAACGAGCTGACAACAGAATGTCCAAAATCTCTTTTTTGCCCTCCACCGGTTCAGGTCCGCCAATCCCGTAATAATCGCCGTAAAAGACGACGGGATATCCGTCACGACGCAGTAGCGTCAGTGCATACGCGCTCGGCTTGAACCAATCGCCAACCCAGGATTCGAGCGCCTCATGAGGCTGTGAATCATGGTTATCTACAAAAGTCACCGCATGGGTTGGATGAGTCTGAACCAAGGTGTCGTCAAAAATTTTGGAAAGATCGAAATCGCGTCCAGCCAATGAGGCCTCATGAAATTTATAGTGAAGCGATACGTCAAACAAATCAATTTGGTAATCCACTGTATCTAAAAAGGTACGACAAGCATCCAGGTTGGGATTCCAGAACTCACCGACGATATAGAAATCTTGCCCGCGTTTGCGGATCATCTCTGCAGTAAATTCCTTGATAAACTCATGGTTAATATGTTTGATCGCGTCCAGTCGGAACCCGCCGCATTGCAACGTATCGATCAACCATTTGCCCCACTCGATCATTTCATGCCGTACATCCGGGTGGTTATAATCTATATTCGCAAACATCAGATAATCATAGTTGCCAAACTCATCATCGACATTTTCATTCCAGGTTTTGTTCTCGCCGGCAATGCGGAACACACCCGTACGTTCTTCTTTTGCATCAAAATCGGTGCCGTTGAAGTGTTCGGATGTCCATTTGAAGGAAGAATATTCGTTGCCCCGGCCTGGGAATGTGAACTTCGTCCAGCCTTCGATCTCGAATGGCTCGGATATCTCCTTCGTTCGATCATTGGGATCAACCTCGATCACTTTAAAGACTTCCTTCTCATCTGCTCCGGCCTTATGATTCATTACGAGATCCACATAAACGGCAATGCCGCTCTTCTGACATTCTGCGATGGCTTCCACCAGTTCCTGCTTGGTGCCATATTTCGTGCGTACCGTACCCTTTTGATCAAATTCACCCAGATCGTACAGATCATATACGCCATAACCTGTATCCTCTGCAGACACTGCCTTTGTTACAGGAGGCACCCATACAGAGTCTATGCCTTTTGCTTTCAGTTCCGGGGCCATGTCAGCCAGTCGCTTCCAATGATTTCCGTCTGCAGCCAAATGCCATTCAAAAAACTGCATCATGGTATGATTTCTCTTCATCACAAACCGACCTCCTTGATTTGCATGCGAAGCGGACCGCGGAACGGATAGGGTATCGCCGTTGTTCGTTCGTGCTAACCAAGTTATAACCCGATTGCCCTATGTTTCAATCATGAAAATGAAAGAATTTTAAGAAATTCAATGAAAATTTTTCGTAAAGCACTGAAAACAGCACGATAAATACATAAAAAACGTAAACATCATCAAATCCGTTTATAATCCATCCATTCGTCAGGTAAAAGAGAACGATACGGCTCCTGCGTGAAACGGTCATCAACTAGCACGAGCACACCCTTATCTTCTTCCGTTCGAATGAGCCTGCCCCCAGCCTGAAGCACTTTATTCATGCCTGGGAAAACATAAGCATAATTAAAACCGTTACGTCCTGATTTATCAAAATAATCCTTAAGCACGTTGTTCTCCAGACCAATCTGCGGCAACCCTGCTCCTACAACGACAACGCCATTCAGACGGTCTCCTGGCAGATCGACCCCTTCCGAGAACACACCGCCCATTACAGCAAAAACAAGACGTGTGCGCTCGGGATGTGGCTGGAAAGCCGCCAGGAACTGCTCTCGCTCCTGTTCGTTCATGCCTTGCTCCTGCATCACCGTATCCGCATCGCTGGCCCCCGGAAGCTGTGTATATGCTTGATAGATTTCACGCATGTACGGATAGGAAGGGAAAAAGACCAGCAGGTTGCTGCGCGGCCACTCGGATACGAGCTGCTGTAACATCTCGGCAATCGGGCGTTTGGATCGCTCCCGGTCTTTATAACGCACAGACAGAGGCATGAGCCGAACATCCAGCTGTTCCCGGTTGAACGGCGACGGAATCTGCAATGTGTAGTCCTCTTCCTCTGCCCCCAGCATATCGCGGTAATAACGAAGAGGTGACAAGGTTGCCGAGAAATGAATGGTTGAGCGGAAGCCCTTCGCCGTCTGCCGCAGTAGCAAAGATGGGTCCAGACAGAACAGTTTCACCCGTACCTCGCTTCGGACACACTCTGCATAGGTGATAAAACGCTCGTCATATAGCCTGGCAATTCGTACGAAGTTCTGTGCTGTAAAATACGCATCAAGCAGCAGCTGATCCATCTCAGCATTGCCAGATCCACCCTCGGCCAGACATTGCTCCGCCACCATGACAAAAGGCTCAAGCCGTTCAATTAGTTCCTCTGGTGCTTCTTGCTGTATAATCTTGCCCTCTTCTCCGCCGTTCTTACGAAGGGTGATCAGATACTTGTCGATGGCCCCGGTATAATCCACAATCGCTTTGGCAGCAGGCACACTGCTGCCCAGCGTCTGGAACTCTCTTTTGACATCGAGAAAAACGGCCTTTTCCAACTCTGCCGAGAACATCATACGCCCGCGATCCACCAGATTATGTGCCTCATCTACTAGCAGCACCGTCTTGCGCTTCTGTTCCTCCAGCATCCGTTTGAGTGAAATACGCGGATCGAAAATGTAGTTGTAATCGCAGATCACCGCATCGGCTGCATATGCCGCATCCAGCGAGAATTCAAACGGACACACCCGATGTTTGCGGGCATACTGCTCAATAACGGGCCGTGTCATCAACGTTTCATGTTCCAGCATGTCCAGCACAGCACCATTAATTCGGTCATAATACCCTTCACACATGCCACATTGCCCTGTATCGCAGGCTTCCTCGTCCTTGAAGCAAATTTTGTCCTTCGCCGTCAGGCTGATGACATGCATGTTCAACCCTTCTGCCTGCATCCGGGCAAAAGCTTCCTCCGCCGCCACTCTCGTTGTCGTCCTCGCGGTCAAGTAGAACAAACGACTGGCCTCACCTTCACCGATGGCTTTCACCGTAGGAAAGAGCACGGACATGGTTTTGCCGATGCCTGTAGGTGCTTTGGCCATAAGTCCCTGTCCTTCACGAATCGTTTTGTACACTGCACCTGCCAGCTTACGCTGCCCTTCCCGGTATTTGCGAAAAGGAAACGGCAACTCGCGCACACTAACGTCCCGCTCCGCTTCATAAGCAACAATCATCTCCGCATACGGTGCATATCCGGCGATGACTTCTGATGCAAACTGCTCGAGCTCCTGCCGCTCCGCCATGCGGCGAAACCGCCGCTCTTCACCCGTCACCGAATGCACATACGTCAACTGCACCTGCATCCGCGGCTCACCATGCTGAGCGGCATACATAAAGGCATACATCTTCGCCTGGGCCCAGTGCACGTCGAGGCCGCCTTCCAGTTCGTCCAGGTTACCCGCCGTGGATTTGATCTCATCCACCGTTAATTGCCCCTCCAAGCGAATCAAGCCATCACATCGGCCTTCAATGACGTAGGTCAAATCCCCATGTTGAAGCTCGGCTTCGAGTACAACTTCTTTTAAATCCTCTTCGGTATATGCCTTCTGCACACGCTGATGGATTCGCGTCCCCTCCTGCATCGAGGCATTGGTGCGGAATCCGGGACGGATGCTGCCGCTCCGATAAACATACTCGACCAGTGGCCTGACTGATATCCGAATTGTTGTTTTCATACGATCACCCGTTCTGCTTGTAGTGGTTCTACTTTATCATGAAACAGGTTCCTCTAACCAGATTATTGGCAAATTGGACTCGTCCGTTCCCGTATGCTATGTTGAGTTGTATGAAGCGAACGCTCTGCTTCTCCAGCTTATTTCTGTCCTCTACGTTCTCCCGTGTAAAAGTATAGGCAAACTTATTTTGAATTTACGTATAAAGAGGAGGCAAACTTCCTATGTATATTTATTTGATCCCATCCCCGTTACCGGATGCACTTACGGCATATCCACATCTGACACTGCGAGCTGAAGGTCAGGTACTTCTCGCTATGGAAACCACTGATCGTCTGCTGGATATTGAGTCAGATGAACAGGTAGCTTCTTATGAAGCATTCGATGATGCAGGAGCATGGGCAGGCGGTGGATTTGCTGTGCTGAACAACATTCCTGTAACCGAAGATGGCCGGAATGATTTTGAGGAACGTTTTAAGAACCGTGCCCGCAAAGTTGAAGATGAACCTGGATTCGTCGGTATTCGTGTACTTCGTCCATTGAAGGGTGATACGTATGTCGTACTGACACTGTGGCAAACAGAAGAACATTTCAAAGGCTGGCAACAATCGCAAGCTTATAACCACGCCCATCGTAACCGCAGCACTAGTGAGGGCCTGACCGCGCAGAAGCCAACTATGTTCCCGCGACCTTCATTTGTGACCACATATACAATCGAGTAAAGAGAGTAGAGTAAAGTTGAAGAGTTACACGCAAATGGAGTTGCGGAGTGAGTGGGACGTTAGGAAGTTTACCGCAGGCATGCAGGTTCACATCAAGGGGAAGCGACGCAACAAGGGACGAACTAGGGGTAAAAAGTACTGCAGTGGGTTACAAAACAGGCTTCAAGACAAGCCATAGTATTTGAAATTCTAACGATCTCAGGAGAGCTTATTCCGGCCTTTTTTGCCCTTATGGAGATCTAACGATCTCAGGCTTTAAAGCCCCCTAATCCAATTGGACACTCGAAGCCACCTCAGATACACTAAATGAAATGAGGAGAGTATTCATGAAAAGACGATTTAGATGCCCAGTTGAGGCGAAAAAGGAATATGTCGTAGAGGTGCTTTCTGGCCTCCGGACAGAGGTCGTAGCACGAAAGTACGGCATGTCTCCTAAAACGCTGACGACTTGGGTTCGTCAATATGAAGATGAGGTGGGGGAACTGGTGGCTAAAAAACAAAAAGAAACGCAACAAATACAGCAAGATGCAGCCAACTATCAAGAACTGCAGGAGAAATACGATGAAGCTTTGAAACTTCTTGGCGCAAAAGAATTAG
>NZ_FMVM01000001.1 GCF_900102085.1 Paenibacillus polysaccharolyticus | reverse complement strand
TGGAACCGTGGTGTAGTTGGCCTAACATGCCTGCCTGTCACGCAGGAGATCGCGGGTTCGAATCCCGTCGGTTCCGCCATCTTTACAATTTTATCATGCGGAAGTGGCTCAGCGGTAGAGCATCGCCTTGCCAAGGCGAGGGTCGCGGGTTCGATTCCCGTCTTCCGCTCCAATATTTTGCGCCCTTAGCTCAGCTGGATAGAGCGTTTGACTACGAATCAAAAGGCCGGGAGTTCGAATCTCTCAGGGCGCGCCATTATAACTAAATTTAAACTATGCCGGCGTGGCGGAATGGCAGACGCGCTCGACTCAAAATCGAGTGGGAAACCGTGGAGGTTCGAGTCCTCTCGCCGGTATATATAACGGGATGTAGCTCAGCTTGGTAGAGCACCTGGTTTGGGACCAGGGGGTCGCATGTTCAAATCGTGTCATCCCGATTTCTAAAAATCACTATCTAATCAGATGGTGATTTTTTTGATTTTAGTAGATATTCACTTCATAAATTTGGATCTCTCGATTACCGCAACTTGTCAAGGTCAAGGCTTTCAAGAGTTTAAAGAGGTGGGTTTGCATAAAGGTTTCTCCATTAGGTCACAATAGGTTTAAAAAAGTGATTGAAGGGGTTTATGTGAATAGGTTCACCTTACGAAAACAATTAAAGAGACGCTGGCGGCGATGGAAACGAACGTTGTGGATGGTTGCCGCTATATGTGCAGTTACGATATTAGCATACCGTGGTTTATCTATATCAGCAGCAGTTGAGCGTTTACTAACAACCGATTTTGGTGAAGCCGTAAATGTTATGGGCCCAGTTAAACAGGATCAACGATCGGCACATGAGATTCAGGTGATTGTTGAGCAGCTTGAAACGGGTGCAGACCAATTAATACGTGTTGTTTTACAAACCAAATATATTTGTGGTGTTGAAACTGAACAGCTGGGGAGAATGGATATCCCTCAATTAAAAATGCTGCTTGCTCAACATCCAGAGTGGGAAGCAAAGGTTACTTCTTCGGATACGTTACATTTGAATCAAAGCGTGGATGATCTTTCACCTGTTTGTAAACAAGAAGCCTACATCAGTATCGATGCTACAGGTCATCTCAATCTGTATGAGGGCAAACCTGCTGAAGAGAATGTTATTCGTACGTTTTTTCAACTTGATGTAGATACATTGGAAAGTTCATTGCCTGAAGGAGTGCTGGAGCAATTGCAAGAAGGCATCCGAATACAGGATAAAGATGAATATGACAGTGTAATTTCGACGTTTAGTGACTTTGCTGTGGATGAAACGCATCATTTACTTCGAAATGGCGGATAAGCCAACCCGCATAAGGAATACAACTTTTAAGTCAAAGGTGTAGAGTTACCTTCGGGGAACGTGTATGAAGATAAGTGGATAGAAGAGAGGCTAGGGAAGGACATCGTGCGGATGTCCTTTTTGTCGTTTTTATAAGTTAACTCTTCTATAAAAATGAAAATTTTGAAGAAAAGTCACGAAATACGATAGGCTTTGGCAGAGACAAAGTTTTTCCTGCCGCAAGGCCTATCTTTTGTTATAATGAAATGAACGATACATATGTTCGCTTTTGTAAGGGAGAGATGGTTTTGCGTTTTTTGGGAATTGACCCGGGTATTGCGATTGTGGGGTTTGGTTTTGTAGATAAAATCGGGAACAAGGTTGTGCCCGTACAATATGGATGTATTCAGACGGAGGCACATACACCAGATGAGGATCGGCTTCTTCACGTATATGAGGGCATGGTGCAACTGATTGATAAGTATAAGCCAGATGCGGTCGCACTGGAGAAACTCTTTTTTAACCGTAATGTAACAACAGCGATGTCTGTCAGCCAGGCTCGAGGGGTCATGATTCTTGCTGCTGCTCAAAAAGGCCTGCCTATTGCGGAATATACCCCGATGCAGATCAAACAGGCGATTGTAGGCTATGGCAAGGCGGAGAAGAAACAAGTGCAGGAGATGGTCAAAATGTTCCTTCGTCTGCAGGTTGTGCCTAAACCCGATGACGTTGCAGATGCGCTGGCTGTTGCTGTTTGTCATGCACATTCTTATACATTAAATTCCAAGTTGAATGAGGTATTGCGAAAATGATTGATTTTCTAAGAGGACAGTTCATACATGTCGAGAGTGATTATATTGTTTTAGATGTGCATGGGGTGGGTTATCGTGTGTTCTGTCCGAACCCCTATGCGTTTGCCAAGCAGGAAGGCGAGATCATCGTGTACACCCATCATCATGTGCGTGAAGATGCGATGCTGTTATTTGGATTTGTGACGAGAGAGGAACAGCGTTTGTTCCGTAAATTGATTGAAGTATCTGGAATTGGGCCAAAAGTGGCGTTAGGTATTCTTGCCGGTGGTACACCTGATCATGTGGTTACAGCCATTTATCAGGAGAATCTGACATTCTTGACGAAACTACCAGGCATCGGAAAAAAAACAGCGCAACGTATGATTCTGGACCTGAAGGACAAATTGGATGGTTTCGGTACAGCAGCCTATGAAACGGGTCTCTTTGCACCACCATCCGAGGAGGTTGGAAGTGGGTCCTCATGGGATGAGGCGCGTGAAGGTCTGAAGGCGCTTGGATATACGGATAGTGAACTGGACAAAGTATGGCTCAAGCTGAAAAAAGATGTGACGACCGTAGATTCTGTAGATGTGTTGATGAAACGGGCACTGCAAATGTTATTTACGGGTTAATTTATATTTATTTGTATCGTCGTACTAGAGTTGTAACCTGCAAGAAAAGGGTGGGAAGAACATGGATGAACGGATTATATCCGCTAACCTGATGATGGAAGATCAGAACGTCGAATTAAGCCTTCGTCCCCGATATCTAAATGAATACATCGGGCAGAATCAGGTGAAGGAAAATCTTAAAATATATATTGAAGCCGCTAAATTGCGGAATGAAGCATTGGATCATGTGCTATTATACGGACCTCCGGGTCTAGGTAAAACAACACTCGCTAATATTATTGCAAATGAACTTGGCGTAAACCTGAGAACCACTTCAGGCCCTGCAATTGAACGTCCAGGTGATCTGGCAGCGCTGCTGACGAATTTGCAAGAGGGAGACGTGTTATTCATTGACGAGATCCATCGACTTCATCGTACCGTTGAAGAGGTGATGTATCCGGCGATGGAGGATTCTGCTCTGGATATTATGATTGGCAAAGGGCCAAGTGCACGTTCCGTTCGCTTGGACTTGCCTCCATTTACGTTAATAGGAGCTACGACACGCGCAGGACTTTTGTCAGCTCCGCTTCGTGACCGTTTTGGTGTGATTAGTCGTTTGGAGTTCTATACGGTTGATGAACTTGCGTACATCGTTTCACGATCCACTGATATTCTGGGTGTAGAGATTGTTGGGGATGCTGCGGAGGAGATTGCTTTGCGTTCACGAGGGACACCGCGGATTGCAAACCGATTATTGAAAAGAGTACGTGATTTTGCACAAGTACGCGGTGATGGCATTATTACACAAGCCCTGGCAGAAGAGGCGTTGCAACGCCTGCAGATTGATCCGCGTGGGTTAGACGATATCGACCACAAGATGCTCAAGTCTATGATTAACAGCTTCCGGGGAGGTCCTGTTGGACTGGATACGATAGCGGCTACCATTGGGGAAGAATCTCAGACGATTGAGGATGTGTATGAACCTTATCTGCTGCAGATCGGTATGATTCAGCGTACGCCAAGGGGGCGTGTAGTTACTGATCTAGCCTATCATCATCTTGGTTTGCCTATTCCGCCAAGAGACGGTAAGTAAGACTCGGCTTTTGCACGTCGTCTATGCGACAACCTTGAGAGAATAGATGAAGAAGACGACATTACCCGTTTATAAACAGTGAACGGAATTCCTAGATATTAAACAGGAAGTTGAAATTCCCGTGAAAACTGACCGATATAAAGTGAAGAACCTGTATGGAGAGGAGCCTGATTGTGGGAAAAGCAATACGCACGAAGAAGTGGAGTCGTCGATTGAAGGTACTGGCGGCTGCTCTGTTGACAGTGGGGAGCTTGCAAGTACCAGCTTTTGCGGCTGGTGATAATGCACAATTGATTCGAGTAGCGATGTTTGCGAATTTAGGGAGCACATATAAATCAACAACACCTCTAATTACACTTGAATCAGCAGGTTCATGGAGTATTCAGTCTGGTGGTGGTACCAATGTGACTCTTCCATCGGGGCAAACCCGTTTTAGTGCGGATGGATTCCGCGTAAAAGTATTGGAGACTGCTGATTTCACAACAGCCGCAGCGGCAGCAAAATTGCTTCAGGCTACGGCTGATAAACCTTTGCTGTATACGGTGACGTTTAATGGAAAAACACTGTATCAGCTATACACCGGCAATTACGGTACAGCAGCACTTGCAGGACAAGCCATTGCTCGGGTTCAAAAGACAGCTGCGACTCAATTAGCGGGACAGAAACCGGTTGTAACCGGAATCGAACGTCTGTCTTCGGGGAACTACACTTCTCTTCAGGAAGCAGAAGCAGCACAGTCAAGTTTGCTTGCAGCGGGATTTACAGCTTATCCTGTATTGCAACTAGATGGAAGCAATCAAACCTATACCGTATGGGTCGGTGAAGCGACATCTGCGACGGAGTTATCTACGTTGAAGCAACGTGTAGAATCCAGTGTATCTGGCATTAGCCTCTCTCCTGTAGGTAACAGTCCAGGTTTGATTATTCGTCAGGACGCAGGATTGAGTATGGATGCCTTTAAAACGGCTCCACATTACACGATTGCAGGCAATGACTCCAAGGTAATGATACAAGGAAGTGGCAACGGTATAAAAGTTGTAGAGCGCTCCCAGCGTACATATCGCGGAGATATGGAGATCAGCATCGTTAATGGGGATCTAGCTTTAGTTAACGTCGTGCCACTGGAACAGTACTTGTACTCGGTTGTTGGCGCAGAAGTGTATTCTTCTTGGCCAACGGAAGCACTTAAAGTGCAGGCGGTGGCTGCCCGTTCTTATGCGCTCCAGCAGGGCGAGCGTTTCAAGATCGCCAATGTTGTGGATACCACACTGAGTCAGGCATACAATGGAATGAACTCTGAGAACGACAAAGTAACGAGTGCGGTGGATGCAACGGCTGGAGAAGTGCTCAAAAGCGAAGGCAAAATTGTAGAAGCTGTATTTTCATCTAATGCTGGAGGACAAACGGCTCATCCTTCTGAAGTGTGGAACGGTGGGGCAGGCGTATTTACAAATGTGGACAGTCGTGGCGATCTGTCTGCGCAGGCTGGACTGCATACATGGTATCATGTGCTGATGAGTTCAGGTGTGAGTGGATATATACGTGAGGACAATGTAAAAGAATTAACAACGAAGACGGATGCTGGACTCTCCAAAGCAACCGTAACGGCTCAAAATACAAATCTTAGACCGATCCCGCTCATTCAATCCAATGTTGAGCCAGTTGCCAAAATCAATCCTGGAACGGAAGTTGTTGTATTGGCAAAAGTGGCTCAATCCAATGATTATGCATGGGTGAGAGGGCCGTTTACTTCGGCACAACTTGTCAAGACATTGCAAGGTAAGACAACTGTAGCCGCTCCAGCTTCCATATCAACGTTGGAAGTAACCAAGCGAGGACCTTCCGGACGAGCACTGGAAGTTACGGCCAACGGGCAACCGTTGACTGTTAAATATGCGGATACGTATCGCTCTGCACTCGGCGGATTACCAAGCACTTTATTTGATATTGCAGGGACCGGAAGTTATACTGTATTAGGCGCTGACGGTCAAAAAGTCAGCAAAACCGGATCACAGGGCGCTTCAATATTGTCTGCCTCAGGCACAGGCACCTCATCCAGCAACGCACTTGTTGTGATGAGTGCAGATGGTCAAGCGAGAGCCGTGACACAAGGCCAGACCTTTATGTTTATTGGTCAAGGGAATGGACATGGACTTGGCTTATCTCAATGGGGCGCCAAGGGTATGGCTGACGAAGGGTATGATTACCAGACGATATTGAAACACTATTATCAAAACGCAACTATTGTTAAGGAATAAAAGACAATGATTTATATAAGCTCGACTATATTTATTTACACATAAACGGAGAAGACAGAAAAAAACCTGAGAAAGCGAAGCGGTCGCCTTTATCACTGGATTTTCCCCTTGGGAAAGGGAGATAAAAAAATCCGGGGATAACAGCGATGGGAAGGTTGTTCTGTCATCGTAGTGTTCCGTGTGAAAATCTTTAGTTTAGCTTATATTAAAGTGAAAAAGAATATCAAAGCCTTAAGGAATGAATAGAACATGAATGTGAACTTATATGATTTTGAGTTACCAGAGGAATTAATCGCTCAGACACCGTTGCTGGATCGTACCGCTTCTCGTTTGCTTACTTTGAACAAAGAGACAGGGGAGGTTGCCCATCACCATTTCCCTCATATTATCGATGTACTGCAGCCTGGAGATACACTGATTCTGAATGATACACGTGTATTGCCTGCCCGCCTGTTTGGTACTAAAGCGGACACGGGGGCAAAAGCCGAGGTGCTTTTGCTTAAAAACGTCGAAGGTGATAAGTGGGAGGCACTCGTCAAGCCGGGCAAAAAGCTGAGAGCTGGCTCTGTCATTGTGTTTAGTGATGAATTAAAGGCTGTCATTAATGAAGTAGGTGAGATGGGCGCACGTACGTTAACGTTTGAGTACAATGGTATTTTCCAAGAGATTTTGGACCGCCTTGGTGAAATGCCGCTGCCACCCTACATCAAGGAAACGCTGGACGATCGAGAGCGTTACCAGACGGTATATGCCAAACATGAGGGCTCTGCAGCTGCACCGACAGCAGGTTTACACTTTACGGATGAGTTGCTGGATCAGATTCGCGCTAAAGGTGTGAACATTGGATTTATAACCCTGCATGTTGGGCTGGGTACGTTTAGACCGATGTCTGTTGACATGGTTGAGGATCATGTTATGCATGAGGAGTATTATTCTTTATCACAGGAAACGGCTGAACTGATTAATCAGACGAAAGAGCGTGGTAATAAGGTTTTTGCAGTGGGCACCACCAGTTGCAGAACGCTGGAGACGGTAGGAAGTAAATTTGAAGATGGTGTATTGCAGGAAAGTAGCGGCTGGACGAGCATTTTCATTTATCCTGGCTACTCCTTCAAGGTGATTGACGGAATGCTAACGAATTTTCATTTGCCCAAATCAACACTGGTGATGCTTGTTAGTGCTCTTGCAGGCCGAGAACACATTATGCATGCTTATGAGGAAGCCATCAAGGAGAAATATCGTTTCTTTAGCTTTGGCGATGCGATGTTGATTTATTAATAAACCGATTAACTTTTAGAGGATGATTATAACCAATGGCAGCAATTACGTACGAACATATCAAAACGTGTAAACAATCAGGTGCGCGTCTGGGACGTGTGCATACACCTCATGGTGTTATTGAGACTCCAACGTTCATGCCGGTTGGCACACAAGCAACGGTAAAAACGATGAGTCCCGAAGAATTGAAGGAAATGGATGCTCAGATTATTCTGAGTAATACGTATCATTTGTTCCTGAGACCGGGTCATGAAATTATCCGTCAAGCTGGCGGTTTGCATAAATTCATGAACTGGGATCGCCCTATTTTGACAGATAGCGGTGGTTTTCAGGTGTTCTCCCTTAGTGAGATGCGTAAAATTACCGAAGAGGGTGTACATTTCCGCTCCCATCTGAACGGTGACAAAAAGTTCCTTTCCCCGGAAGTGGCTATGGAAATTCAGAATGCTCTGGGATCAGATATTATGATGGCATTTGATGAATGTCCTCCATATCCAGCTGAATATGAATACGTTAAGAAATCACTCGAAAGAACAACTCGCTGGGCGGAGCGTTGTATTGAAAGTCATGCCCGTCCGCATGATCAAGGATTGTTTGCTATCGTACAGGGAGGCATGCACGAGGATCTCCGTCGTCAAAGCGCGGCTGATTTGACTTCCATGGATTTCCCGGGGTATGCTATTGGTGGACTGAGTGTTGGAGAACCGAAACATTTGATGTATGGTGTATTGGATTACACGGTGCCTTTGCTACCTTCCAATAAACCAAGGTATTTGATGGGGGTAGGTTCACCCGATGCATTGATTGAGGGATCGATTCGTGGAGTGGACATGTTTGACTGCGTGTTGCCAACCCGAATTGCCCGTAACGGAACAACGATGACAAGTCAGGGACGTCTGGTCGTTCGCAATGCCAAGTTTGCAACCGATTTTGGGCCGCTTGACCCGGAATGTGATTGCTACACTTGCCGCAACTATTCCAGAGCGTACTTGCGCCATCTGATCAAAGCAGATGAAACGTTTGGCTTGCGTCTCACAACGATCCATAATCTTCATTTCCTACAAAACTTGATGCGCAATGTGCGTAAAGCCATAATGGAAGATCGTTTGCTTGATTTCCGGGATGAATTTTTCGATCAATATGGTCTGCATGACAATGACAAAGGTTTCTGATTGAGGTTTTTGCGGAACCGATGCAACAAGCAGTAACTGTACGTATAGTCGATAAGGGGGAGTTTTGATGTTTCAGGGAATGCTTGCAACAACACCTAATGCTGGTGGTGGAATTTTTTCGTTGATCGTACCTTTGGTACTAATGGTCGCGATTTTCTACTTCCTGATGATTCGCCCACAGAACAAAAAGCAAAAAGCACGTAATGCGATGTTGGGCCAGTTGAAAAAAGGCGATAAAATTGTAACGATCGGTGGTCTTCACGGTACGATTGCTGAAATTACAGACGACGTGGTGGTATTACGTGTAAATGACGTTACCAAGCTTACGTTTGACCGTAATGCGATTAGCAGCGCTGTAAGTCGTGAAACGGCTGAATAATGGTATACATGATGAGAATATGCGCGGGCATATTCCCGAACAGAGAATCGGATCTGAAGTAGATCCGGTTCTCTTTTTTTTGTGAGTTGATTATGAGCGTTGTGTGTTGACTCCAAAGATACCGCCAAGAGCCGAGATAAAGAATGCGCTAAGGAGTTGCAAGCTGTCTTTCCAGTTAAATGAAGCGTCCAGTGCCAAGAATCCGATGAGCAACACGAGAAGCCCATAAACGATCCCTGTGAAGCCACCGTAATACCATCCTTTCTCACCCGAACGTTTCCCCGCAATGAAACCACCGATGAGCAATGACAAAACGTGAACAACATAGGTATAGGTGGAAAGATCCTGTTCTCGCATGCCGCTCATCCACAGGAATAAAGAAAGAATTAATGCTCCGATAAACATCCAGACAAAAGCGTGACAGAGGCCAGACAGAATTGGGTTGGACATCCGAAATGAGAACAAGCGGCGAATCAATTGCATAAAGCAACCCCCTTGTACAAGTTTGAAATTATTACAGTGTATGGTCAAGCCTTCTGACTTATGAACCGATTTCCATTAAATGAACGGATTATTTCTGCATGAGCATGTGAGGTTCAGGTCAAAATAGGGATTGCACTTCAGATCTCTGTACAATGCTGAAATTCGAAGGAGGTTCCTGTTATGAATTTCACTGATTTTGGCCCTCACATATATCGAACCATACTCATGTATTTCCTGGTGTATTGCGCCATTCGTGTGATGGGTAAACGTGAGATCGGCAAATTATCTATGTTTGATCTGGTCGTGTCCATCATGCTTGCCGAGATGGCAGCTTTTGTGATTGAGGATATCAAAAAACCGCTATCTCATGGTATTGCTCCGATGCTGACCGTCATTGTTATGCAAATCGGGATGGCTTATGTCGGGTTGAAAAGCCGCAAGCTTCGTCTGATGATCGATGGAAAACCTACGGTTTTAATCTCCAAAGGCAAGCTTCATCGTGATGAAATGCGCAAGCAACGTTACAATCTGGATGATCTGTTACTGCAGCTTCGGGAACAAAATATTGACAGCATCGGTGATGTAGATTTTGCGCTCCTGGAAACAACCGGGAAATTGACTGTATTTCCGAAAGATCAGAGCTCTGATGGCTCTGCTTCCAGTTCCAGTTCCGGTTCCAGTTCTTCCAATTCATCTGCACGGCAAAAAGAAAATGTTAAGCTGAAAGGTTTCCCCAACATTAAATATGAGGGTTTACCCGTGCCCCTGATTATGGATGGGAAAGTACAGGATGAGAATTTGGAAATGATCGAGAAAACACGTTTCTGGTTAAAAAATCAAATTCAACAAAAAGGCATTAACGATTTTAAAGATGTGTTTATATGCTCAATTGATCACAATGGCAAGTTATATATAAGTGCTCGTGAAGACAAAAAATAAAACTATTTTTTTTCAGATCGACGTTTGAACCATGAGCCAATGAGGGGAGCACGTGATAGATCATGAAAGTCGATCATTTTGGTTAAACCCATGACCATAAAGTAAACAAGCAGACCGGCGGAAGTCGCAAGGATCATTCGAAACCAGAACGGAAATAGCGCAGCTGTGTGTTCGTAGATAAGCAAGGTTGCAGCTCCCATGATGAACATGCCAGCTCCGGTTTTGACCCAATCCATCAGCTTGAAACGGAAATTTAATAACCGGCGCACACTGCCCGCGTGTAGCAAAGTTACAACCATCGAATTAATACAGATGGCAATAACGGCACCGAATATACCGTATTCGGGCTGCGAAGCCAGCATCAGAATTAATGAAATTTTGATGACAGCACCGATAAACGTGTTTAATAATGCTTTACCCGGACGGTCGAGCGCCTGCAGCGCAGCTTGTAGTGGGGCTTGAATATAGATAAACAAGGCAAAAGGAGCCATCAGCTTTAGCATGCTTCCAATCGATGCATCATCATAGAGCAGCAGACACATCGGTTCGGCAAGCACATACATAAAAACAGAAAAGGGTGCACCAGTGACTAGAGCTAGCCGCAGAGCCTGGTGCATTCTTTTATGAATGAGCGCACGGTCACCATTGGCTGAAGCTTCTGACAGAGAGGGCACGAGTGATGTTGCGAGAGAAGAAGTCAGTGCTCCCGGAAGTAGCAACAGTGGGATTACCATTCCTTGTAATGCACCATATTGAGCTGTAGCTAGCCCTTTAGCAATACCGGCAATGGCGAGACTCTGGGCTGTCACGATCGTTTCAGCGAGATAGGATAAAGAACCGACAAGACGACCTGCTGTAACAGGGACAGATATAGCCAGCAAACGGTGGATCAATCCTCTCTGGGAAGGGGCAGACACTGTAGAAAACTCATCTTTCTCTAGCACTTTGGAATGGTCATCTTGTAAAGACCCTGTTGAAGGAGAAGGAACCTGCTTTATACGGTTTATACGACTACGACGAGAAAGGGGCAATTCTTTTTTAAACTTTGCATAATTCCACAGCAGAACCAGCATACCGGCGAGTTCCCCAACCATAGCACCGAGCATTGCCCCAGCGGCTGCATGTTCAATCCCTTTAGGTAACAAAAGCCATGCAAACCAGATCACAAAAATGATACGGATGATGGTTTCAGTAATGGATGAAATCGCTGTAGGCATCATATTTTGCTTACCTTGGAAATACCCCCTGTACACCGCTGAAACTGCGATTATAGCAATCATGGGGCTCATACTGACAAACGTATGATATACGCGCTCATCTGTGAGGACATATTGGGTGATCCATGGGGCAAACAGGATGCATAAAAACATAAAAACGACACCGAGAGTAAGCGTGAAGCTAAGGCTGATCTGCAAAATACGTTGTGGCGAATAACGGTTAGCACCCGTCTCGGCTTCGGCGACAAGCTTGGCCACAGCTAAAGGAATACCTCCGGTAATCAGTGTCACCAGCACGATGAAAAAGGGATAGCTCAGTTGATAGATACCTACACCCTCTGCACCGATTACTCGTGGCAGTGCGATTCGTGGAATGAAGCCGAGAATCCGGTTGATAATGCCTGCCGCGAGCAGGATCATGGCCCCCTGAATAAATGTCTGTTTCTTCAAAACTACCCCTCTTTCCCGGTTGAAGGTACAGGTTATCCTCATTGAAGGAACTGGTTATCTCATTAATGGGACAAAGCCGTTGTACTTCATCCTATGCCGGTCTTTCATCATCTCATGACAACTTGGACACGATTAACAAAAAGAACCATAAACGAGAAGAAGGAATATGAAAGGGTGAGGTCGAATGATGTAGTATTGGTGCCGCATAAAGGCTCGGATGTAAGAAGGGAGGCTCCCCGTTGGAAGAAATGAATGATGTGGAGTTGGAACAGTCAATAGAGATACTCTGCCGAAGTAAGGCGGAGGAATTAAGGCTTGTCGGTTACGAATATGTCACCAGCCAAGATGTCTGGAATTGTGTCAGTCATAAATACGAAAAACAGGGTATTCCACCGCTTCACCAACTGGTGAACGACATATTGTCACTGAAAGCAACAAGCTTTATGAACTTTATGACGGTGTCTGCATACCGGGGGTCCACTTTCTAGTTGAAAGGGATCTTTTTTGTTGAAAATTGACTGCTTTTTACGGCATCGCTATAATAGGAATATTGAGAACGAAAGGGGATCTAGGAACGGCATGAAAAGAATTATCAGTTTCATTCTGGTCGTGCTTGTCACCACAGGGGTTATGGTGGGTACAAGCCCGGAGCTGCTCAAAAATATACGCTTGGGCCTTGATTTAAAAGGAGGCTACGAGATCTTATATGAAGCAGAGCCGCTCGAAGCAGGGCAACAACTCAGCAAAGCTTCCTTGGTGCAAACAGCCAAAAGCCTCGAAAGCCGTGCCAATGCGCTCGGAACAAGTGAGCCGGAAGTAACTACAGAAGGAACCAACCGGATTCGGTTGAAACTGGCAGGGGTTACAGATGAGGCTGAGGTTAGAGCCAAAATGAAAGAACCCGCTGTTCTGACATTCCGGAGTAAAGCACCGGATGACAAAGAAGGCGAGTACTCCAAAATTGAGCTTCGCGGTAATGAGTTTGTCGAAAATGCAGCGAAGGTGGTCTTCACTCAATTAAATGAGCCGATGATCGACATTAAAGTAAAAGACAAAGCCAAGTTTTCTGAAATCACAAAACGTCTGATCAATAAACCTCTTGCGATCTATCTGGATGATCAATTGCTGTCAGCACCCGAAGTTAGACAACAATTGACTGACGGATCCGCTCAAATCTCAGGTTCCTATACACGTGAAGAAGCGAATCAGCTTCGTGATACTATTAACCTGGGTGCACTGCCGCTGAAACTTACGGAGAAATACTCCCAAAGTGTAGGCGCAACGCTCGGTAAGTTGTCTCTGGATCAGACGATCAAAGCCGGTTTGATTGGCTCTGTCATCATCCTGATCTTCATGATTGGACTGTATCGCATCCCAGGTATCATCGCGAGCTTTGCACTGATCACCCATACATGGTTAGTCCTTGCCATTTTCTATCTTGGAGAATTCGTGCTTACCCTACCGGGGATTGCAGCCTTTATTCTGGGTATAGGTATGGCGGTTGATGCAAACATCATTACGTACGAACGGATTAAGGAAGAGATGCGTAGCGGCAAATCCATTTTGTCATCCGTTAAAGCCGGCGGTAAACATTCCTTCCGTACGATTATTGACTCCAATATCACAACCATTATTGCGGCAGCTGTAATGTTCTTCTTGGGTACTGGTGCAGTTAAAGGTTTTGCACTCGTACTGATTTTCGATATTGTGACCAGTATCATCACGAATATTTTCTTCTCCCGCTTCCTGTTAGTCCTGCTTGTACGGGGTAACGTAGTCAAGAAGCCTAAGTATTTCGGAGTGAAGGAGAGTGAAATTCGTGCGCTTTAATTGGAATTATGATTACGTAAAAGGCAGTAAATTTGCCTATATCTTTTCGATCATTTTGACGGTGGCGGGGATCGTAAGTATTCTCGGACTGGGGCTTAATTACGCAGTTGATTTCAAATCAGGTTCCAACGTAGATATTACGGTATCCAAAGCGATTACTACAGAGCAAATTAATCCAATCATCAAGAACATGGGTGTAAATGAAGGTGATGTACACATCACGCCTGGCGCAGATCGGGTCAATGTTCGTTTTTCCAATGTACTGGATGAAAATATGGAGAGCAAATTCAAGCAGGAATTTAGCAAGCTGGACTCCACAGCTTCTTATGAGGTCAACACCGTTGATCCGGAGATGGCGAAGGAACTGGAGCGCAACGCGATCTATGCCGTTCTCATTGCGAGTATCGGGATTATGATCTATGTGGCTATCCGTTTTGAATGGCGCTTTGGTCTTGCAGCTGTTATTGCACTCTTCCATGATGCATTTGTCGTTATCAGTGTATTCTCCATCTTCCGATTGGAAGTGGATTTGACTTTTATTACAGCAGTGCTGACGATTGTCGGTTTCTCGATCAACGATACCATCGTTATCTTTGACCGGATTCGTGAAAATCTGCGTTTTGCCAAAAAGACAACAAAAGCCGATTTACGTGAGGTTGTGAATCATAGTTTGGCTCAAACGATGACCCGTTCATTGAACACAACGTTTACGGTATTTGCTGCTTCGATCTGTTTGTTCATCTTTGGCGGAGAGTCCATTCGTATGTTCTCTCTTGCAATGGTCATCGGAACATTGTTCGGTGCTTATTCTTCAATCTTCATTGCTGCTCCACTCTGGTTGGTGCTTAAAGGTAAACAAATTAGCAAACCTAAAACAGCGGCAAAAGCTTCTAACTAAACATCGGAATGTAAAGCCGCGTCTGCCAGGCGCGGTTTTGCAACGTTAAGTACAGAATTAAGGGGGAATCAACATGACAAGAGAAGCTGGTCGGTCCGCACAAGCGGCAACATGGAGCGGGATCGTCGGAAACTTGGCACTTGCAGTCATCAAAACAGGAGTAGGATACATGGCGAATAGTAAATCTTTATTGGCCGATGGTTTGTATTCTGCTTCTGAAGCTGCCTCTTCTCTGGTTGCTCTTTTTCCCTCACGATCTGTACAACCCAAAGGCAAGATACAAAAGGAGCGGCTAAGAGAACATGCAAGGGCTGCGAAACCGGGCATGACGGTTCTGCTAGCGGTGCTTATTTTGATGGGAGGCCTACAGCTGGCTATCTCCGCATTAAGCAGCCTATCAAGTGGTCAACTCGAAGCACCTGGAAAGTCTGTTCTTTTGGTAGCTGTTGCTGCGTTAGCTGTGAAAGAAGCTATATTTCAATTTCAGTACCGATATTTCCGTAAACGAAATCAGTCCCAAGCTATGTCGTATGCCTTGCAACACCGACGTGCATTATATTGTTCACTAGCGGTTTTAATAGGTATTATCGGCGCGATGGCAGGGGAAGAAACCGGTTTGAGTCTGCTGTTGTATCTTGATCCAACCGCTGCTCTTATTGCTTCCGGTTTCATTTTGTATAAAGGGTATCGAATGATTGTAGACACGGTCTACGGTTCACTTGTTCAAGAACTTGAGCAGGAGGATGCTACGGACTACAAAGAAACAGTACAACGGGTATACGGTATTATCACGATTGAACATTTGGTTGCACGGGAGCAGGAACATGATGTTACCATTGAGTTAGTTGTTAGTGTGAATCCCAGAATCTCCATATTGGAGGCGCAAGAAATTGCAAACCGAGCCAAGACATTGCTGTTAACACGTTTTAGTCATGTAAAAGAAGTTCAGATCCAGGCTATACCCTATGACCCTGGATATCCTTATAAATCCAATCATGAACTGCCTGATCATGAAGCGACATTAATTCAGTGATGGCGCTGGGATCTCGTAGATCAGGAAAGGAGCGTTAGCGTTGCTATATTCGCAATATCGGTGGAATACACCACATATCAATCTGGAGGCGGCTGCGGCACTATCGCAGGCGCTTTCCGTTTCCCCTCTAGTAGGACGTTTGCTTGTAAGCCGAGGTGTGCACAATGAAGAGGGGGCAGAACGTTTTTTACATCCTGATTTGAATCAGATGCATGATCCTTATCTGCTACTAGGCATGAGTGAGGCCATTCCTCGAATCAAGCTGGCATTGGAGCGAGAAGAACATATTTTAATTTATGGAGATTATGATGCTGATGGAGTATCCAGTACATCGCTCATGATCCATCTGATGCGTCATTTGGGGGCCTCATACGATATCTATATTCCTCATCGCTCGAATGAAGGTTACGGTCTTCATAATCATGCTTTGGATTGGGCTCAACAGCAAGGGGTTACATTAATTATTACTGTCGATACGGGAATCAGCGCTGTAGAACAGATTGCATATGCGGCAACACTGGGGATAGAAGTCATTGTGACGGATCATCACGAACCCCCTGAGG
This sequence comes from Paenibacillus polysaccharolyticus, assembly GCF_900102085.1. Lineage (GTDB taxonomy): Bacteria > Bacillota > Bacilli > Paenibacillales > Paenibacillaceae > Paenibacillus > Paenibacillus polysaccharolyticus. The sequence continues at coordinate 582,059 of NZ_FMVM01000001.1, read as the reverse complement.
TTTTGCCAGAGGCGTACGCACTGATTAATCCTAAACTACCGGGGTGTCCGTATCCGTTCAAGGGCCTGGCTGGGGCTGGTGTAGCGTTGAAGGTTGCTCAGGCATTGATCGGTGAGGTGCCAGGTGAATGGATGGAGATTGCGGCGATTGGAACGGTAGCTGATTTGATGCCGCTTGAGGGCGAGAATCGAGTGATCGTCAGTTACGGGATTGAATCTATGAGAGGTTCCAAACTTCCTGGAGTTAGTGCCTTACTTGAGATTAGTGGTGTGGATCAAAGCCAGGTGACATCCATTAACATTGCTTTTGCCATGGCTCCACGTATTAATGCTAGCGGCCGATTAGATCATGCGGGAAGAGCGGTATCGCTGCTCACGACGGAAGATTTGGATGAAGCTCATACCCTTGCGGGACAGCTGGATCTACTCAATCGAGAGCGGCAACAAGTCGTGGAGGGTATTCTACAGGAAGCGACAGCACAACTGGAGCAGAAAATTGAGCAACGTTCCGGAGCTGTGCCGGATGTTATCGTACTGGCGGGTGAAGGCTGGAACGTCGGTGTAGTCGGCATTGTGGCTTCCAAGTTGCTGGAGCGATACTATCGTCCAACACTAATTCTGGGGATTGATCCCGAGAGTGGCGTCTGCAAAGGATCCGCGCGTTCCATTGAGGGTCTGGATATTTATGAGGCACTTACCGTGAACAAAAACAGTATGGATCATTATGGTGGACATCCTGCGGCTGCAGGAATGACGTTGCATCGTGATCAATTGGAAGAGCTTGAGGCGGGTTTAAATGAATATGCCGCGACGGTACTAACAGAAGAAGACTTTGTACCTCAGCGCTTGGCTGATGATGAATGCAGAATTAGTGATGTGCCCCTCAAGGTGATTCAGGAGATTGACCGATTACAGCCGTTTGGTATGAGTAATCCATCGCCACGTTTTGTATTGAGAAAGGTGACTGTCAAGGAAACCAGAACCATGGGACGGGAAAAGCGCCATTTGAAGCTGGTTCTTGAACAAGACGGTCAGCAGTTGGAAACTGTTGCTTTTGGTAAGGGAGCACTGGCTGAATTTCTCTCCCCCGGTTCTGTCATCGATGTGATGGGGGAACTGTCGATCAATGAATGGAATGGCATGAGAAAGCCACAGATGATGCTTCAGGACATCCACGTTCCTGGGTCACAAGTGTTTGATATGCGTGGACATGCTGAGCCGCTGATCGCAATGAAGCACTTCCTGAGTGCGCTTGACGTACATCTGCGATATAAAGCGGGGTCGATTGGGGCCATTGTTCGAAAAGAAACCAATGTTTCTGAGGGAAATTCATTGTATGAACCGTGCCTTTGGGTATATGATAGAAAGGTCGGGTTATTTCCGTGTAATGCTGCCGCAGAGCAGTATGGGCAGGAAGAAGTCCGGACGTTATTTGTGTTTGATACGCCGGAAACTCCGGAACAACTTGATGCAATGCTGGCTTTGTTCAGCGGAGCCGAGAATATCATCCTTCTGCATGGATCAGGCAACCGTCGAGACCGACTTCAGATGCCTTCCAGAGAACTGTTTAAGCGATTTTATATGCTGGTGTTCAAATGGAAAGCGGAACCTGTGGAGGAACAAGAGATAACTCCTGTGCTCAGTCGTCAGTGTGGTTGTTCTACGCGTATGATCACGATGATGCTTGATGTTTTTGAAGAGCTGGCCTTTATTACTCGGAAGGACGGCAAAATCGTGGTTGCGGAAAGCCCGCCAAAACGTGATTTAACTTCAGCACGTCATTATCAGGCGCTGGAAAACATGGCCGAGACAGAACAGGTGATGCTAGATGCAGCTACACCTCAACTGACACAATGGATGGTATCCCGGATGAAGGGCGTATCTTAGATGGAAGTTTGTGTATTTATTTTAGGAGGAGATTATTTTGGATTTTAAAGAGTATATTCGTGTCATTCCTGACTTTCCACAACCGGGAATCAGCTTCAAGGACATTACAACATTGTTGAAAGATGGAGAAATGTACCGCAATGCGATCAATGAACTGAAACAGATGGTATCTGAACTGAAAATTGATGTCATTGCTGGACCTGAAGCACGCGGTTTCGTTGTGGGCGCCCCACTGGCATACGCTCTTGGCGTTGGTTTTGCTCCAATTCGCAAAAGTGGAAAATTGCCTGGAGCGACAATTGAAGCAGGGTATGATCTCGAATATGGCAAGGATACACTTGCAATGCATACAGATGCAATCGAGAAAGGGCAAAATGTCCTGATCGCAGATGATCTGCTCGCAACGGGTGGAACCATTGCAACTTCCATTAATCTGATTGAACAATTGGGCGGTAATGTGGTAGGTGCTGCATTCCTGATTGAATTGACAGATCTGAATGGCCGCGGCAAATTGCCTGAGAATATGAGTGTATTTACGTTGATGAACTACTAAACGTAAATCAAAACTCATGAGTTGCTGTGAGTTATGAAAGTTGACTTCCCAAGTTTCCCGGGAAATAATATACAGCATTAATGATTAGCAAAAAGCCTGCTTCTCCAACGTCTTAAGTTGGGGAGGCAGGCTTTTTGAATTTACTTTTTTTGAAGAAGAAATACGTTCTCTATATTGAGATAAAGCAAACGCGAACTTGCATTCTTTTCATGTGATGCTTAGTCAGGTGTTTTTTCGATAATTGGTTGTTTCTTACTGTCTTCGTTCAATAAACCAAGTACCTCGAACAATTTGAACAACAGACTGAGAAGCATTCCAGCAATCGTAGCCAGTGCCATGCCTTTCAGATGTACACCATAGAAGGAAACTTCCGTACCGCTAAGCCCGATAACCAATACGAGTGTAGTCAGGAGCAGATTTGTCGGTTTAGCGAAATCCACTTTTTGTTCGACCAAGATGCGTAGACCGGAAGCCGCAATGACTCCGAACAGAAGCAGGGAGACACCACCCATAACCGGTACTGGAATGTTCGCAATAAGTGCTGAGAACGTGCCGGAGAAAGAGAGCAGGATGGCAATGACCGCTGCACCACCGATAACATAAATGGAGTAGACACGAGTCAGAGCCATAACACCGATGTTTTCGCCATATGTCGTATTCGGTGTGGATCCCACGAAACCGGACAGAATCGTAGACACACCATTACCAAGCAAGGAACGATGCAGTCCAGGGTCTTTGGACAAATCTTTGCCCACAATGCTGCTGGTGACAAGTAGATGCCCGATATGTTCGACGATAACGACGAGTGCTACCGGTAAAATCGTGAAGATGACGGACCAATCAAATGTAGGTGTAGTTATGGTTGGCAGAGAGAGGAAATCTGCGTTAGCAATTTTATCTGTGTTCACTTCTTTTAAAAAGTACCCGAGGGCATAACCGGACACAATACCGATCAGGATATGAATAATTTTAGGAAAGCCGCGGAAGGTTACAGCACCGATGACGGTGATTCCTAACGTGACCATGGATAAAATAATAGGTTTGGCTTGAGGAACCCAACCGGGGTTGTTCACAGGGTCAGAATTAATGAGACCCGCCATTCCGGCGGCGACAGGTACAAGCTCCAGACCAATCAAGGCAACGATCGCGCCCATTACTGCTGGCGGAAATACAACGTTAATCCAGCCTGTGCCGGCATATTTTATAATGAGTGCAACGAGGCAAAACACGACTCCTGTTACGATAAAAGCTGCGAGAGCCATGGAGTAACCATTCTCTGGATGGCCTTTCAAAACAGCCATAACCGGTGCAATAAAAGCAAAGCTTGATCCGAGATATGCGGGGATTTTTCCTTTACACATCAGAATGTACAATAGCGTACCAATTCCGTTCATCAACAGAATCATGCTAGGGTCCACTCCGAACAGGTTAGGTACAAGTACTGTACTGCCAAACATAGCGAACAAATGTTGCAAACTCAATAATGCACCTGGGCCAAAAGGCATCTTCTGATTAACTTGAATTTCGCGTTGCAACGAATCTCATCTCCTTTTCCGATACACAAACTTTCAATAGATTACAGAGTTTCTTCCAAATTAGCAATAACAATTTTCAGGATTGGACTGTAAATCACTTATTTTCTCAGATTTCCCTTCTATTTCAGCAATTATCGGCAATAATGGATAACAACGGAGACTTTTTAAAAATTGGATAAACGCTCTTATTCGTCAGCAGTTGACGAGAAACGGGCAAGGCGTCATAATTATAGGAAATTACTTTTACGGGGAACCTGTGTTGATGTATTGTCACGGGTTCCATTTTGTATAGAAAGGACACGGAACAGATCAGAATGGGCATAGAGCAATTACTCGAGAAGGCCGGGGCGTATATCAAAGAACCCGATCTGGTGCGCATACGAGAAGCTTACGAATTTGCTGATCAGGCTCACCACGGACAGACGCGAAAATCGGGAGAACCGTATATTCTGCATCCGCTTGCGGTTGCCGACATTGTTGTGAATATGCAGATGGACACCATCTCCATTATTGCAGCACTTCTTCATGATGTAGTAGAGGACACTACGGTGTCGCTTGAAGAGATCCGCACTCATTTCGGCAATACGTGTGCCATGCTTGTTGACGGCTTGACGAAGCTGGAACGCATCCAGTTTCGCTCCAAGGAAGAACAGCAGAACGAGAACTACCGCAAAATGTTCATCGCCATGGCGCAGGACATCCGTGTCATCGTGATTAAATTGGCTGACCGTCTGCATAACATGCGGACCCTCAAATTTCAGTCGGAAGAAAGCCAGCGCCGGATCTCGTATGAGACACTGGAGATTTTCTGTCCGATTGCAAACCGTTTGGGGATCTCTGCGATCAAATGGGAAATGGAGGACATCGCCCTCCGTTATTTGAATCCGCAACAATATTACCGTATTGCAAATCTGATGCATAAGAAACGTGCAGAACGTGAGCAGTACATCGACACGGTAATGGACGGCATTACAAGTAAGCTCGAAGAGATGGGCATTCAAGCAGACTTGTCTGGCCGCCCGAAACATATCTATAGTGTGTTCAAAAAAATGACAACCAAGAACAAGCAGTTTAACGAGATTTATGACCTGCTTGCCATTCGTATTATTGTGGATAATATCAAGGATTGTTATGCTACGCTCGGCATTATCCACACATTATGGAAGCCGATGCCTGGACGATTCAAGGATTATATTGCCATGCCAAAAGCCAATATGTATCAGTCCTTGCATACAACCGTGGTGGGGCCTAACGGGGAGCCAACCGAGGTGCAGATTCGTACCTGGGATATGCACCGTACAGCCGAGTTTGGTATCGCGGCACACTGGGCTTATAAAGAAGGAACTGCGGCAGGGCCTCAGTTTGAAGATAAAATTACCTTTTTCCGGGAAATTCTTGAACTTCAAAATGAAGCGCAGGATGCTTCCGAATTTGTCGAATCGCTCAAAATGGATTTCTTCTCCGATCTGGTGTTTGTATTTACGCCAAAAGGGGAAGTTATTGAATTGCCAAGTGGCTCCGTACCGCTAGATTTTGCCTACCGTATTCATACCGAGGTGGGAAATCGAACCATTGGTGCCAAAGTAAACGGCCGAATTGTTCCGCTCGACTATCATCTCAAAACGGGCGATATTATCGAAATTTTAACTTCCAAGCATTCTTATGGTCCAAGTCAGGACTGGTTGAAAATTGCGAAATCTTCTCATGCAAGGGCGAAGATCAAACAATGGTTCAAGAAGGAACGTCGTGAAGAGAACGTAGAAAAAGGCCGGGAGAGCTGCGAGCGAGAGCTGAAACGTATGGGACTTGATCCTTCTGCGTGGATGACTGATGACAAGCTAATGGAAGCGGCCAAGAAATTTGCGTTTAATGATATCGATGATATGTTAGCGGCGGTTGGTTTTGGCGGGATTACAGCCGCTCAGATCGTCACAAAAGCAACGGAGAAGCTCCGTAAAGAGCAGGAAGAATCCAATCTGCTGGAACTGAATTCCGAGATGCGTGAACTGAAGCCGGCTCCTGAACGCAGAAACAGACCAACCAACGGTATTCGTGTCAAAGGCATTGATAACCTGCTGGTTCGCTTTGCGAGGTGCTGTAACCCTGTGCCTGGAGATGACATTATCGGTTATGTTACACGCGGCCGTGGCGTTTCTGTTCACCGCAGTGACTGTCCAAATATCCCTACAAGTGCGGATGGAGAAGAGGCAGCACGGGTAATTGAAGTCGAGTGGGAAGAGAATATCGAATCGAGCTACAGTGTCGATATTGAGATTACAGGTCATGATCGCAATGGACTGCTCAACGAGGTGCTTCAGGCTGTTTCCGAAAGTAAAACAAATATATCTGCTGTCACCGGACGGACGGATAAAAATAAATTAGCATTGGTGCACGTCACCATTCTGATTCGTAATACAGATCATTTGCATGCCGTTGTGGAACGAATCAAACGGGTGAAGGATGTTTATTCTGTACACCGAATTATGCAGTAAGGAGTCCGTAAGATGAGAGTGCTGGTACAACGCTGTAAAAAGGCTCAGGTAACCGTGGGAGATGAATTGACAGGCAGAATCGAATCCGGTTTAATGCTGCTTGTAGGCATAACTCATGATGACACGGAGAAAGATGCGATTTACTTGGCAGATAAAATTAGCGGGCTTCGCATTTTCGAGGATGAACAGGAAAAGATGAATCTCAGCTTGCTGGATGTAGGTGGTGCGGTTCTGTCCGTTTCCCAGTTTACGCTGTATGGTGATTGTCGTAAAGGCAAACGCCCAAGCTTTGTTGCGGCGGCTCGTCCAGAAGCAGCTGAACGTTTGTATGAAACGTTTAATCAGTTGTTGCGAGATAAAGGGATTCAGGTGGAAACGGGACGTTTCGGAGCGATGATGGATGTTACGTTTACGAACTGGGGACCGGTTACCCTTATGTTAGAAAGTCCTTCGCGAGACTGAAGTTCGCATAAATGCGCAGTGAAGGGGTCATAATGAGAGAGAAGTAAACGTTGGTATTACATTGTACTTGTAACTTTGTTGACCAAAGGAGTTTCTCTTAATTATGCGCCAATCTGCAAAAGTAACCAAGAACCAGAACGAGCCGCTAATGATGCCTGGCAATCTGGCGGAGTCACTTCAACTTGCCCGCTCTGCCGCTGCTCATGTGTCCACATTGTGGATGTTGCAAACATCAGATAAAGACAGGCAGGAGCATCATCCACGACCATAGCTTAACCATGTAATAAAACAAAATAGTTATGCTCAAAACCCCGGTTGTCTGACAATCCGGGGTTTTTTGCTGTATGATTCAAATTTAATCTTGGAGGCAGGCCGCAAAATCAATTCAAAATGAATGGATTGTTATAAAAGGCACTCCTTGGGGTAATAACAAAACGAGGCACAAAAGAAGTGCCAAGGATAGAATTAATCTCTCTAGGTTTAATCACATTCGAATACGGAAAGGAGACCATAGATCATGAGTAAAGTTGCTTTTTTGCTTGCGAATGAGTTTGAGGATTCAGAAATGAAGGTTCCGTACGATGAGGTGAAGAAGGCTGGACATGAGGTACACATTATCGGGTTAAAAGCGGGTGAGACGCTTCAAGGCAAGGGCGGCAAGGCTTCCTATACGACGGACAAAGCGATCTCAGAGGTTAACGCATCAGATTATGATGCTGTCGTTATTCCGGGTGGGTCTTCGCCGGAAAATTTGCGAACAGACGCAAATATCCTGAAATTTGTTACGGAAATCAATGCGGCTAACAAACCAATCGCTGCAATCTGCCATGGTCCGCAAATTTTGGCTAGCGCAGGTCTGCTCAAGGGACGAACAATTACATCTTATCCTCCACTCAAGGATGACATGGTCAATGCAGGAGCCGACTTCAAGGATCATGAAGCGGTTGTCGATGGGAACTACATTACTTCCCGTACACCTGAAGATGAACCAGCATTTGTTCGTGAATTGATGAAAGTAATATAAGCATTAAAGGGTAAACTGAATACGTTGATGGCATTCTAATGATATATTTTATTCCATAAAGGAGGGTTTGACATGGCAAAACATATTCAGGCGTATTTTCGAACCGAGGACGAGGCAGAGGGTGCAAGAACTTCACTATTGACGTTCCATACCGAGCAGCTTGAAGTAGGTCAACTGGATGCTGCCATTGGCAGGGATACACGAGTTATGGTTCCACTGGTTCCTTATAATACGGCTGGTGGTGTAGGCACGAACGGTGCTATGGGTGTAGGGGCAGCTCCTGGGGTTCCAGCTAGCGAAAATGTAATTCCAGTTGTCACTGATGTCAATCGTGACACTGAACGCGATCCCCGCAACAGAGTGAACGAGGACGGAGATATGCTGGATGCCTCAGATGTGACTTCGGCTGATTATAGTGACCTGCATTATGTTCTGTCTGCCAAAGTAAGAGATGAGGATTATGATGCGATTGTTCATAAGCTTCGCTCTAACCATGCCTATGTGGAAGAACTCGATTAAATTAATAGATATTAAGCTAGCCCTTACGTTGCCCGGTCTTCAATTACCGGGAAGACGTAAGGGCTTTTAATTATATGCGAAGATTTGTTGCATACTGCAAATGTGCTGGCGAAAATGAAAAGATGTTGTGGGAAAAACAAATATTAAAGCGCTATCATTTTTGTAATATTCCTGTAATGTTAGTAACACAAGCCTTTAACAATGTGCGTTTATAATAACAGACATGACCCCCTTTTTTTATATATCCTTTGAACCTGCACACCGTGTGCAGGTTATTTTTTTCTGTTTTTTTTCTATCTTAGGATGTTAGCCCTTGACTTTAGTACTGCGGTTCATTACAATCAGAAAATAATACGTTGACTGTAGTCAACAAAAGTCGTTTTTTTGAAACATATGACTGATTTGATGACGGGACCAAGTACTCCGTACCCACATGACCAGAGAGGAATCCCCAAGGCTGTAAGGATTCTCTTGATGAGCGGACGAATGACTTCCCCGAGAACAGACGGCGAACAAGGCAGAGAAAATCTGCGGATCTTAGTAGCTGGCCTGCGCATGACGTGCGTTATACGTGGAGCGGAAGAGCTGTTGATCTGGATGTAGCATTGAAAACATCCTGACGTAATAGCAATAACCTGAACGGCTACAGGCTCAGGCTTCCGGAATGTGGGTGGTACCACGGGTGAATGTATATAAAATCTCTCGTCCCTTTGTTTGCTTTTGATAAGCACACAGGGCGAGGGATTTTTTTGTTTTCACGTTGATTCTCCCTGTACACCGGAACGTAGAGTGTAGAACCAATCTGTAGAAGCGAAGCGTTCGCCTTTATCCCCGGATTTTAAACATTTTGAAATTGGATCAAAAAAATCCGGGGATAACAGCGATCGGAAGATGGTACTACAATCGAAGTGGTCAAGTGTACATTGAGAATTAACGTTTACAGAGAAAATCAATGCTGGAGGGATACAGATGGGTTTTCAGAAACCGACAGGAACACAGGATTTGCTGCCTGGTGTAGTGGAGAAGTGGCAGTATGTAGAAGAAAAAGCACGGGATCTGTGTAGACGTTTTAATTATCGCGAGATTCGCACGCCGATCTTTGAGCAAACGTCTTTGTTTGTACGCGGCGTAGGAGAAACGACAGATATCGTTGAGAAAGAAATGTATACCTTTGATGACAAGGGCAATCGTAGCATGACACTTCGTCCGGAAGGAACAGCTGGCGTAGTTCGTGCTTACGTAGAAAATAAGCTATATGGCGAACCGGATGTGAGCAAGCTTTATTATATCGGTCCGATGTTCAGGTATGAGCGTCCGCAGGCTGGTCGTCAGCGTCAGTTCCACCAGTTCGGTGTAGAAGCTCTTGGTGCAGTTGATCCGGCAATTGATGCTGAAGTTATTGCACTTGGTTATCAATTGTGTGTGGAGCTTGGCCTAAAGGATGTCAAAGTGGAAATCAACTCGGTGGGGAATGCAACTAGTCGGGCGGAATACCGCGAGACACTGCTGGGTTTCCTTAGACCAATGAAAGATACACTTTGCAAAGACTGCCAATCCCGGATGGAGCGTAACCCGTTACGTGTACTGGATTGTAAGGTGGATCAGGATAAATTCGTTGGGGCTCCGTCCATCTTGGACAGCCTGGATGAAGAATCATTGAGTCATTTTGCTAAACTACAAGCGTACCTGGACGATTTCGGCGTAGACTACGCGGTGAACAACCGTCTGGTGAGAGGGCTGGATTATTACACCCTGACTGCATTTGAGCTAAAAGCACAAGGGATTGGAGCCATTGATACCGTTGGTGGCGGCGGCAGATATAACGGTCTGGTTGGCGATATTGGCGGACCGGATCAGCCGGGCATCGGCTTTGGTATTGGTCTGGAGCGTATTCAGCTCATTCTGGAGCACCAGAATATTGAAGTAACAACACTGGCTCCGCTCGACGTATATTTCGTCGCTCTTGGTGAGTCAGCGGATCGTGAGGTCAATCGACTGTTGTTCAAGTTACGTCAATCCGGCTTATCTGGTGAGCGTGATTATCTGGGCCGTAAGATGAAAGCACAGATGAAATCGGCTGACCGTTTCAAAGCTCGCTATACGGCGATCCTTGGGGATGACGAACTGGAGCGTGGCGAGATATCACTCAAAGCGATGGATACAGGTGAGCAGCAGACCGTGAAACTGGATGATCTAGTTGCTACGTTACGCGGAAATAATTAAGAACCTAAGATGGAATGACAATTGTAGAATCGGCAAGTGGCTATGGTGAAAGGATTCCGGTTGTACGGATGGTAATCTCCAGAGACAGGATGCCTTTCGAATAATAAATCTTCACGTAACCGGATTGTGGGTGGCATGCTACAAGCTTGTCTTACACAGAACGGAAATTTAACATAAGAGGAGTTTGGTTATGAAAAGAAGTCATCATTGCGGCGCATTAACAAACGCACATATCGGTGAAACAGTAACATTGAACGGCTGGGTACAGACCCGCCGTGACCTGGGGGGCGTACTCTTCATCGATCTGCGTGACCGCAGCGGAATTGTACAAGTTGTGTTTAACCCGGCATATTCCGGTGAAGCATTGCAAATCGCAGATCGTGTACGCAGTGAATATGTCATTGCGGTAACAGGTAAAGTGGTTAAACGTGATGCAGAGACCGTAAACAAAAACTTGCCAACAGGCGAGATCGAAGTTCAAATTACCGAAATCGAAGTGTTGAACGCAGCCAAAACACCTCCATTCTTCATCGAAGATGGCGTTGAGGTAGATGAATCCCTGCGATTGAAATATCGTTACCTGGACCTGCGTCGTCCGGAAATGTTCGAAACATTAAAACTGCGTTCCAAAGCGTCTAAAGTGTTCCGTGATTATCTGGACGGAGAAGAGTTCGTTGAGGTAGAAACACCAATCTTGACCAAGAGCTCGCCGGAAGGTGCGCGTGACTATCTCGTACCAAGCCGTGTGCATGAAGGTGAATTTTTCGCTCTTCCACAATCCCCACAAATCTACAAACAATTGTTGATGGTTGGTGGACTTGAGCGTTACTACCAAATCGCACGTTGTTTCCGTGATGAGGACTTGCGTGCAGACCGTCAACCGGAATTCACTCAAGTCGACATCGAGACGTCCTTCTTGCAACAAGATGACCTGTTGCCGATGATGGAACAATTGATGGCGAAATTGCTGCGTGAAACGAAAGGCATTGAGCTGGAGCTGCCTTTCCAACGGATTACGTATGCTGATGCGATGGGTAAATACGGTTCCGACAAACCGGATCTGCGTTTTGGCATGGAACTGGTGGAAATGAACGATATCGTAGCAAACAGCGGTGTGAAAGTATTTGCTTCCGTCATTGAGAAAGGCGGCGAAGTGAAAGTACTGAACGCTAAGGGCTGTGGTACTTGGAGCCGCAAAGAGATCGACGATCTCGGACCATTCGCTGCCCGCTACGGCGCTAAAGGCCTTGCTTGGATTCAAGTAAAAGATGGCGAGTTCAAAGGGCCAATCGTGAAGTTCTTTACGCCGGAAGAGATTGAAGCTGTTAAAGAACGTACAGGCGCTGAAGAAGGCGACTTGTTGCTCTTCTCCGCTGACACGAAAAAAGTGGTTGCTGATGTTCTCGGTGCTCTGCGTCTGAAAATCGGACGTCAACTCGGTCTGATCGATGACAGCAAATTCAAGTTTGCTTGGGTTGTGGACTTCCCGCTGCTCGGCTATGATGAAGAAGCGAAACGTTATGTGGCGGAACACCATCCGTTCACACGTCCAAAAGACGAAGATGTACATCTATTCGACACAGATCCGGGTGCAATCCGCGCTCAAGCCTATGACCTTGTACTGAACGGTTATGAAGTTGGTGGCGGTTCGATGCGTATCTACAAGCGTGATGTACAAGAAAAAATGTTTGCTGCGCTCGGACTTACGCCAGAAGTGGCTAATGATAAATTCGGTTATTTGCTCGAAGCATTCGAATATGGTACACCACCACATGGCGGTATCGCCTTTGGTCTGGACCGTCTCGTGATGTTGCTGGCAGGACGCACAAATCTGCGTGAAACCATTGCCTTCCCGAAAACGGCAAGTGCAACTGATCTGTTGATGAATGCACCATCCGAAGTAGATGGATCTCAACTCGAACAACTTCACATCCGTGTAGCCCGTAAACCTGTCGCGGAAAAGAAATAAAGGAGGCATCGATTTTCAATGCTCCATCAATTTTCAAGAACAGAGCTTGCGATCGGACCTGAAGGTCTGAATACGCTCAGAAATAGCACGGTAGCCGTACTTGGCATCGGCGGTGTGGGCGGGATTGCTGTAGAAGCACTTGCCCGCAGCGGCGTTGGCCGGATCATCCTGATTGACAAAGATGTAGTGGATATCACGAACATCAACCGGCAAATTCATGCACTTACCACGACAGTAGGTCAGAAAAAAGCCGACTTGATGGTAGAACGTGTGAAATTGATCAATCCGGAATGTGACGCCATTGCGCTGAACATGTTTTATACGGAGGAAACGTATGAGGAATTGTTCAAGTACGATCTGGATTATGTACTGGATGCTTCCGATACGATTATCTACAAAATACATCTCATTAAAGAGTGTCTTAAACGCAAAATTCCGATCATCTCCAGCATGGGCGCTGCGAACAAAATGGACCCGACGAAATTCCAGGTTGCGGATATTTCGAAAACGTCCATGGACCCGATTGCCCGTGTGGTGCGCACCAAGCTGCGTAAAGACGGCATCAAAAAGGGTGTGAAGGTAGTATTCTCCACCGAAGAGCCACTCAAGCCACGTGCAGACGTGACGCAAAAGATCGTTCCAGAGAATGCGCCGGAGATTCGCAAAGCGAAACAGCCGCCGGCAAGTAACGCTTTTGTCCCGCCGGTAGCTGGTCTGATTATGGTCAGTGTTGCCGTGAAAGACTTGCTTGAAAAAGCAGAGAAGTCAGAGGCATAAGCCGAAACAACAGATCAAATTAAGCCACATCGTATACAGATACACAAATAAAGCGCGGGTGCTATGAGCACCTGCGTTTTTTGGTGCCGATATGTCAGGATTACGTCATGTACTTCACTTTGAAAACGGTGTATGATATGTTTTGCTGCGCGAAATGATGATACATATATAATGGTTTGCGGCTAGAGAGGGGAACAGAACAAATGAAACACGGGTGGTTGTCCAGACAACTGGGCATGGAACCAGAAGATCAGTGGAAGAAGGAAATTGTGGCTGGCGCCATATCCTATTTTGCGGTCGTTTATATTGTGATGGTGAATGCCAAGATTCTTTCCGATGCGGGGATGCCGTTGCAGGCGGCCATGGTAGGTACATTGCTCACATCCATTGTAGGATGTTTACTGATGGCTTTTGGGGGTAAATCACCGATTGTTGTAGTGCCCGGCATGGGAATTAACGCATTTTTCACATACACGCTTGTGCACTCGATGAAACTGACTTGGCAGGAAGCACTGGCTGTAGTGGCTGTAACTGGTGCTTTGTTTGCTGTCGTTGCCTTTACGTCGTTATATAAAATGATCAGCGAAGCGATTCCAAAAAATCTGCAGCATGGCATCACGGTTGGAATTGGATTGTTTCTAACCTTTATCGGATTGCAAAAGAGCAGCATTGTGATTGCTCATCAGACAACCTTTGTTGCCATCGGGCACTTCAATGATCCCAATGTCATTACGGCATGTGTAACACTTGTGCTCGCCGTTATTTTATTTATTCGAAATGTGCAAGGCGGTTTGCTCATCAGCATTTTAATTGGGACAGGACTTGCTTATGTGCTCGGAGCGGTACATCCCGGTGAAGCGGTATCTGCCATGGAAGCACTGCGGCAATATGGCGGTCTGTTTGGTGAATTATCTCTGATGAAACTGGCGGATATTGCATTCTGGATTGCTGTTTTTCTACTGTTATTAATAGTTGTGTTTGAAAATATCGGGCTCATCACCGCGCAAACGAATATGATTGGTCGTCCGGAACGTTTCAAGGGCAGTCTGCGTGCACTGTCGGTTAGCACGGTGCTGGCTGGTATCTTGGGTAGCAGTCCGCCGGTAGCGGCAGCGGAGACTACAGCGGGCATCGCGGCAGGTGGCCGTACGGGTTTGACTCCGCTGGTAACAGCTGTGCTGTTCGGCGCGACCTTTTTCTTCATTCCGCTGCTCGGGTATATTCCCGACAGTGCGATTGCCCCTATTTTGATCATCATCGGTGGTTTGATGGTACAGGGTGTCAGAGATATGGATTTCAGCGATTTTACCGAAGCATTTCCGGCGTTTCTGATCATGGTCATGATTCCTTTTACATATAGCATTGTGGATGGAATGGCCTTTGGCTTTATCGCGTATCCGCTGGCCAAACTGGCCGCTGGAAAAGGAAAAGAAGTGCCTGTCGTGATGTATGGCATTTCGATTCTGTTCCTGGCGAACTTTGTATTGCATGGTATTTTGTAAAACAAAAAGTGATGAGATAGAGAACGGGAGGAAGATGGATGGAAGAACAGGGAATGCAAGAACAGCAACAGCAACACTCGGAGTCGAATAAACCGAAAGTCGGAACAAAAGGATTCAAGGATTTTGTTAGACTGATCGCTTCCACAAATCCGCCAAAATTGATCCTGACCGTGGCTCTCATCTTGACATTGATTCAAACGACGGCGGGACTTATCGTTCCTTTGATGACCAAAGGTCTCATTGATGGACTGACCACATCTGCTCTAAATAAATCCGTTATATTTCTGCTACTCGGGGCGTTTGTGATCCAAGCCATTGCTTCAGGAATTAGCATCTATATGTTGAATTATGCCGGGCAACGTGTCGTGGCGACGCTCCGCACCAAGCTGTGGAACAAGGTACTGTCCCTCCGTATGCCATACTTCGACCGCAATCGTACGGGGGATACAATGAGCCGCATCACCAATGACACCAGTCAGATTATGACATTAATTGCGGATTATCTCGTATCATTTGTTTCTAACATCGTTGCGGTAATCGGTGGGGTTGCACTGCTCTTTTATCTGGATTGGGTGATGTCACTCATCATTCTAAGCCTGGTGCCGCTGACCATGCTGATCTTGTTGCCAGTCGGCAGAAAAATGTACAAAATCTCCAAAAAACAGCAGGATGAGATGGCTGGACTGACGTCGGTGCTCAGTCAGGTGATTAGTGAAATTCGTTTGGTCAAAGCGTACGGAACCGAGAAGCAGGAATCGGAGGCGGGAGATTCCCGCATTCGTAAAATGTTCGCTTTTGGATTACAGGAAGCACGCATTCTGGCGTTGATCGGGCCTTTGTTTACTTTTGTTATGACGGCTGTGCTCGTCGTTATTCTTGGTGTCGGAGGGATGCGGGTTGCTTCGGGGATATTGTCGCCGGGGGAACTGGTTGCGTTCATTCTGCTACTTTTCCAAGTTATAATGCCTATGGGGCAGTTCACAACGCTGTATTCACGTTTGCAAAAAGTCGTAGGTGCTACCGAACGCATCCAGGCGATTCTTGCGGATGAGGAAGAACCGGATCATAACACAAAGCTGGCTCCCCAAGGCAATGAAACAATTGCATTTCACGATGTGCATTTCTCTTATGTTACAGGCGAAGAAGTGTTGCATGGCATTAATCTAACGGTGCCGACTCGCAAAGTAACAGCCATTGTGGGTCCGAGCGGAAGTGGTAAGTCTACGCTGTTCTCCTTGCTGGAGCAGTTTTACTTGCCTGATTCGGGTCACATTTCGTATGGGGGAGAAGAGATAACAACGTATTCGCTCGCTTCCTGGCGTAGCAAAATTGGCTATGTATCACAAGAAAGTCCGCTGATGGCAGGTACGATTAAGGATAATATCACGTATGGCCTCAATCGTGAAGTAACGATGGAGGAGATCAGAAGAGCCGCGGAGATGGCTTATTCGGCTGATTTTATCGACAAACTGCCACAAGGCTTTGACACTGAAGTGGGTGAACGCGGAATGAAGTTATCCGGGGGACAGCGTCAGCGGATCGCCATAGCCCGTGCGTTGCTGCGTAGCCCGGATATTCTGATGCTGGATGAAGCCACCTCTAGTCTGGACAGTACATCCGAGTACGAAGTTCAGCAGGCGTTATCCAATCTGATGGAGGGTAGAACCACCATTGTCATTGCACATCGATTGTCCACTGTCGTGGATTCAGATCAGATTGTAGTATTAGAACATGGTCATGTGACTGGAACGGGAACTCACGCAGAATTAATCAACACACATCCCGTTTATCGTGAACTGGCGCAAAAACAGTTTGTGGCACAGGATGGAGAAGGTAGTACAAGCAGCAATGGGGAAATACAAAACAAAGAGTAGCGCTCGACAAATAAAGGGATGAGGAATGAAGGATTTCTGCGATACCTGTGAAGGTACCATTCAGCAGAGTCCTTCTTTTTTTGGCAAGGACTTCATGGTTTGATTTGTTCATATGGAAAATGGATATGGCTTTCAGTTGCCCTTTGTGATATATTGGGTATCCTTTTGTATTGCACGATCTACAGCGATGCAGAGCAAACATATATTCTTAGGAGGTAACTGAAACATGTCAGACAGCTTTCAAAGTGCCTATCAAGAAGAAGAGTACAGGTTAGCGCGAACGATGGATGAAGTGGATCGTCAGCTTACACGGTTACGGAACTTTCCGGTGTACACTGGTCACGATTTCACGGAGCAAGTGCTGGAAGCCGGACGTGAAGAACGCCGGAATGCCTTGTCCAAGAGCGCGCAACAACCCTATTTCGGACGCTTGGATTTCGAAGAGCAGGGCAGTGGTGAACGGAAACCGCTGTATATTGGCAAAGTCGGCGTAGACCGCGAAGAGATCGGTGAGCATCCGCTTGTCATCGATTGGCGCGCTCCTGTCGCGAGCCTGTTTTACTCTTTTACCGGAGGGGAAGCCTCTGCAACGTATGAAGCCCCTGAAGGGCTGATTGAAGGTCTGGTGTACCTGAAACGAAATGTCGTGATTCGTCAGCGCATACTGGAACGTGTGGCAGATACGTATAACCGGGACAGTGACCAGCCTGCCGTATCCGATGAGTTCCTCGTGTACCGCCTTGGTGAAAATAAGGACAATAAGTTGCGGGACATCGTATCCACGATCCAGGCCGAGCAGGATCAGATCATTCGGGCGGCGAGAAACACCGCATTGATCATTCAGGGGGTCGCCGGATCAGGGAAAACTACAGTGGCTCTGCATCGCCTTGCTTTTTTGCTGTACCAGTACAAGGAGCAGGTGTCGGCGGAGAAAATGGTTATTTTTGCACCCAACCATATGTTTCTCGATTACATCTCGGATGTATTGCCAGAGCTTGGTGTAGGGGATATTCAGCAACAAACTTTTCCCGATTGGGCGATGAATCTGCTAGGGCTGGAAATGCCACTTGCAGATGCGTCAGAGACGTTGCAGACGTGGTTCGAAACCCCTGCTACTCGGCCTGAACTGAACGATGATGTCCCTGGACGTTACAAAGGCTCGATTCGTTTCATGGAACTGATCCGGGAGTGGTTGTCGGGGATGGAAGAAGCATCTGTGCCGGATGGCGATTTCAGTCCATGGGACGGTGCGGTGCTCAGTAAACAGGAGATCGATAACTGGTTTGGAACGGAGTACAAACATTATCCGCTGGCTAAACGCAAAGAGCGGGTCATGGCACGTGTTCACCGCTGGATCGAAATGGAATTGAAAAAGCCGATGCCAGAAACGGTGCGTAAAGAACGTAAGAAAAAGGCAGCAACGCGGGAGAAATCCTATGCCAAAAAGTGGCCTGAATACAATCCGCTGACGTTGTACAAACAGCTGTTCAAGGCGGTGAAAGGCGGGGCTGTACCTGCTGAGCTAAGCAACTTGATACCCAAAGCAATCATGAAACAAACTGGTGCAGATTTGAAGAAAGATGTCATTCGAGAAGAGGACCTGCCGGCACTGGTCTATATCCATACGCTGGTGCATGATATTGAAGGAGCTGAGCGTTTTGACCACGTTGTCATTGACGAAGCCCAGGATTTCTCTCCGTTTCATGTTGCGCTGCTGGATCAGTTCGTGAAAGGACATTCCTTCACTATTTTGGGGGACTTGTCCCAAGGTATTCATGAGTACCGCGGTGTTCATGCGTGGGAAGAGATGAGTTCGTTGTTCCCGGAAGAACAGAATGCGTATTTTGCCTTAACCCGAAGCTATCGTTCCACGATGGAGATTATTGATTATGCCAATACCATCCTGGAGCAGGGTGTGAAGAGTGGGATTACGGCGATTCCCGTGTTCCGGAGCGGTGATCCGGTGCGTACGCTTGCATACGGGAGTGAAGGACGGACGGGGAGTTTAGAGCGGGCACTGAAGATGCTTACCTCGAAAGATTATCGGACGGTGTCCATCCTGACGCGAACATTGCATGAAGCCGAAGAACTCCATCGTGAGCTTCAGGCGGCGGGCTGGGATTTGAACCTGATCGACGGTGGTAAAAAGCAGTACAGCGGTGGACATTCGATTTTGCCTGTGTATCTGTCCAAAGGGCTTGAATTCGATGCAGCTATCGTGGCTGATGTTGATCAGGAGCACTATTATCCTGGCGCGGGTGATGCGAAGTTGCTCTATGTCGGCTGTACACGGGCTCTGCATGAATTGTGGTTATTCCACGACGGCAACATGCCGGCGTATGCGGCGACAACGCATAATCCCGAAGGTGAACAGGTTACGATTCAAGGCTGGCCGGATGAGACTGTTTCATAGATAAATAGATCACATAGTACTAAGCTATATAGATATAGAGGCATGACGCAGGTTAACCCTGACGCATGCCTTTTTTGTATTGGAAGATGAAGGTAGGTTTCTTATACAGAGGGAGATACGTCTTGTTTTTTCTTAGCTGAACGCGGTTCACTAGATAGATGCCCACCCCGATTAGTACTCCTCCAGCTCCGACAAACCATTGAACTTCTTCATTCAACAAAATCCAGCTTGAAAGAACGCCGAAGAACGGTGCGAGAAACAGGTAGCTGCTGGTCTGGGCGGGATCACTGTTCTGTAACAGATAAAACCAGAGGGAAAACTGCATGATGGAACAAATCAGCGTTAGATATAACAACGATAGGATAGAGACTGGAGTTATTGTAAAATGAGGCTGCTCCGTCCATACACTTAGCAGAAGCAATGCTACACCTCCGGCGAGCATCTGATAAGCCGTAAGCACGAAAGTGTCATAATCAACGCCCCAGCGCTTAATCAGGAGTGTGGATACGGCAAATGAAATTGCTCCGCCAAAACCGATCCAGGTCCCCGGGGTGAAGCTCATATGCCATCCAAAGGTAAACAAAATGCCGACAAACCCAACAATTACGCCAATCCACTGGCTTAATCGATATCTCAGGTTATATAGTAGCGCACTGAGAACAATGACGATCAATGGATTCGTAAATGTAATAATGGCCGATTCACCGGATGAAATCCAGTTCATGCTGTAATAGGCGCAACCCATCACCCCGGCGGATTGAAACAAACCGATGAGCATGATTTTACCCCAAGATCGCCATCCCCTCGGTAAGGGGTGCTTACGCAGGGCCAGGGCCATCAAACCACCAGCAAGGATGTACCGCAAGCCCATCAATAGAAAAGGTGGTGCGTAATTGAGTCCTATTTTACCTACAGGAAAAGAAGTTCCCATAATGAGCGTCGTCACGATAATTAAAACGATGTATTTGACTGGTTTTAAGGAAGCTGGTACGCGTTTCGCTCTAGCTGGATTATGAATTGTTGCGCTCATAATGTCTGTCCTCCATCGACAGTAATAAGTTGTCCTGTCATGGATCGCTGTTCAAGAGCAGCGCAGACCATGTGGGCGATGTCCTCTGGCTGAGCGATTTGCTGTAGTAACAATTGTCCGCCGAGTTGGTGCATTCGTTCCTCATTGCCAGCCCACCAACGTGTGGAGACAGCTCCAGGAATGATGGCATTTACACGTATGAGCGGGGAGAGTGCATGGGCTAGAGATAAAGTCAGACCATGTACTGCTGCTTTGGATACGGCGTATGGAAGAGATGAACCCGAACCGGTGCTGCCTGCAATACTGCCCATATTTACAATGGCACCTCCACCGGCCTGCTTCATTCCTTCTGTTACGGCACGAGCACAATGAAACATACCTTTCACATTCACATCCATCAGTTCGTTCCAGATATCATCTGTGACAGCTTCCAGATCGCTGAGGGGGATATGATGGGTCATGCCCGCGTTATTTACAAGGTCGGTGATGGGGCCATAGATTTCGGTTACTTTTGCGACCATTTGGCGAACCTCTTTGTCATTTGCAATATTCCCCTGAATGGAAAATGCTTGCCCGCCTTGATTTAGGATATGCTGAACGGTTTCTTCTGCGGCCTGCTGTGATCGAGAATAGTTCAATACGACCCGTGCACCGCGTTCAGCCAGCAAGGTACTGACCGCGCGGCCTATACCTGTTCCTCCGCCTGTAATTAAAACCACTCTATCGGTCCAGTATGTCATCTCGAACACTCCTTCTTTTGTTTTCAACCATTGAATTTCGAACAACAGATGAATATGTCATCATTGTAGTACGCTCTGGCAAGAGAGTATAATGATTACAAATGAACTGGATATCATTTTGAATGATGTCAGAGCGGAGGCATGATGGAGAGCGGGGATCTTCGAATATTTCAATGTGTTGCACAGGAAGGAAATCTGACCAGAGCTGCAGCCAAGCTGGGGTACGTTCAATCCAACGTTACGGCACGCATCAGGCATCTGGAAGCTGAAGTAGGCACACCTTTATTTATCCGTCACAATCGGGGAATGACGTTGTCTCCAGCGGGAGAGACGTTATTAACTTACGCAGATAAAATCATTGGTATGTTGAATGATGCATCCAAAGCGCTCCAGGCTACCAATACACCGTCTGGCCCTTTGCAAATTGGTTCCATACAGACAGCCGCGGCGGTAAGGTTGCCACGTCTTCTTGCAACATATTACAGCCAGTACCCGGAAGTTTCACTAGCGCTGGCTACAGGTCATTCACAAATGCTTATTGACCAGGTTATCGGGTATGAATTGGAAGGCGCATTTATTGGTTGTTCTTGCGACCATCCTGATATTAAATCTGTGGATGTATTTGATGAAGAACTTTTTGTGATATCGTCTCCTAGTCTGTCAGAGGAGGAACTGATCCGAAAGCCGATATTGGTTTACAGTATGGGGTGCTCTTACCGTAAAATTTTGGAGGACTGGATGCTTCTGAGTGGTGTTCACAGGCCTGTTATTATGGAATTTGGGACGCTCGAGGCGATTATCAGTGGCGTTGCCTCTGGAATGGGCATCTCTCTATTACCTGAAATCGTCATTCACCAGCAGATCAAAAGTGGTTTGCTGCGTAAATATGCTCTTCCGGTTGGCATGAACCGTATGATGACAAGATTTATTACTCGTAAGGATGCGTTTGTCAGCAGTGCGCTTGGGGCATTTATGGCGATGCTTCCGCAGGAATGATATGATAGCGAGTGGAGATTCATTTTAACATTTTGATCACGTTAATAACTGAATATCAGATTGGCAATCCGTTAAGGAAGTGATAAAACCATGGATTTATTTTCGTTTCAACAGGATACACAACCACAGGCCAGATTGCTTGCAGACCGCATGCGGCCTGAGCATCTGGATGAATATATAGGGCAGGAACATATTATCGGGCCAGGGAAGCTGCTACGCCGAGCCATTGAAGCTGATCAGATTTCATCCATCCTGTTGTACGGGCCTCCGGGATGTGGCAAGACAACACTTGCTCACATCATCTCTCAGCACACTCAAGGACAATTCGTGCGACTGAATGCTGTGGATGCCTCTGTGAAGGATGTACGAGAAGTCATTGAGCAGGCGCAGACGAATAAACAACTGTATGGAACCAAAACGATTCTTTTCCTCGATGAGGTACATCGTTTTAACAGTTCACGCCAAGATGCACTGCTACCAGCGGTGGAGAAGGGCACGATCATTTTTATCGGGGCAACGACGGAAAACCCCTTCCATTATGTAAACGGAGCCTTGATGAGTCGATCCACCCTTTTTCAACTGGAATCCTTAAATAAGGAGCATTCCCTGATTGCGATGCGCAGAGCGCTAAGCGATGCGGATAAAGGCCTTGGGTTTATGGAACTGAAAGCCGATGATGAAGCGCTGGCACACATTGCTACGATGGCGAATGGTGATATTCGCCGTGCCCTGAATGCTCTGGAGCTTGCCGCGCTAACGACACCGCCTGAGCAGGATGGAACGGTTCACATCACGCTGGCTGTCGCGGAAGAGTCGATCCGTCGTCCCATTGTCAAGGCAGACGAGTCCACGCAGTATGACGTATTATCCGCTTTTCACAAAAGCATTCGTGGTTCGAGTGATGCGGCACTGTTCTGGTTTCTGTATGCCGTGGAGAAACTGGGCATGGACCCCATGACGTTCATCCGTCGTCTGATTGCCGCGAGCAGTGAGGACATTGGACTGGCAAATCCGCAGGCGATGACCCAAGCCATTGGGGCGCTTGATGCGTACCGAAATAACGGCTGGCCGGAGGCCAAGCTAAATATTGCGCAAGCCATATTGTTTGCGGTGGAAAGTCCGAAGTCCAATGCAGTATATACTGCGATATCCAAAGCGATGAGCGCCATTGATGAGGTGAAGTCGGCCGAAGTACCGCTGCATTTGAGGGATACCCATTACTCAGGTGCTGCCAAGCTGGGACATGAAGGATACCAGTATCCTCATAACTACCCGGGACATTATGTGAAACAGGAGTATCTGCCAAAACAGCTGTCTCGAAGAGTATTTTACGAGGCGACAGAGCAGGGGAATGAGTCGAAGATCAGGCTGAACCAACAGCGGCGCAGGGAGCTGTAGAGATGAAAGAGTTAGCATATATCGGAGCTGGCGGGTTTCTGGGCACATTAACCAGATACACCATTCAACTGATGCTCCCCTCGGCCAATACAGGTTTTCCATGGGCAGTGCTGTTGATCAATGCGATCGGCAGCCTGTTTTTGGGCTTTTTTTTTACTATCGCTATTCCTGAGAAAATAACACCACAGCTTCGCCTCGCCATTGGCACAGGTTTTACTGGAGCCTTCACGACCTTTTCCACATTCACACTGGACTTCGTTCGTTTAACGGAGGGTGGAGAATGGTTGAAAGCAGCGGCTTATCTCCTTTTGAGTGTTGTGGCAGGACTGGTGCTCTGCGCCCTTGGGATCAAGCTGGGCAATCGAATGTTAAGTGTCTCCCCCAAAGAGGGTGATGGCCTATGATCATCTGGATAGGATTAGCAGGTGTGTTAGGCGCACTAGTCCGTTATAGTCTAGGAAAGGTTGTCTCCGGCAAACTTGGCACCGCTTTTCCTTGGGCAACGTGGGTAATTAATATCAGCGGTTCTATTATTTTGGGAATGTTGTACGGCGGGCATCAAGCAGGAAGTTTGCCAGACGCAATGTGGGTAGTATGGGGAACTGGCTTCTGCGGAGCGTACACCACGTTCTCTACCTTTGGGTATGAAACATTAACGTTAATGGGGCAACAGCGACAAGCCAGAGCCGTTATTTACGTGGTAAGTTCAGTGGTGGTGGGAATATTAGGTTGTCTGGCAGGAGTTTGGCTCACTGCATAAGTTAAATATTTAAATTTTTTTGCAAAAAAAGCAGGAAAAAAGCCATCCTTCATGGTATTACATGAAAGACGGCTTTTTTTGTAGGAATACAGGGAATTGACTTCACCACTCTCAAGTGATGAGTAAGTCCTGTTATTGCATCGCTGGTACAGGGACTTTCTGTACCTGATCAATCGTACCACCGCCAAGGCAAACCTCTCCGTCGTAGAAAACAACGGCTTGTCCTGGCGTGATCGCTTTTTGCTGTTGATCAAACTGTACATCCACACTGCCGTCCTTTTGCCAAGTCAATGTAACGCCTTGGTCCGGTTGACGATAACGGAACTTGGCTGTGCAGCGGAAAGGCACATTCGGTGTGCGCTCTGCACCTGCAATCCAGTTTACGCCTGTAGCCGTCAGACCTGTAGAGTACAAGCTGGCATGAGCGTCGCCCTGCACTACGAGCAATTGATTTTTCTCCAGGTTTTTATCAGCGACAAACCAAGGCTCGCCGTTGCCGGAACCGCCAATGCCAAGTCCTTGACGTTGACCCAGCGTGTAGTACATCAGACCGTCGTGACGGCCTTTGACTTCACCAGTTACGATATCAACCATGTCTCCGCCTTTGGCTGGCAGATAGTTGCTCAGGAACTCCTTGAAATTGCGTTCGCCGATAAAGCATACACCTGTGCTATCTTTTTTCTTGGCTGTGTACAGACCGGCAGCTTCAGCAATTTTGCGCACTTCCGGTTTAGGCAGGTGACCAATCGGGAACATGGCTTTGGAGAGCTGCTTTTGATTAAGAGCATTCAGGAAGTAAGTCTGATCTTTGTTGTTGTCCACACCGCGCAACAATTTGAACGTGCCGTCCTCTTCAATGAGGCGCGCATAATGGCCAGTAGCTACATAATCTGCGCCGAGATCCAGCGCTTTGTTCAGGAACTCACCGAATTTGATCTCACGATTACACATGACATCCGGGTTCGGCGTACGACCCGACTTATATTCATCAAGGAAATAGGTAAATACTTTATCAAAGTATTCTTTCTCGAAGTTGACAGTGTAGTACGGAATGCCGATCTGTTCGCACACCCGGCGCACATCCTCTGAATCTTCTTCAGCGGTGCAATGGCCGAACTCGTCCGTATCATCCCAGTTTTTCATGAAAATGCCGATGACATCGTAACCTTGCTCTTTCAGAAGCAATGCGGTAACCGATGAATCCACACCTCCGGACATGCCAACGACGACCCGTGTATTTTCATTTGTTTTGGACATCGTTATCACCATTTCTATATATAAATGTGTTTCGTTACTATTCTAGCATAACCCGACCGAACTTACGATACACCCGGCCAACTTTGGATAGTGTCCACTCCAGACGCACATTTTGCAATATCGTCAATCTTTCTTTTCCATAACGCATGCAGATATGTTAACATTACTTGAGGGTTATGATCGGAATACGGAGGATTAGATGTATTTTTTCGAAAATTGAAAGAGGTGACTCCTTTGAAAATATCGACAAAAGGCCGTTACGGCCTCACAATCATGATGGAGCTGGCCGCAAGAACCGGCGAAGGTCCAACATCACTGAAGAGCATTGCTGAGCGCAACCAGCTCTCTGAACATTATCTGGAGCAACTGATTGCGCCACTGCGTAATGCTGGCCTTGTTAAGAGTATCCGCGGTGCATATGGCGGTTACATTCTGGCAGGTGATCCTGCAACGGTGACCGCAGGGGATGTCATTCGTGTACTGGAGGGACCGATCTCGCCAGTAGACTTTACGGAAGAAGATGACCCGGCTAAGCGTGATTTGTGGCTACGCATCCGTGATGGCATTGCAGAAGTGCTGGATTCAACAACGTTGAAAGACTTAATTACTTTTGAGGATCAGGAAAAGAAAGATTCGTACATGTTCTATATTTAGTTTCCTTATAGTGTTTCAATCAACGCCAGCAAAAAACAACTTTACTGTTGATAGCAGTGAGGTTGTTTTTTTGTTCCGACTCCCGATTTTGATCAACATCTATTTGGGATGCACCAATGTAGGCTGCTCCCTATATATTGTTGTAAAAAGGAGTTGACGGATGATGTTTAATTATGTTCCGACGTATTATTATCCAACTTTTCGAAAAACGGATTCCTTGCAGTGCACAACAGCTAGCGTAGATTTGAACAGGAAACTCAGATCACTATGGGAACAGCATGTGTTCTGGACGAGATTAACCGTGAATAGTATCGTTGATGGACTTGGTGACATCCAACCTACAACCGCAAGACTGTTAAGAAATCCAAGTGATTTTGCTCAGGTACTTGCACCGATCTATGGGGCTGCTATTGCCAGTCAATTTGAAAAACTGCTTAGAGAACATTTAACGATTGCCGCAGAACTTGTTACTGATTTGAAGTCAGGCAATAGTACAGCAGCAGCAGATGCCCAGAAACGTTGGTATGCCAATGCTGATGAAATTGCTACTTTTTTAGCGCAAATTAATCCATATTGGTCAAAAGTGGAATGGCAAAGGATGATGTATGAGCATTTACGTCTTCTTACGGAAGAGGTCGGCAGTCGCATTGCGAAAGATTACGTAAGGAATGTTGAATTAAGTGATTCTATTGAGCCACAGGCTTTGGGGATGGCTGATATGATGACAAGTGGAATTGTCCAACAATTTCCTTCCGTATTTCAATATTAACAAGACACATAGAACGTATAGGATCATCACCAATTCTGCGTTTGACTCATAACATTCATGAATGAAAATAGGTTACTTTAGTTGAAAAAAAGTGGTAGAATATAATATGCACTCACGAAAGAATAGCGGCAATTAAATCTAAAGATGCGCTACATTTAGGAAGAAATTAAGAAATGAAGTTGATCATCTAGAAGATAACATAGAAGCCCCCATAATGGGGGCTTTAGCCATGCCAACAGAGATCAAAGCCTGCCTGTACCAGTGTTAAGATCATAAAAACGAAATCCAATAACTAACGGGGTGATATCGATGAATCGTATATATTTAGATCACGCCGCATCGACACCTATGCATCCACGCGTCGCAGAAGCGATGATGAACGTGATGACAGGGCAATATGGTAATCCATCCAGCATTCATGCCTTTGGACGTGAAGCCAAACGCACGGTCAGTGGAGCGAGAGACAGTATCGCGGCATCTTTGGGATGTAAACCGGACGAGCTTGTATTTACAGGTGGCGGGACAGAGAGCGACAATCTGGCGATTTTTGGGGCGGTTGCTGCCAGAGCAGATCAAGGCAAACATGTGATTACGACGGAGATTGAACATCATGCTGTACTGCACTCATGTCAAGAACTTGAGCGGCAGGGATACGATGTGACCTATCTGTCTGTGGACGAGTCTGGGCGCATCAAGCTGGAGGAACTGCGTGAAGCCATCAGACCTGACACCGTGCTGATCACAATGATGTATGCCAACAACGAAGTAGGCACGATTCAGCCGATTCGTGAGGTTGGTGAACTCGCGCGTCAGCATGATATTTTATTTCATACAGATGCGGTTCAAGCACTGGGCAGCCAGCCGATTTCCTGTAGAGACTTGCCTGTAGATCTGATTAGCTTCTCTGCGCACAAGATTAACGGACCGCAGGGTGTGGGTGCGCTGTATGTTAGACGTGGTGTAACATTGGAAGCCAGATCACATGGTGGCTTACAGGAACGACAACGTCGTGCAGGTACAGAGAACATTGCGGGGATTGCAGGTTTTGCAGAGGCGTTAAAGATCATTACAGAGAATGCAGAGGAGCACCAGCAGCATGCACTGGAATTAAAAAAAATATTGCTTGATCAGCTTGCCATTCATGTAGGGACAGAACATTTTCATGTCAACGGACATCATGATTATACGCTTCCCAATATTCTCAATATCAGCTTCCCCGAGGTATCTACTGAAACGATGCTGATGAATCTGGATATGGAGGGCATCGCTGTAGCAAGTGGTTCAGCTTGTACTTCTGGTTCCCTGGAAGTATCCCACGTACTCAAAGCGATGAACTTGCCAGAAGCATTTTTACAGTCTGCGATTCGATTTAGCTGGGGTTTGGGTAATACTACAAAAGAAATCATCACAACCGCCGAAAAAATTGGAACCATTCTTCAACGGCTACGTAATAAACCTTAAGGGGTTCTTTACACATGGAACAGAAGGAGGGAAGGAGTTCCATTTTCATCGGTTGAATAGTAGCGGTTTGATGATCGGCGTCTGATTGCCACTCATCAACTTTGGGCATACCTAGCAATAGCGCCGCGCCTATACAATGTGAAGAAGATGAGGGGGACCCAGCGATGAAGCTTCAGGAAATGATCGGACTTGCCGTTTTTGATGTTGAGGACGGGAAGCAGGTCGGTAAAATCCAGGATTTCATTGTGAATGATGATTGGGAGATTGAAGGCATTGAACTTGAGAATAAGGGCCTGTTTACCAATCATGTCAAAATGGTGCAATGGGAAGATATCGTTGCCTATGGCGAAGATGCCGTCATGATCCGTAATCAACAGGCTGTCCGCAAGACGGGGGCCGACGACATAAAATACACATACCTCCTTGGTCGTTCTAAATTGAAGGAGATGTCCGTGCTCACCGAAGAAGGTTTGCTGCTTGGACGTGTCTCTGATGTTTATTTTGACCAAGAGTTGGGAAATACAATAATAGGGATTGAAATTACGGACGGTTTTGTGTCCGATCTGATCGAGGGCCGTAAATGGCTGCCATGTACAAGTGATATGTCAATCGGAGAAAGTGCCATTATGGTACCGCCACTGAGTGAACAGCGCTTGGAAAATGCCATTCATTCTGTTAATGGATAGGTGAATGAATATGAAATGTCCAAATTGTAGTTCGAAAGATATCGGAAAAATTGGCTCCCATCAGTTTTATTGCTGGGGATGCTTTATTGAGTTAACGGTAAACGGTGAGAAAATGTCTGTGTATCAGGTGGAAGAGGACGGCACTTTAAGCTCTCTGGATGATTTGTTCTTCGGAGAAGAGTTGCCACAAGACTTCCCACATATTCACGCTTCTTCTTAATACGCGGTTTAACTTCCTCTATATGCGGTTTCATGACAATACATGTCATTTAATGATGTCGCAATCTGGCGACAGAAGGATATAGATGTAGTTACATAGTGGTCAGGAAGCATATGGTTGATTATATGAGGCAATGATTCATAAAATTCGCTTTCCTCTTTTTTAGAGGAGAGCGTTTTTTTGTTATGCAATGATGAACACAGAACATATTCTTATTCCCTTCCTCTTCTCATTTACCACATCTGCACGGAGTTAATAAAAATTCCCTCTCCTACATATACTGACTTTCAGAGCCAGTCCATATACTGAACTGTAGAGGCAGTCCAAAGGGGAGAATCGAAGTGGAGCAACTAACCAAAAATAAAATGTTTCGTTACGCGATCTGGCTCTTGCTCGGATTAATCATTCTATATTTTATCTGGCTGTTACGGCCGTTATTGTTACATATCTATGGATTTTTGAAAACGGTACTGGCCCCATTCATCGTTGCACTGATCATATCTTATGTGCTTAATCCGATTGTGAGCATGCTTGGTGGACGCAAAGTTCCACGTTCCATTGCGGTTCTGTTAATCTATGCTTTTTTTCTGACCTGCATTGGAGTCATCTTAATGAATGTCATCCCTGTGCTGATTGAACAGCTGGAAGAGTTAAATGAACATATGCCGGAATTGTCCATGCGGGCGCAAAACCTGATGAACAATATGGATCACAAATTAATGCCGCCAAGCATACGCACAGGCATGAACAGTTGGTTTTTTCAGATGGAAGACCGACTTACGCAAGGAATCACCGTGCTAATGGACAATATCGGAGCGACGATTAATGTGCTGTTTAACGTATTTATTGTGCCGTTTCTGATTTTTTATATGTTAAAAGATTTTGATGTATTTGAACGCACAGTAGTGGCTTATCTGCCTCGTTCTCGCCGTAAAGCCATTGTTTCTGTGATGAAAGAGATCGACACCGCACTCGGCAATTATATCCGGGGACAATTTATCGTCTGTGTGATTGTGGGGATCTTTGCCTATATCGGATATATCGTGATCGATATGCCTTATGCTCTGCTTCTGGCAAGTATTGTGGCGGTATTCAACATCGTGCCGTATCTGGGTCCTTTTCTGGGGGCGGCACCTGCGGTCGTGATGGCTTCAACGGTTTCTTTCAAAATGGTACTACTGGTCATCGCGGTGAACACACTCTGCCAAGTGCTAGAGAGCAATGTAGTTTCCCCGCAGGTGGTTGGACGAACGCTACACTTGCATCCACTCTCCATTATCTTTGCGCTTCTGGTCGGTGGAGAACTGGCGGGGATCGTCGGTCTGATTTTGGCAGTACCGGTCTTTGCCGTGTTGAAGGTTATCGTGCAACACTTCTTCGCCTATTACATCAAGCGGAGAACCGAGTGATCAAATGGCCGAGTGAAACAGGAAATCATCTGGAATCGCCTCAGAAGGCGCGTTGACACTGGGTAACTCTATCGATATAATGAGGGTGTATGTTTACTAAATTAAAATCGATGATGAAATGAAGTATGCCGAGGGTTCCTTTCCTCAGAGAATAGACTTCTTCGAATTCAGACATGTTCTGAGTTCGCTGGCTGGGAGAGTCTTGAAAGTTGAAGCGGCAGAAAGCTGATTTCGGAGTGCAGGACAACCCTGCCGGGCGCGACCGTTACTCGCATGAACGAGGCGATTGTTCGTTTTATCCTTCCAATGACGGGAGTTGAATCCTTTCAATAAGGGAAGAAGAACAATAACCAGGGTGGTACCGCGATAACATCGTCCCTGATCATTCAGGGGCGTTTTTTGTGTTTGTTTTTACAGATGTGTTACCTGGAAAACGTACAAACAATCTGTTAACCAACCGGGGCGATCTCGCTGCGGAACTTATAATTTGATGGGGGCAACCAGTATGAAAGCTAGTGAAATCCGATCCAAATGGATCCAGTTTTTTGCAAGTAAAGGTCACAAAATTGAACCAAGCGCGTCGCTTGTACCACACAACGATCCTTCCCTGTTGTGGATTAATGCGGGTATGGCACCGCTGAAACCTTACTTTGACGGACGGGAGAAGCCGGAGAACCCACGTCTTGCAAACTCACAAAAATGTATCCGTACCAACGATATCGAGAATGTCGGCAAAACGCGTCGTCACCATACGTTCTTTGAAATGCTCGGTAACTTCTCCATCGGTGATTACTTCAAGGAAGAAACAGTGACTTGGGCTTGGGAGTTCTTAACGAGCAAAGAGTGGATTGGATTCGATCCGGAACGTTTGTCTGTTACCGTATACCCGGAAGATGAAGAAGCCTTCAAGCTGTGGAACGAAAAAATCGGATTGCCAGCTGAACGCATCATCAAGTTAGACGAAAACTTCTGGGATATCGGCGAAGGCCCATGTGGACCTTGTACTGAAATCTTCTATGACCGTGGGGAAGCTTACGGTAACGATATGAACGATCCTGAAATGTACCCAGGTGGAGAGAACGAGCGTTATCTGGAAGTGTGGAACCTTGTATTCTCGCAATTTAACCATAACAAAGACGGTAGCTATACACCGCTACCGAACAAAAATATTGATACAGGTGCGGGTCTGGAACGTTTTGCTTCCATTCTGCAAAATGTAGATTCCAACTTTGACACCGATCTGTTCCAACCGATGATTCAGAAAACGGCTGCACTGGCAGGCGTTAAATATAATGATAGCGTTGAGATTGATGTTGCGCTCAAAGTCATTGCCGATCATATCCGTACCGTGGCATTTGCTGTAGGTGATGGCGTATTGCCAAGCAATGAAGGCCGCGGATATGTCATTCGCCGTTTGCTGCGTCGTGCTGTTCGTTACGGTAAAGTATTGGGCCTGGATCGTCCGTTCCTGTATGAGCTGACAACGACTGTTGGTGAAGTGATGGGCATGTACTATCCTGAAGTGGTAGAGAAGCAAGAATTTATTGCCAAAGTGATCAAAACCGAGGAAGAACGTTTCCACGAAACGTTGTCAGACGGACTTTCCATTCTGGCAGATATCAGTGCTGCAGCCAAAGCCGAAGGACGTACAGTGATTAGCGGACCAGAAGCATTCAAACTATACGATACGTACGGATTCCCGTTTGACCTGACTGAGGATTATGCGTCTGAACATGGTCTGACCGTAGATCGTGAGGGCTTCGATGAATCCATGCAGGAGCAACGTGATCGTGCGCGTGCAGGGCGTCAAGAGAACGAAAGCATGAAGATTCAAGGTGGACCGCTGGCTGACCTGGAGGTTAAAAGCGAGTTTGTTGGATATACTGACCTTTTGACGGAAGCAAAAGTGGTAGCTATTGTTACCGGAGATGTTCTTGCAGACTCTGTAGGAGAAGGACAGACTGCTCAGGTTATTCTGGATCAAACTCCATTTTATGCAGAAAGTGGCGGTCAAGTCAGCGACCAAGGCCTGCTTCGCAGTGGAAGTGCTGTAGCAAAGGTTCAAGGTCTGTTCAAAGCTCCGCAAGGGCAGCATGTGCATGTGGTGACGATTGAGTCCGGTGAGCTTCGTGTGGGTGATGTTATTCAAGCAGAAGTGGATGCAACCAAACGCGGCGATATCATTAAAAACCATACGGCAACACACTTGCTGCACAAAGCATTGAAAGATGTGCTGGGTACGCATGTTAATCAGGCTGGTTCCTTGGTGGAACCGCAGCGTCTGCGTTTTGACTTCTCTCACTTCGGCAGCATTACGCCGGAAGAGTTGACAGAGATTGAACGTCAAGTTAACGAGCAGATCTGGAATCGTCTGAATGTAAACATTGAGCTGAAAGGCATCGATGAAGCGAAGGAAATGGGAGCTATGGCTCTTTTCGGCGAAAAATATGGAGATATTGTGCGCGTCGTGCAAATTGGAGATTACAGTTTGGAACTTTGTGGCGGCTGTCACGTAAATAATACTTCAGAGATTGGAATTTTCAAACTGGTCAGCGAAAGTGGAATCGGCTCCGGTGTACGCCGGATTGAAGCTGTGACAGGCCGTGGTGCATATTTGTATGTGGAAAGCCAGCTGGAACTGCTCAAACAGTCCGCAAACCTTCTTAAGGCGAATGTAGCGGATGTGCCGAAGCGGATTGAAGGTCTGAATCAACAACTGAAAGAAGCTGCGAGAGAGACTGAATCGCTGCAAAGCAAACTCAGCGCGATGGAAGCAGGCCAGTTGACGGATCAAGTGGTACAAGCAGGTAATACCCAATTGCTGGCCGCTCGTGTAGATGCACCGAATATGGATGCACTTCGTACCGTCGCGGATGAGCTGAAAGTAAAACTGCCAGATGCTGTTCTTGTACTCGGTGCGCCGGCGGATGGCAAAGTGAATTTTGTAGTCGCAGTACCTGCTGAGCAGGTGAAACAAGGTCTGCATGCCGGTAAGATTGTGAAGGAAGTTGCTGCAGTATGCGGCGGCGGCGGCGGTGGACGTCCGGATATGGCTCAGGCCGGAGGCAAGGACGCAAGTAAGCTGGATGAAGCATTGAAATTGGCGATTTCCATCGTCAGCCAGTAAAGGACAAGCAAAAAACACAATTGCCTTATCCTTTGTGTACTTGTGGCAGTCAGAATATGTTATTATATAAACAGAAATCAATTCGGCAGGACATGGTCCCCATGTTCATGCAGGAGCGAGGTGTCATCAATGGACTCCATGGATAAGACGGTTAAATTTAATGTGAAAGGTGACGAACAGGAGGCATCTTCACAAGAGATTCTTCTCACGGTATATGACGCGCTGGTCGATAAAGAGTATAATCCCATTAACCAGATCGTTGGATATCTGATATCCGGCGACCCCGCGTATATTCCGCGTCACAACAACGCACGCAGTCTGGTCCGGAAAAAGGAGCGCGACGAGCTGATTGAAGAGCTTGTTCGTTCTTACCTGGCCAATCACCGGTAATATACGCCACTTCCGTTTGTCTGCAGCCTTGTAGGCAAACGGATAATGAACCGACAGAAGACAGACTGAAGTCTGCACAGACGAAAGCATATCGTTCTGAACAGGCTCAGGATGGGAGAGCATGATGAAAAAATTAGGTTTGGACTATGGGGACCGCAGAATCGGAGTTGCTGTCAGTGACGCCTTCGGTTGGACTGCCCAGGGATTGGAAGTGCTTGAACGCCGCCGGGATGAAGGTGAGTTCACACGGATTGCTGAGTTGGTGCGTGAGCACGAGATCAGTGAAATCGTGGTTGGACTTCCCAAAAACATGAACGGCACCGTAGGACCGCGCGGTGAAATATGTATTGCTTTTGCCGAACGTCTGCGTGGCGAACTGAATTTACCTGTTCACCTTTGGGATGAACGGCTGACAACGATGGCAGCAGAACGTACGCTGATTGAAGCGGATGTCAGTCGCAAAAAACGCAAACAGGTCGTGGACAAAATGGCCGCTAGCCTGATTTTGCAAAATTATTTGGATGCCAATAGTACAAGGTGAGGGGGATCAACAATGGCTGAAGATCAACTGGGTATGGAAGAAGAAGCTGAGATCATTTACATTGCAGATGATGAGGGTAACGAAGAGGAATTCGAAGTCATCATGAAATTCGAAGTGGACGGTTCGGAGGCCAAGTATATGATGGTTGCTCCGGTTGAACCTGAAGATGGCGAGACGGATGTGTATGCATTCCGTTATGAAGAAGACGGCGATGATATCAAACTTTTTGTGATCCAAGATGATGCCGAGTGGGATATCGTCGAGGAGACCTTTAATACATTTCTTGCTGAAGATGAAGAGGAAGCGAACTAAATGACGGAATATAATCGCAAGGACCTGAAATGGACAGATTCGCTGCGTCTGGCATTCGGTGCTCATGTGGAGCTCGAGGAAGAGAACGGTAAATCACATCCGTATGAACTGCTCGCTGAGTTTGAGGTACATGGGCAGCAATACGCGGTGCTCCGCAGTTCATTGCGTCCGTATGACGAGGTTGAACTGCTACGGGTTGTTCCGGGCAGCGAAGACCAGATCATGCCGGAGTTAGTTACGATTGATGATGACGATGAGTGGGAGAGCATTTCAGAGCTATATGATGAATGTACACTCCCGATTGACGAAGATTAATCAGCTTCAAATTGAAAAAACCGGAAGGGCGGAGAAGTCCGCTCTTTTTGGTTGTGTAAAGGAGTTGTGTCTCTGTTGAAAGGCAAAGTCATAGGTATTCTGCTTCTAATACTATTAATTCTGGCCGGAGGAGCTGGCGGGTATGTATGGAGCATGATGCGTCCGGTACAAGCTTCTTCCGAGCCTGTTGTATTTGAAATCAAGAGCGGATCGGGCATTTCCAAAATTGCGGACCAACTGCAGCAAGAAGGATTGATTCGAAACAGTCTCGTTTTCAAAGGTTATTTAAAGTGGAATAAGCTGGGTAGTAATTTTATGGCTGGAAAATACGCCATGAATCCAGGTGTAACATACGATGAGATTATTCATAAACTGAGTAGCGGCGAGGTTGTACCCGAAGAAATGGTGAAGTTTACGATACCGGAAGGGTATACCGTCTTGCAGACGGCAGGTAAGCTCGCTTACGAACATGTTGTTGATCGGGATGAATTCATCAAGCTGGCCAACGATCCCTCGGCCTTTGATGTGGATATCATCAAGGGAATTCCTGTGGATGAAGAACTTCGCTACGCATTGGAAGGTTATCTTTTCCCGGAAACGTACGAGTTGAAAAAGGGAAGTTCCACCCACGATGTTATGCAGAGAATGCTGGAAGAATTCGAGACCAAAATCAATTCCATACCGGATCTGGAAGCGAAGCTTCAGGAAAAGAAACTCTCCTTGCATGAATTGCTGACGATTGCGTCACTTGTGGAGAAGGAAGTTGTGGTGGAGAAGGAACGTGCTCTGGTTGCAGGTGTAATCTACAATCGGATTAATAAGGATATGAAGTTGGAAATTGATGCAACTGTGCAGTATTTGCTCGATAGACCGAAGGAGCGACTGTTTTTCAAAGACCTGAAGGTACAGAGTCCGTACAATACTTACTTAAACAAGGGTCTACCACCTGGCCCGATTGCCAGTCCGAGTCTTGCTTCCATCAAGGCAGCGTTGAATCCGGAAGCTTCGGAATATTTGTTTTATGTGACGAAAAAGGATGGAACTTCAGGGCATCTGTTTGCCAAGACATACAAGGAACATCAGCAAAATATAGCCAAAAGTAAGGCTGCGCAATAAGCGGAGGGGATTAGATGAGTACTAAACATGAACTGCTCGTGACAGCAGCAAATGTAACAGAAGCAGGAGCATTGCTTCAAGCCGGAGCTGACGCTTTATTAATTGGAGATGATCGCTTTGGCATGCGTCTGCCAGGTAACTTTAGCCTGGAAGAAACTGCAGAAGTGGTGGCTATGGCTACCAAACACGAAGCTCGGGTTATTGTTTCTATGAACAACCTGATGTCGAATGAATTATTAAAAGAATTGCCTGACTATGTGCAAGCGTTAGGCCGAATTGGCGTGCACGCGGTCGAGTTCAATGATCCATCTGTACTGGCTGCGATCAAGGAACATGCACCGCATATTCATTTGCATTGGAACGCAGAGATGACGTCTACAAACTATGCAACGGCCAATTACTGGGGAACCAAGGGGGCCAGCCGCGTTGTCCTTGCCCGTGAGTTGAACATGGACGAAATCACGGAGATGGTTCCATTTTTAAAAGTGGAGGCGCAGGTGCAGGTTCATGGCATGACCAATATTTATCACTCCAAGCGCAGCCTGGTTCAGAGTTACATGGCTCATCAAGGACGTCCAGTGGAAGGGCATCTCGGCAAGGAACGCGGATTGTTCCTGATTGAAGCCGAGCGACGGGATGAGAAGTTTCCGATCTATGAGGACATCAATGGAACGCATATTATGAGTTCAGAGGACATCTGCATTCTGGAAGATCTTCATCTGATGATGGAAGCAGGTGTGCACAGTTTCAAGGTAGAGGGGATTTTGAAATCTCTTGCTTACAATGAAGCGGTTGTTCGTGCTTATCGTAAAGCGATAGATCTTTATGAGGCAGACGCAGAGGCTTATGCATACGACGAAGAATGGTTACGTGAGGTCCGTGAGCTGCAAGACCCTGAGCGGGAATTGTCATTTGGATTTTTCTATAAAGAACAAGTGTATTAATAGACGAGGTGAACAAGATGGAAACAGTGGCGGTCAAACGGAAGTTTTCCGGTAAACGTAACCGTCTGGATAAACCGGAGCTCTTGGCTCCGGCGGGAAATCTGGAAAAATTAAAATTTGCGATTCACTATGGGGCTGACGCCGTATATATCGGTGGACAGGCTTATGGACTTCGTTCGAATGCGGATAACTTCAGTTTTGAAGAAATGCGTGAAGGAGTAGAATTCGCGAAAAAGTATGGAGCTAAAGTATTCGTAGCAACGAATATCTATGCCCATAACGAAGATGTGGCTGGCATTGAAGCATATTTGCAGAACCTGTATGATGCAGGCATCTCCGCGGTTATTGTTGCAGATCCGGCCATCATTGAAGTGGCTTTGCGTGCAGTACCGGGCTTGGAAGTGCATCTTAGCACACAACAGTCCACTTTGAACTGGCAAGCCGTGAAGTTCTGGAAGGACGAAGGACTGCCACGGGTTGTGCTTGGCCGTGAGACAAGCTTTGAAGAAATTGAAGAGATCAAGGCGAATGTGGATATCGAGATTGAGGCGTTCATTCACGGAGCGATGTGTTCTTCCTATTCGGGTCGTTGTGTATTGTCCAATCACTTTACAGACCGTGACTCTAACCGTGGAGGCTGCTGTCAGTCTTGCCGCTGGAAGTATGATCTGTTCGAGGATGCGAGAGAAGATGCGGTCTGGGTAAGCGAAGAGGAGATGCAGATGCAGGCTCCTGCTCCGTTTAAACTGGGAGATAATCAGTTGCCTCTGTTCCAGGAACAGGATAATTCCTTCTCCATGGGCTCGAAGGATTTGTGCATGATCGGTCATATCCCAGAATTGATTGATGTGGGTGTGGACAGCTTCAAAATCGAAGGACGGATGAAATCCATTCACTATGTAGCTACGGTCGTCAACGTATACCGTCAGGCGATTGACGCTTACATGGCTGATCCTGAAAATTATGTGTTGAAACCGGAGTGGGTGGAAGAAATGAATAAAGCGGCAAATCGTCCGCTGAATACCGGTTTCTTTTACGACACCCCTGATCATGAAGATCATATCTATGAGCCGGAAGAGAAAGCAGTGCCTTACGACTTTGCTGGTCTGGTTATGGGTTATGATGAAGAAACAGGCATGGCGACCATTCAGCAGCGGAATCACTTTAAGCCGGGAAATGAAATCGAGTTCTTCGGCCCCAATGGTACTTTTTTCAAACAAGTGGTAGGAGAAATTCAGGATGAAAAAGGCAATGTTCTGGATGCTGCCAGACATCCGTTGCAACTAGTGAAAATGAAAGTAGATCAGCCAGTTTCTTATTTTGATATGATGCGGAAAAAGAAGTAGGCTTATATTCCTAGTTTGAAACAAAATAATGTTAACGAATCGCAAATTTGTGTTATAAATTACAGGAATGGACCTCCGTATATCGGTATATGGGGGTCTTTTTTTTATAGAAAAATAGGAAAAAAGTTGTAATATATTTCTGAGGGAATGGAGGGAAAGCGGGAAAGCTGTCGAATACTACATATTTATAGGGGAGAGATTGAAAAATCTAACAAGAAAATTACTGGCAGGTGATTGGGATGGTACAAAAGAAGGGTAAAGACAGTGGGGAACACAGCACACAACCCGAGCAGGCTAAGCCTGATAAGACACAGAATGTAAAGAAAGTTAAACCGGTCAAAATCAAAAAAGAAGGGATACATAAGAAAACTTTTAAATTTGATCGTAGTAAGATCCGATTTGATTGGATCAAAGTGGATTGGTTGAAGAAACAACTGAAGAATCGTGATTGGAAAGGGCTTGGAGGCAGTTCCTTCAAACAGATTAGAAAGGTGAATCCGGTCAAATCTGTAGGGGTTAAACTATTCTTAATCTTTTTTGCAGCCATTATGATTGTTGTTATTAGTTTGGGTCTATTATCCTATTCCAAAGCTAAAAATACGATCGAGGCTAATGCATCCAGAGCAAATCAGGAGACGATTGATCAAACCAAGCAGAAGCTGGATATCATTTTGGAGCGTTTTGTGGATACGTCCACACAGATCTTCTTTGATCCAGAGATGCAGTCTTTGCTTCAGAAAATGTCAGATCCGAATCTGACGGCATATGATACGTTCGTCAATTCGAGTTCAATTAATAAACAGTTATCCAATGTAGCTTTTACAAACAAATCCATGGAAGCGATTTATTTGGTGCCAACAGATGAATCTAAATCCGTTATGGGAACTGGGAACAGCAGTTCAACGATGGGAAGCATTCGTCAGGAATCATGGTACACGGACCTTGTAGCACAGGGTGGATACCGCTGGCTCCCGACACAAGAGAAGACCGATGGCACAACACAGACTTTCCGAATTGCACGTTCGATGAAGAACCTGCAAGGTACAACACAGTCTTATGTACTGATTATTGAGTTGAAACTGGATGTGCTCGAGGAGCAACTGAAATCACTGGATCTGGGGGCAGGCTCGGTCATTCAATTGATTGCTCCGGATAACAAAGTCGTTGCTTCGTCTATGGCGGGACGTGCAGGAAAAGAAACGGAACTTGCATTTGTGAAAGATTTGAAAGAGCCTGCAGGAAGTACAAATACCGAATATGATATCGATGGCAAATCGACGAATATGCTGGCTGTATACAGTACGCTGGATTCATCTGCGTGGAAGATGGTCGGTATGGTTCCCACTTCGTTGCTGGTTAAGGATGCCAAAGGCATCTTGACAATGACCTTGTGGATGGCACTTGCATTTGCAGCTCTGGCTGTGGTAATCGGTGTCTGGATGGTTCGTATGATCGCTCGTCCGCTTAGCGGATTGAAAGATCTGATGCAAGAGGGTGCAAAAGGAAATCTGAAAGTGCGCACTCCGTATAGTTCCCAAGATGAGATTGGACAGCTTTCCGCTGCATTTAATACGATGATGGAACAAATTACGAAGCTGGTCGAGCAGACCAATCGTTCTGCACAGGAAGTATTGGATACAGCTACAGAACTGAGCAATGCTTCGAAGAAAACAGCTGTATCTGCTTCTGAAATTGCTGTAGCAACTGAAGAAATTGCTGGTGGTGCAGGCAGTCTGGCAACGGAAGCGGAACGAGGCAATGAGTTGACGGATAATATCTCTCGTCAGATGGAAAGTGTGATTGCAGCAAATGAAGAGATGGGCAGTTCTGCCCGTCATGTAGAGAAATCCAGTCAAACAGGAACACAGCATCTGAATCAGTTGATGACCAAAACGCAGAAGACCGAAGAAATGATTGGAGCGTTGGTTAACAAAGTGGATTCGTTAAAAGAGAGCACATCCTCTGTATTAAAGGTGCTCGATGTTATGCAAAATATTACGAAGCAGACCAACATTTTGTCTCTGAATGCAACGATTGAAGCAGCGCGTGCTGGTGCAGCTGGCCGTGGCTTTATGGTCGTAGCGGATGAAGTGCGTCAACTCGCTGCACAGTCCAGACAGTCCATTGATATGGTTGGGGAAATTACCGACAAGATCATGTCAGAGATGAACGAAACGGTAAAAGCTCTGTCCGATGCATATCCTTTGTTTAAGGAACAGATGGATGCTGTAAAAGATACGAATGTGATCTTTGCTTCTGTACAGGAGCAGATGGGTGCCTTCGTGCAACGTCTGGGTATGGTTACAGGCTCCATTGGAGAGTTGAGCAAATCTCAAGCAACGTTGTCTGAAGCGATGAGCAATGTTAGCGCTGTTGCCGAAGAGTCCTCGGCAACTTCAGAGGAAGTAGCTTCCTTGAGCAGTGAACAGCAAAACATCAGTAATCAACTCGTCAGCCTCTCTGGCAAGCTGGAGAATGTATCAACTGAACTGAAAGAAACACTCTCACGTTTTACGGTGTAATCAGCAGACACAACATGCTACAAATTACAAACGAACCTGCCTTTTCGAGGCAGGTTTTCTTTTGTTTTCCGGATAATTCCAGACAGGGCAGCGCATAATACACGAAAAAGGTGAGGGTGGAACAGGTGTGCAGTTGCAACTGGTGTGGAAACGTCGTATAGCCATAATAAGCGCCGGACTTACTATTCTCTTCGCAGTGTTGGTACTGAGACTGGGCTGGATTCAAATGGTTCAAGTGAACCGAATCATGCCAGGGTTTCAGCGAACCGTGCGGGAGATGTCGGTGCTGCAACGTGAACAGGGTGTGATGCTGGATTCTGGCCGTGGGCAGTTTACGGATGTCCACGGGCGTCCATTAACAGGAAAGTTGCAATGGGGGCTTGTGCTTTATCCATCCAATGGGAAAGTTAAGCATGATCTTAAGCTCAAACAACTTGCCTCCTTCCTTCATACAGACGTGAATCAGCTAAATAGGGAATGGCATAAAGCGAGAACGCCACATCTTTGGACTGGAGGCGGAGGCGGCTCAGAGCCTGTTTTATTAACGGATGCTCAAGTTGTAAATGTACGGGACCTGCACCTCCAAGGAGCTGATGTGTATCCTGTTATGACGAGGTATTTCCCGAAGGCCAGTGGAAGCCAGTGGCTGGGCTATTTGAACGAACAGCCCAAAGATCATGGGAGATTTCACAGACATCAAGATGAAGTAAAACAGCCTTTTGCCATGAAATCGGGAGCAGCTGGACTGGAAAGGACGCTGGAACCGTTGCTAAGAGGTGTGGGACCTACGTTAATAACTCGTATGGTAACAGGGAATGGGCAGGTCATTCCTGAGATGGGACCGCGCGTGATCGCACCTACGAATTCGCACTATCCATTAGTGGTGGAGACCACTGTTGATGCACGTATACAGCAAGGCATCGAAGAATTAACAGAAGTCACCGGGTTACAGGAAGGCGCCATAGTGGTTCTTGATACTGCAAATGCAGATGTACGCGCAATGGTATCACGTCCCTTTTATCAACCGCAGCATGTCACTCCACAGCACTCCTCCTGGGGGAATCGAGCGATACAAGCGGCTGCACCAGGCTCTATTTTCAAAATCGTAACGGCTGCAGCAGCTTTGGAAAATCAGGTTGTTTCTCGTGGTGAGAAGTTCCACTGCGAAGGAGCTTATGGAAAATATGGACTATCCTGCTGGAAAGAGCATGGACATGGTGAATTGAATTTGGAAAAGGGATTCGCGGAGTCATGTAACATTGTGTTTGCTGAGACTGCACGTAGACTGCACATGGAGCAATTGGAACAAACCGCTGATCGTCTGGGGCTTGCACGTTCTGTCGGCTGGCAGGCACAACATATCGCGGGGATGCCGGTATTAAAACATTTTGATCATGAAGAAGCCGGGCGTATTCGGACAGAAGCCGTGAAGTCTGCAGACGAAGGAGCCAAAATTCAGACAGCCATTGGACAGCGGGATGTTCTGGTGACTCCGCTACAAGCAGCAAACCTGATCGTGACATTGTTGCATGATGGAAAGGTAAATGCCCCCCGGCTTGTGCAACGAATCCGTTACGCGGATGGAGGTACGATGCTGGACATGCCTTTACATGCATTTCCTTCAGCAGAAGGACAGGTTTCTCCGACCACAGCTCATCTGCTGTTAAGCTGGATGAATACCGTAGTACGAGAGGGAACAGGAAAATCCCTGCAACACGCGAGATGGCATGTTGCAGGGAAGTCAGGGACAGCTCAGGTACAACAAAATGGGAAAGCCAAAAACAATCAATGGTTTATAGGATATGGGCCCGTAGAGAAGCCGAGATACGCGGTTGCTGTGTTAGTACAGAATGTCTCTCCAGAAGCCCCACATCAGGCTACAGCTCTGTTTCGCAAAGTTATGGACTATCTGGCAGAGTGCTCGTGATTGGTTCACAGGAAAAGATCACGAGCATGTCATCTACCGATGTTCTGTTCTCTCTGAAACATCAGGAGCAGGAGAATCAACTACTAATGGTGACGATTCGAATTCGTCAGTGGGCAGATGAATCCATTTTTGCAGATAACCTTGCTGTAGAAGTTCTTTTAACAAGATCAGAAGCACAGGAGATAACACGACACCTGCGAGTCCGAAGACCGACAGGGAAATTAACAT
Organism: Paenibacillus polysaccharolyticus; assembly: GCF_900102085.1. Classification (GTDB taxonomy): domain Bacteria; phylum Bacillota; class Bacilli; order Paenibacillales; family Paenibacillaceae; genus Paenibacillus; species Paenibacillus polysaccharolyticus. The sequence continues at coordinate 538,682 of NZ_FMVM01000001.1, read as the reverse complement.
AAACGAAAGCATCAAATAAGCAGAGGAAACACCGATGGAATTCCCTGAAATTTTCGGTTCAAGCAGTTGTCTCGTCAGCATGGTCACAGCCAAAACTACAATCAAGCCAATGGCAAGCGTAGTATTGCCCACGATAAACAAATAAACAATCCACGGAATAAATATCACTGGAACTCCGAGTAACGGTACCAGATCAAAAATGGCACAGATCGCTGCGATTGTAAAGGCATTGGAGGTTCCCAGAATCAGCAACCCCGCATATATCAATACAAAAGTAATAAGCATCATGATCAATTGTGCCTTCATATAAGAACGGATCGTTTTGAACACGTGAGTGCGCATAAATTCATTCGCCGTTTTCAGTGTTTTAGGCGTTTTGGCACGAGCAAACTTGCGCCAGGATTCAATCTCAATGCTGAGGAAAAATGCGAGAATGATCGCGATCCCAAAGTTTGTAATGAATGTGGAGAATGAGCTGAGAAAGCCAATAATAAACTGTGCCCCACTGGTTACCCATCGCGACAGGATTCCGGACAACGTAGCAAAATACTCATTTACTTTGTCCAGCATTCCTTCAGGAAGGGCATTGGACTTATCCTGTATGAGCAAGACCAGATTCGTGAACTCACGCTGGATCATCTCAACATACACCGGGAAATTGAGCTGAAGATCGGAAATTTGTGAAATGATAAAAAAGCCTAGACCGAAGAAGGCAGCCACAATGAGCCCAAGAAACAATAACACAGATATGGCAGTTCCAGCTGTTTTGGGCAATCCTTTCCGATGGAGGAATTTGGCTAATGGCTCAATCATCCAAAAGACAATAAATGAAAGAAAAACGGGTGCAGCGATATGATACAATTTACTAAAAGCAAACATGATCACATACACGGTTAACACGAGCAGAGCGATATCGAACACGGTGCGCCCGTACTTTTTATAAAGCGGCAACATGGGCATAGACTCCTTTACAGGCAGAAATTAGATTGTATTCATTGTACATGATAGTGGGGATTTGAGGAAACAGCATTTAATAAAAGTACTAACTATGATAAAATTAAAGGTGGTTTATTTTAGAAAGTGCCGTATGGCCGTAAATTAGCAGGAGAAGTGGGGAATTGACATCATGACAACGATGCTTCAGAGTATTTTACTGTGGTTATTGTATCTGTCCTCTTTTTATGCTTTTATTCCAAGTTTGATCAGCAGACTGTTCGGATTTCGTGTGTTCAGAAGGGGGAAAAGTGAGACACACTATGCCCTGACATTTGACGATGGGCCTGACCCTTTGTATACACCCCGGTTGCTTGAACTGTTACGCAAGTACAATGTGAAGGCAACTTTTTTTGTCGTGGGAGAACATGCGGCAAGTCATCCGGAGTTAATCAGACGTATGCATGAGGAAGGACACTTAATCGGAATTCATAATTATATTCACAAAACAAACTGGCTGATGCGTCCACGAACGGTTCGGGATCAGATCGATCGAACAGGTCAGATTATTCAAGAGATTACGGGTGAGAAAACCTGTTATTATCGTCCGCCATGGGGCATTATGAACCTGTTTGATTTTTTTAGTAAAAAAGATCGCAAGATCATTTTATGGTCCGCCATGTTTGAGGACTGGAAATGTAGCGTAGGTACGGAGCAATTGAAAAAACGTATGCTAAACAAATTAAAGGGCGGAGAGGTTATGTTGCTCCATGATCGCGGCACAACCTTAGGAGCAGATGCACACGCGCCAGAGCAGATGCTTGAGGCGCTGGAGGCCTTATTGCAGGAGGCCGAGAGACGTGGTTTGGAAAGTGTTCGTGTGGACACGTTGATGAATGGTAGCTCAATAACCGAATTGTCGTCAGTGATTGTACGGCAAGAAGTGGAACCCCGCTTGAAGCTGAAGCTGTGGAAACGTACCGTGGTTGCTTTGTGGTTAGGATGGGAAAAGCTGTTTCATTGGGCATACCATCTGCGAGCCGCTTCACCTAAAGATCCGATGCTCCATTTTCGTTCCCGTGTGTACCACGGTGCACGAGTTGAGATGCAACATGGTTATGTGATGCAGAACGGAGATCCGATTGTAGAGCTACATTTTGACAATCAAACATTATTCGAACTTGGTGTTACATCCCGTTCAACGATGCATCTAGCGATTCGTATGATCCGTACGATGGAACAACAACTGCCAGACCTGGCACAGATTGTTGCTGCAGATCCTGAATTACGTTCGGCAAAGGCACTTTATGGCGTGAGCATGATTAACCGTGGTCCTGAGAAATTTGGATTCACTGTGCAAGAGCTGGCACCAGGCCCGTTCAGCTTGGCCTCCAAGTTATATCTGAGGATGTTGCTTAGCGTTATTCATCCGGCAGGGCAAAAGCGCTTGAAACAGCGGACAGATCAATTGGTTCCTAAAATGATTGTGATGCCTGTTGAGGAACTGTTGAAACGTTATGGACAGCAACATCATACGGTCGCTTCAGGTGTAACTAAACAAGCAGAAGACGATTCCTTTGTTATAGAAAATGAGGTTTTGACGGAACAGAATTGATTTCATGGATGAGAACTGAATTCGATGGTGATGTTGTAACGGATTTATACACACGAATTTAATTATTCATTTGAATAGCGCAATTTTTCTGAGAAGAGTGTTTGTACGCAATTTCGATGCAAAAAAAGAATGTGCTCTGCCAGTGTGGCAGAGCACATTCTTTTTCGTTGTTTATATGCTTATATCCATGTAAGATGGCAAGATTGCAGCCGAACCTAGAACCTAGATTTTCAGAACGCCACCGTTGCTTGCATTGGTTACAAGTTTGGAGTAGCGAGCGAGCAAACCGGTTTTGACTTTTGGTTCAAAACCTTTCCAGTTCGCACGACGAGCTTCGAATTCCTCATCGCTAATTTGCAACTCAATCGTACGGTTGTTCAGGTCGAGTTCAATGATATCTCCTTCTTCAACAAAGGCAATTGGGCCGCCTTCCGCTGCTTCTGGAGAGATATGGCCGATGCTGATTCCGCGTGATGCGCCGGAGAAACGTCCATCCGTGATCAGACCGACTTTGGCACCGAGTCCCATACCTACGATTTGGGAAGTTGGCGCAAGCATTTCAGGCATACCTGGACCACCTTTTGGTCCTTCATAACGAATAACCACGACATGCCCTTCTTTAACTTTCCCGTTAGCGATTCCTTCAAGTGCTTCTTCCTGGGAGTCGAAACAGATCGCAGGGCCTTTGTGGTATCCACCAACCGAAGCATCAACCGCACCAACTTTGATGATTGCACCCTGTGGTGCAAGGTTTCCGAACAATACAGCCAGTCCGCCTTTTTCGGAGTGCGGGTTATCAAGCTTGTGGATTACGTTTGTATCTTTGATTTCCTGGCCTTCCACGTTTTCACGGATGGTTTTACCTGTAACCGTAATACAGTCCGCGTGGATTGCGCCCGGTTTCTTGAGCAATTCATTCAGAACCGCGCTTACACCACCTGCATTGTGAACATCTTCGATGTGCAGGTCAGAAGCTGGTGCCAGTTTCGCCAGATGCGGAACGCGGTTAGCAACTTCATTAATACGCTCGATCGGATACTCAATGCCAGCTTCGTGTGCCAGAGCAAGTGTGTGAAGTACCGTATTTGTGGAACCGCCCATCGCCATATCCAGAGCAAACGCATTGTCGATGGCTTCTACAGTTACGATATCGCGTGGTTTCAGATCCAGTTTGATCAGTTCCATCAATTGTTTCGCCGATTGTTTAACAAATTCACGACGTTCTGGAGCAACAGCCAGAATGGTTCCGTTACCCGGCATAGCTAGCCCCATCGCTTCTGCAAGACAGTTCATGGAGTTCGCGGTGAACATACCGGAGCATGATCCGCAAGTTGGACAACCGAACTGCTCAAGCTCAAGCAAGCTCTTGTCGTCGATTTTACCCGCCTGGAAAGCACCCACGCCTTCGAATACGGAAGTAAGGGAAAGAGCTTTACCGTTGCTGTCACGGCCTGCTTTCATCGGTCCACCGCTTACGAATACGGTAGGGATGTTGCAGCGGAGTGCGCCCATCATCATACCTGGTGTAATTTTGTCACAGTTCGGGATACAAACCATGCCGTCGAACCAGTGAGCAGATACAACCGTTTCCACGGAATCCGCAATAATGTCACGGCTTGGCAAGGAGTAACGCATACCGATGTGTCCCATCGCAATCCCGTCATCAACCCCGATGGTGTTGAATTCGAACGGAACGCCGCCGGCTTCACGAATGGCATCTTTAACAATTTTACCAAACTCCTGCAAGTGAACATGACCAGGTACGATATCGATGTACGAGTTACATACCGCGATAAACGGCTTGCCGAAATCCTCTTCTTTTACGCCCGCTGCACGGAGCAAACTCCGGTGTGGTGCGCGGTCAAACCCCTTTTTGATCATATCGGAACGCATTTTATTGGCTGACATGGTGTATTCCCCCCAAATATATAATATTGAGCAACATGAATGGAAAAATAAATGGCAGTACATCTGTCGTTTAATTTCATCCGTACTCTAAAAATTAAACCCGTGGGCTGGTGTCTGGCTCCCCGTAGTTTGTGAATTTCTTTGCTGCTTTAAACCCGTGAACACCCGGTTTTTCTATAGAGTCTATCACAACCATCGTCATATTTCTACAATCAATAGACATATAGAAAAGAAGCCACATTCCATTACCATGGAGTTTGGCTTCTGAATTAAGTTAAAGCGAGGTTCGCTTTGAATGGTATACGTCTTTTATAAGCTCAGTTTAACTACTTCCGCCTTTGCGACCGATTTCGCGATAAAATTCCTTGCTATGGTTTTCGGAAGTCGCTTCGCCGCCCTTACGTCCGATTTCCTTGTAGAAATCTGCATCATGAGCGTCCGAAGTCGCTTCGCCACCTTTTTTACCAATCGTCTGGTAGAAGCTCCGATCATGGTTTCTTGATGTAGCTTTCCCGCCTAACCTTCCGGCTTCTTCTCTGCTCATCTTGCGTTCTGATGTCTGCCCTTGTGCCATTACAAATCACTCCTTACCATGATAAGTTGTTTTTTGCATCGTGTATGCTGAATTACCACAGTTTTTCCAGCATGAAACAACTTAAATGGAAACGGTTGGATAATAGGAATGAGTTAAATCTCAAGCAGAACGTTTGAAAACACCATGTCGATGAATTGAAATCCGGGAGATGTCCGGCTCAATGAGTACTTTAAAGGTATGCCGTACAAGCGGGTGAGCCAGAGTAACCGAGAAGAGCACAGCAATACCAAGGATAACCGGGATGAAGAGTGCACTACCCATATAACTGTAGATCCCTGACCAGATCGCAAGCCGTACAAGAAATCCGTGTAAAAGGAAGACGTACAAAGTACGACGCCCCAGGTCTGTCAGTTTGGAGGTCAAGTTCGGAACCCAGGCAAGGAAAAGTGTAGCGGAGATGATCTCCAGCAGATACACGCCAAGCCGGAAAATCCCGGCATACCACTCCTGATGCCCCAGTTCTGCATAAGTTTTGCTTCCAAACAGCCATCCTTGCGGAATGTTTAAACCGCCATATGCAATATAGACCAGCAGAGCAACAGATAGGATTCCGGCTACTCTACGGCCCCAGCCTGGGAGCAGGCGCGCACGGATGGCTGCACCATAGTCATATCCAATTACGAAGAATGGAAGAAATACAAAGGTGCGGCTGCAACTGAGCCAAAAACCGTCGACAGGCAAGTAACCGGCAATGACTCCCAGTGCGATTGAAGCAATCAACCGATATACAGGTTTCCAAGAGATAGTGAGACGGACAAGTAACCTCCAGCAGAAATGGCTGGCAAGGAACCATAACAACAGGTACGGTGCAAAGAAGGATAAGCGCATATGGGGTGTATGAAACACGGTCGCATCCATCAATGCATATAACGTTTGGAACAGCAGATATTGTAGTGCAATCTGTTTCAGCACGTTGCGCCCCGAGGCACCCTGAATAGAAGGTTTGGCAAAATATCCGGTCACCCAAACGAACAGTGGCATATGAAACGTATAAATCCACAGAAACAATGCCTCTGCTCCGGCAAAGCGAGTAATGAGTGGTTCTAGTGCATTTCCCGCAAGTACGCACACAATTAACATAAAGCGAAGATTGTAAAAGAAAGATTCCTGATCATGTTGAATCAGTATCTGTTTTCTCATGATGTAGCCCCCTCGAAAACTTCATTAAAAGTTTATCTGCATTCGTTATATACATCTGTACTAAGGTTAATATGGATTCACTTTAATGATTGTGATTTAATTCACATTAGTAAACGTTATCTTTTCTCAAAGATGTGACAACAAAAAGAATGCTTCGGGATTGACAACGGTTGCATACGGGATGACAATGGTAGAAGAAGATGAGGTAGTCAATATTAAGGAGGAAGGCAATATGTCAACGAGTCCCTTTCAAAGCCCTGATATTATTACATTCGGGGAGAGTATGGGGTTGCTGACGGCCAGAGATACGAGAGGGCTTGAATATGCAGCTACACTGGACAAGACGTTCGGAGGTGCCGAAAGCAATCTGGCCATTGGCGTAGCACGCCTTGGACATACCAGCGGCTGGTTTGGACGGCTTGGCAACGATCCGATCGGAAACATGATTCTAAAAGCTATTCGCGGCGAAGGTGTGGATGTATCCCGGGCCAAATTAAGTGATCATGAACCTACAGGCCTGATGATTCGTGAGAACGCTTCCGGGAAAGCTTCGGTGCATTATTATAGGAAGTTATCCGCGGCCAGTGCGATGACACCGGATGATCTAGATCCGGAATATATTGCCGGGGCCAAGATTTTGCACGTCACAGGTATTACTGCAGCGATTAGCGAATCAGGTCTTTCCACGGTTGAAGCCGCCATACATATTGCCAAGCAGGCAGGGGTGAAAGTGAGCTTCGATCCGAATCTGCGCCTGAAGCTATGGTCAGCAGAGAAGGCACGCCCTGTATTACTACGTTTGGCTGAACAGGCTGACTACTTTTTACCAGGTTTGGATGAGATGAAGCTGTTATATAACGAAGAAAGCGATGATAAGGTGCTTGAACGCTTAGCTGCCATGGATGCCGTGTGCATTGTTAAGGGTGGGCCTGATTTGACCTACGTACTTGCGGATGGTACCCTAACGGAAGTTCCGTACTTTAAAGCAGATCAGGTTCTTGATACTGTCGGAGCTGGAGACGGATTCTGTGCAGGTTTTTTAGCGGGTCTGTTAAAAGGATACACTCCGCAGGAAGCGACCCGACTTGGTAATTTGAACGGATCAATGGTTATTCAGGCCGTCGGGGATTGGGAAGCACTCCCGACATGGGCACAGGTCGAGGCCAAGTTGAATAATGTTGCTCACGTCGAGCGTTAAGTCGCGTTAAAATCAGGATGACTCATCTTCGTTCTTTAAAAATGTAAAGTTTGTATACACAACCACCACATGAACAAGGGAGAGAATGAAATGAAGAAGCTTCAACTGTTGCAAAAGATGACGGACAATGGTGTGGTGGCGGTTCTGCGCGCAGATTCAGCTGACCAGGTCATTGCTATGGCCGAGCAGGCAATCGCGGGTGGGATCAAGGTTATCGAAATTACGATGACCGTTCCGGGTGCGCTCAAAGCGATCGAAAAATTAAGCCGTGTGTATCATTGGAATACGCAAGATCCGGAGAAATTCGCGATTATTGGCGCAGGAACTGTGCTTGAGGCGCAAACGGCAAGAGCTGCGATTATGTCAGGTGCCGAGTTTGTCGTAGGACCATCTCTTAACCCTGAGACCGTTCAGATGTGTAATTTGTATCGTGTGCCGATCTTGCCGGGTGTCATGACCATTGCTGACGTGCAGCGTGCACTGGAGCTTGGCGTGGATATTATCAAGCTGTTCCCTGGTAACCTGTATGATCCATCCATTATCAAAACGATGAAAGGTCCTATGCCACAGGCGAACTTCATGCCAACAGGCGGTGTGTCTTTGTCCAATCTTGGTGAGTGGATCAAAGGTGGAGCAGTAGCTGTCGGGATCGGCTCTGACCTGACGTCGGAAGCTGTGAAGACGGGAGATTTGAGTCATGTCCGCCGCAAAGCGGAACAATATATGGAAGCTTATCGCAAAGCCAAGGCTGAATAATGTTTCAAGATGGAAGGGAGCCTGCGACAAGTGGGCTCCCGCTTCCATAAGCCGCGGTAATTTGCGGAAGTGTAGAAAGGTGAATGATGTTGAGAAATCGTTATAATACGGGGCGCAAGAAGAGGGGCATTGGCAAGTTTCTGCTCGTACTTCTGGCGCTCATTGTTATTGGTTGCGGATATGTTGCATGGAAGTTGCTCACGCCTTATGGCCCACAGGAAGCAGCGCAGGCTGCGATGGAAACATCCGGCGGGGTTACCGTCAGTGAGCAGGAGAATTGGATCGATTTTAAGCCGGATAAACCTAAAGCAACTGGAAAAAGTATACTTTTCTATCCTGGCGGATTAGTTAAACCAGAAAGTTATGCTCCTCTTGCTCATGAGCTCGCTGTAGCTGGTCATCATACCATTATTGCTAAGATGCCGGTAAATTTGGCTGTAATCAAACCCGATCTGGCCGATGATATTTTGGCAGCATACCCTGAAGAGCAGTTCGTCATGGGTGGTCACTCGTTAGGTGGCTCCATGGCTGCACGATATGTAGTGGCACATCCAGATGCCCTTCACGGCATTTTTTTCCTGGCGTCCTATCCGGATGAAAAAGGAAGTGTGCAGAAGCTGGATATTCCGGCCTTATCCATTCTCGGCACGAATGATGAAGTTGTAAATATGACCAAGTATCAGGCTGGACGCATGTATTTGCCACCAGATACCGTGTATTACACCGTTGAAGGAGGGAACCACGCTCAGTTTGGTGACTATGGTCATCAGAAGGGTGACGGTGAGCCATCAATTAGTGAAGAGGATCAGTTGAAGCAGACGGTCAAAACGTTGTTATCTTGGTTAGATACTATCAAGTAGTCTATTTTTCAGCGGAGGTGAGGGTGAGTGGCTTTGCTACAGGTGCAGGGAGAGAAGATCCCCTGCAGGGCAATTCTGTTTGACAAAGATGGCACCTTGCTGGATTTTCTTCAATTATGGGGTCCTTGGGCTGAGAGTATGCTCGTGCAAATGCAAGCATGGATGCGAGAACGTGATGCCTCTTTTACCGTGGAACTCAAACATGTGCTGGGTACGGTTCACGATTCGGAAGGTCATCTCAGCGGCTACGATGTGCAAGGGCCGCTTGCCATTGCAACTGTAGATGAATGTAACGGCTGGTTGGCAGGTCAGCTCTATGCTACGGGTACGCCATGGAACGAAGCTATTACAACGATACGCCAGTTTTCAAGTATAGCGATGAAGTCTGTAAGAGAGCGGAAATCCGCTGAACCCATGCCTGGATTACTGGATTTACTACAACGTTGTAAGGAAGCAGGCATTCAGCTTGCAGTGGTGACTTCCGACAGTACATTAGCGGCTGAGACACATCTGGACTGGATGGGCATCCGTTCCTTTTTCAGTTCGATTGTAGGCTGTGACCGGGTAACGCGCGGCAAACCCGATGGTGAATCATTCCTGCTGGCTTGCCGGGAATTAGCGGTTGAGCCTCATGAGGCTGTAGTCATTGGAGACAGCAACGGTGATATGCAAATGGGCCGCCATGCAGGAGCAACATATACTTTGGGGTACTGTCTTCCATCGGACCAGAGTGCGCATTTGCATGATGCGGACGCCGTCATTCGTCATTATGATGAGTTAGGTATTGTGTTATAGATCCTGCGCTATGTTCGTATGTATAAGGAAATCAAAGGAGGAGAGAGGATGAACGCAACAGAGCAACTGGCTGCCTGGATTCAGGAAAGCTCACGCATTGTTTTTTTCGGAGGAGCCGGAACTTCAACGGAAAGCGGGATTCCCGACTTTCGCTCGGCTGCGGGACTGTACCAGACGGAGCAGCACTCCCCTTATCCTCCAGAGGAACTGTTAAGCCGACATTTTTTTGATCAGCACGCTGATATTTTTTATGACTTTTACCGGGGGAAAATGCTTCATCCCGATGCGGAACCGAATGGTTGTCATCGTTTACTTGCCAGGCTGGAGCAGAAAGGTAAACTTCACGCTGTCATTACGCAAAACATCGATGGTTTGCATCAAAAGGCAGGCAGCAGTCATGTGCTGGAGCTTCATGGTTCGGTTCATCGCAATGCTTGCATGGATTGCAAGCAGTTCTATTCGCTGCATGACATTATGCATTCGAAAGAGGTTGTACCTCGTTGCTCGTCATGCGGAGGTGTGGTCAAGCCAGATGTAGTTTTGTACGAAGAAGAACTGGATCAGGCAACGTTGTATCATGCCATCGACGCCCTGTCTTCAGCAGATTTATTGCTTGTAGGTGGGACTTCGTTGACGGTATATCCAGCAGCTCAATTAATTACGTATTTTCAGGGAAAACACACCGTTCTGCTCAATGCCACACCAACCGCTTACGATCACCGGGCAGACTTGTTGATTACAGAGCCGATTGGCGAGGTAATGAAGGGTGTAGACCAGCTTATTGGTTAACTTAAGGTTGTTAGTGAATCAGCTTATTGGGTAACCAAGGTTGTGAAGTAACTTCTGCCTTATAAAAATGGACTGAATTACTGCATCCTCCGGCTAAGGCTTGGATACAGGATGCGCGAACCTGTGGAAAGAAGGGATTCATGATGGTCTATGTAGCTGCTGAAACACGCTATGAAACGATGAAATATAACCGCGTGGGACGTTCCGGCCTCAAGCTGCCAGCGATTTCACTTGGACTGTGGCATAATTTTGGTGGAATTAACAGTCTGGAGAATGGACGCAACATGATTACACGTGCATTTGATCTCGGCATTACACATTTTGATCTGGCTAACAATTATGGCCCACCTGCAGGTTCAGCAGAGCAACTGTTTGGTCAGGTGCTGGCTCAGGATCTGAAACCGTACCGGGATGAACTGATTATCTCCACCAAAGCCGGATATTATATGTGGCCAGGACCTTATGGTGAGTGGGGTTCTCGCAAATACTTGATATCCAGTCTGAATCAGAGCCTTACACGAATGGGACTGGATTATGTGGATATATTTTATTCACACCGTTATGATCCAGATACGCCGCTGGAAGAAACAATGATGGCACTTGATCATATGGTTCGTTCCGGCAAGGCACTTTATGTTGGTATCTCCAATTATCCTGCAGAGCAAACGAGACAGGCGGCAGAGATCTTGAAAAGCTTAGGTACGCCATTGCTGATTCATCAACCAAGGTATTCCATGCTGGATCGCTGGATTGAAGATGGACTTCAGGATGTGCTGGACGAATACGGAGCAGGCAGTATTGCATTCTGTCCATTGGAGCAAGGTGTGCTTACGAACAAATATTTGAATGGCATTCCAGAAGATTCCCGTGCCAAAGGTCCTTCTGTATTTTTGAATGAAAATAATATCTCTCCCGAAACACTTCGTAAGGTACGTGCTCTGAATCAGATTGCGGCATCCCGTGGTCAGAGTCTTGCCCAGTTTGCACTGGCATGGGTACTGCGCAATGGAAGAGTCACGTCTGCGCTAATTGGCGCAAGCCGTCCGTCTCAGATTGAAGAGAATGTAGCTGCGCTTAGTCAGCTGGAGTTTTCCACGGAGGAACTGGAGCGGATTGAATCCATTTTGCGACCAGAGTCTACGAATAAAAACAAAGATTAGAACCTGTCCCATATTAGGGTAGTGTTCAGAAATAAATCATACACAAAAAGTGCATCTTAGCCATAAAGGTAAGATGCACTTTTTTTATTTTGAGCGTAGCGGACGCGCAAGCAGTTTCTCCCGATAGAGAGTGGGGGCTTCGCCGTGGAAACGTTTGAATTGACGGGAAAAATACAGAGCATCAGGCATACCAACAGATGCAGATACCTGTTCAATGGACAAGTCTGGACGTTCCCGAAGCAATTGACGTGACTTGTCGATCCGCAGTTTCAACAAATAGGTCACAGGGGTGAGCCCGGTTTCCTGCTTGAAAATACGCGAGAGATATGCACGATTATATCCGAGACTCTCCGACATTTGTTCAATGGATACGGGGTAAGCGTACTGCGTGGACATATATTGAATCATCTGTTTTACCGTCCGCCGGATGGAGGATTCTCCTGATGTTAATGTCTGTCCCTCGGTGAGATGGGTCTGGGCCTCGGCTAAAATCATGTACAGTGTACCGAGTGATGTATAATGTGCGCTTTCTTTTCGCTCGGCAAAAGCGTCCTGCATGACCGACAACCAGTTGGATATGTCACAGGCTGTACCGGCATGAAAAACCGATTTCTCGGGCCTAAACCCGGCCTGTTCGACGTGCCCGGCAGCTTCACTGCCTGTAAAGGCAATCCAGCGGTATTGCCACGGCTTGCGGTTATGGGACTGGTAGCTTACCAGTTGTCCCGGATGGATCAAAAAACAATCACCTGCGGCGAGATCGTAGGTGTGAAGCTCCGTACGGAACGTACCGGCTCCTTTTTCTACATAATGCAAAAGATAATAATCATATAGCTTCGGTCCAAGTGCATGTCCAGGGAGAGTCTGGCTTGCACCAGCAAACAGGACATGAAGTGCCCCTCGGTTATCATAGGTGGGATTGGAGGCAACCGAATAACTAAGTGCTCCGCTTTTGCTTACGGCTGTTTCCTGTGAGGGCCTGGAGCTGGACGAACTGGATGAACCTGTTGTGTTATGGGATGTTTCTGCCGGATTTGTTTTGGAATCTTTCATGTGGAATCCTTCTTTCCGTTGATTAGAGCTTCAGTCGTTAGATTCATTATATGATTAAAGGTCACATTTATCCATATGAATCACACATGGTTTCATTTTAAGAGAGGTCACTTCCTTGTATAATAACATTAAGAAAACCACAACAAAGAGGCGAGGTGCATCAGCTTTGAATGTAACTGATTTGCAACAAAAGTTTATTGAGAGGTACGGAGAAAGTGGAGCGGACATCCGTGTATTCCATGCCCCTGGGCGTGTGAATCTGATTGGTGAACATATCGACTACAACGGTGGTTATGTGCTCCCGGCCGCGCTTGAGTTTGGCACAACCTTGCTCATTCGTGAACGTACGGATAACGCATTACAGCTGGCTTCTACCAATATGGCTTACGAGGGGACTCTGGACAGAGCCTCCATTGGTCAGGAGAAAACGGGGGAGTGGACGGACTACCCGGTAGGCGTCATGGTACAGCTGCAAGGCAAAGGTGTGCAAGTGACGAGAGGGTATGATTTCCTCTACCACGGTGAAATACCAAATGGCGCAGGACTTTCCTCATCAGCATCTCTGGAGGTTCTCACCGGGTATGCGATTCAATCCATGGAAGGAGTACTCGACATTGACACCGTGGAGCTTGCGCTTTTGTCCCAGAAATCAGAGAATGAGTTTGTTGGTGTCAACTGCGGCATCATGGATCAGTTTGCTGTAGCCAACGGGGCGAAGGATCATACGATTCTCCTGATGTGTGATACGCTGGAGTACGAGAAGGTTCCTTTCCGTACAGGTGCTTACAAACTGATTATCGGTAACACAAACAAACGCCGTGGTTTGGTTGATTCGGCTTACAATGAGCGGCGCTCTCAATGCGAGCAGGCACTTGCCATTTTGAAGGAACAGCTGCCTGCACTGAATTACCTGGCTCAATTAAAGCCAGAGCAGTTTGACACCTTACAGGATCAGCTCAAGGATGAGAAAGTCAGACAGCGTGCCCAGCACGTTGTAGAAGAAAATGCACGAGTACTTGCATCCGTAGAAGCGCTGCAGAACAATGACTTGCAGACGTTTGGACAGTTGATGAATGCTTCACATGAATCGTTGCGTGATTTGTATGAAGTTAGCTGCAACGAGCTGGATGTCATGGTTGAGGAAGCGCAGCGAATTCCAGGAACACTGGGTGCACGTATGACGGGTGCAGGTTTTGGTGGATGTACGGTGTCTCTGGTACATGAGAATGATGTGGAACGTTTTGTGAGTGAAGTGGGTGCAGCATATGAAGCACGCACCGGTCTCAAAGGTGATTTCTATGTATGTGGTGTAGGCGAAGGTGTTAACGAACTCAAGGAGGCGAAGTAAAATGGCAATTTTGGTGACAGGTGGAGCAGGATATATTGGATCTCATACGGTGGCAGCATTGCTCGAACGTGGCGAAGAAGTCGTTGTACTGGATAACTTGCAAACAGGACATCGCGAGGCATTGCTTGGCGGTAAGTTGTATGAAGGTGATTTGCGTGACAAGGAAATCCTGACGAAACTGTTCGCGGAAAATTCAATTGATGCTGTCATTCACTTTGCGGCGAACTCGCTTGTCGGCGAAAGCATGAAAGAACCGGCTAAATACTACGATAATAACGTATTCGGCACACTTTGCCTGCTTGAAGCAATGAATGCAGCGAATGTACGTCGCATCGTCTTCTCATCTACAGCAGCAACTTATGGTGAGCCTGAGAAAGTGCCGATCGAAGAGAGCGACCGTACGGAGCCTACGAATGTATATGGTGAAACCAAATTGATGATGGAGCGCATGATGTCCTGGTTCGACAAAGTGCAGGATATCAAATACGTTTCCCTGCGCTACTTCAATGCAGCCGGTGCACACGAAAGTGGCAAAATCGGTGAAGATCACCAGCCGGAAAGTCACTTGATTCCGCTTGTATTGCAAACGGCACTGAAACAACGTTCGCATATCGCTGTATTCGGAGATGACTATGCAACAGAGGATGGCACATGTGTCCGCGACTATATCCACGTTAGTGATCTGGCTGATGCGCATCTGCGTGCAGTGGATTACTTGCGCAAAGGGGAGAACAGCAACGTGTTCAACCTGGGTAACGGCACTGGATTCTCGGTAAAACAAGTGATCGAAACCGCTAAAAAAGTAACAGGCCTGGATATTCCGGTTGTTCAGGAACCACGTCGTGCAGGTGACCCGGCTGTGCTGGTGGCATCTTCTGCGAAAGCAAGATCCGTTCTGGGTTGGAACCCAAAATGGACAAATCTCGAAGATGTCATTCAAAGCGCATGGAACTGGCATCAATCACGCCCGGAAGGCTACGGAAAAAACTAGGAGGCGAACATCTTATGTCACAGACTCAACCTGGAGCAGAGGCCACAGAGCGTACACCCGAGCAGCAGGAAGCACTGCATGCCATTGAGCGTCTGGTCGAATTTGCCTTACAGAAAAAATTGATCGAGGAAGCGGACTATGATTACAGTCGCAACCTGCTGATGGAACAGTTCGGATTCTCGGAGCCTTACGCCGGTGAATTGCATGCTACAGTTCCTGATAGTCCGCAGACCATGTTGGACACTCTCATTGACTATGGATATACAATTGGACTCATTCCTGAAAATAGCGATACCTTCCGTGACCTGTTGGATGCGAAAATTATGGGTCATCTGATGGCGCGCCCATCGGAAGTTGTGCGTGCTTTCCGCCATACGGAGCAAACGGAAGGCATCGAGGCGGCAACATCGCAATTTTATGACTTATCCATTAACTCGAACTACATCCGAATGGATCGCGTATCCAAGAACGTCTATTGGACGCAGGATACCGCTTATGGCGAGATGGAGATAACGATCAACCTTTCGAAGCCGGAGAAGAGTCCAAAGGAAATCGCTATGGCGAAATTGCTTCCACCTCCGGTATATCCGAAATGTCAGCTGTGTCGTGAAAATGTAGGTTATGCTGGTCGGGTGAATCACCCGGCTCGCCAGAATCTGCGTGTCATTCCGCTACAGCTTAACAATGAGCCGTGGTTGTTCCAATACTCGCCGTACGTGTACTACAACGAGCACTGCATTATTTTCCATCATGATCATGTGCCGATGAAACTGACGAAGGATACCTTGCGCAGACTGCTTGCCTTTGTTCAGGAATATCCGCATTACTTTATCGGATCTAACGCTGATCTTCCGATCGTGGGCGGTTCCATTCTGACTCATGACCATTTCCAAGGTGGACGTCATACGTTTGCCATTCAAAACGCACAGCCAGAGGCGGTCTTCCGTCATGCAGATGCACCAGGGTTGACACTTAGTCTTGTCAAATGGCCGATGTCCGTGATGCGTTTGCATTCCCATGATCCTGCAGAATTGCTAGAAGCGGGTAACGCGGTCTATGAAGCGTGGAAGGTGTATAGTGATTCGACAGTGGAGATCGAAGCGTTCAGCGAAGTAGACGGAGAGAAAGTACCTCACAATACGGTAACTCCGATTGTTCGCCGTAGTGCGGATGGCGGTTTTGAGATGGATCTCGTGTTGCGTAACAACCGTACAAATGACGAGCATCCGGAAGGAATTTTCCATCCACACCGTGAAATGCACCATTTGAAAAAAGAGAACATCGGCTTGATCGAAGTCATGGGACTGGCTATTTTGCCGGGACGCCTGAAGCAAGAGCTGGATGGCATTGCCGACATCTTGGCGGGTAATACACAGCTTGCAGAAGCTGCCCAGGCAGCGGATCACGAGCTGAACAAACATGTACCGTGGACAGAACAGTTGAAGCAGGGGCATGGCTCCAGCTTGACGAAGGAAGAAGCGGTTACACTTGTACAACAGCAGGTAGGTTTGAAATTCTCCGAAATTCTGGAGCATGCAGGTGTGTACAAACATGATGAAGCTGGACGTCAAGCATTCCGTCGCTTCGTAAGTAGCATGGGCTATACCGAGTAGGAAGACCATTTGGCATCCGTTCAATTGTGAACGGGTGCTTTTTGGCATGGTTCGAGATGTATAATAGAGTAAGGAACGAAAGAAGAACAGTTAGAATGACCCACACTACATAAGGAAAAGGGGACGATTTATTTGGAAAAGCAGCCGCTTGATCTTCCATTTATCTCAGATGCCAAGGAACTTAAAAGCATGGTTGGAGAATCCAGCGAACGTGTGCGCAATAAAGTAATCCCGTTTGTGGATTCGCATGTTCAAAATTTTATCACGAAGTCACCCTTGTTCTTCTTGTCCACTTCGGATCAGGATGGAAAATGTGATGTATCACCGCGTGGGGATGAACCCGGCTTTGTTCGTGTATTTGATTCGTATAGACTGGTGTACCCGGAACGCCCAGGAAATCGTCGAATCGATTCCTTGTTGAACATTCTGTCAGATCCAGGAGTAGGAATGTTGTTTGTGATTCCGGGTTTGAATGAAGTGCTGCGTATCAATGGAACAGCTCGGATTACAAAGGATGAAGAATTTATCAAAAGCATGAACTGGGAAGGTAAAACGATTGGAGCAGCCGTCATTGTTGAAGTCGAGGAATGTTTCATTCATTGTCCGCGTGCTTTTCATCAGGCAGGATTATGGGACGCTGCAACATGGGCAAAATCCGAAGAATTGCCATCCGTAAACGAGCTTCTTCAGGCACATTTGAAGATTAACGGCTTGAACTAAAGTGAGCGGCTATCGATTTGTTTTTCTATAAAAGGGGTACTATAATTGAGGTTGCACTAAAAACTAAACTCCATTGGAGGCGATTATAGATCATGAGATCTTTTCAATTTTATAACCCGACTCGTCTAATCTTCGGTAAAGGCCAGCTCGAAGCGCTGAAAACCGAGGTGCCGAAATACGGCAAACGGGTTCTGCTTGTATATGGTGGTGGAAGCATTAAACGTAGCGGACTGTATGATCAAGTGCTTGGTTTGCTTAAGGAAATCGGAGCAGAAGTAACGGAGCTCGCAGGTGTGGAGCCGAATCCGCGTCTGTCCACTGTACATAAAGGCGTGGACTTGTGTAAGACGAACGGTATTGAGCTCATTCTGGCTGTTGGTGGCGGTAGTGTGCTTGATTGCGCCAAAGCGATTGCCGTTGGGGCGAAATATGATGGAGATATGTGGGACTTTGCACAGCGTAAAGCTGTTGCACAAGACGCTCTTCCACTCGGTACAGTGCTTACCATGGCGGCTACTGGTTCAGAGATGAACTCCGGTTCCGTAATCACAAACCAGGAGACACAAGAGAAACTGGGCTGGGGCAGTGCGCATTCTTTCCCTGCATTCTCCATTCTTGATCCCGTAAACACATACACGGTACCTAAGGACCAAACGGTATACGGTATGGTGGACATGATGTCTCACGTATTGGAGCATTATTTCCATCTGGATCCGAACACACCTGTTCAACTCGGCTTCTGCGAGACGATTCTGCGTACAGTAATGGAAGCAGCTCCTCGTTTGGTGGATGACCTGGAGAACTATGAACTTCGTGAGACGATTCTGTATTGCGGAACAATGGCACTTAATGGCGTGCTGAACATGGGACTTGCAGGAGACTGGGCAACACACAATATTGAACATGCGGTATCTGCGGTCTACGACATCCCGCATGGTGGTGGACTTGCAATTCTGTTCCCGCACTGGATGAGACATAACCTTGATGTGAAGGTAGATCGTTTCAAACGTCTTGCGATCAACGTGTTTGACGTGAACCCTGAAGGTAAATCCGACAAACAGATTGCCGAGGAAGGCATTGATGCACTCAGCAAGTTCTGGACATCCATTGGTGCACCAAACCGTCTGGCCGACTATGATATTGATGACAGTCAGATTGAGGTTATGGCGGATAAAGCGATGCTGTTCGGGCCGTTCGGTAACTTTAAAAAGCTGCAACGTGAAGATGTGGTATCCATCTACAAAGCTTCGCTGTAAGTGAATTAAGAAGCTTGATGTGTAAGCTTAATATCTATTGGACTACTGATATAAACGCAAGTCTCCTGCTGGAGGCTTGCGTTTTTTAGTGTCTGGATTACTGTGAATCACTTCTATGATTCCACACCGTGAATTGGCATGGAAGAGAGAAATGGAGCATTCCTGAATAATATGATGCTAATACCCATTAGCGGCTTCTCAATACAACTCAGGAAAGATTTTGAAACATTTTGCCTAGATGTACGTATTTATTTACATGTGGAATGCACAGTTGGGAGAAATTGCAGCGGAGAGGAGGAAGAGGGGATGGAAGCAATCTATTGGGGGTGTCTCATCGGAGGTGCCGTTTTTGCCATCGTGAGTCTGGTGCTAGGTGACTTGATTGACGGTTTGCTGGATGGTGCTTTCGAAATGCCTGGTGTTGATTTTTTTAAACCTGTTGTACTGGCGGGATCCATCACTGCTTTTGGTGGAGCAGGCATACTACTGACGCGGTACAGCTCTCTTAGTGTGATGTCGAATCTGATCTTATCCCTGCTGATCGGTATTGCTGCAGCCATGCTGGTATTTTTCGCATATATCAAGCCGATGCGTAACAGTGACGTTTCAATTGCTTTCTCCATGAAGGAGTTAGCGGGCAAAATTGGTGAAATCACGATTCCGATACCGGCAAACGGATTTGGTGAAGTCATGATTCGTTTTGCATCTGGTAACACCATTCAGACAGCGACCAGCTTCGAACAGCTACCCATTGCGGCGGGGGCACGAGTGGTTGTCATTGATGTGGTGGACGGAGTATTGCGCGTATCCGAGTGGGAAGAAGATGTACTTAAGGATGTCTAGGTCAGTGAAATTTCCTAATAATGCGGGGAACTGACGATAGCAAAAAAATGAATTTTCATACTTACGAGATAAGGGGAGAGATGTGAATGGGTAATCTGGATTGGGATGTATTGTTGATTCCTGTTGTGGTTGTTGGTGTAATTTTGATTCTGGGTTTAGCTTTCTGGGCGAGATACAAAACGGTCGGTCCCGACGAAGCGATGATTGTAACCGGTTCATTCCTGGGTAGCAAAAATATTTCGGAAGATGAGTCAGGACGTAAAATCAAAATCGTGCGCGGCGGCGGTGCGTTCATCCTGCCTGTGTTCCAGCAGTCTGAATTTATTTCGTTACTGTCACACAAGCTCGATGTATCCACGCCTGAGGTCTACACAGAGCAGGGTGTTCCTGTTATTGCTGACGGGGTGGCGATCATCAAGGTCGGAAGCGCTGTAGAAGACGTTGCAACGGCTGCTGAGCAATTTATCGGCAAACCTGTTGACGCGCTGAGGGGAGAAGCCCAGGAAGTGCTGGAGGGGCATCTACGGGCCATTCTCGGTACGATGACGGTGGAAGAGGTATATCGGAACAGAGATCGTTTTGCTCAAGAGGTTCAAGGCGTGGCCGCACGGGATCTGAAAAAGATGGGTCTGCAGATCGTTTCCTTTACCATTAAGGATGTCCGTGATAAACAAGGGTACTTGGATGCACTCGGTAAACCAAGAATCGCAGCCGTGAAACGTGATGCTGAAATTGCCGAAGCGGAAGCGATGCGGGATGCACGGATTCAGAAGGCAAATGCCGAAGAACAAGGGCAGAAGGCCGAGTTGCTGCGTGATACCAACATTGCTGAGGCAGCCAAAGAGAAAGAATTGAAGGTCGCGGCCTTTAAACGTGATCAGGATACAGCCAAGGCGGAAGCGGATCAGGCGTATCATATCCATGAAGCACGCGCAAGACAAACGGTTGTAGAAGAGCAGATGAAAGTAGAACTCGTACGTAAAGAACGTGAGATTGACCTACAGGAAAAAGAGATTACGGTGCGTGAGAAACAATACGATGCGGAAGTGAAGAAAAAAGCGGAAGCGGATCGTTATGCTGTTGAGCAGGCTGCGGAAGCGGATAAAGCAAAACGGATGCGTGAAGCTGATGCAGTGCAGTATTCCATCGAAACACAAGCGAAAGCAACAGCCGAGCAGAAACGACTTGAAGGTCAGGCCATTGCGGATGCAGAGCGTGCAAAAGGTACAGCCGATGCAGAAGTTATTCGTCTTCGCGGTCTTGCCGAAGCGGAAGCCAAAGAAAAATTGGCTGAGGCGTTCCAGAAGTTTGGCGAAGCTGCGGTACTCGATATCATTGTCAAAATGTTGCCTGAACTGGCTGGTAAAATCGCTGAGCCAATCTCCTCGATTGACAAGTTGACGGTAGTAGATACAGGTAAGGGCGAGGGTGCTGCACGTGTCAGCAACTACGTCACGGAACTGATGGCTACTGCACCTGAGATGTTGAAAAGTGTGTCAGGCATCGACGTGGAACAACTGATCAAAGGATTGACCAAATCGAAAACAGCTACACCAGTGGCTGTGCAATCGAGTGAATCAGTAAAACAGACGTCACCTATTATCGAGAGCATTGTAGAGCGTAGCGATAGTAAAGAGTAAGAAATGGCAGCTTAATTACATGGCTGGTCTATTGACCTTATGGCGAATTTTTGTTACTTTTTAAGCGAGACGTCCGGCGCGGTTTGCCCGCTCCGGATGTTTTTTTTGATTTGGTTTGAAGATGTGTCAGGCACATCCAAGATGGTGTGAAAAAAAGAGGTGCAAAAATGAGCAGCCTGCATGTAGATAAAGCACTAAATAATAATGTAATTATTGCACAGCATCCTGAACACGGCGAAGTTGTGGTCATCGGCAAGGGCATCGGCTTTAACCGGAAGCCGAGTGATGACATCCCACTGACGGCTGTGGAGAAGATGTTTATTTTGAAAAACCAGC
Organism: Paenibacillus polysaccharolyticus; assembly: GCF_900102085.1. Classification (GTDB taxonomy): domain Bacteria; phylum Bacillota; class Bacilli; order Paenibacillales; family Paenibacillaceae; genus Paenibacillus; species Paenibacillus polysaccharolyticus. The sequence goes on along the minus strand of NZ_FMVM01000001.1, from coordinate 517,133 downwards.
AGGAGCAGGAGCAGTACAAGCAACTTCTTCCGCAGGTGGATGAGGCTTTAATTGAGATTATTAACGAAGTCATCACGTATATCGCAGAGCGTACGGACGTTCCGCTTAATGAACATATTCATATTGCGTTAACAGATCATATTTCTTTTGCCCTTAAACGCAAGGAGCAGGGAATAATCATCCAAAATCCTTTTTTATATGAGACAAGAGAGATCTATCCAGATGAGTATCGGATGGGGGAATATGCCGTTCGTTTAATTAAGGAAAAGATGGGCGTGGATCTCGGCCAAGATGAGATTGGTTTTGTGGCTCTGCATATCTATAGCGCGATGACGAACCAGAACATATCCCAAGTACGAGAGCATTCTCAATTAATTACGGATCTGGTAAACCTGGTTGCAGACCAACTCGACTATTCATTTGAAACGCAGTCTTTGGATTATTCCCGTCTGTTAACTCACCTTCGGTTTGCCCTGGAACGTGTACGCCGTGGAGATAAGGTGGAGGAACTGCATAAGCTGGATTCCTTGCTCAAATTAGAATACCCCGAAATGTACTCGCTTGCATGGAAACTCACGAAGGTGATGGAGAAACGACTAAAATTGCCTGTGTATCCGGCAGAAGTTGGGTATCTAACGATACATTTACAGCGACTGAATCAACGGAAAGAAGAAGAGAATAAGTGAAATCATGTCAGAAATTTTAGCGAAATCACGTTTTTTCCTGTAAAGGCTTGCAATGCGTTCGAAGTGGTGCTACAATGGTGACCGTAATCAAGCAACTGAATAAACATAAGCGACGTGTTACTGACTCGATCAGGCATGAGTTAATTAGAGTGTGATTGTTCTACCTTATTAAGGGTATGCTATACCCCAAGGTAGGCGCAGTTCACTTTTATTAGTTCATGCCTTTTTTGTGTTCCATTGCTTGCATCACGACATACAGACTTAGACGAAAGGAAGAATACGACGCGATGTTTAAAAAGCTTTTTGGTGTATTGCAAAGAGTAGGTAAAGCTCTCATGTTGCCTGTAGCGATCTTGCCAGCCGCAGGTTTGCTACTCGGAATTGGTAACATGCTGGTGAATCCGGATTTCCTGCAATATGTGACTGCGCTCGATACTCCGTGGGTAAACTCGATTGCAACTATAATGATGAACGCAGGTCAGATCGTATTTGATAATCTGGCATTGCTGTTTGCTGTCGGGGTAGCTGTTGGACTCGCTGGCGGTGAAGGTGTAGCAGGGCTTGCAGCCATCATCGGTTACCTGGTGATGAATGTAACTCTGGGTTCTGCAGTAGGTGTTACGCCTGCCATGATCGGCAAAGTACCTGGTTATGCAAGTATCTTGGGTATTCCTACACTAAGCACAGGGGTTTTTGGAGGTATCATTATTGGTATCGCTGCAGCGCTGTGTTACAATCGGTTCTTCAAAATTGAACTGCCGTCTTACCTTGGATTCTTTGCGGGTAAACGATTTGTTCCTATTGTCACTTCAGTAGTTTCCCTGTTGTTAGGGTTACTGCTCGTGGTCATCTGGCCACCAATCCAGAACGGATTAAATGCCATTTCTCACTTCATGGTAGATACCAGCCCGACTTTGTCGGCCTTTATCTTCGGTGTTGTAGAACGGTCACTGATTCCGTTTGGTCTGCATCACATTTTCTACTCCCCATTCTGGTTTGAGTTCGGTGAATATGTGAACAAAGCCGGCGATGTTATTCGCGGGGACCAAAAGATTTTCTTCAGCCAGTTGCGCGATGGCGTTGAATTGACTGCGGGAACGTTCCAAGTTGGTAAATTCCCGTTCATGATGTTCGGTTTGCCGGCAGCGGCACTTGCGATGTACCATGAAGCAAGACCTGAGCATAAAAAATATGTTGCAGGGATCATGGGTTCAGCTGCGCTGACATCATTCCTGACAGGGATCACAGAACCACTCGAGTTCTCATTCCTGTTCGTAGCACCGATTTTGTTTGCAGTACACTGTATCTTTGCAGGTTTGTCTTTCATGACGATGCAATTGCTCGATGTCAAGATCGGGATGACCTTCTCAGGCGGTTTCATTGACTTCCTGATCTTTGGTATCATTCCAAACCGCACACCATGGTGGGATGTTATTATCGTCGGTTTGATCCTTGCCGTGATCTATTACTTCGGATTCCGATTGATCATTCGCAAGTTCAATCTCAAAACACCTGGACGTGAAGAGGCATCTGCGGAAACTGCATCCGGCGGTTCTTCAGGCTCCACAGACGATCTGCCTCACAATATCCTCGAAGCCTTTGGCGGGAAGGAAAACATTAAACATCTGGATGCATGTATTACTCGTTTGCGGATTGAAGTGAATGAGAAATCCAATGTACAAAAAGATCGTTTGAAACAATTGGGTGCATCTGGTGTGCTTGAAGTGGGTAATAATGTTCAAGCCATCTTCGGAACACGTTCCGATACGATCAAGTCCCAGATGCAAGATATCATTGCAGGGCGTACACCTGCACCAACTCCAGTTGCTGAAGTTAAACCAACTCCTGAAGAGGAGAAAGCACAAGGAGAACAAGGTGAACGCATTGTCACAGAGGATATCGTGATGCCAGTCAATGGTGAGCTGATGGATATTACCAATGTACCTGATCCAGTCTTTGCTGAGAAAATGACAGGTGACGGGTTCGCCATTTTGCCACATGACGGAACGATTACATCCCCTGTGTATGGTAAAGTATTTAATGTATTTCCAAGCAAACATGCCGTGGGCATCATGTCCGACGGCGGTAAGGAAGTGCTTGTACACATAGGTGTTAATACGGTGAAACTGAAAGGCCAAGGTTTCAACGTACTGGTTCAGGAAGGTGACCTGGTATCCGCAGGACAACCGATTATGGAAGTGGATCTGGAGTATGTCAAAGCGAACGCTCCTTCGATCATTTCTCCGGTGATATTCACCAACCTGCCAGAAGGTTCTACCGTCACTTTGAAGAAGAGTGGCGTGCTCAAAGTTGGCGATCAGCCGATCATTGAGATAAAATAAGAACTGTTCCAACGATGGCAAGCAAGTGTAAATATATGCAATGCCTAAACTAAACTACTGAAAGCGAGATGATTGTAATGCAACAAACATTCAGAATTACAGACGAAGATGGTATCCACGCACGTCCGGCAACTGCCCTGGTTAATACAGCAAACAAATTCAAAGGTGCTGAATCCTTCGCAGAAGCTAACGGCAAAAAAGTAACATTGAAATCCATTCTGGGCGTTCTTTCCCTCGGTCTGGAGCAAGGTGACACCATCAGCATCATCGTTGAAGGTGAAGGCGAAGCTGAAGCTCTTCAAGCTCTGACAGACGTTATGGTTAACGAAGGGTTGGGCGAAATTAATGCTTAATGTTTCCGGGATCGCGGCTTCGGCGGGTATTGCTATCGCCAAGGCGTTTATCTTGGAGCATCCTGACTACTCTGTAGAAAAACGCCAGATTAACGACGTTGACGCAGAGATTGCTAAACTTGACTCGGCGCTGGGTAAATCCCGCGCTGAGCTTGAGGCAATCAAAGAGCGTACTTTACAAGAGCTTGGCGAGAAAAAAGCGGAGATTTTTGCATCGCATTTGCTCATCCTGGATGACCCGGAACTGATTGATCCGGTGAAAGCGAAGATCGCTGATGACATGATCAATGCAGAATTCGCATTGAATGAAACAGCTTCCCAGTTCATCTCGATGTTCGAAAACATGAAGAGTGCATACCTGCAAGAGCGTGCTGCGGATATGCGTGACGTTACGAAGCGTGTGCTAAATCACTTGCTTGGTATCGACTTCATGAGCCCGGCTGAAATCAGTGAAGAAGTGATTGTGCTTGCAGAGGATTTAACACCTTCTGATACAGCTCAATTGAACCGCCAATACGTAAAAGGTTTTGCAACCAACATCGGTGGACGTACTTCTCACTCCGCTATCATGGCTCGTTCGCTTGAGATTCCGGCTGTGGTTGGAACGAAAGACATCTTGGCTCAAGCGAAACAAGGAGACTTGATCATTGTTGACGGTCTGGACGGTCAAGTTCTGGTTAACCCTACAGATGACGTCGTTGCTGAATACCGTGCCAAACAGGAACAGTATGATGCACAGCGTGCGGAGTGGAGAAAACTGCGTGACGAACCAACGGTTACGGTGGACAACGTTCATGTGGAACTGGCTGCAAACATTGGTACACCTAACGATGTTACAGGTGTTCTGGAGAATGGCGGCGAGGCTGTAGGTCTGTACCGCACCGAGTTCCTGTACATGGGCAGAGACAAGCTTCCTTCCGAAGATATTCAGTACAATGCTTATAAAGCGGTACTCGAAAAAATGGAAGGCAAACCTGTTGTAGTTCGTACACTTGACATCGGTGGAGACAAAGAGCTTCCTTATCTGGATCTGCCAAAAGAAATGAATCCATTCCTCGGCTTCCGCGCAGTTCGTCTGTGTCTGGACCGTCTGGATATCTTCCGTACTCAATTGCGTGCGTTGCTGCGTGCAAGTGTACACGGAAACTTGCGTGTCATGTTCCCTATGATCGCAACACTGGGTGAATTCCGTGAAGCCAAAGCTGTCCTGCTCGAAGAGAAGGAAAAGCTGGTTGCTGAAGGGATCGCTGTTTCCGACAGCATTCAACTCGGGATCATGGTCGAAATTCCATCAACAGCTGTGATGGCAGATCAATTCGCCAAGGAAGTAGACTTCTTCAGTATCGGTACTAACGATCTGATTCAGTACACGATGGCTGCTGACCGGATGAACGAACGTGTATCTTATCTGTACCAACCATACAACCCAGCTATTTTGCGTTTGGTCAAAATGGTTATCGATGCAGCGCATCGTGAAGGTAAATGGGCTGGCATGTGCGGTGAGATGGCAGGAGACGAAACAGCAATTCCATTGCTGCTTGGTCTTGGACTGGATGAGTTCAGCATGAGCGCAACTTCCATTCTGCCAGCGCGTAGCCAAATCACCAAATTGTCCCGTGCGGACATGCAGGAACTCGCTGCCAAAGCGTTGGAAATGCAAACCGCTGAACAAGTGGTTGAACTGGTTCAAAGCATTCAAGCGTAATTTTGCCGGAGTTTCCTCCGGATCTGAGGTCTTTCTTTTTCCGATAAAGGGCTGACTTAGTGCAGCAATATTGCCGGTGTCCACGTAGTAGTGGAGACCGGCTTTTTTTGTTTCTGACAAGTGAAACGGCGGCTGATGTTACAAATGCGATAAAAGGATAAAGAAAACCCCCTTGTGAGAAGGAGAGAACGCCTCATCATACACAAGGGGATTATTCTTTTAACGGAGTGGGCCGTGTAAATTAAGCACAACTTATTTAGCTACAAGCACAGTTTAATACAGGTTTGCGTGCTGCGGTCGTTTCATCGAGACGAGTTACCGGCGTGCCGTACGGAGCGTTGAGCACCAATTCCGGTGTTTCTTCGGCTTCCTTCGCAATACGGATCATTGTATCGATAAATCCGTCCAGCGTCTCTTTGCTCTCGGTTTCCGTTGGCTCAATCATAATGCACTCCTCGACATTAAGCGGGAAGTAGATGGTTGGCGGGTGATAGCCAAAGTCCAGCAGGCGTTTGGCTACATCCAGTGTGCGTACACCATACTGCTTCAGGCCACGGCCTGACATGACAAATTCATGTTTGCACACGCCAGGATAAGGAATCTCGTAATGAGGTGCCAGGCGAGCCATCATATAATTGGCGTTCAGCACAGCACATTCGGACACACGGCGAAGCCCTTCTGGTCCATAAGTGCGGATATAAGCATAAGCACGAACAAGAATACCGAAGTTGCCATAATAGGCTTTGACCCGACCGATCGATTGATCTCCTTCGTAATCCAGAGCGTACATGCCTTGATCATTTTGAACAACCATCGGTTTAGGTAAGAACGGGATCAGGCGGCTCTTCACACCGACAGGTCCGGCACCAGGTCCACCACCACCGTGAGGTGTGCTCATCGTTTTATGCAAATTCAGATGCACCACATCAAAGCCCATATCTCCCGGACGTGTAATGCCCATGATGGCATTGGAGTTAGCTCCGTCATAATACAATAATCCGCCAGCTTCGTGTACGATGGACGCAATCTCTTGAATATCCTTTTCAAACAAGCCGAGCGTATTCGGATTGGTCAGCATGAGTGCTGCGGTATCTGAACCGACTGCTGCACGGAGAGCATCAAGATCGACCAGACCGTCCGTACGCGACGGGATTGTCACCGTTTCGAATCCAGCTACGGTTGCGCTGGCCGGGTTCGTGCCATGAGATGAATCCGGTACGATAACCTTGGTACGCAGTTCGCCACGGCTTTCGTGATAAGCTCGAATCATCATAAGTCCGGTCCATTCCCCGTGTGCACCGGCAGCAGGTTGCAGGGTTACGGCATCCATACCGGTCAGACCTGCAAGATCATTTTGTAAAGTATGGAGCAGTTCGAGAGCACCTTGAAGACTGGATTCATGCTGATAGGGATGGATCTTGGCAAAGCCGTTGTAACGTGCTACATCTTCGTTGATCTTTGGATTGTATTTCATTGTACATGAACCAAGTGGATAAAAGCCGTTATCTACCCCGAAGTTGCGGCGGGACAATGCCGTATAATGACGAATAACATCAACCTCGAATACTTCCGGCAACGCGGCCGCTTCCGAGCGCAGCATTTCCCGGGGAATCAACGTATCAGCATGCTGACGGGGAACATCACATTCCGGCAAGGAATAGGCCACACGTCCGGGACTGCTCAGTTCAAAAATCAGAGTTTGTTCGGGAGCAACGGATGGTGCGACTTGCGGACTGGTCGAATTTCCTAATGCTTGCGAGTCCATTCCAGTCTGCACATTGACTGACTGATGTAGGTTAGATGTTTCCGATGAAGCTCCCGCAATGGTTACTTTTGTGGTCGTTTCCTGAGTCACAGCGATCCCTCCAATACACGTGCGAATTCATCGATCTCTTCTTTGCTGCGTCGTTCGGTGACCGCAATGAGCATATGTCCTGCCAGTTCCGAATATTCACGTCCGAGTTCATAACCGCCGATGAAGCCTGCATCCAGCAGTTTCAGCTGAAGAGCATCCACATCGGTTTCTTCAGGGAGCTGGATGACGAACTCGTTAAACGTAGGGGCAGTAAAAGTGAGTTTCACTCCGGAAATAGCTGTTAACGTATTTCGTGCATAGTGACTCTTCTGCAAATTCAGATCAGCAACATCAATCATGCCTTGTCTTCCCATGGTAGACATATAGACAGAAGCACTGAGTGCTAACAAAGCCTGATTTGAACAGATGTTGGACGTCGCCTTTTCACGGCGAATGTGCTGTTCACGTGCTTGCAACGTAAGCACGAAACCGCGTTTGCCGTTGCGGTCGGTCGTCTGGCCGACGATTCGACCAGGAATCCGGCGCATGTGAGCCTGGGACACGGCGAAGTATCCGCAAGTGGGTCCGCCGAGCGAAGCGGCGATTCCGAGGGGCTGCGCATCGCCTACAACGATGTCGGCGCCCAGCTTGCCTGGGGCTTCCAGCAAACCGAGCGACAGCGGGTTGGCGCTCACCACGAGCAGCCCTTTGTGCGTGTGCACAAGGTCGGCAGCCTGTTTTATATTTTCCACGGCACCAAAGAAGTTCGGGCTCTGAATCATAACCGCTGCGGTATCTTCCGAAATGGCCGTTTGCAGGGCATCCCAATCGGTAACCCCATCTTTATAACCAATCTCTACAATCTCCAGACTCAGGCCATGTGCATATGCCTGCAATACTTGACGGGCTTCAGGGTGCACGGTGCGAGATACGATAAGCTGTTTGCGACGGGTAGCTGCGGCGGCAAGATTACCAGCTTCTGCAAAGGCCGTTGCTCCGTCATACATACTCGCGTTGGCTACCGCCATACCTGTCAGTTCACAAATATACGACTGAAATTCAAAGATAGCCTGCAATTCTCCTTGGCTGATCTCCGGCTGATAAGGGGTGTAGGCTGTATAGAACTCCGAACGGGAAATGACATGGTTGATGACTGAAGGGATGTGGTGGTCATAGATGCCTGCGCCGAGGAAGCTGGCGTGTGTTTCAAAGTTGGCATTGGAGCCAGCTTGCTTTGACATATGGCGAGTTAAGGCATATTCATCCAGTTTGGAGGACACAGGCAACTCGCCTTGGTAACGAATTTCCTGCGGGATATCTTTGAACAAATCTTCAAGAGTATCCACGCCGATCGTGGCCAGCATAGCGCTCTGGTCTTGTTCTGTCATGGGGATGTAGCGATGCTTGCTCATGCTTGCTCAGCTCCTTGGGTAGGTGTCTTTGACGTACGTGTCCGTTTATGAAAAGGGGTCTTGACGACCTCGGCTTTTAGCTTTTTGCCACGAATCTCAATCTCCAGTGGTGTACCCAGTGCAGTATATTTGCTGTCAATCAGGGCAAGCCCCAGATTACGTTTCAAGGTTGGCGATTGTGTACCGGTTGTCACTTCACCAATCTGAACGCCATCCGCATAGATCGGGTAATGGGGCCGCGGTATGCCACGCTCCAGCACTTCGATACCGATCAGCTTGCGGGCAGGGCCGTCATTTTTTTGTTGCAACAAAGCTTCGTGTCCGATAAAAGACCCGGCGTTCAGTTTCACAAACATGCCCAGCCCTGCCTCCAGTGGAGAGATGGTTGGTGATAATTCCTGCCCGTATAAAGGCAACTTCGCTTCGAATCGTAGTGTATCACGTGCACCAAGTCCTGCTGGAACGAGGCCTACATCAGCACCGGCTTCCATCAGTCCGTTCCATACGAGGGCTGCCTGATCAGCTGCAACATACAGTTCAAAGCCATCTTCTCCGGTGTAACCGGTTCGTGATAGCAGTAGCTTTACTCCGCATACCTCGGCATGCTGCACGAAGCGGAACGGTTCGATGGAGCTTGCATCAATCTCTGAACCTGTAACCTTCGAGAGAATATCGACCGCTAAAGGGCCTTGTAGCGCAAGCAACGCCGTTTGCTCGGAATCATTGGTCATGTTCACCCCAGGTATAATGTGCTCCTGCAACCATGCCCAGTCTTTGTCGATATTGGAGGCATTGACGACCAGCATGTAGTGTTGCTCCGCGAGTTTATAGATGAGCAGATCATCCACTACACCGCCATCGGGATAACACATCAGTGTGTATTGTGCCTGACCTGGTACAGTTGCGCTCACGTCGTTGGTTGTCATGTTTTGCAAAAAGGCTTCTGCCTGTTCACCCGTTACGGTGAATTCGCCCATATGGGATACATCAAACAGCCCGGCGCGCTCGCGCACGGCTTCATGCTCTTTTTGAATACCGCTAAACTGCACGGGCAACTCCCAACCGCCAAAATCAATGCAACGTACACCTTCATATTGCGCGTATAGGGGGAAGAGTGGTGTTCTTAATAAATCAGACATCCAATCACCTCGTCATGGGCCGTAGTAGGCCAAGTATGAAAACACGTACTGTGAGCCAGATCAATAATGCTTAAGTAATTTTGGTAATCGAGAGTTAACAGCCGACTGTTCTACATTTTTTCATTGGTTATGTTCAGTACGATTCTAGAACCTGCAATTCATTTTTGGGGAAAAAGGAAAAGGACAGGCCAAAGAACCGGCATGCCAAGTAGCACGCTGTATTCTTAGGCTCTGTCCCTTGTACCTGAGAGTTACCCCGCCGTTTATTCAGACAGGTTTCCCCTTGGGTGATCATAACGTCCGTATAGGACGTTTAGATGCTCTCCAGAGTTGCGTCCTGTAAAAGTCCTTTTGCCTGAGAGATTCACCCCCGCTTGTCGGTGGTTTACTCCTTCGGCGCCGCCTCATGCACATCCCCAAACCGGGTGTACGGGCAATCTCTCCCTTTACATTCATCCGCGGTTCATACGTAGTCCAATTAACTTCAGTTGCTCTTCTCATTAAAACGTGAATACAGTCCTGATGTCAAGAACGATATCATTGAAATTGTGTAAAATACGAATATTTAATGTTTATACTATATTAATGTTCGGTTATTTTAAAAGAGTGCGCTTACTATTCTAATATTCACCATTATATGCAGAAAGAGTAGTGTGAGGACACACGGTGAGGTGTCGAAATTTAAATAAACTGTGAGCTAACTTGACATTTGAATCTGAAATATCATACGCTGTTGTTTGGGAAAAAGGTGAAGGTCAAAGAACGCATGCACTCATTAATGAAAAGCGAGGCGGATATCGATGAGCGAATTGAGAAATGATTTCCTGTACAGTAAAGAGCACGAATGGGTGCAAACCGTAGGGGAGGATACCGTACGTATTGGCATTACCGAGTTCGCGCAGCATCAGCTGGGTGACATTGTGTTTGTAGAATTGCCTGATCTTGAAGCCGGTGTAAAAGCAGAAGACAGCATCGGTACGATTGAATCCGTCAAAACGGTATCTGATCTGTTCTCACCTGTCAGCGGCACCATTGTTGCAGTGAATGAAGCTTTGCAGGATTCGCCAGAACTGGTCAATAGTTCTCCTTATGAAGAAGGCTGGATGATCGAAATCCGTGTCGATGGAGATGTAGCAGCTGCATTATCCACATTGCTGAAGGCGGATGCTTATCTTAAACATACTGAGGAATAGAATTCGACTGGATTGTCGAGTTGATTTGTACTTATTGACATATATATAATCTCGTTTGAATATAAAAAATCTTGTTCTTTAAACCTGTGTGAGCTATGGAGCTTACGCAGGTTTTTTGCTGTTTTTTTACGTATTTTGGAGGAGATTGAATAGGAGTGACATAGCATCATGAATAAAAAAAATGCAAACGGACCAAGCTATTTTATTGCTTTGTATGTTGTATATGAATAAAGTCATAGGCAAGAAAAGCCTTGCGTATCAACGGATTGAGCATATATTCCTAATGAAAAGCGATTACATAATCCAATGTTGTCATCAATGTTCATGACGAAAGTACGCTTTCATTTGATTGAACAGGAAGGGTTTCTCGCTTAGGATTACAGCAGGGGATCAATGATACCCCTTTCATAAGAATAATGACTTGATTCAAGGAGGATAAACCAATGAGTAATTTGGATCAAACATCCAATTCCAAAGGTGGGTTACGTGTTGGTGTGCAACGCTTCGGACGATTTCTGAGCGGTATGGTCATGCCCAATATGGGAGCATTTATTGCTTGGGGATTAATTACAGCGATGTTTATTAAAACAGGATGGTTTCCGAATGCGACAATAGAGCAGCTTGTAGGGCCGATGATTACTTATTTGCTGCCGCTACTGATCGGTTACACCGGGGGTACGATGGTGCATGGCACACGTGGTGGTGTCGTCGGGGCGATTATGACCATCGGTGTCATTGTCGGAACGGATATTCCAATGTTCCTCGGGGCCATGATTGCGGGGCCTTTCGGTGCATGGGTGATCAAGAAGTTTGATAAATCCATTGAGGGCAAGATCAGAGCCGGTTTTGAGATGCTGGTCAACAATTTCTCGGCAGGAATTATCGGCGGTATTTTGGCGATCTTTGCTTTGCTCGGTATCGGGCCGGCAGTAGAGGCCATTAGCAAAGTGTTGTCTGCAGGCGTACAAGGTTTGATGAACCTGGGCTTGCTACCACTCGTCAATCTGATTATTGAACCGGGTAAAGTATTGTTCCTGAACAATGCCATTAACCACGGGATTTTAACACCAATTGCAACAGATCAGGCAAGAGAATTAGGTAAATCCGTTCTTTACATGCTTGAGTCTAACCCGGGACCGGGACTAGGTATTTTGCTCGCTTATTGTTTCTTCGGTCGTGGAATGGCGAGATCTTCTGCACCTGGTGCGGTGGTCATTCATTTCTTCGGCGGGATTCATGAGATTTATTTCCCGTACATCCTGATGAGACCTATTTTGATTCTGGCAGCCATCGCCGGCGGTGTAGCGGGTACGTTAACGTTCATGCTAACTGGCGCGGGATTGGTTTCGGCACCATCACCAGGCAGTATCATTGCCTATTTCCTGTTGACACCAAAAGGTGGATATATCCCAATGCTTGCCGGGGTTATCGTGGCAGCGGTGGTTTCCTTCCTGATTGCCTCTCTGCTACTCAAAACGGGTAAACAGAAGGAAGAGGATCTGGAAGAAGCCTCCAGCCGAATGAAAGATATGAAGAGTCAAGGCAACACGGCAAACGCAACCATCACAGCGGATAACCATGAAGCGAACAGAGCAGCGGATATCGCAACTTCCGTTGCATCCAAGGCAAAAGCAGATGTGAAAAATATTGTTTTCTCCTGCGATGCAGGTATGGGTTCGAGTGCTATGGGTGCTTCGATTCTGCGTAAGAAAATGAAAGCCGAAGGAATTGAGGTTGCTGTAACTAACACGGCGATCAGTGAAATTCCGCAAGACGCAGACGTTGTTATTACGCAAAAAACACTAACGGATCGTGCACGGTCGGTAGCACCTAATGCAGAGCATATATCCATTGACAACTTCCTAAAAAGCCCGGAATACGATGCGCTTGTTGAACGTTTGAAGTAAAAGGGAGCAGACTGCGAACCAGCTTCAAACAAGGGCAGCCGTTTTCCCAGAGCCGGAGGCTGAGATATGAGTATTACCAAAAGACAACGTGAAATCGTGGAATTCCTGTTGGAACATCCCCATGAAGTCACGGCGGGTGAAATTGCCGTTGAAGTAAAAGTGAGTACACGTACCGTGCATCGTGAGTTGCTGATGATTGAACAGTGGCTTGAACCACTCGGTATGCGCCTCGAAAAAAAGTCGGGAACCGGAATACGCATTGATTCCGGTTCAGATGACCTCAGTGCATTACGCCAGAAACTGGAGGGTAATGAATATGTAGAGTTTACGCCGGAAGAGCGTAAGCTCTTCATGCTTTGCATCCTGCTGGATGAAGCTGAGCCGGTCAAACTTCTTGCTCTCGCTTCGGATCTCAAAGTGACCGTTTCGACGGTCACCACCGATCTGGATGATCTGGAGTCACGCATTCGGCAGGCGGGTCTGAAGCTTGTTCGAAGGCGAGGCTACGGTGTCAAAATCACCGGAAGTGAAGCCATTCATCGCAGAGCCATTGCAGCGCTTGCTTTGGAAGTACTGGATGAGTCGGATCTCTTTGGTAGACAGCCTGAGCAAGGAGGCTCCATCGTTAATCAAAAGTTGCTCAGTATGATTGGTCATAGCGATGTACTTACCATTGAAAATGCACTATGGCAACCGGATATCGAATGGCTTGAAAAGATACCTGAACGGCAGTATATGAAACTGCTCATTCAGTTATCAGCAGCTGTGGTTCGGATACGTAAAGGTTTTAATATAGAACGTTCTTCCTCAGGGATAAGAACGATTGCAGGCACTGGGACCGTGGCGGAGCAACATGAAGAGAGAGTGCCAGTTTTCATGGCTTCGCGCCTTTGCAGTGTTCTATCCTCACAGCTTGGAGTCGGCTTCTCGGATGAAGAGCAAGCTTATTTTCACCAATTGCTTACGGAGACAGAACAGCAGATTCATTCTTCACGACTGCTTCCGATCGATGATCTGATTCTGATGGACAGGGTGCATTCGCTTACGGACCAGATGCAACAAAGAACAGGTTATGCGTTTCATGAAGACCGCTTGCTACGTGAAGGTTTAATTGCACATATGGTACCGGTAATGGAGCGACTTGAAGGGCATCAGATGATACGTAACCCACTGCTACAGCAGATTCGCAAGGATTATGACACTCTTTTTGAACAGGTGAAAAGGTCCGTGTTGCATGCATGGCCGGGAGCAGAAGTGCCGGATGAGGAGATCGGTTTTCTAGTCATGCACTTTGGTGCATCCATTGAACGGTTGCGAGCATTGAAGCAGGAAATTCGGGCCATCGTTGTATGCAACAGTGGCATTGGCTCCTCGCGCATGTTATCCAGTCGGTTGTCGAAGGAATTTCCGGAGATCCAGATTATAGACAGTGTCTCTTGGTACGAAGCCGCACGAATGCCAACCGATGAGTATGATCTGGTGTTGTCTACGGTCGATTTACCGATGGAGGAAGATCAGTATTACAAGGTCAGTCCGCTATTGACAGGCGAAGAAAGCGAGAGCTTGCGACATTTTATCAAAACTACAACGTTACAGCGGCAACATCGCAAATCCCGCGACATGGGCAATGAGACAACCACTCGTAGAATCTCCGATGCGGACGGAATGGAAGCAACGCTGCTTGAAATTGTACGCATTATCGGTAAGTTTCAGGTACATGCAATGGATAATGCGCATCTTGATTTTGCTCAAAGTGTGCTTGGGATGTGTAAGGTTGCACATCGCTCAGGCATATTGAAGGACCCGGGTGAGGTTGCCAAGTTACTTGAGGTTCGCGAGTCGATGGGAAGTCAGAAGATTCCCGGGACGCAGCTGGCCCTTTTCCATACACGGAGTGAGAGTATCTACAAGCCGTCCATCAGTCTTTTTCAACTAGAGGAACCTCTGCTTCGAACAGTGGAGGACCCGGAAGGTGTCAGTCATGTATTACTGATGCTGGGGCCAAAGGAGTTGTCCAAAGAAAGTTTGGAGGTGCTCAGCGAGATTAGTGCACTGCTTCTGCAAGAAGAGATGATTACACTGCTGGGCAAAGGAAACAGGGATGAAATCATCCATTACCTTTCCCGTGAACTGGTTGGGTTCTATCGCAGTAAAAATGAAATTGGAGGTATTTAACATGAGTATGTTAACAAAAGACAAAGTCATCATGAACGCGACGGCTCAGGATAAATATGAAGCGATTCGTATGGCAGGACAGATTTTGAAGGATGCAGGTCATATCACTGCAGATTACATTGACAAAATGATTGAGCGTGAAGAGATTGTATCCACTTATGTCGGCAATGGACTGGCTATTCCGCATGGTACAAAAGAATCCAAAACGTTCATTCTCTCGACCGGAATCTCGGTAATTCAGTTCCCGCAAGGGGTTGATTTTGGAGAGGAAAAAGCTTATATGGTCATTGGCATCGCTGCACAAGGCGGCGAACATATGGAGATTCTGACGAGCATCGCAGTAATCTGTGCCGAAGAAGAGAATATGGAAGCACTGCGTTATGCGAAAACGGCTGAGGAAGTAATCACCATTCTAGAAAGTGAAATGGAGCTATGAAGGCCCTCCACTTTGGCGCAGGTAACATCGGACGCGGATTTATTGGTTTGATTCTGTCCCGTGCCGGATATGAAGTGACGTTCTCGGATGTAAATCAGGAACTAGTGAATGCTCTTCGGGGGCGCGGGGAGTACACCGTAGAGCTTGCCAATGAAAGCAAAGATCAGGAGACCGTAACCGGAGTAACAGCCATTAATGGACGGGAGTTGCAGACAGTTGCTAAGGCCGTGGCAGAAGCTGACCTGGTTACAACCGCAGTTGGTGTAGGCATACTAAAGCATATTGCACCAGGAATCGCAGAAGGTCTGGAGCAAAGAAGACGTGCAGGTTCTATACAAAAGCCGTTGCATATTATCGCTTGTGAAAATGCCATCGGTGGAAGCGCTCAGCTCAAAGAGCATGTGTATGCTTTGCTGGATGAGCAGGCTCGCGGGTTTGCTGATGAATATGTTTACTTTCCTAATTCGGCCGTAGACCGGATTGTACCGATCCAGAATCATGAAGACATGTTGCATGTTCAGGTGGAGCCTTTTTATGAGTGGGTAGTGGATCGTTCGCAAATGGCACCTGCATTCAAACCAATGGATGGTGTTGTTTATGTAGATGATCTTGAACCGTACATTGAGCGTAAGCTGTTTACTGTAAATACGGGACATTGCGTTGCGGCATATATCGGCTATGTACAAGGATATGATACCATTCAGAAGGCTATTGCCGATGAAAAGGTGAAATCTGTGGTATATGGAGCACTGCAGGAAACGGGTCAGGTGTTGGTAAAACGCTTTGGTTTCAACCCGGAAGAACATGAGCAGTATATTGTAAAAATTTTGGGACGGTTTGTTAATCCTTATCTGACCGACGAGGTAACCCGTGTGGGGCGCTCGCCACTGCGCAAGCTTTCCCCGAATGATCGTCTCGTTCGCCCGGCACTTCTGGCGTATGAAGAAGACATGCCAGTGACACATCTCGCCATGGGAATGGCCGCTGCCTGCAAGTTTGATGTGTCTGATGATCCCGAAGCGGTGGAGCTACAAAGCATGATCCGCGAAAAAGGCGTCGAAGCCGCGTTATCGCACTATACTGGTATGGATGAGAATCATCCGGTACTGGTGGAGGCAGTGAAGCAGTACAAACAGATGTAATCGGTTTGTATAACAGTAATCGAAGTCTGGCATAGTGTATTGAAAGCTCAGCGTGGATCCACTAAGGCTGGGACGTTAGCAAGTTTATCTATCTGTTTATACAGAAATATAGATGAAAAAGAGATACCAAACGTAATAACGAACTTAAGTCTGGAATATAAAGAAACCATCCCTTCAAATTCATGATACAGTTCCATTTGAGAGGGAATGGTTTCTTTTATTTTTCGATCCTAGTTAACAATAGGCTCTTCATATCGCTTTTAGCGAATAAGAGCTGGTTATAGCAAAATAGTTACTCATGCTCACGTACATAGTTCTCCACACATTGCTGACAAATGCATGACTTGCCGCGTTTCTCGGCTGGAATGCGTTCAAACACACCTTCGGGGAAGGAAACATGGCCGCACCAACATTCCGAATGTGGTTTACCTTCAGCATAGGCACAAGCATTTCTTTCCCCGCAAAGTGGACATATCAGCGCATTGAGCGTTTTGCCAGGAGTGCTGTCCTGTTGATCAGACATGGCCTATCTCCCTCCTTTTTCATTGTTTTGCATTCCGGACAGTGACCTTTTGTTGATTTCAGTATAACAAATACATTGGTTTTGCTCCCAACTTTTATAATCGTGACTTACTCCATCTACACCGCAAGTACTCGTATGAGGGTAACGTATGCACAGGTTGATTTTTTAAATCGTGGGCGTACCTTCATTCTTCCGGTGGTAGCTCAATTTGTAATCCCTCTACATGCTTGCGCCCCATGAGTTTGCGTTTTTTGCGGTTTTCTTTGCTTTCCAGCACAATGTCGAGATCATAATCGGCTGGATACAACTCGTCAGCAGAGATGTGCAGACGCAGACGTTTCTTATGAATTTTTAGTTTACGGCCCCGAATCATGACCCCGATCTGTCCACGGTTATCCTCTTCTTCACTTACTATACCTGCCTGATCCAGATAGGCAACGTAGACGCGGTCTCCTTTACGAAAGGCACGTATTGGTGCTGGTGCCGGATCGGAGACGGGAGGCGCACCGTTTGGAGATATAGTCTTATTTGGGACGGTCGTATGTGCATTTTTCTCTATAGAATCAGTGTGTTCCATAGAGACAGGCAAGGTAGTGTGATGTTCACTATCTGTTTGTGATTGCGATTCTTTTGCAACATCTTGCATCATGTTCTTCGTGAGAGCTTCATCCACAACAGATTTGGAACGAGCGATGATATGCCGGGGCATGCCCAGCTTCAGCGCGATAGAATATGCATAGCTTTCACCGGCTTCTCCAATCCGAAGTCGATACAGAGGTTGGAGAGATACGGTGTCAAACTCCATGCGTGCATTTTCAAATCCAGATGTGGCTGAAGCAAAATGCTTAATTTCCCCAAAATGTGTTGTAGCTACCACGGTTGCTCCGCGGTGATGCAATTCCTCCAGCATAGCAATGGAAAGTCCTACACCTTCTCCTGGATCTGTACCTGATGCCATCTCGTCAATCAGTACAAGCGTTGAAGGATTCGCCTGCTCCAGAATGGTAATCATATTCCGAATATGCGCTGAGAATGTGCTGAGTGCCTGCTCAAGACTCTGTCCATCGCCAATATCCACTGCGATCTGTTCATACACGGCCATTTCACCTCTTTCATCCACAGGAACAAGCAGCCCAGATTGCACCATGAGAGTGAGCAACCCCAATGTTTTGAGAGCAACGGTTTTACCGCCTGTGTTCGGGCCTGTAATGATAAGGGACGAGTAAGTGTATCCGATGGAAAAATCAAGCGGGACCATGGACGGCCCCATCAAGGGGTGTCTCGCTCGTTGCAGTTTAACTTTACCGTTGCTATTAACGCGTACGGATCGACCATCTATAGCCGCCGCATATTTTGCTTTGGCAAACAGGAAGTCAAGCACGCCAACGGTTTCTGTATTCAGTGCAATTTCCCGGCTGTACGATTCGGTCAGAGAAGTCAAGTCTCCAAGGATTTTCATCTCTTCCCTGGACTCCTCGGCTTGCAGTGAAGAGAGTTCCATCTGCAGTCCTGACAGCTCGGCTGGTTCGATATATACGGTTTGGCCGCTACCCGATTCGTCGAGTACACTGCCTTTAACCTGTTTACGGAACTCTTTTTTAATGGGCAGTACTGTTTTTCCATTTCGCTGGCTCACGACCTGCTCCTGCATGATCGAACGGTGCTTACTAACCAGTGAATCCAGCTTGCGCTTCATGCGTTCCTCATGCACGGTCATTCTTTTTCGAATTCGTACGAGTTCCTTGCTCGCTTGATCCTGAATTCGACCGTTGTGGATACAACGTTCAATTTCACTTCGTAAGGATTCCATAAGCATCATAGAGGAGGCATAACGACTAACGATGGGAGCGATGCCGGATTTACTCTCCATATACTTCATCAGTTGTGTGCAGCTGTGTAGAAATTGGGCGAGATGACTGAAGTCGCGTTCACTGAACAGATATCCCGTGCCAAGCAGGTTGATAATCGTTTCCATCCCCTCCAGCGAAGGGATTGGCACGCTCGCCCCAAAACGGACAAGAGCTGTGGCCTCCGCAGCTTCGTCCAGACGCATCTGAATCAGATGCACATCGGTCATCGGTTTGAGTTCACGGGCATAACGTTTGCCCAGATAGGAAAGGGCGCAGTCAGCAATGTTTTTTTGAATATGATGGAAGCCAAGAATGGTTAGGGTTTGTTCGTTTGAACTCTTGATATTTGCCGTCTTGTTAGCCTCATTATTGTTATTCATGTTTAAATCTCTCCTTCATGTAAAATGTTTTTGTTGTGCTTATAGTGAAAAATATTCCTCATGGAAAACACAAAAAGGGCGGAGAATGAACAAACGTCATTCTCCGCCCTGAACGTATGGGAAAGCAGAGTCCATAAAGAGGGTCTATACAAAAAAAAA
Organism: Paenibacillus polysaccharolyticus; assembly: GCF_900102085.1. Lineage (GTDB taxonomy): Bacteria > Bacillota > Bacilli > Paenibacillales > Paenibacillaceae > Paenibacillus > Paenibacillus polysaccharolyticus. The sequence goes on along the minus strand of NZ_FMVM01000001.1, from coordinate 497,936 downwards.
TCCGCGCTGAACACAGCGCGGAAATAGACCCGGACATAGGCAATCCCGGAGGCGATGTTTGATTTCCGCTGTTCTTAACTAAGTACAGGGATCTGACGCATCATGAAACACACGTATGCCTTGACGGCAAAAGTGTCATGAAAAGCCAAACTCCTGAATATGAAACTTGATTAGTTAAGAACGCTCACCGACATCAAAATCTCTCCTTCGACCTGAGGAATATACATGTAATATAAACTGGAAATCACTTCAAGTCAACAATTCTGAATAAAGATGTGGACTTGATTATGATTGGGTTTTAAAATAACAATAGTAATTTAATCCAATGTAAGCGATTTTTTATAAAAGGGAGATGCTCTTCTTGCCTAAATATCTACTGCGTCTGCTCTGCTTTACGATGATTCTTGGGGCATTGCCAGTCATTGTGATTGGTTCCGTCTCGTATACGATTGCCTCGCGTGATATCGAACAGAAAGTGCGCGAGAGTAATCTTCAGATACTACATCAGACTCAGATGCGAGTGGAACAAGTATTACGAAGTTTACAACTGTCCTCAATCCAGTATGTCAATTCACCTTTGGTGCTTCGTGCAATGAAGCAACCGCTGAATAGTAGCGAATTTCAAGAAATTCGTGATTTGACATCCGGTTTTAACAATCTTCAGGCGGTCACAAGTATTGATCAGGCTTACCTTGTAAATCTGGAACAGGACTGGGTCGTATCGATGCGTTCATTTGGTAAAATCAATGATTTCAGCATTCGAGACCGAATCGGTACTTATCTTACATACACCAACAGTTTGTTCTGGGTGACTCAGAATAAAAGTTCATCCAAAGAGAGCGTGCCTGTATCTGCTGGCATGGGTGAGGCTTTAACGGAACAGGCTCCTACCTTGATCTCTTCTGATAATGTAGTCAGCATGGTTTTTAAAATTCCGATGGTGCCCACAAATGTGAAACCGAAAGGGTTCCTTGTCATTGATATTGCGGATGCAGAACTGAGCAGCTTTTTGAGCCGGAATCCGAATTCGGGTGATTTGTACGTTCTGGATAAAGACCAGAAATACTTTCTGAATGACACGAATTATGGAAATAAATACGATCTGCTCAACCAGGACATTCAGGAGAAGGTTCAGACAACGGGGGAAGCACAAGGTTTTTACAGCGCAGAAGTGGAGGGCAAACCCGTAGCCGTCAGCTACAGGCAGTCTCCGCTAAACGGCTGGTTATACGTATCGGTTGTTTCGCTTGGACAGATTACAGCCCAGTCGCAAAAAATCGCAGTGGTGACCGGTGTGGCGACGTTAATCATGTTATTGGTGACAGGGCTCGTGGCCATCTACGGTAGCCGGCGTATGTACTCACCAATCTCTAGACTGTTGCAGTTTACAAAAGGGTTAGATTCTCCGCTCCCTCCAGCTGGACGCCGTCAGGATGAGTTTATTTATATTGAGGAACGCTTGTCTACCCTGTTCAGTTCGGAGAGAACGATGCGTGAGCAGATGAAGGGGCAACATGTGCATCTTCAGGAGTTTTTCATGACCAAGCTGCTGACAGGTAAAATATCGGAAGAAGATTTCAGATATCAGGGCGAATTGTATGATTTCCCGACCGGATGGTCACATCTGGGCGTACTGATGCTTCAGATTGATACGCTTGAAGGCACGAGATATGAGGAGCAGGATCGGGATCTATTGCTATTTGCGGTCAATAATATGGTAGGTGAGTTGATTCCTTCCGAGATTCGGTTCACACCGGTCATGCTAGATGATGCGCAGGTTACCGTGCTTGCTTCTGAACTGAGTGATGAGATGCAGCTGAAGGAATGGATGCACACACAGGCCGATTGGATTCGTGAACGGGTTGTAACCTATCTGAATCTGCCAGTAAGCATAGGTATTAGCCGGGCTTATTCCAGCATTGGAGATACGCCTAGAGCCTACCAAGAGAGCAAAGAAGCATTGCAAGGCAGAGTCAGCTTGGGTAGCCGTATTATTTTACATTATGAGGACATCCAACCAAGAGGTCAGATGGAAGCTGCGCTGTATACGCAGTTACGAATGATCGAAGATCAGTTGGCTTCAGCGATCAAACAGGGAGACGAAGAGAAAACAGATATCTATTTTACACAATATTTAGGATTACTTGCGGATAAAAAGCTGCATTTCAGCGAGTATCCAGTCATCATGGTGCAGTTATTGTCACGGGTATATCAACTTGTGCAAGAGCAGGGCGGAGATGTGGCAGAAGTGCTTGGTGAGAAAGCTTCCATGGCATACTTGCTGAAATTATCTACACTGGACGAGATGACGGGTTGGTTCCGTAAGCGTTTATTTCTGCCTGTGATTCGTTACTGGAAGGAACAAGAGGAGTCACAATATATGAATATCGCCCGCCGGATGATTCGACTGATCGAGGAACGGTATGATCGGGATTTATCACTGGAGGCTTGTGCCGAGGAGTTGAACTTTCATCCGGTCTATCTAAGCCGGGTCTTCAAGAAGGAAGCGGGTGTTAATTTTACCGAATATCTAGCAGAGTACCGCATGGAAAAAGCCAAAACGTGGCTACAGACGACAGATTTGAAAATATCGGAAATCGCCGAAAAATTAAATTACACGAACCCGACAGCTTTTATCCGTACATTTCGCAAAATAACAGGAACAACTCCCGGCAAGTACCGGGAGCAGCAACGCTAGAGAACATGGCCTGCTCTGCCCCCATGGCAGGCAGGCTTTTGTCGTTCAATTTAACTTTCTTTTTGAGCCCATTCGCAGCTTATAAGCCATAGTTAAACCAGGAACATGCAGGTTGAAAGCAGTTCATTTCTAGTAGCGCCAGCCATTCTTAAGTGGTTAAAACCCTTGATACACAAGGAAAAACAAGAGGCTAAAACGAGATGATAGCCAGTGATTCGATTATCCGCCACAATGGAGACATGAATTCAGGAAGTGATCTTTTGTAATCGTTTCCAACGTGGGGAGGAAGACACTATGAAAGCCGAAACGGCTGCTCGAACAAGGCCCGCTACCCGCAGTGACAAAAACCTGCTCTGGAGGGACGTCATCAAAAACCGGTGGCTGTACATTATGCTGATTCCGGGAGTGCTTTACTTTGTTATCTTTAAATACATACCGATGTATGGGATTACGATGGCTTTTCAGGATTACACACCGTACAAAGGCATCCTGGGGAGTGATTGGGTAGGATTCAAACACTTCCAGCGTTTTTTTGGAGAACCGCAGTTCTGGACCTTATTTAGAAACACGTTTTTACTTGCGATTTATAATCTGGTTTTCTTTTTTCCATTACCTATTGTGCTTGCGCTCATGATGAATGAGGTTAGGCGGGAGCGGTTTAAACGCTTCGTGCAGACACTGGTTTACGTTCCACACTTTGTTTCCTGGGTTGTTGTGGTTGGTGTGTTCTACATGCTGTTCACGACTGAAGGCGGTGCAATCAATGAACTGCTCTACAACCTGACGGGACAAAAAATTGCCTTTCTGCTTGAACCAGGATGGTTCCGTACGATGATTGTAGGACAATCCATTTGGAAAGAAGTAGGCTGGGGCACAATTATCTTCCTGGCGGCACTCTCTGGCGTAGATACGCAGCTTTATGAGGCTGCTCGGATTGACGGTGCTAACCGCTGGCGTCAGACCTGGCACATTACGTTGCCAGCGATTCGGAGTACCATCATCATTTTGCTCATTTTGCGTCTGGGTCACTTCCTGGATACAGGCTTTGAACAGATCTTCCTGATGCTGACACCTACTAACCGTGACGTGGGCGAGGTATTTGATACCTACGTATACACGAAGGGGCTTACCCAGGCACAGTACAGTTATAGTGCTGCTGTCGGATTGTTTAAGTCGGTTGTCGGACTGGCGCTAGTGCTTGGTGCCAACACGTTAGCCAAAAAATTCGGGGAGGAAGGCGTCTATTAATGCAATATTGGCAGACGCTCTTCATCAGACAGGAGTGAACATTAGATGCAACAGGACAAAACATGGAGCAACCGGATCTTTGATTTTGTGAATCATGGCTTGCTGCTTTTGATTGGTATTGTGACCGTAATCCCGTTCATTTATATTTTGGCTGTGTCGTTTACCAGCCCGCATGAAGTGGCCAAAGGAGGATTTATTCTTTTTCCGAAAGAGTTCTCCTTGGCAGCTTACCGTTACATTTTTTCTACGGATACATTGATTCGAAGTCTTGGTGTATCGATCTATATCACCGTTGTGGGTACGCTAATCAACTTGCTGTTTACATCGCTTATGGCTTACCCGCTATCCAGAAAGTATTTGCGCGGACGCCAGCCGATTCTGCTGGGAGTACTGTTCACGATGCTGTTCAGTGGCGGTATGATTCCAACGTATTTCGTCGTTAAATCCCTGCATCTTACCGATACACTCTGGTCTTTGATGTTGCCAACGGCTATCAGTGCGTTCAACCTGATCGTACTCAAAAACTTCTTCCAAGCCATCCCGGATGAGCTGGAAGATGCGGCCAAAATCGATGGCTGTAACGATGTCAGCGTTTTGTTCCGCATTGTGCTTCCACTCTCGATGCCAGCCATGGCTACCTTTTCACTCTTTTATGCCGTGGCACACTGGAACAGTTTCTTCAGTGCCGTCATCTATATCAACGACAGTGAGAAGTGGCCTGTACAAGTTTGGCTCCGTGAAATTGTCATTTTGGCACAAAGTCGAATTGGAGATACGAGCATTGAAGAAACTGAAATTCAACCGCTTACGATTCGTATGGCTGTTATCGTATTCTCTACCATTCCGATTATGCTGGTCTACCCATTCCTGCAAAAGCATTTTGCCAAGGGAGTGATGCTCGGTTCGGTAAAAGGCTGATTAGTGCAGTGTGTGGTGTGAAGCGTATTACTGAATTGTGAATATCAGTCTGTGACTGTATATCAAAAAGGGAGGTTTTCATGAATGAAGGCAACAAAAAAGAAAGCCGTAGCTGTTCTGAGTACACTGGCTCTGGTGACCGGTTTACTGGCAGGATGCGGATCAGATGAAGGTCAGGCTGCCGAAGGAGGCGTACAGAATGTATCTATCGCTATTGCACAGGTGGGTGACGTGCCGAGCAAGGGCAACGATGTACAGAAAAAAATTGAGGAATATACCAAAACCAAACTGGACATCCAGTGGATACCGGCATCTGCGTACAATGACAAAATTAATGTCATGATCGCCTCCAGCGACATGCCGAAAATCGTAAAGGTGCAATATAACCCGACGGTAACGAATGCGATGCGAAATGACGTATTTTGGGAAGTCGGGCCTTTACTCAATGATTACAAAAACCTTTCTGCCCAAAACGGACGTTTCTTTGACAACATCAAGGTTGAAGGGAAAATTTATGGCGTGCCGGTATTCTCCGATATTGCACGGGCAACTGTTATTTACCGCAAGGATTGGTTCGACAAGTTGAATCTGAAAGTACCAACAACACCGGATGAATGGTATGAAACGATCAAGACGTTGTCTACTTCCGACCCGGATGGCGATGGACAGGCGAATACGTTTGGATTGATGTTGTTCAAAAAGTATAACGAAGATCAGTATTCTTTTACGACTCGTCTTGGTGTGAGCTTTGGCGCACCGAACAAATGGAAGGTTGAGAGTGATGGTAGCTTTACACCAGAATTCATGACACCGGAATATATGCAAGTGATGGATTTGTTGAAACGTTTGTATGAAGAGAAATTGTTGAACCAGGACTTCGCTGTATTTGATTCAACGGAAGCGGAGAAAAAGTATGATTCCGGTGTTGTCGGCATGCGTGTAGGTGTGGCACAGAATGGTAAGAGCCAGCAGGAACGTCTGTCAAAAAATAATCCGGACGGTGTTGTAGATATTGCCGGTCTGTTAGGGCCAAATGGTGACCGTGTAGCTGGACAGACAGGTAACTCGGGTATTCTGGCTTTCCCGAAAGCAACGGTAAAATCGGAAGAGGAACTGAAAAACTTGCTCTCCTTCCTGGATAAATTGATGGATCCAGAGATGGCAACGCTGCTAATGCGTGGTCTGGAAGGCAAACATTACACCAAAGTCGGAGACAACGAAGTGGAAATGAGTGATTTCGATGCTTTCCAGCGTGAAGTGAAGCCATATCGGGATAATTTCCCTTATGTTGATGGTTACAATGTACCTAAACTGAAGGACACCGAGCTTGGAGAAAAAGGAACAGCTTTGGTGAAGGAACTGGCAGAACATGCAGTACCAAACCCTGCATTGACGTTGTATTCTCCAACATATGGTGACCGCGGAGCAGATCTGGATCAGATGATTGCCGATGCGCAAACCAAATACATTATGGGCAAGATCGATCAAAGCGGCTGGGAAAAGGAAATTGAGAATTGGGCTAATGCAGGCGGTACCAAAATCCGCGAGGAATATGCCGAGGATTACAAAAAACAGGCTCAATAAGGAGCGAAACCGGAGGTTTGATCATGAAGGAAACGTTACAACATACACCGATGCGCATGGCCGACCAGTTTATGGAGAGTTATCGCAGCCATGAGCTGTATGCGACTTGGCATTATGAGAACGGTTGTCTGCTCAAAGCACTGGAAGAACTCTACGCTCGTACAGGTGAACAGAGATATTTTGACTATATTCAGGAACTTATGGATCATTTCATTCAGGAAGACGGATCGATCCGGTCCTATACGATTGAGGAATATAATCTGGATCAGATCAACCAGGGAAAATCACTATTTTTCCTGCTGGAGAAAACAGGTCAGGAAAAGTATCGCAAAGCTTCTGAGTTGCTGATGACGCAACTGAAAGGGCAACCGCGCACAAGTGGGGGCGGTTTCTGGCACAAGAAAATCTATCCGTTCCAGATGTGGCTGGATGGATTGTATATGGCGACACCTTATCTGACTCAATATGGAGCCGTGACTGGTGAAGAGAAGTGGTTTGACAAGGCTGCTTTGCAATTGCTTTTGGTGGAAGCACAAACTCGTGATCCACGCAGTGGTCTGCTCTACCACGCTTGGGACGAGAGCAAAGAGCAACGCTGGAGCTCCGGAGATACGGGATGTTCGCCACATGTCTGGAGCCGGGCAGTGGGCTGGTACGTGATGGCGGTTGTAGATACGCTGGATTATCTGCCAGTTGATCATGAGCAACGTGGACAGATTATCGGTATTTTCGAGCGACTCGCAAATGCGCTTATCCATGTACAGGATCAGGAGACAGGATTGTGGCCGCATCTGCTCGATCAGCCAGGACGCGAGCGGAATTATCTGGAGGCTTCGGGCACTTCGATGTTTGTATATGCCCTTGCCAAGGGTGTGCGCAAAGGATTCTTGAGCGGGAAGTTCAAAGCGATTGCGGAAAAAGGATATCAAGGCCTGCTGCAACATCTGTTGCAAACAGACCAGGAGGGTATGCTTTCCCTGACACAGTGCAACGGGGGAGCGGGTCTTGGAGGAACTCCGTATCGTGACGGGTCCTATGAGTACTATGTGACTGAATCGATTCGTATTAATGATCCGAAATCGGTTGCTCCATTTATTTTGGCAGGGGTAGAGATGGAACTGGCATAATGCCGGTTCTTTTCTCCAAAGCATTATGATAGCGCATACATTATGAGCTTGAAGACATCTATGATTGAGGAATGAGGGCAAGTCCGCTGAACAATAGGTTTATCCAAAAGGAGAGATGGTTCATGAGTCCAAAAAGTCCAAAACGTTCAAAGAGTCCAATGTTTCGCGTAGGAAGCTTCGTTATTGTTGGCGCGATGTCTGCCGGTTTGCTGGCTGGATGTGGGGGAGAAAAAGCTCCAGCCGCCGGGGAAGGCAAAATGCCCATTTCCATTTCATTGATGCAGGTGGGTGATGTGCCCGCTAAGGAAAATGCAATCGAGAAGAAGATTGAGGAATACACGAATACCGATGTAAACGTGCAGTGGATTCCGCAATCGGCGTTCGACGACAAAGTCAATGTCATGGTGGCATCAGGGGAGATGCCAACGATTATGCGTGTCAATTATGTACCCACAACTTTTAATGCGGCAAAGACAGGATTGTTCTGGGAACTCGGGCCTTACCTGAAAGATTACAAAAACTTGTCTGCCCAGTCGGAGGCTCATTTTAATAACATCAAGATCGAAGGTAAAATCTACGGCATCCCGAATTTCCGGGATATCGGACGAACGGCAATCGTATATCGGAAAGACTGGTTTGATAAGCTGAAACTGGATATCCCGAAAAATCTGGATGATTGGTATGAGGTTATGCGTTCTGTCCGCAAGGATGATCCAGATGGTAATGGCAAGGAAGATACGTATGGTGCGTTGTTGTTTAAAAAGTATAACGAGGGTGTATCTTCACCGCTGACCCGGATTGCTGTAAGTATTGGTGGAGTCAACAAATGGGGTGTAGACGACGCTGGTAAATTAACACCAGAATTTCTGACTCCTGAATATGTGGATACGATGAAGCTGTTCAAGCGATTGTTTAATGAAGGGTTGATCAATAGTGATTTCCCTGCACTGGACCCTTCCGATGCGGACAAAAAAATGGATTCAGGTCTCGTTGCTATGAAACTGAACGGTGTTGCTCAGAACGGGAAATCATCCCAGCAACGGCTCACACCTAATGCACCGGATGGTGTCATTGATGTAGCGCCGTTTCAAGGGCCAGATGGCATTCGCATTGCCGGTGAGCCTGGAAACTACGGTATGCTTGTCATTCCCAAAGCATCTGTAACGGATGAAGCGCAACTCAAAAAGGTACTCACCTTCCTGGATCAGCTGATGGACGAGGAACTTAGCACGCTGCAATTGCGTGGTTTACTCGATGTACACTACAGCAAGACCGCTGACGGTAAAACGGAACTGAAAGACTTCGACGCATATCAGCGTGAGGTTAAACCATATCGTGATAATCTGCTAAGTGTGGAAGGATACAATGTGCCTGAACTGGTCGATGTTCCTATTGGTATGAAAGGCACGAAGATGGCTCGAGAAAATGAACAGTATGCAATTGCTAATCCTGCACTTACGCTGTCCTCGGTGATCTATACAGAGCGCGGTCAGGAACTGGATCAGATGATCTGGGATGCGCAGACCAAATACATTATGGGCAAGATCGATGATGCTGGCTGGGAACAGGAAGTTGCCAACTGGAGAAAAGCAGGCGGTGACCAGCTGATCACAGAACTGGAAGCTTCGTATAAAGAACTGAACGGGAAATAAATGAGACTGCCATAAAAAAAGGTTGATTTCATGTAAGGAATAGGTTTATTCTATAAAAGAGTAGAAATTCCATAATTTAATAAGTGAGACCACACCTTAAAGCATAAGGCTATGAATCTGCGGATTCATGGCCTTTTTTGTATTTTTAGGATAAATATTAGGTCTCAAGGAGGGGGAGATAGTCACCTTAGAATCATGGGGAGGTATGAAAATGATACCAAAATACTAGTTATACATGGTAGAATATTGATTATAATTCCATATTTAGGATTTTGACTTATGTTTGATAAGCAAGTCATCCGTTTGAGCAAATGAAGCATCCCCATACTAAGGTACATAGGAGCGTGAACAGATTGAAAATGAAGCGAGTGGTTCAAGTTAAGAAGAAAAGAAGATTTGTTTATATGATAGGACTGTTAATAGCAGTCATGATGGCAGGTACATGTCTTTCTTTTGGAATGGGGTCTGGGGAGTGGACGACAGTGGTTAGTGCTGCGGGAGTGAGCGACAGCGTAGAGAGTCGGTTCAGCGATATCAAAGGACACTGGGCTCAGGCAACGATTGCAAAAGCATATGAGAAAAAATTGATTTCCGGCTATCAGGATGGCACTTTCCGCCCGAATGGTAAGATCACCCGCGGGGAATATGCAGCAATACTAGCTCGCGCGACCAGAATCGAGAATGCTCAGGGGCAGTCTTCTTTCTCTGATCTTCAAGGACATTGGTCTGAAACGGCTGTCCGCCAGTTGGTGGGACAAGGCTTTATTGACGCTGGTGATTATACAGGCGGCTTTAAGCCTAATACGGAACTGACACGATATGAAATGATGAAGTGGATTGCAAACGGACTGATCAAGTCGGACAGCAGTTTTCAGAATGCTTTTAATGATACGAAAAACACCCTACTGCCTACACCCGAAGTAAACCGCGGAACGATTCGTAACGAACAGATTCCTTACCTCGCCCTAGTGCGCGGAACAGGCATTGTCGGTGGATTTCAAGACGGCACGTTAAAACCGGCAGATACGACAACTCGTGCAGAGGTTTCTGCTATTCTGCTTCGCTACATGGACGTGGAGGGAACAGATGCTTCCAAGTACAGCGACCTGAACGAGATGCGGGAAGTGGGCACGACAGGTACGAATTTAACGACGATTAGTAATTATAAGTATAGCTCTGGCTCTGTCATGATTTCAGATCTATTAGAAGCTGATATTAGCCTTAGTAACAAGTCTGGAGTATTACAAATTCATCGTTTTATCGTTGTGGATGCGACTCAAAGTAAACCAGAAGGAATTTATGCTAAGCTTTTTATGCCTGAAAAATATGCAAGTGGTTCGTATAGGACTTTTGTAGATATTTCCTTCAAATCTAATTTAGAAAGTTCTAATTTGATCACATTCAATAGGGGGTTATCTGATTCACTAATACAGTTTAATCGTCTCAATTTGGATGTGGCTAAGAAACAAGGTATTAATACAATACCTATGGACTCGGGACAATTATTAAAGAAGGGTATTCAAAAAAGATTTTGGGTTACTTCAACTCTGAGAAACACATCGTGGTCTTATTCTCTGAAAACAGATCAATTAGGTGAATTTAGAATTCAAAGGTAGTTCAGTAGGATGGTGAGTAGGTTGTAATGAGAAAAGCAATATATTCTTGTGTAGCTATATTATTTGGAGTGTTGATCTTACAACTCACAGCGTTAATATTGACGTCAAACATAGTAAATGCTGTTACAAGTGAGTATGGACCTAAAAGAATGAAGAGCCCTCAGTATGTTACCATACTAGCGAACCCTAGAGTGGGAAATCCAGGAGTGTATTGGTACCAAGAGAATAATGGGAAATTTAGAGCTGATCATTCAGGAGGACCGACCTATGCAAATAATGCAGGGAGTTGCTCAAATCCATTTCCTGCAGCTACAGAGGTTCCCGATAGTGTAGATTTTAGTAATTGGCCACCAACAGACTGGCCTGATTACAATTCTACAAGAATCGATACTAATAAAGTTAAAAACATACGTATTCATGATGTTAAATATCAAGGAAGAGCAGATCAAAATTCGTATACTGGTATAGGAGATATTAGACCTCCGTTCTTATCAACTGTTGTTGCGATCAGGACAATCACTGGAGGATATCATGTACCAACGGAGCATAAGCCATTTGATAATGGTGGTAGAACAACTGCTGGCTGTCCAAAGTACAACGTAGCCTACTTCACCCCTATGGACATCATTTGGGAAGGTGATCTAGAGGAAGAAAAAGAGATTGACGTTACACCTGATACTACCCTTACCATTGGCCAGACCAAACAGATGGTAGCCAAAGTAAAGACCAAAGGCTATGGTTCCACAACGTGGAATGAGGGGGTCGATGTATCTGGCAGGGAGACGGAGATTAAATGGTTTTCTTCGGACGAAGCGGTGGCAAGCATTGAACTAAAGACAGGTATGTTAAAAGCAGAAAGCCCTGGAACGGTTACGGTACGTGCAATCTGGAACAATGGTACATATCTCATTTCGGATACAGCCACCGTTACCGTGACGTCCGAACCGGGACTGGTTGTGAACCTGCCCAATGCCTGTAAATCTACGACAACACCATTGCAGGCGGAAGCGGTCCTTACCAAATCGGATCGAAGTATCCATAAATTGACGGTGCATCCCAAATTGACGTGGAGCAGTTCGAATGCTTCTGTGGCGACAATCGGTGCTGATGGCAAAATTACAACAAAGGGCATTGTGGGTACTACGATCATCAAAGCTCATTTCCTGGATACCGCCCAGCGTATAGATGAACAGGCTGAACAAGAGCTTGAGGTCAAGGAATGCTCTAATGGCGGAGGTGGAGGAGACACGGGCGGTGAAGATCCAGGAAACGATCCTGCGAATGCCTGTCCGGTGAGCATCAGTCCACCAAGTCGAGGCGCAGTACTTGAAGCTAAAGAGATGGATCCTTCGGTTCAAGGGGTGCTCAGAGCAGACATCCGGGGTGCCGAGAAATTTGATGTTACACGAGGAATCCCAACGTCGGAAGATTTATATGCAAATGTTCTCGCCAAAGGATATTTGTTTCAGCACCGATGGGTGAACATGACGGGCACAGTGACCTATGATGTTAAAGTCAAGAAGACGTACCACAAAACGTGGACAATACCAGGCCGACCTTCCCGCGGTGAGGGGGATCCAGGCACACAACCAGAGCCCAAAGAACGTGATGTGCCAGGTGATCGATCGATGCGAGTAACAAGGGGATATAGTTATTGGCAGATTGATAACTTAGAGGTCTACAAATTAAATGAAGCCAAGGTGTCTAACTATGCGCTTGGTGGTTACGGAGGTGTAGTTACGCTGACACCAAATTCCTACATACCTCCAACTCTACAATCTATGACGGATACTGCTGTGCAGAGCCATGTTAAACCTTCGCCATGTCGTGAGATTGATCTGGGTACCCAGACTGTCCCTGGAGGTTCCACTGAGCCGCCTACGCCGATGGAAACTTCACTTTTTCAAGCAGAAGCAGAAGCGGTGGTTCAGGAGAATGCGGTTAACAATGACAAAGTGGTCTTTAATGGTACGACTATTATGAATAATACCCCAGCCCAGAAGGAAGCCCCCAGACCTGGAATGATTCCACAGCCTCATATGATCGGGGATGATGTGTTATATCAGAACAGATTAACCATTCAGAACACACTGATGAACAGAGCAGATCAGCCGAGCACGGGTGACATATTCTACGGACTACTCCCTGAAAACGTAAACGGTGGACAAAATCAGCGGTTTTCAATTCCCGGTATCAATCCGGTCACGGTACATACACCAGTGGTCAACTATGCTTGGGTTTCGGATGACCAGCCGCATAACCAGAAAACAAAGCCAGATCCTGTGCGGGCGGCGTTAATTCTGGAGCGTCCATTCCTGGTTCGTATCCCCACGTCAGGACAACATCTAGATGGAGTACGTTATCCAGGTTACGGAAATCGCGATTACGGGAAGTATTTTCGCAGTAAACAGGTGCGTTTCCCGTTCGATGTTTACACGGATGGCAAAAGCAGCTTTATTCCAGCCCAAACTTGGGTTAATATTCCCGTCAATCAACTGGATACTACCTTTGTGCTTCCTGTCTGGATTGATGAAGGCGCATATCAGATTGAGTTCCGCAACATCGCAGAGAATGCACCCATGCAGTTCACAGAACAACCTGATGCTAATACGGATCTGACACATCATGTCGCAACGGATACGGTAGCTGTGGAGGTCATTGGGCGATTGTATGATTTTCGAATCACAGATATCGCGGACTATCATTGGGAGAGGGTGTTTCGTCAAAGACCAGGAAGTCCCGAGCCTACGGGTGTTAACTACTGGACAGGAACAAATGAAATTGATGGAGATCCGAGGGGCAACCTGGCTCCGTATGTTTTGCCAATCCGCCCAGGTAGCCACCCTGTGCAGGGATACCGCAATGTCGCTGTGAAGACAGGTTATCACTTTAAGTTTGATGTGAAGACCAAGGGGAACATGTTTGGCAAACAGGATGGTATTCGAATCACACCAACTTTCTTTTATATCCCCAAAGACGGAACCAAGAGGCAGGAAGTGGATTTGTACTACCATCGAGGGCAGCAGCAACTTATCCGTATTGGATCTGCACAGGATGTTGAGAAGCGTTATGTAGTGCTGAACGCAAGGCTACGAAATGTGCCTGGAATGGAACTCAGCGATACAGCACGCTATCAGTACACCCATGAATGGACACCAGAAGATCGGCAGTTGTATACGCTGGAACAGGCGATGGTTCGGTTTGTGACCCAGACGTCACATCGTCAAACTTGGACAGGCAGGTACGATTGGATGATTCTCCCGTCACAGATTCGTACACTCATAGGTCCAAAAACAGACCTTCCTTCCGGGGTGGATATAGATCGGGCGAATGCCGCCATACAGCGCTGGTACGGAGAATATAGCCTGCCAGCCGATGTATATGCTGTTCCCAAAGGCACGAATCTGGAGCGTCTGACCCGAGAAACTTTGCTAGATGACAAGGCTCCTGTATTCCTGCAAGATGGATACATTGTAGTGAACTTTAATCTGGAAACGTTACAAAATGGCAATACACTCGCGCCTCATCTGCAATATATGCACGCCCCATTAATGAATCAATGGAAACTGGAAGGTTTTAATGGAAGTCCAGCGGATGAACAGGGGATAAGATGGCAGACGAGAGATGGAGATGTGGTGTGGTATCATGCAGATCAATCCAGCCGTGATGATTTTCAAGCGCAGGTACCTCATTAGCGAAACGACGGGTTTGAAATAAAAGTAGAAGCTTTATATACGAAGAAGCTGTGATGTGAGTCTGCGTCACGGCTACTTCTTTTTTGTATAAACAGATTATGCTTGATCCGTTGAACGGGTATAAAGGGTAAGGAGCACTTTCCTGATACTCACTTGGCACCACGCTCTACATTCCGTTTTACATGAATAACATACGACGCTCACCGAGAGGGGAATTGATATGATTGACGAAGTTCAACAACAGCAACAGCAACAGCAGATTGCCCGGAAAACAGATATGGCTTCAATCACGAGTACATATAAAGGGGGGGATCTTGGGGTTACCCTTCAACCGGCTGTTTGTTCTTTCAAAGTTTGGTCTCCCATTGCGATTCAAATGGAACTGCTTCTGTACCCACCCCTCACAGGTGGAAGTCCCGATGACATCCCGAACGCGTTGAAGCAGAGCAACATCCCAATGCATTCCGGTGAACAGGATGTTTGGGTTTTAGAAGTGGAAGGGGATTTACGAGGTTATCGCTATATGTTCAAGCCAACTTTTGCCGATGGAACTTCAACGATCACGGTTGATCCTTACGCGCGAGCTGTAACCATGAACGGTGAAATGGGTGTTATTGTGGACATGCAAGAGACTCACCCTGAGGGTTGGCAACAGGATGAACGTCCCGAATTGAGTCATCCCACGGATGCTGTCCTGTATGAGCTACATGTCCGGGATTTCTCCATTCATGCTTCTTCCGGGATTGCGAACAAAGGAAAGTATCTGGCTTTCACCGAGACTGGGCTTCAAGATGCAACAGGTAATACGCTTGGAATCGATCATTTGGTTGAACTAGGCATTACACATGTACACCTGTTGCCTGTATTTGATTTTGCTACGGTAGACGAGGCGAAGGTAGATGATGATCCTAAGGATGCCTCTAACTATAATTGGGGTTACGATCCGCTGCATTACAATGTTCCGGAAGGATCTTATGCATCACGCGCAGATGAACCCGTAACGCGAATTCGTGAATTCAAGTCCATGGTGCTTGCACTTCATCGTAAAGGGATAGGTGTCATTATGGATGTCGTGTACAACCACACGTTTGATACAGCGGAGAGTTCATTTGAGAAGCTCGTTCCCGGATATTATTATCGTCAGCATGCCGACGGAACGTACAGTAACGGTTCAGGCACAGGCAATGAGGTGGCAACAGAACGAGCTATGGTTCGTAAATTTATTATCGATTCGGTGCGTTTCTGGGCAGAGGAATATCATGTGGACGGTTTTCGTTTTGATCTGATGGGGCTGATGGATGTTACGACGATGAAACAGCTCGCATCCGAGCTTCATACTGAGGTATCTCCCTCCATCTTGTTATACGGCGAACCTTGGGGAGCAATGGAATCACCTTTGGGTGATGAGATGACCTTGAAAGGAACACAGCGCGGAGCAGGCTTTGCAGTGTTTAACGATAATTTCCGTGGTGTCATTAAAGGAGACAGTGATGGGGACGGCCAAGGTTTTGCGACGGGTGAAGACGGGAAAGAATCGGAGTTATGGACAGGCGTGCAAGGGTCTATTCATGATTTTACGGAAGGTCCATCTGAGACTATTAATTATGTAACTGTACATGACAATCTTAATCTGTGGGATAAGGTGGCGCGTACGCAAGGGTTACAAGATAAGCTAGGCTTTCTGACGTATGATGAGGATGGGAGTATCCGGGGGTTCGACAATGTGGAAGAGGCTGTGCGACAGGCTGATCCTTATCTTCAGATCGATCCAGCGCATGTGCTCGGAAACGAAACCGTGAGACGCTGCCTTCTTGCAAACGGTATTGTACTTACCTCACAAGGTGTTCCGCTGATTGCGGCAGGAGATGAGATGTTACGAAGTAAATACGGGGACGCTAACAGTCATGAGAGTGGAGACGTAGTCAACGCCATACATTGGGATCAGAAGCAACGATTTAAGCCCGTATTCGACTATTACCGTGGCCTGATTCGCCTGCGGCGGGAGCATCCTGCTTTTCGCCTGCGTACACGCGAAGCGATTGAGAAGCATGTTCGACTTTTGCAAAAAGATAAAGGACTTTTAGCATTCGAGTTGCAGGGTGCAGATGTGAATGATGCATGGCAACGGATTATCGTGATCTACAATGCGACCAAAGAATCTCATCGGATCTCTATCCCTTCAGGCACATGGAGAGTGGTTGTTGAAGAAGGACATGCTGGTGTAAATACGCTTCGTACCATCCACGATCAGAACACTCAACATAGCAAAAAGAGCACCAAGAGCAGCTCAGACAATCAAGAGACTAACAACAATCAAGTACAGGTCAGCATGTTATCCATGACCGTATTATTTTCGCAGTCCTCTTGAAGAAAGTCAGGCTTGTACAAGGATGATAAAATGTCTGCTTTTATCTAACAACAGGGCAGTAAGTCATAACGATGTATTTCAGTTTAAAAGTCATTCAGTGGAACACTCTCTTTGATATCAAAAGAGGGTGTTTTTTTGATTCCATAGGTACATACGTTGTCAACCGCTGCGCTTGTTTACATATGATAGATGAAAGCGATTGCTCATCAATTGTTTCGATCTAACCGATATGTTGAGTACAGACAACCCCGGGTTGACAAAAGGCGTCCCACTTCGTAACATCGGGACAATACGAAATTAAAGGATATAAAGGCGGTGAGAACGATGCCGGAATGGACTTCTTTTTGTTATGAAGGCAACGATCTTGGCTTAACTTATACCAGTGCTGCGAGTACGTTCAAAGTATGGGCGCCTACAGCACAGCTGGTTAATATATTAGTTTTCGAATATGAGGGAGAGTATAACGATCTTGGCGAAGTGTCCCATCATGAGGATGGTCAGGCATTTGAGATGACACGTGACCCGGACGGGATCTGGCAACGGACTCTTTCGGGCGACTGGGCAGGACACTTTTATATGTATCGCATCGTTCATCATGATCAACGGGTAGAAATAGTAGCGGACCCTTACGCCAGAGCAGTTACAGCCAATGGGCAACGGACGGCGATCATTGATCTGAATATGACTCATCCAGAGGGATGGGATCAAGATGTAAAGCCCGCCTTTGTAAGCCCGGTTGATGCGATCATCTATGAACTGCACGTAAGAGACTTCTCTTCCGATCCTCAGGCCGAACTTCCGTACAAAGGAAAGTATATGGCTTTTACGGCTACCGGGCTTACCGATGAGACAGGCAACCGAATTGGCGTCGATCATTTGGTTGAACTGGGGATTACCCATGTACATCTGCTGCCTGTGGCCGATTACCAGACGGTAAATGAACTCGCAGTAGCGAACACCGATCCAACGGCCAAAGTACCCTATAACTGGGGCTATGATCCGCAACACTATAATGTACCTGAGGGTTCCTATTCGACGAATCCCCGAGATCCTGCTGTTCGTATTCGGGAGTTCAAAGCGATGATTCAGTCCTTGCACCAGCAAGGGATCCGTGTTGTGCTTGATGTCGTGTACAACCATACGTACAGTGTGGAAAAAGGCCCTTTTGAGCGAATCGTGCCAGGTTACTTCTATCGTTATTATGAAGATGGTACACTCAGCAACGGTTCAGGTGTAGGGAATGAACTGGCAACAGAACGTCCTATGGTACGAAAATATATTCTGGATTCCTTACGCTATTGGGCAGAAGAATATCATATTGACGGATTCCGGTTTGATCTGATGGCACTGATTGATCTGGACACGATGAGTGAGCTTACCCGTCAGTTAAAAGAAAAGATAGACCCTACCTTTCTGATCTATGGAGAGCCGTGGATGGGAGGCGACTCTCCGCTGGGTCGTCAAACCCTCAAGGGAACACAGAGAGGCAAAGGATTTGCTGTATTCAATGATCATTTTCGCGGTGCGATTAAAGGAGACAGTGACGGTAGCAGTAGAGGATTCATCACAGGTGCCGGCGGCTTGGAATATGAAATAGGCAAAGGTGTTGCGGGAGCACTGGATGACTTCACCTCATCCCCCGCCGAAACCGTTAATTATGTGACCGCCCATGATAACCTGAATCTCTGGGATAAAATGGCTACCTCGCTCCATCTTCGACATGATCTGGGCTTTCCTGTATGGAAAGACGGACAGCCTGTGGAGGGAGGCAGTGCCGAGTCGGCGGTTAAGGCTGCAGATCCGTATCGATATGTCGATGAAGCAGATGTATTGCATAATGAAATGGTTCGCCGTTCCATTCTTGCATCTGGCATCCTGCTTACTTCACAGGGAATACCGTTTCTACATGCCGGTGATGAGATGTTAAGATCCAAGGCTGGAGATCATAACAGTTATCGAAGCGGTGATGCGGTAAATACGATCACTTGGGCCAATAAAGCCCGATTCAGGCCTGTATTTGACTATTATCGTGGGCTGATCCACTTGCGGCGCACCCATCCGGCGTTCCGTATGATGGAGGCAGAACAGATTCGCAGACATCTCCGCTTCATTCGGATGGATGGAAACGTTGTTGCGTATATGCTTGAACATGGAGCGAACGAAGATTCATGGCATCGGATTATGATTATCTATAACGGTTCGGAGGAATCTCAGACCATACACCTGGATGAGGGTGAGTGGAAGGTTGTTGTGAATCATCATACCGCTGGAACCGACGTGATTGAGACGGTTACGGGGGAGGTTCAGATGGAACGTTGGTCGCTTATGGTTCTGTACGACAAGGAGCTCACGCCCCAGTCAGAACCGGCTGCACTGCAAATCGCTCTTCCGCGCAGGGTATTTGCTCCGCAGGAAACTTCTCAGCTACGAGCAACGGTGAGAGATCATATCGGCAATGTATTGGAAAATGTACCTGTGGTATGGAACTCTTCTGATCCAGACATGGTTCGTATAGAAAAAGATGGCACTATTCGTACATTGAGTCGTGGTGTAGTGTCAATTACGGCAAGCGTCGGTTCGATCACAGCGTCTTGTACCGTTCAGGTCGATATCCGCTACGCTGAGCGAATCGAGATCATAGGTGAACCAGTGCTATATACAACTCGAGTTAGTCGTTTCCGTGCGTTGGTGCTGGATCAATATGGGCAACCCCTTACAGATGCTCATATTCGCTGGAGTTCTGCTCATTCGGATGTAGCTGCTGTAAGCCAAGCGGGAATCGTGAGGGCGCTGACTTCGGGGAAGTCCATGATCATCGCAGAAATAGGCTCCGTTCGTGCGGCATATGCGGTTACGGTTCACAGATACCTGTCACGAACCGTGACCATCTGTTACGAACGCGCTGATGGCTGTTATGACGGCTGGGATGTTTGGGTATGGGGAACGGGTATGGAGGATGGAGCCATTCGCTTGGAGCGGGTAGGCCATGTTGCGAAAGCACGGTTCCGCGTAGCTCCCGGTCTGCATCATCTGGGTTTTGTCATCAGGCTGAATGAGTGGGAGGCCAAGGACACTTGTGGAGATCGCTATGTGGATATCATGCCTGAGGATGGTGATCTGCAGATTAGGGTACAAAGTGGGTCAGATGAAATGCAGATTGTGCGAGAAAATCCTGAAAAGGATGATCTGAATAGTGCATGATGTGTGCTTCTCTGTAATGTTTTGAACAGGTAATTCGTTTCATCACTCCAAGCACTAATCTTACAGTCGGAAGGAATTCCGGCTGTTTTCTTATGCTCCAAAACACATATAATTACAAAAAAAGGATAAAAAACTCCGGGTTTATGTTTTAGATGCCGGATCATTGGGGTAAATATAGATATGGCCCAACATATGGCCTCAGAAAAAAGACCGTTTTGGTCTATGAGAGAAGCCGTAGAGCTTGCCAACAAAACCAAAGTAGGGATCCCTTGAAGGAGGATGTTCAACCATGAAATCCAACGGAAAAATGGCTCAACTTACAGCAACGCCAAGAACTGAAAAGAAAGGTGCAGCATTGCGCCTGTTAAGACAAGGTGGACGAGTTCCTGCCGTAGTATACGGACCGGGACAAGAAGGTGCCGCCATACATGTGGATGAAAAAGAAATGCTGAAAATGGCTCGTACAGGCCGCTCAGAGATGTTTAACCTTAATGTAGAGGGCGGAAAAACCGTTCCTGTACTGATCAAGGATCAGCAGGAGCGTAATGGACGTCTGCTACACGTTGACTTTTTACAAATTTCGAAAAATAAACCGATTAGCGTTAGTGTATCGATTGATTTCCAAGGTACTGCTGCTGGTTCCAAAGCAGGCGGTGTCTTCCAGACGCAAGAAACGCAACTGGAGGTTGAAGGTTTGCCAGCAGATCTGCCAACTTCGATCGAAGTCGACGTCAGTGGTCTGGAAATTGGTGACCGCTTGACAGCAGGCGATATTAAACTGGATAAAGGTTTGACGCTCGTGACATCACCAGATTCTATCGTGGCTTCGGTTATGCCGCCGCAAGCTGTTGAAGAGGAACCAACCGCTTCTGCTGATGAAGCGGCTCCAGAAGCAGAAGAAGGTCAATCTGCAGAAGAATAGGCGAACGCTGGAATTTCAAAAATTCTGCGTAAATCAGGTCCAAGCTCAGTCCACTTCTTGTGGGCTGGGCTTTTTCATATGGATTTAAGGAGCGTATTTGTGGTACAACGTGAGATAGATGAAATCGAAAAGAAAGCAGGTTTGCCCTATGTTTGACCCCACGATATACGATAATTTAAAAGTAGCTTTCGAGAATTACCTCTATGACCTGGACAATCTGGATGAGAGCATTCACATTACCCATCGCAGGGATCAATTAGAAATGGCAAGCATGTCCCGGGAATTCACCTTGCGGTTCTGCCTGAGAGATCATGCTGCTGTGACTGCTGAAGTGGTACTGAAAAGTTCGCTACAGGCTATAGCCGCAGAGATTCTGGAGACCCCAGGTAGCCATCCCGGCTGCGAACTGGAGCTTCGCTTTGCGTGGGTAAACAAAGAACCGGAGACACGTTGTCACGACATCCAGGTGGTCTTGCAGGAAAATTGGCCCGATCAGCGGATAGTTCAGCATATCCACTATCTTTTTGGAGAAGCTCCGGTCTCATTTAACGTTTCTGCAAGTGTCTATTTTGATCGGCAAGTGAACGAGGAGCAGATGCATGATATTCCAGTGTTATGCGATTGTATGGTTCACGTGCTGAACAAGTTGAAAGAAATCAACTAATAAAAATATACAAATAAAACTTTTTGAAGCCTTGTCTCTTCTAGAGATCAGGGCTTTTTTTGTATTTTTTTTAGATATTTGTATAGGCTTTCAGGCTTAGGAAAATCAGATTTCGGGTTATTAATTTACGCAAGCAAGTAAGAGAATGTATATTTAGAGAGGGGAAAAGTGCAATTGGACTATAAATAAAAGGTGAAATTGCGAAAATTTATTTGGGACTAAAGATTTAGATGTGAACTAAAGGAACTAGTTTTCCTTGCCGATAAAATATCGAAGGGGAGAAACTACATGACAGAGAAATTAATTCGTCTGCTGCGTATACTTCAGGCTATACAAGCTAATCCCGGAATATCTGCAAAGGAATTGGCGCTGAAATGTGGTACAACGGTGCGCACAATTTACCGCGATCTCCGGATTTTGGACAGGGTTGCTCCCATAATGAACGAAGGATATGGAAAGGGTTATCGATTTATCGGTGAGTTTGCCATGTATCCTTTAGATTTTACCGAACAAGAGGCCATGCTATTCTGTATGCTTCCGGCCTTAGTCGATACATCTAAATTACCTGCTGAATTTGACTCAGCATATGATAAGGTTATATCGGCACATACCAAACTAAAAACAAGGAACAGTGAAATTGTGGAAAATATTGCAGGGATTATTCGGATGGGGATACCTGCTTACCGTGAAGAAGGAAAGGATCCAAACTTGTTAATTCCCATTATCGAAGCGATTTTAGATGGACGGACGATTCAGGCGCAATATCATACGCTCACCAATAACGAGATTACGGTTAGGCAAATAGACCCTTATTATCTCGTACCGCGTGATCAACGTTTTTATCTGATTGGATACTGTCATCTACAGCAGAAAGTTCGATTGTTTCGCATTAGCCGCTTCCTGGATGTAACACGAACCAATGTTGCATTTGATATGGGTGACTTCAATATCACTCAGTATATGAAGAATACTTGGTCTGTTGACCGAGGGGACGAACATATTCATTTTAAGGTAAGATTCTCCGAAAAGGTGGCCCCTTACATAAAAGAAGAAGAGATGTTTGTTCGTCCACGAATGACAGATCTTATGGATGGTGGTTTGTTATTTGAAGTAACACTGAATAGCAGTCGCGAATTTTTGCAATGGTTATATCAGTTCGGTGCTGAGGCCGAGGTACTTGAACCTCGCGAGTATCGGAGAGAGATTCGCAAACAACTTTTGGAATGGTTGGAGCACTATAAAGATGAAGAGGCTTTATAGCCATAAGCCAAGGAATATCTGTAAAAAGGAGCATTCGTATGAGTAACAAAATTTTTGCCGCTTTGATGGGCATGGAAAACTATCATGGAGCACAGGCTCTGCATGTGGGGGATACACTGTATCTTGTAAAGGACCCAGATAATCGCTTGGATCATCAAGCCATTAAAGTGGTTATCCCCCCAATAGGGGAGGTGGGGTATATCGTAAACCATGCTGCTATGGTACCTCATGGATGCTGGACTGGTGCGGGATTCTACGATGTCTTCTACCAACAAACTTGTGCAAAAGTAAGATTTATGATGAAGGATATGGTAATTATTGAACTGATCGAAATCATGCATGTACCTGTATCTCAGATGGACTCTATTATTACGGAATGGCAGTTCCGTGAGAAAGCCTGATCAAGAAAAAAGGCTCATGAACGGATGAGCCTTGTGTAAGCTGCCTCCAAGTAGAGAGCGGTTCTTGACCAACTGAAATGAGAACTTGCTGTTTCGCGGCCACTTCTTCCCATGGATTGCACAAGATCAGGTCGTGTGGCCAATTGACGCAAGGATGAAGCAAACTGCTGAGGGTGCTTATACTCTGATATCAAGTATCCGTTCATTCCCGAATGGATAATCTCCCTTATACCCCCATTATCCGAAGCGATGACAGGAATGCCGGAGGCCATAGCTTCTACATTCACCAAGCCAAAGGCCTCGTGGTTCTGTGAAGGACAGACCAGGCAGTCTACACTTCGATAGAGCTGATCAATCTGTTCATGATTCATCTGCCCTAAAAAGGCGGCATGAACGTTATGTTTTTGTGTCAGTTTACGTAATGAGCGTACATACTTTGGAGGGCCCTTACCTGCAATGACCAGCTGGACAGGTACTTGCTTTTGTGCTAAAGCAATAGCACGAATTAGAATATCGACCCCTTTGCCAGGGATGACTCTGCCTGCATACAGGACTGTGAAACGTTCAGTAATTCCAAACTTCTCTCGCAAGTGAAGCCGTTCTTCATTGCTGGCAACGGGTCGGAAACGGTCAAGATCAGTACCTAGCGGAACGACATTTAACCGTTTCGTTACAGGAGGGAAACGGCGGCTGAGTCTACGCTTCAATGATTGGCTGTTCACGGCAATACAATCCGCTTTTTTCAGACTAGACAGTTTCCGAGGTCCGGGTTGAACGAATGTAAGTGAGTGGAGATAGAGGATAACAGGTGTTTGCGGAAAGGCTTGTTTAATGGTAGCCATGCTGTGAGGTCTGTTATCCACTTGAATAACATCAACATCGAGTGTACGAAGCAAACGAATAACTGACCGGGTATAATCTACAATACTGGATGCAAAGATTCGCTGAATCGTTATCTGTCCGATCTGTTGAAGTGCCGGCAGCCCTTTAATTTGACGACTTACAACGGTTACCTGATGACGGCGGGCAAGTTCGTGTGCGATACCTAATATACAGATTTCCACGGAACCATTGCCAGGCAGTGGTAACTTCTCTGGTGCAACCAGAACGATCTTCATGAATCCACTCCTCCTTGTCCGACATGTTCATGACACATTTCATGCATTGTATGTTAGAGGTGGATATTTGGCTCCTGTGAGACGTATATTGGATCATGCAAATGACATGGAATATAATACAGCCTGGCTGGATGCAAATCGACACTGCTTTTGTGATATACTGTACAGGGTTCAACTAGCGTGTATTGCATAGAAGCAGGAGGAAGATGATGTTACGTTCAATGCTGGGTCGTTTCCGGCTAATGTTATGGTTACAGGGGATTTCATATATTTTACTGTTGTTCGTTGCGTTTCCCCTTCGGGATGCAGGAGTTATGCCTCAAGCGGTGACTTGGTTCGGAAACTTGTATGGTTTTTTGTTTCTGATGCATCTCTTGTTTATGGTATCTTTATACACAACTCAGAAGTGGCGTTTGCGCCGTCCCATTGCGCTATTCTTCATTTCGTTTATACCGCTGGGCAATATGATTTATGATTTTTTTGTTTTTCGAAAATTGGCCCTTAACACTGAAAATAAAGCTTGACTTTATTTTATGTTATGAAATATGATGTATACAGGTTATTCACCGGTCTCAACTAAAACTACATATTCCTGTTAAAGGGGAGTAGCTTTTACAGTAAAGTCGTCAATTCGGGATCACATCCCCGGCTTTATTGGCAGCATTTTGTTGTTAGCGAGACCTTTACCAAGTTTTTATGCTCGGTAAAGGTCTCTTTTTGTGGTTATAAAAGGATCTTTACCAGCGATGGTAAAGATCCTTTTTTTTGTACATCATAAGCATATTAAGGAGGAGTCAATGTTGGATGCAGCACTGTTATTAGAATATGGGTGGGTACTTTTAGTCCTTGTTGTCCTTGAAGGATTACTGGCAGCAGATAATGCTTTGGTACTCGCAATTATGGTAAAACATTTACCTGAGGAAAAGCGTAAAAAAGCATTGTTTTATGGTTTGATGGGGGCGTTTGTTTTCCGTCTGGGGTCGCTATTCCTAATCTCATTCCTTGTGGATGTGTGGCAGGTTCAAGCGATCGGGGCATTGTACCTTCTGTACATTTCGATAAACCATATCGTCAAAAAGATATTGAGTGGTCGAAATAAAACAGACGAGGCAGCTGACGATGCACCAAAAAAACCAAAGAAACAATCTGGATTCTGGATGACTGTATTTAAGGTTGAAGTCGCAGATATTGCTTTTGCAGTAGATTCAATCTTAGCAGCTGTTGCTTTGGCGGTTGCGTTGCCACCAAGCGGCTTGCCGCCAATTGGCGGCTTGGATGGTGGACAGTTCATTGTCATCTTCCTCGGCGGTTTTATCGGGCTCGTTATCATGCGTTTTGCAGCATCGTTTTTCGTGAAATTGCTTCATTCGCGTCCGGGTCTAGAAGTTGCTGCTTTTGTAATCGTAGGTTGGGTAGGGGTTAAGCTGTCCGTAATTACATTGGCGCACCCTTCCTTAGGCGTACTGGATGAGCATTTCCCGGAAAATAAAATATGGAAAATCGGTTTTTATGTTGTACTGATCACGATTGCGGTATGTGGATGGTTCCTTTCATCCAAAGTACCTGAGAAGGAAGATGAGAATCCTGTGGAAGAATTGCAAGAACAGGCTAAACTCTAAGGTCATGATCATGAGAATGTTGTTTGCCTGATGAATATGACAGAAACAGCGGTGAATAACCTAATAAACTGATGAAAAAGAGGAGGAT
Source organism: Paenibacillus polysaccharolyticus (assembly GCF_900102085.1). Lineage (GTDB taxonomy): Bacteria > Bacillota > Bacilli > Paenibacillales > Paenibacillaceae > Paenibacillus > Paenibacillus polysaccharolyticus. The sequence continues at coordinate 471,757 of NZ_FMVM01000001.1, read as the reverse complement.
GTCCCCGGACAACCTCCTCTTTTTCATCATTCGTTAGAATATAAGAATGCATTAATTTCCAAGAAAAGGGTTGACATTTGAAAAGATGTGCTATTAATATATACATATCAATGATGAAGGGAGGCCGAGAGACATGACGTTAGGTTATGAATTGAATCTAGGACACAGAAGCATCGACACAATTGTATATCCGGCTCATCGTCTTTTTGGCCTCATACGGTCGACATAAAGAACGGGCATATTGTTTATAGAATACAGCGTGTAGCGCTATAGGCAATGTGTGTTCTTCGCGGTATCCAGCGATGGATAACAGGTGCAAACTCATTTGTGCTGTTATCCGTTATTGTCATGTAGTAGAAGCCATGGACGATCAGTCCATGGCTTTTTTATGTATTTTTTACAAAACAACACGCGGCAAACTATATTTGCTGAACGGAACAGGAAGGAATTACAATCATTTATGAATAACGAAATGAACAATGTTGGAAATTTTAGCAACATGACTGAGGGTTATCGCCATCAAGTGAAATTACCAGCGGGAGAACTTACCGTATATGCGGCACAGCAATTATTTTCTTCTCTGGACTACAAAGTATTCGAGATGGCTAACAATAATCTGCAGATTCCGGATATCTCTTATATGGGTTATACTCCGGACGTGCATGTCGGTGTAGGAACATGTATTGGGACGACGGCGGTATGGGAGGCACAGAGTGGATATGTATCACCTTCGATCGTGGGTAGTGATATCGGCTGTGGCATGCGAGTTCATCTGACCAATCTGCATAAGGATGATCTGAAAGATGTAAAGCTGCGCCGCAAATTGGTTAAAGCGATCGAAAAAGTGTTACCGATGGAAGCCAGCCAGCGAGGCCATTTTTCCGATATAAGATTAGAGCATATTGTGAAAAAAGGACTACACGGACTGCCGAAAAAATATATTCCGGATAGCTATACACCGAAAAAGTCGACTTCACTGACGCATGTGGAGAGCAGTAAGTTTACGTATGACGAGAATGTACTGAATCTTGTTCCGGATATGACCTGGCACCGTTCGCATCGTCAATTGGGGACGCTGGGGGGAGGGAACCATTTTGCCGAGATTCAGGCGATTGAGATTGCTGAGGAAAATCGCGAAGTAGCTGAGGCTTGGGGGCTTTATGATGGACAGATTGCTGTTATGATTCACTCTGGTTCCCGCGCTTGGGGCGGATATGTTAGCCAGACAAGTTCGACAGCGATTGCCAAAGTCATGCAGCGGCTGGGCCTTGGAACTTCCGATCCCCGATTGGTATTTGCCCCGCTGGAGCATGCGGAAGGCCGCCATTACGTCAACATGATGTATTCCGCATTGAATTATGCCGTAGTGAATCGCCATCTCATCGCTTATGCAATCCGGGAAGCATTCCGGGATGTATTCGGGTCAAAATGCGAATTTCGTACACTGTACGACCTAATGCATAACTATGCTTGGGAGGAATCCCATGCAGAGCGTGGTTCGGTGTTTGTACACAGGAAAGGGGCAACACGGGCATTGCCTGCAGGCCACCAGGATAATCCAAAACCTTACATGGCTACAGGCCATCCAGCTCTGATTCCTGGCTCGATGGGGACGGCCTCGTATATCATGGTCGGTCAGCCAGAAGGCTCAGACAACTATTATTCGATATGTCATGGTGCGGGCCGTGTACGGTCACGTACTGCAACGAAACGTTTGGTGACGGTTGAAGATTTTGCTACAGCTCTTGGCGTAGGAACGGCGGACGAGATCGTTGTGAACCAGCGATCCTTGGAATCCATTATTGATGAATCACCTCAGGCGTATAAAAACGTTGATGAAATTATAGATAGTGTTACCGGCGCCGGACTGGCTCAAGTGGTAGCCAAATGTAAACCGCTTGCTGCGGTAAAGGGAGCGAAATGATGAACGATAACGATAAACAGATGAATCCAATGAACGAAACAAAAGCCATCTATTCCTACGACGAGCAGCATGATACACGTATCCGGGTTGAAGGATACGCGGTCTATTCAAGACTGATTCGGGGAATAGGTGAGGCACTGCTAAAGCGTTACGGCGTTGAATACAAGTTGTATTCAAGTTCTGATCCGAACAACGAATATTGGGAACTGTTGCGGGAAGACTTGCAGAACGGAAGTGACGAGGTCGAGCTTGTTGCTCGTATCTTTGAGGATCTCGAGCTTCAGACTCTTCATTATGATGATGATGGAGATGTTCCAACATATGGTGTGCATTATTCCATCCGCAACAACGTATTTGATTATCCCAAATGGGGCGTAGCTTTGGTACGGGTACCTTTTTTCCGAGAGAACGGGATCTATAGTGAAGACTTTGTGTTCGCTGTAGGGGATGAAGAGATGAAGCATTTCCTGGGAAGTGTAAGAGAACGCGAACGTCAGCAAAATATGAAAAAAGTAACGGTTTATACGGATGCCCGCAATGGCAGTGACCGTCATGTAGAGTCCATAACTCGTTCGGTGAGCCGAGAAGATGTAGTTCTCTCCGCACAGATCAAACAGGATATTTTCCGCTCGCTAGATCAGTTCTTTGAAGCGGATCGTTCCTTTTACCGGGACTATGACATCCCTTACAAACGCGGTATTCTGCTCTATGGGCATCCAGGGAACGGAAAAACAACGCTGGTGAAATCGATAGCAGGCAGTATTCCTGGACCGGCAGCTTATTGGCAAATTACGGAGTACACCAACAGCGAGTCTGTGCGTGAAGTGTTTGATGCAGCCAAACGACTGGCACCGATGGTGCTGATCATTGAAGATATCGACTCGATGCCGGATGAAGTTCGTTCCTTTTTCCTGAATACACTGGATGGTGCGACATCCAAAGAAGGGATTTTCTTGATCGGTACGACAAACTATCCGGAAAAAATCGATCCAGGTCTCATGAACCGTGCCGGACGATTCGACCGAGCCTATGAGATTCCACTGCCTGATGAAGCTTTACGCTTGCAATATTTGCGGCAACGTGGGTTTAGCGTGTTTGCAGGTGAAGAAGGGACGATCGAAGCGGCCCGCTTGACAGATACGTTCTCGCTTGCCCAACTCGGCGAATTGTATGTCAGCGTTGCGCTGGAGTGGCATCAAAACGGGCGAACCGATATTGTTCAGGTCATTCAGTCCATGCGGGGAGAACTGGACAAAAGTCATAAACATAATTGGCTTGCACAACCGGGCAAGGGTCGGGCTGGATTTTATTGATCTGTTATATGAGTCTTGTTTTCTGATCTAATACGTTGACTGATACCATTCTGATGGACTATAAAGTTTGGAGTATAAATGGTTCTGAGCCATAAATATAAATTCACCTTTACTGGGTATACTAACCTTGTCTTTGGTAACATACAATGACTCTCGGGAGGTACATATCGCAGCCATGTGCTGATGAGATGCCGGAAACTGACACGGCCTGTTGTCATGCCCTCGCAGAGCACCTGTTAGCAGAGAAAGAAGCATTTTGGACAATGGTAATATGCAACAATTTTTATGCCAGTTGTTTAAATGCCTTCGGAGCGGTTAATAGTAGTCAGACGCAACAAAATTTATAAAATAGAGGTGAATGATATGGGTTGGTTATGGTCATTAATTATCGGTGGTATCATTGGTTGGCTCGCAGGTCTGATTGTTGGTCGTGACATCCCAGGCGGTATTATTGGTAATATCGTTGCTGGTTTTATCGGTGGATGGTTAGGTGGAGTCATTCTTGGAGACATGGGTCCTGAGATGGGCGGATTCCACATTGTACCGGCATTGATTGGTGCGATTGTGCTTGTAGCGATTGTCAGCTTGATCTTCCGTTCGATGGGACGCAGCCGCGGGTAAACTAGAGCGAGCGATGTTCCTGATTAAGAAGTTATGGTGCAGCTGAAAGCTGTATGAACCATATCAATATGAATGCTTCCATGCGAAGCTGAATGAAGAGGTTGATGAAGAGCCATTGCGGTGGCTTTCCATCAACCTCTTGTTGTTTTACAATGTAGGAATATGAATGCGTGTCTGAGCTAATGCTTTCATGATATTGTTTTGAACCAGAGGAGTTGAATGGGATGGAAAAAGCAACGTTTGCTGGCGGATGTTTCTGGTGTATGGTTACCCCGTTTGAGGAACAACCAGGCATCCACGGTATCGTATCAGGTTATACAGGTGGCCATGTCGAAAATCCGACCTATGAGCAGGTGAAGACTGGGGAAACAGGGCACGTGGAAGTCGTGGAGATTACATTTGATCCAGATGTATTCCCTTACGAGCGCTTATTAGAATTATACTGGCCTCAGATTGACCCCACGGATGATGGAGGACAGTTTCAGGATCGAGGATCGCAGTATCGTACCGCCATCTTTGTACACAATGAACGCCAGCGGCAGCTTGCCGAGCAATCCAAACAGGAACTCGCGGTCAGTGGGCGGTTCAATCAGCCCATCGTGACCGAGATTCGGGATGCTGTTACTTTTTACCCGGCAGAGGATTACCACCAGGACTATCACAAGAAAAACGAGAAGCATTACAAGGAAGACCGGGCACTGTCCGGTAGGGACGAATTCATTAACGAGAATTGGAAATAAAAGAAGCCGGAGAGCACCGCGAGGAGCTGTTCCGGCTTTTTCTTGACTAAAGCTATGTCAGGTAAGAGCAACATTCATTATTTAGCCGACGACGACTTGAGTGCATACTTAGAAAGAGCTTCACCCTTCATCGAATAGATCACTTCATTCATATAAGTGGAGATACTTTCTAATGAAGGAACAGCAGTGCTAACGATGTACACATGCACGTCTTCCAATGTCTGTGGGTTCAGAATATATCCTGTTTTAGCAAAATCAAGCTGGTATTGCCCGTCTTGTGTTCGGTCCACATGCATGAGCACAGGCTGAGCATCCTTGAACATACGCTCCGTCACTTTGCCTTTCATCGTGTATAACTCAAGCTTTGAGCCAGTGAGCACGGTGTACCCATTACCCGCTGTTTGAATATACGCATCTCCGGCGATTGCACGCCCCCATGCAAGCTTGCCATCCGAACCAAATCCCATCAAGCGATTGCCGGTGGTTTCGAAGTTGGCACGCATCAGGACGGAACCATCATCCAGAATCGCCAGAGCTTCACCGCCGCCATCTCCTTGTGTATTGGCCTCAGCCGGGAATTGATAGAAGGACAGACGGTTTAATGAGGTGTCATAGATTTCAACTTTCGGATTGGCAACCGGTTGCCAGAAGTTTCCCGACTTGACCTGTTTGCTCGCATCGACAACAATCCTGCCCTTAGCTGCTTTGAGTACAGTGCCTGCAATTGTTTTTTCGGTCAACAGCTTACCTTTTTGGTCATAAAGAGAAAGGGTAGAACGCACAGAGCCATTGGATTGTACGCCCTGACTTGTAGCGACCAGTAGATTATCGTTATCCATGAGCGAGATGTTTGCTGACGAATTCACGGTTTTCACCCAGTTGGTCTTGCCGGACGTATTAAACGAATATAATTTCTTGCTTTTATCCGAATACTCCATATACACGTAGGCCGTACCGTTGCTTGCATATACAGAGTTGGAGTAGGTTGTATAAGGGCCACTTTTCTCATGGAAAATAGTGCTCCACTTGAGCTGTCCTGTTTTGGCATCCAGTGCTTGAAGTGAATCGAGCTGCCAGTCCAGCGTTGTTTTGCTACTGGTTTTGGTTACGGGCTGAGAAGTGTGTACATATACCAGATTTTTAGCAGGTACAGCGTAAATGTTCTTGATCATGACGTCTTTCTCCGTATTAGCCTCATTTAACATGAGGGAGGAGGAGGTCCATGCCGGTTTAGACAAGGATTCTGTGGACGCCGCCGCGTATCCTGTAGTTGTATTCATGTTCAAGAGCAGCATGCCACTGAGCAAAAGAACGGCCCAAGTTGTGGATTTGCGTTTGCGATTCGTATAAGTAGTATGCAAGTGATAAACCACCTTTCGTCTTCGGTAAAATAACACCGATTGTAGAATTCTACCATTGATTTCTAGTGTAATTCAACCGAACACGCTGTAACCTTTTTACACCACGGATGTGATAATGCAATGTTAAAAGAGGTGAAACAGTTACAGGGAATTCATCTTCTTTAGAAGACCTTTAAAGTTTGATATATTTAGGGCTGTGACAAGAGAAATACGAAGTAACGATGACGAGGAGAAGCGGCATGAATTGGAGTGAAAACATCATCTTATGGGTTATCGCAGGCATTGTCCTGTTGTTGCTGTTAACCTGGATGACTCGGCGGATCATTTATCGTGGGCAACGCATACGAAGTGAGGCGAATCCCCAGAAAATCACGATAAAGGATATCGATAAAATGGAGGATGGATCAGAGTTTGAATTATATCTCTACAATCTGTTCGAGCGCCTCGGTTATGAAGAGGTTCACAAAACGACGAGCAGCCGGGATTTCGGTGCAGACCTCGTGTTTGTGGATAGGCTGGGCAGACGCACGGTGGTACAGGCCAAACGCTACGGTGCCAATCATCCTGTTGGTCTTAGCGCGGTGCAAGAGATTTATACCTCCATTCGTTATTATGAGGCGGATCGATCCATTGTACTGACTTCTGCCCGGTACACGGAGGCTTGCCGCACGCTGGCTGCGGTGAATGAGGTAAAACTGCTGGATCGCGAGGACTTGATCGAGCTGATTGCCCTGTTTAAGTCGCGCAGGCTGGACGAAGCGATGGAACTGATCGAAGAGCATGACCACGAACCCATTGAGACGTGGCAGTCTCGGCGCAAGCGATCCTGATGTCAGTAAGGTAAAGGAGAAATCCGGCATATATAATTGCGATTGAAAACTACCCATGACGCACATGCATCATGGGTAGTTTTCAATCATTTTCATACGTTCTTCGTATACAATTCCGAAGCGACTTACTTGACTGGTCCCATCCAGGTTGAAATCGTCTTCTGCTGGTGCGGCAACGGCGGTTTCAACTTCCCGTTATCGATCAAATGCTTCAAAATATAAGCGACCAGCCGGCCTCCGCCGGTGTTGCCTCTCACCATGTAAGCAAGCTGCGGCTCCAAATGTTTCGGCTGATTTTGCAGGAACAGGTTGAGCATTTTGTCATAGAGCTTGCCGACAGCAGGCGCATACAGAGCGGACAAATCCGGCATTGCCTTGTTCAAACGATCCAACGTTTGCGGAGAGTCAAACCAAACCGCATTGAACTTGTACCCCTCCTTCGTCTTGCGGATGTATCCTTTCTCCAGCAGGAACGAATACTGCTCGGCGTTCTCTTCGTTGTCGGGTAGTTCCCCTTGTTGGAACGCATGACAAATCTCGACATTCCGGTATTCCAGGAAACGCCAATCGATCTCGCGATCGCTCCAGTAAGTATTGAATTGCCATAAGTATAAAGGAGTGTCTTCGACGTAGCGGAGCGACGGACCGAAGGTGACGTAACTACCCATATCAAAACCCGGATCGGGATAGTGGCTTCGATCTAACGCCGCATAGGCAATATATTGACCTCCGTCTTTTCGCATTGGTGCGACCGCATCGAAGTTTTCGCCCGCTGGCATGCTCCGCCAGGATTGCTCCTCGATGTTTTTGGGCAGCAAGGTCCAGAGCAGGAAGTTATAGTCGCCGTCCGGAACGTACACTCCGCTATCCTCGACTTGACGGCGAACTTCCATTAACGCGTCAAAATGAACATCAGCCACTTCGGCAGCGCAATCTTGCCAAAATGCATGACCGGCTACGGCCAACTCGAAGAGGTCCCAGACGATGGTATTGCTTTGGTATTTGCCGGGAGAGGTTTGGATGAGAAAATTGTAATCAGCCAGGTGCCGTACTTCGCCTTCCAACAAAGACGGCGGCATTCCCAGTTCCTCCGCGATTTGATGTACAGTACGCGCCTTGTGATAAGCCGCATAAACAATATTTTGCGCCAAGGCGCGTCCAAGAAAATCGTTGGTTTCGCCCAGTCTGCCGGCCGAACCCGAATGGCCCATTTCCCCCATGCTGACCGGATTGACACTTAAAGTTCCTGTTGTACGCATACGTTTCATCCCTTTCCGTAACTTCTTTTTAGCCTCGCTCAAATGCCACTTCACCGTGCCTTCAGGAATGTTCAGAGCAATCGCGATATCGCCGATTTTAAGCTCATCGTAGTAGTGCATGACCACGATCCGGCGATGGATGTCGGACAGAAACGCGACTTCTCGGCGCAGCTCCCGTGAAGCTTCGGTTGCCAGTAGCCGGTCAAGCGGCTCCCGGGAAGGGGCGGCAGACAATTCAGACATACCGTTGATTTCAATCGCTTGGGGAGCGTGCTCGCGCTTTTTCAACCAATTCACCCAAGTGTATCGAGCAACCGTCCAGACGTAAGCGTCAAGGCTTCTAATGTCTCGCACCCCAGAGAAGGATTTCAACAACTGCAGCATAATCTCCTGAGCCAGATCCTCCGCCTCGGCCCGGTGCTTGACCCGGTTTAACGCAAAACCGAAAATCGGTTTGACATAGCCCCGAATTGCTTCCGTGGCTTCTTTTTCGTTTTTACTAAATGAATCCATTTTTTCCTCCATATTTGCATCTGTAATTCCTGACAATTATATAGTGTGCCAGCAGAAATAAAGGTTGGGATTATTTTTTTGAAAGTTTAACGTCCTATCGGATCACTCATACATATGAAATCACAAATATCATAAGTAGGTCACTTTAATGGTTAAAGAGACGTTATGGCTTTTTGTTAATCAAGTTTAAGATTACTTTAGATGTAAAGGCCTCACTTTTAGTATATAAAGATACTTCTTTTACGTTCAACTATGGGAGGTTACAAACTAGGAGCAGGAGCCCAAGTTTTTCTTTGAGTACTTGGAATACTCCTTCGTTCCTTAGTTAACGAGGAGTGGTCTCGATTGTATACGGATATATATGAGTTTGGGCTGGTTGCACCTTCACTTGCAACGTTACACATGATATATTGAACGTAGTTCAACTGAAGGAGTGTGTTCATCATTATGGCACGTACACAGACACAAAAGGCACTACGCAAAGCAGAGCGGTCCGGACAATGGACCCCAGAGCAAAGCCGCAGAGTGAATGGAAATTATGGCGCATTATCGCAACATGTTCGCTTGACACCAACCAAGCACGAAAAATTGCAAAAGGTCAAACACAAGAAGCAAATCATCCAGGATGGTGGTGCTTCTTTTTATTTTATCTTCGGAGCGAGTAGGTCAGGAAAAGGTGATGAATGTGTGCGTGGATGTAAGGAGACGTACGGAGACGTATGGAAATAAAAAAAGGAGAAGCATGGAATCTCCTCCTTGGATGCAATATACATTAAACTTATGACTGAACGAGATGAAGTACTTCCACGTTTGGATCCACATCGGCCTCATAATCGACGCCATCGGTTTCGAAACCAAACAGCTGGAAGAACTCGCGGCGGTAACCTTCAAGATCGGACAGGTCATAGATATTCTCGCTCGTAAGATCGTTCCAGATCTTCGCCACTTCCTCCTGTACGTCTGCTCTCATCTCCCAATCATCGATCCGAATGCGTCCTTGCTCATCTGTTGGCACTTCACCGCCAGCGTACAGACGATCCGCAAACAGACGTTGCAACTGTTCGATGCATCCTTCATGCAGTCCTTTTTCCTTCATCACTTTGTACAATGCGGAAATATATAGTGGCACAACTGGAATAGCCGAGCTGGACTGTGTAACCAGTGCTTTGGCTACGGTAACGTAGGCACGTCCGCCTTTTGCGCTCAGTTGCTCATGCATTTTGCGCGCCGTTGCTTCCAGATGATCTTTCGCTTGACCGATTGAGCCTTCACGATAAATGGCTTGCGTCAGCTCAGGTCCGATGTAAGAGAAGGCAATCGTTGTTGCATTGTCAGCGAGTACGCCGCCTTGCTTCAGTGCATCCATCCACAGTTCCCAGTCTTCTCCGCCCATAACGTTAACCGTCTGACGAATCTCTTCTTCTGTCGCTGTTTCGAGAGTCACTGAAGTGATCTCGCCTGTATGGAAATTGACGGTTTTGTTGGTGTACGCTTGTCCGATCGGCTTCAGCACGGAGTTGGACACTTCACCTGTATTTGGATCGGTACGGCGGGCCGAAGCAACGCTGTATACGACCAGATCCACTTGACCCAATTCGCTGCGAATCAGTTCAACAGCTTTATCACGGGTTTCATTGGCAAAAGCATCGCCGGTGATGCTGTAGGATTTAAGACCTGCGGCATCCGCAGCCTTCTCAAATGCCGCAGAGTTATACCATCCAGCAGAAGCTGTTCGTTTATCCGTAGAGCTGGAGGGACGGTAAATACCAATTGTATTAGCGCCTGCTCCAAAAGCGGAGACGATGCGCGAAGCCAGTCCGTAACCTGTGGACGCGCCAATGACGAGCACATTGCGGGGGCCTTGAATCTCTGGCTTGGATTTTACATAATTAATCTGCTCCTGCACTTGTGCCGCACAGCCGACAGGATGAGAAGTTGTACAAATAAAACCACGTGTTCTTGGTTTAATAATCATTGTTGTGGCACCCTTTCGTGTTCAATTCATGTGTAACATTGGATCGATTCATTATGCTTTTTTCGTACATTGTACGTTTACATCCTCCCTATTGTAAAACAATTACGTTCGAAACGGAAACCGTTTTGTCAATTTTACTGGAAGGATAGCACGGGGGTGGCAATTCGGCTTTCATTTTGGGATGATGAGATGATAGACTCGCTATAGAGAAAGAGTAGACTGTCATAATGAAAGGATAGACCTGTTATGCTGAAAGAACGGATCGAGTTTTTGAGCAAACGAAAACAAATCTCACGTAAGGACCTCGTAGAAGGTCTGGTTACGCAGGCGCATTTTGCAAACATCCTGGCAGAGCGTTATCCACTGCCCGAAGATTTGGCCGAGAGTATTGCTGAGCGCTTGGGTGTAAGCTCCTCCTATCTTTTGCGAACAGCAGTGCAGGATGAACAGACACTTGCGAGAGCAGAAGCGATCTTTGTACAGATGTCGGTTCCAGCCTCGGCGATCCCGGAGGAAACGGTACATGCTCTGGATGATCGGGATGATTCGCTTACGGTGGAACTGACGACTGCTCTAATGAAGGCAGTGTATTACCAGCAGTTAAATGACGCCGCTGCGCATGAATATATACATATATCGTATCTGAATTTTTATTTGGAGAAGTATGGCCGCCCGGATGACATACAGCTACCTAGGCCGCTTACGAAGGCTTTGTTATTTTACAAAATCCAATATTACCGATCCAAGCAGGCGTATGTGGACGTGCTCACTCATGTGACAAGACTGAGCGCCCTGACGGAGCCAGGAAGCGAGCTATGGCTGTCGATCCAAAATATCCAGATAGAGGCATACATTCATACCCGGCAGTATGAGGATGCGAAGCGCACATTTGAGCAGACGATGAAACATGTGTATGACCAGCGGTTGTTTCATCGTTTGTCTGGTCTGTATGTGGCATACAGCGGGTATTGCTTTACGATGGGACTGTTGCAGGAAGCTTTGTCCGCATTGTCGATGGCTGAGGCGAATCTGGTTTACGCCGGAAATCAGGGAGACTTGGTAACGGCCATTGCGAACAATCGAATTGTCATGTTGACGATGTCAGGGGAATTAGATCAGGCACAGGCTGAGATTGAGCGTTTTGAAAGCTTGCTTCAGGGAGAAACGAATGAGACGCAGCAGGCGATGAAGCCGTTGCTTTTGGTGTATCGCTGTGAGGTTGCCTCCGCTAGGAAAAGCTGGGGCATGCTGGCGCAAAGTGTGGATCAACTGTTAAGTTGTGCTGTCACAGAGGATCAGCGAATGAACGCGATTTTTTATCAAAGTCAGCTGGCGCTCGCACACGGAGAACAGGACACCTTTATAACTCAAGCCCTGGCTTGTCTGTCGTATTTTGAGTCTGTGCAGCAACCGCTACGCCTAGAATCCCTATATGAAGGATTGGCTGTGGTGAGTGAGGATCAGCGGCGGTACAAAGAGGCGGCAGGTTATTATCGCAAGCTGGTGTATTTGCTTCGGAGAACGAAGTAAAGGTTAAGTTTTAAGGCCGGTTGGGGCAGGTAAGGTAAGGTAAGGTAAGGTAAGGTAAATCGATTGAAGTTTGGAAGAAGGGAAAGCAGTGCAGGCATAAGGTGATCGGTTAAGGGAAATTAGGAAGTAGAAGGATAAGATAGAACAGATAGAGTAGGTCTGGAACGTATTGTGTATCGTAAGGATCGGACCGCTTGGCTAGATGCAGTAATGTAAAGGGATATAGATTGTAGCAGGGTAAGGTAAGGCAATGAGACAGGACAAGCAAAAGGTGAATTAAGAGTAGAGTAGATTAAGACAAGCCAGGATAGGACAATACAAGGAGGTTTATTTTCTAACGATCACCAGCGACGCTATTTCTGCGAATTTCAGGCGTTTGGTATCCTAACGATCACAGTGGAGCTTATTTTAGGAAAATCAGTGCCAAATTGGACTTTTTCTTTGTTTTTCAGTGAAATAAGCTCTCTGGTGATCGTTACAATTTCAGAAAGGCCTATTTTGCTCAAATAAGCTTATCTGAGATCGTTAGAATAAATAATTGGGTTGCAAAGCTTCAACTTCTCAGTAGAATATTTTAAATCTTGAAGATATAAGTGTGTGAATTTTGTGCGGTAGATGGTAGATGTATGCTGTAATTTTGTCTTTATTGCTGAATGTTTGCTATAAGCGTGTCTTAAATGGAGTTGTACGCTGTAAGTGCATCATGAGTGTGCATTGTTTGCTAGATAAGCATCTTTAATAGAGCTAAGGTGCCGAGTGTGCATTCGTCTAAAAATAGGAATTTGACTACTCTGAGTAACTGTAATCAGAGCCAAGTAACGGACAAATTCACAAAAATAAATGGCTTACTCCTCATTGAGTCGGTTAGAACAACGTTTTTATTGGGAAAAAGCAAGCATAGCTACAAATAAATTGATGGAAAGCCGTCTCTAGCAGGACATTTCTTCGGTTCTTTTGTATGTGTCCAGATCGGTATTCATACGGGCTATGTTGTGTTTATAATTAATCATACCCAATAAAAAACAAATGAGGTGTTCGATATGATGGGATGGTTTACACGTAAAAACAAACAGGAAGATGCGGTTGCCAAAGCGGATCGCGTAATGAACAAAGGGCTTACGGGCATGATGATGAAAGGGTTTGTACCAAAGGAACATCGGGATGCCATCAACCAGAGTTTGGACTCGGCTAAGCAGGCACAACTCGCTGCAAGCGGATCGTTGCCTCTGACAGCAACTGGAACCGTGATCAGTGTAACGGATACGGGAAAATTAATTAATTTTGATCCCATTGTGGTGCTTGTACTTGAAGTTACTGAAACGGGTGGTCACACGTATCAACGCACAATGGAAACACTTGTATCCAAGCTGCAGATTCCGCGTGTGGGTGATCGTGTCGGTTTGGGACAGCATCCGGCGAATCCTTCTGAACTGATCTATATGGGACTTCTTTCGGTTTAGGTGGATTCATAGCGATAGATATTCATGCGACTATTCCGAATATAGGAAAAAAATTGAATTATTAGTTTGCGTGTTACAGATAACAACGCAAAGGAAACATACGCACCGAAGATATAACAAAAGATATAACAAAAGATATAACAAAAGATATCAAATAGTAAAAAGTAAAAAGATTTATACAGCATAAATTAGATAGATAGGGTGATAGAGATGAGTCGTTTTTTTAGAGTAATTGGCTTACTGATGGTATTTGGGACAGGATTTTCCCCGTTCATAGCTCAGTGGCTGTGGGATGATCCGTTTATGGTCATGCAGGCGTGGTGGTTTAAACCGATACTTTTTGGAGGAATTGGCTTACTGGTCATTTCGTCTATATTCGGTACAAGTTTGGGTCAGCGCAAGATCAAATCAGGATTGCCGGCAGTGGGTGTGATCCAAAGCATTCAGCAGACGGGTACCTATATTAATGAGCAGCCGGAAGTGAAAATGATGCTGAAGGTGTCTCGTCAAGGCCGGGAAACATATGATACAGAATTAAGAACCATTGTTCCTCTGACTTCGCTGTCTCAGTTTCAGCCGGGAGCTATCATTCCGATTGTCGTTTCCGAGAAAGATGAGCGCAAAGTCGGGCTGGATCAGCATGGAACCGTGTCGCAAGAGCATATGCAGCAACTGTTGAATGAAAAGATGATGCAACAAGGTATAGCACCGGAAATGGTAGATATCGCACGTACAGGAGAGAAGGGATTGGCTAAAATTCTGGACGTTACCCCTATGGGAAGTGGACAGAATGGCAACATCAAGTTACAGCTTAAACTTAGTATTACGAAGCCAAATGGTGAAACCTTTGAGGTGATTACGCAAAAAGAAATCCTGCCCTCTGCTATGTCACAGGTTCAGCAGGGACATATCATTAACGTATTTTATTCGCCGCAGGACCCTTCCAAAGTGGCCCTTGCTCTTCAAGTGCAGGAACAACAGTTGAATCATCTTTTCTCGTCTTAATATTCTCATCTTGATCTGCTTATCCTTAGCATCACTTTAAAAAAGCTGTACAAAATGGAACTGTAGCATTCTCGCGGTTCATTTCAGGAAATTAAAGTTATAATATTCGAGCGCCCTCCCCAAGTCAAAGCGGACGATGAACGGGAACGGCGCTCTTTATTTATATCCCTACAATTAAATTAAGAACGAGTGCTTGAAGAAGAGCGCATCAGCATTTCCCGGAAAGAGTGAAAAAGAGGCTGTGCGTAGTGTTCAAGCTGCTCCCGGCTGGGCTGTCCCTCTTCTGTTAATATATCGTGATCGAACCACACGACAGCATAATCATTGTCATCATTTGGTTTACTCGAATCCCAACAGACAGGCCCCGCATGATCTTCATAGGAGGCAAATGGAATATATCCCGCCTTAACCAGTAATTCCGATGATGACCAGAGGTTTCGTAATTCCCGCAGGGGGTAGTCAGAAGGTAGATTCGGTAATTCGATCGTAAATCCTTCATAGCGAAGATACACATTCAGAACATATCGGCTACTTAGATAGGCCGTATAGAGCGGCGGCAGAGAGAAAGAAGAGCTATGCGTATCCGAACCAGACTTAACATAACTAGCAACTAATTCGTTGATCTGATCTACCGTAACCTTCGAGTCTAGCATTTTCCAGCGAACCCATTCTTCTTCATCAACCTCACCATCCTGCATATCCGAAGGCACGCCATAGTCCTCTTCTTCCATTTTGGCCGGATGAGACATTAGAATATCGCGGTGAGGAGAATCGAAATATGCGTCCAGCCAGCTTTTGATGAAAAGTCGATCTTGTTCCAGCACCTCTTTGTTAATCAAAGTGGTCACAACCCTTCAAGATTCATAATCTTATATTTTTATATTCTTATTCTTATATCCTCGTATGCTTTTATTTTAAACGATACCGATTCGCATGCGATAGGAGAACAGCACTTCTTTTGATTTTCCGTCAAAAACAAGCTCTGCCCGGCGTCTGAAATCGTCCGCCATGTCATTCAATTCTGTGGCGCCCAGCTTCAAAGCTGTCTGGAGTCCGCCTTGGCTAAGAGCCAGGTTGGCATAACGCTCAGCTGTGAATGGCTCCTGATGATGGAACATAATTTCCCGGCTGTAACGGAACAGCCCGGATTGCTGGATCTGCTGTAAATGGCCTTCTTTGCTCCATTTATATGCTTGTTGCTCTGTACTCGATAGACGTGAGGCGAGTTCATCCGCTGTACTCACCAGTTGCCGGTATGCTACTTCAAGTTGCCAGTCTAATACAGGCGGCCAGTCACAGTCGTAGGCAGCAAAAATACCGCCTGGACGCAGTACCCGTGCGAACTCGCGTAAGGTGGATTCCGGCTCCATCCAGTGAAACGACTGGGAGCAGGTCAAAATATCTACACTATCATCAGGAAGGCCGAGGTCATGAGACATTCCCGCCGCAAAGCGAAGTTGATCCGGTTTGCCTGCAGCTTCCCATTTCGCAATGCCAACGGAGCGCATATCCTCGCTAGGTTCCACGCCGATTACTCGCTCGGCATAATCCAGCCAGATCCAGGTGGATAAACCTGTACCACAACCGACATCAGCCACGAAGCGTGGCCTTTTGCCCAGATAATGAGTCAAAATATCGACGACTTCGCGGGGAGCAGCGGGTCTGTTTTGATCATACAGTGTGCCAAATCCTTTAAAGCGTTCTACGTTATTGTATCTGATCTGCTGATTCATGTATGTCCTCCCAACATCGCTAAATTCCTGTCGATCCTAATTTAAAATGAAATGGTATAGATGCATACTATATTGTACCATCATCCTCGGTTTTGTGCCCATCATCTTCCAGTAAAAGCGCGACGGCCTCTTGATGTCTGCGAAGTAACTCTTTGCGCACCGTCAAAGGTGAGATCACCTTTATTTTTGAGCCAAAGGAGAGTAAGAATGAATAAAGCTGTTCACCCTCATCAATTGGAATAGAAACCCTTAGTTTCCCATCCGCTTCTTGCTGAATAATGGCGGGATCCAGCAGATCGTAAACACGATAAGCGATCGTTTGTTCAAACAGAAGTTCGATCAGAGTCTGTTTCTCAGACGGCTGGTTAGACTGTATCTTGATGTCTTGGTTTTCTCCGTTATAAGGTTCTTCTTTGACTCTATCTCCCTCCCCTGTCGATGGCCGAGTATGCTCATATGCGCCGGGCACAAAGCGAAGTTTCGTGATCCGTTTGATTTTGTACGTGACGAAGGTGTCGGGCGAATCGGATGTCACAGGGGGGGCTTGTTTTAAACCCTTGAAGTACCATGTATTGTTTTTAAAAATAAGCTTCACCGGCAACGCCGTCTCCTCACTCGCTTCTCCATTGGAATCGATATAGTGAAATGCGAGCAACTGACTTGCGAATATCGCCTGTTTCACCTGATTAAACAGGTGCATCTCTTGCTCGGGAATACTGCCCCACGGAGAATACTCAAATTCAATCCAGTCCAGTTTATGATCAAATAGGGTCGTTAACCTGCCCAGCATCCGGGCGCTGTTCAGATGAGGAATGGCGCTGACGCTGTACAAGCCCAGCAAAATTTCATTCTGTTCATCCTCGCTCAGCAGCGACTTGTCCATGACATAGTGATCCATCAGATGAATGCCGCCGTGCTTGCCCGTTGTTGTATAGACGGGGATGCCTGCCGCACTCAGACGGTCAATGTCCCGGTAAACGGTGCGAACCGAGATTTCGAACAGGCGCGCAAGCTCCGGGGCGGTTGTTTTCTTTTTTTCCAGCAACAGCAACAACATTCGGAATAATCGGTTATGTTCCATAACCAAATTATATCATGACAACCCTTGTCAGGGTATGGGTGCTACACTTGGACTATAACGTTATAGTTCTCAGCGTATTTCAGTGGATTGAAGATCACAGACGTGCTCTAGTAGCCGTCAACATTTAGAGGAGGAAACGCATCATGAAAATGAAAGACGGATTCTTTTGGGGCGGCGCAACGGCTGCCAATCAATTTGAAGGCGGATGGAATAAGGACGGCAAAGGGCCAAGCACATCGGATATGATGACAGGCGGAACGCATACCACGCCGCGCCGAATTACACCTGTTCTTGAAGAGGGCACGTATTATCCGAGCCATGAAGCGGTTGATTTTTATGGACATTATAAAGAAGACATTGCGATGATGGCCGAGATGGGTTTCAAAATGTTCCGCATGTCGATCAACTGGTCTCGCATCTACCCGAACGGTGACGATCTGGAGCCAAACGAAGAGGGTTTGAAGTTCTATGATAACGTCTTTGCCGAGTTGAAAAAACACAATATCGAGCCATTGGTGACGATCTCCCACTACGAGACACCGTTTGGCCTGACACAAAAATATAACGGCTGGGCTTCTCGTGAAGTGATCGAGTTTTACATCCGTTATTGTACAACCCTCTTCAATCGTTATAAGAACCAGGTGAAATACTGGCTAACCTTTAACGAAATTAACTGTCTGACAATGCCGCTTGGTGCATATATGGCAGGTGGATTGTTGTTTGAAGGTAAAGAAACATTGACGGACGGCGTAGATCAGCCACAGACTCGGTTCCAAGCGCTGCATCATCAATTCGTGGCCAGTGCCAAAGCGGTGAAGCTGGGACACCAGATCAACCCGGATTTCAAAATCGGCTGTATGGTTGCTTTCATGACAACGTATCCGAACACGTGTAATCCTGACGATATTTTGCTTGCGCAGAAGAAAGATCAACTGTCCAACATGATCTGTGGCGATGTACAGGTTCGGGGAGCATACCCAGGATTCGCAAAACGTTTCTTCGCAGAAGAAGGCATTGAAATTCAAATGCAACCGGAAGATGAGCAGACGCTGCGCGAAGGCTGTGTAGATTTCTATTCCTTCAGTTATTACATGTCTCTCGTGGAAAGTGCGGATGCATCGCTGGATCGAGCGGAAGGAAATCTACTGGGTGGTATCAAAAACCCATATCTTGAGGCCTCCGATTGGGGCTGGCAGATCGATCCGAAAGGACTACGCTATACGCTGAACCACCTCTATGATCGTTATCAGGTGCCATTAATGGTTGTGGAAAATGGTCTGGGTGCGGTTGATGTAATTGAAGAAGACGGCTCCATTCAGGATGACTACCGGATTGATTATCTGAAAGGTCACATTGAGCAGATGAAAGAAGCAGTTGCAGACGGCGTTGATCTCATTGCCTATACGATGTGGGGCTGTATTGACCTTGTAAGTGCATCGACTGGTGAGATGAAGAAACGTTATGGTTTCATTCATGTCAACAAAGATAATGATGGCAACGGTGACTTGAGCCGTACACCGAAGAAAAGCTTCTACTGGTACAAAGATGTAATTGCTTCTAATGGAGAGAAGTTGTAATTCAACAGCTGTAATCAAAAGATAACAAACCCCCAACGATCTTTCGGTCGTTGGGGTTTTTAGCGATGAAGCATGTAACATGCGACTAGGCGAAGCTTCTGGCTTGTAATTCAGACAGCCGCTGCAAATGACGTCTGTAGAACCAGATACAGGTGAATAACCAGCACCCGCTCAGAAAGTAACCGCCAACGACGTCACTAGGATAATGTACGCCCAGATAAATCCGGCTAATGCCGATCATCAGGATAAAGGCAGCACTGGCTGCAATCATACATACACGCCCGGTAAAGGTCGGGATATGCTTCCAGATCAGAAAGGCAAGTCCACCATAAAGGCTGAACGCCGCCATGGAATGTCCGCTGGGGAAGCTGTACCCGCTTACTTCGATAATGCGGTTAATAGTTGGGCGAGCTCGTTGAAACAGCAGCTTGATCACGGCATTCAATAGCGTAGAGCCTGCAAGCACGATGGCAAGAAAGAGCAGTTCGCGTTTGTGGCGTAGGAAAACATAGAGGATCAGCATGACAATGACCGTAATGACAACGACCTGAAGTTCGCTGCCGATCCAGGTGAAAAATTGCATAAATTGAGTCATGCCAGGCGACTCCATGCCTTGGATCAAGTCGATGAGTACAGCATCAAAGCGATGAATCTGGTTATCGCTAATGGACAGCGCAATGCTGATAAAAGCGGACAGGCATAACGCTGCAACGAGCAGCGGAATGGAGATTTTTTTCGTCAAATTGGGCTTCAAATGTTAAGTTCCTCCGTCATCCATGATGTTTTTGATTATAGTTATCGTTGTTGAACGAAAGTATTGTTCGCTCGAAACATAGTGTTAACATTCTACAATAAAACAAACAAAAACGAAAATGGAGACGTTAGTAAGATAAGAGGGGCTTCAAGATAATTCAAAGGGGGAGAATGTAAGGATGAGGAGAGTGGGGGCGGCCGTTTTAGTTCTGTTGTTTTTTGTAGCAAATGTGATGGTTTGGCCAGGGGAGCGGGCATACGCGTGCAGTTGTGTCGAATCCAGTGTTAAGGAGAAGTTGGAAACGTATAGCGCTGTATTTACGGGGAAAGTAGTCGAGATCGGAGGCGACTCCATAATCAGTAGTAGGGAATATAAGAAATATACGCTGGATGTAGACACGACCTGGAAAGGCGTAGATACAAAAAAGACAACCATATTGATTAATAATATGGGCGAAGGTGCCTGTGGAATAACATTGGCAAAAGATCAGTCTTATCTTATTTTTGCTAATCAGGATGATAAGGATGGCAAATTATACAGCAGCCTATGTAGCGGTAATCTTCAGATTGAACAGGCTGGAGAAGCAATTAATATGTTGGGCAAAGGCACTCCTGTAAGCTCTGATGATTTCACGGACAGCAGCAGTGGATATAGCAATCCGTGGATGATTTCGCTATATGCTGGGGGTGCAGTTGTCATACTTGCGCTGGTAGGTGGCTCGCTGTGGAGAAAGAAACAGCGGAGAGCATAATATGAGAGCGGCCATATGAAGGACAAGAGCTGCAGTGAACGCAGCGTGCAGTGGAATTTACCTGACCAAACATCCCCTTATGGACCTATATACACTCCGTAAGGGGATGTTGATTTTTCAGCTGTGTTTTTGATTCCGGTGGGTGATGAGCATACGGTCCGAGTGCTGTAACTCTATATTAACGCTGGAGCTGTACCATATAATCATGCGCGGTCACACCGAATACTCGCTTGAAATGTCTGTTCAGATGGGTCAGATCGACAAAGCCGCAGTCAGCCACGGCGGTATAGATGTCTCTATGTTTCTCAAGCGATTGACGGGCATGTTCGACCTTGCAGTTCAGGAAAAATTGATAGGGTGAAAAGCCAGTATGGGCTTTGAATTCACGGATAAACTGAAACTTCGACAGGCCGAATTCAGCTGATAGATCTTCCAGTTTCAGCACGTCTGCGGTGCTGCAAAACATAATCTCTTTTGCTTTGCGAACAAGACTGTCCTGAGGTTTCCAGAGCCTTGCAGGCTGTTCCTCCTGAGCGAGCATATGCACGAGTTCAAACAACCGGGTGCTACACTCGGCTTCGTCCTGTCTGTGCTGCACGGCATCGTTCAGCATGAGAATGCTTCGGGCAAGCTTTGGATCATAGACGATGGGAGTGGAGAAGCGAAGTTCCTTTCTACCCATAATTTCTTCAACTAATTCAGCCTTCAGGTAAAGCATCACATAATCAATACCCTCTTTATCATAGGAACTTCCATCATGTAATTGCTCGCGGTTAAACAGCATGACGCCGTTCGGATGTGAGGCCTGATAGTGACCTTCCAGATGATATTGCTGAATGCCGCGCAGCGTTACACCTACGGCATATTCCTCATGGCAATGCTTTTTATAGGTGAAATCGGTGAAGCTGGCGGATAGAGCCAGCACGTCTTCTGATCTTTTGTAGCTAAACTGTTCCATACCGCACACCTCCTCAGATGAAATAAGTCGTTAGATCACACCTGATACAATAATGGCTGAGTATATCAAAAAAAGAGCCATCAGCATACTACATGTTCGCTGGTAACGATTCAGCAAGGATCGAAAGATCGTGCCGAACACCACCCAGCTGGAGTAAGCCAGAAAACCAATACACGTAATCAGCATAACATAGAAGAACGCAGACCATGATTCTGCAGCGACGTAAGGAAGTACATAAGCTGGAATGACGGTGAAGGTAAACAGCACAACCTTGGGATTCACGAATTGCATCATTACACCGTTCCAAAAGCCTAATATAGCCTGGGGAGCGGCTTCAGTAGAGCCCATTCGATAGACCTGATAAGCGAGGTATAGCATGTAAATGCCGCCGATGATCTGCATGACTTGCAAGATGCCTGGCAAGATGTCAGCGAGAAGCTGATTTAACAAAGCAGACGCGGTCAGCAACAGACCGAAAGCTAAGGTAGCTCCCCAGACATAAGGCATGGTGCGGCGTGCGCCTACTTTTTGCGTGGAGGAGAGAATGACAATATTGCTGGGGCCGGGTGTGAAAGTGACAACGATACAGTAGATTAAAAAGGTTAGTATATTCATGTTAAGCTCCTTCTTCGATGATAGATTCAAATTTCACGTTCATTGTTGTAATCATACGGCGGAGCAGACCAGAGCTATAGTACATTATTGCGTAGCGGAGCTTGAGATCATTAGGCGTGGTTCCCCTAATCATTACGCTCTCTATAAAAGTTGTGCGTATTTTATTTACACGTTAACGGAGTGCACTGTGTAAATCTTTAGTCAACTTATATAGAGAGGTTCCCTTTTTGAATGATTGCGTTTACAATCGATAACGGAGTGAGGATGTACAGACTGACATAGACCACTTGAGGAAGTGAACAAAAATGAAAAAAATGCTGCTGATCTATATTGTGCTGATTGCGGCGTTTGCATTGTATGTATTGAGATTTGAATATACCAGTCAGGTAAACAGCTCGTGGGAAAACCGCGGACTTCGCGGTGATCTGGGTGAGACGTACATGATGATTACGTTTCAGTCCGGACTGGAATATTGGAAGAGTCCGCTGAAAGGTTTTGAGGATGCCGCGGATGCGCTGGGCGTGACCGTCGAATATCGCGGGGCTACACGGTATGATGCCAAAGAGCAGATCACGGTGATTGAACAGGCCATTGCGCGCAAACCTGCAGGCATTGCTATATCCGCAATTGATCCAAAATCGTTAATTCCAGCGATCAATAAAGCTGTAGAAGCGGATATTCCTGTAATCCTGTTCGATGCCGATGCACCGGGGAGTCAGGCGTATTCTTTTTTGGGGACGGATAATTACAAGGCAGGCGTAACGGCAGCGGATAAAATGGCCGAGCTACTCGGTCGTGAAGGAGAAGTCGCTGTATTAACGTTGCCGGGACAGCAGAATCATGAGGAACGCACCAACGGATTCCGCGAAACGATTCAGCAGCGATACCCCAATATGCAGGTCGTCGAAATTGCGGATGGACATGGAGATACGTTGAAATCCCGGGATGAAACGATCCGGATGATGAAGGCACATCCGAAGCTGGCGGGTATATTTGTCACCGAGGCAACGGGAGGCGCCGGAGCTGGAGAAGCAGTGCAAAATACAGATCCGGGCAATGGCCAGAAGCTACGCATCATCTCGTTTGACACAAATAAAGCGACACTTGATCTGATCCAAAATGGTACGATATCGGCTACGATTGCACAAGGGACCTGGAACATGGGGTACTGGTCACTCCAATATCTGTTCCATCTGCACCATCACTTGACCGTGCCTGCGCCTTCGCCTTCAGGGGAAAATGCACCGCTGCCTGTAACGGTAGATACGGGGATCTCGGTCGTGACACGTTCAAATGTGGATGATTATTATGCCAAATAAACAGAGAACATGGCGCTCTGAGCTTGTGAACGGTGTACGCCGCCTGCGTCTGCGTAACATGCCATTACGATACCAATTGATGCTGTTATTTCTGCTTTTTGCCATCGTGCCGTCCGTCGGTTTGGGTCTGCTCGTGAATTGGACGGTAGAACGAGTCGTGGAGCGACAGGTAGAGGGACATACGATGCAGCTGATTGGCAAGGTCAATGAAGCGTTGAATACCAAGATGGAGAATTTGCAAAATATGACCTACCTGATTGCATTCGAACCAGACGTCAATGCTTTCATGGACGAGAAGATCGGTGGAGACGGGAACACACGTGAACATGAACGCGTCGAAAGACAAGCCAGCCAAGCGTATACGGAATCTGAACAGAACCGTTTGTATGGCATCAAACAGACTTTGCAAGGATTCACCACATTGTACCCGGAAATTGCGGGCATCGTGCTTGTGAACGGCAACGGTGACTATATAAGCAATGAGATGTATCCTCGAACGGAGCAACGTCTGACCGAGGAAGAGTGGTATCGGAAGGCTGCAATGCAACCAGGGATTTTCACGGTACTGGGTCAGCCGCGAGAGCGCAACATGACCACCCATGTCCGGTATAAGGATGATGAGATTGTATCGGTCGCCCGCTCTGTCACGGATGAAACGACCGGGCTCGTGAAGGGGGCTGTACTAATTGACCTCAAGCTGAGGTCCGTTTCACAGGCGGCTCGTAATGTAACCCTTGGCAAATCCGGTTATGTCATGGTCACGGATGCCGAAGGACAAAGTGTATACAGACCCGAACATCCGCTCATTGAACATATTCCGGCGAGCTGGTTTGCTTCGGGAGAGGGCGGAACGTTTACGAAAGATGTGGATGGCGAAGCGTTATTATTCATGTATCAGTCATCTACCTTTACGGGCTGGAGAACGGTGGGGGTGTTTCCAACCAAAGAGTCGATCTCCGAGGTGCGACAGATTCAGTTTTATGTGGTTAGTTTTGTCTTTGTCGTGTGTTTGTTTGGTCTGAGTGCATCTTTGTGGTTTTCCCGCTCCATTGCGCAGCCGATCTTCCGGTTGATGTCTTATATGCGCAGAGCCGAAACGGGCAATCTCAACGCAGGCCGGTGGAGTGATCGTGCCGATGAGATCGGTATGCTGGGAAATAGTTTTAACCGAATGCTGAGCCAGATTCGTCAGCTGATTACGCTGAATGAACTGAGGGAACGGCAGAAACGGGATGCAGAGATGCGCAGTTTACAAGAGCATATCAAGCCTCATTTTTTATATAATACGCTGGATACGATTCACTGGATGGCTCGAAAAGAAGGCGCTGACGGTGTGTCTAATATGGTTGGGGCACTGTCCCGTTTGTTTCGAATCGGACTCAGCAAGGGACAGGATTATATTCCCCTACACTCTGAGCTGGAACATATCAGCAGTTATCTGCAGATTCAGCAGACCAGATATCGGGATCGTCTTGGGTACACCATCCATGTCCCGGAAGAATTGCACAACTTGTATGTGCTGAAGCTGTTACTCCAGCCTTTGGTAGAAAATGCGATATACCATGGGATCAAGGGCAGACGAGGCCCAGGCCACATTGTCATAGAAGGGAATGTGGAGCAGGGGCGGCTACATCTGACAATTAAGGACGACGGAGCCGGAATGAGCGAAGAACGACTGGCGGAGATGCTGCAGCTGCTGGATATGCCGATGGAGAGTCTGGAATCGACTTCACCGGAGTGGACGGGTAAAAGTTACGGGATGCTGAATGTACAGGCACGATTAAGATTATCATTTGGCAGTGACTATGGGATTTGGCTGGACAGCAGGCAGGGTGAGGGAACCCGCGTTACGATTGTTCATCCACTGATGCGGGAAATGCCTGTAACAATACCTTCCCGGGTTGAGCCCCGAGATAATCAAGATCGACGAGAGAAGGAGTGAAGAGGGTCGTGGACTATACAGTGCAACCTGTCAATGTCAATGCAACGGATAACCTGTATCGAGTGCTGATTGCCGACGATGAACCGATTATTCGAGAAGGAATCCGCGAGGCTATGGATTGGGCTACACTTGGCATGGAGGTTGTCGGTGAAGCCGAGGACGGTGAAGAAGCGCTCGAACGGGCAGTTGAGTTGAATGTACATGTCGTGCTGGTCGATATGAATATGCCGTTCCTGAATGGGATTGAACTGATTCGTGCTTTACAGGAACAGTGCCCCGGGGTTCGGTATCTGATCATATCGGGGCACGATGAATTCGCTTATGCGCAAGAAGCGGTTCGTCTCGGGGTGGAGGATTACATCCTGAAGCCTGTACAAGCAGACCAATTGAGAGCTGCACTGGAGCGGTTACGTCAGCGTCTGGATGAGGAGCATCAGCGGACAGCCTATGTCAGACAGGCGGCAGAGCAGATTGAACGCAATATTCCGCTCCTTCGTCAGCGATTTTGTCAGGAGTGGATGAAAGGACAGGTAGATGGTAATAGTCTGATGGAGCAACTTGCTTTTCTACATCTGCCGTCTGTATCGCCTGTACAAGTTGGAGTGGTGCGTTGGCCTGCTGCCGAGGCGCGTCAGACCATACTGAGGGAGAATGATCGTCAGCTGTTTCTGTATGCCATGGAAAATATCATAGCAGAACTGCTCGGAGATCATCCGCACGTGCTCTTTCGTGATGCTAGTAGTGTTATCGGGATCTGCCTGTGGCAGGAGACCCCTGAGGAGATTGCACTCCTGCTGGAGCAGCAGATTAGTGCTTGCCTGAACATCGCTGTTCATGCCCATGTTGAACCTCATAGGGGGACGCTGGAAGAGGTGCCGGGTACGTATCGGCATTGCCGTGAACAGGTATACGAAGAAGTGAAGCTCTCTCCGCTCGTTCGCAGAGCAAGGCAGCTGATTCAGGAGGAGTACGCAGAACGGGAGTTGACGCTGGAATCACTGGCATCCCGTTTGCAGGTGTCGGCAGTATATCTCAGTCGTGTGTTGAAAAAAGAGTTAAACGACTCGTTCGTTACTCTTGTCACTCATGCCCGTATTCGTAAAGCCGCACAGCTACTGGACTCCACGTCACTCCCGATCCATACCATCGCTGAACGCGTAGGGTATGATACACAGCACTATTTCAGCACAGCGTTCAAAAAAACGATGGGTATCTCGCCTGCCCAATATCGTAAAAATGGCGGAACAGACAGTTCCAGCGCAGGTTCTGTGTAGATTTCGAAGCTTCATCGGAAGTATGGATATCAATAGGCTACAAACAAACCCACCTTTAAAGGTTAACCACCTGTGGTGGGTTTTTCGTTTGCCCTTTTCCATCAAAAGTTAAATTTTTATAAAAAAGGTTCAAAACCTGCAAAGACCTTGCTCGCTGCGAAATGCTACCATGGGATGCAGAGAGGAACAATAAGCAACTGCAAGATACTCCGTGTGTTGTAAGCGTTATCTTACGAATCATACCGAACGCGATGACGTGAGGAAAGGGGAACTTCATATGAAAAAAGGAGTAATACTCATCTGGCTTCTGGTAATGTCCGTCATGCTCTCAGCCTGTAATCTGGCTGAAAGTGATGTGGGAAGCAAGGAGAAAGGATATGTCGGCATATCCATGCCTACCAAATCATCGGAACGCTGGGTGGGCGACGGAGAGAATATGGTTCGTCTGTTTCAGGAGCAAGGTTACAAAACAGATCTTCAGTACGCCGAAGACGTGGTTGAGAATCAAATCTCCCAGATTGAGAACATGATTACCAAAGGTGTTGATGTCATGGTCATTGCATCTGTAGACGGAAATACGCTGACCGATGTCATCAAGAAGGCACATGACGAAGGCATTCAGGTCATCTCGTATGACCGACTTATTCGTAACACGCCATATCTGACTTACTATGCTACATTTGACAACTTTAAAGTCGGGGTGCTACAAGCCTCCTATATTGAACAGAAGCTGGGGCTTAAGGATGGCAAGGGGCCGTTTAACATTGAGTTGTTTGGTGGATCACCGGATGATAACAATGCATACTTTTTCTTCGACGGTGCGATGTCGGTGCTCAAACCGTATATTGACTCTGGCAAACTGGTCGTCCGAAGCAAACAGATGACGATGGCGCAAATTGCCACACTGCGCTGGGACGGGGCTTTGGCCCAATCAAGGATGGATAACCTGCTGAGTGCTTACTATTCAGGCGATAATCTGGATGCGGTATTATCTCCGTATGACGGAATCAGTATCGGGATTATCTCATCTCTGAAGGGCATTGGCTACGGCAAGCCGAACAAACCGCTTCCGGTTATTACGGGGCAGGATGCGGAACTGGCATCCATCAAGTCCATTGTGGCTGGAGAACAGACGCAGACGGTCTTCAAGGACACACGTAAGCTCGCCGAGAAAACAGTGGAGATGGCTAACAGCATTTTGCAAGGAAAACAAGCAGAGGTGAATGACACAAAGTCATATAACAACGGATTAATGGTTGTTCCTGCGTATCTGCTCGACCCGATCTCTGTAGATCGTACCAATGTGGAAAAAGATATTGTAGGCAGCAAGTATTACACCAAAGAAGAAATAGGCCTACCGTAAAGTGTGATGAAATAGGTAGGGCGCTCATAAATACGTTGCAAAAGATCGGTGTGCCATAATGCATCATCCAAGGAAAGGAGCACATGCCATGACGGACATTATTCTTGAAATGAAGAACATTACCAAAACGTTTCCGGGCGTCAAAGCGCTGGAGAACGTCAACCTGAAAATTCGGGAAGGCGAGATTCATTCCATCTGCGGCGAGAATGGCGCAGGCAAGTCTACGCTGATGAAGGTGCTTAGCGGAGTATACCCGCATGGAAGCTATGAAGGGGACATTTTGTTCCGCGGTAAGACGTGTGAGTTCAAAGATATCAAACAGAGCGAGGATCTGGGCATTGTCATTATTCATCAGGAGCTCGCGCTGATCCCGTATCTCTCCATTGCGGAAAATATATATCTGGGCAATGAGCGTGCAAGCAGAGGCATCGTGAATTGGAAGGAAACCTTTATCGGGACACGTGAACTACTTGGCAAAGTAGGTCTGAATGAAAACCCGAACACGCTGGTATCCAGCATCGGGGTAGGTAAGCAGCAACTGGTTGAAATTGCGAAAGCGCTCTCCAAAAAAGTACGTCTGCTTATTCTGGATGAGCCTACGGCAGCGTTGAATGAAGACGACAGTGAAAATCTGCTGCAACTGATGCTGGAATTCAAAAAGCAGGGCATCGCCTGTATCCTCATCTCTCACAAGCTGAACGAGGTGTCCAAGGTCTCGGATGCGGTGACGATCCTGAGGGATGGCAAGACGATTGAAACGCTCGATATGAAAAAGGATAACGTCACCGAGGATCGCATCATCAGCGGCATGGTTGGACGGGACCTGACGAGCCGCTACCCTGAACGTCATGCCACCATTGGTGACGTGGTGCTGGAAGTGAAAGACTGGACGGTGTACCACGAGCATCAGGCCGAGCGCAAGGTGCTGGATCAGATCAACATGAACATCAGACGCGGCGAGATCGTAGGGATCGCGGGACTGATGGGCGCAGGACGTACAGAGCTTGCAATGAGTATTTTCGGCAAATCATATGGCCGTAACATCTCGGGGCAGCTGATCAAGGATGGCAAGCCGATTCAGAATAACAGTGTGACCGAGGCGATTCAGAATGGTTTTGCTTATGTGACGGAGGATCGCAAGGAATATGGCCTTATTTTGATGGATGATATCAAACGCAATATTTCCCTCACCGGACTTGGTAAACTGACCCGTAATGCCGTTGTGAACGAGCAGGAGGAAGTGCTGGTTGCGGAAGAGATGAAGAAAAGCATGAACATCAAGGCTCCTAATATCCTGCAGAAAACCGGGAATCTGAGCGGAGGTAACCAGCAGAAGGTGGTACTGAGCAAATGGATTTTTGCCGGGCCGGATATTCTCATTCTGGATGAGCCGACACGCGGGATCGACGTGGGTGCCAAGTTTGAAATTTATACGATTATCCACCGGCTTGCTGCCGAAGGTAAGGGTGTGCTGGTGATTTCATCGGAGCTGCCGGAAGTGCTGGGTTTGTGTGACCGGATCTATGTGATGAATGCCGGACGAATTACGGGTGAAGTCAGCAGGGAGCAGGCATCGCAGGAAACACTGATGAGATATATGACCAAGTCTGGAGGCGGTAAGCATGGAAACGGTAACTAAACTGTTCAAAAATAATATACGTCAATATGGCATGATCATTGCCCTTGTTGTCATTATGCTTCTATTTGAGGTGTTAACTAGTGGGCTGTTGCTCAAACCAATTAATATTACAAACCTGATTTTGCAAAATAGCTACATTCTAGTCCTGGCCATTGGTATGGTGCTGGTCATTATCACAGGGCATATCGACTTGTCCGTCGGTTCCATTGCGGCCTTTGTCGGTGCTGTAGCCGCCATTATGATGGTGGATTGGCAGTTGCCAGCTTGGCTCGCAGTCATTGCTTCCCTGCTGGTCGGTGCACTCATTGGTGCATGGCAGGGCTTCTGGATTGCGTATGTGCGGATTCCCGCCTTCATTGTTACGCTTGCCGGCATGTTGCTCTTCCGTGGTCTGACGATGATTGTACTGGAAGGGCAGTCGATATCCCCTTTCCCTGCCGGATTTCAAAAGATCAGCTCCGGTTTCCTGCCGGATGTACAATTCTCAGGCATGGGTCTGGTGTCCATTATTGTGGGGATTGCGCTCACGATTTGGTACATTGTGAATGAACTGCGGGAACGTGCTTCCCAGCGCAAGTATGGCTTTGAGGTGGTATCGCAAGGGCTGTTCCTGCTTAAGCTGATTGTAGTGGCAGCGGTAACGAACCTCTTCACGTTTGTACTGGCAAGTTATGCGGGTATTCCGAACATTCTGGTGCTTCTGTTTGTTCTGATCGTGGTGTATTCCTTTGTCATGAATCGTACCGTGATGGGACGTCATGTGTACGCACTCGGCGGCAATGAGAAGGCTGCAGGACTGTCTGGCGTTAAAACGAAAAAAGTAACGTTCTGGGTGTTCGTAAACATGGGTACACTTGCGGCTGTATCGGGTCTGATCTTCGCCGCACGTCTGAATGCGGCTACGCCAAGAGCGGGTACGAACTTTGAGCTGGATGCCATTGCAGCCTGCTTCATCGGCGGAGCGTCAGCTTCGGGCGGAATCGGTACCGTATTCGGTGCAATCATCGGTGGTCTGGTTATGGGTGTGCTGAACAACGGGATGTCCCTGATCGGCCTGGGTATTGACTGGCAGCAAGGAATCAAAGGATTGGTGTTGCTGCTGGCAGTGGCATTTGATATCTATAACAAAAATAAACGAGCTGCTTAAGAGTAGTGAGAGCTAAAGAAAGGACCCTGATCTAATGATCAGGGTCCTTTTGGTGCATAAGAACCATAAGTCGTCCACCATATGCCGTCCGTTATACTGCACAAGAAGCTACATCAGTGCTCCTATGAAACGTGTAGCAATCCCAAAGTAGATAAACAGGGATAGAATATCATTTAGCGTTGTAATTAACGGGCCGGATGCCACTGCGGGATCAACCTTGAAACGGCTGAGCAGGAGCGGGATGCATGTGCCTGTCAGTGTACCGATGATTAGCGTGAGAAACAGGGATACACCGATAATCATCCCGAGCAACCAGTCTCCTTGCCAGAAATAAGCAATGACCGTAATGAGCAGACCGCAGACAAGACCGATCATCGTACCGACTTTAATCTCTCGTCCAATCAGAGCGAGTACCGTTGACTTGTCCAGCTTGCGTCCAATAAGTCCGCGTACGACGACAGCAAGGGATTGCGTCCCTGTATTTCCCGTCATACCCGCAATCATAGGCATGAAAAACGCAAGAGCCACAACCTGATTCAGTGTATCTTCAAAAAAATCCACAATGCTTCCCGAGATCAAGCCAATCAATAACAGCAAAATAAGCCAAGGTAACCTGCGTTTGACCGCAACGAGCGGTTTGGTATCAAAATCAATATCTTTACCACCACCGCCCATTTTGGCGAGGTCTTCGCTGGCCTCATCCATAATGATGTCAATGACGTCATCCATCTGGATGATCCCGCACAGCCTATTATTCTCATCGACGACCGGAACGGCGATGAATTCGTAACGCTGGAGCAACTGGGCAGCCTCTTCCTGATCCATATCTACGGTGGCGTGAATGACACGTCTGGTCATCAGTTGTTCCACTTTGGTTTTGTCATCGGCCAGAGCAAGCGAGCGGTAACTAACGACACCAGCCAGCTTGCCTTCATCGTCAATGACATAAAGGTAACTGGACGGGGAGAGGTGCAGCGTACCTTGTGATTGCTTCAGTGCTTCCTTCGCTGTGTCGTGGGTGGACAACGTACGATAGCGGTCGGTCATGATCCGTCCGGCAGTTTCTGGTGGATAGCTGAGTACAGAGCGAATGATGGCGGAGTGATCCAGATTCATGCTGGATAACAATTCTTCCCTGCGTTTTGCGGGCAGGTCGTGCATGAAGCGAATGAGATCACTTTTGTCCATCTGCTGCATGACTTCCAGCGTACGCTCTGGTCCGAGTCGTTCAAACAGTTCAGCCTGCTCGTGCAGCTTTAAGTTTTCGGCCAGATCGGCAAGTGTATCCGGTTTAAATAGAAGAAGAAAACGATTCTTTTCGTCTTCAGGGAATTTTTTATAGATGAGTGAAAGATCATAGGGACGCAGTTCCTTCACCAGTTTATAGAATTCCGGCAGATTCTGGGATTGTACATGCTGTGTCAGTTGCTGGGTGATCTCCTCAACGGAGAGCTCTTTATTGGTTTGAGAACCGTTCATAATGACACTCCTTTCCTGAATGGTGCGCTTCATATTTTTAAACGGAATGCATTCGTTGTTAAACAATATTGAAATCTTGCTCAAACATTCGAGATGGGCTTACAAAAGAAAGCACTCAGGATATACTTGTTTTACAGTAATCAACGAGGAGGTCCAGTGCCCTTGGAAACCGATATTCGAACACAACTGCTCAGCGTGGCTGAGCCAGAATACCAGAAATTCGCTGCTTCCCTTATACCGAATATTTCAAACGTGATGGGTGTGCGCTTGCCGACGATCCGCAAAATAGCCAAACAGATTGCCGTTGCAGACTGGCGTACGTACCTGGATACGGCGCAGGATGAATATTTTGAAGAAGTAATGTTGCAAGCAATGGTCATTGGTCACGTCCAAGCAGATCTGGACGAATTGTTAAAACGTATTGCGGCTTTTGTACCCAAAATGGATAACTGGTCGGTATGTGACAGCTTCTGTGCCGGACTGAAATATACGAAAGTGCATATGGATGCGATGTGGGACTTCATTCAGCCTTATATCAAGTCGGATCAGGAATATGAAATCCGGTTTGGCGTGGTCATGCTGTTGAACTTTTATCTGGAGCCGCCTTATATTCATCAGGTGTTGCCGTTACTTGATCAGATTAAACATGAGGCCTATTATGTGAAAATGGCAGTGGCCTGGGCGATCTCGATCGCGTATGTGAAGCAACCTGAGGTGACCATGCCGTATTTGCAAAACAATACGCTTGATGATTTTACGTACAACAAAGCACTCCAGAAGATTACGGAATCGTACCGCGTGACACCGGAGGACAAACAAGTGATCCGCAGCATGAAACGCAAGGTGAACAAACAGACAAGTGCCCCCAAACAGACAAGCTCCTGACTCAGATATATATAAAGAAAGGTCGAATATGAAATGAGACAAAAGATGATGTATGCCACGATGTTGCTGGACAGTCGTCCCTGGAGTCTGCTTGCGACCGAAAAGGGACTGTGCCGGATCGTTATGCCGAACGAAACGCTGGAAGACTGGCACGGCTGGATTAGTAAAATTGCCCCGGGTGTTAAACTTGAAGAGAATGAGCAGGCATTAAGACAGACGGGCATGATGGACTGGCTGGAGTCCTATTTTGCAGGGGAAAAGACAGCTTACACAGAGGACATCCCGCTGGACCTGATCGGTACCGAATTTCAGCAACAGGTATGGAAAGCGCTCGGGCGTGTGCCATACGGTGAGACACGTACCTATGGCGATATCGCTGCCGTGATCGGACGACCTTCGGCTGTGCGGGCTGTAGGTGCGGCGAACGGGGCGAACCCCATTCCAGTGTTACTGCCATGCCACCGGATTATTGGTGCCAATCGCAAGCTGACGGGTTTTCGTGGTGGTCTCGAGATGAAGCGCAGATTACTCGATATTGAACAAATTGAGGGCGTGACAGATGGCGGACATGCACGGTTTAATTTTTAATTAAAGAGAAAAGAGAAGAGAGAAATGAGGGAAAGACAATGCAACAGCAACAGGTATTCTGGCTGACCAATGTAAGATTGGAACAAGGATATATTCATGAAGGAGCAGAGGTGACGGGCACACAAACGGGTCTTGCTCATCTGCGGATTGAGAACGGAGTTATTGCTGCCATTGTGGACGCAAAGGCGCAATGGACAGAAGAATTGCCGCGAGTGGATGGCAAAGGTTTGTTATTGTTGCCTTCGTTTGAAGAAGCACATATTCATCTGGACAAAACCTATTATGACGGGCCATGGAAAGCGGTCAGACGCAGCTCCAGCATCTTTGATCGTATTGAAGAGGAGAAGGTATTACTACCCAAATTGTTACCCGATGCAAAACGGCAGGCGGAAAGCATCCTTGCACTAATACAGGGTTACGGCTCTACACACGTTCGCGCGCACTGCAATATTGAGCCAGTCAGTGGATTAAAACGTTTGGAAGCAACCAAGCAAGCCCTGGAAAATTACACGGGTAAAATATCTTCAGAGATTGTCGCGTTCCCTCAGCATGGGCTGTTGCGATCCAGCTCGGTCGAACTCATGGGACAAGCCATGACAGAGGGGGCAACACATGTAGGCGGACTTGATCCGTATACCGTAGATGAGAACATCGAAAAATCGCTGCATACCATGGTGGAACTGGCAGTCAAACATCAGGCAGGGATCGATATGCATCTGCATGATGGTGGCGAAGCTGGCAAGCAAACGTTACTGGAACTTGTAAGGCTGACTGAAGAAGCAGGGCTACAGGGTCAGGTGACGGTTAGCCACGCGTTCTGGTTTGCAGGAGCGGAGAAACAGGAAGCCGAGGAGATGGCGAGCCGCATGGCATCGCTGGGAATGAGTGTGGCTTCAACCGTGCCGATTGGCAGAACGATGATGCCGCTTCCGATGTTGCAACGTGTGGGTGTAAACGTGAAACTGGCGACAGACAGTCTGACGGATCACTGGTCTCCTTTTGGTAGTGGAGATATGCTTGAAAAGGCTGGACGCTTCGCCGAGCTGTATGGATATAGCGACGAGTTATCGTTGTCCCAGTCAATAGCTACGATTACGGGCGGAGTGACTTCGCTGAATGCAGCAGGAGAGAGCGTATGGCCAAAGGCAGGCGATGTAGCAAGCTTTGTTCTGGTGCAGGCGAGTTGTGCAGCCGAAGCGGTGGCAAGGCGATCTGGAAGGCTGGCTGTGTGGTATCAAGGACACTTGGTAAGTGGATCGCTAGCGTAACAGGCATCCCCTTAAGATGTAATGAACAGAATAAAGGTTAAAGATTAAGCTACGGATACCGTGGCTTTTTTTGCATGAATAGGCATGAACCGTGTGGAACTATTTTAGTTCAACATATATAGCCCATATAGAGGAAGAATTTATACGCATAACCCACATTCTGGGTTATGATAGATTATGATTTTACTATTGAAGCAGTCATAGTTGAAGGAGAATGAGATATGCGTGATAACATGATGGAGAAACAAGTCACTTTGCAACCGATTACACAGGAAAATAAAAGTGAGTGCATCCTTCTGCAACCGAAGGAAGATCAGCTCACACTGGTAGCGAGCAATGCGGATTCCTTAATCCATGCGACCAAGGAAGTAACTTCAAGACCTTACGGGATCTATGCAGGGAATGAGATGGTCGGGTTTATTTTATTTGATAACGAGATCTATACAGATGGGCATTATTGGATTCTTCGTTTTATGATTGATGGGAAACATCAGGGTCAAGGTTATGGGAAACGTGCCATCCAGGAAGTTATTCACATGTTGCAGGAGCGAAGGGATTGTCGGCAAATCAGGGTATCTCATATCCCGCATAATGTTGCGGCTAATGCACTGTACAAGCGTTGTGGGTTCCAGGAAACGGGTGAGTTGGAGGATAACGGCGATATTATTTTAGGTTATCAAGTTAGAGAGTAGAGGTGGCAAAAAATGATCAGAGAAGCCGAAGCCAGGGATGCAGCAACTATTGACAAATTGTACAGGGAGCTGTTGCCCAACCACGCGCATACTGAGGTGCTGGCTGAACGAATTGAAGAGATCAGGCTTCATGAACACAGCTTCCTTTTTGTGTACGAAGTCCGGGAGCAGGTGGTAGGTACGGCACATTTACATATCTGCCTAGATGCTCTGGCAGGAAATCGGCCATTTGGTTTGGTTGAAAGGGTCGTTATGTCTAGCGAGGTGCAAGGCAACGGATACGGAACAGAATTAATGGAACATGTGGAACAGGTATGTTTGCAGATGAATGCATCCAAGATCCTCCTCGCTAGCGGAGCTTCCAGGCAAGGGGCCCATCAATTTTATCAAAAGCTAGGATACGATGGCGAGTCCAGCAAAGCCTTTAAAAAATATCTATAAATTTATTTCCAGAAGAAGGACTAATCCAACAAGATGATAGATAAACATGATCGAATTTTGAACAAAAGATTTATTGCCTTAGCATTCACATTGCTGCTTATGACGTTATGCTGTCTTGGCATTGCGGTGTATCTGCGTGCAAAGTCAGGCTCGAGTATGTATGCCTTCCTAGACTGGGATATGTTTCTGGCATGGGTTCCGTTTCTCATTTCAACGATGATTGCTCTTATCTTTCGACGTAAGGCTGTGAGACCCGGATGGCTGGGCATGACGTTGACAGGTTTGCTCGGTCTGATCTGGCTGTTCTTTCTGCCTAACGCGGCCTATCTGTTTACAGAAATGTTGCATGCATTCCGGTATTTTAGTGCTCAGCCGGAGAGTGCTTTTTGGTTCGAGATGGATTTCTGGTACAGTCTGACCCTTACGTTTGGTATAGCTATTTTAGGGTTGATGCTCTCCACATGTTCTATAAGGCAAATAGAACATGTGCTGCAATTGTTCGTACACAGGTTCGTTTGCTGGATTATTGTCGGATTCATTTTATTTCTAAGTGGTCTGGGCGTATATATCGGGAGATTTAATCGCTGGAATTCATGGGATATCGTGTCCAGACCTGGGCAGGTTGTTATGGATTTGATGAATGATTTTATTTCAGAAAGCGGTCTTCCGGTGGCGTTTGTTACGCTGATGTTTGTGATCCAGGCATTTGCATATGTCATTATTTCATTGATAAGTTCAAGAAAGGATATGCCGAGATAGAGTTTATTTCCTAATAGCAAGGAGTAGCCTCAATGAGAGTGATCATAAACCGCTTTCGTTTAATGGAACAGTTAACCAAAATCGTCCGTTTTGTTTCGTCTAATGAGCATGTTAAAGTGCTTGAGTGTGTATATATGGAGGCGGTTACAGATCGGATCAATCTAATTGGTGGTAATGGCACCACTTTTTTGATGACGAAGATCCTTGATGAACATATCCAAATTCAGCAAGTGGGTAAAGTTGCAGTTCACGCGAAACTTCTGGCTGACATTGTGCGCAAGATGGACGAGGATGAGATCATGTTATCCGCCGAGACTATGGGGAGTAATCGCTTAAGGGTCACCACCCTTTCGAACAGATCAACCTTTATTCTCAAGCTGTTGCAGACCGATGAATATCCATTTCCAGAACAGATGCAGGATCATACGTTGTTTACTATCCATGGAACAAATTTCAGAGATGCCATTCGTCAAACCTTGTTTGCGGTTCAGAAAAAAGAACATATGCCTACACTTACAGGAGTGAAGATGGAGGTCAAGGATCATACATTAATCATGATTGGCTGTGACCGATATCGGTTGGGCAAGGTAGAGCAAACGTTAGCCTCCGAGGTGACCGCCACAAGTGAAGTAGTTATCGTTCCCGGTCGAACCCTTAATGAACTTGAGAAACTTATCGGGGATGACCTTATTCATGTGAGATGGTGCAGAACAAAAATCAAGTTTATCGGTAACGATTTTGAGCTTATTACTCATTCCATCACAGGAAACTATCCAAACGTTGATATAAGTGAGGATTCGGCTTATGTCGCTCGTTTCGTCGTGCATACATCTGCTCTTGTTTCAGCATTGAATCGGGTTGCGATCATTGCATCTCAGGAGAAAACCAATCTGATACAAATGAACGTGCAAGCGGAACAAGTTGTATTCGATGCCTCAAGTCAAGTGAATCAAGCCTTGGAGTCTCTGGATATTCAGAATTATCTAGGGACGGAATGTAAAGTATCGCTGAATGTGGGTTATGCATTGGAAGCTTTGAAGGCTCTGGGTGCAGAGCGGGTACAGATACAGATTAATCAAGGGATGCAGATGATTCTTTTCACGTCAGAAGAAAAAAGCGGAGTATTGCAGTTAATTATGGCGGCTCGAACAGCTGGCTGATTTTGTTAAGTCTGCTCTTAAATAGAACTAGAGAGTTAGGAATCGGAAATATCCATACTACCATTGAGGAGGTACAACATGAAAGATGCTTCTGATTTTATCCATCAATTGCCCAGCATTTCTGAATGTCAGCGAATCTTCAAGGCAGTAGCAATGCTGGATGCGATTCTAATGCCAGAATGGGAGTACAGGTATTATTCGTACAATGCACAGTGGGATGCGAATGAACAGATGGCTTCGATGCGAGACGGGGAAGGAGATCACTATTTCGCGTTATTTGATTCGAGCAATAGTTTAATCATCAAAGGTTACGACAAAGCTTATGCTTCCCTACATCAAGATCAACTTGGTGATGTATTGGAGGGTGTGCCGGCAGATTTCAAAAAGACGTTTCTGGACGAGCCTGCTTTTATGATGAATCAGACCAGCTTCTGCATCTGGAATGAAAAGGGAAATAATGAATGGATTTCGAGTCAACAGCTCGCGGATGAACCCTATGCTCTACTTCAAGTTCTTGTGGGCGGTGCGGAGCACTACCATGCATGGGCCCAGAATTACTACGAGATTGAACTTGATCTAGAGCTGATCCGGCATGTTTTTGACATGAAACCGTTAAACGAACAACTGTTGCAGGCATTAAACCCGGAGATCGAGTTAGATGAGTTGGAAGAGGACATTGCAGAAATCGGATACCCGGCTTAGGAGGAAGGACATATGCATTTAACAGAATGGTCTGCAGATACACTTCAATATGATCTGTCGGATGAATACTCGATTCGCCTTGCGGATGTTACGGAGTGGAGATTATTTTGTACCATCTATTATGATATGGGTTATGTCGGATTTTTCAGGGAAGAAGAGTTCAGTTCCACAAGGTGCAGCGCGTACTGGATCTATCGGGGGGAAAGTAAAATAGGTGGTGTACGAATGGAGCCTAACAAGATGTATCATTTGTTTCTCATTCCGCCATTCCAGCAAGGCTTTGAGATCGTCAAGCTGCTGAAACAGAAATTAATGCAGTGGTCGGATCGGAGTAAACGAATTCTGACATTTGAGATTCTACCAGGTCAAGTGGACTGGTTTGCGAGAGCGGGATTTTGGCCGGCCGAATTCAGATGCCGCTGGATGCAGCGTCCTACGGATCATTTCGAGGTGGATTGGGACAGCAGGGTGACTGTTAAGAGCCCAGAGATTATTGGAAAAGAATCAGGTGGCTTCAAATATGTAAACGAAGAGGAAATCGCCCAGTGTGATCTGGAGAGTTTTGTTGGAAGTTTGGAAGCAACGCGTAGAAAAAAATTCTCTCTTGAAGATTTTGCACCTGACGAAGATCCTAACTATACAAATGAAATCCTGACTCAGGCATCTACATTGGTACACGATCAAGCAACGGGTCAATTGGTCGCCAACTGCCGCTTATGTCTACAGGACAATCAGGCTGCGGTATACAGTATAGGCGTAATCCCCTCGTACAGAGGCAGAGGAATTGCTACCCAAATGTTACAAAGAGCATTAACGATGCTCAAGGGGCACTATCCATTTTTGCGACTGTATGTGATGGAAGGCAATGATGCCGAGTCTGTATATCTGAATTTAGGTTTTGTGCAAGGTGTGCAGGAGATTCAGACGATGTATATTCCTGAGGAGAAAGCGGAATGAAGGTTGCCATTTTAACCGATATTCACGGAAATGCTCCCAGGAGTTCCTTATGACAACAGGTAGCATCTTCAAGCGTATCGAAAAAGAAAATTATTAACGACAGGGGCGATCTGGTGAGATCGCCTTATCTTTGTTGAAGAGGTGAGGGTATGATTCATGATTTAAAAGGGGAGGAAAATATGCCTTCTGTCACGGGGATGCTTTTCGCCGCGGTTAAAGAGAACAGTGATCGTCTGAAATCCATCACGGATTCCATGTCACAGGATGAGGTCGATTACAGAGGACCTGGCAACCTATATAACAGTACAGCTCAGTTACTGAGACATATCACGTTCGTTGACCTGAACTGGGTGTATCGCATCAAAGGAAAAACGTTACCTTACGATATGTTGGAGCAATACGGTCCCATGATTGATGAAAATAACAAACTTCCTTTCATAGCGGGGATATCCAGAGACACACTTATTTCTCAACATCAGTTGATCATGAACATGCTACAGGAAACATGCACAATTCTTACGGATGCGGATATGGATATCGTAGTTACTTTCGGGCATACGAATGAAAAGCAAGCTTCTGTTCGCTGGGGACTTTGGCACATGGCTGACCACAATCGTTATCATCAGGCGCATATAAATCAGTTGCGGAAATGGTTCCACACTCATACATCTGATCGATGAAGGGAGGGCGCAAATGAATAAATGATAAAATAGGTTGTAACTAAAGTTCAATTCAGGTTGTTTTTATTATAAGAATAGTGGGAGCCCGTGGAAACGTGGAACAGAAGATTATTGAAAATCATAATTCGGTGTTGAGCATGTTTGCTCATGTGGTGGACATGGCACACATTACGAGGTGATGAAGAATGAATAACACACGAAATATCAAACGATTTTGGTTGGTTATGGGCACTGTGGTAGCAGCGCTAGCCCTGTACTTCGTGTATATGAACAACCGGTTTGTGGATATTGAAACCCCTTTATCTAGCGCGGAGATTGTCCGTGCAGATACGAGCAAAGCGATATATACCAAGGGTGGCAGCGGAGTACAGATCCGTTTTGATGCAGCTGTTTTAAATGAAGCAGAAACAAGCAGAGTTGTTGATTGGTTGAATGAAGCTCCAGCGTCAGCGAAGACGGCTGTAGATCGCATTGAGGGCAGCATTCATATGGGCATCGCTCTGAGATTGAAACATAACAATCAGGTCATGATACAATACAACGGCAAACAGATTTATGTTACGAAGATTGGCCGTTTCAGCAAAATTTCGAGGTACGCACTGCACCATCAGGCGTTGGAGAGTTACCTGGATCAAGAGCTGGAGGGAACCTATTACGGAGGAAATCTGGCTAAGGAGGAACAGGGGGAGAC
This sequence comes from Paenibacillus polysaccharolyticus, assembly GCF_900102085.1. GTDB lineage: Bacteria > Bacillota > Bacilli > Paenibacillales > Paenibacillaceae > Paenibacillus > Paenibacillus polysaccharolyticus. The sequence continues at coordinate 430,771 of NZ_FMVM01000001.1, read as the reverse complement.
ATAATGAAGATACATAAAAAAATATTCAATTTGTCGGCTTGGCTCGCTGTATTGGCTGTCTTTTTTATTCCGGGAACGCTGAATAATGATAACGAACCTTTACGAACCGAGTATGGATTCCCGCTTCGTTTTTTGACGGACTATCATGTCTCGAATTCAAACGGATCAATCTGGTTTATATCCAATATGCATATTAATTTACTGGTTTATTTCGTGAATGTTCTATTTATTTATGCTGGAATACATGTGATTGTCTATATCAAAAAAAGATTAACTAACAAATCAGTGGAATGAATAATAATTTATTGAATTGATCAAGAAGCTATAATGACCTAAGTACAGCAACATAGGAGGCTACGGTATGGAAACCTTTTTTCGATACAACTGGATCGTACGTGAACAGTGGTATGCATGGTGTGCAGACCTGCCGCCAGAAGAATTACTTCGACCGCGTATAGGTGGTGTGGGAAGTATCCTGAAGACTTTTTTTCATATCATTGATGTCGAGTGGAGCTGGCTTCAACTGCTACAAGGAAAACCGGATACTGCGGAGGATTTTGCAAACTACCAGACGCTCGAAGCTGTTCGTGAGCTGGACCGCAAGCTACATCAAGATGTAGAAGCATTTGTTTTATTGTGGGAGCCGAGCATGGAAAAGAGAACTTACATCGACCGTCGAACCGACGGACACGTGCATATCGATGCTTGGGGCGAAGTTATGCGTCATGTAATTGCACATGAAATTCATCATATAGGGCAGTTATCTGTATGGGCAAGAGAACTTGGCCGAGAGCCCGTATCTGCTAATGTTATAGGCAAAGGATTGATTGAACCTAACCATGGTAAAGGGCCGTGAGGTGAGTACAAGTGATACAACTTAGCAGTATTCGCTGGGTTCAACTGGATGAAGCGATTCGGCAAGGAATAGGTCAGGAGCATCGGATGATCCCGCTTAAGCCTGGATTGGAAGCGGATGTTATGCGTGTTGAACTTCATGATCAGCTGTATGTACTGAAAATCTGGAATAAGGACTCACGCCCGGATATTAGAAAACAATATCAGTTGTTGCACGAGCTGAGTCAAAGCGGGATTCAGGTTTCCAAGCCATATGGCTGGGGAACAGATGAACATCAGAATCAAGTGCTACTAACAAGTTACGATGGTGTGCCGGTTACCCGACTAGATCATGGAATATTAAGACGGCTTGCTCAGACTTTAAATGATATCCACCAGCATACAGTCCGTGTTAAAGAGCCACAAAGGAAAGAAGCAAAACAAGATTACATTCCTCATTACAATTTTATTGACTATTTTTTTCCTCAGGTTGCTAAGCACCAAGATATCCATCACATTGTTCATGACTTGATGAAACGTATAAAGGTCAGACAGGATCACTTCATTCATGGTGACTATAACCTAGGAAATATTCTAGAGATGAATGGAAAATACACCGTTATAGACTGGACCAACGGACAGTACGGAGATCCGAGATATGATGCGGCATGGTCTGTTTTTCTAATTACCATCTATAACGAAAGAGAGTTGGGAATGTTTTATCAGACCGAATTACGAGCTCTTGCCGGCGATACTCTGGATGAGGAGGAGGGGTTTGAAGCATTGGCTTGGTTACGCTGGGTGCTGCTTTCTCGTGAAGGTCATGTTCCTAGAAATTCAGAAGTCATGCGACGTGTGTTGAATATAGCTGTTCGTAACCCTTACCTCCAAGCAGACTTGTTGTAAATGAAACATCCCCTCTATAGAGCATTTCCTTTAAGTTCCAAAAATACGATTTGGTATTCGAAATATCTTTTTAAGGTGGCCTACAAGCCTGTCCTAAACTCGCATTTTCTGCATACCTATGGTAGTAGAGGAGCGTGATGAGTAATGGAACAGAAGGTACAGACTTACTTTGAACTGAAACAGCAGCAGAAAGAGATCGAACAACAGTTATCTGTATTGAGAGATGAGATTGTGGCATACTGTGCGCAGCAAGGCGTATATGAGACCGAAGTAGGCGGATATAAGGTGAAAACGGTGCTCCAGCACCGCAAGGAATATGACGATCAGAAGCTGTACGCATCGTTGCCTGACCCAGAGATCTGGAGGCTGCTGTCCAAGGTGGACAGCCATAAGCTGAAAAGCCTGATCAAGCTTAATGTACTCTCTGAAGAACAAGTCAGCCCGGCATGTACAGTGAAGCAAGTGACTTTGCTACAGATAGACAAGTTATAACGTATATTGCCTGCATTTCTTCTTTTTGTGCTGAAATTGGTAGAATTTCAGGGGGGAGAAGGTTTATTTTGTTCAGGGAAAGCGCATTCATTATCCGTTATGATGAAGAAATAAATCTGCGAGGAGGAACCAGGATGTCTACCGAAATTCCGTCCCTACATACTGCTTATGCCGATGCGTTCAAGATAGGTGCAGCAGTACATACGAGAATGCTACAATCCGAAGGGGAATTTATTGCGAAGCACTATAATAGTGTTACTGCGGAGAATCAGATGAAGTTTGAAGAAGTTCATCCGCGAGAACATGAATATACGTTTGAGGCAGCAGATGAGATCGTTGATTTTGCAGTGGGCCGTGCGATAGGTGTACGTGGTCACACGTTGGTATGGCACAACCAGACGCCGGCATGGGTGTTTGAGGATGCTTCCGGCGGACCGGCTTCGAGGGAACTGATGTTGTCCCGCTTGAAGCAGCATATCGATACCGTTGTTGGCCGTTACAAAGGACAGATCTACGCATGGGATGTGGTAAACGAGGCGATCGAAGACAAGACTGACGTGATCATGCGAGATACAAAATGGTTGCGATTGCTGGGAGAAGATTACCTGGCACAGGCATTCCATATGGCTCATGAAGCTGATCCTGATGCATTGCTGTTTTACAACGATTACAACGAGACTAATCCGGTCAAACGGGAGAAAATATACAATCTAGTAAAATCACTGCTGGATCAAGGGGTTCCGGTTCATGGTATTGGAATGCAGGGTCACTGGAATATTCATGGACCGTCCATAGAAGAGATCCGTGAAGCCATTGAACGTTATGCTTCACTGGATGTACAGCTTCACGTCACTGAATTGGATGTATCTGTGTTTCAACATGATGATACGCGAACTGATCTGACAGAGCCAACGTCTGAGATGATGGAGCTTCAGGAGAAACGGTATGAGGAGATTTTCAAGCTGTTCCGGGAGTATCAATCCAATATTACTTCTGTAACATTCTGGGGTGCGGCTGATCATTATACGTGGTTGGATCATTTCCCGGTACGTGGCCGCAAAAACTGGCCATTTGTGTTCGATACCAAGCAGCAACCGAAGGATTCATTTTGGCGCATTCTCGGGCAAAAGTAAGAAGAAAACTAAGGCAAAATTTCAGGCTCAATTTAGATATACCTTTAAGCTAAGCATACAGCGCTCTGCTGAGTGTTTCGGAATTACAGCCTTACATGCGGACCCCATAAAAAGGGGTAAGCCTGTAAGGCTTTTTTGAAGTATCTTATATATAGAGCAGATTTATTCGAATAATAGCATTGTCACATGGACGGTACGATGCCATACTGGAGAAAAAAAGGGGAAATGGCAGGTGAATCCAATGTACAAGGTCATTGTAGCAGATGATGAGCCGTTTATGCTGGAAGGCTGGAAAACGATGATCGATTGGCAAGGCTGCGGATATGAGTTGTGTGGAACTGCGACCGATGGAGAAGAAGCACTGGAACTGATCAATCATGTAAATCCGGATTTGGTGGTAACCGATATCCAGATGCCTGTGCTTGATGGGCTGGGGTTGATCCGAACCATGCGTGAAGAGTTAAAATATGATTCCCAGATCGTGATCGTAACAGGGTATTCCGAGTTTGGTTATGCACAGCAGGCGATACGATATCGGGTGAATGAATATGTGCTCAAACCTTTGGTGCCAGAAGAAATTCACGAGTTATTACGGAATCTGATCGTACCGCTGGATACCCAGCGGCAGGAAATAGAGATCAAGCTTGCGGAAGAGCAATATCACGCCATGGAGATGCTGGACTCAACTACGGATGACGACGGCATGTTGGATGAGGCGGATCTGGAGAAAATGGCATCGCGGGCACGGCAGTTTATCGCGTTAATCGAGGCAGGAGATGTAACAGGCGTTGCTCGCATTGTTGATGATATGCTACAGGAGATACAAGAATCTCGGGCCGCGATGATCTGGGCTCAAAGCGCAGTCAGATACATCCATGGAGAACTACTACGCAGATATAGCATGATCGGAGCAGATCAGACTCTTCTCCAAGTGCGAACCTGGCATCATACAGAGAGTTGGTTCATGGGGGACTTGAAGAAATTGTTTATTCGGATTACGGAAACGTTTGCTTCAATGGCTCAGGCTGATCCAGGTTCCAGTGGTCTGGTGGCAGAGGCTGTCCAGTATCTGAAGGAGCATTATCGTACCAAAATCAAGCTGCAGCAGCTCGCTAATCACATTCATGTCAACTCGGCTTATCTAGGTCAGCAGTTCAAGCGTGAGATGGGAGTCAGCTTCAGTGAATATGTTCATCGTCTTCGTATTGAAGAGGCACGCAGGATGCTCCGCCGAACCAATATGAAAATCTCAGATATTGCATTTGAATTGGGCTATCATGATGCGGAGTATTTTACAGAAAAATTTAAAGCGCTTACAGGTGAGCTTCCATCTCTATATAAAAACAACAACCAAGGGTGATTATGTGCATAAGAAGAAGAGGACTTTTCATACGGTAAACGACATCCCCCTTCGATATAAATTTCTGCTGATCTATGTGGTCAGTATTCTGCTACCGATTATTGCGATTAATCTGTTTTTCTATCAACGAACATCTGCAGATATCAAAGTACGGGAACAGGAAAATCTGCGCAAATCGATTGATAGAGCCGCAGGAGAATTGGTTGGTATGATTGATGAGAGCGTGGCGCTAAGCCGTATGATTGCCGCCGATGATTCCTTATATGAAGCTCTGGATCGTACCTACGCGTCACCTGTGGATTATTACAACGAATATCATGTTTTCCTGCGTGACAAATTGACACGGTATATGTCGGCCAATATTTTGGAAGTCCGAATTTATACGGATAACGATACCATTCAGACCGGTAGTCACTACATCGTCATGAAGGACAAAACGACGTCGTTGCCGGGCATGGAGCAGTTAAATCAAGCAAACGGCGATATTTTAGTTATTGATTACGAAGAACAGTCTGGATTTAGCCGCGGGAAGCGAATTAGTGTCATTGGAAAAATGAAGACATTTACTTCATATGCTACCTACGCGAAGTATTCCAAAATTGATCTCGAAGTGAATCGAATTTACAGCATCCTTAATCGGGAGACAAACAGCCTGCAGCTCAGACTTGTGGACGGAAATAGCCGTCCGGTCGTTTCCAGTGCACGCTTCCCGGCAGAGGGATGGTCTTCCGATGCGAAGTCCGAATATATCATGGAGAAGTCACTTGGTAATCTGGCTTATCTGGACGGCTGGAAGCTGATCGGTGTTGCGGATACGCGGCATGTGGATCAGTTGTTGGACGAAGCGCGTAATTCCATTTTGTGGCTGGCGATTATCAGTGTCATCGTACCATCGGTGCTCATTTACTTTATTTTGCGTTCGTACCACTACCGTATCCGTAAATTGTCAAGGCATATGGAGAAAGTGCGGAATGAACGTTTTGACCTGATCGAGATCCAGGAAGGTCGGGACGAGATTGGCGGGTTAATTCGCACGTTTAATATGATGATCAGCAAAATCCATTCCCTGATTAACGACGTATACAAACTGGAGATCAGGCACAAGGATCTGGAACTGGATCAAGTCCGAACGGAGTTATCTATGCTCCAGAGCCAGATGAATCCACATTTTCTGTTTAATACACTGAACGCATTACTCGTCGTAAGCACTAAAAACGGCTATACCGAAGTATCTGAGATTATTAAAAGCTTATCTTTACTCATGAGACAGTTGCTCAGCAGATCAGACAACTTGATCCCACTCGAAGAGGAGTTACAATTCACAACACTTTATCTTCAAATTGAGAAGTTCAGATTCGGAGAGTTGTTTGATTATACTCTGGATATTGATCCAAAGGCTGCGGGCAAACGTATTCCGCGTATGAGTATTCAGCCGCTGGTGGAGAATGCGTGCAAACATGGATTGCAAGCACGCAAAAATGGGCGATTAATTCATATTACCGCAAAGCTAGGTGAATCCGGACTGGTTATTCGGGTTATCGATAACGGGATCGGGATGGAGCAGGATAAACTGCGGCAATTAATACAGGACGTACGCTCGGATCAGGCGAAGGACGGTTCACATGTGGGCATTCGTAATGTCTATCGCCGCCTGGAATTATTTTATGAAGGGGATGCAACGTTCACGATTCGCAGTGAGAAGGGCAGCGGTACGGAAGCCGGATTTCATATTCCGACAGATAGACTGTGACTGATGAACAAAGGGGGACAGCAAGATGTATAAAGTTCTATTGGTGGATGATGAGCCGTTTGCGATTGAAGGCCTGCAGTTGTTAATTGATTGGCGAAAATTCGGTTTTGAAATTAACGGTGTGTGTACGAATGGAGAAGAGGCAGTCGAAGCGATCCGTACGAGTAAACCTGATCTGGTTGTCACGGATATTCATATGCCAGCGATGAACGGACTGGAATTGATTGAAGAGGCACGCCGTCTGGGGCACGATTCCACAATGTTTGTCATTACAAGTGGCTACAGCGATTTTAATTACGCGAGGCAGGCTATTCGTCTTGGCGTCAGCAATTACTTAACCAAACCTGTGGATACGATGGAAGCGGACGATATGCTGGAGCGACTGGCGCAGGAGTTGAAGGAGAAGCAAGAGCGTGAAGTTGTTCGTGAACAGGCCAAAGTACAGGAAACACGGCATGTTTTGGCTACACTGGTTACCGGACAGGAAGTTGAGGATGCAGAACAGATGGCTCACGATATCGCTCATTTGTATGAGCAAGCTCAGAAGTGGACGTATGTGAAAGTGAGATTTCAGCGTGCTGATTCTGGTCAGATTCGCTCGGTGATTCATGAGACCGTAAGCCGTGAACCGTGCTGTTATGTGGTGGAAAATGAACAGGATGCCTGCGGTATTGTCTGGGGTGAAGTGTCTTTAGAGTTAGAAACATGGCAAGGAAAAGATCATCGGGATTTTGCGGAAAGGTTGTTGTCTGACTTAAATGAAGTTGTTCCAGACGGAGTTCAGTTTGCCGTAGGTTTGCCTGTGCAGCAACCGGAAGCCTTATCTCTTTCCAGAAGTATGGCTGTCGAGACGGAGCGTTTTTTGTTTCTGCACCAAGGGAATCTGCTATTCGCCGAAGATCTTCAGGAACAACGTCTAAGATTTAATCCCGAATCTCTCCGTGAAGTGGATTTCATTATGGAGCATCTGGAGAACGGTTCGCCAGAACAATTAAGTCTGTCGATTAGAGAAGCATTCCATCAATTTGTAATGAACAAGACTGCACCTGAATTTGTGCACATATTCATGACCCAGATTTTATTCCGCGGTTTTTCTCTATGCAAGGAGCTTGGAGGAGAAACGAAGGATCTTTTGCTGGATACAGCCTTTCATTCCGATGACCGGTATCACTGGAACATCGAAAAATCAGCGAGTATGATGGAAAAGTTTTGCTTGAAGTGTCAAGCTGTGGCATCATCTCTACGTCAAAAACAGCTTGGTGGAACACAGGCGATGGTAGCTGAATACTTGCAAGCGCATTTTAGAGAGACCTTTACCATTAAGGAGCTTGCCGAGAGATTCTTCATGCATCCTGTGCATCTGGGCCAATCTTTTATGCGCAAATATGGCAAGGGTGTTCTGGACATGGTACATGATCTTAGGATAGAGGAAGCGATGAGACTGCTCAGAGATTCAGACGATGCTTCATGTGCGATTGCAGAGCAGGTTGGTTATAAGAGTTACCAGCATTTCCTGAAACAGTTCGAGCGCAGAACAGGGCTGAAGCCGGCTGAGTATCGCCTTAAGCATGCTAAGTAGAGCACATATAAGGAGGGTTGATCCGGTTCAAGACCTCCTGCAATTAAGGGGGGGAGATGCTTAAATCTGTTTATTTTGAAACCGCATACATTTCCTCATAATGAAATCAGTAAGGCAAACCACTTCCAAGGAGGCGCAATACATGGGGGGATTGAAGAAAAAGAAACTTTGGGGTTCCGTTTCTCTTGTTCTGGCACTAACTCTGGCACTGGCAGGATGCAGTGGAGAAGAGGCCAAAACGACGACACCCGATGGTAAGGAAGTATTAAACATCTCGGCATTTATTGGTACACCAAATCAGGCACCTGCAGCGGATAACCGCATCTACAAAAAGATTGAGGATGAGCTGGGTGTCAAACTAAACATGGAGTTTCTGGTCGGTGACTTGCAACAGAAGCTAGGTGTTATGGTTGCGGGTGGAGAATACCCGGATCTGATTACAGCAGATACCAAACTGGTTGCGGCTGGTGCGGTTATTCCACTGGAGGATCTGATTGAGAAGCATGCACCGAACCTCAAAAAGCATTATGCAAAAGATTGGGAACGAATGAAAGATTCCAGTGATGGACATATCTACTGGTTGCCAAACTATGGCGTATACACAGGTGAGTTCATCAGTAACTACTATTCCGGTCCTGCGTTCTGGATTCAAAAACAGGTACTGAAAGAAGCCGGATATCCAACACCGAAAACACTTGATGAGTATATGAAACTGATTCGGGATTATACTGCGAAACATCCAACAACAGCGGATGGACAGCCAACGATTGGTTTCACAACTTTGGCTTCCGACTGGAGAACCTTCCCACTGCTCAATCCGCCAGAGCATTTGACAGGTCATCCAAATGATGGCGGGGTTGTTGTTGATGATAAGGGCGTTGCAAGCGTATTCGCGGATAAAGATATTTCGAAAAGATATTATAAAGAGCTGAACAGTCTCTATAATGAAGGACTGCTTGATAAAGAAGCTTTCGTTCAGAACTATGACCAGTATCTGGCTAAAATCTCATCTGGACGCGTTGTCGGTATGTTTGACCAACACTGGAACTTTCAGCAAGGTGAAGATCCGCTCGTAGCTCAGAACAAAATTGGTGAAACGTATGTTGGTTTCCCACTTGTATATGACACAAGCATTAAGGATCACTACCTGGATCGTCCGGTTATCAACTTGAACAACGGTTTTGGTATCAGTAAAGATGCTAAAGATCCTGTTGCAATCCTGGAATTCCTGGATAAGTTGATGGATGAGAAGTATCAAAAGTTGCTGTCTTGGGGTGAAGAGGGCGTAGACTACATGGTTAACGATAAAGGCAGATTCTATCGTACACCTGAACAACGTCTTCAGCAGGAAGACCCGGCATGGAAACTGGCTAACAAAGCAGAAGGTTTCTACGGTGCAGCACCGAAAATGGAAGGTACTTTCTCGGATGGCAACGCGATTGGTGCTACCAATCAGCCTGAAGAATTCTATGATGGCTTGAAGAAAGAGGATAAAGAATTGTTGGATGCATACGGTTTCAAAACATGGAGTGATTTCTTCTCTCCTGCACCTGAAAACCCAGTGTATTATCCAGCATGGCAAGTGGACTTGAAAGAAGGTTCAGATGCTTCGGTAGCCAACAAACAAATGACCGATACATCGCTGAAGTACTTGCCTAGAGCGATCATGTCCAATTCAGATCAATTTGATTCGATCTGGAGCGAGTATGTGGACGCTTACAAGAAAATCAACGTGAAAGCGTATGAAGACCGAATCAATGAGCAATTACAATGGCGGATTCAGAACTGGACCGTGAAATAAATAAAAGCGGCTGTTGGATTAGCTCGGAAGGTGTCAGGTGCATGGATGTAAATCATGCCTTGTGCCTTCCGAGCAATTCATCCCTAAAATCCGCTGTACGTTGATAGGAGGAGTGAAAGATGGCGAATACGCCGGGAGCCATACAGGAAAAATCTGCTCCAACCGTTGTGACCAAGACGCCTCTGATGAAGCGCCTGCGCAGTCAAAAACAACTGATGTTTATGTCTCTGCCCATCGTCGCTTATATTTTGGTTTTCTCGTATTATCCGATCTGGGGCTGGGTTATGGCGTTCCAGAATTACAGTCCAGCGAAGAAATTCTCGCAACAGGAGTGGGTCGGACTTAAGCACTTCAAGTTTCTGCTTACGGACGACGCGTTTCTGAACGTGCTTCGCAATACGATCGCGATGAGTTTAATTAACATGATTCTTGGCTTTGTAACAGCCATTGTTTTTGCGATTTTGCTGAATGAAATCAAACACAAGCTGTACAAGCGCACGATTCAAACGATCTCATATCTGCCTCACTTCCTGTCATGGATCATCGTTACGGGCATTGTAGCCAGTTCGTTATCGGTTGATGGCGGGATTGTGAACGTGGTGCTGATGAAGCTGGGATTCATTAAAGAACCGATTATGTGGCTCAGCGTTCCAGAGTATTTCTGGGGTATTGTCGGTGCATCACACGTGTGGAAAGAAGTCGGCTGGAATGCAATCATCTATCTGGCTGCGATCACTTCCATTGACCCTTCACTCTATGAAGCGGCTGAGATTGATGGAGCTAACCGGTATAAAAAAATGTTGTATGTTACGTTGCCTGGCATCAAGTCCATCGTCATTATCTTGTTGATTATGAACATGGGATGGATTCTGGAAGCCGGATTCGAAGTCCAGTACTTGCTTGGAAATGGTGTCGTTGTTGACTGGTCTCAGACCATTGACATCTTTGTCTTGAAATACGGGCTACAGATCGGTAACTATTCACTAGCTACCGCAGCCGGTATATTCAAAACGGTCGTCAGTATCACTCTGATATTTGCGGCTAACTCAATATCCAAACGATTCGGCGAAGACCGATTAATATGAGGAGGACACATCGATGGGAATAAACAAATCTCGAGTTGAGCCGATTGTCTTCCACACATTTAACGGCTTGCTGATGATCTTTATTGCAGTAGTGACCTTATATCCATTTTTGAACACACTGGCTATTTCTTTTAATGCGGGTAATGATACGATTCGGGGCGGAATCTATCTGTTGCCGAGGGAATGGACTACCCAAAACTACAAAGCTGTATTTGCGGGTGGCACCATATTCGCGGCTTTTGGGGTCTCGGTTGCCAGAACTGTACTAGGTACTGTTCTCAGCTTGTTCCTCACTTCCATGCTGGCATATACACTGAGCCGCAAAGACTATATTCTGCGCAAACCGATCACGATTATCGTTGTATTGACCATGTATTTTAGTGCAGGTCTCATTCCAACATACTTCCTGATCAAAGATTTGCATTTGCTTAACAACTTCTTGGTATACATCATTCCGGGTCTGATCAGTGCGTTTAATATGATCGTTATTCGGACGTATATTCAGACGTTGCCTGAAGGACTGATTGAGTCAGCCAAGATTGATGGTGCGGGCGATTTCAGAACGTTTATGTCGATCATTTTACCGTTGTGTCAGCCTGTGCTCGCAACTGTCGCGTTGTTCATTGCGGTAGGGCAATGGAACTCTTGGTTTGATACGTTCCTGTACGCTTCATCCAAGCAAAACCTGAGTACGTTGCAGTACGAGTTGATGAAACTGCTATCCTCTTCTATGAACACCAACAGCAGTGCTGCGGTATCCAGCGGGGCAGATATGGGGCAAGCGCGTAACATGGTTACGCCGATATCAATCCGGGCAGCGATCACTATTGTTGCAGCATTGCCAATCCTGGTCGTGTATCCGTTCTTGCAGAAGTACTTTGTACACGGATTGCAACTGGGTAGTGTGAAGGAATAGTAAGAAGCAGCAATGATGAGTTATCATCGTTAGGAAACGAATTATAGTAGGATCTAAAGAAGTCGGCCGAGTGAGGCCGGCTTTTTTTGGTATACGCATGTATAAGCAAAATGAAAAGAAAATGACATCTAATTATTTGTTGTATATGTTATAATTTTCAATAATATAGAGTAGTCTTGTGAGTCAGCGGTTCAATGGAATGAAGATCGAGCCGAAACGATATATCTTGAAGAGTTATAAATCGAATTCAAGATGGAGTTGAATAAGATGGAAAGTATCCGTAATAATGCGTTAACGTTTATCGGGAATTTCGCAATGGCCTATTTTATTTTCGGAGAGGGAAGGATCGGTAAACCTCTAATATTTGCGTTCTGGATGTTTATCTTGATGATGGGGATAGACTGGTATAAACGTAGAGGGAGTCATACGCTGAATTAGTATATGGTACCATGGAGCCGGTCCCGGCAGAGGATTGGCTATTTGGTGTACAATTTTGGAGAGGAGGTGCTGGATTGCTGTCACGACCGTTTTCGCTGGATTCATTCCGATGCTGGATGCAACGTAAACAGGAACAACTGCAGGTGCTCCAGATCTCTACGGAAGAGAGAAAAGGAAATCCTGAAAATGAGAAGGAGTGTACTCCCGATCCTTTCATTGGATATGTTCATGAATCGGAGAGAGCTATAGGGCAGGTTACGATATGGGCCTCTCGGCAGATGGAGTTTGAGGTAATAAACATCGACACAGAAGAACGTTTATTGTGGACGTATGTTGAGCAGATTGAAGAACAAGACGCAAATTTCGAAACGATGTTGAAGCCTTACTTTGGCGCGTTGCAGTCTGGAGTTACAGCCTAACAAAGCTTGTCGGAATTGTGTATTGAAGACAGAATGAGGACACCCATTTACATCCGAGCCGTTGTTCATTACACTTGATAAGTAACGCTTATAAATAGGGTAGATGTAATATCAATTCAGATTATCAGGAGGACGTTATTATGCATCAATCAGCACACATTCAGGAAGCACGCGATTACATATTAAACCGGATCAACTCCAAGCCAGTGGTAGGTATGATTCTGGGTTCAGGACTGGGAGCACTTGCGGACGAGATTGAGAATGCAACAGTGATTCCTTATACAGAGATTCCATATTTTGCTCAATCCGAAGCCATTGGACACGCCAATGAATTGGTGATTGGAGAATTAATGGGGAAGACCGTTGTAGCCATGAAAGGCCGCCTTCACTACTATGAAGGTTTTACCTTAGATGAAGTAACATTCCCGGTTCGCATTATGAAGGCACTTGGCGTTGAACAACTGATCGTCACCAACGCTTGTGGTGCGGTCAACACCGGTTTCGAACCAGGCCAGCTCATGCTGATTACGGATCATATTAATCTGGTTGGCAACAATCCCCTGATTGGACCAAACAATGCTGATCTGGGCGTGCGCTTCCCGGATGTGTCTCAAGTATACAACCGTGAATTGCGTAGTGTCGCTCTACAGGTTGCTGAAGAGCAAAATGTAAGCCTGCAACAAGGGGTATATGCGTGGTGGAGTGGTCCAGCTTATGAAACACCTGCTGAGATTCGCATGATTCGCACGATGGGTGCGGACGCTGTAGGGATGTCTACTGTACCAGAAGCGATTGTTGCCATTCATGGCGGCATGAAGGTATTAGGAATCTCCTGTCTGACAAACATGGCATGTGGTATTCTGGATCAACCGCTCAGCCATGATGAAGTTATTGAGGTAGCCGCGAAAGTGAAAACAACGTTCATTGGCTTGGTTAAAGGTATTTTGCAAAAAATGTAATACAGCATCGCGCTATACTAGTAGAATCCATTCGCAGGCATTGTCTCATCAGAAACTTCTGGTGGGGCAATGTTTTTTTGCAGAGAAGAGGCTGATGCAAGAATATATTCCTGCATCAGCTTGTGTGACTTATAACTTATAAGTTTTTAAAATGCCTGAAATGCGGTCCAGATGGCAAGGAGCATGCACAGGATGCCTCCTATTTTGCACATAACATAATAAAAATCACTAGGCTCCGGATTATTCACCCATACCCATTGGAAAGAAATCCAGAAGAGAGCCCGCTGAAATGATTCGTAATAAAACGTGCACCATCCGTAGATGAATACCGCAATGGCGAGGAATAGAAAAGCAGGCATACCTGGTTTCTCGTGGTACTCTGGGAAGGCGGCCGTTACGAGCATAACCGGTGTATATTGTTCCTCGCCCTCTGCAATGATGCGTTCCCCGTTTAGAACGTCACTTTGCGGGGGAGCCATATGACCTTTTTCATCATAACTCAATAAAGTGCCGTGTTGTTGCTCGACTTCATATTTGTTTCCTTGAGGATAAAATACATTATACGTTGCAATAGGCTTGGAAGCGGTTTGGGTAACCGTATACTTCTGCTCGTCAATCGTAACGATACGTTTGTGCTGTTCGACTTGTACCTGAATGGGGACTGCATCTTGGCTTCGATAGGTGATTGTTGTGCCGTCCTCATGGTCTGAACCATATTTATGTTGATCGATATAGAATACAGGTTGTGTAAAATAAGATTTCGAACTGATCCCGACAATGATGGATAAAACAGCAAGACAAGCTAGCATAATGAGGGTAGGCCCATGTTTTTTAAATAGAGAATTCACAGATGAATATCCAATCCTTTCCTGTAAACGAATGTTCTTTTTAATACGCAATGTTTGGTGAAGGGTTGCGTTTGTTCTGTTGGGGAGTAGGCATTTCGTATACAATGGAATAAGTATCTAAAAGGACTGACAGGAGGCGAAGGGATGATTAAGGGATTGACCAAGGCAGGACTTGGCAAGCTGGAATCCGATGAACAATATATCACGTATGCTGCCAGGTATGGTTTTGGGGCAGTTGATTTGAATCCGCTCTCATTCTTACAGACGTATGGCATAGGACAAGCCCAGCATCTGCTGGAAAGCAATCAGGTTATCATTGGCTCAGCGGATTTTCCAGTAGAATGGCGCTCAGACGATGAACAATTCCGAGAGGGGCTGCCGAATCTCGTCGCGATGGCCGAAGCATCTGCCACACTGAACGTAGACAAATGCTGTACCTACATTCTCCCCTCTACCGATCAGCCTGCAGCGACATTTATGGCTGCAGCGACCAAACGACTAAGACTTTGTGCTGATATTCTGGATGCTTATGGAATCCGGCTCGGACTAGAGTTTGTGGGGTGTCATCACCTGCGCACACAATGGAAGAATCCGTTTCTTTGGCGTGTAGAGGATACATTGGACTGGATCGATACGATACATGCACCCAATGTGGGTCTGCTCGTCGATTCGTATCACTGGCACACGGATGGGATGGAGATGAATGAGCTACTGAAGCTAAAGCAGGAGCAGGTGGTTCATGTGCACATCAATGATGCTTATGACCTGCCTATTGAGGAATTGAAGGACGGAGAACGGCTTTATCCGGGAGAAGGTATCATTAATCTAACAGGTTTTCTGAAAAATCTGCAGGCCATCGGTTATACCGATGTTGTGGCTCAGGAAGTGCTGGCACCTGCATCCGAACTGGGTGTGGAGACACGGTTTGCCAAGTCAAAGGCAGGCTTTGATCGGGTGTTTGCTTCCCTTTAAAAAAATACGATAACCTTTGACCCATGCAATTCGTATGGGTTATTTGTTGTTGCAATCACGGGGCGAGCCGAATTGTAATGAAAATTTTACAATATGAATGTGTTTATATGAAAACATTGACAATACGTTAACAATTCCAAGATTTCCCGTTTACAAATCCCTCCTATAATTACAAACGTGATAGGTCATTTTTACTATGAACGTGGATAGTTTGGGGGGATGAGGCGAACTAGCTCTCATATAGACGATACATGCAAACATACCAAGCAGGGCACAGCAATATCAGGCAAGATTATATGGAGAAAAGAAGGGTGACAAAAGCCAATGTCAATGAAGAAGACGTTAGTAGTGTCCATGGTAGCCACAGTATTAACAACCTCTGTGGCTCACGCAGTATCGGCTGCTCCTGCAACAAAACCTGTAGCTAGTGCGAGTGCAGCTCAGGTGAAAAACTCCACGTTTACCATAAACGGTAACAGTGTCATTGTACGTTCCATTGTGAAAAATGGAGAAACGTTGGTCGCCGTTCGTGATGTAATCCAAGCGATCGGTGCACAAGCTGAAATTGCAAACGGAGCGACGGTGATTCATTTGAATGGTCACACGGTTAGCTTGCAGAACAAGTCCAAGCAGCTTGTCGTGGACGGGGCTAAGGTGAATCTGAATCAGCCGGTTACGATCATTGGAGGAGTAAGCTACGTTGCACTTCGTCCGCTCGTGGCAGGCGTAGGCGGTACCGTTGGATTGAAGAATGGTCAGCTTGAAGTCAGCACGATTGCTCTGATTGAAGGTACAGAGAACCCGCGTTTTGCCGGAGCAAATGAGCTAATTGTCTCCAAAAATGACGATGAGGGCAGAAGTGATTATCTCATCAATACGGCTACTGGAAAATATGAACTGTTGTTAACGACTGAAGGTGGTTCAGATCTCGTTGTATCCCCAAGCGGTAATCAAGCAGCCTATACGAATGCAGAAGGAGCCGTATACGTTATTGACTTGAAAACGAAGGCTTCCAAGCTCATTACGAATGATACAAGCATCAAGCCGGAACTGGTCTGGTCTGCGGACGAGAGTTCGATCTATTTCCTGCAAGGAGATAAAGGATCGGTGATCGCGAACTTGAATCTGGCGGACGGTACCATCAAGAAACTGGTGGAAGATAAAGTCGATTACAAAGAAAACTTGAATGTGTCACTGAGCGGCAAACGATTCGTCTATACGGTAACTACTCTGGGTAAAGTAACCGCAGATTCGACGAATGTAGATGCAGACAATGTGGACATTGATTTCTCGGCGAATCAACAGCAATTATTTTCGTATAACAACGGTGCTGACAAACCATCGGCAGTGAAGTTAACCACTTCAACGGATGATAAAGTATTTATTTATTCTGTAGATGGTCAGAAAGCTTACTACGTAAGTGTACCTTCTGAGGATGGTAATGCTTCACTGATGTCTGTAGATGCATCCCAGAAACCAGTCACCGTGTACAACGAGCATGATGTAGAACAAGCAGTTTTGTCAGGCGGTACCTTATACGTACTTGCTGCGCAGGATGACAAGAACAGCGTGATTCTTTCCATCGATACGGTAACCGGACAACAATCCAAGTTGTACACCGTGTCCTCTGATGTATCTTCTATCGTTGTGAAGGGTTCACAGATTGCTGTCGTTGAGAAGGGACGAGTGCTGGTGCAAGCAGATGGCAGCTGGAAAGCTGTAACGAAGTAAAACTAAAATGTACTGAAAATTAAAATTTAACGCAAAATTCGAGAGGAGCTTTTTACAATGAAAAAATGGATTAAACCTTTCACAGCCATGCTGATGGCTGTATCCCTGGTTGGTGGACTTGGTGGTGCAATGACAGCATCGGCTGCCAAAAGCACGGAGAAAGGCAAAATTGTTATCAATGGATCTTCTGCACTCCTTCCATTGACGCTTCAAGCTGCAAGTGAATTCAAGAAAGACAATCCAAAAGTTAAAATCTCGGCATCTGCTGCGGGTTCCGTGACAGGGCCACAATCCGTTCGTAAAGGCATTGCAGATATCGGCGCGGTAGACTGGGATGCATCCAAAGATGTTCCTGGCTTCAAAAAATTCGACGGACAGGTTGCTCATCCGGTAGCTGTAACTGTGTTTACTGCGGTAGTAAATACAAACGTAGGTGTAACGAGTCTGACTACAAAACAATTGCAAGACATCTTCTCCGGTAAAGTAACCAACTGGAAAGAAGTTGGCGGTTCCGACGGTAAAATCGTTGTGGTTAACCGTAAGTTCGGATCAGGTACACGTGTTAACTTCCAACAAAAAGCACTCGATGGTAAAGACTTCATGAGCAAAGGTGACAACTACAAAGAAGTAGGTTCAAGCGGTGACATGAAAACGACGATCGAAACGACACCTAACGCGATTGGTTATATCGATCTGCCGTACGTAACAAGCAAAATGAAAGCTGTATCCATCAATGGCGTAGCTCCAACAGAGAAAAACGTGCTGAACAAAACATACAAAGTATGGGGTATTGGATACTACATGACGAAAGGTCAACCAACGGGTGCAACGAAGGCATTCATCGAATACATCCAAAGCAACAAATTCCAGAACGGTTCCCTGAAAAAGCTGAAATTCATTCCGCTCGCAGCCGTTAAGTAAAACGTTCAGTCTGATCTGAATCAGACTTCAACATCCTGCACCTGCATTTCATAAGAAAGGGATAGCCAGCTTCCGCGCGTGGTCGCCAAGCTGGCTTCTCTATGTGAAAGGAAGAGTCCTCTATGATGGAAATGAATCCACCGGCGAACACCCCGGCTCCGAATGAGCTGGGTTCAAGCCTTGGCAAAGCGCCCGAGAAGAGACGACGTTTTGACCGTAAAGCCCGGCTCCGGTGGTCTAACCGCATGTTTCGCATCCTCTGCATTAGCAGTGCGGCCTTTGTCTGCCTCGTTCTGTTCTGTATTCTGGTGCTTATGCTTCGTACAGGTGTCCTCACTTTTGCAGACGTCTCGCTGAAGGAGTTCTTTTTCTCCACGAACTGGGACCCGGAAAATGAGCACTATGGTGCGTTGACCTTTATTCTGGGTACGTTTGCTCTCACTGGACTTACGATGCTGATGGCGATTCCTCTATCCGTAATCATTGCTGTATTTCTGGCGGAAATGACACCAAAATGGCTTCGTCGCCTGCTGCGTCCGGTGCTGGATCTGCTGGTGGGTATCCCGTCCGTCGTGTACGGTTATCTTGGTTTGACGGTTCTAATTCCATGGCTTCGGGACTTGAGCGGACGTGATCTGGCAGATGGTCTGCTAGCAGCATCTATTGTACTGACCATCATGGTACTGCCGACGATTAGCCGGATTAGTGATGATGCGATCTCCGCCGTGCCGAACAAATACCGGGATGCGGCGTATGCACTCGGTACGAATCGGTTTCAAACGATTACCCGGGTCGTGCTTCCGGCGGCAAGAGGCGGTATTATGTATGCGGTCATTCTGGGTATGACACGTGCCATTGGTGAGACGATGGCAGTGGTTATGGTTATTGGTAACACGGCGCAGCTGCCGACCAGTCTGTTTACGCCAACTGCCGTGCTGACCAGTAACATTGTGATGCAAATCTCCAGTGTAGAATTCGATTCGATCTGGAATCATGGCTTGTATATGATGGGCTTTATTTTGCTGGCGATTTCCATCCTGATGATCGTTGCCGTGAGAATGCTGCAGAAGAGAGGGGGACGCCACCTGTGAGTGTGAAAAGAGAGGTTAATCCGGCTACTGCGTATTCCTTCGGCAAACGGCGATCGTCCTCGGCATGGATGGATCGGCTGTTTACGGGGACAGTGTGGGGCGTAGGTATCATCGTTATTTTATTTATTGTGGGATTGTTGTTTCTGTTGTTGCAAAAAGGGTTGCCGATGCTCAGCTGGGATTTCCTGTACGGTGTACCGAGTGAGATTGAAGAAGGCGGAGGCATTGGCCCTGCGCTGTTCAACTCTTTCTATGTGCTGATTCTGTCTCTTCTCATCTCGATTCCGATCGGGCTTGCAGCAGGTATTTATCTTGCTGAATTTGCACCAAACAACAAGCTGATCGAGGTTGTGCGTATATGCGTGGAAGGGCTGTCGTCCGTGCCATCGATTATATTTGGTTTGTTTGGGATTGCACTATTTGTCGAGTATTTCGAGATCGGTCTGACAATTCTTGGAGCTGCGGTCAGCCTTGCCTTCCTGAACTTGCCTGTGTTGACCCGGGTGACAGAGGAAGCGGTTCGTGCTGTCCCGACCGAACTTCGTAACGGTTCGTTTGCACTGGGTGCAACGCATCTGCAGACGATTCGGCAAGTGGTTCTTCCTGTTGCGCTGAACGGAATCATGACAGGTATCTGTCTGACCGCAGGCCGTGCTTTTGGCGAAAGTGCCGTTATTATTCTGACCGCGGGTGTATCCACGTCCGGCGAGATGTGGGATTTCAATCTGTTGTCGCCAGGCGGTACGCTGGCGGTGCATCTGTGGTATATCCAGTCCGAAGCCATTGTGCCGGATGCGGAGCAGATTGCCCAGAAATCCACAGCCGTACTGATTTTTGTCGTGCTGCTTATCAATATTTTATTCCGTGTGCCGCTGTGGTTTAATTCTCGTAAAAATCAAATGTAACGTAGAGCCAAAGTCTATGCGGGCAAACCTGTTATGTCTGTTATAAAAATAGTATATTCCAATTCATCGCCAGGAGGGCACATGGTGCAATCGATTATTGAAACGAATAAGCTGAACTTATTTTACGGTACCTTTCAGGCGCTGAAAGAAGTATCCATTGAAATTCCAGAGCGCGCCATTACGGCATTTATCGGTCCATCCGGCTGTGGCAAATCTACCTTGCTACGCACCCTGAATCGTATGAATGACCGGATACCTGGCACACGAATTGAGGGAACGGTGGCTGTTGGTGGAACGGATATTTACAGTGGTGACGTGCATGTGGAGACACTGCGCAAGAAGATCGGTATGGTCTTCCAGTCACCGAATCCTTTTCCGAAATCCATCTATGACAACATTGCATTCGGACCAAGACAGCACGGGATTCATGGCAAAAAAAAGCTCGATGAGATCGTCGAACGCAGTCTGCGTTCCGCCGCTCTCTGGGACGAAGTCAAAGACAACCTGAAGCGCTCAGCGCTTAGTTTGTCAGGTGGACAACAGCAACGTCTGTGCATCGCTCGTGCTCTGGCCGTGGAACCGGATATTCTACTCATGGATGAAGCGACAGCCTCTCTTGATCCGGTCTCCACCTTCAAGATTGAGGAATTGACACATGAGCTGAAGGAACGTTACACCATCGTGATGGTCACCCACAACATGCAGCAAGCCGCGCGTGTCTCCCAGCAGACCGTGTTTTTCCTGAACGGCGAAGTTGTAGAGTATTCGCCTACGAAGAGCATGTTCTCCGAACCTGTCGATGTGCGCACACAGGATTATATCAGCGGCCGATTTGGTTGAGATGGTGCTGCTTAAGCAGTAGACGAGAGCCTTTCAGATGTGGTCTGAAAGGCTCTTTTGTCGTTTACATTTTCCAGGGGAGACGAGGGTACTTGTAACGAAAAACGGTATTATTCTCATATTTAACATAAATCCATGGAGGTGGGACGGGGGTGCCGAACGCTTTGTATAAAGTTGTTCCGTCATCACTTGTTGAATATGGTTCTAGGTTGTCCAGAAAGTCTTCCCCGTGCATCTTTCCTTGATAAGACAGAGTCTGCCCCTGCGTGCTAATATGAGGTGCGCCTGAGATGAATCGGTAGGATGTATTGATCAAGCCAACCTTTTGGGAGGATAACATCATGAATTCGCTCAGGAGTAGTATGCTGATGAAAAGTATGAAAATTGCACTCTTGATCCAGCGTTTTTTCTTCATTTTGCAAACCTCCAGTATCATTTTCGAATTTAAAAATTTGTTTGAGCTAAATACTTGTTGAACACTTAGCTCGTAGATAAAACCAACCGATATATAAACAAGAATCATAATACTTCCGTTGGGGGTTGAAGATCATTAAAATTTGGATGGTTGTGCCTTCACATAAGGCGATGAGAATCGGGCTTGAATCTTATGATCGGGATAGTGACAGGATGGAGGCTTATATCAAGGGAAAGAACGAGCATTGGGAATCGCCAGTCTTTGTAACGCAGCGAAAGGGTAACAAAAGTGATTGCATTAAATACTCGATTACCTTTCTAGTTTTCTCAAGAAAAGCAAAAGATGTTCTCACACCGTTAATCGGAAAGGATGTCGAATTTCTCCCATTAATCCACTCTGAACAAGAGATGTTCGCTGTTAAGGTGAACCGGATACAAGATTTTATTGATATGAGTAATCCTGTTGAGCGAAAGACGGGATACGGTTTTTTCTCAGAATACGTACATATTCTGCCGGAGCGTATTGAAACAGATGCACACTTGTTTTGTTTACCGCAGCATCATCACCTTCAATTTTATGCCACAGATACATTTAAACAAGTGGTGGAAGAGAATAAACTAAAGACTTTTGAATTTATTGAGCTATGGGATACAGAAAACACAGAAGAGATGCGGAAAGAACGTCTAAAGGTTTATGATACATATTATGCAGACATTGCTGCAAGACAGCAGGTGACTTATGAAACGGCGAGAAGCATAGTTGAATCAGGAAATATTTGTCGTCATGATGATCACATTTTAATACAAAAGAGCGGGATGTTTCTGAATGGTAAGATATTGGATAATGAATCGATTCAGTGGATAAGTCCAAAGTATATCCCGCCGATTTATTTAGTGTGGCAATGGTACGTGTACGAGGCTCATGAGCTGGAGAGAGCGAAGCAGGAGTATTTTGCAGAAGTTTCTTACAAGATTAACGGGCCTAGAGGTAACAAGGTCTTGTTTAAGGACGAACACCTGGAACAAGCTATTCGGTCGAAGCTTCAAGTGTTTAAAGAAGATTTGACGGATATTAATCTGCTGGAATTGAAAGATATCATCAGTTATTACTTTAAAGGACCGGTGTATCATCTGGATGGCATTCAGTATGCCAAAAATCTGCGAAGTTACAGCGTGGAAGAAAATCCGGATTTTGATCTTGCAGAGCTCTGTTATCTGCCTGAAAGTATCGAAACATTATGTATCGACAATATGAAATTAAACAGTATATCGGAATTGACGAGGCTGACCCATCTCTCGAATTTGGAAAGTATTCACATCGAAAATAACAAGCTGGTCGATGTATCTCCATTGTTGATGTTTCCTCATCTACACTGGATCAGAGCCGATTATAACCAAATAGAGGATATCACGCCACTTAATCAGCTCAAGAAATTACGTAATCTGATATTGAGTCATAATCCAATCAAGAATATTCATTTGTTAGCTTTACCGGAGCTTCTCAACTTGCGCATTGAGGGAGTGCTTACGGAGGACTGGGGATTTTTGCTGACACAGTTTCCAAAACTGGAGTACTTGGAAATCTCGGAGAGTGGCATGTCAGAGGCTTCGCGTAAAAGTATGAGAGCGGTCATCAAAAGTAAGAAGTTTGAGGTTGAATGGGGATTGGCTGGTGGGGGGAGCCGGAGTTATAACAGGAAGAGATAGAAGTGAAAATTTTGCTGATTACTCAAGTAGCCTTTTTTTTCTTCTAGAGATGTACATAAGGAGTGTATAAGATGAAGTTTTTATTTGAATTGATGTTATCTATGCTCATGTTAACGAATGGTTCTACTGGTGAGCCGATAACCCGAGAGGATATCCAAGCCTATCTTACATTGCATCATTTGAAATATGCAGATGTTAAAATTGTGAATGATCGTTCAGCACTTTTGGTTAGTGTAAAAGGAGAACATGCCAGGGCTTCTATACTTACTAAATCATCAAAGAATAAATTTGTGATGCAACCTAATGAGTATGTGTGGAAAGAAGATGAGGATGGCATCTCTGTGGAGCAACTGGGAGAATACCTATGCATCGTTATCCATGATAAAGCACTTAGCCACGACATGGATTTTGTTAATATTATCTATACGGACGATAACATGGTTGAGAGGAAAGACCGCTATTATTTTAATGGAAAGCAGGCACTCATTATGCCAATTCCCAAACAAAAGGAACACCTTGTTGTAGCCATTTACGGCAATGATGGTTTCATCCATGATATGATTAAACATGTACCGCAAGCATGGAAGTAAACCGTAGGGGACTGTATAGACATGAATAAAACGGAGCGACAGCTCGCCATTACGCTTGAATTACAACGAACAAAACTGATAAGGGCGGAGGATCTGGCCGCTCAGTTTGAGACCAGTGTTCGTACAATATATCGCGATATCCAAGCTTTAAGCGAGGCTGGCGTGCCCATTGCAGGTGCTCCGGGTCATGGGTATTCTCTGATGGAAGGGTACTTCCTGCCCCCGGTTAGTTTTACTGCGGAGGAAGCCGTGTCGCTACTCATGGGAGCGAAGTTTATCGAACAGAGATGGGATACCGCCTATGGTATTCAAGCAAAATCTGCACAGCGCAAGATTGAAGCCATTTTACCAGAAGCCATTCGTAAACAGTCCTCGCGTGTACAAGAAACGATGCGTGTGCTTCATCCGATGGGACCTGATACAACTGGCATGGTGAGAAGCTATCTTAACGATATACGTAACGCGATTCTGGAGCAACGTAAAATCAGCTTGATGTATCTGAAAAAAATGCCGGGATCGGACGGGGAACGCTCGAATCAGCGTGTCGTGTCACCCTACGGACTTACCCTGGTGAGGGAAAACTGGGTGTTGATCGGTAGGTGTGATCTGCGACAAGATATTCGTCATTTTCGTTTGTCCCGCATGTCGGAGCTTTCTGTTCTGGAAGAGAAATTTGGTCTGCCGCCAGATTTTGATCTGAATCGGTATCAGCCACCTGATGATCGAAGCGAGCATGTGCTTGTCCGAGCAAAATCAGAAGTTGCTGACAAAATGATGGAGACCCTTCATTTTTATATCGATCATGTCGAGGAGCACGAGGACGGCATTCATTTCCACTTTCGTGTCCGCTATCCTGAGGAAATCCTGCCTCATCTACTTGGCCTAGGTGGAGATATCGAAGTGATGGAGCCGGAATCACTGCGTGCTGGTATGCGGGAGATGGCGACAAATATCTTGAAGCACTACTGACATACCCTTGTCAGTAGTGCTTTTTTTGTGAAAAGAAAACCATACGCTATGCGTATGGTTCAGGGGAGCTTTCAGCGATGTATCAAAAAAAATTCCTCCTAATGTTACAATAAATTTGGTTCGCCAACCGAATTTATCGACAATAGGAGGAATACAGATGTCATCTGATGTGAACAGTTTAGCACATACAAAATGGAATTGTAAGTATCATATCGTGTTTGCTCCAAAGTACAGAAGACAAGTGATTTACGGAAAATTGAAACAAGACATCGGAAAGATATTGAGACAATTATGTGAGCGAAAAAATGTAGAGATTATTGAAGCGGAAGCGTGTAAAGACCATATTCACATGTTGGTGAGTATCCCACCAAAACTTAGTGTGTCAGCATTTATAGGATATTTAAAGGGAAAGAGCAGCCTAATGATCTTTGACAGACATGCTAGTCTAAAGTATCGATATGGAAATCGGAAGTTCTGGTGTAAAGGATTTTATGTAGATACGGTCGGAAGGAACAAGAAAGTGATACAGGAATATATCCAAAATCAATTGCAGGAAGACATCGTCGCAGAACAAATAACCATGGCGGAGTACATCGATCCATTTACAGGCGAAGAAACAAAGGAGCAACGAAAGAAGAAGAAATAGAGAGAACCCTTTTAAGGGTGGCCGAAAAAGTAGTGCGGTTGGCGAATCCTTCAATGCCCTTTTAGGGCTGGCCAGTAACAAAGGCTTTCAGCCGCAGAGCAAACCACCCGTTATACGGGTGGTTTTGATTATACTGGAATTATTCAAGATGACGAGGAGTTGTTTGCAGGATGAAAAGCACAAAAGAAATATTAAATTCTCTCGAGACTACAGTAGAGAGGTATGTAGCAGAATTAAATCTTTTGAATATGGATGAGTTACTACAAAAAGAGGATGAAGAAGAATGGTCGATCGGGCAAATGTACATGCATTTGATTCAATCGGCACTGTTTATGCAATTGCGTAATATAGAACATTGTTTAGCCAAAAATGAACACACGGTAGATTTTGATAAGAAAAAAACAGAACTGGGCAGTCAGGTATTTAATGCTGAACAATTCCCTCCTGTTCGGGTTAAAGTACCAGCTTCTCCGCAATATACACCATTGCAACCCGAAAGTAAGGAACGAATTGCCCAGGGACTGCGGCAGGTCGTGGATCGGATGCGAAGTACAGCAACTGTTCTTGCGCTAGAAGAATCGGCCACAGGCTCGAAAGTGCCTCACCCTCGTCTTGGAGCGTTAAACGCACAAGAGTGGTTCCACTTGATCGAAATGCACTACAAACATCATTTTTTACAGCTGGATCGCTTGAAAATGATTCTGGGAAAGTAATTAACGTACCTGACGCTTACACATCTACAAATGAGATATATGCCACACAACACGTAAAAGTCTTCTGAACGAGAAGAAGAGTTAATTAAAAGTTCAATAAACAAACTATCGCATTATAGAATCTATAGACCGTTTATAGGTTCTTCTTTTCGTATGAAACAATAAAAGGTCTCACTAGTTATAACCTATTATTGGGGAGAACCGTCCAGGTTAACCCTCTAGGTTTAAATTGAAGGCGAGAAGCTAATACATGTTGGATAAGTGGCTCTATAGTGGTGCTTTATAAACTCTTGAAAAACCGCACAAACAAACCGATAAATAAAGGTAAAATAAGATAAAAGGTAGTCCGCACAAGATGAGATAAATTAGATTGGGTTGAATAAAACATAACTAAATTGGTTGAGAGGAAGATTCCTATGACTACGCACAATACCAATCCCAAAGTAGATGCATATCTAAGCAAAATCAAAACGTGGAAGGAAGAATCGGTAAAGCTGAGAGAGATCATCCTAGACTGTGATCTGACCGAAGATTACAAATGGATGCATCCGTGCTACACGGTAAACGGGAAAAACGTCGTACTGATTCATGGCTTCAAGGAGTACTGTGCGATCATGTTTCTCAAAGGCTCTCTGCTTAAAGACCCGCATGGTATCCTGATTCAGCAAACGAATAATGTGCAAGGAGGTCGCCAGATTCGTTTCACTAACCTGGAGCAGATTATCGAACAGGAAGAGATTCTAAAAGCTTACATTATTGAGTCGATCGAAGTGGAACAAGCGGGTCTAAAAATAGAAAAAAAGGAAATAGAGCAATTCGCGGTTCCCGAGGAACTGCAACAACAATTCGATGCCGATCCCGCATTCCAGGCAGCATTTGAAGCACTAACTCCTGGCCGCCAGCGGGCGTATCTGTATCACTTTTCACAGCCAAAACAATCCAAGACCAAGACAGCTCGCATTGAAAAATGTATACAGCCTATTATGGAGGGAAAAGGGTTGAATGACTGATGCTCCAAGCGCTAACGATCTCCACGGAAGGTTTCAAATCCTGAAAAAGGCCGAATCTCGTCAAAATAACGTCCGTACGGATCGTTAGATTTTAAAACTGCCCGAAACGGGGCAAATAGGCTCTTCTGTGATCGTTAGAATTTTTGAAACACCAAAAGGCTATCTCCTGTCGTCTGCATGACGTGTAGGAATAGCCTTTTGGTGTTTTGTGGATACTTTTGATAGAAACACATGATTATTTTACAGGTTCTACAAACTACACCTTGTTAAGGATAATCATATCCCCCGCCTGTGATATTACATCTCCGAAGACGCCGAATACCCAGTGAAAGGCCCTTGACCGCTCCATACTTTTCAATGGCTTGAATCATATACATCGAACAGCTGGGTTCATAACGACATTTGTCCCGCAACTCTAAAGGAGCAAATCGTTGATAGATGCGGATAATCCAGACTAGAATGGCTCTAGCTCGAATCAGAACGATGAAGAACATACTTGCTGCGAAAACCAATGGGACACTCATTGAAGCATACGCCGGAATGAACGGTTTGGAGCTATAGAAAAAGATTAACGATACCAGTAAAGAAATACATAATGATAGGATAAACTTGCCAATAACATTTAACCAATTCACTTCCGGGATTACATGAGTTCTAACATAAAAATGGCTTCGAGGATCATCTTTCTCATGATGGGTATGTAAGAGGTTTATTAGTTCTTCTTCGGATGGCATGGTATTGTAAATAGGTTCTTCAGATTCTGGGCTTTTCATGAATCTTGCACGCTTATTATACTTCTCTGTAGAATATTAGCATGTAATGGTGTGTGGTTACGGGCTGCTGGAGACAACCTGGTTTTTCGGTAACCGCAAGGGACTCCATGGATTGATAGATCCATCCTGACTCCGCTTTGTGATTAATGATATCCGCAAATAAATTGACAGCGGCTTGGGTATCCCCTCGATTCACTTGAACATTTTTGGGGCCTGGAACGACAGTGTACTCTCTCATCTGAATTCATCCTTTTCTAATATGAAATGTAACAATGGACATTCCATTATTTTACTATGAACACCGGTGAGCTGTCGATTGGAACTTATTCATCCTGTCATAGTAGTCTGTTGATAAAAGGAGATATTCTCTTATGATTCGAACTTACAATTATTACGCCATTTTTAACTTTGCCGACGACGGAATTAACGTCTCGTTCCCTGATCTGCCAGGTTGCCTTACCTACGGCCATACCCTTGAAGAGGCATTAATTATGGCGAGAGATGCACTAGCATTATATTTGGACGGAGAACCCGTGGAAGAACTCCCGCCTCCTCAGACCATGCCTCAGTTATCAAACCCAAATGATAAAGCATATTTAATTAAAGTAAATATTCATTATTAAGGATGTAGACTTTACAGGACGCAGGGGAATAGCTTGATTTTTACCGATTCTACTCTGATTCTGACTTAATTCTTCTTACTAAGTAACGCTGACCTCACCACACGGTATTTGGCTGATTAAATAATAACTTAGCAACTCTAGTAGTTGTGTTTTAATTAATTTTTGTTAGTATCATCAGAAAGGTTTTTTTTGTTCTCATTTAAAGTTCTTTTTAGATCCAAAACCTCATTTTGTAAATGATCAATTTTTGATTTTAAACCTGAATTATTAAGAACAGAGCTAACAACAAGATAGATGATTAGATAGTTGGCGGCCATTATCATTAGAAAAATAATGAGCTCAGGTACTCCTCGTACAACTAGTGGCATATCATTTTCCTTTCTTCAAAATATTATTTTAAATTCCCTCTTTATATGGATAATTGTAACATAATACAATTTTTTATATATAAGTCTTCGATATCATTGAACCGGTGCAAAACTAAACTTCAGTAATATATTAAGAAGCAATTCATCGTTAGAAGATTTATGTTATTGCTAGTTTAGTGAGAGTATATGTTTTGCAGTTAAAGAAGAAAATCTACTCCATTGTTGGCTCACCACACGGCATTAAGAACATCATCTACCTCTTGGATGCGATTAACGGATGGATTCTGGATCAGATTACCTTTGACCATAACCATCGACATGTTGGATAAGGCTTCGATCTGCTCTAGCGGATTGTGATCCACTACAATCAAGTCGGCCTGTTTGCCGATATCCAGAGTACCCGTCACGTCGTCAATCCCTAGGATTTTAGCATTGTTGCGAGTGACCATGTCGATGACCTCTTTATTGGTCAGTTTGGTCTGTCTCATGTAATGATCTATCTCTCTCCACATATCATAGTGGGTGACGTAGGACATGGCTGCATCGTTTCCTATTCCAATAGTGATGCCGTTGTCGATGGCCTGTTTCACCCCTTTGAGCATGGAGTCGTAGACCAGTCTAGCATTTTCTCTGACCGTCGCACTTAACTTGGTCACACTTGGATCGAGCGAAGCGGATGGATAAGCAGCTTGCAGGGTAGGGATCAATGCGGTGTAACCATGAAGGGCCTTGGGGTTCTTTTTATACAAATGAATAATCTCGTCATCCATCTCGGCCCCATGCTCAATCGTATCCACGCCCCCTTGCAGCGCAACGCGCACACCTTCCGTGCTCTCCACATGAGCGGCAACCTTCAATCCAATCTTATGGGCTTCATCGCAGACCGCCGCGACCTCTTCCACCGTCATTTGCAGACGCCCAGCTTCGCCAACCATTTTGGCATCCGTTACACCGCCTGTCACACAGATTTTGATCCAGTCCACACCGTTCTTCACATTAATCCGTGTATTTTTGCGCATTTCCCAAGGCGAGTCACCCTCCAGTGCCAAGTAGGGAGCCCCGTGTCCACCTGTCACACTCAGGAAGAATCCCGAAACAAGCAGATTCGGACCCACCCATTCTCCCCGGTTAATCTCATCTCGCAGCTGCACATCGGTATAAAAGAATTCGCCCACACTGCGCATGGTTGTCACACCCGAATGGAGTGCGGTAAGTGCGTTACGTTTCATGCGTTTCTTCAAAATATGTCGACCGAATCGGGTATTCAAAATCCGATGATAAGCAAAATCCAGCAATCCTTCACTGACGGAGAGGGTGAGCGGTTTACCATCGGCAAAAAGATGCACATGTGCGTTAATCAGCCCTGGCATCACGTATTTTCCGGTAAGGTCGATTGTTGTGTAGTGACTGGAGATATTTAGCTCCTGATCTGGATCGATGTTTTCAATGCGTCCCTGTTCGTTGACGAGAATCGTCATGTTGGGCTGCAGATGGCGGCTTGCGTCGCCGTGGATCAGGTTGACATTTTTCAAAGCGTAAGCGTTGTTCATGGTGTGTTCCTCCTTGGGTGTGGGTGGTGTTACATGATGTTACATGCTGCATCAGTTGAGTGATATGGTTCTGTGCTATTTAGTTTCTCTGTATAAGCTTGTTCTTTCGATTTAAAAATGAATTTATAATTCATTTTTGGGTTAAAAAAATAGAGCGGCTTGCCTATGCTTATTTTTTGGCGTGCAAATCAGAGGAAAGTACAACTGATCTGCACGCTGTGCGACGCGTAGTGATCTATGATAGAAAGTGGGGTTTGGATTGGCTGGCGACCAAGCACTATTCCTTATTCGTTCAAGCTTTTCATACCGTACAGTCGGTATACATACAATGCTTCAAAGATTTGCTTGCGGCTGTCCTCGCTCATGTCCCGTTTCAATAAGTCCAGATTCATGTCAATGACGTTATGTGCCAGAATGTTCAGCAGAATCAGGTTCTCCTCTGAGCCGATCTCATAGTGTTTGTATTGATTTTTGAGATAGGCCTTCTTCGTTTCGATCATCAGCTCAACCAGCTCGTTCTTGGCGTTGGTGTAGATGGTGCCTTTATTCTTTTCAAAAATAATAACGATCTGATTCCGATACTTCCGCAGCACATCCACCTGCTCCTGCATAAGGACGGAGCGCTGCTCGCTGTTCGTTTCCTCAAACGCGGTCTGGTTATCAAAATGAATCGTCTCCACCAGCACCTTTTTCAGATAATCCACCAAATCCGGCGGCACAACGGCGTAGAAAAGCTCCTTTTTATTCTTGAAATAGGTATAGATATTGCCGACCGATATATTGATCTCGTTCGCAATATCGTTCATCTTGGCATCCGCATAATCCTTCTCAAAAAAAACCTTAAGCGCCGCGTATTCAATCTCTTTCCTGACTTCGTCTTTCTTGGCCTGCACCATTGGGAACGACTCCTTAATAGTGAATGAGTGATTCGTTATTAGGATAGACCTTTTTGGAGGGGGTGTCAAATGTGTATTATTATATTATTTAGTATAAAGAAAAGTACTAGAGGATTTCTTGATATCATATATTAGGCAGTATTGATTTTTTAATTGTATTGAAAATTTTTTGTTGATAATAAAGCAAAGAAGGAAAATTATTCATTGTTGTCGAAAGTAGTAATTTTGAAAATATAGTTCTTTAGTCTTTGTTGAATTTGTAAGTTTTGAGTTCTATGATTATTTATTTGAAAGGTATTTGGAGGAACATAAAATGGCCAGACTGTTAGTACTTTCTTTAGCTGAAACAACCAGTGATCCTACAAAGGGTTATGCTGTAATTGCCAGGAACATAGATAATAATAGCTGGGTTATTATACCTACGTTACCTAAAGAATTACTGAGAATAGAAGAAGAGTATGCTTGGGATATTTTTGCTGTAACTGAGGTTGAAATAAGAAGAGTATTAAATTTAAGAAGTGATATTTATGAAGTGGAAGTAGAAAATTATTTACCTAAGATGATAGCCCCGCCAATTAAATCTGTTTTAGAGAGAATAAAAGTATTAAATGAGTTATCTTCTGATACAATTACTGAGCTTTCAGAAAGTACATCATGGGTGGGTATTCTCAAAAATCCAAGAATATCTAATTTAACTTTCTCTCCTAGAAAAGAAAATGAGTTGGGATATGATCGAGAATTAACTTTCTACTGGGAATGTAGGTTAGATTTCAGTGATATCATAGGAAGTAAATGGAAGTATAAAGTTGCCCCTGGAGTTGCTGTAAAAGATATGAGATTTAAAGCATACTGGAGGGATATATTATTAACAAGACAAGAACAGTTTCGGGAGAGCATTTATAAATGGATAGAATATATGATTCTTAATAATACATATTTATTAATTGAATTCTATCCTAATGATTATTATGGGCAAATTGCAGTGATTTCTGGAGTCTTCTCATTAAAGATTGATTAGAAGGAGTAATTCAACATGCTAAAAACAGTATATATAGACGAAGTTAAAGATAGGTTGTTACTTTTTGATACTAATGAATATAAAATGCTATGGACAACTGAAGAAAGTCACAAAACAGATATTCCATCACTTTTAGAGATCAAACAACTCCAACAATTATACGATCAAAAAGGGACTTCTTTTAAGATAGACGTTCCAAATGATATAAGAATACTCAAGGTTGCTCCTAACGCTAAATTAAGCAAAAAGAATGTTAGCACTAAATTGTCACATATTTATTTGGGAGCAAAACAAATAGGGCGTATTTCCACAGATTTATCTAACAAAGATGTAGATTCATTAAATAAAAATGGCGGTGTCCTTGTAATTTATATGGAAGATGTTGAGAGTATAGTTTTCTTCACTCCGTATTTAAAGACATTTGAGAAGAATAATATGTCGAACTCTATGGGTAAGTCAATTGTCCACGATCAACAAAAAATTATAAATACTCTTATTTCTAAGAGTACTAATTATGAAAAGCAAGATGAATATATTAATGCGATTATTAAGATTCCTAAAGAGATATCCTCTTCTAGTAAAGAGCAGTATCAGAGACTACAGGATAGTGTAGATGTTAATCTAAAAATGGTTCAGAACCTTGATTATGAAATAAAGTACAAAATGAATCATATATCACAGCAATTGCACCAACTGCTATCAGAAAAGAAGAATAATGAAAATATAGAAGAAAAATTGAAAAT
Organism: Paenibacillus polysaccharolyticus; assembly: GCF_900102085.1. Lineage (GTDB taxonomy): Bacteria > Bacillota > Bacilli > Paenibacillales > Paenibacillaceae > Paenibacillus > Paenibacillus polysaccharolyticus. The sequence goes on along the minus strand of NZ_FMVM01000001.1, from coordinate 397,771 downwards.
CCTAGAATTAGAGTTAGATAAAAGCTATAAAACAATAAATAATTTGCACAATGATAAGAATCTTCTCGCTGAAGAGAAGGATCATGCTGAACAAATTGCTTTAAATAAATTAAAGTCAAAACTAAATTTATCTAAAGTTGCTATACAAAGACAAGTTGATTTAAATGATGGTGTAAATGCAAGGTTGCTAATAACTGAACTTGTTACAAAAGTTTTATTAAAGTGCAATAAAGATAATAATGAAATAAATATAATTTTAGACGACAAAGATATTTCTTCAGAGTTAACAGAGTTGAGTGATAATTTCGCAACAAAAATCCAATCTTTACTCGACATTAAATCTAATTTAGAGGAATTAAATATTATCGATAAAAAGGTTGGTGAGTAGATGTACTATGGTATAGATTTAGGAACAACAAATTCTGTTATTTCTTTCGGATATGAAATTCCAACTAAGGGTATTTTTGAAGTAAGACCTATTAATAATCAAGATTCAAAACATACGTCTCCTTCAGTTGTATATTTTGAAAAAAAAGGGGAACCGCCAATCGTAGGTGAGAGTGCTCTTAATGCATTTAATTCAGATCCTAGAAATACTGTACGATGGGTTAAAAGAAAGATGGGATTAAATAAGGAGTATGACGTGTTAGATAAATCTTATACTCCCCAAGAGATATCTGCGTTTATTTTAAAAGAGCTAAAAGAATATGCTTCAAAAACTAATTTGAAGGATGAAATTAATAGTGTAGTAATTACAGTTCCAGCAGATTTTGATACTGCTGCTAAGCAAGCTACTAAAGATGCTGGTAGAATAGCAGGTTTCGAGAATGTACATCTAATACCTGAACCGAATGCTGCAATTCTTAACTATATATATAAAAATTATGAATTAAATAAATTAGATGAGTCTTTTTCAAGTACACCTCAGTATCTTTTAGTTTTTGATTTAGGAGGTGGGACTTTTGACGTCTCCTTATCCTCAATACATTTAGACGCTCAAAACAAACCACAAACAAGTGTTATATCTTCTTCAGGGAACAAATACTTAGGTGGATATAATTTTGATAAGGATTTAATGATCTATAGTCTAAAAAAAGCTATAAAAATATACCCAACTGATGTGGAGGCTTTGGAAGAATTACTGGAGCATGCAAAGAACTATCCTGATCTATCAAATAATGTTGAAATTGAAGTGCAAGACGTTCTAGCAAGAATTATAAGTGAGAGTGAAGTTTGTAAAAAAGATTTAAGTAAAAATAATAGAAGAGTATTTAGTTTTTACTCTCACAAAGGTAAATATCATAGAATTGAGATTGACAAAGAAGAGTTTCAAATGATCTTGGAACCCTATTTCGAAATAATAAAAAGTAACATAGATAATGTTTTGAAAGATGCTAGTGAAAAGACCGACAATCAATTTGATGATTGGAATAAACTGTTTGGTGTATTACTTGTTGGTGGTTCGACAGTGATACCTGCCGTTAGGACACTATGTAAAGATATTTTTGGAATTGACCCAATTGAAGATATCGATACATATACTGCGGTTGCTAATGGAGCAGCTATATATGCTTCAATTATAGATGGTGAATCCACAATATTATCCGATTACAACACGGTAGTTCCTCATAATTATGGAATTAAAAGTAATCAAAATTTTATACCTGTTCTAAACAAAGGAGATAGGGATAAAAATTCTAATTTTGAATATGAAATTCCTTTTGCTTTGGATACAAAAGCACCAATTGAGATTGTACAACAATATTATGATGAAAATGGAAATGAAATTTATATATTATTGGAAACCATTAATTATTCCCATCCTTTTATGTTTACTGGTGATCAAATAGGAGTTTCATTTCAGTTGGATGATGATTTAATTTTGTCAGTTTCATTAACTGAAAAGTGTATAGAAGATAAGGTGGAAGCAACCTATCATAACAAAATAAAAATGAGTGATGAAAATATTGATATTAGTAAACAAAAAATTTTAGCGTGAGGTAGAAATTGTGACTGAAAAAGTGATCGAGATATCAATACAAAACAAAATGTCGGATAGAGAGAAGTGTATAGAAAAATATTTTAAGAATGCTACTGAGAAGAAATTTACTATAACATATTTATTTATTGTAGATGAAGCTACAACCCCTACAATGCTTGATAAAATTTTTACAAGAAGTCAAGAAGCACTCTCTGAAATAAGTGCTATTCATCCTCCCTCTAATGATTCTAAAAATGAGTTTGTTATTAGTAATGAAATGGGGAGTTTATTAATTAAAGTAGGTTCAAAAATAATAAAAAAAGAAAGTGTATGGGAGGTATACGTTGAAGGAGAGTTTGAGTTGTTAGAGATATATAGAACCGAATTTTTACTTAAAATAAAAGATAACTGTTTAAAAAGTTATTTAATTGTAGATGAAATATCAGATGAAATAAGTGTTGCAGCGTATCCAATTATCAGGAATATGGAAAATACAATGAGAGAATATCTTATAAGGTTTTTCTCGAAAAAGTTTGGTTCAAGATGGTGGGAGAATAATACAACTCAAACTTTGAAGTCAAAAGCCGCTGAAAGAAAAAAAGAGGGTTTCTCAAAGCTATTAAATATGGAACTATACAATATTGATTTTGATGATTTAATTATTTTATTAAATGGTCAGTTTGGTCAAAAAGATAGCAAAGCTATTCTAGATGCTCTTGATGTGATAGTTGAACATAGAGAAAAAGATACATTTACCGACAAGATATTACTTCTAAAAGAGAGATTTTTGGGTAATTGGGAAAAATTCTTTGTACAGGAGATAAGGATTGATAATTTTTTGCTTGATTGGAAAGCTGCTTATGATGTTAGATGTGAAGTTGCCCATAATTCTTTGTTATCATTAACAAGATTTATTAAATTAGTAGATCTGCATTCGAAACTAGAAAAAAATATCGAAATATTAATCAATGAACAGCGCATTATAAAAACTTCCGAATATGTCATTTTGGATAAGATTAACAGTTTGGATTTGAAATTAACTAAGTATGATGTAGAGAGTTTGATAAAAGAATCTTTTCTCTTCATTTCGTCTATTAATTTTGGAAAAGAAGTAATGACCTCAGAAGAATTCCAGATACAAATTGATCTATTAAGAGAGAGCATGAAACTGTTTGGAGAGGTGAAAATTTCATCAATTCAAATGTCAGATGTAAATGAAGGCGATTCAAATTCAGTGGGTAGGCCGTCAGTTAATGCAAAGTTCTTAGATATTCCGACTGATGTGTTAGGAGCACTTGAACTTGGGTTGAATAATAACATGTTTAATAATAAATTAATTGCACAATGATTGATCAATAATATTACGCTTATCCGTACCACATTCCATTAACATATATGTTAACCTCTCCTTAAAAGGAGTGGTGACATGACAAGTACCCACGGCGAAGATCTGGCTTCGCAGTACGCACAACTCGTAAAGCAAGAAGACGATTACGTTGATCAACTGGTCACGTGTAACAAACTCATCCTGGATGCCATGGACATTATCGCGAAGCGGGCAGGGGTGTTGCATATGGACACGGTGAAACAGGCGGCGTATCATCTTCACGCGATGGAACAGGATTTGAACCGCAAGTTATTTGAAGTCAGGCTGGAGAAAAGCATCTTGGCCCATCACATGAGCCAGTCTACATAACTGTATGAATGAACGAAAAGGACAGTACAGGATCATTCTAGGAATGATCTTGACTGTCCTTTTAATCTTTATAAGCGATCCAAAATCATTCCCCCATATAAGCATCTCAATGGACGTAGGCATGGAGAATTCTATCGCAAACCTGATTATTAACTAATCATTTTTCTTTATTGTATTCATTTTATTTTCCAAGTTAGAAATTCTTTTTGAGAGCCCCGACACCTTACGAAACACATAGTAGATTCCGAATAAGACTACGATAAGACATATAGTTAAAATGATAAATTCCGGCCAATAGAACCAACTCATATAAATCCACCTTCTTGACACTTATGTTAATATTATCATTTAGTAACAATTATGTGAAATATCATACAACGCACTAGCTAATTCTTCTTTCTTACTAGTTAAATCTTGTTAGTAATAAGCATTGACTTTCCACACCAATCCCCCTAAACTTCAATTATTAAAATACTTTTAAAAACTCTTCTCCAATACTTTCTCGAATACGCGATTACCCTTCAATATACAAACGAAAGGAGGCACACAACAAACGATGTTACCCACATCCCACAACACCCAACAGGTCAAACGCATTAACGTTGAAATAGTAAAAAGTACACTCCGGTCGATGGGTGTAGGCACGAAGGCTTCCATTGCAAATCTGACCAAACTCAGTGTGGCGACTTGCGGAACGATACTAAACGAACTGCTCCAGACAGGGGAGATCATTGATCTGGGCCCGGATGAGTCGAGCGGAGGCAGACCGGCGAGTCGATATCAGTTTAATGCGGACTATGCGAGTGTGCTGTGTCTGATTATTCGTACGGAAGGTGGCATTCATTCGATCACACATACATATGCCAACCTGAACGGAGAGATGGCGGACGAACAGACGCTTATTTTAGAAGAGATTAATGTCACGGTGGTGGAGAAACTCATTGCTGGGCTGATCGAGCAGCATCACAATGTGCAGTCCATCGGAATCGGGATACCAGGGGTGGCGCACAATGGTGTGATCGGTATCTGTGACGTACCAGAGTTGGCTAATCAGCCGCTCGGTTTAAGGCTCAAAGAGCAATACGAAGACATCGAAGTGGTCATTGGCAACGATATGAATCTGACGGTGTACGGACTGTACAATGAACAGCAATTTGAGGAAGAGAAGAACTTTGCGGTGGTGACGTTCCCTGAAAATCATTTTCCGGGAGCAGGTTTTATTATCGATGGTCGGCCACTCACCGGGAATACGCAATTTGGGGGAGAGGTGTCCTTTTTGCCGTTTGGCGTGTCAAGGGAAGAGCAGCTGCGCATGTTGCAAACGGCAGACGGATTGCAGGAGCTTGTTGTACAGACACTCGTCTCCATCATAGCTATTATCAACCCGGCGGTCATTGTGGTGACGGGCGACACGATGGACCCGGCCATGCGGGATGGCCTGATCCAAGGCTGCCGGGATCACCATATTCCACAGGAGCATATGCCTGAACTCACGATTCGCCGCGACACCCGGCGTGAGTATGTTACCGGGCTGGTAGCCGTAACACTCGAGAGCCTAACCTACCGCATTCAGGTAGTTGAGAAGCAGTGGTAAAGGATCGGAACGTTGATCAGAAGGATGATCTTTCTTCAGATCAAAGAATTGTAATAACTCTTTTATATAAAATGAACGATTTCATTAAGCAAGTAACGGAGAGGACAGAAAAAACCTGAAGAAGCGAATGCGGTCGCCTTTATCACCGGATTTTCCCTTTAGAAAAGGGAATTCAAAAAAATCTGGGGATAACAGCGATTGGAAGGTTATTCTGTCATCGGAGTGGTCAGGTTAATGACCCTGGTTTCAACTTATATGGACACAATGGAGGAACTTATTTTGAATCAGCAAGCAAGTACACAAGGCAGCAAACGAAAGTTTAACAAGCTGTACGCCATGCAGCTGGCAACGATCTTTCTTGGATTTATCGTATTTGGCATATCGGAAAATATTAAAGGCCCGGCTATTCCACGTATTCAGTTTGACTTCAATCTGGATGAGAAACAGCTCGGGACGTTGTTGTCCCTGAACGCTCTGGGATATCTGATCGCCTGCTCCTTCACGGCTATACTGGTTCGCAAATGGGGCATCAAGGCGGTCAGCATTATTTCATTTGGCTCGATGATTCTGTCGGGTGTGTTCATCTATGTATCGCATACGTATCCGCTCTTTGCGTCATCGTACTTCTTCATGTACATCGGCAACGGGATGCTGGAGATTGCGCTGGCGATTCTCGGGGCGCGGATTTTCGTGAAAAATACAGGCACGATGATGAACCTGTCCCATTTCTTCTACGGACTCAGTTCAACGGTGGCGCCGTTGCTGGCGACAGGCGTGATGTCGTTGACGGTATTTGGGCACCTGCTGGACTGGCGCGGCATGTATCTGGTGATGTTGTCTCTCTGTCTGTTGCCAATCATTGCGGCACTGCGTAGTAAATTTCCAGGGGATGATCTTGCCCATGAAGATCGCACCTCGCTTAAGACGTTAACACGTGATCCGGCCCTGTGGCTGATGGTGCTTATTCTTTCTTTTGGCGTGGTATCGGAACTGGCGGTTGGGGGTTGGCTTGTTAACTTCCTGGAGAAAGCCTACACATGGGACACGGTCAAAGCCTCCGGTCTATTGTCTGCATTCTTCCTTACGTTTTCGCTTGGACGTTTGCTGCTTGGGCCGTTGACGGATCGCATCGGATTTGTACTCTCGTTGATCTTGTTCTCGGCTTTCTCGGCGGTATGTACGTTTGTCGCGCTTGCAGGGGGAGAGAGTCTGGCGATCTTCTTTGCGATATCGGGCGCAGGCATTGCGATGATCTATCCAACGGTGATGGCCTTTATCGCCCGCAGATATCCGAACGGCAGTGATACGGCGATTACGTTCACGGTTACGCTCATGGGGGTGGGCAGTGTCATCGGGAACTATGTGATTGGCTGGGTGATTGAAGGTGTGAAGAACATGTATGGTGCTACCACGGAGCTCGGTCTGCTGCGCGGACTTCAGGCGGGATATGGATTTATTGGCTTATGTGCGGTTATCTGTGCGGCATCTGGCGTGGTGTTGTATGTGTATTTGAAAAGAAGAAGGGAACTGATTTGAAAAAATCGTTATAATGTGCTAAATAATGCAAAGAAAGCTCATGGTAGATTCTATTGTGTGAATATGATGTAGGAACCTTCATATTACACAAATCAAGCCATGAGCTATTTTTATTTATTTAATGATGTATGTCTACTGTGAGAAACATTAATAAGTAACACGATTTAATAAATTTAGTAGAACAGTTTTCAAGAATTAGAGACTGAATTGGACTTAAAACAGCGAAATACACTATTTTTTTATAAGCATGTCATCATATCTTTCTTGAATATTTAAGCATTTCATTTTCTCTAAAAACCGAGGTATGATCGACATTTCTTTAGTAATGATAGAGTTTAATAAATCAATTAATTTATCATTAATTATTAAACTGTCATTGTAATACTTTTTAATACATAACATTCGAATGAGACTAGAGTATTTTTCCAATTCTTCATATTCTGTTGCAAATTTATGTAACTCTAATTCGGGGAGAAGACTGGAAATATAATTGATCCGATTTACCATTATTTTTTTGTGCTCCCAGAGAATGTGTATAGGTACAAAAGAGAAATCATTTTGAATAATATCTTCCTTCAAAGATTCAATACAATTTATGCCAAAAATAAGGTTTTTATCATTTTCGATCATATTAAACTTCTTAGAAGTATTTTTACTGTGGAGATAATCTTCGAAAAGTTCAAAGATCAACTCAAAATTAAATTGATAGTCAAATTTATTTTCTTTGACGATATATACGTAGCCTTCCCAACCGTCAACAACCTCTGTTTTCATATATGCCTCATAAAGTACATGATATGGGATATCATTTACACCAAATTTCCCATTTTTATCAAAACCAAGAACTTTAAATATATTCTCGTCATCATTAAATCCAAAAATTAATACATCTCTGACAATATGGAATTGTTGATGATGTTGAAGAGGTAAGTAGAATTCATCAATATTCAGATAGAAATATTTCCCATCTTTTAAAGTGTCTTTTATTAAGTTGATAAAATTTATATTTAATAAACTGATCGTATCACGTGTTAGCTGCTCGATATGGAAAAACGGATAACGATGCTCCCACATGAAGTATCTAAAAAAGTTTAATTCGGAACTCCCAGATTTCTCGCGATTGCAAGAAATCTGAATGTAATTGTTATAGAACCAAGCGATGTAGCTGTCATTTTTAGACATAATACTTTGAGGTAAAGAATGATGTAACCTTCCAGTTATGAAGGGTTGATAGATCGGAAGAGAATACTGCATAAAACACCGCCTTTACCATAGTTAATAATAAGTGAGGTAACTAACCCAACTTTCATATATAAAGAATGACGCGAGTTGAATTACAATACAATTGTATATTTGGCCTTTTAAATCTAGGCAATGATTTTCAAAGTCATATAAATAAATATGTGTTCAATCTTTCGGGTTAGATAAAAATGTATCGCGCCTGTTGTTATCGATATTTTATAACATAAGTTTTTTTTAGAATAACACTGAATATTCCATTTTTACAAGGGGATTTATGGGAAATTGTTGTAACCTTTAAATAAAAGTAAAGCGCTTAATTTTTTCAGTAATGTGTATTTACAAATTATTAAAGTTGATATAGAATTCACTTAGTTATTATTTTCCAAGGGTAATTTTGAAATTTATTTACTATATTATCCATTTAGTAGGAGGAGAAAAGAATGAGTGTAGCACATGCTGGATTAGAAGAGAAGATTAAAAAGTTAATTGTTAGTCAGTTAGGACTAGATATTTCACACGATAGTATTGATGAGGAAGCTCCTCTTTTTGATATTGATGATAATGGTTCAGGACTAGATTTAGATTCAGTAGATGCTTTGGAACTGGCTGTAGGTATAAAAAGAGATTTTCAAATCGTAATTCAAAACACGGATCTTGCCTCTTGCTACAATGTCAAATCTATTGCCCAATTAATTCGATCGTATTCTGGTGAAGAAAAATGAGTAATGCTGTTGTAACAGGCATAGGTATAATTGCTTCAAATGGAGCTAATAAGGAACATTTTTTTGAAACAATCATCAACGGTCAAACCGGACTTAAAAAAAGTGGAATATTTGATGAGTTACATATTAAAAGCACTTCTATTGCTGGTGAAGTTGATGAAGCCTATCTTACGTACCAGGATCAAATTGGTATAGAAGAAAAATCAATATTGATGGCCTATCAAGCTATCGATGAAGCACTTCATGACAGTAAGATTAATAAAAGTGAAATAGAAAACTTGGGAATGAAATGTGGGTTATCTGTTTCAACTTCAATTTCCGGAAATCTAAATACAATGAAGCATATAAAGAGTAAGCACAATAATACAAATACAAATCCTGAGTGGCTGGTTAATGTTCCCAACTATACAAGGAAAGTGGCAAGATTTTGTAAAGTCAGTGGGGCTACTTATACGACTGTATCTGCTTGTGCGGCAGGCACAGCAGGAGTTGGTATAGCCATAGACCAGATAAGGAACGGTAATTTGGATGTTGTCCTCGTGGTAGGGATGGATATGTTAGCAGATATTTCTGTTGCCGGTTTCCATAGTTTGGAGTCGATGAGCGTTAATGGATGTAGCCCCTTTGATAAAAATAGAGACGGTACGTCTTTGGGAGAGGGTGCGGCAGCATTCATTGTAGAAAGTAAAGAACATGCAATGATGAGAAATGCACATATATATGGAGAACTATTAGGTTATGGTTTAAGTAATGACGCTTATCACATAACTAGTCCTGATCCAGAAGGATCAGGTGCAATAAGAGCTATGAATATGGCACTTAAAGAAGCACAGTTGACCCCTCAAGATATTGATTACATTAATGTTCACGGAACAGCAACTGAATTAAATGATGTTATGGAGGCCAAGGCCATTACTGATTTAATGGAAGTTGCAAGCCCGGATGTGTTGATTTCTTCTACAAAAGCGGTAACGGGCCATTGTTTAGGTGCAGCTGGTAGCGTTGAGATGGCTGTTATTCTGATGGCATTAGACAGAAATATTGTCCCCTTAACTGCAAAATTAGTAAATGTAGCAAATGAATTTGGAGAATTAAAGTTAGTTCACGGAAAAAGTATTGAAAAGGAAATTAAATATGCAATGTCTAACTCATTTGCATTTTCTGGGAACGCAGCCAGTGTTATCGTGGGGAAATTTAATTGAATAGGCGAGGAGAGTTAGATGTAAGTGGTTGAAATAAAATCAATACTGCCACATGAGTATCCTTTTGTTTTGGTTGATAAAATACTAGAGATTGATTATATGAAGAGCTCAAAAGGCTATAAGAATATTTCGCACAATGAACCATGGGTTGCAGGACATTTTCCAGATAATGCGATATACCCAGGCGTTCTGATGATTGAAACCATGGCTCAAATCGGTGGTTTTATCTTTGTAGAACCGGAAGTTAAAACGATAAATTATAGAATGCTTTTGTGTGGTGTGAACAATCTAAAGTTAATACGTCCAGTTGTTCCGGGAGATCAGTTAATTGTGGAGGCCTCCTTAGAGCAAAGTATAGGACATATATTTCAAATAAAGTGTGTTGCTTATGTGAATAACGTAATTGTATCAAAAGGTTTAATTTCTTTGGCACAGACTGAAGTGTAGAATAGAGGGGACTATGGAGAGAGTTTTCATATCATCAATGGGAGTAATTACTTGTGTAGGAGCTAGTTTGGAAGAGTTCTGGGCGGGCATTAATACTAAGAAAGTGGATTATAATTCAATTGAGTTACCTATTATTCTTCCTCAGAATATAAATCCAAAAGTATCGAGACGGATGGATAGATTTTCTAGGATGAGTCTTAGTGTCTCTAAACTAGTATTAGAAAAGCTTCCTCTTTTAAATGCTGATCAAATTGGAACCGTTTTCAATACTGGATTTGGACCCTTGCAATCGAATATTAATTTTCGAGATCAAATCGAAACTTATGGTGTAGATGGCGTAAGTCCAACCTTGTTTACCAATACAGTTTTTAATGCTGGCTTAGGTCATACATGCTTACACTTAGGACTTAAAGGACCGAGCACGATGTTAATGGGAAGCAATGCAGTTGCATATTCATATGAATTGATTAAAAGTAATAAATCCGATCAAATTTTATGTTGTGGTGTGGAAGAATATATCGAAGAGTTAGATCATAGTTTTCAGTTAATTAGCTCTACAACCAAGAATCTTGACTCAATCTGTAAGCCACTTGATGCGAATCGAGATGGAACAAGGGTTACTGAAGGAGCAGGAGGATTGTTTATTGAGAGTGAGAGCTCATTGAGATCTAGATCAGGTAAAGCATTATGTGAAATTCTTGGCTATTCAAATGCCATAACTGATGAATTTCGTGCAATGGATGGTCCGAATTCGGACAGTAATGTGTTTGCACAGGTCATGGAAATGGCATTGGAGAATGCTGGAGTCCGTAAAGATTATATTGACGGGATTTTTATGGCATCTGGCGGGGGTGTTTATGCAGATCGTGCTGAGGCAAAAGCAATACATCAGGTTTTTGGGGAACTAGGTAGTGAAATCCCTGTTACGGCAATAAAGGGGGCAATTGGAGAAAGCATAGGCGCATCATTAATTTTGAATGTTGTAGGTGGGGTTCTTTGCTTGGAAAATCAAACGTTACCATTAACTTCTGGGTGTGAAATTCCGGAAGAGAATCTACATTTAAATGTTATCTATGATCATGCGAAGGCCGGAAGGTACAAATATTTATTAATAAATGGATATGATATTAGTGGATGTTTGTTTAGCATTGTTATAGGCGAGGGAGACTGAAAATGGATTTTCAAAACAAGATAGTTCTGATCACTGGGGGATCGCGTGGTATAGGTAACGAAATTACTAGACAGTTTGCTTTTAAAGGAGCAGTTGTCATTTTTACTTACAGTAGAAGTAAAGATGAAGCGACAAAATTAGAAGCAGAATTGTGTGAGAAGGGTTGCGTTTGTGAGAGTATTTTATTAGATGTGACCAATCATAACAAATGTATGGAAGCAATTGAATATATAACAAAGAAATATAAAAAAATTGATGTATTGATCAATAATGCTGGAGTAACGGATGATAGTTTCTTAATGTTCATGGATGAAATGTCGTGGGATAGTGTTATTAATACAAACTTAAAGGGAACTTATAATTGTAGCAAGGCTGTTATTCCATCCATGTTAAGTGAAAAAGAAGGAGTAATAATAAATATTTCATCAGTATCAGGACAAGTAGGGGGCTCTGGCCAGACTAATTATAGTGCATCGAAGGCTGGGGTAATAGGTTTTACTAAGGCATTGTCCAGAGAACTAGCCAGGAAGAAAATTCGTGTTAATTCGGTAGCTCCAGGATACATAGCTACCGACATGCTTAATAAAGTCCCCGAGAAAATAAAGCATGGTTTCAAAGATAAAATCTCTGTTGGAAGATTTGGGGAAGCTGCAGAAGTAGCAAAAGTAGTATTATTTTTGGCATCCGATGATGCAAGTTATATACATGGACAAGTTATTAATGTCGATGGAGGAATAGTATAACATGATACAGTGGGGATTCGATGGTCTATGTTTTTTTATGTAAATACAATCAGTCCAGGGATTATATCAATGAGTACAATTTAATTCGCTTTCTCTCTAAAGAAAAGCAAGACAAGTTTACAAAAAATATAAATAAGAAAAGCGTTGTACAATCTGTAATCGGTGAACTAGTAACTCGTATTATATTTTGCAAACTATTAAAACTTGATAATAAAAGTTTGGTTTTTAAGAAAGATGACTATAATAAGCCATTTTTAGTTTCAACACAAGGGTGGGAATTTAATATCTCCCATTCAGGTGAATGGATTGTATGTGTTTTTTCAAGACATTGTGTCGGGGTTGATCTCGAACAAGTCAAACAACGTCAATTAGGTATTGCTGAGCAATACTTTAGCGAGGAAGAATATACTTCCATAATTAATCAAGACACTTCTAATCAATTAGTTCATTTTTATCGAATTCTAACTTTGAAAGAAAGTTATATAAAAGCAATAGGAAAGGGCTTGAAAATTCCTTTAAATTCCTTCTGTATCAAAGGGGACAATTATAGATTTTATATGCAAGCTAAAAATAGTCTCCCAAAGGCTTATTTCCAGCATTTCAACGTTGGTAAACATTATGTAATGTCAATCTGTGCCTTTGAAGAGTTTGCCTCACATGTTACTTTTCTTGAAATAAAAGAATTAGTTGATTTGTCAGTCTTATTAAATTTTCCTGAGGAATTAAGCTTGAAAATGGAAAGTCTTAATAAGTCAGTTAGTATATTCTCTGGTGAAGGCAGGTTTTCTATGTGTTGCTAGAAGGAAAACAAATACTTATAACAGGAGTAGCGAATGAGAAAAGCATCGCCTGGGGAATTGCTAAGTCGCTAAACAAACAAGGTGCTAGATTGCTTTTTACATATCGAAAAGAAAAATCTCGTCGTAAACTTCAAAAAATGCTAACGGATGCTGAAATTGAACCTGTATGCATAGTTGCTTGTGATGCGTTAAACGACGATAGCATTTCAGAAGCGTTCAATTTTATAAAACAGCATGTCGGTAGAATAGATGGAGTAGTACATTCTCTAGCCTATGCAAGTATTGAAGCACTCCATGGAGATTGTATTGATATTAGCAGGGAGGATTTTTTAGAGGCATTAAGTGCTAGTACGTATTCATTGATATCTTTTTGTAAACATGTCAGAGAGGTCATGCCAGAGGGAGGAAGCGTTGTAACTCAAACTTATCTTGGCTCGGAAAGAGCTATAGATAATTATAGTGTTATGGGGATCGCAAAAGCAGCATTGGAGGCAGCTGTTCGTTATTTATCTGTGGATTTAGGAAAATTAGGGATTAGAGTTAATGCTGTCTCATCTGGTGTTATTAAAACTTCAGCTTCTTCTGTAATACTAGGTTTAGATGAAAAACTATTAAATGTTGCTGAAAGAGCTCCACTCAAAAAAAATGTAACTTTAGAAGAGATCGGTGATACGAGCATGTTTTTAATGAGTTCCCTTTCGAAGGGAATAACAGGAGAAATTATTTATGTGGATTCAGGCTTTCATGTCCTAGGTTAAGCGCTTAACCCTATGAAAGGAGGTGAAGAAAAATGAAAAAATTAGTTAAACCTAAAAAAGTGAATAACAATGTAGTCCTGTATGGAGAAAGTAATTACAAATGCTCTTAATTTGAATTTTAGTCGTCAAAAACTTGAAAGACTGGGTTGTCGGAATTGGAATCATCTGGCAACCCTTGCTATTAAATAAGATATATGGAGCGATTTCAATGGAGATAGAAAATAAACTAAAATCAATATTTCATAATATGGGAATCTATATAGATCAAGAAGATTATACAGAGGAGCTTGAATTAGAATCTCTACAATTTGTTGCCTTAATTATTGCAATTGAAAAAGAATTTATGGTCAGAATTAATGACGATATTCTTGAAGTAAAGGAACTAGCTAATTTCAAGGATTACGTAAATTTAGTGGAGAAGTTGTATGAATAAAAAGTTATGGGGGATTTAGAATGAACTGGCACAATCTGAAGGGCGATGGAATTAAAATTGCGATTGTTGATAGCGGAACCAATACCAACAGAAGAGAATTCAATGAGATACATGTTGAGAATATTGATTTAATTTCAGATTATGACCTGGATAATGAGCAAATCGACAACATTGGTCATGGAACAGCTACTTCTTATATATTGCATAATCATCTACCTGAGGCCAGGATTTACTCAATAAAAATTTTCGATAAAAATAATGAAACTAATATTGAAGATTTGATACGTGCATTGAAATACATCATTACAACACTCGAGGTTGATATTATTCATCTAAGTAATGGAGTTACATTTTGCGATAAAATAGATGATTTAGAAGAAATATGTAGTTTTATTGAAAATAAAGGAATTATTACTGTTGCAGCTTTTGATAACTTAGGTGCGATATCGTACCCTGCAGCTTTTGACTCTGTTTTAGGTGTTGATTATCATACATTTTGTACAGAGGCTCAAAAGTATTATTATGTTGAGAATAGTATCGTGAATATTATGGGCATAGGTGCCCTGCAGCGATTACCGTGGGATAAAGGATATAAACGTGTGGCTGGTTCAAGTTTTGCAGCTCCTCATATTACAGCTATTGTTGCTAAAATTATGCAATCGGGCATCAGAGACAAAAAAAAGATTTTAATTGAAATGAAAAATAATGCCATTAAGGTAGTTAATTATAATAAAAGAAATATTGAAAAACCTGATTGGATTAATAATATTAATAAGGCCATTATATTCCCTTTTAATAAAGAGATGCATTCTCTATTAAGGTTCCGTGATGAATTAACATTTTCGATTAAAGGTGTTTATGAACCAAGAAAGCATAATAGATGGAGAGATGCAGAAAAATTAAAGGGTATCATGGATCTGAAGATTGAGAGTATCGATGAAATTGACTGGGAATCTGATTTTGATACTGTAATACTAGGTCATACTAGCATGTTAAACTCGGTTTATAATCGAGATTTTTATGAGTATTTCATTCAATCGTGTATAGAACATTCTAAAAATCTCTACTCTTTTGATGATCTTTCAACCTATCAAGTAGACATTGATAGGTTAAAGAAAAAAAACAAAATTTATTATCCAATTATTTCTGAAGAAGATGTTCCAAAAAGTAACATGGATAAATTACATAGAATTCCACAACCGGTTTTGGGGGTTTTTGGAACTAGTCCACGTCAGGGTAAATTTACTTTACAGATGACTTTGAGAAAACTATTGTGTGAGAAAGGTTATCAAGTGGGCCAACTTGGTACAGAAGCTTCGTCTTTATTGTTTGGCATGAATGAAGTTTACCCAATGGGGTACAACTCTTCAGTTAATGTCTCCGGAGGCAATGCTATAAGTACAGTAAATGAATTGATGTATAACATCTCCAGGAATAATCCGGATATCATACTAGTTGGATCTCAATCTCAAACCGTCCCGTATTCAGCAGGTAACATTGGTTTTTATCCCCATCATCAGCATGATTTCTTACTTGGAAGTGAGCCAGACGCTATTATATTATGTGTCAATCCAAATGATGACTTGACTTATATAAACAGAACTATAAATTATTTAGAGAATTATATTGAAACGAAAGTAATAGCAATAAGTATCTTCCCGGTGGAGAAAGATTACAATTTAATATCTCTTATAGGTGATGTGGCCGTTTTGAACGAAAAGCAAATTGAAGAAAAAAAAGAATTCATGAAAGAATATTTCGAAAAACCAACTTTTCTTATAGGTTCAGATAGTGATAATGAGAGGTTGGTAGTAATGATTGAGAATTTTTTTGGTGGATAGAGGATAAGAAAATAGGGGTGTTTGAATGCTTTTAAATAATTCTAATTACACTACTTATCCAGGAAGTTATTGCTTATCAAATTGTATTTTCAACTATCTTCGATTGGTTGTTCCAAACATTAAAGAGTTAGATATCTTAATGTATTGTGACCTAAATATCGTTTTTAAATCTATGAATATCACCAGATCTAGAATATTTATGGCATTTGAACAAGGGATAGCGCATTTTCTAGAAGAAAATCAAATAGTACTCTCTGGTATTAATGAGAACGATAACAAAGAACATTGGGTAAGGAACAAGATCAACTGCAACAGCTTTATTATAGGTCATATAGGCACCAAATTTTTGGAGTACAACAATTTATTTGTTAATAATCAAAATGTTAATACCAAACATTATATTAATTTAATAGGGTGGGATGAAATTAAGGGTTTGTATGTCAGTGACGGGTATATTCCGACATACCCTATAAGAACTTACGATGGTTGGTTGAAATTGGATTATGATGACCCGTTAAATCACTTTATAGAAGTTATATGTGAGGAGACAAGCATCATCGGAAATAATATAAACGATGTAGAAAAATATAAAATTAAACTTGCAGATACGGTGCGTTTTTTCTTGAAGGGGGGAAATGAAGGAGAGAATTTTTATGGGTTTTCAGCTTATGAAGAATTGCACAAGTACTTTGAATATCTTCGAAACAGTGGAGAATATATTGAACAAAAAAAATATTATAATCTCGTTTTTGATATAGCATCAGAAGGAATTATTACTTCCAAGCGTTTATTGAAACAGTTGACAAGTGAAGTTTTCGGTGAAACCTATACGCGTGAGTTTGAGAAATTAGTTAAGAAATTCGAACTTTTTAAGTTGCTTATACTTAAATGTAGTATAGATCCAACAAAGGATAATTTGGAAGATATTGAAAATTCACTAATTGAAATTATGAGTTTTGAAGTAAAGTTGTACAAAAATATATTAATGGCTTTGTAGTATGAAAAAATTGGAAATAAGGAGAGATCATATGAAAAGCTCAATGTATAATGTTTTTTTAGAAAATGAGGGCCGGCATTTCATTTTCAACACGCTCTCATCCAAGCTGATTGAAGTAGATCAAAAGTCTTTTCAATCATTAAAAAACAATGAAGAAGAAATCAATACCTTAGATTTTAGTGAAGAGCTCGAAAAGTATGGTCTAGTAACTTCTGAAAGTATCGATGAAATTAGGCTATTCAAGCATATCGTAGACAAAAGCATCTATGATAATAATTTAAGGATGACAATAGTCATGACGAACAATTGTAATTTTCGTTGTCAATATTGTTATCAGGAAAAAAATAACAAATCTATGTCTGACGAAGTTGAGAAAAGTATCGTTAAATTTCTCTATAAAAATATAAAAAAATATAAGTCGGTATATATTGAATGGTTTGGAGGCGAGCCATTAATTGAAAAAGACAGAATTATAAGAATGGCTAAAAAGATCAAAGAAATTTGTACTGAAAATAGAGTGCCTTTCATTTCTTCAATCACAACTAATGGATATTATTTGGATATGGATACATTTACTCAACTTATAGATAATAACTGTATTTTTTTTCAGATTACTATTGATGGTACGAAAAGTTTACACGATACATTAAGGCCACATGTTAGTGGCAAAGGTACTTTTGATAAGATAACGGAAAATCTCTTAAATATAAAAAATTCGGATATAAATAAAAGATATACAATTGCCATAAGGAATAACATACTCAAAAGTAAAATTAAGGAGTATGAAGAGTTTTTTGACTATTTCAATGAAAATTTTGCCGATGATAATTGTTTTAAGCTTATTCAAAAGCCCATTAAAGATTGGGGGGGCGAGAGTGTAAAAAAACTTACCAATGAGCTAGTAGATAGTGATTATGAATTGATGGATTTTATTAAGAAGAACGAAAAGAAGCTAAACAATAATTACACTGACCTATATGAAAGTATTAATAGTAAAATGTGCTATTCATTTAAAGAGAATGGATTTGCGATTAATTGGGACGGCTCAGTATATAAATGTAATAGAAATATTGAAAATCATAAAATTGTTGATAAAAACTTGATTGGAGAAATTCGAGAAAACGGCACGATTGATGAGAATGATATGATTAATTCGATATGGACGGATAAACCATTGGAGCAAAAATGTAATACTTGCGAACTTTTGCCTGTTTGTTTCACATCAGGTTGTCCAGCAAGTTGGATCATGAAAAAAAGTATGATTTGCATGAAAGAGAATAAGGAAGAACAAAGATTTCTTTATAATATTGAAAGAGAAATAAAAGAAGGCAATGCTATTAAACTGACATAGAGGAAATGGAATATGAACTGTTTATACCTTGCTTCAGAGGAATTATCCCAAACTATATTGCTGCATATAAATAATAATGAATTATTCATTTCTTGCCCAAGCGAAGGTATCTTTAACCGCAAGTGCTTGAAGTTTAATATTACGGAAAATGATTTTTTCTTTTATTTTTTGAATAAAAAATATAATCTTACGAAAACGTCAAAGTCCAGAAAATTTGTTTTTGAGAGAACGGATACTATTCATAAAACAGAATGCCTAGTCTCTTTCATAGCAGTGGAAAAAAAGGAATTTCAAAATCTTAATGTTGAGCGTGTCTCTCTGGAAAATGAGATATATAAACAAGAGGGTGACTATGTAAAATTCAAGTACAGTTTTGAAAATATTACTAATATAAAAGAGTATGTAAAAATGGAAGAATGGTTGGATGATTCTCAAGACGATTTTAATAAAATGTATTCATGCTTAAAATGGGTTAACCAAAGGATCAAGCATAAAAGCTATATAGTATTACCTCCAAAAAGAGACTTGCTATCCTTACTAAACTTTGCCAATGAGCATGGAAATAGATTGAATTGTAGGGGCTTAGCTATTGTTCTTTCAGAACTCTGTCTGGCTGCAGGTCTGTATGCTAGATATATTACTTGCAGCCCAAGAGAAAGAGAAACGGATGATAGCCATGTTGTGGTTATTGTTTATTCCAAGGAATTAAATAAATGGATAATGTTAGATCCTAGTTATTGTTTGTTTTTTCTCAATAATCAAAATGAACCATTGTCGTTACATGAATTTAGAAATTTAATAATGAACGAAAAAAACGAAATACACATTAATGAGAGTGCAAATTATTTTGGAAAAAGATTAAATATTAATACCTATTTGCATAGTATAAAACATAAGCTTTATAGATTCAGCGGTTCACTTGAGATGTCTATTGGTGTGGACTCTTGTTATGAAGACAACGTAGTACACCTAGTACCCCAAATCCAAGACTATGATTTTACAAGGGCGATCAGTAACCCAGATATCTTTTGGCAACTTCCATTTCAGAAAGGAACTATTCATGAATAACATGAAAAAAACAGTAGATTTGGTGATACCAGAAAAATGTTACAGCATGGTAGATTGTTGGGAAGCAATAATGACTATGATTCTTATTCATTTTGAGAAAGAACCTAGCGTAATATATTCTGGTTTAGATTTTTATTACGATGTATCTAAGGAAGAACAAGAATCAATATCTTTAGAAAATATATTTTATAATACTTTTTCATTGACTAATCTAACCATTGTTGAGGAAACTTTGAAATTTTATGAATTGTATTTTTCTCTTGCAATCCAAGTGGAAAAAAGCGAGACAGTAGATGAAATGTACAATTCTATTTTACAAGAGTTACAGGACAACAAACCAGTTGTTGTTTTTGTAGATACTATTCTCTGCAAGTTTAATCGAATGTATCAAAAATTCAGTTACTCCCATGCAATTATAATTTCAGGCGTTGATAATGGAGAGTGTCTAGTCTTAGATCCAACTCAAAACTTAGAACCTTTGAAAATAGGGATTGAAGAAGTGTTTGCTTGTTCAACAGCTTTATTAACATTTAATAACAAGGATAAATATACAGTAGATGGTAAAGAACTTTTGAAGCAAAATTTTGAAAGAAATAATACGAGATCTGCAACACGAAAAACTACCCGAATAGAAAATATAAAAAATTTATTCGATGCTATTTCGAATAATGTAGAGATTGTATCACAAAGTTTTGATAATCAAGAAGAATCATTAAATACGATGTTTGCATGGCTATTCAAAAATACATCTATAAATATAAAAAATTATACATTATTTGTACAAAAAAACTATAGTAATGCTGCGGATACAGTAAGTGTACTCCTTCAGGAATGTCAAGAAAAGTGGATGATACTAGGGAAAACTTTTATGAGAATGTACTATTCTTCAAAAAAAGTTAGGGATGAACAATTTAAGAAAATTAGTCTTCTTTTTGATGATATTTATAGTTTGGAACAGAAAATTACGAAAGAACTCATGATCTTGTTTAACCTAAATTCCAATGAAAGTGGAGAGATTATTTAATGAAAAATTTATATGAATTCTTAGTTCGTTCCGCTACTGATTTTGGGAATAAAGATGCGATAATCTTTGAAAATGAAAGAATAAACTATAATGATTTTCTATTACGTGTTGATGATCTCGCGGAGTCTCTATCCAATAGTGGATTGAGTAACAAAACTATACTTCTTGCTGTACCAAGAAGTATAGAATTGCTTATTTCGATTTTTGCAATCTTGAAAAATAAAAGTACTTATATTCCAATTGATCTATCGTATCCTAAGGATAGAATTAATTATATAATTGCTGATAGTTCGTGTGACTATGTGTTAACAACGGTGGAAAATGCAGGAATGTTTTCAGATAGCAACGTATTTTTTATTGATAACGAACCATCGCATGCTATTAATTCACTGAAACAAGCACTGACTGAGAATCCCGTAAGTTTGAATCCAGCCTATATCATTTATACATCAGGATCTACGGGGAACCCTAAAGGAGTCATGATAGGAGAAGATTCATTAGTTAACTTTGTTGATGTAATGAGTGAGGCTTGTGGTCTAGATGATGGTAAAAAGATCATATGTTTAACAACAGTTTCATTTGATATATTTTTTCTTGAGAGTGTGATGGCTCTTTGTAAAGGGATGACAGTTATACTTGCCAATACCAGAGAGAGCACAAATCCTAAAGCAATTTATGAATTAATTAGTAAATATGAGATTGATGTAGTTCAGATGACACCTTCCAGAGCTAGAATGTTATTGAATTTTAATGAGAAAGCACTTGAAAATGTTCAAGATATTATTATTGGTGGAGAAAGTTTCCCTATAAATTTACTTGAAGATATAAGGGGAAATACAAAAGCCACTATATATAATGTCTATGGCCCAACAGAGGCAACCGTTTGGGCAACAGTATCAAATGTCACGCACGAGAACGAGATAACGATTGGTAAACCATTACGTAATTATGAGATTTTTATATTGGATGATAGTTTACAAAAGGTAGAACCAGGCGAAGTAGGGGAAATCTGCATAGCGGGAGTAGCATTATCTCTTGGATATTATAATAAAGAACAATTAACTTCTGAGAGATTTGTGGTGGTAAACGATCTTCAGAATAGAAAAATATACCGGACAGGTGATTACGGAAAGTACATATCTAACGGTAACATTAAGTATATTGGGCGAATGGATAATCAGGTGAAAATCAGAGGTTACAGGGTAGAAGTCGAAGAAATAGAAAAAGTAATATATGATTCGCAACTTGTGAGTCAAGCCATTGTTATAGTGCATACTGTAAACAGTATCAACAGTTTATGGGTATACTACTGCTCTGATAGCATGCAGAATGCCGATGAGTTGAAACGGTTTCTCAAGGAAAAATTACCGGACTACATGATTCCAAACAAATTCATAGAGATCCAAAGCATGCCTCAAACACCAAATGGAAAAATCGATCGAAATGCGTTGAAGAACATGGAGATTGATATTCTTTCTGAAGATAAAGTAAAAGAAGCTGATTTGGAAAAAGACCTATCGGAAACTAATACCGAAATTATATCTATTATAAAAAAAGTCACAGTATCTGATGATATAACTTTGGAGACCTCTATTGATTTCATTGATTCCATATCCTTTGTAAAAATTTTAGTTGAAATTGAGAACCATTTTGATATTCTTTTGGCCGATGAAACTTTAACTAATTCTTTCTTTAATAACATTGAAGAGTTAATGCAATATGTTGAATCCAATATCGAAAGTAGTAAAGAGGTGTAGGTTTAATGATGAATCCACGGTCACTTCTTCTTGAAAACTTTCTAATCAACAATAAAGGTGTTTTTTATGGATTAGGTATTGAGATGAGTTTTTTTAAAATGTTTTTTTTCTTTTTGTCGTGTTTGATCATTTTAATTTTGTTTTATACTGGCAAGATACTTAAAGAAACAAAACAGAAAAAAAGAGCATTCAAGAAAACAAAAAAAGAAACTATAAAAGAAGTATTACTGATAAGTGCAGTAGTTGGTTATTTCGGAATATGTATATTTTCAAGTACAAATTATTTATTTGGTATTTCAAAATGGGAATTGATTAATGCTACCTATGGAAACTGGATTTTTTTATCTTTTATTGCGTTAATAAGTACTTTATTTGTATATCTATTATTTATACATGCATTGTTCTCATCCGAAAAGGAAGGAGAAAAAAATTATGCAGCTATCATTTCTTTAAGTATTATTAACGGATTAATGAATACAATGATCATATTAACGATCAACGAAACTTTTAATACTGAACTGAAGTATTCAAGTTACTTACTTATGTTCTTTATATTCTTTGTAATATTTTTCGTATTCACTCAAAAAGTTTTACAAGAAAAGTTGATAAAGAATGCTAGTTTACTTATAAATGAAAAAAGAAAGTTAATTGTTGATGGAATAACCGATTCATCATATGAGAAAGTTGAAAAGATAGGTAGTTCTAAAATATACACAGTATTAAATAGTGACACAGAGGCCATATCTAAATCACCAGAATTAGTAGTAACAGGTTTTTCAAGTCTACTGACTATTATCTTTTGTATGGGTTATTTAGGTTACCAGAACTTCTATGGGTTTGTTGGTTCCCTGTCGATTATAGTACTTAATCTAAGTTTTAGTATATTTGTTAATAAAAAAGCTTCTAAATATTGGACGAAAAATAGAGAAATGAAAGATAGATATTTCTCTTATACTACTCACATGTTACACGGTTTCAGAGAACTAATCCTAAACAAACATAAAAAATCAGAGTATGTAGCAGAAATGAAAAATTGTGCTAATGAAACTACAAATTATAATGTAAAAGCGTCTATTAAAATATTAAATTACAATTTGTATAACATTACGATGTACAACATCATCTTTGCAGTTGTAGTATTTATTTTTCCAATACTACTAACAGGTATAAATGTAGCAAACTTACGTGAAACATTATTTATTGTATTTTATATGCTGGGTCCATTCCAAATTTTAATCAATTCAATTTCTCAGTTGGAATCATTGAAAGTAAATATGAAACAAATCAATGATTTGATTTTATTGCTCCAAAAAAGTGAAGATTCAAAAAGTGATATAGATATACAGGAAAATAAACCACGAAGATCCCCAAGCAAAATTGAGTTGGATCTGGAAAATATTGAGTACAGTTATTTTGTAAGTGATAAAAATAACAATAAAACCGAGTTTAAATTAGGTCCTATCAATATGTCAATTAGGTCAGGCGAAATTTTGATGATAATTGGTGGAAATGGGAGTGGAAAATCGACATTATCAAAAATTATGACAGGTTTATACAACCCTCAGGGAGGAGTTGTTAAACTAAATGGTGAAAAAGCATCGATGGAAGAGTTGAATGAATGTTTCTCGGCTATTTTTAGTGACCTTCATCTATTTAATAAATTGTATGGTATAGATATTAATACAAATAAAGGAACTATCAACGATCTGCTTAAATTAATGAAAATGGAGTCTAAAGTGTTTATTGATAGTAACGGAAATATAAATTCTAACGAATTATCTACGGGACAGAAGAAACGATTAGCCTATATTATCTCATGTTTAGAAAATAAACCTTTAATTTTATTGGATGAATGGGCGGCTGAGCAAGATCCAGAATTTAAAGCGTTCTTTTATGAAGAGTTACTTTCAATTCTTAAATCCCAAGGCAAGGGAATTATCGTAGTCACTCACGATGATCAGTACTTCAGTGTAGCTGATCGAGTGATAAAACTAGAGAGTGGCCAAATCAAGCATAATCACTACATGATGGTCTAAAGACTATACTAAATTTGTTAAAAGAAAGGAAGATAGCAGAGTGGGTGTACTATTCTCAGTTATATGTATAACAAGTCTTTCTTTCTCATATGTAGTTGTCAAAAAAA
The DNA here is from genome assembly GCF_900102085.1 of Paenibacillus polysaccharolyticus. Taxonomy (GTDB): domain Bacteria; phylum Bacillota; class Bacilli; order Paenibacillales; family Paenibacillaceae; genus Paenibacillus; species Paenibacillus polysaccharolyticus. The sequence continues at coordinate 373,265 of NZ_FMVM01000001.1, read as the reverse complement.
TGTTAATTATGTTATATTCTATTTTCAAAATTCACAAATTTTCGGAATCTAATGTGGTTTACATTTGGGGAACTTTAGTGATAATAATTTATTTGTTTTACAACAATAATATCTCCTTGTATTCACCAATTAATTTGAAATCAACACTGTTACTTATTGTTGTTATTTTTGTTGTTAATCTGCTTATCTCAAGGTATTCAGGTTATAATCCAACGGGGAGAAAGGATATAATAAATTTTGTAATTGTGTTTCCGATTGTTGAAGAAATTTTATTTCGAGGTCTACTCATTCCGATTATTAGTGAGAATTTTAATTACGAAACAGCATTTGAAATTGCAGGTCTCCCTTTGACAACCTCCGTTATATTATCTGCTTTATTATTTTCTTTATCGCATTTACAATACTATCAATTCAACAAAAATACTATGAAATATATGCTTTTTGCGTTAGCCGGGGGTTTAGGGTTTGGACTTATTGCATACTACACTAATTCTATTTTAGTAACTATATTATTACACGTTGAGTTTAATTTTTTAGCTTTTTTATCTGCTAAAAAAAGTTCTAAACCCTAGACAGATAGCTAAGACTTATCTCCTAATTATAAGATTTTTTAACTTTCTTCTGTTCATATCCTTGTCCATTAGACTGATTAAAAAGGCGAAACAGGTAGCGTGTGCCGACACTCAATCGGCACACGTTTATTACGTTTTACAATATTGATCGTTAGAGAGCTTACTACAGCAATAATTAAAAGTCTCATGTTTGAAGTAGAATATAAATCTCCTCCAATGGAATATTCAGTGGATGATGGTAAGACATGGACCACATACAACGAAGAGAACCCGCAACAATGTCCTGGGGAGCGAAGAATGATGGGGAATCTCCATTGCTCATCGACCAAACTGATTCGTTCCAAACGGGTGAGGCCGTTCGGGCTACTTCAACAAGCCATTCACTTGTCTAAGTCGGTCTTTTTTTCCAACGTTTCAACAGCATGTATAGTCCAAATCCAATCAGGAAGATCATGCCTGCCGGGATGACATACGGTTTAACAACTTCGCCGACTTCTTCCCATTGTGCTCCCAATTTGTAACCGAGGTAAACGTAGATGGATGTGATCGGAAGCATGGCTAGGAAGGTAAATATACTGAATTTGAATACGTTCATTTTTGCCATACCGCAAGGGATGGAGATAACCGTTCGAATGCCGGGTACGAAGCGTCCATAGAAAGCGACCCCGCTGCCGTATTTTTCGAAAAACTTATCGGAAGCCTCAACATGGTGGGGGCGGATGAGGAAGTATTTGCCGTACTTCTCGACCATCGGTCTGCCACCGTAGCGTCCGAGTGCATATAACGTTAATGGGCCAAATGTGCCGCCAACTGTTCCTGCCAGAATAGCCAACCACAGCTTCATATCCCCGAGATATACCCAATATCCCGCCATGGGCAGAACAAGTTCAGCAGGGACAAATTCAAAGGACAAGGCAATAACCAGTCCTGCGTATGACAAATCCTTAAAAAAAAGTATGAATTGCGTGATCCACTCCGTCATGCTTTCCCTCCATGAATCTATCTATTTTTGATATAAGTAGACACTGCTCTCTTCAGAGTACCAAGGGCGAACAGCGCTTGTCAAAACTCACAGTTAAGGCAATTTATCCTTATCACCACCGTATATGTTAGCCTATACATAAGCTTGAGACAGCCCCTAGTTAGATACGAACAATCGCGGTCTAAGGTTTCTTATTTACTTATAATCGTTCTAGAGCCAATATGAATCTATGAGACGAAGACACTCTGAAAATGTTTCCAAATATAGTATGATAAGACTATCGCTAGATTTGCCACACAGGTCCTGGGTTAGTTTAGTAGCGATCAGACTAAGGCCGGTTAGTGTTCACGAAGACCATCCTATACATATAGAGAAGGAGAACCGAACATGAGTGTACAATCACAAATGATCATCGATCAGATTCGTATTGTTGAATACAACGCTTCTTATGCGGCTAGTTTGGCAGATATGTGGAACCAAAGTAATGAGAGCTGGGGAGGCGGCACAAGGCAGCGGACAGAGGAAACGATTCGTCAGGAGATGGAGAACTCCTCCAATCTGCATGTTTTTCTGGCGGTTCATGATGTAGAGGTCGTCGGTTTTTGCAGCTTTGCCCATTACCGTTTTGACGAGAATGCACTATATGTACCGCTGCTTAACGTACGCCCGGACTACCATGGTTACAAGATTGGTCGCAATCTGATCTTAAAGGCAGTGGAGAAAACGGTCGAGGCCGGATGGCCGCGTCTGGATCTGTTCACATGGCCGGGCAATACGAAGGCGGTGCCGATGTACAAGAAATGTGGTTTCTTTTGGGAGAAAAAAGACGATAGCGTACATCTCATGAACTTTATCCCGACCGTATTGCAGACCGAGGCGCTAACACCTTACTTTGAAACATTGGATTGGTACGCTGACAGCACCCGTGAACTGGTGATCGAGCCGGATGGAAGGCAGGAGCGAGGCTTCGATTTCTTGGATTATACGTGGCAAAAAGGGGATCTTTCCCTGCGGGCATCTTTTGAAAAAACAGGCCGCGGTCTGGCCGCGCTCGAAACGACGGATTACAGCATCCACACCGAAGTAGACCATCATGATCTGGTGTTTGGTTCGAGTTATCCCGTGCGTTATCATATCCAAAATAAATCCAACCTCGATCTTGAGTTCGAGATCAAAGGACAGGACGACAAAAATATCCGTTTTGCTATGGATGTTGTGCGAACGTTGCAACCAGGCGAAACCATCACGGTAGAGGGGGAGTTTTACCTCGATCCGGTGACCGAAGAACAAAACAAGAATAAAACACATCCGGTCATTAGCAGTACTTGGCTTATTGGCGGCAGGAAAGCTCAGTTCCGTCTTGGCCTTCAACCTAAATTCCCTGCGAAGATTACACCGGTTCTCCCCGTGAAGGAACTATATCCGGGTATTCCGGCAGAGTTAATCCTGAACGTGGAAAACAATGTGGATGCGGAAACAGAATTTGTTATGGAACTGCCAGAAGAAGCATTTCTAGACTGGACAGAGCGCACACTGCGATTCACAGTACCTGCGAAGGGCAAACGCTCCGTGTCCGTTCCGTTTACACTGCGTTCATATGGCATCTATGCACAGGATGTGGAGATTACCGCTGTTCCGGCGGGGGGATTGGAGATTTCTTTTAGAAGAAAACTCTCAGTGCTGATGAAGGGCATTGAAGGAAGATATGGCGGTGAGGCGAACGGCCAGTGGATTGCGGTGAACGGGGCCTACTCCCTTCATATGAACAAACATGATAACGTCATGTGGATCGAATACCCTGGGTCGCGTCACTCCTTCTGGTGGAATTATCCGAAGCTGGGGAAACCGTACTCGGAGGAGTTGTCCCTAAAAGAAGCCAAAGAAGTACAGATCGTGGCTGAAGGGAATCATCAGGTTATGGAAGCAGCCTATGAATTGGAAAACTTCCCGGGATTACTGCTGAAGACAGTTGCCAAATTGTCCGCTAACGGAATCGCTACGTTCTCCCATGAGGTTGTGAATACACGTGATACGGCATGGGAAGAAGAACTGTTCCTGATGGATCACTTTGGTTTCTTCGGCAATCGGCTTATTCTGCCCTATCAGGGTCGTTTTGTAGATATGGGGGATGATTATGCCGGGGATCCAAACCATTGGGATACGGGACAGATTACGGAGAACTGGCTATTTTGCAAGGAAGAGTACGGAGCGTGCGGAATCTACTGGGACCCTTCACTGAAGCTGATCAAGCCCGAATATACGCTGGCATTACAGCATGAGCTGGGACGTTTGGAGGCCGGAGCTTCGGTAGCCACGAAGGAAACAGTATTTGCGCTTAACACATTTGCCAAGTGGACGGATTTCCGCGCATTCGCCCGTAAACAACCTAATGGAGTTATTCCGATGCTGGACAGTCATCTGGATGTGACGTTGAATGATGGTAATCCATTTGCTGCGGACGTACTACAGGCTGAATTGGTTGAGCGTAAGCTTGTTCCACTTTCAGGTACATTGGAGCTACACGTACAGCAGGGTAAGGAACCCGAGATTAAAGCTCGTACGATTGAGTTCGATGCGACGGAGCAGTTGAACTCGGATAAGCTGGAGTTTTCGCCTGAGGAAACGGTAGTGGGAGCGCCGAAGGTAACGACAGCGGACCGCCTTGACCCGCAAGGGTCTGACACCCCCGACAGTACCAACCCATATGAGCAACTGAATATATGGAAAGTACGGGGCGTGTATCGTGGAGAAGATCGGATTCAGGAACGAATCTCTCTTTGGTTCCCGCAGACACGGTCTGAAGTGCTACAACGGATTGAAAAGGGAGTAGACGGTTCAGAGACGTTATATACCGTCAACAATGGTGTGTTATCTATTACGGCTGATCCGGCATTCGGGGGGATTGTACACTCTCTGCAAGTTCAAGGCGAGGAATGGCTAGACAGTTCATATCCTGAACCTGCCGCTCGTTCGTGGTGGAATCCGTGGTATGGCGGGATGGCTGTTGATATTCCAGGCATGAACGGCTTTAGCCGTCAATTGGAGCAAACGAGTCTATCGTGGTCGGAGCAGAAGGATCAATTCGGTAACGTGTGGAAAGGCTTGAAGGTGACCACTCGTATCGAGAAACATGAAGCGAACCGGGGAATGACTGTTCATCAGCATTATCTGATGCTGCCTGGCGTTCCCGTACTTTGCACCTTACTTGCGGTGACCAACAAGTCTGGTCTGACACGGGCGAATTATGCTCTTACAGAAGGTCGTTTCTTCAAACCTTCGGAAGTATATACAGAAGGCTGGATCGAGCAACCGGGTCAAGATCGTTTTCCGCTCGGCAAAGTAGACATTGGGCTGCCTTTGAAGCACATATTCCGAATAGGCTCCCTTTCACGTCAAAACATGCTACACGCGGTGAATCGTTACCCGAACCAGAATGCCTGGGCGTTTGCGAACAACCTGGTAACAGGACATAACGTAGCACATGAGCTTACGATACAAGATGGCGAAACCGTCTGGACAGAGCCGACCTATCTTGTTCTGGGGCCGATCTCGCTCAATACGGCAGATGTGCATGATTTGTTAAAACTGAACTTTGTAACATCAACAAGCGAAGAGGAGGCCACCGATGCCCATCATTGATATTCACATTCATCTATCCGATATCGACAGCTTTCACCGTACTGCGATTGATCTGTCCAAAGTAGACTACAGCGCGGCGGGTCTCAAGGCAGAATTTGATCGCAATGATGTTATTCTTGGCATTGGCATGGGGGTGAGCGAGCAAACGAAGGGGGCTTTCCCGGATTCTAGTTCCCCTAACCCGATGGGGCTGGATCTGGAAGAACAGGTTCCATCGTTTCTGATGGAATGTGTAGGCATTAACCCTAACCGACTGGACGGCAAACAAGCTCAAGACGAGCTGGACCGAATCGAAGCCAGATTGCAATCGCCCGAAGTTGCGGGAATCAAGCTGTATGCCGGATACTATCACCACTATGTGTATGACAAAATCTATACCCCGGTCTATGAGCTGGCTGCAAAATACAATCTGCCTGTGGTCATCCATACTGGAGACACCTACTCTATGAACGGGCTGCTCAAATATTCGCATCCGTTAACGGTGGACGAGCTTGCCTTGCAACAGCGCAGCGTAAACTTCATGATCTGCCATCTCGGTGATCCCTGGGTGATGGATGCAGCTGAGGTGGTGGCGAAAAACCCTAACGTGTACGCGGATTTATCTGGGCTTGTAGTCGGGGATCGTCCTCACTTCGAACGCTTTATGAACGAACCGCTGTTTATGGATCATTTCCGCAGGGCTTTGGTCTACTCGGATCATTATGAGAAAATGCTGTTCGGCACCGACTGGCCGCTTGCGCCTATTGATTTGTATGCTGAATTTGTTCGCAGACTTGTGCCAGAGCAGCATCATGAGAAGGTGTTTTACGAAAATGCATTTAGCCTGTTTCCACGTATCGGTCAGCGTATTGCGAAGTTATAGCCCCCCAAAAACAAGCTCTTGCCATTCCACTGGCGTGAGCTTGTTTTCTTATTCAATAAGAGAGATCGCTATTCATTGAGTCGCCACCCTTCATTCCAATTAGTAATAAATTTAGATCATTAAAATTTTTTTTGTGCAAATGCTCCATACACTGTCAGATTATTGGGTCCATGCCGATATTAAAATATCAAATATTATATGGGTTCATACAAAAAGAGGATGGATGGTGGAAGTATTTATGTTTTTTGCAAAAGCAGGACAGCGACTAAGGAATATGTCTTTTCGGGTCAAATTACCATTAATGATCAGTCTTCTCGTGTGTATCGTACTGACCGTAACGGCTGTGCTGTGTTATAAGGTAGCTGAAGGAATTACACAGGATAAAAGTAAGGATGAGATTCATGCCAATTCGGATCGAATTGGAGCAGGGCTGTTCACCTCCCTGCAGTTATCCAAGCAAGCCGCATTTCTAATGACCAAACATAAGGCTTTTGAACAATTGCTGGCGATTCGGAGTGCGAATCAAGGGCAGGAAGCCAGTACCTTTTTCGAGGAAAATCAAAGCTTAATTAGTGAATCCAATGATATATTAGCTCAAAGTTTAGAAGGTATTGAGGGCGCTGTTGTGCTCATGCTGATTGATAAGAATGGCACGGTAGTCGCAGCGAACGACCCTAAGGCCGTGGGCGGAGATCGGGCAGATCGGGCTTATTTTAAGGAAGCAATTCAAGACCGTCAGGTAATCAGTGAAGGCATCATTTCCAAAACGCTGGGTACGCTTGGCACGGTCTTTGCCTCCCCGATGTATGATGAGAATCAGCAAGTCAACGGGGTTCTTATTGCTACGATATCCACCTCATTTTTTGTGAACCAATTGCAGAACGTCAAGATTAACGACGAAGGTAAAGTGATTGTTCTGGATCGGGTGGGTAAGGTGATGTATCACTCGGCAGATGCAGATATGGCAGGGAAACCGCTGGAAACCGGGGAATACAAGTCTCTTGTGGATTTGGCTCCAAGTAATGAATTACAACAGGGCGAGGTAAGCACGGACGAAAAAGTGGTGTTTTATTCCAAAATTCCACAATCCGATTGGACGATAATTGTTGAGGATTCTTATATAGATGTCAATCAACCATTAACAAGCATGGCGAATAAGATGTACATCGTGCTATTCAGCTCCATTGCCTTCTCTATCATTGTTGGTATTCTCCTCTCGCGGGTGATGACAAAGCCGGTTACATCCATTACCGCACTGTTTAAACAGCTTGCTGGTGGAGACTTGACGGTACAGGCGAAGGAGAAATACAGTGGGGAGTTCGGCGAACTCGCGGATAGCTTTAACACGATGGCTGAAGGAAACAGACAACTGATTGCCAGTATGAACGCTTCTATTGGTGTTTTGAATAAAAGTACGGCGGAACTGGATCAGTCTGCACAGCAGACATCTACATCGATTACCGATACCACAGCCACTGCACTTGAAATATCCCGTGCAATGGAGTCGCAGGCTAACGATACAGAGGCGATCGTGGATCAATTTATGAACGTGGGTAGCAAAATTGTAAATGTAAACGAGATGTCCCAGTCTGTCATGGCTCAGGCGGATGAAATTACCGATGCTTTCCGAGATAATCATGACGTGATCGATGCCCTCATCGCCGTTAATGATCGGAACGAAGCAGAGGTGCATAACATCTCCAAGATAACCGTTCAACTCGCAGAGAGTTCATCCGGTATTCAGCAGATCACAAGCACCATTGCCGAGATTGCAAATCAGACCAAACTGCTTGCGCTGAATGCGTCCATTGAAGCGGCACGGGCAGGAGAGCAGGGCCGTGGATTTGCCGTGGTGGCCTCCGAAATACGCAAGCTGGCAGAACAGACAACCGCGCAATCCGAAGATATTCATCGCATCGTTATGCAGACAATTGAACATGTGGAGCAGAATAACCAGAGTGTACAGGCCATTGAGGCCATCGCCGAGCAGCATAAGAGCAGCGTGATGCAAACCAAGGAAACCTTCAATTTTGCGACGCGAAATATGCAAAATATGATGAATCAGGTGCAGGCGATTGCCTCCGAGATCGAGTCGATTGAACGGGATAAGGACGAAGTCCTTGGCGCTGCACAGAACTTGTCTGCTTCGGGCGAGGAAGTGTCCGCATCCATTGAAGAAGTCACCGCCACCATGGAAGAGCAGTCTGGAATGACCGAGCATTTGGCAGAACTCGTGAAGACCATCGATGCTTTGACTAAACAGCTGGCGGAGGAATCGGCAAGATTTAAAACGAGTTCGTAAGGATTGAATGAAGTATACCCAATGATACAACTTCAAAGATTTCATTAAATACATTAAACCTCCTATCCCAAATAGTGGATGGGGAGGTTTTTTATGTGTTGATGCTCGCACGGTAAAAATATTTATTATTGTTAAAGGGAGTATCTTTATTTTTTGCCTGGCTCTGATACCAGCGTGAAGTTATTAATGAACCCTTCTTTTTGCAGAAAAACAGTCTCTATCTCATCCGTTTTCATATCATAATAGTAAATACCTCTCTCGGTATCGCCATTTCCTTTTTCCCCAAGAAAATAAAATCCGTTACCGTCTTTGTCCAGAAATAATTCACTACTGGCCTTGATTGGAAGATGAAGTTCCTTCCTTTGTCCTGTCTTCAGATCCACAAGACTATATCCGATGGGCATTTTATTAATGTGTTTTGCCGTTGCGATGAGAAGCTGGTTTCCTCTTGCGGATAAAGTGAGAATCTGTTCATCTTTGAGTTTGATGATTGCACGAGTTTGATTCGTTACGGGATCAATTTCGATAATGGTATGACTTGGTGGAACCATCGGTTTTTGGGTCTGATTTGATTTCTCCATCTGCTCATATTGTTCTTCCTCAGAGTATTGGATGGCGTATGCTTTTTCTGTTTCTGGATCATATGCGATGTCCCATGTGGTCGTATCTGAATCTTGCTCATTTAATATCGAGATTTTTTGTGTTGCTTTATCCAGAAACATGACCTTTACAGGGCGTTCTCCTTTTTGCACAGCAGCCATCATTAGTGTATTCTCAGTGACATCCGGGATTATTGCATTTATCGCAAATAAATTAGAACTTAATTGCTGCACTTGCTGTGTTCTCATATCATAAGCGAATAGCTCATCCCCTTTATTTTTGCCCTCACCCGAATAATACGTGGTGTCTTCTGCCAACGAAACTACGGTCAAGGGATATTGTGAGTTATATGGCAAGTCAGTCATTTTATTGAGAGCTTTGGACTCTAAGTCGTATGTATACACATTCATTTTCATTCCATCCGTGGAATCTGTCCCATTGACGTATTCGGTGTTCGTAATGGAAAGGTATTCGCGAGTCTGTGCGTCCGTTTTTTTTATGCCGACAGAAGGTTCTCCAACCTTTGTTGCATCGCTACTGCATCCTGAAATTATAATGAGTAAAACAAAAAGGAATAGAAAGAAATTATTTTTGACGAAGAATTCTTGCATAAATGATCACCCTTTTTAGAAATTCGATAAGGAGGCGAAAAATTCCGCCTCCTTTATTTAAAGCAATAAGATCTAGAATGAGTAGAAGTATCTACCTTTGAACGAAAGAGAAGAAGACCATTTTAAATCAAATAGTTCTACACCTGTTTTCCAAATATCTAATGTGGCATCAGGGAGTGCTCCGTTATCTCTTTTGGTGACATTCGCGAATACGTTATTATCCAAATTTCGTGCATCCAGTACTTGTTCATATTTAGGATTATCTATATCTCCTCTCGTTGCAGCATCGCCTTTTTTGAGAGTGTTGCTGTTCTCTCCAGTTGTATCTGTAAAATTAGTAAACCGACCTTCCCCAAGAACAGTACTTGATGTAATTGTAATTTTATTATTATTACTACCGTAAGTATAAGTACCTGCTGCTTTTCTGGTACCTCGAGGTAGGGCTTTATATGCTGCCAAAGCAAAAGTGGAATTCTGAGGGTATATAAATTCCTTTATGTAACCTTCAGCGTCGTATAAAACTCTCAACCCTGGTTGTGGAAGAGGATTTTCTATTGTGTATTCAGGTAGATTTTTAGCTTCTTCTTTAATGCTTTTAACAAATTCTTCCTCTGACTTTAGTTGTTCGGTATCAATATTGGAGGGCTTGAATTGTGTTATTGTGCTTTGATAAACAGAAGGAAGGGTTACAAGTCTACCTTGGTCTATAATAATCATTTGGTTGGAATCGTCATATTCTACTATAGATCCTGGATTCATTTTAGTAGGAATTGTATTTGGAGAATCTAAAGGATCTGCAAAAGATGGAACACTACCTAAAAATAAGGAAGTTGTAAGCAATATAGTTGTAATTACTTTTTTCATTGTTATCTTCCCTTCGAATTTTTAATATATTTGAAAGCTGGCCAGCTATTCAAAACGTTGTTTCACAGAAGTAATAGAAGTTTCATATGTTAAATAATATATTTCAATTCCATTATAAGTCAATATGTGCATATATTATAATTTTTATATGTAAATAATACCCCACTCTTCGATTTTTAGAATGGGGCATTATTCATACTGATTATTCCCTGATTTAAGGAGCAAAGTGATTATTTAATAGACCATTCCGTAGATTCAGACGTTACATTAGCTACATCCCGCAGATCATGCACCTTTACGTTACTTCCGTAAATCATCGAATCACTGCTGAGACGGAAGGAAGGGAAGTTATTTTCGGATTGCAGATGTAAACAGGCTTCAAAGTGAATTTTTTGCTCTTTATTAATCACAAACGGAAGTGAACCAGCCTCAATAGGCACGTCATCACTGTCTCGTTCATTTAAGATCAGAAGTACCGCAATTCCATCAGAACTGCAACCATCGGTATCATAGAACAGCTTGAAAAAACCGGGCCGATCCCCCAATTGCTCCATAAGTCGTGCTTCTGCTTGCGGACTCACTTGAATGATCATGGCGTCGTCACACTCCTTTGTTTCCCAATGAATTCGCTTACAGTTTAATATATGGACCATAATTGCCGATTAGAATGTAAAATAATATATAAGGAAAGGGGAGAGGTAAGTTGAAAATACAGCAACTGAATCATGATCCCATTGAACATTATGCGTATTTGAATGCGATTCCTGGCGGCGAGGTCATTCAGGCTCAGCTTCCGATCTATCATGGTACATTAGATGGCTTGCCTAAAGGTATCGATGCACTGATTGTCACTTCAGATTTGCAGGGAGTTGAACCTGTGATGGAGAAGGAATCGGATGCCGCTTCTGACACGGGAGCTACGGATAAGCTTTTGGGTGAGATGTTGCCTGCCTATATTCGTCTGCTGATGGAGGTGGAGTGGCCTGAGCTCGATCCGCAGAAGACGGGTGTGCTGTTATGTGGAGATATGTATGCCCTGCGCGGGAAAAGGGGAGCGACTGGCAATCCGGTTCCCGTCTGGCTTGCCTTCAGGGCAGCCTTCGGCTGGGTTGCCGGCGTCCACGGCAACCACGATCTAACCGATGATGCAGACGCTCATCGGTTACACCACAGCGAGGGCATCCATTGCATGGATGGCCCAGCTGCGATTATTAGCGCTGGCCACCCACCGGATGGCCTTGCGCCCCACGCCGCCAAGGCGCGTCAGCTACGCATCGCGGGCCTTGGCGGCATCATCGGCAGGCCGGACAAGCCGAACCGGCTGCCGGCAGAGCCGTACCTGCAATCCGTGCGCAAGCTGCTGAAGCAGCAGCCGGATTGCTTGCTTTTGCACCAAAGCCCGGGCATCGCCGAGCTTGGGCTTAGGGGTGAACCGCTCATCCGGCAGGCCTTGGAGGCCGGGCCGGAGACGCTGGTGTTCAGCGGGCATACCCATTGGGATATGCCTTTGGTTCAACTGAGCAACGGCACACAGGTAGTGAATGCCGACAGCAAGCTGTTTATTTTCACACGCTAGGCATCTTGTAGAATGAAATGCATTTCATTCGTGATATCTTATCTGGTATGATAAGCAGGTAAATAGAGAAAAAAGGAAGGTTTCCCCCCTATGACATCGATCACCATATATGATATTGCGAAAGAAGCAAACGTATCTGTATCGACCGTCTCCCGGGTGTTGAATGATACGGCTCCGGTTCGTGCCAGCACGCGAGAGAAGATAATGTCGATTATCGAGAAACATCAGTTTCAACCGAACGCTCAGGCACGCAGCCTGATCAAGAAAGAGACGGGCACCATCGCCATCATTTTGCCGGATATCACCAACCCCTTTTTCCCTGAAGTGTTCTGGGGGGCAGAGAATGAAGCACGTGGACTCGGGTATACGTTCTTCTTATGTAACACAGCAGGGGACTCTAATCGTGAGTCTGAATATCTCTCCATTTTGCGGGAGAAACGGGTGGATGGCATTATCTTTCTCGGCGGACGCATCAACTTACAGGTCTGCCCTGATAACATGGCACAGGAATTGATGGATATGAGCAGGCATATGCCCATTGTGCTTGTCAATGGTAATATTGCCAAGAGCGGACTTCACCGGGTATACACTGACGAGGGAGCCGGTGCGGCTATGGCTGCAGAGCATCTACTTGAGCTGGGGCATCGGGAGATTGCTTTTGTCGGGGGAATGAAGGAGCTATCTACCACGATGGTCAAGGTGAAAGCGGTACAGAAGAAACTACGTGAACATGGGATTGAAATACCAAAAGAACGCCAGCTGTTAGGTGGTTTCTCGATTGACGACGGCAAGCGGGAGATGTCCAAACTTCTGCAGCAGGACAATCCGCCAACGGCAGTGATTTGTGTCAACGACAATAATGCGATTGGTGCAATTAAATCGACCATTGAGTATGGTTTGTCGATCCCGAAAGATATTTCGATCATCGGTTTTGATGATACACCGCTAGCGAGTGCCGTGATCCCTGAACTGACAACGATTTCCCAGAATACGTATCAATTGGGCAAACAGGCCGTGGATATGTTACATGATCTGATCAACCAAGGCAAACCGAAGAAACAGAATGTATTGGAACCTAGGCTGATTATCCGCCAAAGTACAGGACCTGCCGCCCGGTAGTAGGTCTGCTTCTCAATAAAAGAAAGCGTTGACATTTCTTTGAAGCGTGAAATATAATGAGGGCGTAAATGAGACCCTTTTCATCCTGTGGAACGGGTTTTAATTTTCAACTTAATGAAACCGATTTCATGAAATGGGTTTCAAAATGTACACAACACGAGCAACTTCACAAAATGAACTACATCAACTTAGAAGATCTATGGATCACGAAAGAAGGAGTCACGATGGCACATCATGAACAGCGTTTCAGGGGCAGACGAGGTTTGGTATTCGCAGGTACAGCTTTGCTGGCCTTGGTAGCGGTAGGAGGAATGGCTATCAATCATTATATGAATTCAACTCCCAAGGCACTTGTATTCCAGGAAGATCCGGTGCATCTCAAGCTGGAGCAGTCGTATGATCATTTTGAAGGCTGGGGTACGTCGCTGGCTTGGTGGGCGAATGATCTCGGTGGCTGGAAGGATCAGGCGAAGGTGGATGAGGTTATGGATCTGATATTTGATCCGGCCAAAGGCTTGGGACTTAACATCGTTCGTTACAATATAGGCGGTGAAGAAAACCCGGAAATGAACGCGCTTCGTCCAGGTGGTGACGTTCCAGGTTTTCAGCCTGAGCCGGGCAAGTGGGATTGGGAAGCGGATGCGGGTCAGCGTTCCGTAATGCAGGGTGCGATCAAACGTGGAGTCAACATCACGGAGGCCTTCTCCAACTCACCACCGTATTGGATGACGATTAGTGGCTCGGTCACTGGTGCCGAGGATGGCGGTAATAATCTGCGTGAAGATCAGTATGATGCGTTCGCCGACTATTTGACGGAAGTGGTGAAGCATTATCGGGATACGTGGGGCATTACATTTCGCACCCTTGATCCGCTGAATGAACCTTCGGCTAACTGGTGGAAAAAGGGGAATCAGCAGGAGGGCAGTCATTTCAGTACTGAGAAACAGGCCGAGATTATTAAGAAAACGGCCGCTTCTCTCCAAAGCAAAGGACTGGATGGCACGGTAATCAGTGCTGCCGACGATAATAGCATCGATGAGACCGTATTTAATTTCAGCCTGTATGACCAGGATACGATCGATGCGGTGAAGCAGATGAATACCCATTCGTATAACGGTAGCAAAATGGAAGAACTGCGTGCTCTGGCTGATAAACTCGGCAAAAAGCTGTGGATGTCTGAATATGGCACCGGCGGTACCGAGCCGCATAACCATGAGGACATGACCTCGGTACAGGAGCTGGCAGACCGTATCATGTTTGATCTCAAAATCATGCAGCCTTCCGCCTGGGTATACTGGCAGGCTGTTGAAGACGAAGGAGCGAAAAACAACTGGGGATTCATTCATGCGAATTTTAACGGAGATGAACAATATGAGATGACCAAACAATATTATGGTATGGCTCAATTCACGAAGTTCATTCGCCCAGGCGCAGTTATTATTCCGACGGATGAAGGCAGAACACTTGCAGCTTATGATGCCAAGGCACAGCGGCTTGTACTGGTGATTCGGAATGAGTTGTCAGCGGAAAACAAAGCATTTGACCTGACTGGCTGGGATGTTGCCAAAACAGGCTCCGCCCAGGTGTACCAGACATCACCGGAGCTCAATATGCAGAAGCTGGAGGATATCCCGGTGTACACCAACGGCATTGAAGTGCCAACCGCAGATAACTCCATCACTACTGTCGTGCTTGAAGGTGTTCTGCCATCTGCAGAGTAATTGCGGAGAACAGCACCGATCTGTAAGTTATTCTGTGTCATTGAAGTGCGGCGTGTGAACTTGAACGATCTGGTTTGAATGAATGATTTACACATTAACGGAGAGGGCAGAAATAACTGGAGGAAGCGGAGCGTTCGCATTTATCACCGGATTTTTCCCTTGAATAAGGGAATCAAAAAAATCTGGGGATAACAGCGATCTGCAAGTTATTCTGGCATCGGAGTGTTCCGTGTAAATAGGTACTTCAATTGAGAGCGTTCTTTATCTATAAAAAAGAGAAGGAGGGGATCGCGTTGACAGAACCAACATCACTTTTGTTTCAAGAACAAGAGAATAACAAGCTCAGCAGCAAGAATGATGTTCATACGGAGCTGACATATGATGCGCGCAGCTTTTATCTAAACGGTGAACGTATCTTCCTGAACAGTGCGACCATTCATTATTTCCGTATGCCGAAGGAAGAATGGCGTGATGTCTTAATGAAGGCCAAGCTGGCAGGCATGAACTGCATTGATACCTATTTTGCATGGAATGTACACGAACCGGAAGAGGGACAATGGTCCTTCGAAGGCGATAACGACTGCGGTGCATTTCTTGATCTGTGTGCAGAGCTAGGTATGTGGGTTATTGCACGACCGGGTCCGTTTATCTGTGCGGAATGGGATTTCGGTGGATTTCCGTACTGGTTGGGAACGAAAGAGAATGTAAAATTCCGTGAAAATAATGAAACGTACCTTCATTATGTGCAGCTCTACTTTGATCAGATCATCCCTATTATTCGAAAGCGTCAATTGTCTGCCGGAGGTACGGTAATCCTCGTCCAGGTCGAAAATGAGTACGGTTATCTGATGGATGATGAGGCGGCAAGCACACATATGACCACGCTAAGGGATGGGATACTGGAACGAGGGATAGACGTCCCGCTGATTACATGTGTTGGCGGAGCGGAAGGAACGATTGAGGGAGCGAACTTCTGGTCTGGTGCGGATGGACATTATGCGAATTTACGTTCGAAACAGCCAGATACACCAAAGATTGTTACTGAATTCTGGACCGGCTGGTTTGAAAATTGGGGAGGACCTTCGGCAATCCAGAAGACGCCTTCTCTGCTGGACCGAAGAATCATGGAAATTCTGAGAGCCGGATATACCGGAATCAGTTATTACATGTTCTATGGGGGGACTAATTTCGGTGGATATGGTGGAAGAACGCTGGGTGACAGTGATATTTTCATGATCACATCGTATGATTACGATGCTCCGCTAAGTGAATATGGACGCGTGACGCCGAAATATGCCGTGACGAAAAACCTCTCTTATTTTGTGCGTGCGTTTGGATCACTGCTGATGGAATCTGAGGAAATCGCTGCTGAACAGATTCAGGTGCGGCATCCGGGCGGCATATCCGTGCGCGGTAGACAGACGGGGCAAGAAAAAATCTGGTTCGTGGAGAGTCACAAGGATGAGCGTGAGACGGTGAACGTTACGCTTGAGGAAGGCCGTACGTTGCCGATATCGATTCATCCGGGACAGATTGTTCCATTACTGGATCGCGTGCAAATTGCTGAACAGGTGTACCTTACCGCAGGAGCTTTAATGACCGGTAATGAGATGATTAACGGAGAACTGACGTTGTTCATCACAGCTGACAGAGGACAACGCTCGGTAGTTGAGCTGGAACTGGGAACAAGAAGGGAATCGGTCGCAGGAAATATCATTCTGAAAGAAAGCACGATGCAAGTACTGATTGAACAGGATGCGGGGAGAAATGCATATCGTTTTGACCTATTCCATTTTCAGGAGCCGGGAATAATGCGTTTTGAAGCGAGTGGCATCGCCATTCGGTTCATCATTCTGGATCGTGACGCGATGAATCGCACATGGCGAATGGAAACTGCTGATGGCCAAAGCTTGCGTTATGCCATCGGTTTTGACGATGTGGATGTCACGGGGGCCGGGCAAGTGAAAGGCATGATCTCTGATCCCGAACGTACAACGATGTTGCTGGGCGACTGGCTAGATGGTGAACAGACACGGACAGGACGTGAGTTTTTTACTCAAGAAGTGGAGACACAGCCTGAATCGGCATCTATTGCAGTTGAAGATCAGCCTGCTTGGGTGATTCCTCCTGCGCCGCCGGCTCCGGTGTTGCGCAAATCTCCTGAGATCTCCCGTGTTACATTAACGGCAAAGCAACGCTCTGCGAGCGGGCATCCTATCGATTTTTCCGAGTACGGTCAGGACTTTGGCTATCTGTTGTATGAATGCGATTTTGATAGTACGGTGGATGGAATGATGAATCTCGTGCTGCCTAACATACAAGATACCGCGAGAATTATCGTAAACGGTGCTGAGCAAGCGCTAGTGCGCCAGGTTGGTGCGGCGGCTGTTCCCATTCAGGTAACTCAGGGGGAGAATATGTTGCAATTGCTTGTACAGCATATGGGCCGACTGAATTTTTCTCCTTATCTTGGGGAACACAAGGGTGTGACAGGAGCGGTGTACCTTGGTGGGCAAGTACAGGATATTCGCCGCGATTGGCAGATGGAGTCAGAGACAGATACGAGTACAGGAACAGAAATAGGAACTATACATTTGGATGAAGTGAACTCCATTCGGGGAGGAACGGTGCTTCGTCGAAGTTTTACGCTGGATGGTATGGATCGGGCTGTACTTGTGGGTGCTCCGAGCAAAGGTTTGCGTATTAACGGCATTGAAATTCCGATGCCTGCTTATCAGGACTGGTTTGCGTTCCAGACACTGGATATATCCGGCTACGTGAAGCCTGGCGTTGTAAATACGCTTGAGATGCCATATAGTCGGTCACCACTCAATCGACTTGAGCTGATTACTTATCTTCATGAGGGTGAGCTTCAGGATTGGCGAATGGCTGGTACGGATGCGTTACTTCCTGCGTCATGGGAGTCATGTAATCTCTCAGAGGATACACCAGGAGTGATTACACCGGGCGCTTCATACAGTCAGCCGGTATGGTATCGCTGGCGTTTTGCCAAACCTGTCACAGCCGGGCATCACAAAGTAAACTTGATGCTTCGCTTGACGGGCATGAGCAAAGGAACGATTCATGTCAACGGACACCATTTGGGCCGATACTGGCAGATTGGGCCGCAGGAGGACTACAAAATTCCTGTTGCGTGGCTGAGGGAAGAGAATGAACTGCTCATTTTTGACGAGGAAGGCAGAACACCCGAACGGGTAAGATTGCTGCTGGATGAGATGTCACGATATCCGTGGGTCATGGCGGGGAAATAGTAAATAGCAACTAAAGTAGCATGTAAATATAGAAGGGAAATACAGAATTTAAAATAGAAGTAAGAATATAAGTAAGAATAGAACTAGAAATTAGAAATCTTTTAAGAGCCATGCATCTAAGATGTATGCAATAGAGCAAGTATAAATAACATTAGATAGCGATAGTCTTATTAGCTAGCAATAGCTTCAGGCCGCAGACATTTCCCTCATTCTTATATATAAATCTAAATCATAGGAGAGTTTGGTATAGATAGCGACTCTTGGTTCAAACTGATTTATATGAGAGTGAGGGGATTTAAGCGAATTCATAAAGAAAGAAAAGTAGCAGTGCTTCATCTCTATGTTCAAGAGAGGGAGACAAAGATTACATTTTGTAAGCGTATACATAAAGCGTGTATTCCTGTAAAGGGGGTGATGTTTCATGTAAATGGGACGGGAGCAGATACCGTAAGGTACTTCTTGGCAAAAGGAAGTATGTTCAAGCACACGCTTCGTTCAGTCAGAAGGTATTCCAATATGATTCTTATGCAGGATAAGGAGCTGGGTTCATGTTAACCAAAAGGAAACGCAGGGCACAGCGATGGGGCAAACATAGAGCTGTACTCCTACTCACGTTAGGATTGTTGATGATATTCACGATCACATTCCCGATTACGGTGAAAGCAACAACCAGTGTGTATACGATGACGGCTTTTACGAACACAAGCGAGTCCAACATGTATATCTATGAGTCATATAACGCGAAGCACTACGGTTTGCTGAAAGGTCCAGCATATACCCCACCTGCGGCGGACTTAATTCGCGATCCCAGCATCATGAAACACACCGATGGTTTGTATTATGTGGTGTACACCACCAACTGGTCAGGCAATACGGTTGGCATCGCGTCCAGCCCGGACAAGATGAATTGGACGTTTGTCCGCAATATTACGTTGTCTACTACAACCCCGATTGCCCATACCTGGGCACCGGAATGGTTCAAAGACACGAATGGTAGTGTGAACATCATCGTCTCTCTCTCTCCTGGCAACTATGAGGACTTCAAGCCACATGTCATCACCGCATCAGGAAACAATCTGGCATCCACAACGTGGTCTGCACCTGCGGTGCTTACAGGTCTTGCTTCCAACTATATTGACACTTTTGTAGTAAAGACAGGTTCAACCTATCACGCGTTTACGAAGAACGAAACGACTAAATACATTGAATATGCCACGTCCAACTCGCTGAAAGGGCCATACACGTTTAAAGGCACAGGTAATTGGGCGGGCTGGGGTTCCTGGGTAGAAGGACCGGCGTTGATCCAACTCGATAATGGTTCTTGGCGAATTTATTTTGATGGGTATGCAGATCACAAATATTATTACAGCGACTCGGCGGACAACTTTCAGAGTTGGAGTGGCAAACAGGAAATCGCGGGTCTGTCCGGCATGGTACGCCATATGACCGTACTGAAAGAATCCGGTCAGCCGGGTGATATTCGCAAGCTTGAATCGTTTAACGTACCAGGCAGTTTCATTCGTCACTATAACTATCAAGCTCGGATTGATGCCAGCGTGAGTCCAGCAGAGGATGCTCAGTTTCGGATCGTTCCTGGTTTGGCGAATGCGATGGGCATCTCGTTTGAAGCGATGAATTATCCTGGTTATTTCCTGCGCAATAATAATGGCAATGTTGTGCTGGTGAAAAATGACGGAACTGCTGCGTTCCGCAATGATGCGACGTTCAAACGGGTTAACGGGCTGGCGAATGCAAACTGGTCTTCGTATAGCTTATTTAACAATCCGAATCTGTATCTGAGACATTACGATCAAGTGTTACGTTTGCAACCTGTTGTCACGGCTCTGGATAAATCCGATGCAACTTTCCGGGAGATCACTCCATAGCTATTGGTAAGTGTCAAGAATTAGCAGACGATTTCGATTTTAATAGTCAGGATGGTACCCGAATGTTTTTACCCAATGACTTATCTAAAAATGTATAAAATGTATAAGGAGTGAAGTGGATGAAGTGGTTGAAACGAATGAGTGCGGTGCTATTAAGCGGAACACTGCTGGTTGGAAGCTTGGGTTCAGGGTCCGAAGTATCGGCTGCTGGAGCGTATACGGCTGTGGCTGATCCATCGAAACAATACCAAACGGTGGAAGGTTGGGGCACATCATTGGCTTGGTGGGGTAAGGTCGTTGGTGAATATTCAAATCGGGATGAATATGTGGAGAAAATGTTTAATCCTGCGACAGGAATTGGCATGAACATTCTGAGATATAACATCGGAGGCGGGGATGACCCTTCATCCAATGTCCTTGAATACCGTAAAGCGGTTCCTGGTTTTCAACCTTCTCCAGGTGTGTACGATTGGACTGCCGACGCTAATCAGCGCTACATGTTGCAAGCTGCCAAGGCACAGGGAGTCAACATCATTGAAGCTTTTGCTAACTCGGCACCTTACTGGATGACGATCAGTGGCGGTGTCTCGGGAGCGCCGAATGGAGGTAATAACCTCAAGCCGGATTATTATGATGATTTTGCCGATTATTTGACGGAGGTTATGAAGCATTTCCGGGATCATTGGGGCATTACATTTGATACGGTGACCCCACTGAATGAACCAATCTCGAATTGGTGGAAGCAAGGGAATGATCAGGAGGGCATGCACTTCGGCCTTGCTGAGCAGAATGCGATTCTAAGTCAGGTTCAGGCATCTTTGATTGCCAAAGGACTAACCACCAAGCTAAGTGCACCGGAAGAAAACAATCTGGATGATACCAACACTTCCTATAAAAGCTACAGCACTGCCGTTAAATCAGCGATCAGCCAGATTAACACACATACGTATAATGGTAGCAACCGGACAGCAATGCGTAATACGGCAGCATCTGCGGGCAAACATTTATGGACATCCGAATACGGAGATGGAGATGCAAGTGGTCTTACCATGTCACGTATCATTCTGAAGGATATGCGTAACATGGGAGCTACGGCTTGGGTGTACTGGCAGGCCGTAGATAGTGCGGAAGGCTGGGGATTTTTCAAAAACGTGCTGAACAATACAAAAACGACCAGTTATACGGTTAATCAGAAATACTACGTTATGGGGAATTACAGCAAATTTATTCGTCCAGGTTACAAAATCATTGGCATGAGTGATGCGAATACCCTTGCGGCGTATGATGCGGCATCCGGCAAATTGGTACTCGTTACAACAAACTCGGAATCTACCGATACTTCGGTAACCTATGATTTGAGTCGCTTCTCAAGTTTAGGTTCGTCCGTACAAGTGTACCGAACTTCGGCAACGGAGAAATTACAACAGCTTACGAACATACCGGTCCAAAACAAAAAGTTTACAACGACGTCTAAAGCGAATTCGGTAACTACTTATGTGATCTCTGGCGCAGCCTACAGTGGCAGCACAGGGTATGAAGCAGGGGCTATTTACAAGCTTGTTAACCGTAACAGCGGCCTTGTACTGGATGTGAATGGTGCTTCATCAGCCGGAGGCGCGACCATTATTCAATGGAATGATAACGGAGCAGCTAATCAGCAATGGAAGCTGGAGCCGGCAGGCAACGGATATTACAACATCCGGAACGTTGGCAGCGGATTGTTGCTTGATGTCAATTCCGGTTCCACACAGGGCGGAGCATCGCTAATTCAGTGGCAGGCTAACGGAGGTTATAACCAGCAGTGGCTGCCGATTGATGTAGGCGGATATGTCGTTTTGGCGAATCGTAACAGCGGCCTTACTGTCGATATTAATCAAGGATCGATGAGTGCGGGTGCTTCTACGATTCAATGGGAGGATAACGGCGGAGCGAATCAACAATGGAGTCTGGTTAAGGTGAACTAGAGTACAATCTCCGCGGTAGTGGCATGATGCACGAGGAACAGCTTGCTTATAGCAGGCTGTTTTTCATTTGAGAGGATCTACTGGCTTAGCATTTCGGGATTGCAACAAAATGAATCTCCCTTACGTTACAAAGGATATACCATTTTTACTGGGGGTGGGTACAAATGAAGCATAAATTCATATTAAGTAAGATGCCAGTTATGTTAGTAACAACTATGTTAGTAACGACCCTTATTCTCATCGGATGCGAGACTGAAGGTGATCGTGGAGTCATGGCTACCGGTGATGCAGAGATTTCAAATGAATCTGTCCAACAAAAAGTACATGAGGAACCCAATTTCGAAGCTATAGTTCTGCATAAAAATGAATCAACGATAACCGTATCACCTACTAAAAGTACGGAACAACAATACATATTGGGAACGACAGGAGTAGATTATAGTGCTCAGATTGGTGACGTAGTGCGGGTTTGGACAACAGGTCAGTATGAGGATAGTTACCCTAGTCGAGGGGTAGCTACCCAAATAGATCAGGTGAAATGAAGTTATAGTTATAGTGGATACATTTGCCTTTTGATGTCTACTTAACCGGGCTATGACCACGTGCAAGCTGCTCTTTTTTTCTATAATGTGACCCTAATCCCCATACTGTACAGCCATGGCTTGTAACTTGGAGCGAATTTGATCACGGACCTGTGGGGGATGCGTCACATGGGCATCTGTTCCCAAGCCAAGAAAGAAACCGACCACCCAAGGGGTGTAGCTTGTGCCTATATGAGCATGAATTGTACCTGAGCCGTCCTCGTTGACCTTCAAAAATTGTGATAACCACACATCGGATTGACATCTTCGCACGCCTTCTGGCGACAGTGAGACTTTAAGTTCCAGTGGTGTTTCCAGATCCTCACGTATGATCCATTCTTGAATATTTTCTTCGTTCAGGTCGACTTTTTGGCTTTGATCCACTTCACATTGCAGCCCACTAACCCGGTCAACCCGAAATACACGATGATCCATTGCACGAAAACAATAGGCCCTACAATACCATAAACCATTCATCGTATACAGTCCAAGAGGTTGAATCAATCGTTCCTGGACTGAGCTTGCTTCATAGCGAATTTGTACGATTCTCTGTTCCAATGCCGCCTCCAATAGTTCCTTCAAGTAAGGAACATCGAGTTCATGCGGTGGTACCCAGAATATGAGTCTTTGCTGCATCCGTTCAATTTTATGTTTGAGGTCACTGGATAAATAATGGAAAAACTTGCGTAACGCACTTTGTACTTCATTGTTAAAAGGTAGAGATTTATAGTTCTGTAACGATTGAGCGGCAAAAAACAAAGCCATAGCTTCATGCTCGGAAAAACTGATGGGTGGGAGCACCTTTTCTCGTAAAACACGATAACCACCATGAGGACCAACTTCGGAATAAAGGGGGATGCCCAGTTCGCTTAATTCCGCCA
The DNA here is from genome assembly GCF_900102085.1 of Paenibacillus polysaccharolyticus. GTDB lineage: Bacteria > Bacillota > Bacilli > Paenibacillales > Paenibacillaceae > Paenibacillus > Paenibacillus polysaccharolyticus. The sequence goes on along the minus strand of NZ_FMVM01000001.1, from coordinate 349,833 downwards.
AATCTCGAATCATAGTTCGACGTGATACTCCGCATTCATCGGCCAGTTCTTGTACGGTAAACGTTCTGCGTTCATTCACTAACATAATTAACTGAACAAGCCTTTGTGCTTTGTGCATATATACTCCCTAAAATTAATTTATAATCATGCCAGTACTTGTCACTATTATCTATTATGCTTAATTTCGAAGTCAAGACGAGTTGCCTTCGATTCGTGATATAGAAACTTTGGGAGGAATAATAATGAATGAAGTAACGGTTATTGGTTTAGGAGCGATGGGGGGAGCTATAGCTCAAACATTACTGGAAAAGGGATATCAGGTGACCGTATGGAATCGCACAGCTACAAAGGCAGATTCCATCGTTGAAAAAGGAGCAGTACTCACATCTACGGCAGCTGAGGCAATCCGTGCTAGTCAGATATCGATTATCTGTGTGTCTGATTACAAGACTTCATATGAAGTACTGGATGTAGAAGACGTACATGCGGCCTTGTCGGGGCGAGTGCTCATCCAACTTACTACAGGAAGTCCTGAACAGGCTCAAAAGCAGGAAATCTGGGCAAACACCCATGGTGCTGCATATATAGATGGAGCAATAGCGGCTGCCCCAACCCAGATCGGTGGCTCTCATGCAACCATCTTCACTTCTGGATCGATGGAAGCTTTTGATCAAGTAAAGCCGGTTCTCGGTGTACTAGCAGGTCATGTTCCTTATTACGGAGAACAGGTTAGTGCGGCTGCTTCAATTGACCTGGCATTCCTCTCTTATCTGTTTGGATCATATCTTGGATTCTTCCACGCATCACGAATTCTGGAGTCTGATGGTTTGCGTATTGATGATTTTGGTTCTATGATTGCTGGAGTCTCGCCTATGATTGGCTCCATTCTTCAATACGAAGGTGAGGTCATTCAACATTCCAAATACGAAAATCCACAAAGTTCTCTTCAGATGTCCATGGTAACGGTTGGTCTGCTCATGGAACAGGCAAGTGAGAAGAGTATGAATAACGAGTTTCCGTTGTTCTTGCAAAACATGTTTCATAAAGCTATAGAAGCTGGTTATGGTGAGCAAGATATAGCATCACTTGTGAAAACGATGCGTTAACAATTCAATAGAGGGCATTTATCTTGAAGAATGAATGCGCTGATCTATTCAATCGAATATCTAAAATTAGTTATAAATTACTCGCGACCATTCCCGATTAGCCAGGGGGTGGTCTTTTTCACTCCCCTTAACTCATTGTGATCATTCTATTATATGACTTGGTTAGATCTAGTTGACGTAGTAAAATAACACAGGGACTATAACATACATAAATGGAAGAGATTTTGCATGTAAAGGAGATTACGTATGAATACATTATTTACATTTGACACGTTTCCGCAAATAGAAACAGAGCGATTTGTGCTCCGTGCAGCAACAGACAGTGACAGTGGGGATCTGCTGGCACTGTACTCAGATGAGACTGTCGTCGAATATATGCCCTTCACACCCTTCGAATCCGAACAGGATGCATTGGATGAGATGAGCTGGTATAAGAAGATTTTCAATCAACAGACGGGTTTACGCTGGATGATCGAAGATAAGCAGTCTCATCAAGTCATTGGAACGTGCGGATATCTGGGGTATGAAGAGGAACATCATCGCGCAGAGATTGGTTATGATCTGCTTTCATCGTGCTGGGGCAAAGGGGTGATGACTGAGGTTGCTCGAGCTGTGCTGGAATTTGGATTCAACCAGATGCAATTGAACAAAATTGAAGCGAAGGTGGACCCGGGAAATGAGGCGTCCATTCGTCTACTGCATAAGCTGGGGTTCCAGCAGGAAGGTCTGCTGCGGCAGCATGAGTTTGAGAAGGGCAGATACGTTGATCTCGCTGTTTTCTCGAAGCTACAGAGTGACAACTAGCCCCTGTCTTCCATTTCCATGTCCATCACATACTCAACTCCCATCTCAGTCCTTGTCACCATAATGTGATGTCTTGTCCCGTGAATCAGGCTCATGTTATATTGGAGAGATGTGAGGGGATGAGAATATGAAGCTGGTGTCCTGGAATGTGAATGGACTTCGAGCGTGTGTGAATAAAGGATTTATGGATTATTATCAACAAAGCGAGGCCGATATTTTCTGCCTTCAGGAGACGAAATTACAGGCTGGACAGATCGAGATGGATCTGGGCGAAGACGTCTATCAGTACTGGAATTATGCGATCAAAAAAGGATACTCCGGCACGGCTGTATTCAGCCGCATCAAGCCCTTGTCTGTGTATTACGGTATGGAAGAGGACTGCGAGCCGGAAGGCCGGATGATTACGCTGGAGTATGATGCCTTTTATCTGATTAATGTCTATACTCCCAATGCCAAACGTGATCTGACCCGGCTGCCTTACCGTCTGGAGTGGGAAGACCGCTTCCGGTCCTATGTCCTGCAACTGGAGCAGACGAAACCTGTAATCATCTGTGGGGATCTGAACGTGGCTCATCAAGAGATTGACTTGAAGAACCCGAAGCCAAACATGGGCAACTCTGGATTTACGGATGAGGAGCGCGGCAAGATGACTGACCTGCTTGCATCAGGATATGTGGACAGTTTCCGTCATCTGCATCCAGATCAAACCGATGTGTACAGCTGGTGGTCGTATATGCCTAAGGTCAGAGAGCGGAACGTGGGCTGGCGCATTGATTATTTTCTTGTGTCCAATCAGCTTGCACCAAGTGTAGCCGAAGCCTATATCGACTGTCATGTCATGGGCAGTGATCATTGCCCGGTAGGCGTTAAGCTGAAACTGTGAGAACACACACTTAGCAAACAGAACCTGACAACCGTTTGTATCCCGATAAAGGGATGCAGACGGTTTTTTACGTTATCCTGCGCCTCAGAGGTAGGGGAGAGGAACTGGACTTTGGTTGGGGAAAGGACTGGACTCCGGATTGTTTCAATCCCGCCATTTCTTGGGTACGATTGAATCATACATATATTATAAATTGAATTGTTCAATGATACAGAAGGAGGAGGGGTGGTTGAAAAAGTTCAAAGTCATCACCCGATTCCTATCGATCCTTGCAATAAGCTGTCTGATATCTTTGACGGTGTTATCGTTGTCAGTCATCTGGATTGACATACCGTAGATGCGTACACGTTATTCAGCAGACAATGGAGTTCGACTAAACGAAGGGGGGATTTTCAAGCTGCATATAGAAGCGTACTTCTGAGGAACGAATGTGATTTGGAAGAATAAAACAACTAGAAGGAGTGATTTTAATGGCGAAAAAGAAAAAAGTTTTGCTGGCCTGCGCTGCGCTGGCTATGATGGTGGCTTTAAGTGCGTGCAGCAGTGCTGCTGACGAGCCCAAAGGTGAATCTGAGAAGGTAAATAGTGAAGCAACATCTGGAACCGCTGAGCCAGCTGTCACAGAAAACACAAGCGAAGCAGCGACAGGTACAGATATAGGAGCCGCATCCACGCCGGCCACTTCGGAATCCTCCGCAAGTAAAGATGAAAGTAGTGCGGCGGAAGGCATGCCGGAATACTTGCCTAAAGATTTCCCGTTACCGGACGATGCCAAGATTACGACAGCGACTTCCGGAGAGACTGAAGGGAAGAAATCGGCAATGATGATTTTTACTACGGAACAGGACATGAAGACGGTATCGAAGCTGTACAAGGATTATTTTACAGAGAAGAAACTGACAGACTCCGGACAGCTGATTGATGAGAAAAATATTGTTATTCAAGGGACTGACCCGGATACGAAGCAGGAATGGTCTATGATCGGTGGAGCACTGGCGAGTCAGGAAGGTGTCGTTGAACTCACGTTAACCTGGTCTGAGTCGTAAAATCAAAATAGAATCTTTATTCATGAACTTGTTTATTTACCCACACCTTGTGGTGGTACAGCGTTAAAGCTGTCCCTCTGCAAGGTATTTTTGATTTACATCTGGAAACCTGACAAGTTACATGTTATGTTATATCCTTAGATAGACTTATAGACAAAAGATTCAGACAGGGAGAGGATTAAACATGATTAAAGTTGGTATCGTAGGTTACGGTAACTTGGGTAAAGGTGTCGAAAAAGCAATTACCCAGAATGATGATCTAGAGCTGGTTGCTGTATTTACACGTCGTAATCCAGAGCAAATGGTGGCTGAAGGTACAGAAGTTCGCTTTGAGCATATCTCTGCGGCTGAGCAGTACATAGGCAAAATCGATGTCATGATCTTGTGCGGTGGTTCTGCGACGGATTTGCCGGAGCAGACACCTGTAATCGCTAAGCTGTTTAATACGGTAGATAGCTTTGATACTCACGCAAAGATTCCTGAGTTCTTTGAAGCTGTAAATGCGGCGGCTGAGCAAGGTGGACATGTAAGCGTGATCTCAACAGGCTGGGACCCAGGCTTGTTCTCGATGAATCGTCTTCTCGCGCAATCTATTCTGCCGGAAGGGAAAGAGTATACATTCTGGGGCAAAGGGGTTAGTCAGGGTCACTCCGATGCTATTCGTCGTGTACCTGGCGTGAAAGCGGGCGTGCAGTATACGGTTCCTGTAGAAGAAGTGATTGACCGCATTCGTTCAGGTGAAACACCAGAATTGTCCACACGTGAGAAACATCTGCGTCAGTGTTATGTGGTAGCAGAAGAGGGTGCGAACCAGGATGAGATTCGTGAAACAATTGTGAATATGCCTAACTATTTCTCGGACTACGATACGACAGTTACCTTCATCAGTGAAGAAGAATTGAAATCCGAGCATGCAGGTATGCCACATGGTGGCTTCGTTATTCGCAGTGGAATTACAGGTAACGGACAAAAACAAATTATCGAATTTGGTCTGAAGCTCGACAGCAATCCAGAGTTCACCGCAAGTGTACTTGTGGCATATGCACGTGCGGCGCAGCGTTTGAGCAAAGAAGGACACAAAGGCGCGAAGACGGTATTTGATATCCCGCTGGGTCACCTTTCTCCAAAATCCGCTGCGGATCTCCGTCGTGATCTGCTGTAATCTTAGTTAGTTCGGTAAAATAGTCTTAGAAAAATAGCTAGTCCTTCGGTGGAAGGACTAGCTATTTTTCATTGTGCGCGTTTTTTAGCGCCAATGGGAGGGTTTACTCAAATGGTCAGGTAGCAAGGTATCCGCACTTCCCATAGCAGCGTTCAGCTGAGACTGTGTCAGGAAAATTCCGCCGCGTAGATCGGCTCCCCCAAGATCTGTATCCCGCAAGTCTGCACCAATCCAATCGGCGTTTCGTACATCGGCGTTACGCAGGTTCGCCGCAATCATAAGCGCGCCCCGGAAGCTTGTACCTCTTAGGTCTACTCCTTGCAAGTTAGCCCCCAGAAAATCCATTCCACTGCGTTTCTTGCCTTTGGGTTTTCCTTTTGCTTTTGTTGTTGCTGGAGCACTGCTACGTACGATCTCACTAGCCTGAATCAGCAGGGTATTCACATTTGCTCGATGGCTCGTGATGTCCAACTGTAGCAGAGCTGCCGGTTCGAGATCACTCAGACGCGCTACATCAGGATAGGCCTTTTCCAGTGAGGCATGCAGCGAAGACGTATCGGGCCGCATCATAACCTCTCTCATATAACTGATCAGCTCATGAATTTGACGTAGTACAGGCAGGCAATCATACATTTCACGTGCCGTTTCGGGATGGGTACGCCAGCTTCTGTCCTCATACGTCACTTGTGATAGCTTCTGACCTGCACCAAAACAGTCATACACGGTGCAACCTTTGAAGCCCTTCTGTCGGAGCTGGGTGTGGATACCACATCGGTAGTCCTCCCGCAGATTGGGACAAGGTGTACCGCTGGACTTGTCAAAAGCAAAGTCAGAGGATTTGCCATAAGGCAAGGCCACGCAACATAATCCGTAACACTGCTCGCAGTCTGCTTGCAGATGAGGATGTTCAATGTGGTTTAAAGAATGGTTAGACAACATACACACTTCCTTATCATAATAAGAACCTGCTGATCTCAATTGTAACGATAAAATCATGTCATTTTCACTTTACCATTGTAAGGAAGTCACTTCAATGAAATGCATTATGTTAAAATATGAAAAGAGTATTATGAGTAAGAGAACATGGGATTGACCACGAATGGAGGTAGCAGAACATGGATGAATTCAAGATACGTCAAGCTACCCAGGAAGATCAGGAGCAGCTGGCTAATTTACGGGCCTTGGTGCTGTATGATGATTTGACGCGTTTAGGGCGCTATGATGAGATTCGGGTGAGGGAGCGTTTCCGCAATACGTTCCAGCCGGAACATACACAAGTGTTGGAACTGGAAGATACGTTAATTGGATGTGTGTCATTAAAACCGGGAGATGGAGAGTTTTTGCTAGAGCACTTCTACATTGATCCAGACTATCAGGGCAGGAAACTAGGCACAAAGGTGCTTAACATGTTGCTCGAACAGGAATCAGTCAAGGGCAGACGTGTGACGTTAAACGTGTTGCAAGGAAGTCCAGCGAAGCGTTTATACGAACGATTTGGGTTTACAGTGGATGATGAAGATGAAGTAGATGTGTTCATGTCTAGAGATTATCAAGGGATCGGGATCTCCAATAGTTAAGTATATTGCACGATAAAAAAAGAAGCCTCTTCTCTACAAGGCCGCTAGGCGACCGTGCATGAGAAGGTAAGGCTTCTTTTTGTATGAATCATTTAAAAATGCGGTGAAAAAAATTACACGACGCCTTGGGCAATCATCGAATCGGCTACTTTGAGGAAACCAGCAATGTTTGCTCCAGCAAGCAAGTTGCCTTCGCAGCCGTATTCTTCAGCTGCTTCTACGCAGCTTTTATAAATATTTTTCATAATGTCATGCAGTTTGGCATCGACTTCTTCAAATGTCCAGGACAACCGCATGCTGTTCTGTGACATTTCAAGAGCGGACACGGCTACACCGCCGGCGTTCGCAGCTTTTGCAGGGCCAAACAGCACGTTAGCACCAAGGAATACATCAATGGCAGCCAGAGTGGACGGCATATTCGCTCCTTCACCAATGGCTTTGACACCGCCTTGAACCAGAAGGTTTGCCGCTTGCTCGTCGATTTCGTTCTGTGTTGCACACGGCAGCGCGATATCACACGGAATAGACCAGATACCCTCAAAACCTTCGGTGTACGTTGCATGCGGGTGTTCTTTGACGTATTCGCTGATCCGCAGACGCTCAACCTCTTTCAGACGTTTTACCGTATCCAGGTTAATGCCTTGCGGATCATGTATGTAACCGCCGGAGTCGCTGCATGCTACAACGCGAGCACCAAGCTCCTGCGCCTTCTCGATAGCATAGATGGATACATTGCCGGAACCGGAGACAACAACGGTGCTGTCCTTGAAGCTAAGTCCTTTGGATGCAAGCATTTCATTAACGAAGTATACGCAGCCATATCCCGTTGCTTCTTTACGTGCGAGACTTCCACCATACAACAGACCTTTGCCAGTCAGTACACCTGCTTCATGTCCGCCACGAATTCGTTTGTACTGACCAAACATGTAACCGATCTCCCGAGCGCCTACACCAATATCACCCGCAGGTACGTCAGCGTCCGGACCGATGTATTTGTACAGCTCTGTCATGAAACTTTGCGTGAAACGCATGATTTCCTGATCCGATTTTCCTTTTGGATCAAAGTCAGAACCGCCTTTACCGCCGCCGATTGGCAGGCCAGTCAGTGCATTTTTGAAAATTTGCTCAAAGCCCAAAAATTTGATGATGCCCGAGTATACCGATGGGTGGAAACGAAGTCCGCCTTTGTAGGGGCCAATCGCGCTGTTGAATTGTACACGGAAACCGCGATTCACCTGAACTTTACCTTGATCATCGACCCAAGGCACACGGAACGTGATAACCCGTTCCGGCTCAACAAGTTGCTCTAGCAGACTGTGGTTTCTGTATTTGGGATGTGCTTCGATGACGGGGATCAGTGAATCCAGGATTTCCTTAACAGCCTGATGGAATTCATTCTCGTTCGGGTTTCTTGCGATAACTGATTCATAGACGGAATGAACATATGCTGCGGCAGTAGTAACTTGAGATGACGTTGAACTTTCTTTAGTAATCGTGGACACTTTTTCAATGCACTCCTTTATCGTGTTAAAGTCTGTAGATACCTATTTGTACAATTTGCATAAAAGTTTGTAGTTAAATATACAGGAAAGGAAATAAAAATACGAGACAAAAATCCATAAAATGTTTTTTATGAGGCAATTAAAATGTTCTATAGATCTATCATTAAATGTAAAGAATATCGTGAAATGTTGGATAATATACCCAAAGTATAGAATTAAAACCCAAGTTAGCGGAATTGATTGGATTAATAATTTCATTTTGGTAAGATGGTAAAAAGGGCTCGTAATTCGGGCTCTTTTATTATAAGAAGGAGGACAACAGGATGATGATGGGTAACAACAAGCGAATCAACGTGGAGAACAAGGCATGTATAGGAGGTGAGATCTACTATGAACCGTAGGACTCCACTTGACAATTGCAGAGAAATGCTGGTGAGTCAGCTGTTGACCCTGGGCGAAGAGAAAAGAACTTTTCTTGACGCTTATTTTGACGTGCGTAATCCCGAGCGTATACTGCTGGATAAACAATTAACAGCCTATACAGACCGAGTAGAGCGATTACTTGCTGGTCCGGATGAGCTGTTAAGTTCCGTTGTGCTGATTGGTAGTCAGATCGAACTGGAATATGTCGATTTTCATACATCGGATAAGTTAACGATTGTTATGCCAGAGGAAGCAGACCCGGACGAAGGACAGATTTCATTCCTTTCTCCTGTGGGACGTCAACTGCTTCTGGGGAACAAAGGCGAAATGAGAGCCATCTCTACCCCTTCGGGTGACATGAAAATACGTATAGCAGACATTCAATGGGCTTTTGAACAAAGCTCAGAGCTGGTGCAGGAGCTTGAGCAGGCTGATGAGGCGAAACCAAATCCGCTGCAAGGCTTGACTCAGGGAGGTGCAAATCATGCACTTTAAAGAAACGGATCTGCCAGGCATTGGACGTAAATACTGGCTGCATACTCGCAGCGGGGAGCATCTTGTCATCGTGGTTCATAATGATGAGCGGCGTGATTTATTCCATATGGAATCTGGAGATCAAGCGGAAGATCTTGGAGATATGGTCTCTCTTGTAACCCTTGACGATGATGAGGCAAGAGCCGTAGCTGCTATAGTCGGTGGCATGACGTATAAACCTCAGTTCCAGAACGAACGGGAAGTTATGCTGGAAGGGTTGCTGATTGAGTGGCTACGCATCGAACCCCATGCGGCGTGCATCGGGAAGACGATTGGAGAGATGAACATCCGTCAGGTTACCGGTGTGGCGATCCTGGCGGCTGTTGACAAAGAGAAACAGAAACAATTCAACCCCGGGCCAGAGTATGTGTTCACCAGTGGGGCGACAATTGTTGTTGCTGGTGAACGTGACCAGCTTAAGCAGCTCAAACAATGGTTGACCGATGGGCGGATGTAGCGTATGGATATGCTCATATTTGAAGTGGGGGTTGCCATTGCGCTGATTACACTTACGGGATTAATATCTGCACGACTACGATTTTCGGTTATTCCATTTTACATTCTGGTCGGTATGGCCGTTGGACCGCATGCACCACAGTTTGGCATTGTGGATTTACGATTTATCGAAAGCTCGTCTTTTATTGAATTTATGGGCAGGCTGGGTATTTTATTTTTATTGTTTTATCTGGGATTGGAATTTTCGGTCTCCCGGTTATTAAAATCGGGGAAAGCCATCCTCACCGGTGGCATATTCTATGTGGCTCTCAATTTTGTCTCAGGTTTGCTGCTGGGCTGGTTCATGAATCTGCCACTACAGGAAACGATGGTCGTATGCGGGATCATGACCAGTTCGTCGACGGCTATCGTTGCCAAAGTGCTCGTGGATTTGAAACGTACCGCGAATCCAGAGACAGAAATTATTATGGGCATGATTATGTTTGATGACTTGTTTATTGCCATTCATATTTCGATTTTGACTGGACTTGTGCTTAGCGGAGCAACTTCATTTGGAAGTGTCCTGCTGGTATCTCTCTCGGCTTTGCTGTTTATTGTACTGTTCCTGATTATTGGCAGGAAGAGTATTAAATATATTGATAAAGCATTGAACATTAAGTCCTCGGAGTTATTCCTGCTTACGATTATGACATTGCTCTTCCTCGTAGCAGGATTCTCGGAAACCTTACATGTGGCAGAGGCTATCGGTGCGTTGATGATCGGCCTTGTGCTTGGGGAATCCAGACATGTTGGCCGAATTGAGCAGCAGATTATGCCGTTCAAAGACTTTTTTGGTGCCCTGTTTTTCTTCAGCTTTGGCCTGACCATTGAGCCATCCTCCCTCGGTGGAGCTGTAGGGATGACACTGATTGCCGTCGTGCTGACGATTCTGAGTAACTTCGGTGCAGGCATGATTGCAGGAAAAATGGCTGGAGTATCGAACAAGGCCTCGTTAAATGTGGGCTTTACCCTGGTATCTCGGGGCGAGTTCTCGATCATCATGGCGAACATCGGCAAGGCTGGAGGTCTGATGGCATCCATTCAATCCTTCGCTGTGTTATACGTGTTGATTCTGGCTGTCCTTGGGCCTATTCTGACGAAAGAATCTCCTCGCCTCTATGCGAGGTATGAACGATTCCGAAATCGGGAGAAACGCAAGGAAACTGGATAAGGGTTAGAGAAGCGCGTCGCACGTTGCTGGAGAATGAATGTTCTCCCAAGTGCGGCGCTTTTTTATGCGATATAAAGCAGGACTTTAGATGTGATTTTTCGAAAATATATTTAAATATTTTAAAAATTATGTAAAATAATGTTATTCGTTGTCTGTGACAAGGAAGAGCTATATTTTAGAATCACAGCCAAAATGATAGGGAGGGAATAACACAATGAGCAAGAAAAGTAGATTCCAGCGTTTCAGAAGGTCTGCCACAGGTATACTGCTCGGTCTTATTTTGTTCGCTTTACCTGCATCTGCTGCTTGGAATGATACATATCAAGGGTATGCAACATACACGGGCTCGGGATACTCGGGCGGTGCTGTATTGCTGGATCCGATTCCAGCAGACATGAAGATTACCGCGCTCAATCCATACCAGCTTAATTATAATGGTGTCAAAGCTGCTTTAGCCGGAGCCTATCTGGAAGTACAGGGGCCCAAAGGGAAAACCGTGGTATATGTAACCGATTTATATCCGGAAGGAGCTAGTGGAGCTCTAGATCTCTCACCGAATGCGTTCAACCAGATTGGAGATCCCAAAGCAGGGAAGATCAATATCAGCTGGAAAGTGGTCAAAGCTCCGATCAAAGGGAACGTATCTTATCGGATCAAGGAAGGTAGCAGTCAGTGGTGGGCAGCCATTCAAGTCCGTCATCATAAATATCCGGTGCTGAAGTTTGAAGTGAAGCAGAAGAACGGCTCATGGCTTAATCTCGAAAAACAGGATTATAACCATTTCCTTGGCACGGGATTAGGTAAGGAACAATTAAGTATTCGGATCACCGATATCCGTGGTAAAGTGGTGTATGATTCCATTCCGGCTCTGCCAAACGATGGATCAGGCGGTGCATATATCGTACCGGGTAACGTGCAGTTCCCGGATTAAATGAAGTGTGGCATCAAAATAAGTATGATCGTGGATGAGTCTTAAAGTCGTACATCGTACGGCTTTTTTGATGTAGAAAAAGGAGCGTACATATGCGAAAAAGCTTGCCTTCTTATAGAACAACACATTTATATTGGAAGCAATATCAGTCATTTTTTCCCGAAGGAGTCAGGTTGGATGTAAACAACTGCCCGGAGGAGGAGTGGTGGGAAAGCCATGGAATCCATCTTCACATTGACCGTTTACTCGTGCCAGAATCACCTATCAAAATAATGTTTATTCATGGTGCCGGGGGGAATGGCAGGTTACTCGCTCCCTATGCACGAATGCTACAGCAACATGGATACGAGGTGATATCACCTGATCTGCCGCCGTACGGTCTAAGCTACGCACTGCACGGCACGCGGATGAACTATGAGTTATGGATTACGCTGTTAGATGCCCTTATGGAGAGGGAGTATGAAAAAGATGGCAAACCTTTCGTTGTATTGGGGAGTAGCATTGGAGGCATGTTGGCCTATCATGTCAGTGCAAGGAACAAACAAGTGAAGGGATTAATTGCAACAACCTTTGTAGATACGAGTGATCCACATATGCGTGATCAGATTGCTCCGAATCAGTTCGTCAGTCGTGCAGGTAAACGTATGATGGATCTTTTCCCTGGTGTATTAGATGCTGTACGAATCTCGGTTAAACGGGTTTCTCGAATGGATCTGATTACGAACAACAAGGACCTGACCCGTCTCATTATGAATGATCCACAGGCGGCGGCCACGTCTGTTCCTCTGGAATTATTAAGAACTTTCCTGAATAAAACGCCAGAAGTGAGCCCTGATCAATTCAGTCAGTGCCCGGTTTTGCTAGTTCATCCTGAGATAGACCCGATGACTCCCTTACACTTCAGTCAACCCTTTTTTGATCGTCTGACCGTGGAGAAGGAGTGTGTAATTTTGGAGGGAGCAGGTCATTTTCCGATAGAGCAACCGGGTTTGAGGCAATTGGAAGAAGCGGTTTTAAGATTTTTGCGAAAAATTCATTAGCTTTCATAACGTGCCCTGATTTATGGAATGAAGGATATGATATTGCATGAAATACATAGTTCACTATGCTTATTACGGATAACACCTCCCTTTAAGGGAGGTGAATGATAATGTTTTTGATATGAATTGCGCTACCGCCAACCTGAATCTGAGTAATTTTATTGAAGCTGTCCAAAGTTAATCTGGCTCGGATCTCGGAGGGACAGTTCATAGTGTACCCCTGTCTAATTGTGTACGTGTGATGAAGAGGAGCTGTGAGCTGGTTGTAAAGATACAAATAACAGAGCATGGCGCCATTGGATGTGCCCGTTGCGCTCTCTTCCGGTATATCATACAGTGGTGCAAAATTACGACATTCTGTCAAAACGTCCATAACATTTGATTCGAGTGTAAATACGTGATAACCGATGGCATGATGAGCCCTGCTTATTTCTGTGATACGCTGGAAGTCAGGATCAATTTTGGTTAGAACATCAATATCTTTAACGGCTATCATGATATCTGGTAGTCCGGTGGACACAATCTGTACAGGCAGTTCAGAATGCAATTCTTCTGTAGAAATACGTAACGAATCGGCAATCTGCTGTCGATCGACAATCTCCCCAAACTCCGGCAACGTCTGAGACAGATAGACTTCTCCATTGACTTCAATAACGACTTTAAGAATTCCGGCTAGTGTCTCCAGTGTATATGTACCAACATCAACGAGATGCTGTGTCTTCATTAGATAAAATAAAGCAATCGTGGCATGCCCGCAGAGATCAACTTCGTCACTTGGAGTGAAGAAACGCACTTTGAAATCAGCCTGATCCGATGGCATAACAAACGCAGTCTCGGAAAATCCGACTTGTCTGGCAACCTCCTGCATCTGGGATTCAGACAAATGCGCTGCTTGTAAAACAACCCCTGCGGGATTTCCACCAAGAGCTTTGTCCGAAAATGCATGTAATGTATTCACTTCAACCTCCATATGGTTACCTCGCTTCTTCAATTTTTGGATTAAGTAATGGACTAAGGTTTAACATAATCGATAATCGACATTATATCACGATTGTTGAACTGTATAGGAATCCCGGATTGTTATGAATTTTGAATGAATAGGTCAAGTGACCAATGGGAAGGGGTAATGAATGGAGAGATAGCATAATGATAATCTAATGGAAAGGCTGGGATCTTTAATGAAAGCTATTGTCATTGAAGCATTTGGCGGACCCGAACAATTGAAGGAACAAGAAGTAGCCAAGCCATCATGTGGAGTCAATCAGGTGCTTATCCGAACACATGCCACATCAGTCAATCCGGTGGATTTCAAAATCAGACAAGGTCACTTGAAAGAAGCTGCGGATCAGTTGCCGATGATTCTGGGCGGCGATGTTGCAGGAACTGTGGCTGAAGTAGGTTCGAATGTCACGCGGTTCAGAGAAGGTGATCGGGTATTCGCCCGCCCACGTCAATTCGGAACCTACGCGGAATATGTTGCTGTAGATGCAGATATCGTTGCTCGCATTCCCGAGCAACTCAGCTTTGAGGAAGCAGCAGCGATTCCACTCGCCGCGATGACAGCTTGGCAGGCGCTGGTCGATCATGGTCGTTTGGGCAAAGGGCAAAAGGTGCTCATACATGCCGGTGCTGGTGGAGTAGGCACATATGCCATTCAAATTGCCAAATCGTTGGGCGCTGAAGTGGCTTCCACGGCGAGTGCAGCAAACGAAGAACTGCTCCGCTCGTTGGGTGTGGATCATTTCATTAATTATAAAGAACAGGATTTCTCACAGATCCTCTCAGACTACGATGTTGTCCTGGATACGATGGGTGGTGACATCCAGCGAGACAGCTTCAAGGTGTTAAAATCTGGAGGACGTCTCGTATCTCTTGTACAACAGCCGGATGAACAACTGGCGAAGGAAGCTGGCGTGACGGGTAACGTGTTCATGATGGAGCCGAAGGGAGATCAACTGGAACAGTTGGCCGAACTTGCGGCTGCGGGAAAACTGAAATCAATCATTGATGAGACGTATCCGCTCACGGAGCAAGGTTTGCGCGATGCTCATGAAAAAAGTGAATCCCACCATACACGGGGCAAACTGATCATTATTGCGGATTAGTCTGGAAAGGGTGATTGTAACTTGAGAGGTCGAGGATGTGGGCCCGATTGATTGAACAAATCAATCGATTTAATGAATGACTTTTGTTGACCTACCCTAAAATTCAATCAGAAAATTAAACGCCGTTCTCCAAAAAGGAGAGCGGCTTTTTTGTCTTTCTTGTTTGGTTATATGCAGTTTGCGGAGTTTGACAAAGATCAATGTAATATGGTGGGTAAATATTCTTCAGCGAAGATGGACACTCGGACTGTGAATAAGAGTATTTCTGAAAAAACAGGCTGTATTAATCATGCCAAATGAATTGTTTGATAAAATTGGTTAGGTAACAATGGTATTTGCACACGGCATGTGGTCACAAAAATGAGATCGAGACCAGAGCTGCTCGTAGAACTGAGAGTTACATTGAGCTAATATGACGACATCTATGAGGATTGGGACGAGAGGGCGAATGATTGTCTTAAGCCAGAGCGGCTCAACCCCTTAATATTGTTCTGAGATGTGATTAAAAGGCGATGCCATTAGGAGACGGAAATTGAACCCTTTCTTCTTAATAATGGTACTGAGCTTGAGGCTTGAAGTTTTTTTGTTAATCCTCTTTGTAAGATATGGTTTTCTAACTTTAGATCATGAATCCAAGGGATATCATCTTTAATAAAGTGCTATATTTTAGTCGTAAATAGATAATTAGTAGGGGTGAGAGGGATGTCACCCACAATTAGATCTTATGCAGCAATTTTTCTATATTGCTTATCAACGAAGCTATGTAATAAGATTAATGATGTGTTTAAATCTCAAATTTGAAGGAGATAGGAATCATGTTAGTTATTGTCATTCTATTATTTCTTTTTTTTGCACCAACTCTAGGTATATTTATCGCCTATGGTTTTGGTTCTTTACTCCTATTGAGTATTCCTATTATGCTTCTTTTATGCGGTGTAGCTGGCCTTATACTATGGCCAATCAATAAGTATTTTGATAATCCTAACAATGAGCGTAAATATCGAGCGTGGGTTGATTCTTTATTCGCGAAAAGCGATGCGAAGAGAAGACGAGAAACAGGTGATGTTACAACTGAAGAAACTAATGCTGTCATTCAATACTTTGATGAACACCGCTCATTTAAAGCCTGCCCTACATATTTGTCACTCTCACCTCCGCAGAAGCAGACCATGCTTAAGCATATGTATTCGTATAATTCTTATAGTGTCATGGTTATAGCTAAAGATTCAGAGCGAGTATCTCAGCCTAGATAAAGGTTTGAGACGATCATGGTTCAGATTCAACCGTTTTATAATGAAGTGATCCCGTAAAGTTAGACAGATTACATTTTTAAGCAACTTGTTGGGCATGAATCCCGTACCGTACCGGACTCATGCCTTTTAGTTTTGCCTTAATGCGTTTGTTGTTGTAATAATCGATTTATTTGGATAGTTCTTGTTTAAAATGCGAGATATTTTCAAATGGCTTTAAATACAAAAACTCGGATTTCATGATGCCAAAGAAGTTCTCCATGACGGCGTTATCGCAGCAGTTCCCTTTACGAGATATACTTAGCGTAATGCCACGTTTTTCAAGGGCATGACGATAAGGTCTCATCTGGTAGTGCCAGCCTTGATCTGAATGGATAAGGAGTTTATCTTCTTTTGTTAAACTGCAAAATGCTTGATCTAACATCGTGGAAATAAGCGAGTAGACCGGTCTTGAACCCATCGTATATGTAATAATTTCTCCGTTATACAGATCAAGTATGGGAGATAAATATAGTTTTCCTCCGAACAATTTAAACTCTGTAATGTCCGTAACCCACTTCTCGTTTGGCCTCTCAGCGTAGAAATTGCGTTCTAATAGGTTCTGGGCAATCTTGCCAATTGTCCCTTTATACGAACGATATTTCTTCACACGTACCAAACATTTTAATCCCAATACTTTCATCAAACGCTGTACCTTTTTATGATTCACACGGTGTCCACGATTGGTTAACTCATCGCGAATACGACGATAACCATAGCGCCCCTAATGCTCCTTATAAATCGCTTGTATCATGTCTTTTAGCTCTAAATCCTTGTCTACCGTACCAAACGCTTTTATGACGTAATAATACGTGCTACGAGGGATATCTGCTAGCTGTAGAAATGCTTTCACTGAAAATTCATTCCTTAGTTCATAGACTACTTGAGCTTTGTCTTGTTTGGTGAACTTGTGCAGGAGAAATTGTCTTGAATAATCGCTGCAAAGATGTAATCAATATTGTACCGTTGATCTTGCGACAATTGTACCTTCTAACAAATTAAATCAGCTTCTTCACCAATGTGCAGCGTTGAGATATAATAGTGGGAAATTGTTTCCATTCTGTATATGAGGTGAAACGGATGAACAATGAACTTATGCAAGCCATTCAGCTGTTGAAAGAAAAGAAATGGGTAGATCTGACTCATACCTTCGGTCCGGCATCGCCGCATTTCTCTGCCTTTGATGCTGCGGAGTTTGATACCCTGTTTAACCACGATCAAGGTTTCTTCGCTCAAAGCTTCAAGTTCCCGGGCCAGTACGGCACCCATCTGGATGCACCGATTCATTTTGTTCGTGATACACGTTACTTGGATGAACTAGGACTTAAAGAACTAGTGTTACCGCTCGTTGTAATCGATCAGTCTGTTGAAGTGAAGAACAATCCCGATTTTACCTTGGAAGTGGAGCATATCCTCGAATTCGAGCGGGAGCATGGCAAGATTGAAGCAGGCAGCTTCGTAGCTCTGCGAACCGATTGGAGTAAACGCTGGCCGAATCATGAAGACTTTGACAATAAGGATGCCGATGAGAACAGCCATGCACCCGGATGGTCTGTTGCGGCCCTGACGTTCCTGTTCGAAGAACGCAATATTCAAGCGATCGGTCACGAAACGTTTGATACAGATGCCGCGGTAGATTATCAGAAGAACGGTGCCTTGTTAGCGGAGTATTATGTGCTCGCACAGGACACATATCAGGTAGAATTGTTAACAAATCTGGATCAGGTTCCCGCTAAAGGAGCCGTCATCTTCAATATCGTTCCGAAAGCGGAGAAAGCATCAGGATTCCCGGTGCGCTCGTTTGCTATTCTGCCTTAAAGTTCTACAGACCAAAACGTAAGTGCAAGCGGCTATAACATTGAAAAATATGTAGTGAATCAAAGGAGGCTTAACAAGCCTCCTTCTTTGGTTGAATTCTATCTATTTATGACTTGAAGAGGTATCAGAGCTAAATCGCTCAGAGATGTTTTTTTTCGTCTTTCGCCGCCGCATCCATCGCTTTAGCAAACCTTCCTCTTTGCGTTCCTGTAATGTTTCCTTCATGCCCTGAATCATGAACTCGGAGCGGCGTCTGTCGTCGCGGCTGATCTTACGTAATTCCTTGATAAATTTGTCGTCCATCGTATTATGCCTCGCTCATTCAGTGTATAAAACCATTATACCGAACATACGTTCTTTTATCAAGTTTTACCATATAATGAATTGCATTAACCCTACCCGTGAAAATAAGCACAGGTTTATTCGTCTATTTGTGAGAAGATGGCACAGTAAGTCCATTTATTTCAGTGGCCTGTGCAAATTGAGAATACGAAGGGAGCGGTTCGCAATGACAGATCGATCAGAAAACTCAGGAAATTCAGGAAACTCAAACAACTCAGATAAATCATATCTTCTTGCAGCGATGCATGGCTTGCTGGGGCTTGGAGCAGTGATTGGGGGGTTCATGCTGATCTTAGATCCGTCGGGGAAAATGTTGAATATGCCTGTTTCTCTACTGGAACGCTCTCCTTTTTCCGATTTTTTAATTCCTGGAATGATCTTGTTACTGGTCCTTGGTTTATTCCCTATCGTTATTTGCATTGCTCTCCTGAGAAGAATTCATTGGACATTAGTGGAAAAGTTAAATCTTTACCCTAAACGCTACTGGGCGTGGACGTTTTCCTTGTATACGAGTTATGCTCTGCTCATCTGGATCATCGTGCAACTGTACATTATTCAAACTGTTTCCCTCATTCATTTGTTCTATTTTGCCTGGGGACTGGGTATTCAGATGGTTACTTTACTGCCTGACATACAACGAAGATACAGCATATAATCAGAGGATAAGGCGGTGCTTTGTCTAAATGATGAGGTTTATTTTTCATATTGACAAGGAGATGTGATGTCTGCATACTTACAATATACACTTTATAAAGTATATTTATTAAGTTATGAAAAGTATTCGCATCTTGAGAGGAGGAATGCCGTTGGCAACCTGGTTTTTATTGATCATCTATTTGGCATTTATCAGTTTGGGACTCCCGGATTCTTTGCTCGGTTCTGCATGGCCGGTCATATGGCCAGAGATTGGCTCCTCGGTTGGAGCAGCAGGTCTTGTATCCATGATTGTTGCAGCTGGAACGATCGTCTCCAGTCTCGCAAGCGGTTGGATGATCCGCAAGCTGGGTACAGGAAACATTACATTACTTAGTTGTTTGCTCACTGCCGTTTCTCTGCTTGGATTTTCCATGGCTCCCTCCCTGGTCTGGTTTATTATGCTGGCTATTCCGCTGGGACTGGGTGCGGGTGCGGTAGATGCGGCGTTGAATCATTATGTGGCAGAACATTACGGGGCTCACCATATGAACTGGCTGCATTGCTTCTGGGGTGTAGGTGCAACAACGGGACCGTTCATCATGGCTGCTTCTATTGCAGGTCAGCACTCCTGGAGAGGTGGGTACGCAGCCGTTGCCGTTATTCAATTTAGTCTGGTCATTGTGCTCCTACTTACTTTGCCATTGTGGAAACGAGTGGCGGCGACCCGCCAGACTCCGAATCTGCTGGACAGCAGAGCGGTGGATGAAGCGGACGAGACCTTAACGACAAAGCTCCTGAATATAAAAGGGGTTAAACCTACACTTTTGGCTTTTCTGTTCTATTGTGGGGTTGAAATGACTGTTGGACTCTGGGGGGCTAGTTATCTTGTCGGTACAAGAAATGTTTCGGCAGAAGTGGCTGCAGGATGGGTTTCGCTCTATTATGCGGGGATCACATTCGGAAGGCTCATTACAGGCTTTATTACCTTAAAGGTATCTAACCTGCTGCTCATCCGCTACGGTCAATGGACCACCATTATCGGTGGAATTGTCCTATTGCTGCCCTTGTCTTCCGGGTTTGCTGCTGGCGGTTTGGTACTGATCGGCCTCGGATTGGCTCCAATCTATCCTGGACTTTTGCATGAAACCCCCACCCGTTTCGGTAAAGGAAGTGCAGCTAGACTGATGGGTTATCAGATGGCAGTTGCTTATACAGGCACCACATTGCTTCCGCCGCTTTTTGGATTGCTGGCATCGAAAGCAGGAACGGCTTCTTTTCCGATTGTTGTGCTTGTACTACTTGTTCTTATGCTGGTTTGTGCAGAAATTGTCAATCGATTAGTCGTGAGACCACAACAATTACACAAGAATTAAGGAGGAGAGAAAGATGGCTTATTTAATTATGGCTGTTGTCATCTGGGCAGGTGTTTACGCGAACATGGCTTTGTCCAAACAGTCGATGGACGTACAACCTGTACGATCTATAGATGACCTGTTTGAATGAGCATTATGTGCAAAGCAATGTATAATGTTATGATATGGAGTACGATAACATGAATACGATTGCTTTGGTCTTTTGAACCAGAGTGGAAACGAGAGGGTTATGAAAAAGGCAAACGCTACAATGATGAAACACATCAATATGAATAATGTGCGTGAAGTCATGCAGCAACAGGAAACCGCAACGAAACCGCAGCTTGCTTCATTAACGAATCTTAGTGTAGTTACCATTAACGCTCTAATTCAGGAGTTATGTGATGGCGGAGAGCTGATTCAAGATCAAATCGTTCCCTCGAACGGTGGTCGCCCTGCTCAAGCATACCGATACAATTACAATTATAGACTTGCGTTGGTTTTATCCATGAAAGAAATGAAAGGTCAGGGGTTAATCTCGGCCACGGTAATCAATCTCGAGAATGAGATTGTGCTGAAGGAAGAGAACATGCTACCTGTTTTTGATAAACAGCATGTGCTGCAACTTATAGCACGTTTCATTGCGGCACATCCTTCCATCCATATGATCGGAATAGGTATCCCGGGTCAGGCTGTCGACGGGGATATCACGGTAAGTAGCCATGACGAGCTTATTCATTCCCATCTGATTCGGGAGATTGAGCGTGAATTCCAGTTACCTGTAATTGTCGAGAATGATGTCAATGCAGCGGTTAGCGGCTACTACACACAACATATGCATACAAAGGGGCAGGATGTAGCGGGCATTTATTTTCCAAATCGTTACCCGCCTGGTATGGGCATGGTGCTGAACGGACAAATCATCCGTGGTAAAAACGGGATGTTCGGTGAGATCAAGTATCTTCCATACTCACCCGACTGGAAACAGGAGATGAGCAACGAAGACTATACGGGTCATGTGTGCCGGATTCTACAAACGGTTAATGCGGTTGTTGCCCCTCATCAGATTGTCATCTATCAGGAGCGAGTGGAGACAGAGGTGCTCGACTCGGCGTGGAGACAATATGTAAAGGAGCATATGATGCCGACACTGCCTGAGATTGTATACCAGAACTCGTTCCAGGATGACTTTGATGCAGGGTTGAGAGGTGTGGTTCTTCAAGCTTTGAAATACTCCATATTATCTGAAGTCTTATGATCCGCAGGACGAGTTCTGTGGATTTTTTTGCTGACATGAGTACACGACTTTCTTCGGAAATTTCTTCTTGACATGGAACCAGTTACACGGGATACGATTCTATTATGGCAAAGAGAACTTTCTGCACACTTTATAAATATTGTTTATAAACATCTCTTATCAATCAACTGGAGGGACACATCATGATTAAACTGGTTGTAACCGATTTGGACGGAACTTTTCTAAACAGTAAAGGATCATTTGATATGGAGTTATTCAACGAAGTTCATGAGGGGATGAAACGTAAAGGCATTACTTTTGTAGCTTGTACCGGGAAGCAGTGCGAACGCGTGGAGAAATTATTCGGCCAACATGGCAGAGGTGTTTGGATTCTTGGAGACAGTGCGGCCAGAATCAAGAAGGATGGGCAGGTGGTTCGGGAGTTTAGCATGGAGCCTGCACTAGCATTGCAAGCTATTCAGGAAATTCAGTTATTTGATTCCCAAATGACCATCATCGTTTGTGCAAGTGATGCCGCTTATGTGCATTCTTCCATATCGGATGAGATGTATGACGTTGTGAAAGGCTCGTATGAGCAGGTCATCAAAACGGACTCTTTTGCAGGTATCAGCACTTCTTTTATTAAAATTACGGTATTCGATACCCAAGGTCGTTGCACAGCATTACGAAAACATGTGGAGCACACGATGGAAGGACAAATCTATATTGTTGATTCTGAGCCAAGGTGGCTTGATATTACGGCACTGCACACACACAAAGGTGAAACGGTCAAAACATTGCAGGAGATGCTGGGCGTAACTTCACGTGAAACGATGTCCTTCGGTGATGGAGAAAATGATGTGGAACTGATGGCTGTAGCGAATTACAGTTTTGCCGTGAGTAATGCATGCGAGAATACCAAACGTGCCGCGCAATTCATAACGAAATCCAATGATGAAAATGGTGTATTGCGAACGATACAGGCGATCATGGATTTGCAGGAATAATCTATAGATGAGGGGGAATCGCGATGCGTGAAGAAGAGAGAATTATGAAGGGCATGTTATTCAGTCCGGCTGATCCGGAACTGAAGGACATAAAAAGAAAAGCTCATCATCTCAGTCAGCGTTATAGCCAAACCTTTGAAGAACAAACGGAGGAAAGACAGCAAATCGTACAACAGTTACTGGGGGAAATAGGGGAAGGCGGATTTATGCAGGGCCCGATTTTCTTTCACTATGGGGTGCATACCCGGATCGGCCATCACTTTTTTGCGAATTACAATCTGACCATACAGGATGATACACAAGTGACGATTGGAGACTACACCAGCTTTGGTCCCAATGTTACGATCGTTACGCCTGTTCACCCTTTGATTGCGAGTGAACGGAGGCAGATGCTGAATCAACATGGTGAGCTGAAATCACTCTGTTATGCCAAACCGGTTACCATCGGTAATGATGTGTGGTTGTCCGCGAATGTGACAGTATGCGGCGGCGTCACGATTGGAGACGGATGTGTCATTGGGGCAGGGAGCGTGGTTACACGTGACATTCCACCGCATTCGCTTGCAGCTGGTGTACCGTGTAGAGTGATCCGCAGCATTACAGAAGCGGATAGCATGAGGCATTATCCAGACATTTTGGCCGATTGCCAAGTGCCGGAATGATAAGGAAAAAGGCTGTCACCGATGGATCTGCATGATCCTGGTGACAGCCTTTTGTGTTCAGGTGGTTTATTTTGACGCGTTATACTTGCTCAGGAAATCTTTCACTTTGGCTGGATCAGCCTTAAGTTCATTCCCGGTTTGTACAAGTGGGCTTACGGTGGAGTAAGCTTTCAGTTTGTTGTTTTTGTAGAATTGCAGAATCTCATCCTGATTGATGGAGTACAGCACTGCTTTTCTCAGATCACTGCTCTTGGCCACTTCACGATTGGCTGTGTTAAACAGCAGATAGGATACGGCATTACTTGGAATGCTTTGCAAGTGCAATTTGCTGTCATTCTGGATAATGTCGTATTTCGTCTCAGGTACACCGTAATACAGGTGGATTTCACTGCTGCGAAGCGCAGAGAGAGCACTGTCAGCATCGGCAATGAAGCGTACGTTTACCTGATCAATCTTGCCTGCGAAGTCGGAACCTTTGCGGTATCCCGGGTTTTTCAGGAAGACGCCTTCGTAGTCATTTTTATAAGAGAGGATATAAGGGCCGCTTGTATAAAGTGTGTTGTTATAGTTGGCACCCTCGGTCACGGTGTTCTGATCGCCATAAGGGA
This sequence comes from Paenibacillus polysaccharolyticus, assembly GCF_900102085.1. Taxonomy (GTDB): domain Bacteria; phylum Bacillota; class Bacilli; order Paenibacillales; family Paenibacillaceae; genus Paenibacillus; species Paenibacillus polysaccharolyticus. The sequence continues at coordinate 326,103 of NZ_FMVM01000001.1, read as the reverse complement.
TATCCTTGTTCACATCGAAGGATGCGACATCATACGTATTGATGCTTTCGACTTGTTTCTTGGATACGATCCCGGCCGATTGGTGTGCTAGATAGTTCAGCACTTGCGGGAACGGTTCAGTTGTCGTTACTTTAACCACTTGGTATTTGCCTGCACCGTTATTAGCCTGTTTTTTGTCGCTAACCAGTTCCTTGATATCGCTGTCGAGTCCTTGATTCAGAGCTTCCAGCACGGTTCCGCTACCCCCGGATTGTTTCACTGACTCCAGTGCGCTCAGGTCTGTAACGAGCTCCGCTTGTTTGATATGTTCATGCAGACTGTACGTGCGGTGATCCGGAACGGAATCTTTATTTTTGGCACGGTCGAGGGAGAAGATGACATCATCTGCACCTACACGCTCTCCGGTATCGACAGCCTTTTTGTTTTCGATTTTAGCAAAGTTGATATCATCACGAAGGACAAAATAATACTCGGAATTGCCATCTGCAATCGTGAAATTACGTGAAAGCGATCCATCCGCTGTCAGCTGATCGTCATCCGTCAGATTCACCAAACGCACATACATATTGGTATTGAGTTGGTTGATGGAACCGTCGTTTCCTTTGATCGGATCAAGGGAAGTCAGTACAGATGCTGTTTGTGTCAGAATCAACGGATCTTTACTGTTTTTGGAGCTGTCCTTGAACTCAATCGGTTCCCACGCCATGGCACGGGATTTGGACAGACGAACGGTATCGACATTCAGAATGTCCTTGTTCACCGCCTGACTTTTCAGAGAAATATACAGCGGAGCGATGTACGCCTGATCTGTAACCAAACGGTCTTCCAACTTTTTATACGTTTCTTTGTACTCATCAGGTGTCTGCGTAGCGGCCTGATCGATTAATTTATCGATCTCTTGATCCGCCAGAATGCTGTAATCCCCGCCTGTTTTGAAAAGAGAGCGAACCGCATAGTCCGGATTGCCCGTTACCGTTGTCCAGCTGGACAATGCGATATCATAGTTGCCAGCGTCCTGCTGGGACTTAAAGCTTCCGTAATCCGGTTGCAGATTCAGCTTTACATTGAAGCCGTTTTTGGTCAGCTGATCACGGATGATGTTGACATCATTCTCGGAAGAACTCATGGCAAGCAATTCAATGTCAACCGCTTTTGATGTGGTCTCTGTTGTATCGGAAGGTTGGTTCTGCTCCTGCGATTCGGTTTTGGTTTTCACATTGCAGCCGGAGATCACCAGCACGAGAATCAGCAGCAAGGCGACAAGTGTACGTTTTTTCATGAGAATACCTCCATTTTGTTAATAGATGTGATGTATCGATTTTTTTTTTTTTTGAACTATTTCATTTACACAAAAACGGAGAGGACAGAAAAAACCTGGAAAAACGGAGTGCTCGCCTAAAAGCTTTCTGTAAGAAAGCTACTTCGGAAGCATACGCTTATCACCGGATTTTTCCCTTTAAAAAAGGGAATCAAAAAATCTGGGGATAACAGCGATTGGAAGGTTATTCTGTCATCGGAGTGCTCCGTGTAAACCTTTAGTTCAACTTAATAAATCCATCGTCACGCCTTCTCAAGCTTGGGATCAAGCGCATCCCGCAGTCCGTCACCGAGAAAGTTAAACGAAAGAACAAGCAAAATAATCGCCAGCCCCGGATAAATCGCTAGATACGAATGAGTCTCCAGATAGGTGCTTCCCAGCTTCAGAATGTTGCCCCATTCCGGAATATGTGGTTCTACACCCAGCCCGAGATAACTCAAACTGCTGGTTGCAATGACAGCTCCACCAATCGTCAGCGTGGATTTGATAATCATCGGTGCGAGCGAGTTGGGAATGATGTGTTTGAAAATAATCGTACGATTGGTGTATCCCAAGGCACGCGCCGCCTCGACAAACTCAAAGGTAGATACATAAAGTACACTGGCCCGCATCGTTCGGGCATACGTTGGAATGGAGCCCAGGCTTAATGCGATGATCAAATTCACGGTGTTGGCACCAAAAGCTGCAATGATCGCGATGGCGAGCAAGATTCCCGGAATGGCGTACAGAATATCCAGCAGTCGCATGATGATGTTATCCGTATGTCTTCCGTAGAAACCCGAGAAGGCACCCAGCACACCGCCAATCACAACCGGAATCAGAGTTGACATAAAACCGACGATCAAGGAAATCCGTGCACCAAACACGATTCGGGAAAATAGACATCGACCGAAATCATCCGTTCCTAGCGGATAGGCCAGAGAAGGTGACTTAAGCAGGGCCGAATAATTATTTTCCACCGCCATGCTGTAGTCGAAGGTGAAGAAACTGCAGATGGAGATCGAGAACAGGAAGATGATGAAAAAGAGTCCGGACATCGCGGTCATATTGGGAGCAAGGCGCTCCCACAGATCATTCCAGAAATTCGTTCCATGTTTCCCTTGTCTGCTGAGCCGGCGAAGGATCGAGATCCCCAGCAGCAACGCGAAAACGTTGCCCGTAATTACGCTAACGATCATCACTGCACCTACAACCATCATCCAGCGAGGCAGAGGAGAAGTTGCATCATACCTTGATACAATGATCAATACGATCAAATCAATGACGAGAATACATAACAACGCCGCCATCGAAGGCAAAAAGGTATCCGCAACATAAGGCTTGAACACATTCAGAGCCGATACACCGATCACAAATAACTGGATTAACAGTGCGTATACAGCAAATGTATATTCAATACTTTTTCGTTTTCGAATCAGGTGGAAGGCAGCCGTTACAATGAAAATATTACCTGTCAAAGCAGCCAGCAACTGTACCCATGCGAGTCTACGTGTCAGAACACGTATAACCCCGCGCTGTATTAAATCCTGTCTGATCCGAATAAGAAGCAGACTCTGAATGAGGGTGAAGAATAGATAAATGCCGGCCACTCCAGCTATAAATGGCTTGAACGCCTGCCCGCTCCAGTCATAACTGTTCAACAACAATAACAGAGTCAGCAGAACCGAAGTGATCCATGCGAAGCTGGCTTGACTGTATTCTTGCGAAGACTTGAGCCGAAAACGCATTTCCTGTGTAAGGGAGCTTGATTTTGTCATAGTACACCTGCTTTAATATTGTTTCATTTTGGAGCGAACCCTTGGATCGATAAATGCGTAAAACAGATCAACCACAACATTCACAATGGAAATCGTGATCGCTGTGTAGATTACTCCGCCCATAATACTCGGAATATCGGGTATGAATTGCTTATCCACGATGTAACTTCCCAGTCCGCTGATATTAAATACCTTCTCTGTTACAGCGGCCCCGCCAAGCATAGCTCCGAATTGAAGACCCACGACAGTAATGATAGGAATCAGCGCGTTACGCACCGCGTGCTTCAGCATCACTTGTCGCTCACTTAGCCCCTTGGCCCGGGCAGTCATGACATAATCCTCGTGAATGACCTCCAGTGTGGATGAACGGGTCATCCGTGCAACCGCAGCCGTAAGTCCTGTCCCCAGCACGATGACCGGCATAATCATGGACAGCCAGTTCTGAGGATTAAAGGTAGCTGGAAGCCACTGCATTTTAATCGAGAAATTCAGAATGAAGATCAGACCTTGCCAGAAGTTCGGAATAGACAGTCCAATGAGAGCGATGAACATAAATGTGTAGTCAAACCAGGAGTTAGGCTTGAGCGCCGAGATAATGCCAATAGGTAAAGCAATGACAATAGCTAACAGCAGGGAAATCACGGCAAGGGTTAGCGTAATGGGAAACTTTCGAGCGATTGTATCCGTCACGATCTCGTTTCCTGCAAACGACTTGCCAAGATCAAACAAGGCAACACCCTTGATATTGTTCCAAAGCTGTGTCAGATAAGGCTGATCCAGGCCGTACACATGATTAAAGGCTGCAATCTGTTCTTGTGTTGCGGTTACGCCGAGAATGTTGGCCGCCGGGTTGAACGGAGACAAGTACAGAATCGTAAATACTAGCGTTGCTACACCCAGAATGACAAAGATGGTCATGAGTAGTCTTTCAAATATGTACTTTAGATAAGCATTACCATATACCAGAAGAGTCAGATACATTAGACAGCCCGGGATGATCGATAAGGCTAGAAACCAAGGTTTCGCTAGTAAGATACCGAATGTATCCTGAATTCCGAGACGATGTTTTCCCTTTTGTTCTAACTTGTGGGACGTTCGTTCCAGCAGTTCCTTCTGAAAAGTTTCCTCAAGCCAGCTCTCAGCCTCTTGTCTGAATGCTGCCTCGCTGACCTCTTGCTTGAAGAAGCGATGCTTGCGCCTCAGTTGTTCTTCCAGTTCCAATCGTTTGGTGTCACGGTAGGATGAGGTATGCATCTCCTGTTCAGCCTGTTGTTTTACAGCTGACCAGTCATCTTGTTTACGCTTGGAAAGCCAGACCATATAAACGATCAGGTTGATCGGTAATCCGAGAACGATCAATACATAGCGATAGACGGGATGAAGCAGCATTTTACCATAAATAAAACGTAGATGATTCACCAGACGGGAGGTGTGATGATTTTCCGCTTCAGCTGTCAAACGGTAACTCTCCTTTCACTGAAGTATAAATTGCATTATTCCGATCAATATAGTATATATTATGTAGGGTATGTTTAATTGTCAAGGTATGGAATTGATTACATATGAGAAGATAGAGCAGATATGAAAGGAATGGTGCACGTCGTGGAACCTTTGCTGAGAGTAAATGATTTGTCCGTCTCTTTTTACACGGGTGATAGTGAGTTTCAGGCGGTCAAGCAGGTCAGCTTTGAACTGCGGAAAGGGGAAACGCTGGGCATTGTTGGAGAATCAGGCAGTGGTAAAAGCGTAACCGCACGCTCTATTATGAGGCTGCTTGCCTCTCCCCCTTCACAGATGAAATCGGGTGAAATTCTATTTAAAGGTGTAGATCTTGCTGGGAAATCACAAAAAGAGATGGAGCATATTCGTGGCCGGGACATCGGTATGATTTTCCAAGACCCCATGAGTTCGCTTAATCCAACGATCAAGATTGGTCAGCAAATCTCGGAAAGTTTGATCAAACACCAGAAGTTATCGAGAAGGGAAGCGAAAAAACAAGCCATCGCCATGATGGAACGAATAGGCATCAAACAAAGCGCTATCCGTTATAATCAGTATCCGCATGAATTTTCCGGTGGCATGCGTCAGCGGGTGATGATTGGTATCGCCCTTGCTTGTCGTCCTGAACTATTAATCGCCGATGAGCCGACTACGGCTCTGGATGTAACGATTCAGGCACAGATTTTGAACCTGATGAAGGATATGCAAGAGCAGATGGGTACGTCGATTATTCTGATTACACATGATTTGGGTGTGGTTGCCGGCATGTGTGACCGGGTGGTTGTAATGAAAGAGGGAGAGATCGTGGAGACGGGCACCACGGCGGAGATTTTTGCGAGTCCTAAACATCCGTATACCATCCGTCTGTTGAACGCACTGCCTAGGTTGGATGAGAAGAAGAAGCCGAAGCTAGTCTCGCAGGTATCCAAAGATATGGAGGACGATCAGCCGTTGCTGGAGGTCAAATCTCTCAAACAGTATTTTAACCTCGGCAAGGGCAATACGTTAAAAGCCGTGAACGATATCAGCTTTCATATCCGTCAAGGGGAAACACTTGGCGTTGTAGGAGAGTCAGGTAGCGGAAAATCTACCACGGGACGAGCGATTCTGCGTCTGCATGAGCCAACGGGGGGTGATGTGCTGTTCAAAGGCATTCCGTTGCAGCGACTCTCGACTGGTGAGATGAAAACGATGCGACGACATATGCAGATCATTTTCCAAGATCCGTATGCTTCTCTAAATCCCAAAATGAGAATTATGGACATCATTGGCGAGGCACTGGATATTCATCAGCTTGCAGGTAATGCCGCTCAGCGACAGAAGCGAGTGGAAGAACTGCTGGAGATGGTGGGACTTGAACCGTCACATGCACAGCGATATCCCCATGAGTTCTCAGGAGGACAACGTCAGCGAATAGGCATTGCAAGAGCGCTGGCGGTAGAGCCGGAGTTTATCGTTTGTGATGAGCCGTTGTCGGCACTCGATGTCTCTATTCAGGCGCAGATTGTGCAGTTGCTTGAAGAGCTGCAACAGCGCTTGGGTCTAACGTATTTGTTCATCGCGCATGATCTGTCGATGGTCAAACATATCAGTGATCGGGTAGCTGTCATGTATAACGGCAAAATTGTGGAGCTGGCTGAAAGTGAAGAACTGTATGCCAATCCGCAGCACCCGTATACGAAGGCGTTACTATCGGCCATTCCGGTTCCTGATCCGGTGGTGGAGAGGAATAAGCCACGTATCGCTTTGGTAGATCAGGAGAAGGAAACCAGTGGCACGGGAGACCGATATAATCTGGAGCATTCGCGCTGGGTCGAAGTGAAAGAAGGACATTGGGTTGCCCTGTCTGGTTAAAAAAAGAACAAAGAACCCCGGCATGATCTGTTCAGATCGCAACCGGGGTTTTGGTTTTTATTTGAATTGAACCGACTTCTTAATGTTGTCGATCTCGGCTTTGCTGTCTGCATCGAGATATGTGAAGATGAAGTTGAACGCATAACCTTCAATAATCGTGCTGTAGTATTCCTGAGTGATTTTGCTTCCGTCCCCTGCATCCGTCGTGATCTGCATTAGGTCCATTTCTTTGCCACCGATGGTTTCTTTTGTGAAGTCCTTGTATTCATAAGGGAAGTTGCTGTCTTCCATGAACTTCTTGGTAGCTTTCAGATAGTCCTCTCCTGTACGAATGCCTTGCAGCAAGCTAACCTTCTCGGCGATGGCCATTGCAGAAGGGCCGATCTGGCCGCCATCGAGCGGATATTGGGATGCCATAAGCAGGTTCAATGTCTTGGTTTGAGATAGTTCCATCTGTTTTTTCTTCTTTTCATCGTCACCGGCAATGGCCTCAGAGGAAGCACTCGTCAGTTGGTTCATGCCCTCGGCATCCTGATATTCCCATGCTTCAGGGAATTTCAGGGATACGCCAAAATAGTCATTAGTGTAAGAACCCTTTTGCGTTGTCCCCAGTTCTACTTTGGATGAGTTGTCAGATTCTTTGTTATCTTCGCTGGACGCTCCTGATTTGTCGGTATCGTCGGTTTTGGCTGTGCCGGCATCTGCGCCTGTAGTTGTTTTGGTTGCGGCAGGATCGTTTGATTTCGCATTGTTATCTGCTTTGTCTCCGCAAGCAGCGACTACGATCATCATCATGATGAGCATAGCGAATAAAGATGTTTTTTTCGTAATAGACATAATACCCTCCTGAGATGTGTGAGTTATTCTCTCTTTGTTGTGCTTACTAAAATTGTAGCACATGCGTTCTCTATTTCCACCTATAGGAAACTATAGGGGTCTCCTATAAATAAGACAATTGACTCGCCATTGAAACAGCTTCTGTGCTGGATTGAACGCCTAACTTGTTAAAAATGACTTTTTTATGATAATTGACCGTACATTCCTTGATCTTAAGTTGCAATGCAATCGCCTTCACAGTCCATCCGCGGGATATCATCTCTAGAATCGTTAGTTGCCGCTCTGTGAATTCGACTTGGAGCTGTTTCTCCTGGTGTGCCATGCTTTGGCTCTGGTAACGGTTCTGCATATTTGCCGGGATCAACTTGGCTATGGCCATGAGTTCACGCTGCATATCCGCGTTAATTGTAGACACATCGAGATAACCGAAATGCTGTGACCCCATGTATAGAGGAACGGCATAACAGTGCCAGCTTTGAAAAAATGGACTTTCATGCTGCTCTGGTAGCAAAAATACGGGCGCATTATCCTCCATCGTTCTGGAGATGGCATTAACGCCACAGCTCTGGGCTGAAAAACTCAGTCCCGGTCGAATAGGAGATTGCTTTACGTGCGGTTCCAAATTAGAGCTGTAATCCATGGACAGCAGCACGCCGTTAACATCTGTTAGCAGGAACAGATAAGTACCTGTCAAATTCTCTTTGATATCCAAAATACTGCGGCGGAACGCTTGAATTAGAAAATGATTGATTTTGCATAGTCGGTCTATTCCGCTTTGAGCTAAATAGTGAAAGGAAGCAGGAGTTCCAGTATGAACTCCCGTACCGTATTCCAATGGCCTTGAGACCGATGTATGAGCAGACATGTCATTCCTCCTTGATGCAATTGCGTTGATTAGCCGATCGTTTTGATCACATTCCCTTCCTGATCTTTAATCTGCGTGGGCACAATCTCAATAAGGAGCTTGTCCAGTGAAGGGATCTGAAAGGAGCTGGCTTGTGGACGAAGTTGCTCTACAATTTCGTTCAGTGCTTGCTGATTCACAGTCAATCTGACCTCTCGCTCCGTTTCCATCAGAGAGGGAAGATCCCCAGCTTCAAAGACAATATTGATATCCGGCCCGATTAGGGACAACGTTGCTTTTTTGGCGATTCGGCTCCCCAGGATGCTACCCAGAAGAGTTGCCTGTTGGGCACCTAGCTGAAGCTTGGCAGGGATGTTTTTCTGTAACAGTTTTTTGCGTGGTGACTCCCAGCTCAATTGTTGGATGAACAAAAAGGCGGTGCTTGATCCGTCTTCCTCAATGCCACGCTCCGTAGCTTGGATAACCGAAGGGATATCTGCGTAGGAATTCCTCATCAGATCCGTTACATATTTAGGCATATAGCTTTCACAGGCAGCCAGGAAACCGCGGGTATTCCAGCTCTGAATCATCTCCAGTTCACGGCAGGTCATACCGACCATTTGGATAAATTGAACAGAACCATTCGGTGTATTCAGTTCAGGTAAATCTGGATCTTCTATGAATGCAAGTGCAGTCAAGAGTGTATCGGAGTTCAGGCAGATCGGGCCGTTGGCATCCAGATAATCTCCGGGCTGAAACAGGTTACCGCTGTTGAAGACATATCGCCCCATATTTTGGAGTAGATTGAGTGCCCAGGCCGGCGGTTCTGATTCATTTTCACAGCGTGTAAGGCGAAAAGTAAGTTCGAAACCATATCCACTTCTCGATGCATCATCGCCCTCTTTGCCGTAGAGCTCCGAGAAACCATAAGTTACAAAATGCCAATGAGGCATCGGTGTATCTACCGCATAGGCACTTATTCCGTCCAGTGGGTCGGGTCCGCCAAGCATATATGGAATGGCTGTGCCATAATGTTTAGGTTCCTGTTCTCCGTACAATTGCTGTATAGCGTGGTCGATGGCGTCCCAGCCAGATGTGTTTTCTTCTTCGGTCATGATGTGTTCCTCCTTGATTGTTCTCTCCCTGAAAATCATTTAAAATTAAGTCTACTAGTTATAACAGCGACTACAAGCGGCTTAAGGATGAATTCTCTGAGATAGGACCAGGGGGTTACATATCTTAATGAGAAGGAGAAATGTTACATGAGTATGCAAGATATGTATTTGTCCGCATTTAAACAGGAGCATTGGGATACCTTCGTTGAACTATTTGATGAATGGTACGCTACATTACCCACTGAATGGAAAGAAGAGGCACGATTAAGAGGTATTCCAGAAGATATAGGCCGGGTACTTTTATGTGAAATGAAAGATTCCGCATTGAAATGGATAGAGAAAAAGGTTCCAGCTCTGGGGGACCAAAGTCCTGCAAGTTATCTGGAAACGGAGGAAGGAACCAATGCCCTACGGGCAGCAATTTTGCGAATGCCACGTTAGAAATAGTTTTAGAAATGATGTTAGAAATAAGATAATAATTATTATAAATACGTTGTTAGGTGATCTTATTGTGGCCGAAGGTCGCATAGTTTTGGTGAATTTGATTTTACAAAATAAATATGTTACGCTTACATCACAAGAGCAAAACAACAGAATACGTTATAACATCTTTTGATGGATTGTAACTGTGCAGACAGGCAAAACCTAAACTGATGGTGAAATGAAAGCCCCTTTTTTTGGTGCTATTTTACCCTGAGTTTAGGTTTTTCTTGTTTTCTGCTCTGTTTTGGAGTTGCTCTTACGTATGGAAAACCAAAAATTATTTCGAAAAGAGGTTGTTATGATGACCACGGCAAAAAAAGGATTCCCTGAAAACTTCCTGTGGGGCGGCGCTACAGCTGCGAACCAACTGGAAGGCGCATTCGATAAGGACGGAAAAGGTCTCTCCACAGCGGACATGATCGCTCATGTGCCAAAAGAAAAGCGCACGGGTGGACATGCCATGGAAATTTCCTCTTCCCGAATCGAAGAGATTCTTGCTGGCAAAATTGAAGAACGTTTCCCGAAACGTTTCGGTATTGATTTCTACCACCGTTTTAGAGAAGATATCGCACTATTCGCAGAAATGGGCTTCAAAGTATTCCGTTTGTCCATTCACTGGGCACGTATTTTCCCGAACGGTTATGACCAAGAGCCAAATGAAGCAGGTTTGAAATTCTATGATGAAGTATTTGATGAATTGCATAAATACGGCATTGAACCGCTCGTAACACTGTCTCACTATGAGACTCCGCTTGGTTTGACGCAAAAATACAATGGCTGGGCAAGCCGTGAAGTGATCGGACATTATGTTCGTTACGCTGAAACGGTATTCAACCGTTATAAAAACAAAGTGAAATACTGGCTGACATTTAACGAGATTAATGTGATGGTGTTCAGTCCGTACACTGGCGGCGGTATTCTAATTGATAAAGTGGACAATAAGCTGCAAACAACGTATCAAGCATTGCATCATCAATTTGTAGCAAGTGCTATGGTGACGAAGCTTGCACATGAGATCATTCCTGGCTCCCAAGTGGGCTGTATGCTTGCACGTATGGAAACTTATCCAGCGACTTGTAATCCGGTAGATGTTCAACTGGCTCAGCATGAGAATCAGCTTAACCTCTTCTTCACGGACATGCACGCTCGAGGTAAATACCCGAATTACATGGCGCGTTATTTTGATGAGAATAACATTGTAATTCAAAAAGAAGCAGGCGATGATGAGATTTTGCTGAACAACACGGTAGATTTCATCTCCTTCAGTTATTACATGTCTGTGACCAAGTCGGCTTCTGCGGATGCGGCTGAGACAGCAGGTAACCTGACAGGCGGCGTGAAAAACCCTTATCTGGAAGCATCCGACTGGGGCTGGGAGATCGACCCGATCGGTCTGCGCGTAACGTTGAACAACTTCTGGGATCGTTATCAAAAACCACTCTTTATTGTAGAGAATGGTCTGGGTGCGTATGACAAAGTGGAAGAGGATGGATCTATCCATGACTCGTACCGCGTCGATTACCTCAAAAAGCACATCGAACAGATGAAAGAGGCCATCAAAGATGGGGTTGAGCTGATTGGTTTTACTGCATGGGGCCCGATTGACCTCGTGAGTATGTCGACATCCGAGATGTCCAAACGTTATGGCTTTATCTACGTGGATCTCGATGATGAAGGTAACGGAACACTTGCACGCTCCAAAAAAGATTCATTTGATTGGTACAAAAATGTGATTGCCAGCAATGGTGAGCAACTGTAAACACCTGAAACAAAGATCTGATATTCAGCGATGACATTCTTAGGATTGTTACCGCACAGGGGCGGGCAAAACCTGACTTAAAAGTGTGATATGAGCTTTCGCTTCATACAACCCTTTTGGTTGGTGCTTGTCCGCTTTTTACTTTGCAATCAAACATCACATGAGCTGGAGGGGTTCTTTTGAAGAAGTGGAACAAAGGCATCAAACACGTTTCCTGTATGTTAGCACTAACGCTGAGTCTAAGTGTGATCTGGCCTGGGACAACAGGTGCAGCAAGCGCACAAGTGACGCAAATTCAGGCGAATACGTTTGTTGGTGATCCGGGTGAGATGGTCGAATCTTTTGACATTACGGTTTCAGACGTGGAAAAATACAAAAATCTGAAGGCATCTGACTTTGATATTACAGGGAATTATGACGGTTATCCGTTAAATGCTGCTGGAGAAATTGTGCAAGACAACTATGAAGATGATGGCATCACGTTATCCATGAAGGATCATACGATCCACATGACCGTGAAGCCTTTCAAATATCCTGGAGGCCTGAAATCCGAGTTTGCGGTAACCAGCAAAACGTATCCAGAACTTTCTTTTGATAAAAAAAGTGTTACTCAGGTGAAAACACGTACCGTGGATGAGTTTGAAAAAGCACAATTCACAGCTAGCAATGGTGTAACGCTATCTTATAACCTGAAACGCAGTCCTTCCAAGGAAGCGAAGCCGCTTATGGTATGGCTTCACGGCGGTGGTGAAGTTGGAACGGACGGACGCAATCATTTAACCGCTAATCGCGGTGCAGTAGTCTGGACGGAATCAGGGTATGATACTTCTGTACTGGCGGTGCAATATCCTGAGAATTACAGCTTCAAAATTTACAACAATGCAGAGCAACTACCAATAATGAAGGCATATTTTGAAGCTCAGGTTGAGTTGATTCAAAAGCTTGTTGCCGAAGGTGAAGTAGACCCTGACCGGATTTATCTGTCTGGTGTATCCAGTGGTGGTGGTGGTGCATTTCGCTTCCTGATGCAGTATCCTGACTTGTTTGCTGGAGCAATTATCGTTGCTGCCAAAGATACCATTGCGGACTATACGGGTTCCGTTGATGCATTCAAGCAAGAACTGAAAGGCATTGTGGATGTGCCGATGTGGATTATGCACGCTCAAAATGATCCAACAACAGATAGTCGTACTAGTTCACTTGCTTATCAGGCATTGACGGAAATGGGTGCTAAACAAGTGCATTTAACTTTATACGATGATGCATACATGGATAGTCACAGATTCTATGGAGGTTTGAAACATTGGTCATGGGTACCTGCTTTTAACAATAAAGAGGTTATCTCGAGTCTGTTCAAACTTGATAAAGGTACAGCTGGAGAGCAGACAGGTTCCTCATCAGAGCATGCTGTACAACCCTCTGAACCTGTAACACGCGCGCAGATTGCAATGGTTCTGGCTGATGCTCTTCAACTTTCGGAAGGAACTGAGGAATATCCTTATGTGGACAGCGCTCCCGACTGGACTGCTCAAGCCATTACGAAGGTGACTAAGGCGGGACTGATGAAAGGTATCGGCAATCAAATGTTTGCTCCAGAGAGCGAAGTAACACGAGCGCAGATGGCAGTTATTGTAGACCAGATCCTGACTAATAAGGATTGGAAGCCTGCTACAGATTCAGTGGAGCTGATGTTTGGCGATGTCGACAGTAAGCATTGGGCATATGCGGCGATTCAGAATAGTGCTCGTGCTGGTGTAATGACGGGTGTGAGCAAAGGCAAGTTTGATATGAAGCAAATCGTAACAGGTGCACAGCTTGAGCAAATCATGCAGCGACTTGAGCAAGTGGGCACAAAATAAAGTTTGGAACGGATATAAAATAAATTTTATATAAGTTGAACTATTTATTTACACTTGAACGGAGAGGACAGAAAAAACCTGGAAAAGCGGAGCGGTCGCCTTTATCACCGGATTTTCCCCTTTGGAAAAGGGAATCGAAAAAATCTGGGGGTAACAGCGATTAGAAGGTTATTCTGTCATCGGAGTGGAATGTGTAAAATCTTTAGTTCAATTTATATAGACATTCAATGTTGAGAGGATGAAGCCAAATGACTACACCATTTCCGAAGGATTTTCTGTGGGGCGGCGCGGTAGCGGCCAACCAGCTTGAGGGAGCTTATAATGCGGATGGCAAAGGTCTGTCTGTACAGGACGTTATGCCACATGGCATTACAACACCAAGAACAGAAGGCCCTACTGAAGATAACTTGAAATTGATCGGGATTGATTTCTACAACCGCTACAAAGAGGATGTCAAACTGTTTGCTGAGATGGGCTTTAAGGTGTTCCGTACATCCATTGCGTGGTCTCGCATTTTTCCAAAAGGGGACGAACTGGAGCCGAACGAGAAAGGTCTGCAATTCTATGATGACCTGTTCGATGAGTGTCACAAATATGGCATTGAACCGCTCGTAACGATCTCTCACTACGAGACGCCGCTACATTTGTCTAAAACCTATGATGGATGGGTTAACCGTAAAATGATCGAGTTTTACGAACGTTATGTCACTGTGCTGTTTAACCGTTTCAAAGGCAAAGTGAAATACTGGTTGACGTTTAATGAGATCAACTCCATTCTGGAAGAACCATTCATGAGTGGTGGTATCTATACACCGAAATCCGAATTGTCCAAGCAGGATCTGTACCAAGCGATCCATCATGAATTGGTAGCCAGTGCGCTTGCTGTCAAACTGGGCCATGAGATTATGCCGGAAGCGAAAATCGGGTGCATGGTGCTGAGCATGCCGACATATCCGCTCACACCGAATCCAGACGACGTTGTTGCAGCGATGCACGCAGAGCAACGTAATGATATTTTCGCCGATATCCATGCACGTGGTTATTATCCGAAATACATTAATCGTTATTTCAAAGCGAATAACATCAACATTAAGTTCGAAGACGGGGATGCGGAAATTCTTAAGCACACCGTAGATTTCATCTCCTTCAGCTATTATGTAAGTATCTGTGAGACCGGTGATCCGGAGAAACGTAAAGAGGGCAAAGGAAACCTGTTTGCAGGAGTTCAGAACCCTTACTTGAAAGCAAGCGAATGGGGATGGCAGATTGATCCTCAGGGCTTGCGTGTAACCCTCAATAAATACTGGGACCGTTATCAGAAACCATTGTTTATTGTCGAAAATGGTTTGGGTGCCGTCGATGAATTGATTACGGATGAGAACGGCAATAAAACAGTCCATGATGACTACCGCATTCAATACTTGAATGATCATCTGGTGCAAGTTGGAGAAGCGCTTGAAGATGGTGTCGAAGTCATGGGATACACGTCATGGGGCTGCATTGACTTGGTAAGTGCATCTACAGCAGAGATGAAGAAACGTTATGGTTTCATTTATGTAGACCGTAATAATGATGGTTCTGGTACACTGGACCGTTATAAGAAAAAATCGTTCCACTGGTACAAAGAAGTTATTAGTACAAATGGCGCAAGTCTTGTTGATAATAATGCAAAAGCATAATTCCAAAGTCATTGTTGTATGAGTGCCTTTTATGTCGCATTAACGCACATTAACCGCTTTCAGAAAAACGTTGTCACATGCGATTTAATATGGTAAGATAGGCCCAAGGCTAAAGAATACTGGATTGTTACTGTTCAATCAGGCAAAACCAGAGGCAGGCATACTTCATGACCTGTTTTGGTTTTGCCTTTTACTACTTTGACGGTGCAAGGTGATGTGAAGAAATGAAAATTGAGAAGGTGCTCAACAACAATGTAGTCACTGTAATTGATCCGGGAGGTAACGAACTGGTCGTTATGGGGCGTGGAATTGCCTTCAAAAAGCATACTGGTGAATTCATCGACGAGAGTCTCGTCGAAAAAATATTTTCGCTCGAAAGTAAAGAAGTATCTCAGAAATTGAAGACGCTTCTGTCTGATATTCCGGTGGAATATGTGGAATGCTCGGATGAGATTATTCGTTACGCTGAGACGGTACTGGGTGAGAAGCTTCATGAAAGCATCTACATTTCACTGACGGATCATATTCATTTTGCTATTGACCGACATCGTCAAGGATTGCAGATCCGCAATGCATTATTTTGGGAAATCAAGCGTATGTACCGGAAGGAATATGCGATCGGTCTCAAGGCATTGCAGATTATTGAAGAAACGCTAGGTGTTCTTCTTCCCGAGGACGAATGTGCATTCATCGCGATGCATCTGGTTAACGCCCAGATGAATGGTGAGATGAGAGAAACGATCAGCATTACGAATATCGTGAAGGATATTCTCAACATCGTTCGGCGCAGTTTCGTGATCGAGCTCGACGAAGATTCACTAAGTTATTACCGATTCCTGACCCATTTGAAGTTCTTCGCTCAACGGGTACTGCAAGGTACAGCGATTGAAGACAAGGAAGAGGATAATCCGCTTCATGATCTGGTGAGTAAACAATATCCGGAAGCACATGCTTGTGCAGTCAAGATTAACGATTATACACGTAAAATCTATAATCGGGTCTTGTCGAAGGAAGAAGTGTTGTATCTCACGATCCACATCGAACGTATTGTCCGAAATGAACAAACAATCGAATAATTTGGGATTGTTACTGCAAAAAAGGCAAAACCTAAACGTTGAAACATGATAAGCTGTTATGCTTTGTCATGGATCGGTGTTTAGGTTTTTTTTAAACCTTCAATACACATAAAAGGAGCAAAACACAATGGATAAACAACAATTGTCCAAAGATATTCTGAAGCTTGTTGGTGGCGAAGAAAACGTGGATCAAGTGACCCACTGTATGACAAGACTCAGATTTAACTTGAATGACAACAAAAAAGCTGACAAAGAAACATTAAAAAACACACCTGGAGTTATGGGTGTTATGGAGAATGGCGGACAGTTCCAGGTCATCATCGGTAACGATGTACCGAAGGTATACAACGCGCTGGTAGGCAACATGTCCAAAGGTGCAAATGCCGGATCTTCTACGGCTTCTACAGGCCCGAAACAAAAGAGAAATCCAATAAGTGCCCTGTTTGACTTCATCTCAGGCGTATTTACTCCAATCCTCCCGGCGATTACCGGCGCAGGTATGATCAAAGGGATCGTGGCGATCCTTGTAGCGTTTGGCTGGCTGTCCGATAAGAGTTCAACTTATGTTATCTTATCTGCGATTGGTGACGGTGCTTTCTACTTCTTGCCAATCATTCTTGCCATCAGTGCTGCTAAGAAATTGGGAAGTAATATGTATATCGGTGCAGCGCTTGCAGCCGGAATTATGCATCCAACCATAACAGCTTTGCTGGCAGAAGGAAACTCATCGTTCGCGGGGATTAAAGTCGTCGCAGCAACCTATTCTTCAACGGTTATTCCGATTGTTATTGCGATCTGGATTGCTTCTTACGTGGAAAAAGCGGTTGACCGCATTACCCATTCATCAGTAAAACTCATCGTCGTACCAACGGTTACCTTGCTGATCATGGTTCCACTTACATTGATTGCGATTGGACCACTGGGTTCCATTATCGGTAATGGTATGTCTGGCGGTATTGCTTGGTTGTTCGATAATGCGTCTATCCTCGCAAGTATTCTGATTGGTGGTACAATGTCACTGCTAATTATTACAGGAATGCACTATGCGTTGCTACCGATCGTTGTTGGTTCCATGACAACATTAGGTTATGACTTTATTATTCCTTTGATGCTTGCAGCGAACTGGGCTCAAGCGGGTGGAGCGATTGGTGTAGGACTCCGTTCCAAAAATGGACAAACGAAATCTATGGCTTATTCCACAGGTCTGACAGCATTTATGGGGATTACTGAACCAGCGATGTATGGTGTTAATATGAGATACAAAAAACCGTTTATTGCTGCGCTCATCGGTGGGGCAATTGGCGGTGGCTTTATGGGTATTGTCAAGGTAAAAGCATTTGTACTAACAGGTCTTGTAGGTTTGCCAGGACTTGCAGCATTTATCAGTCCGTCCATCAGTACATTGATTTATGGTATACTGGGCGGTGTCATTGCGATTGTCTCTGCAGCATTGATTACGTACATCTTGGGATTCCAGGAAAATAATGCTCCGCAAGCAGCTGCAACTTCAGCTTCTACAGAAACTGTAACGTCAGCAACAACGACTGCTCCAGCAGTAACGGAAGAAACACAAGCACAAGATGAGCAAGTATTTAGCCCGATCACGGGTGAAGTGAAACCGCTTAGTGAAGTTCCTGACCCTGCGTTTTCTGAAGAAATTATGGGTAAAGGTTTTGCAATTCAACCGACAGAAGGCCGCGTTGTTTCTCCAATCAACGGAACGGTATTCTCATTATCGAAGAGCGGACATGCCATTGGTCTCGTAAGTGATACAGGTGCGGAAATGCTGATTCACATCGGGATTGATACGGTGAAGTTGAAAGGCCAGTTCTTCTCTCCTAAAGTTCAGGCAGGCACCAAGGTTTCTGTGGGTGATGTCTTGATGGAATTCGACCGGGAAGAGATTGAAAAAGCGGGTTATACAACGATTACACCGGTAATCATAACCAATATGCATCAATATGCTTCTATTGAGTCTGCTGGTCGTATAACCGTTAAGGAACAAGAACTGTTGTTCACGGCAAAAGCATAATTCAATATAACAAAAGCAGTTGCTTCCTGGAATATATCCAGAGAAGCAACTGCTTTTTTCATTTTAATTATGCAGATTTCTCTATGTACATTGTAGAGAGGCCTGTGCAATCTGAATCAGTTTTATTTTAAAGGAAACATAGTTAGATGGTTATTTGACGATAATTTTACCTTGTCCTGCGAGCATGCGCATTTCCCGGGACAGGCGATCCTGATCTTCAACTGCGATTTCAAGTTGCACACCGTAACGCCATACCATGTTATATTCCATCCCCCAGCGAAGTGTGCCCTCAATATATAATAAGTCTTCAAACAGCTTCAAGTTGATGCCGATGCGAATATCGTTATCTTCTACAGGGAGGGACAGTGGAAAAGCAAGCTGACAGCCCGAACGACTGATATCACGTAATTCGGCCTGAATAGGCTTGGAAGGACCGTCCATGCCATTAATGCTCAGGATATAGATTTCGAAGTGCATAGGTTCTTTCAGAGTATAACGAAAAGGTTCTTTCCTATTATTAATTGGCATAGATTCCTCCATCAAGTTCAAAAAAATTCCGTTATGGATATATCGTCAGTTGTTAACCAGAAATGAAGAGTAACGTTACAGAGATGGTTCGGGAGTTCGATTTTATGTGTGGGGCTGGCTTGTTATAATAAAAAAATGAAGGAGAGGATGAACATGCAAGGAACATTTCAGATGGATACGGATACAGCCACATTATGTTGTTATGATCTGGCGTCATTAGAGCATCGTCTCCAGGATACACCTGACTGGTGGTCGATCCCGGATGATGAACTGGAGGAGGTCAACGCAGGTCATTGTCTGTTCCTGAATCTGGGTGAGGACGGAACGTATGAAGTGCACTGGAATGTGCAAGAAACGGTTTTGGAAACCGGGAGTGAAGCGGAGCCGAGACAGAGATATTATTTTCAGGTTCCTTCGGGCACAGTTTACTTAGGGGCAGCAGATGATGTCAGTGGCGGTGAACTGGAACCGGATGAATTATCCCAAGGGGTTTTCTTACAGCTAAACTCTGGAAATTATGCGTGTACTGTGTTTAAAAAGGAAAATCAGATATCGGTTACGATCCAACCTAGTGACTAAGGGAAGAACAAGCTACAGGATTTGATCCGACTATAGCATGGTCTTGCATGGATTAATTTAATTACACTACATACTTATATAGTCATTTTTAGGAGAGATGGATATGCATCATTGGAGCGGGACACCGATCATGAATGCTTCTATTTTGCACCAGCGGATAAGAGCGCTTGCGGCACTTGATATCATTCTGTCAGAGGAGGAATGGCTCCGCGTACATCGTTATCACCATAACATTCTTCAGCCAGATACAGCATGGGGAAGTGTAGATAACGGGGCAGGGGACCATCTGCATGCTATGTTTACGAATACGGGCACGTTACTCAAAGGGTTTGATCATGAATGTCCGCTTAGTCCGCATAACCGTGAGGATGGTGAAATCTATCCGGGAATGTACGATGAGGTACCGGAGGAGTTCATACGTCTGTTAGATCAATACGAGGAAACGCTGGCTCGAGAGGATGTGACCTTCTGTATTTGGCAGGAAGTGCACAGTCCTGAGTGGAAAACAGGCAGTTGGATTGGACTTGCTATGGCTCAGGAGGGCGAATCGGATGCTGAGGGTGGGGTAGCATTTCTGCTCGGTTATATCGAGGAAACACCGGAATCATACATCGATTGGGCAAAAGATTACTACGATATACAGGATATGTCTTTGACTGCTGTGACTGAAATATATACGATGCACCGATTAGTGCTGACCTGATCCGAGAATTGAATCCAAAGCGTGATGTGTTCGTTGCAATGGATGAACTACAGCAATCTGGATACGCAGTGCAGCGAAGTGAAGCCCGGTAAACGATGTTTGAGGGAGGAATCACGTTATGGGTTGGGAGTATGGGATCAGAACGAAGGAGCAGGAGCACGGCAGGTTGACTGAGATCTTGACGCGACTGGCGGCTTCGCTGACACATAACAGGATGTACAGCGTAGAACAACATATGGATGGTTTTGTTCTTTTGCGTGACGATGCATCCTGGCCCAAAGCTTTGGAAGTATGGCTAGAGGAAGCGAACAATTTGGATGAAGTAGCGGAGGGTGAAAAATACATCTACTGCCTGTTCCATATCTGGGGGGAGGAAGGACGAACCTGGAAGGAGCAGATGGAGGGTGTGACGAATCAGTATCCAGAAGTATTTGAATGGTTCGAATTGTGAGTGCCTGAAGTGGTGTTCCGGGAAAGGAGTGAATGTTGTGCAAAGACAAGCCAAAAGTAAAATTCCGGTGCTCCTTTATCAGTATGAAGGCCCGGAGAGGAACATCGGGTTTACCTTATCTCCCTTATACCTGAACGAAGAGATGCATGAGATCAGACAGGAGGATAGGCTGTTCATCTATGATGAGGATTTCAAGCATATTCGTCCGGCAATCCATCGTGTGTTCCCTTTAACGGACCCGCAAAGTGGAGAAGAGCTGCAGGTGTTTGATCCCTGTTGGGATAATCCGATGGTGAAAGAGGTATGGCCGGGCATTTTAGCTGAGTTGGAGCAGGTGGAAGTTGTTGAACCGGAACTGCGGGTGTTCCTGGATTCGTTGACAACCTGGATTCGGAACGTGCTGGCTTCAGCTGACGGGATTGAAGTTACAGGTAATCTGTAAGTAGATGTAATTCGATTACGAGTGCAGGAATAGCAGCTCCTATCTATGGATGGGGAGCTTTTTTTCGTATGGAAAATAATGAAAACGGTTTGGTCGGTTCGTCCGTCTTATACCACAGAGAGAGAGAAGGAGGGGAACAGGATGGATAGCGAGACAGGGATGAAGCAGATAAACTGGATACATGTGCACGATGAATCAGCGTTTATTAATTCCGTTACGGAGCATCAGGATACGTTATTATCCATTGCCTATAGCTATTTAAGGAATCGGCAGGATTCACTGGAAGCTATACAAGAGATGACCTGCAGAGCCTGGATTAAACGTCGTACGCTAAAAAACGAGAAGGCATTTAAATCATGGATCATTCGAATTTTAATTTATGTCTGTATTGATGAGCAGCGTCGCCGCAAGCGAACTATACCTCAGCCGGATGAGAGCATGGAGAATAATATCCCGGCTTCGTGGATGATTAGTGCCCAAGATAATCGTATAGCCATGCAGTCTCTTTTGCTGAAATTACAACCGAAGTATCGGCATGTAATATTGCTCAAGTACTACAACGATATGACACTTACAGATATTGCTTCAATTCTTGGCAAACCGGAAGGCACGATTAAGACATGGCAGCATAAGGGTCTTGAACAATTACGGAAGCTGATGAAGAATAGGAGGGATTGGCATGACCACTAGCCCGGAGGAAAAAGCATTGCTGGCAGATGCATATGAGGTTAACAAAGAGCGTAGAGAATTAGATTCGGCGAATACGGCTGCTGCCATACAACGCGGCTTGGCGGAAGCCAGAACGAGTAGATCGAGTAAAAGAAGACGAGGACAATGGATCGCAGTGTTATGCGCTGTATCACTTGCTGTGGCGGGTATTATGTTCGCATCACTTGGAGACCTCGGTCAACAACGGTTGACCTCTTCCGAACCTGAAGTTCATTGGGGGGGATTGGAGCCTTTTCGTGGATTGCTGCGCACAGATCAGGAGAGTGCTACCCTTACCTCAGCTCTTAACCATAATTATGTTCAACGTGTTGATCAGACGGTGACGATGGGAAAATACACGTTTACGCTGGATGCGTTGATGGCGGATGAGAATCGAGTTATCCTCTTATACTCAGCAAGGACGGATACTCCGAGTGGTGTATATTCCATGGCGAACACAAAATTGACGGATGCCTCGACAGGACATGTGATTGATAACGGCAGCATTAGCAGCATTCATTTCTCAGATCAGAATAATGTCCTCCGAGGTCGTACAACATTTGACCGAAGTCGCAGCACGGCGCTTCCGGAAAAATTAAATTTTGAATTTCAGCTTTCCTCTGTCGTTCCTGATCGCCTTGATGATGACAAGGGCGAGGGAAATGGAATAGAACGGGAGAAGCAGAGGGAGAATTCGCAGGAACGTAAGTACGAATTTTCTAAAAAAATGAACGTTATGATTGCATTAGACCCGAAATTTTCAATCCCAAAAACGGAAACGATCCCTGTGAATCAAACGTTCAAGTTCGGGGAGTACGACGTGCTGATCTCGGACGTGGAAATTTCGCCACTGGTTACACAGGTAAGAGTTGATTATGATCCCAAACAAAAGCTTGACTATGAGAAGGAGTCGTTCATTAGCGATATCGTTCAGCCGTTTGAGATTGTTACGATCTCCAAAAAAGGGGAGAAAACAACCTTATCTAGGAATGGAGGCAGAGGAACGGGGAATGGCATGGTTTATACGTTCAATAGCAATTCTCTTGATGAACCCCGATCGATTATATTGAAGATGCAAGGAAAGCCTGGAAAGGTCTATGAAAATATACAAGATGTTGCGAAAGATCAATTCGAAATCAAAATTAAATAGATGCTTCAGGATAGATGGGATGTGTTCATGAGTCAGGCGTGACATGGTCTCATCTTTCTGTTTTTTCACGATATCTGACCTGCTGTTGCAAAAAAGATAAAATAATTGTCTTTTTGCAATGATGGTATTGTCACAATGCAGGTTACAAGCTATAATCGAGTTGTTTAAGGGACAAATTACAAAGGATGGTGATATTTTGAAGAAGTTTTCATTGCTTTTACTCGCAGTCACTTTATTGTTGTTAACGGTTTCAACAGCCCCTGCTACATATGGTGCGGCTAACTTTCCCAACACGGGCACAAATGGTTTGACTGGTTTTGCAGGTAATGCGAAGAATGAGAACGGTGTATCCAAGGCGGCGACGACAGGAGGCAGGAACGGTCAGGTCGTGTATGTCAGTAATCTGAATGATCTGAGAACACACATGGCAGGCTCTACAGCTAAGATTGTCGTTGTGGAACAGAATATTTCTTCATCCAGCTTGCAAAAAGTTGAATTTGGTTCCAACAAAACATTGGTAGGTTCTTTTGACAGACATACATTAACGAACATTCACTTCAGATCCACTTCGGGATCAAGCAATGTGATCTTTCAAAATCTGACGTTTAATCACTCTGCGAACATCAATGCCAACGATGATATCCAAATGTATATTACTTCCGGCTCCAACTATTGGATCGACCATGTTACCTTCTCGGGCCACAACTACAGTTCTGGCGGCAGTGACCTGGATAAGCTTTTGTATATCGGCGACCGCGCAGACTATATCACGATTAGTAACTCCAAATTTGCGAATCACAAATACGGCATTATTCTAGGACACCCGAACGACGGTAATAGCAGTTATAATGGTGTGCCACATGTGACCATGTCCAATAACTATTTCGAAAACTTGTATGTACGTGGCCCTGGACTTATGCGTTATGGTTTCTTCCACATCAAAAACAATTACGCCAATAACTTCAATCAAGCGATCACCATCGGAGAAAAAGCCCGTATTTATTCCGAAAACAACTACTTTGGTGCAGGAGCTGAAAAAGGCGGCATTCTGGACGACAAAGGTAAAGGAGAATTCACGGATAAAGGTAGCACACCTGCTCTGAACAGCCCGGTTTCTCCAAAAACCAACTGGAGACCAAGCAATAACTACAGCTATCAGGTTGAAAGCGCAGCCTATGCACGTGAGTTTGTTACGAAATATGCCGGATCATCGAATACAACACTGGTATTTGGCAAGTAACAGCCGAAAGGCATATGAGATCACTATAAAAGATAAAGATGGAGTAAAGAGTCTGCTTTTATGCGTACCTACGCATGAGCAGGCTCTTTTCTTTTGGTGCACATTCAGGGAATTTTATTTTGTTAACATATATTTATTAAGACATATTAATTTTAGACATAAATTGCCGATATACATAAAGTGGCGCTGACTGCACGTTTATGAAGTTAATATGTACTATGCTAAAGGCGCAGGAGTTACGGAACTACGTATAAGCAGGACTATGGACTGAGAATAAACTTACAGTGGCCTACATGTGTTAATTTTTTTAACTTACATAAAGGACGGGGTAAGCATGAATCGTATTGATGAGATCACTTGGCAGAGAAACAAACTAGTAAGTTACATGATGTGGGCCATAACGGCCATCAGCGCGGGGATTACGATTATTGTTCCCGATCTATGGCTGTCCACGCTACTCTCCGTTGTAGTTACTCTAGCAGTTACTGTATGCAATTTCATGAAAAAAGGTATACATATCATTCCATGGTTTGTGACCGTAGCGGTGATCGCCAGTGGAATTTACGTAAGTCGTGACGCGATGAATGCCGTGCAAGGCATTCTAATTGTTTCACCGCTCCTGCTGTATCCGAATAGCAAGCACTATAACACTGCTTTTTCGGTGATGCTTGCCTTTTTCACGGTTCAGTTGGTTCTAGTGTCATCTGCAAGTATCGAGCAACTCTTTGCCGATTTGATTAATTTCAGTATGTATATCGTAACCGGAATTATTATGATCACCGTGTCAAGGGTAAACAAACGATTGTTCATGGACAGTGAAGCACGGGGAGCGCAGGTGGAAGAGTCACGCACCCGCGTGGAAATCATGTTGCAACGGGTGAAAGAAGCTGTTGCAGGGTTGTCCCGCTATACGGAGCAATTGAAACAAAAAGTGGATGAGACCGGTGCCATCACCAACGAAGTTACGGTCGGATTCAGCGAAGTTGCAAGAGGTGTCGAGTTTCAGGCGACCAGTATTGCCGAAATCTCCGAATCGTTATCTCAGTCTGACCGTCATATTAAGGACGTAGCGTCATATTCTGAGCAGATGAAAGAGCTGTCCGCAAGTATGGCCTCAAGTACACAGACGGGTAGTGCTCAGATGGGTCACCTGAACGAACAGATGCATGAATTGTACGAGACAATAAACACGACAGCTGATGATATGAAGAAATTCAATGATCAGAGTGAATCGATGACGTTAATGCTGAACAGTATCTCGGATATCGCCACTCAAACTAATCTGCTTGCGCTGAATGCAGCTATTGAAGCAGCACGGGCAGGTGAGCATGGACGCGGATTTGCCGTCGTTTCGGAGGAAGTTCGCAAGCTGGCTGAAAGCTCAGGGCAGTCGGCGAGTGAGATTACCTCGATCCTCACCAGTCTGAGAACACAGACACAAGCATTGACAAGCCGGTTTGAAGGGGTTCGTCAGTTGTTGCAAGTTGGAGCAGAAAGTGTTCTGACAACGGAGCGGGTATTCCAGTCCATTAACAACAATTCACAGAATGTATTGACTCAGGCCACAGAAATTGAAACAAGTTCAGCAACGATGAAGGAATCCTCGACTCGGGTGGTTAATGAAGTATCCGAAATTTCCAGTGTAACGCAACAATCCAGTGCTGCAACGGAAGAGATTCTGGCGAGTATGGAAGAGCAACGTAATCTGACACAAAATATGGTGGCAAGCTTTACCGAACTGGAGAAGCTTATTGTTAATCTAGGTGATCTCGTGTCCGATCATCAAGCTTCGAGACCAGATAACAAATCCGAGATAGATTCATCCCTTGCGGCAAAGGTTGTTCCAATCCCTACGATATCAGCCTAAGTCTGACTTTTGTCTTGCAAGAGATGGTTAACTGATCATATTAGGTTTATGCCAATAGGCCCGTCCATGCGTAATTACTCGCTTTGCGGGCTTTTTTGGCGTTCAAAGGTCTCTTGTAGCGATCTATATTTTTAGATAGAGTAGGTGTAGAAATAGAAAAGTAGTGAAGGAGAGATCATTTTGAATTGGACAGATATTAGTAAAATCAAAGATATAGAGCATCTTTGTGAAGTTATAGCTTCATCCTCATTGGATGTCAATGAACGGGATGAACGCGGACGAACACCCCTTATGCTCTTCTTGACTAATCGTGCGCCTCTTGAGGGCATTCGCTGTCTGCTGCAAGCCAATCCTGAGCTGGAATTGGAGGACAAACTCGGAGATACCGCTCTGAAAAAAGCTGTAAGGTTCAACCAGCCTGAAGCGATTCGTTTATTGCTTGAACATGGGGCGAGACTGGATTCTCCCAACGGCATTCTAGCTACAGCCTGGAACCTGGCAAGAGGGCGCAATCCAAACATGGCAGAGATGCTGTTAGATACACCTGGAGCCATACGTTTGATTTTGACGGCTGAAGAACAACAGATTGTGGATGACATTGTTTACGAGGAGTCTTCCGATGCAGCTTGTGAGAAAATTCGGATGCTGGACTCAGAAGTATTGATACATGCCGTGGTGAATGGCTTTAATTGGGATGATAGTCCCGGACCGATGGTTGTAGCAGCTGAGCATCCAAAATGTGCCGAGATCACAAAGCTTGATATGGCTGAATTGATGGAGGCAGATTACTGGCTGGAGATGGATCTGGAAGAAGTGAACAGAAGAGTAGATGGGCCTACATATCGACACCTCGCGGCATTTTTGACTAGAAAGGGTTGATTCAAAAATGGGGCATGACTCTTTCCATGAGCAGAACAAAAAGCTAGAGCAGTTGCAACAGGAACTGAAGGAAGGTAACATCGAGCATTTTTACATTACAGAGCCTATGCAGCATCAGAGCCAGCAGTTGGTGCTGGCAGGCAGTTTTGACTTTTCGTATTATCACAATGTGGAGATCACCTTTCATGAGGTAGAGTTCATTCTGTGTCCGGCGACGATATTTATCGTGGAAAGGTTTCGACTGGCCATGGAAGAAGAGATCGTTCAGTTAAATTCGGTGATGCATGGTTTTGAAAGGAATGGTACAGTCTTCTGCCTGGAAAATGAATTTGAAGAACAACGATTTTATATCGTGGCGAAGCAGATGACCTATCAGTTCGGCATGGTTTATTACTATGATCGGCCGAATCTGGAACCGGGAGAACGGATTGCTACATTTGTGACCAAATCGGAGAACGTTCATGAGTAAAGCTAATGAGGAGACTCGCGTTCGATTATACGATCGGCATTCGCTTCATACCATGGATTGGCCCGATACGGAGGATGCGAGGTACGCAAGGGCGTATTTAGAACCGATGATGATGCAAGGAACTACAGAATACATGACTAACGTAAACACCACGTTGCTCCTTGCCCGGATAGATAATCTTGTGCTGCCGGTGACCGTGAATGATGAGGAATATGATAATGCTTATGTCTGTTCCCCGTATACTCACTATGTGCGGTACGCCAAACAGGAACTAATCATGTTACAGAAACCGATGCTGGAAAAAGGACTCTCCATGCTACTCAGTTTAATAGGCTGGGGCATGAAGAAATCCCGGATCAACAAGGTTGTACATGTGAACAACTGGCTGTTATCTACTAATCTGTATCCTGCAATGACAGCTGAGCAGGCCACGTATTTGCTTGAGACGGTAAAGGAGCGCTATCCGGGTCATACGGTGATCTTTCGTTCTTTGAGTTCCGAACTGCACGCGAACCTGATAAAAGGGCTTCAGGAAGCGGGATGCCGCTGTATACCGAGCAGGCAGATTTATCTGTATCAGGCATATGATCCGAATTTCGGCAATGCCAAGTCGCGCTGGTTGCTGAAACGGGATCAGGCATTGCTGAACAAACATGGCTATGAATTGGTTTCTGGTGCAGATATGACGGAATCAGATATCCCGCGAATTGTGGAGCTGTACCGGATGCTTTATTTGGAAAAGTACTCCTATGACAACCCACAATTCAGCGAGCGTTTTATTGCTGGAGCTATGGCGAACGGAACATTGAGTCTACACGGCTTGCGTAAGGAAGGGCGCTTGGATGCAGTGATGGGTTATTTTTCCCGCAACGGTGTGATGACCACGCCACTGTTCGGCTATGATACCACCATTCCCCAATCTGTCGGTTTGTACCGCATGTTGTCCGCTTGTCTCATTGGACAAGCCCAAAACAACAGAGTGTTACTACATGAGAGTGCTGGTGCAGCGCAGTTTAAACGTAATCGCGGCGCGATAGCGGATTTTGAATATTCCGCAGTATACGACCGGCATCTCTCATTCCGCAGACGGTGGTGCTGGGCATTACTAGATCGATTGTTGAACAGCATAGGTGTGCCGTTGATGCGCCGCATGAAGCTATAAGCAAGCTGTGCTACTCCAGTCATTTGAGTGAGCTCATATGTATGCCCTATTTCAGGTGCTCGGCCAGCTGTACCTCGAACCCATCCGGGTCTGCAATGTAGATAAAACGTAGACGTGGGTTCGGCTCTACAGGTCCGCGCAGGATGGGGATGTGCATGTTTTCAAGATGCTTCATGGTTTCATCCAGTGACGTTACTTCGTAACCGATTGAGATGCCAGCGTCCGGCTTCAATACCTGTTCACTACCTTCAATTAACTCTAGTGAAGTTTCACTCGTCTCACCCAGACCAAGCATGGCAATTTGCCGCCCACGGCTTTCAAATCTGCGCTGAACGGTAAGTCCTAGTAAATTGTGATAGAAGTGAATCGATGCTTCCAGATTACGCACACGTAGTGTAATCCAGTTGAGTTTGATTAACATGTTGGTTCTCTCCTTCGGAGTTGCGTAGTGTCGGTTCTTGTTTATTATACAAGAAGAAAGGCAGTTCATCTGAATTTATTGAAAAAATTTACAAAAATATATATGTAAGCGTTATTTTAAAGTGTATAATACAAGTTAATATTGAGAGGAGGAATGAAATGAAGACGAAGGTGTTTAAAAAAATGAGTTCAACCCTGCTGGCAACGATGCTGGTGATGACGACGCTTCCTTTTCAGCAGGCTGCTTTTGCGCAAGAACAACAGATTGAACAGGGAGCAAGTTCTGGGGCTGCGGCGGTTTCTGGGCAGAACCTCAAGGTGCTTCAAACCGATTTTGAGGATGGGACACTTCAAGGCTGGCTTCAGCGTGTTGGCAGCGAAAGTTTGACCGTTTCAGAGCAGGCAGCGCATCGAGGTACTCGGAGTATGCTTGTCTCGAACCGTCAGCGCTCCTTTCATGGGCCGATGCTGAAAATGAAAGGTCTGTTGAAGCCGAATTCTACTTATAACATTTCATTCTATGTCAGGCTTACGGAGAAACCAGCTTCAGATCAGACGATTCAGCTAACGGCGTACAAGAAGAATGGGGCAGAGAGCTGGAACATGCTGGACAAGGTCACGATTCCCAAAGACGACTGGCAGCAATGGCATAAGGTTACGGCCACGTACCAATACAGCGATAATCCCGAGGAGTTGAATTTCTTTATTGAAACACCTTATGTTTCCGACGACACGGTAGATACATTGTCATTTTATGTGGATGATTTCACAATTGAGGAAGCCGCACCACTCGCTATTGAGACCGATATTCCTTCCTTGCAAGATCTGTACCAGACTGAATTTCCGATTGGAGCCGCGGTATATCGCTGGCAGCTTGAAGGAGCTTACGGTCAATTGTTAACCAAACACTTTAACAGTTTAACCGCAACGTATGAGATGAAACCGAAGTTTGTGTCCCCTTCCAAAGGCGTGTATGACTTCCAAGCCTCGGATGAATATGTGGACTTTGCAGAGAAAAATCAAATGGGTTTACGTGGACATGCCTTGCTCTGGCATATTGATGCCGCAGAGTGGATGTTCAAGGATGACCAGGGCAACCCTGCGAGCAGGGAGCTGCTACTCAGTCGGGTTCAGAACTACGTAGATACGGTCATGAAACGATATAAAGGCAAAATTTACGCCTGGGACGTTGTGAATGAAGCGATTGCAGATAGTAACGGGGATGCAAACGGAATGCGCAAAAGCCCGTTCTACGAGCTGATTGGTCCGGATTATGTTGAGAAAACGTTTGAGTTTGCACGTGCCGCCGACCCGGATGCGAAATTATACTACAACGAGTATTTCACCGAAATTCCTGAAAAAAGAGAGCATATGTATCAACTGGTGAAAAAGTTGAAAGAAAAAGGGCTGATTGATGGCGTGGGTCTGCAATCCCACTATAATCTTGAATCTCCGCCGATTGACGAGATTGAGAAAACAATCAATCTGTTTGCTGGTCTTGGACTGGATATCCAAATCACAGAACTGGATGTCGATAGCGGAATTCCTTATGGTGAGACATTACCTCAGGACGTTGCTGTGAAACAGGCATATCGTTATAAAGAGCTGTTTGACCTGTATGAAAAACATAGCGATGTCATCTCATCGGTGACCTTATGGGGATTACAGGATGAGAAATCGTATAACAATCAAGCCTTTTTATTCGATAGTGCTCTGCAATCCAAACCGGCCTATTGGGGGTTGGCAGATGAATCAAGCCTGCCTATTTTGACGAACAGGGCTGTTACGTTGTCTGGTACACCAAATACGAAGGCAGCCAAACAAGATCCACTCTGGAACAAGGCTGTTTCCACAGCTTTGAAAGGCAATTCGGGTTCAGCGGCGTTCCGTACGTTGTGGGATAAAAATAATTTGTATGTTCTGGTTGACGTAAAGGATACGACCAAACATGCCAAAGATAAAGTGGAGCTGTTCGTTGATCTGAACAATGGCAAAACTCCTGTGTATGAGGCAGATGATCGACATATCACCATAAGCCGTGAAGGCAAAGTGACAGGAGCTAAGCCAAATACGTATCGCGTTCGTGAAGCGGCGGACGGTTATCAGGTTGAATTATCCATCCCATTGACTAATGCACAAGGGGCACTTGCACGTGAAGTTGGCCTGGATGTACGGGTGACCGATGGTGGAAACAACAGTTCAGGAGGACAGCAGGTTCTGTACTGGAATGACCGCACACTATCCCAGGATCAAGACACCAGCAAATATGGCGTTATTCAGTTTGCGAGTATGCCTAAGTCTGCGAAAGCCTTGCAAGGAACAGTAACGATAGATGGTGAGAAGGATGCAAAATGGAATAAGGTTACGCCATTCCATATTACACCACTGAATCAGAGCGGAGGAGCATCCGCTGAGGCCCGTGCGATGTGGTCTGGTCAGGATTTATATCTGTTTATCGATGTCACTGATCCACAAATTATAACCAACGCTCCTGATCCATGGGATCAGGATTCGGTTGAGATTTTCCTGGATGAAAATCATCAGCGTACACCGTTCTATCAATACGATGATGCCCAGTTCCGGATCAGTGCAGATAATGTAGGTACGTTTGCTGGCAGTGCCTCTCCAGGACGGCTCCAAAGTGCTGTGAAGAAAACGTCCAGGGGATATCAGGTGGAGGCTAGGATCAGATTACAGTCCCTCCTGCCGAAGGAAGGCCAAGTCATGGGATTTGAACTTCAAATTAATGATAACCAAGGAAACAATAACAAAAGTACGGCAAAATGGAATGATCTCACCAATGACAGCTGGAAGAACACTTCCCAGTATGGCATTCTGACGTTTTCAAAATAAACCAATGAATGATGATAAATAAGTAGGCAAGAAGATTGGCTTATTCATTCAATCATGTATTAATCATCTAATTATCAGAAAAACACCCAAACACGGCGAGGCGTCTCGCTAAGTTTGGGTGTTCTGTTTATTCGGTAATGTCGTTATTATTGGATCAGATCTACAGCGCCCTGCGGTACAAAAGCTTCTACACCGTTATACACGATCACACCTTCAAGAGCTGTCTTTTTGCCATTCACGAGTGCAATGTTTTTGTAGATTTGCAACTCCAGTTTGGTGTTGTCTTTTGTTACGAGAATCTTCGGATTTTTGACATCCGTCAGATCCAGTTTGTATGTGGCCCCTTTGGCTGTAAACGCCTGTTTGGCAGGTACGAACAGTTGCTTGCTTACACTGTCCAGATCCAGATTGAGGACACGTGCCATGTATTTGGCTACACCTGTATTATCAATGACACCAAATGGACGATCATTATTTGGAGCATACGTGTACAGTACAACGTCTCCGCCCGTGTGTCCGCCAGTTGTCCAGCCGATACCGGCACGTTTGCTGATCATTGGGCCTACGACATAGTTCAGGCTACCTGGCTCGGCGGCTTTAATGGCAGCAACCTCTTCGGAAGTCAGATCGGAGATGCCGTAGTATTGTTTCATGACTGCTTTGATGTTGGTGCGTTTCGCATCCAGTTTCGCTTCTACACCTTCACCTGTCAATTTAGCCTTTTTCAAAGGTCCGATAAAAGTGGACAACGGCTCTTTGTCATACGTGCCTGTTGTAGATGCATTACCAATCGTAAGTCCACCGTTCTGATGGTCAGATACGGCTACAACAGCAGTTTGCCCATCGGCTTTGGCGAAGTTCATCGCTACTTTTACAGCATCATCAAAAGCGAGCACGTCACTGATAATCCCAATCGGATCATTGGCATGAGCAGCCCAGTCTACTTTACTGCCTTCGACCATCAGGAAGAAACCGTCCTCGTTTTTGGAGAGAACTTCAATTGCTTTGGATGTCATCTGCGCCAGACTTGGTTGCTTGGCTGGATCACGATCCATGTTGTATGACATGCCTGCAGGAGAGAACATACCCCACAGTTTGTTGGAAGTTGATGCTTTCATCGCCGCAGGTGTAGTTACATAATCGTAGCCGAGTGCTTTAATGGAGGCAACGAGATTGTTACCGTCTTTGCGTCCAGCTGGTTCCAGATACTTACTGCCGCCGCCCAGTACAACATCGATGCCATTGAAGACTTGTTGTTTGCTGAGTGCATCGTAGTTTTTACGATCAGGATAATGGGCAGAGAAGTCTGCCGGTGTTGCATGCATAATTTCGGAGGTAGCTACAATACCCGTTGATTTACCCGCAAGTTTGGAAGCTTCTAATACGGAAGCAACAGGTTTCCTTTCGTCGCCTTTTGCAATCGGTTTTTGTCCAGGCATGGTAGCCTTGTCCGGCAAAACACCGACAAAACCGGTATGAGATTTATGTCCTGTCGCAAAGGCTGTTCCTGCAGGAGCCGAGTCCGCAATCGGCGCATCCGCGGAGTGTGTACGAACCATGCCGCTTGCCATGGAATCAATGGTCAGGGATGAACCTTTATACCAACGAGCCAGTGCAGTAGCATCATTAGCCATACCGTCAGGAATAAGAATGATTACATTTTTGATAGGTGATGCAGAAGTTGTTGCAGTACCGTCTTCCGCAGCCCAAGCTGCACTACTGCCTCCCAGCGTAGCTGTAACAATGGTGGTGACCGCGAGCATCATTTTGGCTGCACGGGTATTGAAGCGATTTAACATGAACATCCTCCTAATAAATATGTATAGTTAGTCCCAGAACCCAGTGTATAGGGCAATTGCTAAACGAGCGTTAGCTTTAGGTTAATTAATTGTAAAAATTACGATTATAAGTCAAAGCTTACATAATAGACAAACTGGACAAAACGTTGAGCACTCTAGTATGGTAAGGATGAAATCGGACATGCAGGAACCAAAGTCCAATGATCATTTTGAGGTGGTTCAACATGAAAGAATGGTCAGAAGCCATTCGGTGGTGGAATAACAATCAAGTGAAACTGATCGATATCCGCCATAACGTATTGCATTCAGAACAAGAGTTATCGACAACCATTTTACCGGCTCCAGCTTTTTTGATCCTAAGTAAAGGCGAAGCAGACATTCAATTCGGGATAAACCGATTTACATCGGATCAGACACTCATTCTGCATGGTGAAAAAGGTACGTCATTGCGGATTTGTTGTATGAAGCAACCGTTAGATTATTATTTACTGCTATATAAACCGCAATCAGCCCCGTTACCTCTTGAATCATCGGAAGATGGAAGTATACGAGGCGTGAATGCGTTTCAGGGAGGAGAACCCTATTATTTTGCAGCATCATACCCATTAACGCTTCTTACGATTGTGGAAAAAATGGCGGAGTCTTGGACTTCTAGTGATGAACTGGATCGGTTACAGGTGACAGGATTGTTCTATCAATTGGTGTATGAGCACTTTCGCCAGTGGAAGATGGCGCGTCAGCGGCAGGTCGAATCGCTGGAGCTGGCGGAGCAGATCGAAGCCTACATTCAGGAGCACTACGCTCATTCTATCTCCATGGAAAATATGGCTACGCATTTTCATTACAGCACGCATTATCTGGCCAGGGTATTCAAACGCAAGTACGGATGCAGTCCCATGGACTATGTCATTCAGACTCGAATCAAGCGAGCGAAACGTTTGCTGACCGAGACGGAAGCACAGATCCGGGAGGTGGCTGAAAGTGTTGGTTACAAGGATTTGTACTACTTTAGCCGTATTTTCAAACGTATAACAGGTGAGACGCCAGCACAGTATAAAATGCACAGTCATCGAATCAAAGGTTCAAATCGTACGAATAAGAAGTCTGAATCGTTCATTGATGACAGGATCATCGATAGTTATATTGGTAATAACGATAATCATTATCAATACAACACATGGAGCGTGGACGAGTTGAACCTTCGTTTTAAGCCAACATTGGCGGTTAGTTTATTATTTAGTTTATCGCTGCTGCTCGCAGCATGCGGGGCGGGAACTGAACAGTCACAGCCTGCAACGAGTTCAGAACCGGTACAGGAATCTACTCGAACGTATACAGATGCTACAGGAAGAAAGGTTGAGATTCCGGCGCAGCCTTCCAAACCTGTGGTCATTACATATGGTGGATATTTATTACCTTTGGGTGTGAAACCGGCTGGAGTCAATACGGAGACACTTGAACTGTATCCAGAAGAAATGGCTGGTGTACCGGATATCGGATCAGGCAACGGCAACGTTGAAATGATCTCAGGTCTGGAACCGGATGTGATCATTGTACCGGACTACACAAGCAAGGAAATTGTAGATACGTATGCCAAAATTGCACCAACCATTACGGTGGCCTGGGGCGGCGATCCTGATGTCATTAATACGCTGAGAACGATGGGCGATATTATGGATCGTAAGGATGAAGCCGAGCAATGGATTGCGAAGTTTGAAGCGAAACTGAAGAGCATTCGCAGTGAACTGAACATTAATATTAAACCGGGCACAACAGCCATGTCGTTTGTGATCTACAATAAAGAGGTATTGCTTGGCGGCGAGGGCGGTACGTTGGGCAAGCTGATCTATGAGGATTTTGGTTTCTCCATGCCTGAGCAGTATAAAATCTATTCGGATGGCGGCACAGTGCTGTCCTTGGAAAAACTGGCAGACAAGCCTGCCGACTACTTCTTCACTCAGATGGAAGATGAAGAGATGGATCAGATGATGGAACTGTTCGAGGAACCGGTATATCAGAGCATTCCCGCGATCAAACATAATCGAATTATCAACGTGTCCAGAAACTACTGGAACTATGGGCCGTATCTGGCGGATAAGGGTCTGGACAGTTTGATTGAACAAGTGAAAAAGCTCCAATAGCTGTAATTGCTGTACTAGCAATAACTGAGAGGTTAGCTAATACTGCCTGATCGTAACAGAATACCATGCACGTAACACCATGAATGTATCCATCCGGATTTGTTCATGGTTTTTTTATAGCATGAGCCGAGAACTGTAAGCAGTGATACTTTTTTAAAAAGATATTGCTAGCGCTTTCATTCTGTGCTAATATCACGGTAATAACAGGATTGTAACCGATCTCAGGGCAAGACCTGTTCCAGTTCATTCGTTGGATGGTTGATCGGACGATTGATTGCGTTTTTACTATAGTAAACTAATTCAATAACACACCTCATTATTCTCAGGGTTGTTACGTATTGCAGGCAAAACCTGAATTGAGGGCAATAGACGATGTGATCCAACGTCTGTGTGCCTTTGATTCAGGTTTTTTTATATATGATCCGCCTGAATGTCATAACCGAAGGGTTGCAACAGTTCATGTCAGCAGAAAGGAGGGCCGCTCTTCCGTTCATCCAAGATCAAGAAATAGAATGATCTAGACCTTGGAATACTGTACCGAGCGGTGCAATATTTCGAAACTATTTTTCCATCATACACGACTAGACAGCGAGGAGAATAACCAATGAAAAAAATGAAACGTTCTATTGCAGTAGCAGCGATTCTGAGCATGTGTGTATCGGGTCTACCCGCTTATGCAGCAGGGAATACAGCTCCATCCTTGTCCCCGGCTATGGACAAACTGGTAAAAGCCGAGCTTATTCGCGGGAATGGGCAAGGCGTGAACGCGGCTTACCTGAGTAAACATGCCACACGTATTCAAGCCGCGGTGCTTTACTTGCGTTTATCAGGTCTGGAAAAAGAGGCTCTGGCCTATCAAGGAACCGAAACGTATACGGATGCCGCTCAGGCAGGCAAGGTGTTGCAACCCGTCGTTGGATACTTGAAGCAGCATCCTTATTTAGCTGGTGTGGTCACGGATACGGAACATTTTGCGCCTAATGCTCCACTGACAGCAGAGGAATATGCAGATTTGCTACTCAAGGCTCTTGGTTATGAAGCAGGCACGGATTACACTTCAGGAGAAGCTTCCGCATTCGCGGCAAGCCATGGTATCCAATCCCTTCAAGGAAAAGGAACGACACAACTGACCAACCGTTTAATGGCTGAAGCCACGGCACAGGCTTTGCAGGCTCAGCTCAAAAATGGTACAGGTACGCTCGAACAAATCTGGTCCAAACATAAACAGGCGGGAGCGTTTAAACCTCAAACGCTGCAACAAACAAAATACGGTGCCATTGATGGTAAAGCCTATGATCAATACGGCACGCTTGGCTGGCTTGGCGTTCCATATGCGGCGCCTCCGGTAGGCGAACTACGCTGGAAAGCACCACAAGAACCGAAGGCTTGGACAGGCACAAGAGAAGCCAAAGAGTTCGCGGCAAACAGCTTGCAAATTTCCGGTAAAACTACAGTGGGTAGTGAGGATTCCTTATATTTGAACATCTGGCGTCCGAATACAACCAGCACCAAACTGCCGGTTATGGTATTCCTGCACGGCGGCGGTAATATGACTGGATCAGGAAAGGACTTCCAGGGAGAACAGCTTGCACGCAATACAAACAGTATCGTTATATCGGTGAACTACCGTTTGGGAGCACTAGGTTTCTTCCAGAATGCTGCGCTGAAAACAGGCAATGCTCTGGATGATTCCGGCAACTATGGCTTGTTGGATGCGTTCCGTGCATTAGCTTGGGTGCAGGATAATATTGCAGGTTTTGGCGGCGATACAGGAAACGTGACACTTGCGGGTCAATCTGCTGGGGCGCGTGATGTTCTAGCGACGCTTATCTCACCGCTTAGCAAGGGATTGTATCAAAAAGCGATCGCGTTCAGCGGTGGTTTGACGACGGCTTCACCTGAAGAAGGACAGCAGAAATCCGAGGATGCGATCGTGAAGTTGCTTGTGCAAGAAGGCAAAGCTGCAAATGAAGGCGAAGCCAAAGCTTGGATCAGCAAGCAAACACCTGCGCAACTGGAAACATACCTACGTGCATTGCCTGCGGATAAACTGGTGACGGTATTTGGCGCAACGGCCATCCGTATGCAGCCATTCCCGCATTTATTCCGTGATGGTACGGTCATTCCAAAAGAAGGTTTTGATGCGATCAACAGTGGCAAATATACGAAAGTGCCTGTATTGCTCGGTAGCTTGGAAACGGAATTCTCTGCTTTTGCCTTCGGTGATCCGAACTTTGCTCCATCGATCAATGATGGTACATTGTTTACGGATCAAACGAAAGCAGATCAATATGCGGCTGCAATCAAATATGGCAGCGAGGCATACGCAGGCTTTAATGCGGAGCGAGTTGCTGAAAAGTTAACCAGTGCGGCGAGTCAGCCGCCAGTATATGCATATCGTTTTGCATGGGGAACCCAGCCTGGCGTCATCTCTGAACGTTTGCGTACCTTGTTAGGGGCTCCGCATGGTGCCGATATGGACTTCTATACAGGAAAAGCAGCAGGTATTGCGGCTTACTTCCCTGAAGGTTATTTCAGTGATGCCAACAAGCCTGGACGTGAGCAACTGTCTGCTGCGATGGCAGCTTACCTGAAGCAGTTCCTGTATACGGGCAAGCCAGGTACGGGCGGAACGTCTGAACTTGCTAAATGGACGCCATGGACGAAAAACGCCAAAGCACCGATCATGCGCCTGGATGCGAATAACACAACTGCCGAGATCGGCATGTCCTCCCAGTACAATCAAGGCAAAGAAGCTGTGAACGCGAAGATGAAGCAAGAGCTGCCTGAAGAGACGTACAAACTGTTGAACGAAAAAGTGCTTGCTGGCCGTTTCTTCTGGGAGTAATGAAAAATGACAGCAATTAACTTAAAATGAGAAGGAAGGACAGGGGAACATTGCTCCTGTCCTTTTTCTGCTGCCTTTAGAATCGATTACATAACTCTGACTTTTTGTTCTACCATACTACCCTTGACTTTCCCCTGCACGGGAGACTGTATACTCACGTTAAGCTAATGGATTGGAGATGATATATTGTTCAAAATCAGTACGTTTGCCAAGCTCAGCAAGCTTTCTTTAAAAACGCTGCGCTATTACGACCAGATCGGTATCCTCAAGCCGCGTAAAGTAGATGAGGACACAGGCTACCGATACTATTCTGCAGACCAGTTGCTCGAACTTAACCGGATTCTGATCTACAAGGAATTGGGCTTTACACTGCCGCAGATCACGCAGCTACTCAAGGAAGACATTTCGCATGAGCAGATTCAGGGCATGTTGAGACTGAAGCGAAGCGAGATTCAACAAATGATTGATATGGAACAAGCCAGGCTTGTCCGCATTGAGGAACGTATCCAGCTTATGGAGAGCGAAGGACAATGGGAGACAGGCCAGGAGATCCGAATTAAAGCCGAGGTTGCTCAGACCTTTATGTTCTTTACTGCAAACGGGGGTGAAGAGCGTATCCCAGAGCTGCTTCGTCATCTGGATTCACTGCTAACCAAAGACCTGCGCCAATGGATTCAGGGCCCACAGGTGGTGTTGTGGCGAGAGGTGGATGGAAAAGAGGATGAATTCGAGTATGAAGTCGGTTACTTCTTGACGGGTGAGCCTCCTGCCGTTTCTGAGCCGTTTCAGCTCCGGAATCTGCCGCCGGAACCGATGGTCGCCTCTATGGCGTTTCATTCGCATTCTACATTTGATGGGGCAGCCTGTGTGCATTTAGCACGATGGATCGAGAAAAACAACTACCAGATCAAAGAGAATGAGCCGGGCAGAGAATACTATTTGCCTCTATCCCCTGAACAGGATGCACAGTACATCGAGATTCAGATTCCTATCACGTGCAGGTAACTAGAAGGCTTAAGTGAAAATGAACATATAGAAGATGGAGTGAGAAGGGTTGAAAAATAAAGGCACGATTTATATTCTGGCACTGGCTGTGTTTCTAATCGGCACCATTGAATACATTATCACCGGAATTATTGAGATGATGGCCGCCGATCTTGGCGTATCTACGGCGGAAGCGGGCATGCTTGTCACGGTATTTGCTCTTGCAGCAGCTATCGTTGCACCTATTCTGATCGCCGTAACCATCAATGCTGACCGAAGGAAACTATTGCTCCTAACCTTTGGGGTATTTATTGCCAGCAATGGCATCATGATGTTGAATCTCTCGTATGAGGCGATGATCTGGATACGTATCATTCAGGGAGCAAGCGGTGGCATGACAACGGTCGTTGCGATGGCGGCAGCAACAAGGCTTGTGGAGAATGAAAAGCGAGGTAATGCGATTGGAATTATTCTGATGGGATTAAGCAGCTCACTTGTGCTTGGTGTGCCGATCGGTACATTTTTCAGTGAAATGTTTGGCTGGAGGATGTTATTTATTGTCATAGGTCTGCTCAGTGTTATTCCATTTCTGATTATCTATCAAAAGGTTCCTTCCATCCGCGAGCAAGAGAAGGTAACCGTGAACATGCAGCTCTCGTTGCTGAAAAATAAATCGATTATAATCGCATTGATGATGTCACTGTTATATGTGGGCGGTTACGCAACTTTGTTCACGTATATCACGCCGTTTTTGCAAACGACTTCGTCACTTACCATGACCGAAATTAGCCTGATCTTGTTTTTGGCAGGGATCTGTAGTTTTATGGGTTCCAAATTGGGCGGACAACTGGCGGATGCCAGAGGATCGAAGTTCACCATTTTTCTTGGGTTAGTGTTGCAAGGTCTGACGCTTCTGTTATTTGCTGTGACGGGTGCACATCTGATCTTGCTGATTCTGGTTCTGATGATATTTATGTTGGCTACATGGAGCATCTCTCCTGCCCAGCAATTATATCTGGTGACGTTAGCCCCTCGTAGTCCGGACATTGCGCTAAGTTTGAATACATCATTTATCCAATTCGGCTTTGCACTGGGTTCCGGGTTGGGCGGGTTTGTGATCAGCCGTTCATCGGTTCTGGCATTGAATTGGGCAGGCTTTGTTGCGGTAGGTTTAGCCGTTTTAT
Source organism: Paenibacillus polysaccharolyticus (assembly GCF_900102085.1). Classification (GTDB taxonomy): domain Bacteria; phylum Bacillota; class Bacilli; order Paenibacillales; family Paenibacillaceae; genus Paenibacillus; species Paenibacillus polysaccharolyticus. Next base: position 285,583 of record NZ_FMVM01000001.1, on the reverse strand, counting down.
TAGCAGTATTACAGTTTGGGGGAGCGAGCAAGAGGAAAAGATTAGCGACTTCTGGACAGGAGATCAATACGCAGTGAGTTGCGGTGAAGTATCAAAAATTGGTCAGACAAAGTCAGAAGGTCAGATTTGGTCAAAATAAATGATACAACGATCTATGTTAATGTATTTAACCAAAATCGCAGATTATTGCCTTAAATCGCATTTTATCAGCTTTGAACCATCGTAGCATCATGAATACAATAATAGATGTAAGCAACAACATACCCAACCACATTTAAGGAGATGATGTTCATGTTTGATCTGATTCCATTTCGCAGAAGAAATGATGACCCGTTCGGACAGATGCTGAAATCCTTCCATGACATGGTTGACACTTCATTCCTCTCTTCGTTTGGAAGCAGTATGCAACCATTCCGTACCGACATTCGCGAGGAAGATGGCAAATATTTGGTCGAAGCCGAATTGCCTGGCTTTGCCAAAGAAGACATCGATATTCAGGTGCAAGACAATGAACTCGTCATTCGCGCCAAACGTAATGAACTGGTTGAGCAAAAGGACGACGATAATCGAATGATTCGTCAAGAACGTCGTGCCGGGGAATTTGTCCGCCGTTTCTATGTGGATCATATTGATGAAGAGAATATCAAGGCACGGCTGGAAAATGGAGTGCTGAAGCTGGACATTCCGAAACGTCCAGATGATGAACAGACACGCAGACGTATTCAGATTGACTGATGAAGGCATAAGCATAGTCAGTCATAGGATTGCAAGGTAGGATTTAAGACGTAAAATGAAATGCAAAAGGTATGCAAAAGGACTTAACATCAGAGAACTGATGTTAAGTCCTTATTTTGTGTAATACTTGTTCCGCAGGCAGGAACGAATTCCCTGAGAGGATTGGTGGAGCCACTACATGGAAGGAGTCCGTTCCTGAACAGGAATGCTGGTTTTATTTTTCAGCAGCGGCTTGCATAAGTGCATAAATTTTACGCGTCGTATTAACGTTTCTAACAGTCATGTACGAATAGATCTTCGAGCTTGCAAGTTTATTCATGCCGCTCCGTGTTGCTTCCTCTCGACTAACCGAATACAGGAGCGCACCAGGCACATAAATAAGCTCGCCTACACCGGGTTTCAGGGGTAGCTTCTCCAGAATATCGACATCATTAATTTCGTCCCACAGAAAGAGAACATCACTTTTGGCCTGATCATCATTGGTCCAATCGGAAGGCAGTGCTTGTATGACAGATGTGATCTCATCCATGTCCCGCACGAGCACTTTAATCTGTAAGTCAAAATCCGTAGCAATGGCCTGTTCCAAAATGGCAGATAATTCGGCATGGGCATTGCTTCGTGCCCGATCGTCGGCAAAGATGATATTGCCAGAATTGATGTACGTTACCACCTTGTGCATCCCTGCTTGCTCAAAGGTTTCTTTAAGCTGCTTCATGCCGATTTTGTTATTGCCGCCCACATTAATACCCCGTAGCAAAGCAACGTAGATCATGCATACATCCTCCTCACCGCTTGAAAAATTTTTAAAAATGAAAAACGCTACTGACATACTGTTGGCAAGAGAGGGTCTTTATAATCAAGATACACATCAAGAAAGCGAGGTTATTTATAAGATTTTAGTCATCTTTGATTAACCCAATATAAAGGAGGACTTTATTAATATGTCAGTCGTTGGACCCGATTTCATTTCACTTCAGGTGAGCAATCTTGCCAGCTCTGCACAATTTTATCAAAATCATCTTGGTCTGGGCCGTTCACAAGCTGGACCGCCTCATGCAGTCGTTTTTGAAACAAAGCCCATCGCATTTGCTCTTCGTGATCTTATGCCAGGAGTAAAACTCGGTCAAGATACTCAGCCTGGGCTTGGTGTCGCTCTGTGGCTGCATGCCCCTGATGCACAAGCCATCCACGACAAGCTTCTCGCAGCAGGTGTAGAGATTACATCTGCACCAATCGATGGACCCTTCGGGCGCACCTTTACATTTGCTGACCCCGATGGTTATTTAATCACTCTTCACAGTAAAGCCTGATATACGACTCTCCAAGTGGTACACAGCTAAAATGTAAATGCTGTTACTGTGAGGGGAGTTTTTTAGTCCCTTATTGTTTATTCAAACCTCCCAAATTACCTTCCTCATTCTCATATATTTCATAAAGATAGATACTCGATAAGATGTTTTGTGTGTGCTTCTCCAAGCAGTTCCTCTAATTTAGGCTGAACCTGGACAAGGTATTCGGGTTTGGTTTCGTAAGTTTCTTCGTCCTTCACTTCTCCTGAAAATGAACACGCGCTTTCAATCAGGATGGCAAGCGCGGTAAAAAAGTCGGCTAGGGAATCCGCAACTCGTTGTGGTTCTCCACCCTCAAATGCAGCATAGACAGGAGAAGCGGGAGCTTGTGCGTCAACGATGATCGGATCATCATTCACATTGGCGATGACAACATGATTGGGTGACCAAGAGGTGGATTCTTCGTAAGGTTCCTGCATACCGACCCAGCGAAATCCCAGCTGTTGACGATGCAGATGCTCGGGAGCGACGAAAAAGAGCAGAGCGGCATCGCCGATTTCTACAGCTGCGTTTTTCATTTTCAGTGTTCCTTCGGCTTGAGCGTCTACCATCTCATAGTGACTATAGAAGTATTGGAGTTCCGGCGAAAGGGAAATACGCTTGTCCACTTCCAGCTGAACCGGAAGCACCCGAGGCCGAAGATCGTGATGTTGAAAAAGTCCGTAGGCTTCATTATATAAGTCTTGTTGTTCAACGAGACGAGTTAAAGCTAGCTTCAGTTGTTGCATAGTTTCGTTCCTCCCGGGCAAGTTATAACTATTATTTTATATCAAATGTGCAATGGCTTACACCCTAAAAATGCCCAGATGGATATCATTGAAGGATATAGTGAGACATCAAGAAAGAGAAGTTGTTTTCGGAATGAATACGTTTACAAAACGGATGTAAGTTGATATTATGTTATTTAATACGGATTGTTACTGTTGCGAACAGGCAAAACCTGAGTATCGATATGTTAAGACCCAGTCGGGTCTGAGTCATATGGATATTTGGGTTTTTTTTCGTTGTACAGAAGACTAATATCCAGGGAAGAAGTGCAACGTACAATACGTGTACATGAACAGCATGTTGTCCAATAGGAAGGGGATGTCGTATGTATGAGTAAACGAAAATGGTCGATCAGATTTGCCACAGGGTGCCTTTGTCTGATGCTTGTCCTTAGCGGTTGTACAGCACAAACACCTCAAACTGCCATAGAGAAGCCGAAACAGGAAACAGAGCAGAACACAGAAGAAAAGTCGGGAGACGACAATAGTCAGATAAGCAAAGGCAGAACCGTTATAACTACAGATGGTGAAGTAGATGATATGAATTCTGTGATTCGTTTCTTGTTGTACGCCAATGAGATGGATTTGGCTGGAATTGTACTCACCAGTTCGGTCTATCATTATGCAGGAGACCAGGAAGCAGGAATCCAACCGTTCCGCTGGACGGGTACGCAATGGATTTATGACATGATTGATGCCTACGGAGAGATCTATCCCAACTTGTCCAAACATGCGGAGGGCTATCCGGAACCGGAACAGCTGCGAACCATGACCAAAATCGGAAATATTACCGACAAGGGTGAGATGGAGAAGGAAACCGAAGGTTCCGTATTTCTCGAAACCCTTTTTCTCGACAACGATCCGAGGGATCTGATCGTTCAGACATGGGGCGGTACCAACACGACGGCCAGAGCGCTGAAGTCTATTGAAGAGAAGTACAAAGGTACGGCCAATTGGGAGACGATTCGTAAAAAGGTAAATGACAAGCTGGTCCTCTATATCATTCTGGATCAGGATGATAGCTACACCAACTATATTGCCAAGAATTGGCCGGAGATTCGGATTCTGAATGACCAGTCTAACTTCTGGCATTTTGCATATGCCTGGAAGTTCCATGCGGAAGAAGTGAACAGTAAGTTACACGGCGATTGGATGGTCAAACATATTTTGAATGGACATGGCAAGTTGCTGGATATGTATGCCACGATGGGGGATGGCAAAATGATTGAGGGAGAACTGGCTGAAGAACAGCGTGGCAGTGCCGAGTACCTCAAAAATAATCCGCAATACGACAAGTATGATTTCATCTCAGAGGGAGATTCTCCATCCTTCTTTTACCTGATTGATAACGGGCTACGCAGTATGGAAGATCCATCGTATGGTGGATGGGGAGGACGCTTCGGTGTTGTCAACGACAAGCTGTTCCGAAACAACGTCCTTGATTATGATCCTTACACTAAAAGGTACGAAGCCGAATATTCCTTGATGCGATGGTTCGATGACATCCAGAATGATTTTGCAGCACGGGCGGACTGGGCGGTCGCAGATACCTTCGAAGGTGCCAATCACAATCCAAGGTTAACGATTAAGGAGGGACTGGATCTGAGTGTCGGGCCGGGTGAACAAGTAACGCTTCACGCTGAAGGTAAAGACCCGGACGGTGATCAGCTGACGTATAACTGGTGGAGATATTTTGAAGCAGACACGTATGGGGATTCCAACGTAAAACAGGAAAAAGTCCAGTCTGAAATGGCAGGTGATCTTCAACTTGGCTTGCATCGTGAACTGGCTAAAGGAGAGAAGATCGATACAATCCCGTTAAAAGGAAGTCAAACCGATACCGTAACATTCATGGTGCCAGAGGACGCCAAATCGGGGGATACGATTCATATCGTTGCTGAAGTTCAGGACGATGGAGAACATCAATTGAAGCATTATCAGCGTGTAATTCTGACTGTAAAATAATACATCAAGGTATGCTAGGGGCATCGCTTGTCATGTAATCGTTGACGAGGGATGCCCTTTCGTGATCATGCGCTCCTAACGAGGGATCAATGAACAGAGAGAATAGTTAGCAGGCTATGAAAACAAATAGGTTAATATTACTTATTTAAATCCCAACATTTTCCGTTATAATAATTGAATAGATGACATGTGAAAATTTTTTAGCAGAGGTGAGTGAGATGACGGTTGATGTCCTTGTACGCAACAATGTAAATGTACTTGGTACAGGCAGTCAGACGATTATGTTTGCGCACGGCTTTGGGTGTGATCAGGATATGTGGCGACATATTGTGCCTGCTTTTTTTGAACAGTACCGGGTTGTTCTCTTTGATTATGTAGGTTCCGGGAAGTCCCAAATTAACTATTATGATGCGCTTAAATATAATGATCTTCATGGCTATGCCCAGGATGTACTTGAGATTATGGAAGTGCTGGAACTTCGGGATGTCATCTTTGTCGGGCATTCCGTCAGCAGTATGATTGGTATGCTTGCCTCCATTCAGGCACCGCATCTTTTCAAAAATATCGTTATGCTGGGGCCTTCTCCGCGTTATTTGAATGATCTGCCCCATTATTATGGTGGATTTGAGCGGCGGGATATAGATGAACTGCTGGAGATGATGCAATTAAACTTTATCGGCTGGGCAAGTTATCTGGCCCCTATTGTGATGCAGAACCCGGAACGCAAGCATTTAACGGAAGAGTTGGAAAAGAGCTTTTGCTCCCGTGATCCGCACATCGCCCGGCAATTTGCCGAAGTTACATTCCTGTCTGATTGCCGGATCGAACTGGATCTGGTGTCGGTGCCTACCTTGATTCTGCAGTGCTCAGATGATAGTATCGCTCCTGTAGAAGTGGGAGATTATTTGCATTCCCATCTGAAGAACAGCAGGCTCACTCAGATGAATGCCAGAGGACATTACCCTCATCTGAGTGAACCCGGCGAGACGATTCGATTAATTAAAGATTATCTGGCTAGTGCATAACGTATAGAGGAAAGGCTGTTTTTATGGACATTCAATTAGATACTGCACCTTGTGGATATTTTTCAATATCGGATTCGGGCGTCATTATGTCGGTAAATCAAACGTTGCTGGACATGATTGGGCGTGAACGGGATGAATTGATGGGCAAACATATTGAATCCGTGATGTCCGTCACCAATAAAGTGTTTTTTCATACGTATTTCTATCCGTATATTCAGTTGTATGGTCATGTGGACGAGATGTACTTTTCCTTTCGCAATCGCGAGCAGGAAGACGTCCCGGTGTTGCTCAACGGGGTGCGTCAGATGCGGGACGGGCAACATATAGTGGACTGCGTAGTCGTCATTATGCGTAAACGCATTGAGCATGAAAAGGACATTTTAAATACCAAGACCAAGCTGCAGGAGTTATATCAGGCAACACAAGAGGCGAACCAAGAGCTGGAGCGTCTGCATGAAGAATACAAAATCAAAGAGCAGGCGCTGATTAAAGTCAATGAACAATTGGAATTGATGGCGTCTACGGACTTGCTGACAGGTCTCAAAAACCGTCGGTTTTTCCAGGAAAAAATGGCTCATCATCTATCTCTTTATCATGAGGAACAGCGTGAATTCTCCCTGCTTGTGATGGATATTGACCACTTCAAAAGCATTAACGACACCTACGGACATCCCATCGGTGATCTGGTACTGGGTAACTTGGCTACGCTATTACTATCCATTTCGCGTGAGGTCGATGTGGTGGCACGTTACGGTGGTGAGGAGTTTGTGATCATTCTGGCAAATTGCGGAGAGGAACAAGCCATCAGCATCGCAGAACGATACCGGTCACAAGTAGCTTCTGCGGATTGGGGGGAATATCACGTTACGGTGAGCATTGGCGCGGCAACGATCTCGGCAGCAGATACGGAGCTGTCTGTGTTTCAAAAGGCAGATGATGCACTCTATGCATCCAAGACGGGCGGGCGAAATAGGGTAACCCATGCCGCTAGTTTGGTCCGGCGTTAAGCCGGGCTAAGCATCATAAAAACGGATCAGCAGGCAGAGAATCTTTGCTTACTTGATCCGTTTGTTTATTAGTATAGACGATGGTCAGAAAAGTAAGACAACGTCTATCTCGGGGCCAGATAGCCGTAAGCTTTGGCTGGAGAGCCTGTTCGCAGGCGATAATCTCCTTTTGAGCTGTTCACAAACGCTGGATTGACGTAGCGTGAGTGTGTGTCATTGCCTGTTCCTTGTTGGTACGCTGTAAAACCGGAATAGCCTTTATTTTTCCAAACCCAAAGGGCATCCTGCGCCTCGCCGTTAACGTAATAAAGGTTGTGGTCGAACACATTGCCTGTATTGCTTGTGTACTCGTTGTAGATCAACACGTCTGAGCTGCCAGCGGCAACAATATTACGGGTGAAGGTGTTATTTTGGGTATGTGACTTGACTGGATCAGGAGCTGTCCGTTGCCTGCGTTTAACGTATCATTGTGTGCGAGTGTATTGTACATGATCTGGCTGTTTTCCGTTGCGCCCCGCTCTTCGTCATAACCTCCTATAGCAATACCGGTTAGTCGATTGGCATAGATCAGGTTATCACGAACGGTGATGTTGCTGGTGGAACGACCGGCGTGCTCCGAAGCTATCTCGATTCCGATATCATTCCGGTATACTTTGTTGCGATCGATGATGTGATGGGTGCCGCCGTCTACATAGATCGCTCCGGCCGAATTACTTTTATTCGGAAGTGGAAGCCCGTAAGATGGATTGCGGGTTGATGTGATGTTGTAGATGGTGTTGCCGCGAACGATGCCGTTTCTCGCCCGATCATACGTGTCATCCTCTGAAATGCCCTCATATCCAATCAGATCAATACCGATGTTGTCCGTATCATGGATGGTATTGTTTATAATGGCGAAGGTGTCAACATTGCCGTTAACCGCAAGTGATTCGCTGGAACCTAACACGAGGTCATATAATTTGTTATCTTTAATGATGATATCGCGTAAGGCCTGTGGATGCTCCGTGCCATAGATGGCGATTCCGTGTGCATCTCTGCCTTGCAGTTCATCGCCTTTTGGCGTTGCTCGGCTAGCTATGGCATGAATTTGGTTGCCGAGAAGCTGCACGTTTTCCCCTGCTCCATGTACATAAATGCCGACAGAGACTTGTCCCGTCTGAGTGGTGGAGAAGCCACGAATCTCCAGATTGGAGATCGTAACATGGCTGACATTGTCCAGTTCGACCATGCCTTCGACGCCGCGTACAGATAATTTCTTACCATCGAGAATCGCTTTCTCTCCAGGATAACTTGAGATTAGCGTAGGTTTGCTTGAAGAAAGCCCGCTACGGGTTATTTTGACTTTCTGGGGGTAGACGCCTTGGCGCAGATAGATCGTACTACCGGGAGAAGCATGATCCGCTGCATACTGAATCGTCTTCCACGGAGAATGGATGGTTCCAGGATTCTTATCGTTTCCCTGTGGTGAAATATAATAGATGGTCTGATCATTCGTTTCGGTTTGGACATCTGGTTGTTGAGGAATAGAGAAGGCTCGATCCTGGCAGCCCGAAGATGTGAACAACGTGAGGATTAGAGCAGGGAGCAGGATGAAACGAAACAAGGATATTCCTCCTTTAATTACAATCTGAAAGCTAATTATATCAGATTTGAATGGTAGAATAAGCCATGATATGCTTGGAAAAGTCATGAAATGGAGAGGAGTTGTGGAATGATGAATAATCTGTCTGCTGATGAATTAATTGATCAGGAAAATCATGCCTGGCCGGAGCTTAAAGCGCTTATGGATCAGGGGGGAAATACATATACCTATGTTCCGGCAAAGCCGGAGACGGGAAAGAATGCGTTGCACCAGCTCCAAGTGAGTACGCGTTCCTATCTGGGAGCTGTCGCCTATGAGACGGAGGGCATGGTGGTGGATCATGGATGGATTACGTTGCTGGGTGCAGGCGGTGAGAGTGTATATGGCAGTCTGGCCAGCTGGAATGGCTTGAGTGCTGAACCTGCTGTAGAGGCATTGCCGGGTATGATGGTCGTGGCCTATGATGTGGCTGGAGGCTTTTTTGCTCTGGATACCGGGAAGTTCGATGGCTCGGGACAGATTTATTATTTTGCACCGGATGCCTTGGAGTGGGAATCAACAGAGCTCTCGTTCTCCGAGTTTATGACTTGGCTGGCTGAGGGTGATCTGCAATTATTTTACGAAACGTTTCGCTGGAAAGGCTGGCAGGAAGATATGGCGCAACTGGACAAAGGCCAAGTGTTTGCTTATTTTCCTCCGCTCTGGACGAAGGAAGGTAGCGGAAAGAAAAGCAGCAAAGCGCCAGTTGATATTGCTGAAGCTTGGAAAGCGGCACTTGAAGCGAAAAACTGATCAAGCTTAGAGAGGGCGAATAGGGATGAATGACCAGAATGATCGTGCAAGTGTGACGCGTATTCAGTCTCATTATGGTATTGTTTTTCCACAGGACTATCTGGACTTTATTCAGCTACACGGCGATGCTTCCTTTGATCTGATCCAGGGCACAGAGACGGAAGATTGGGACATTCGTTTTCATGTACTGGATGATCAGTTTATCGTCAATAATGCTGCGTTGGTGGATGAAGTCAATCCTGATCCGCGGCGTATTATTCCGATTGCGTGGAGTGTCAGCAGCGGCAACAACTACTTGCTCGATTATCGGGAGAACAAAGTGTTCCCTTCTGTATTGGTGATGGAGCATGAACTGGCGATGGTGCGTGAAGATGCGGAGAGTGAAGCCGAGACGATGGAAGAGGCACAGCAGTTGATGGAGGAAAATGTGAAGCTGCTTGCTGCTCATTTCCAGTCATTTGCGGCCCTTCTCCAGGTACGGTCATCACAAGCGTAGGGTTTGTATTGGAGAAAGCAAAAGAAGCAAAAGGCTCGCAAACAGGTGCGAGCCTTTTTTACATAAGTTGAACTTGTAATTTTAGCGGTACACTCCGCCGACAGGAGCACGCTTCATTAGCGACCCGAGGGTACATAGGTTAAATCACGGTTCGAAACTGAAGTAGCTTTACTATGCCATAACGTCAGTCCAAGCGAAATGAGACATACGACCAGCAGGCAGCCGTATACTACATGATAAGCTTCTTGTAGCGTTACTCCGGGTATGGCGTGCAGAAGCAAACCACACACGGCTACAGACACTGAACCACCAAAGAACTGGATCAGCTGCAGCAAGCCCATGCCAGAACCAATCTGGTTTCTAGGCAGTACACGTGAAGCTTCGTTATTCAGGGAGGCCATGGAGGCTGATAGTGCTGGCGAGAAGAACACGTAACCGCCTGTAATGATCAGGGCAGACTGGTCAAGTCCAAGCATAAACAACACCAGAACTGCCGCCAGCATACACTGCCCGATCAGCATAAACCGCATATTGCCATACCGATCTATCCAGCGACCGACATAACGGGTACAAAATGCCGAGATAATCGCTCCGGGGGCAATGAGCAAACCGATGGCAAGGGCAGAGCGATGGTACAGATCCGCAAGCACTAACGGCATAAGGAACAGATTTCCGAGATTAACCACGAGTACGCAGAACCCAATGATAATAAGCCTGGTGAAACCCGGTGTCCGAAATACCTGTGGGTTCACAAAAGGCAACCTTGCTTTGCGAATATACAGAATATGAGTAGCCAGAGAGACTATGCCGATGACAAGCCATATCCATGACCGCTGTGTGATGGCTACCAGCAAGGTGGTTGCATTAACAATGGTGAGTAGTGCGCCTGTAAGGTCAAATGGCTGTTCTTTGTTCACGGTCTCCCGTGGTAAAAAATAGAGCAATACCGGCAGGGCCAGTAGCACCAGCACCGTAATCGCAAACAATCCGTTCCAGCCCATGTACTCGCTGATCAGTCCGCCAACAATGGGACCAAGACCAAAGGCCATTGCGCTACCTGATGAGATGAGAGCCAGAGCTGCACCGCGTCGTTCCACCGGAATGTATCGGCTTGCAATGACCAGACCGAGTCCAGCCATAACTCCGGCCCCTGCAGATTGCAGAATACGCGTCGTCAGCAACAAGGCAAAGTTATGTGCGAACAAACCAAGCACGGACGAGCAACCGAGAATCAAGAGCCCAACGGTGACCAGCTTACGTACCGGAATTCGGTCAGACAAGCGGCTGTAAATTACGGTAGACAAGGCATATCCAATAGAATAACTGGAGATAACCCAGGAGCCCAGGTCAGAAGTGATCTGAAGATCACGGATAATGACAGGCAACGAAACATTAAACATGGTTGTGTTCATGACCACGATGAACAGACAACATGTCCAGAGTGGCATTACAATTTTTTCTTTCACGTAACCATTCCTGTCTTGTATGAAGTTATTGTATGATATGAACAGACTTTGACATTAGTATTACATACGATGGAGACAAAACAATATTCTATTTTACACCTCCAATGTTAATATGGCAATAGTGTCATAGTTATTCGAGTGACTACATAACAGGCGTAATCAGGTTTAAGAACAATTAGGATGAAGGAGATTAGTATTATGAAGCCAGAATTATTAGAGTCTCACAGTGTGTTCCCAACCCTTGATATGAGGAGAACGGCTGCATTTTATGAAGAAAAATTAAAATTTCGTGTCGTTGAATACTTGGATGTTGCAGAGCCGCATGTCTGTCTGTACCGTGATTCTACCGAGATTATTTTAACCCAAAGTAATGGACAAAAGGTGATTCCGAATAGAGAACTGTATGGCTACGGATACGATGCCTATTTCATTACGAAACAGCAGGAAGAGCTCGAACAAGAGTTGATCGATGCGGGTGTAACGATTGTTCGTTCCTGCCATCATTCTGATTATAATAACAAAGAATTTGTGATCGAGGATATCGATGGACGATGGATTGCCTTTGGCATCAAGCAGGGTTAGTAGAAGGTACTGGAATAGAAGCAAAAAGCACTAAACAATCTATCTATGGTATGAAAAAATAACCCGGATAAACAAACAGGCGCCCTTCCAAAAAGGGGCGCTGTTTGTTTATCCAATCTATAAAAGCTTACAACGATGTACATCGGTACATCGTGTATCAACTAAGCCGCCGCGGTTTGTTTGCCGCGATTGCGAATCCATTTGATGATATCCATCAGGATAACCGCGCCGAGCGCAAGCCCACCTGCGATCAGGAGCTCATCCCAGCCGAAGGTGTCAGGAATGGCAAAGATGCTGCGAACACCCGGAATCAGTGTAATGCCATAGAGGCAGAGACAGACCACAATCGAACCAAGCACGAGCTTGTTGGTCAGGAAGCCAACCTGGAAGATGGTCTGGGTGTTGGAACGTGCCGCGAAGGTTTGCAGACTGCGCGCCAGAATCAGTGTAGTAAACGCCATCGCAACACTCATCTCTTCCGAGATACCGAGACCGATATATTGCGACACAATTACGGCAACGCCGATGAGCAACCCGCGGGTGATAACAGCCTGCAACGTTCCGCCTGCAAAAATGCCCTCGTTAATGTCACGCGGCTTGCGTCGCATCACATCCGGTTCGGCTTTCTCCGTGCCGAGCGCAATAGCCGGCAAGGAGTCGTTGACCAGGTTGATAAACAGCAGCTGTAGCGCTGTGAATGGATTGACCCAGCCGACAACCAGTGCGAAGAGGATGGCGATAATGGCGCCGAGATTACCGGCGAACAGATAGGCGATAGCCTTTTTAATATTATCAAATACCATCCGTCCAACGCTGACCGCATTCACAATGGATACAAAATTATCGTCAGTCAGGATCATCGCCGCCGCATCTTTGGCGACATCCGTTCCACTTCCCATGGCTACGCCGATATCGGCCTGTTTCAGTGCAGGAGCATCGTTGACGCCATCTCCGGTCATGGCTGCAACTTTACCTTTGCGCTGCCATGCACGCACGATCCGAATTTTATTTTCGGGGGACACCCGTGCATAGACGGAGATATGCTCCAGCTGCCCATCCAGTTCTTCATCCGTCATCTTATCCAGCTCGGCACCGGTGATCGCGAGATCATCTTTGTTTGCCAGTCCGATATCAATACCGATAGCCTGCGCTGTAGTTTTGTGGTCACCCGTGATCATAATGGTGCGAATGCCTGCTTTTTTTGACTCCTCAATCGAGCCATAAACCGCTTCACGCGGTGGATCAATCATGGCTGTCAGGCCGACTAATGTAAGATCGGATTCGTCTTCGGGAGTGACCTCTTTTTTGTCATCGAAACGTTTGTAAGCGTAGGCTAGCACCCGGAAAGCACGTTTGGAGAACGCTTCGTTCTTCTCTTCGAATTGAGCACGAATCTCAGGAGTCAACGGTTGTACTTCACCATGTATAAATACATGACTGCAGCGGCTGAACAACACATCCGGGCCGCCTTTGGTCAGCAAAGCAGTCTGTCCCTCAAAGGTATGCACCGTGCTCATCAGCTTGCGATCCGAGTCAAACGGAAGCTCGGCTTCCCGTGGAAACTGATCCCGGATTTCGTTGTAATCCTTGTTCACGCTGTTGCTAAACGCAATGAGTGCAACTTCGGTGGGGTCACCAAGTTCCTTGCCCTCCTGGTTGATGTTCGAATCATTGCAGAGTACGGCAATATGTAACAACCGACGTTCTTCTTCCGACCATTCGGCAGGATCATCGGGGAACTCGTCTTTTGTACCATGGGGAATGTAATAATCCACAACAGTCATTTTATTCTGAGTGAGTGTACCGGTTTTATCCGTGCAAATAATGCTGGCTGATCCCAACGCTTCCACCGCGGGCAATCTGCGAATAATTGCATGTTGCTTGGCCATCTTGCTGGTACCGAGAGAGAGTACGATGGTGACGATGGACGAGAGAGCTTCAGGTATGGCGGCCACAGCGACGGCTACAGCAAACATCAGCGCGTTGATCAGAGATGGTCCGATATTTTCGGTGCCTTCTGTCAGCCACACCCGTCCTGCTTCAATGGCAAAAATAAGAATCGACAGACCCAGGATGAAAAAGCCCAGCTTTTTGCTGAATGATTCCAGTTTGCGTTGCAGCGGTGTTTCCTTCGCCTCCGCATTTTCAATCAATTCAGCGATTTTACCGATTTCGGTTTTTAGTGCCGTACCTGTAATGACAATCGTGCCGCGACCATATACAACTAGCGATCCACTGAATGCCATATTGCGCCGATCCCCAATTCCAGCCTCTTCCGGAATCACCTCCGCATGTTTTTCTGCAGCTTCGGATTCACCAGTCAGCATGCCTTCGTTGATTTTGAGACTGCCGGATTCCAGAATACGCCCGTCTGCCGGTACGTAATCCCCTGCATCAAGCAATATGATGTCGCCGGGAACGAGCTCCCGCGCAGGAAGCGTCTGCTTCTGACCATCTCGAATGACCTTGGCCTCGGGGGCTGACATCTGGCGAAGGGCATCTAGTGAGCTTTCCGCTTTCTTGGTCTGCACCACGCTAATGATAGCGTTAAGCAGAATGACGAGAAAGATGATCAAGGATTCGATCAGATGCCCAAGCACAACTTGTACAGCAGCTGCGATGAGTAGCACGATGACCATCGGATCTTTAAAATTTTCAAGGAACAGTTTCCAGATCGGTGTTGCATCTTTTCCTTTTAACTCGTTATATCCTACGGATTCTAATCTCTTCGTTGCTTCGGATGTGGAAAGACCTCTCTCGGAACTTTGTAACTCCTGCAATACTTCGTCTGCACTGCGCCTGTAATGTTGCAATCGACCAGCTCCTCGGCATGTGATTTATATGTGTATTACCCGATTGGACAAAAACTAGAATCGCCAATGGATGTAGTTTTTTTCAGCATTGGATATGTAGGATGACGATAGGATTCGGCAGCATCCGTTATCTATGTCATTATTCATAATTCCAGTGATACTTATGCGTAGAGACAGCATCACTGGAATGAAAGTTTTCATTTTACAGCAGGAGCATCAGTACTCTTTAAATCAAACGATAGCCCGGAGGCAGTTGGCCTGTACGCTGAATTCTTCGAACATGGGCTGCCGTTAACCGCTGGTTAGATGCGATCAAGGATTCAACATCCCCTCTTCTAAGAAAATCATCCAGTTCACGGATACTGCGATTTCCCCGCAGAATTACAAAATTGTCACGGAAACGATTGAATAGGAGTAATGGATTGGATAATCGTCTGTTAAAAGTTCGAAAAGGGAGAATATGGGTGTTAGTTTGAAAAACTGTGTGTAATATCACAATTGTCTGCCTCCAGCTCTGTTACGCTATTTCATAACAAGGAGTTAAATTGGTTTGGAGGGAATTAATATGTTTTGTTATCAATGTGAACAGACACCGAGTGGTGGATGTAAAGTAATTGGGGTATGTGGTAAAAATGAAACGATTGCCAGCTTGCAGGATACGATGATCTTTGCACTGAAAGGGATTGCGGCTTACGCAACACACGCACGGCAGCTTGGTTATACCGATCCTGAGGTGGATCGGATCACACACGAAGCTTTATATATGACACTTACGAACTCAAACTTTAATCAGCAGGAACATTTAGAGATGGCGATGAAAGTCGGTAATGCTGCTATTCGAATCATGGATGTATTGGATCGTGCGCATACCGATCGATTTGGTATTCCACAGCCAATCACGGTGAGTCAGAATCAGATTGAAGGTCATTGTATCGTCGTGACGGGTCACAATCTGTACGCCCTCGAAGAATTACTGCGTCAGACAGAAGGCAAAGGCATCAACATCTACACGCATTCCGAAATGCTGCCTGCGCATGGTTATCCGGCATTAAAGAAATATGCTCATCTTAAAGGGAATATCGGTAAAGCCTGGTACGATCAGCGCAGACTGTTTGAGGAATTTCCGGGTGCGATTCTGGCGACAACCAACTGCGTTATGCCGATCAAAGGCACATATGCCGATCGATTCTTCTCTTATGAAGTCGCTGGTCTCGAAGGAGTAACGAAGATCGAAGGCGAGAATTTCTCACCTCTTATTGAGCGAGCATTGTCACTGCCAGTAGCGAACATCCAATCCGAGCAAGTATTAACGACAGGTTATCACCATGAGACCGTGATCGGGCTCGCACCTGAGATTATTCAGGCCGTCAAAGACGGACATATCCGTCGCTTCTTTGTCATTGCAGGCTGTGACGCACCGGGTAAGGGCGGTAACTATTACCGTGAACTCGCTACGTCGCTACCGAATGATACGGTTATTCTCACCACCTCTTGCGGTAAGTTCCGCTTCAATGATGTGGATTACGGTACGGTGGGAGACACGGGCATTCCGCGGTATATCGACTTGGGTCAATGCAACAACTCCGGTTCAACTGTGAAAATCGCAATGGCTTTGGCCGATGCTTTTGGCTGCACGGTGAACGAGCTTCCTGTAAGCATCGTGCTGTCATGGTTTGAGCAAAAAGCGGTAGCAATTCTGCTTGGCCTGTTCAGTCTTGGCATTCAGGATATCCGGATCGGGCCTAAACCGCCTGAATTTATTTCAGAAGGTGTACTGGATGTGCTCGTAGACATGTTTGGTCTGAAACTGATCACGACAGCAGAAGAAGATATGAACGCAATGCTGGCTTTGTCTTAAGCAAGTGTAGTTATATGAGTAGATTAGATAAAAGAGTCGTGCTTCCTGCACGGCTTTTTTTGACGTTGTGAACCAATTCCGGCATAGGATTGCACAGCGATTGCGATTCAGGTAGGATGAGTTCAAACGTTGGATGTGTGTATGGGGAGCATGACGAATAGAATAGTTGGATCAGGAATGGGCCTGCATGCGTGTAGGCTTTTTTCAGGAGTATGATCGTGAAAGGATAAGAATATGCCTCAGAATATGGAATGGATTGCTCAGTGGAGGTCAACCAAGGCATTAAACAATACATGGATATCCACCGGGGAGCGGCATTACTTTGCCAGTCACAGCCTGATATTTATTCTGGATGGCAAAGCGACATGGAGTATTAATGGCCAACGTGTTCACGCCTCCTTTGGAGAATTAATTGCGCTTGAAGAGAAATCGGTTCTGGAGGTCATTGACGGAGGCGATATGGATCTGGCAGGATGGCATGTTCAGTTCGATACTTACGCTGTATTTGAGGAAGGAAGAGAAGTAGAGAAGTACGATTGGCATGTACCTTCGGGGGAAGCCTATAAGAAAGTGCAACTTCCAGGGGGAAGTCTGGCTAGCATTATTCAGCATATGAGTGAAGCAAACACGGGTGAGGGGAGGGCGCTATGGATTGGAAATCAGCACTTGTTATATGAGCTGTTGAATAATCTCTATCAGCAAAAGCGGGATAACGAACTGAGACCGGAAGATGGTATACTCCGTTCCATCGATTATATGCGGGAGCATTATGATCAGGTGATTACGAGGGGACAGTTGGCGCAGATCGCAGGCATTACGCCGTGGCACTATTCCCGAAAATTCAATGAACAATATGGTAAGCCGCCTTTAGATTATCTGGCTCATTATCGCATCTATCGTGCTCAGGAAGAACTATTATTAACTTCAGCCACCTCACAGGATATTGCTAAAAAGTCCGGGTTTGAGGATGCTCATTATTTCAGTCGTCGCTTCAAGCAACTGACAGGGGAATCACCGAAACAATATAGACAACATTTGAAGCATCGTAGAATAGTAGTGCTTTCCCCAATCTGTGCAGAGATGATGATTCATCTGGGTGTTATTCCATATGCCGTTATGGTCACTGAGATCCTGTTGTCTCCACATCAACGTGAGCAATTTATCGTGCATGGGGTGAGACTGCTTGAGGTTACGCAATATGGTATGGATCTGGAACTTGTAAGGCAAGTCCAACCAGAGATTATTGTGGGCAATAGTATGACAGAAGAGATTAAAAGAAAACTGCGCACAATTGCACCACTTTTGACAGGACTTCATCAGAACATAGAGCCTTTGCTCTATCAATTGGCAGCCTGGTTTCATAAGGAAGAAGCAGCCCAAGGAATCCAGTTACAATTGAAACAACAAGTTAGCGTAGCACAACAGAAGTTGCAACCCATCATTCAATCCGCCTCGACAGTTATGCTGCTAAGGGTAGAAGCTTTTGGTTACCGTTATTTGGGTGGGCACTCATACGGAATATCACAGTTGATATATGATCAGCTTGGATTAGCAATTCCGCAAGCACTGGAACAAGGTACAGCCTGGTTCAATCCTTGCTCACTTGACTTGTTGGTACAGGCCAATCCGGATTATCTGTTTGTTGAGAAACGAATGATGCAACATTTCAGTGCCGACGAGAATATGAGAAAACTGGTGCAGAGTTCTCAATGGAATGAACTGAAAGCGGTAAAAAACAAGCGGGTATTCTACATCGATACTCATCTATGGGTCGACGGTCATGGCATCACTGGCCAAAATTTGATTCTAAATCAGATGATCAGCAATCTGGTAGATACCGCATCAGAATAAGCACAATAATCCATCTGAATAAGCACGATAAGCTATGGATGCAACACTTCTTATTTGATAATATTTGATAATAATTATCATTATCAATACATATAAGGGGCGAAGCATATCATGTTACGAAGTTTTAGAGGATTGGGTATCATGCTGGTGGTGATCTGCATTTTGCTGGCGGCATGTTCCAGCGGAACCAAAGAGGAGACAACAGCGGGTATATCAGGAACTCAGAGTGAGGAAGCAACAAGTACAACAAAAGTTGAACCGAATAACAGTGAAACCAAAGTGGTGAAGGATCAGTTTGGAGAGGTGACCATCCCTGCCCATCCTCAAAATCTGGTTGTGTTTGATTCGATCTATGCCGAGTATTTAATTGAGATGGGAGTTACACCACAGATCGTATTGTACACGCCAGAAGTCGAAGCGGAATATCGACCCGCCTATTTTAAAGAACACGGTGTTCAGACGATAGAAGTAGAACAATATCAATACAATTATGAGCAGTTGCTTGCATTATCTCCGGATATGATTCTTACAGCCGGCGAGGGTATGGAACAGGGCGTATACGACGAATTATCCAAAATCGCTCCGACTGTGGCACTGGATGCCAATAGTGAAATGGAGCGGGCGATGCCCAAATTAGCGGCCATCTTCGACAAGACTGAGGAATCTGCTAAGGTACTGGCCGAATTTGAAGAGAAGGCTGCACAGGCCAAAGATAAGATTGCAACTGCTCTGGGGGACAAGACGGTATTAGTCCTGCGTGTGGAGCACAATCGTTACCGTTTCATGGGTCCCAAAGGGGGAAGCAGCAGTGTCTTTTTCTATGAAACCCTCGGTTTAAACAGTCCGGAGGCCATTAAAGACTCTACAGATTGGTTCAGTCAGTTCTCTTTGGAATTTTTGCCTGAGTTGAATCCGGATTATATCTTCTTGGAAGACAGAACCCTCGTAGGTTATGACACGAAGAAATCCATGGAAGATCTGAAATCAAGCCAGGTGTGGGCGAATCTGAAGGCAGTAAAGAATGATCATGTTTTCCCACTGAAAACCAGTGAATTTGTATCCGGTGTGGGTCCGATAGGTTCAGTTAAATTAATGGACTATGTTGTTGGAAAGTTGGTGCCTTAATGAATACTGAGAAGCAACTGGACATTTATGATATTACGATCGTAGGCGGTGGGCCTGCTGGAATGTACTCTGCATTCTACAGCGGAATGAGAGCCATGCGTACTAAAATCATTGAAGCAAAACAGGAACTCGGCGGATTTATGCGTACCTATCCAGAGAAGTTAATCTGGGATGTGGGGGGAATCGAGCCTGTACGTTGTGAGAAATTGATTGAATCTTTGGAGGTACAAGCGAGAACATTCGACCCCACTATTGTATTCGGCCAACAGATTGATCAGATGCATCGGCGTGAAGATGGTGTATTCGTGCTGACAACCAAGACGGGAGAGCAACATTACACACGCACCATCCTGTTATGTGCAGGTCGGGGAATGACACAGGTTCAAAAGCTGGACATTGAGGGTGCGAACCGTTATGAACTAACCAATCTGCATTACACGGTTACAGACGTTTCCCGTTTTATCGGCAAACGGGTTCTGATCTCGGGAGGTGGCGATTCTGCCATTGATTGGGCCAATGAAATAGCCAAAATTGCGAATGAAGTGATTGTGGTACACCGGCGGCATGAGTTCACTGCGCATGAAACGCCAGTCGCCCAGATGAAAGCTCATGCTCAGGTCTTTACGCCCTATGGGATATCTCATTTATACGGTGCGGGTGACCGGATAAACCGTGTTGAACTCAAACATATGGAGACTGGGGAATTGAAACAGCTGGGCATGGATGAAGTTATCGTGAGTCATGGGTATGATCGCGACTTCGGCAATCTGGTACAGTGGGGACTCGAACGTGAAGATTATGGGGTGAGCGTTGATGCGCGCATGCGTACCAGCATTCCAGGTGTGTTTGGAGCCGGTGACTTTATCACTTATGGAAGCAAAGTGCGACTGATCGCAGGAGCCTTTAACGATGCAGTGCTTGCAGTTAACAGTGCAAAGATGTATCTGGAACCTGCAGCATCCGATATGGCGGGTGTGTCTTCTCATAATGCCCGGTTCTTTGAGAAAAACAAAGCTATTACCAACAGATAGACAAGCCAATGTATCTGTCAGGAATAGGAAAGAGTGCGAGATTCATAGGATGAAAGTCAATATCCTTGCCAGCCACCCGAGAAGTTCTTGGTGTGGTTGGCAAGGTTTTTTTTGTTGTGTTTCAAGTTATATTGGCAAGTTAAATGCGGGATTGCAAGATTAGGCGAATCGCCTGTTTTATTGATTGGAATCAAGGAAAGGGAAATATTTTTCTGTCATTATGGAATTATAAATCATCCATGGGAGGTCGCAACGATGTTGGAATATACATTTGAGGATATGAGAAAGATGAATCGTGATAAGTTGGGAAATATGGTGCCGCTGGAACTGTTTCGCACGATTCGGTTAATTGGATTAAATCAGGGTTTGCCGATGGGCGGCAAAGGCACCACACTTACCATTGGACGTAAAATTGGAGAGAATCTGCCTGTACATACGGTCGAGGAATTATTGCAAATGTTTGAAGAACTGCGGATTGGTATTCCCCGGGTAATAGAAAGAAATGAGCATAAGATCATTGTTGCTGTGGATGACTGTTTCTGTAAAGGACTGCCTACACTTGAAGATGAGAAAATGGTATGTGATCTGGAGGGGGCAATTCTCGAAGGGGCACTGACTAAGATGATGAAACGAAGAGTGACAGTAAAAGAAACCAAGTGTAACGTAAGCGGTCATGAACATTGCGAATATGAGATCAAGCTGTAATTACATGATATAATTATTATAAGATGGCTCAATCAAAGAACCAAAAATGTGAATATATGGTGAAATGATCTATTGAATTCGTCCGGGATATCTCCTTTTCTTATATAATTAAAGCAATAAGAAAGGGGTTGCCAAATGAAAAAATCGTTATGGATTATTGCCAGTGTGGCACTTGTAATCGTACTCGGAACATACTTGATCGCCAATACGGCAGGCCAAAAGAAGACCGAACAGGCGGATGCACCGGATATCCGAAAGCTGGTTGAAGATATCAGTACAGGCCGAGAAACACCGCAGTCTGCTTCAATCAGTGCGACAACGTTAACCGTGACAGATTCAGGAAACCAGGAAACGTCCTACGATTTGCCCGAAGATGAGTTTTTTCTCTCCATTGCTCCTTATGTAGAACAGACACATCCCTGTGAGATTCATAGTTTAACGGGTTGCCAAGGAGAGATGGCGAATGAACCATTCCGTGTGACGATACATGATTCCAAAGGCAACACCTTGATGAAAGATGAAGTGTTGAAGTCCGGTGCCAATGGATTTATGGATTTGTGGGTACCACGTGATAGAACGTATTCAGTCCGTATTGTTCACGGCGGAAAGGTGGCTGAAACACAATTATCTACATACAAAACGGATCAGACCTGCATTACGACAATGCAGTTAATCTAAGCTGAGGTTCAACCCGAACAAGTATCAAGCCAAGAATAGGCAGATCAACATACGAACTAATGTTATAAAGATACGATAAAGACAAGGAAAGGCTGGCCTACAGGGCATGTCTTTCCTTTTTCTGATGTCATTAAAGAATGTGAAAATTATGAGGCAACGTTGACAAAAAAGAATAGCATGGGTGATAATGATAATTGTTATCATATAAATACATACAAACATAGAGGAGATTAGAGATATGAAAAAAGGGTTACATGCACTACTCATCATGATGGCATTTGTTTTAGTTCTGGCGGGATGTGGTAAAAATGCCACAACAACAGAACCAACTAAAAATACGGTTTCGGGCGGTGCTCCTGCTGAGGAGTCTGCTGGACCGGTTACTGTCCAAGATAATCGTGGGGAATTTACATTGGACAAGCCGGCTAAACGTGTCGTGACATTGGAATGGACATATACGGAGGATGTTGTTGCTCTAGGAGTTCAGCCTGTCGGTAATGCAGATAATGCCAACTATAAAGTGTACGTAACGGACCAAGCTGCTCTGGATGACAGTGTTACGGATATCGGAACACGTAGCGAGCCGAATATGGAGGCTATTGCAGCACTCAAGCCGGATCTCATCATCGCCAACGCAGACAACAATTCGAATGTGTATGAACAGTTGAAAGCTATTGCTCCAACACTGGAGTTTGATCCATATAACGGTGATGGTTATAACTATGACAAGATGACGACCATTTTTAATACGATTGCAACTGCTTTGGGCAAAGAAGATAAAGCAAAAGAAGTGCTCAGCAACTTGGATCAGCATTATGCAGAAGCCAAAGAAAAGCTGGCTGCAGCAGGTAAAGAAAACTTTCATTTTGCACTAACACAGGCATTTACGTATCAAAATGCAGCTTCCCTGCGCATGTTCAGTGACAACTCGGTTGTAGTGGGTACGTTGAACAAAATTGGCATGGTGAATGACTGGCAGCCGGATAAACTTGAAAACTACGGTTTCTCTACAGTCGGGATTGAATCTTTATCGACAGTGCAAGATAGCAATTTTATCTATATTACACAGCCAGACGATGATGTATTTGGTACAGCGATGAAAGATAATTCCGTTTGGAAAGGTCTGAACTTTGTGAAGGAAAAGCGCATCTATCAACTGGGAAGTACGACATGGACATTTGGCGGCCCGATCTCTTCCAAGGTATTGGTAGACGGCGTGGTTGAGGCGATTACCAAATGAGTCTGACTCAACAAGGAACGAAGCCAGCCACGAACTGGCGAATGATAAGCATCTATGGGGGCGGTCTAACCGCCCTTATCGTGCTTTTTTTTGTAAGTCTGTGTTATGGTGAGGCAGCAATTTCGTTGCATGACGTTTGGGGCGCGCTTACAAACAGACAAGACACACTCGAACATAACATGGTATGGGATCTGCGTATGCCGCGCACCGTAATTGGTATTCTTGCAGGAGGTGCACTGGCAGTTGCCGGTGCATTGCTACAGACGATCACTCGTAACCCGCTTGCGGCTTCGGATACACTCGGGATTAATGCCGGAGCGTATTTTGTTGTAGTGCTTGGGGTTATTCTATTTCCAAATATACTCAGCCAGTCCCCGTTTCTTTTTGCCGCCATGGGAGGTCTGCTTGCAGCATTCGCAGCTTATTTTATGGGCGGTGTACGTACGTCAACGCCGGTACGACTAGCGTTATCGGGTATGATCGTGTCCATGGTGCTAGGTTCATTTACAAGTGCCTTGCATATTTTTTTCTCAATGGAAACTCAGGGCTTATTTCTATGGGGTTCAGGGACCCTAGTCCAGAATGATTGGACAGGTGTGAACTATGTCTGGCCTTGGGTTACGGGAGTAACTCTGCTTGCGCTTATTCTGTCCAAACAGTGGGATATGTTGGAGTTGGATGAATCAACCGCCTCTTCTTTGGGTCAGAGAGTTGGACTTGCTCGAACAGGTGGGCTGATCATTGCCGTTATTCTGGCTGCCGTAATCGTCAGTGTAATTGGGCCTATCGGCTTTGTAGGTCTGGTTGCTCCACATTTGGTTCGTCTGAGTGGAGTTCGCTCCAATCGGCTTTTAATTCCGGGTGTGTTCATCTGGGGGGCAGCATTGCTGGTGGGCGCAGATGTCCTTGCCAAGATGATACATAACTCCAGTATGGAATTGCCAACCGGTGCTGTGATGGCGATTATTGGTGCACCATGGCTGATCTGGCTCGTGCTAACTCGCATGAAAGCAGGAAATGGTGCTGGCATGACGACATCGATGAGTACGGGTGGGCGAGTACGGCGTTTTGCCTTTACACCTATCGCTATTCTGTTTTCTGCCATTACGATTATATTGCTGCTGCTCAGTACGATGTTCGGTGGAATGCGTATTCCACTAGCCGACCTGCTACCGAGTTTATTTCAGTCGGATGGGTTATTCTCTGGAATTGTACAGCTTCGAATCCCTCGTACCTTGGTGGCTGCAGGAGCAGGGGCGGCTCTCGCCATCAGCGGGGTGTTGATCCAGATGGCTGTACGTAATCCACTTGCTGATGCATCGATTGTAGGTGTATCTTCCGGCGCGGGACTTGGTGCCATGATGGTGTTCATTCTATGGCCTGGACTGCCAATGTACGTGTTGCCTCTTGCAGCCATTGCAGGTGCCGCTATTGCCGCTGCGGTTGTATTCTCGCTTTCTTGGAAAAAAGGATTGAATCCTTCCGCCGTTGTATTGCTGGGCATTGCCATGTCGGCTATTGCTGGCGCAGGTATACAGATTCTAATTGTACGCGGTGCCGTGTACGGTAGCAGTGGTTATATCTGGCTGACAGGCAGCACATATGCCCGTACATGGGACCAGGTCAAAGTAATCGGTATATTCCTGCTCATTTTGGTGCCAGTGGCCTGGTGGCTTGCTCGCAAGTTTGAACTGCTGGTCTTTGACGACAATAGTGCTTCCGGGCTTGGGATGAATGTACGTCGTACTCGCTTACTGGCAATGACTGTAGGAGTACTGCTCGCGGCTGGTGCGGTTGCTTGTGTTGGAACGGTTGGATTTATCGGTCTGATTGCACCACATATGGTTCGGCTACTGACAGGACATAAACTGAGACAGTCGATGTTTCTGTCCGCGCTGGCTGGAGCCGTGATGTTGGTGCTCGCAGATACGATTGGCAGAACGGTGATGGCGCCAACGGAAATACCGTCAGGCATTCTCATTGCGATCATCGGTACACCTTACTTCCTGTATCTGATGTACCGATCGAACTGGCGCAAAGCAGTGAAGTGAAGGTAGAAGTAAAAAAGCACCAAACCCGAATCAGAAGGGTTTGGTGCTTTTACTTTTGTTTCAAAAAAATCGGTATCACATGCCGCACTACATCCTAAAAACTACAATCTACCTGCTTAACTTTTCAGGAATGAGCATACCGCTCGCTTCAACATAGTGAAGGGCTTGTTGCAGTTGCTCTAAATCCTGTACCAGCGCAAACCGGACGTATCCTTCACCTGAAGGCCCGAAGGCACTACCTGGTGTAACAATAACTCCTGCCCGTTTAACGAGATCTGTAGCGAATTGCTCTGATGAGTCATAATGCGCGGGAATCCGTGTCCAGATGAACATCGTAGCTTCCGGTTTGCTGATTGGCCAGCCCAGTTTGGCGAAGCCTTCGCACAGCATGTCCCGCCGTTCCTCATAGATGGATCTTACTCGCGCTACATCACTTTGGTCACCCGAAATGGCCGCTATTGCTGCCTTCTGAATCGGGATAAACATGCCGTAATCCATATTGGATTTCAGCTTTTTAAGCATGGAAACAACTGCCGAATTCCCCATACAAAAACCGATTCGTGCTCCAGCTAGCCCATACGTTTTGGACAGGGAGTTGAATTCAATGCCTACATCCATGGCACCGGGAAAGGCCAGAAAACTACCACATGTTTGTTGGTCAAACACAAGCTCGCTATACGCGTTATCATGCAATACGATAATATCGTATTTCTTGGCAAAAGCGATCAAATCCTCATAAAAAGAATCTGGAGCCATCGCTGTTGTTGGATTGTTCGGATACGATACAAGCATGAACTTAGCCCGTTCGGCTATTGCCTCAGGGATGTCTTGCAATTGGATAACATAGTTGTGTTCCTCTTTTTGCGGCATATAATATAACTCAGCCCCAGCCAGAAGGGGGCCATCTGCAAACACCGGATAACAAGGATCAGGTACAAGAACCAGATCACCTTCATCGACAATCGAGAGAGAGATGTGCGCAAGTCCTTCCTGCGAGCCGAGTAGCGAGCAGATTTCTGTCTCCGGGTTCAACTCGACTTGATATCGCTGCCTGTACCAGTCACTTGCCGCCTGAAGAAGTTCCTTCTGGTCGTTTACAGCATAGATGTAATTGGCCGGATCAGCGGCGGCTTCACCGAGTGCTTTCATAATGTGCGGAGCCGGCGGGATATTGGGTGTTCCGACGCTAAGATCGATGACAGGTTGCCCGTTGTCCAGCCGGCGGCGCTTTATGTCCAGCAATTTGGTGAAGATGCCTTCACTAAAGTGATCCATTCGTTTTGCAAATCTCATGATAAGTCCATCAGCCTCCAGTGCTCTTCGTACGCATGTATTTAATAATAAATGGATCGCGTACAAAAGAGAAGAGCAGGAGGGGAGTACAGCTTATTCCACTTTAAAATGACTCAATTCTTCCTGCAGTTTAGCAGATAGTTGATTCAACTGATTGGACAGATCCGCCACTTGTTGAATACTTTCCAGTTGTTCCTGTGTGCTCGCGCTGACTTCTTCCGTTGAGGCAGAGTTCTCTTCAGTAGTGGAAGAGATGATCTCCAGCGCCTGAAAAATCTCATCTTTGTGCTGATGCACACTAGAGGTGCTGTTCGTGATCTGTGCCATACGCAGCTTCAGTTCTTCCAAATCTTTATTGATGTTGTAGAACACCTGCTTGGTGTCTTCTACAGACTTGGTATTCTCTTCGGCAATTTTCATTCCTCGCATCGTGTGTTCTACAGACAAGGATGTTTTCTCTTCAATGACACTTACTTTTTTGTTAATCTCCTCTGTAGCTTGAGCCGTTTGTTCTGCCAGTTTGCGAACTTCTTCTGCAACGACAGCGAATCCTCGGCCATGTTCCCCGGCGCGTGCAGCTTCAATAGAAGCATTAAGCGCAAGCAAATTGGTCTGAGAAGCAATTTGTTTTACCGTATCTACAAAACTGGAAATCTCATTCCGGCTCTGATCGATCTCTTGAATAATGGAAGAGATGGATTGAGTGGAACTGTGGTTCTCCGCAGACCATTTGGACAGTTGCTCCACAACCGCAAGTCCTTGGCCGCTTTGATCAACAGAGGTTTGCACCATAGACCCCATCGCTTGTGCATCAGCGGCAATTTCATCAATTTGGCTTGATAATGAGCCTGTTTTACGTAAGATGTTCTCCGTTTCAATCGACTGATAATTGGTTGCATTCGCGATCTCATTGATCGCCGTAGATGTATCGTTCATGGTTGCAGCAGTTCTGGAGGATATCGACTGCAAGTCATTGGATGAATGATTCAGCACTTGAGCAGAATTGCCAACAATCTTCAACATGTCTTGAATCTTCTTCACCATGGAGTTCAGGCCAGTCGCAATTTGCCCAATCTCATTATTGGATTTGATATCCAGTGTAACTGTCAAATCACCTTGTTCAATCTGCTTGATTTTACCCAATAGCTGCGGGATGGTGCGCAACAGACGACGCAGAGTAATGTAGCTGATAATAACCAGAAGAATTGCAGCTGCAGCAAACCCGCCAAGGGTAAGCCATGTGAATGTCCTAAGTTCTGATAAAACTTCTTTCTCCGAAATGGTGAGACCTACGGACCAGCCTGTATCCTTGCTTGTAGCATATCCGATGTAACGACGTTCCCCATTGTCGTTCATCAGCTGAATACCGGATTCACCAGCAATCATTTTCTTGCCGACTTCTCCCATATCACCTGTAGCGTTTTTGATATTTTCCTTTAACACTTTGTTCTTGTCCGGATGGTACAGGATTTCACCGCTCTTGGATAACAAAATGGAATACCCAGTGCTGCCTAGAGAGTAACTCTCCATTATGCTCGGAATATCTTCAAAGGCAATATCCGCTGCAGCAAACCCGATCATGTTGTTGTTATCATCCTTGATTGGATAAAAAATACCCATGAGTACTTTGCCTGCAGATACATCAATGTACGGATCAGAATAGTAAAGTCCGTCAGCATCTTTCACTGGCTGGTAGTAAGGACGTGCCTGAATATCAAAATCCGGTGCAGAAACGACACCATCGTTTTGTAGCCAGAAGCCTTTTCCATCCATACCCGCAATCCATGCATCAGCGAATGAAGGTTCTGCTTCCACAATTTTAGCAAGTGTATCTCTTGTTTCAGCAGCATAAGTAGAAGTGGCTGCTTCTGAAGATGATTTCGTTGTTTCTATGTATTGCCTGAATAATTTGTTAGTGGACATTTGTTTGACCAGTGAGCCTTTTTCTTTAAACAGTGCATCGAACTCACTGACAATCGCTTGTGTTTTGGTCTGGAGCATGGATTCCTGCTGTTTAACCAGAATGTTTCTTGTGCTTGTGAACATGAATGTTCCCAGTACAGCGAATACGACAACAATGATAATGAGCAGTACAGCAGCCAGAGTGTTGGCCATACTGGATGTACGAGTTCCTGTTTTCCCCCGCCTTTTTAAAGTCTTTAACATATTCCATCTCCCCAGATTCTTAATAAGAAGTTCCCAACTCCTGAGTTATATGTCGGCATATAATATAGATTTATGTATATTTTTGTCGAATGAAAAAAAATTTAATGAAAAGCCAGAACATCGTTGGGTGGTTCGTTTAGGGAAGGTTGTTTATAATGGAATGAAAAAAAATGAACCAGGCGGTGCAGCATTTGCGCCGTAGGGCAACGGTTCATTATCGTGTTGGCGTGGATACGTATGAGGATTTGACCGAATTGGATATGAACGTTTTTGCAGCCAGGCCTGATCTGATTCTTCATATTTCGAATGCGGATCCTAAAGCGGAGTATCCATCGAGCTTTCTTGGGCGATTAGCGCAGTTGAAACATGTATCCGCTTTACAGCTGGACTGTGCACAGGTGCAGGATCTGACAATTCTCGGAGCGTTGAAGCAACTGGTATTTCTGAGAGTGAATTCACCCGCCAAAGCGATCGATCTGAGTTTTATCGAGCACTATCAACAGTTAACGTATCTTGAACTGCACGGTAAATGTAAAGGCATGACCGCGATAAGAAAATGTCAAAGTCTAGAGACCGTCATCCTGAACTGCCCGGTGGACTGTCTCGAGATTTTAACAGAATTGCGGAAACTACAGTATGTGTCCCTTGATCATTGTGAGTTAAAGAGTGAGCTTGATGTACTGGCACAGTCCACCATTCGGATGCTCAAGCTTAGCTCGGTGCGGAAACTGATGAGTATCCAGGGACTAGAGCAGATGCACGGACTTGAGTATTTGCATGTATCCTTGCCGAAGCTGGAACAATGTTGTGATTTCTCGCAGATGCTCCGGCTCAGACAGCTTGAACTGGTTTACATGAAATCGCTTCAAGATGTCGAGTGTTTATGGACAGCCCGTGCACTGGAAGTCTTGGAGCTGAAAGAGATCAATACAGCCATCAAAGCCGCTTCATTTGTTAGACTGGCAGAGCTTGAGCGGCTTCGGCAGGTGGATTTCCGCTTTATTGACTTTAATAAAGGGCGCATTGCAGCCATACGGGAACAGCTGATCCAACAGGGGAAGTCACATATTATCTATGAACATATTCCTGAACAACAAAGAGTACAATCGATGGCGATCGAACATTTATCTCAATATTTAATGTGAAGAAACGCGAATATAATACAATAGATCAATCCTGTTTACTACGTATTGATATCCGTAAGGGCAGGAACGTTAATCTCTTTCACACAGGCTGCATTGGACAGGCTGACGATACACCGGACGATCGAAACCATGTCTTGAAGCGGAATGCGCGTTCCGCCATACTCGGATAGTGCGCGTTCCATTCCTTCTTCATAGGGGATCTCTGCTGCCAGTTCTCCCGGATTAATGCAGGTTACGGCGATGTGATCCCGCCGGGTATGTTCTCTCAATGCTTCTGTAATTCCACGGATCGCAAATTTGGAGGCAACAAAAGAAACCTGAGTATTCCCCGCATTGCTTAGGCCTGCTGTAGAGCCGATGAGAATGATCTTGCCTGCGGCAGACTTGCGAAGCTGAGGCAGTAGAGCTTGG
The DNA here is from genome assembly GCF_900102085.1 of Paenibacillus polysaccharolyticus. Lineage (GTDB taxonomy): Bacteria > Bacillota > Bacilli > Paenibacillales > Paenibacillaceae > Paenibacillus > Paenibacillus polysaccharolyticus. The sequence goes on along the minus strand of NZ_FMVM01000001.1, from coordinate 255,450 downwards.
ATGCATACAATGGTGGACGTTATATTCACATGGATCAGCTCTTGAATATCAGAAGGCTCATCCTGATCAAAGGTGTAGTGTTCCTCAAATCCTTCCTTTTCCCAAATACCTACGTTATAAATAAGCACATCCAACGTTTCGTTGCGTAGCTGCTCTGCAATCTGTTTGGCAGCCTGAAGCTCCGAGAGATCGGCCTGAATCCATACGCGCTGTACACCGTCCTCCAGTTGCAGACTTTCTGGTTTACTGCGGGATACAACCCACACTTTATCTCCTGCCTGCGGCACTCCGCGGACAAATGCGTCTCCCAATCCTTTACTGGCGCCAAATACAATATATTTTTTCATACGTAAAAACCTCCTGATGGCACAGATGGGATTCATTACTCCAGCGTCCTGTTTGCTATGGCAAAGGCGTTACTTCAAATGAGTGTGGTATAAGAGGAATCCAACCTACATCAAAATTAATAATTATAATGATATTTTACTATATAAGAGGGATATGGGAGATGAAGGTTACATGAGAGATGCTTCATTCGTAGAGCTCCGTTTGTTCATCAGATAACAAAACAATGTCTTCTCCTCGTTGCTGCCTGAGCGCAATATTATCTCTTCCCCAGGTACACATCACATCCACAATCGTATTTGCTGTCACACCATATTCCGTAAGACTGTACTCCACCTTGGGCGGCATTTGCTGATAAACATGTCTTGTGACAAGACTATCGCGTTCTAGTTCGCGTAATTGTTGAATCAGTACTTTTTGAGAAATGCCGGGCATGCTGCGCTCTAATTCTCCTGTTCTTTTGACACCGGACATTAATAAACAGATGATGATGGCTTTCCATTTGCCGCCAATGATTTCGAGTGTGGCTTCAATGCCCAAACGATATTCCTTCATTCATATCACCTCGTTGTATTTATACGTATTTACAGGGATAACTATTTATTTTCTCACAGTTACAAAACAGAAGTCCATACACACCTTGAGGTAAGTATCTTACTTCATTGTGTGTATTTTCTTTTGGGGTGACGGGGTGGATAATGATCCGTAATCAAGGAAAGAAATCAAATTGTTTTGGAGAGAGGAAGGCATGCAATGAAAACACTGGTTATTCTGGCACATCCGAATATGACAACTTCAAGAGTGAATCGCCGCTGGAAAAAAGAGCTGGAGCAGCACCCAGATGAGGTGAATATCCACGAATTATATAAAGCTTATCCTGACTGGAACATCGACATTGCTCACGAACAGGAGCTACTGGAGGCACATGATCATATTATCTTGCAGTTTCCGTTCTATTGGTACAGTTACCCGCCGCTACTCAAAAAATGGCTGGATGAAGTATTCACGCATGGATGGGCTTATGGATCAAAGGGCAACCGATTGCATGGAAAGCGGATGGGGCTGGCAATAACAATCGGGGATCAGCGGGAGAATTACGGAAAAGGACAGCCGGTAGGTTTTAGTGTAGAAGAACTGATTGCACCGTTCAAGGCAAGCATGAATCATGTGGGCGTTACTGCACTGCCGCATTATGCTGTCTTTGGAGCGTCATTCCAGGCAAGTGATGAAGAGATTAACCACAGTGCTGAAGCGTATATCCAATATATTAAAGCGTTCAAGTGAGATGTTTCCGTAAAAATAATGAAAATGACCTGGCTCCGCATATAGCGGAATTCCAGGTCACAGTTGTACTTCAAGTGTACTTCAATTTGCAGTACTGATCCTAAAGATCAGCAGTACGTTCATCACGCTTACTCCACACGGAAGAAGTCAAAATCAGCGTAGCCTCCGGTAGATTTGGTTGCGTAGTTAAACAATGCAAAGCGATAACCCATAAAGTGTGGCAACGTATAGGACATCTGTAGCGTATTGCCAATGGTTGTCCAGTTCGTTCCATTCAGACTATAAGCAAAATAGGCTTTATCTGTCTGATTGGTGAAGTCACAGATGACCCGCAGATAAATTTTATTCTGGTTCAGGGGCACACTTGCCACCTCTGTCATCGTGCCGGAACTGGCATTTGTCATTACGATTGACTTGGTATTGCCTGTCATCTTGACGCCTACAAAGCCATATTTGGCCTGAAAAGCGGCTAGGCCGGCATAATCGCCATCCTTCATACCTGCCGTTTCCAAGGCGGTAATGCCTGTACTTTTCGGCCCAAACGTGCGTTGTGTCAACGTATTGCGAGCCTCCAATATATTTTTGCTGAGCTTGCCTGTGGTCAGCCGCATGAAACCTGGACGCTGGCTCAAGGACCATTTTGACGGGTCAGGATTATGATTCCACTGCCAGAACTTTGGTAGAGTAGATGTGCCCGAAGGCGCATTAAACTCATCTGAACCGAAGATTTTAGCGGCTGGCTGTCCTTCCACAGGCATGTTCATCGTTAATGGAACTTTGCCATTCACCCCGAATACAGGCCAGTTATCCGACCAGGTTACCGGTACCAGATATGGAATGCGTCCAACGGCTCCACGATCGCGAAACAGGAAACCATACCATGCACCAGAGGCGGTATCCACGATACCTCCTTGCGCGATGCCCGAATCTCTGAGCACCACTTTGCCCGTATAGGGCCCTGTTAATGAGTTTGCGCAATAGGCGAGCTGAATTCGTCCATCACCGGAAGGCCAAGCAATCAGGAAGACGTAATACATGCCATTAATCTTCTGAATGTGTGCGCCTTCTGCTTTTACGATCATATTGGAGCCAGCGATATTACTGGCGTTCGGGATCAACACCTGATTCAGACCGCCGGATTTCACAGCTTTGGCATCAGGTGTTAACTCAACGATGCTGATGTTATCACTGCCGTGGACAAGAAACGTACGGTTTCCGTCAAAGAGCAGGGAGGGATCATGGTAATAACTGTTCAACGTGTAAGGCGTCCATGGTCCAGTTTCGATGTTACTAGTCTGATAGATGTACGTTCTTCCTGTGGAAAGCGAACCGAATGCGACGTAATAGGTGCCATTGTTGTAACGAAGGCTACTGGCCCAAGATCCGCGCCCATATTCGTTCTGACCGTTGTTCAGGTTCTGTACATCACCGTTGCCAAGTGTGTCATATACATAGTTCACAATGCTCCAGTTCACCAGATCGGTTGACTTCATGACAGGAACGCCCGGGTTCATGTGCATGGTGGTGCTGGTCATATAAAAGGTGTTGCCTACGCGGATGACATCGCTGTCCGGCACATCTGCATAAATGACCGGATTGTTAAACGTTGCCGCAGAGGCAGACTGCGGGGTCAAAGGCAACGATGTTAACAGCAGAGGAAGTGTGAGCAGGAGCAACCCGATTTTTTTCCACATAACTAAACCTCCTGGAATGTCAAAATCGACAGATCATTATGAATGATTACGAAATTTCAAGATAATCGATGTAAGCATCCCAGGTACCATTATCCGTGGTCACAACCAGTTTGATTTCCTGATTCCCTGTGGCATGTGTGATGTTCGGCAAAGTTTGTACCGTTGGCTGTGTTCCGGTAAAAAAGAACGAACCAGCGGTTACCCCGCCAATAATGAGATCAACACGGGCTGTACTATTGTTGTTAGAAGCCCCGCGAAGAGAGAACTGATGTGTAGGGTTAGCAAAGAATTGATTGTAAGACGCAGAATCATTGTTAGCATAGAGCGCCACACCGTTAAAAGGAGAATTAATCAACCCGGCATATTGACCGGCAAGGGTCATGTTTTCCGTTTCAACGCGAGTCACGTTTGGATTGGGATTTGGATTCGGATTTGGGTTAGGGTTACCACCGGAACCGGAAGTAAACTGCCAGTAATCCAGATTGAACAGATTTCCGTTACCTGAGCCTGTAAATACCAGATACAGATGATGACGTCCTGTTGTGTTGGTGATATTGGTTTCGAGCTCACGCCAGTTCTGCATGCCACCTGTTGAAGTAACGTTAAGCGTGCCGATCAGAGTACCTGTCGGGCTGCCAAGGCGGAGTTCAATGTTACCATTTCCGGTAGAAGCTACGTTGGCCTTGAATTTCGATGCACCTGTTGAACCAAAATCCACATTACTAACAGCGACCCAGTCCCCATTATTGATATTCGTCACATTTTGGTTGGCGGTTGGTCCACCGCTTGCTTGAGTCGGCTGTGTATTGATGCCAGCTTGCCAAGCAATGGTCTCGGCTTCCACTCTGTTATACGGATTAAGGTTAGCTGTCTGAGGCACACCGGTCATGTTCCCCTGCACTTCCTGAATCGATCCGTCTGCGTTATGTGTCAGTCTGTTGATGTGGGTAGAACGGTATCCTTTGCCATCACCGAGGAAGGCTTTACTCACGGTTTGTGCATGATATGCGACATACCATTGGTTATTAAACTGGAACACGGCATGGTGGTTGTTACCGCCTACACCGAAGAATGCCCCCGGATTTTTGAGGAAATGTCCTTTGTATGTGAAAGGCCCCATCGGGCTGTCACTTACCATATATCCGATTTCACCTTTTGGGTAGGCTGCCGGATGGTTTCCAGCAAAGTTGATGCAATATGAATAGTAATATTTGCCGTTGTACTTATGAATACCTGAATCTTCGAACAGATAAGGTGCATCAATGGTCGTGGCACTACCAACTACACTGGTCATATCGGCGCCAAGACGAATGACACGCGCTGTTTTTGGATTTGCAATAGAAGCTGCATTATTTTCGTTCGGAATACCGCCGCCTGCATACAGATAAGCGGAGCCGTCGTCATCAACAAGTACAGCCGGGTCAAAGAGCCAAGTTACACCCGACATGCCAGGCGTTCCATGTGTGACAAGTGCACGTCCGAGTGGATCAGACCAAGGGCCGATTGGAGAATCAGCAGTCAGAACACCGATACCTGCACCCGAGTTGGCGAAATACAGGAAAAACTTATCTTTGCCCGCGATGGTTTTCTTGGCCATCGCTGGTGCCCAAGACTGGCTTGCCCATCTGGCAATGCCTTGTCCATTGTTGGCATTGTTTGCACCGGCTACCGGAATGTAGCCGTGGTCGGTCCAGTTCACCATGTCAGCCGAGGAGATCACGCTGATTCTGCCGATGGTGCCGTAGTTGTTTTCGCGAACAGATCCGTCGTTGTTGTAGAGGTAGGTATCCCCTGTCATATATACGTAGACCCGATTGTTGTGAACGAGTACGTAAGGATCAGCTCCCAATTTGTGATCGACGAGCGGATTGGCATTCACAGGCGTTTTGGCAACAGCATTATTTGCTGCATAGCTTGACTCGGCAGGTAGAGTGGAAAAAATCAAAATTAGTGACATCAGCAGAGCTAATGGTTTACGGATCTTCATACGTTCGCCTCCATTGAATTAGTATGGAATAGTGTTATTGAGTGTTACGCTGAATGGTTGAACAGAGCTGTTTGATGAGGGAGCTACAGTGAGAAGAAAAAGAAGAATGATGAGTAAATGTTCTTTATCACACCTCCTTTCAAAGAAGAGATCGATTGAATCGTACATGTTTGTGATCTATGGCTTAAGCCATACAACCTGTACAGAGAATAGCTATCTACTGTAGCAAGTTGACAGCGGTAACCCAGGAATAGGGTGGGAGAAGTACGAACTTGTGTGTGAAAAAGTATATAATTTGTCCTGTTGTTTAATGTAATCGCTTTCAATAGAATAGTTTTAAAAAGAAAAAACAGAGTTGCGACTCGTTTTATGTAATTATTTTTCATTTTTGTTTAAAAATGTTTTTTTGTATTTGACGATATCATATCACATTTCTGCCACAATACAATCATTTTCTATCAAAATTTGTAAGAAAAAGTTGGGTGGAGGTTTATTCATTTGTAAGAGTGACATCAATAAGATGTATCCAATGGTGGCCGTAGCTCCTTCATTTCATGAGGAACGGTCATTTTTGGGTTGAAATAAACACGGATTATACATATTTGCAAGCTCTGTATGGATGAAGTTTTAGGTGTTAATGGCACTTATGGCTTGATAATGGTGAACTGTCCCCTGTCTATGGTCCACACCGCTTATCTAGTGAATGAATATGACTAATATGTGATCCATGATGTCAAGTAATGCTAGAGTAAGAGGTTCACAAAAGGTGGGATGGGAAAATGGCTATATTATCAACTGGACCGATCGAAAATAATGCCGTTTCCGGGGTCAGACCGACACAACAGGTAACGATCAGATTGGTGAGTCGGGCTGCTGTAGATGCGGTAAGTGTATCCGTTCAGGGTTATGTGCTGAGTACAACAAGAACGCTGTATGTAAGTGAAGTGATCAGTATTGCACCTAATGAAGCAGTGACCCGAAATTATTTTGCAAATCTAGATGCTTTTGAATTTGTGTTTGGATTAAGCGATGAACGAGTGGGAGACGTCGGAATTTCAGTGTGGGGCAAAGATGGGTCAGGTCAATTGGTGGATGCACACCGGGTAGTGGAGCACGAACAAACAGTTAAAGATCTGTAGAAAATACTTTTTTCGAAAGAAGGGAATGTAGCGATGAGCTTTTTATCGACAGGGCCGATCGAAAATAACGCTGTTAGTGGTGTTAGACCAACTCAATCCGTAACGGTTAGAATTGATAACCGCAGTGAAGTTACATCCTCAACTGTACAGATACAAGGGTATTATATGAGTGGCGGATTGAGAGTTTTGTATGTCAGTGAATCTTTGGACATCGCACCAAATCAAGTGATAACGAACAACTATTTTGCCAATCTGGATGCCTTTGAATTCACGTTTACTACTACAGCGACGGTTAATGATCCTCTTCAAGTCTCCGTATGGGGAAAAAGCAGCACAGGCTCTTTGGTAACAGCACATCGTTTAGTTTCTTCTGAGTTGCTGGGGGAAACTCCGAGTATGACAGGAGTCACAGGCGCAACCGGTGCTACGGGAGCGACGGGTGTGACTGGAGCTCAGGGAGTAACCGGGGCGACAGGTCCGACTGGTGCAACGGGGGTAACCGGGGCGACGGGGCCAGCAGGAGCAACCGGGGGAGCTACGGGAGCAACAGGAACAACGGGTGCAACAGGAGCGACAGGTCTGGCAGGAGTAACGGGCGCGACCGGAGCAACAGGTCTGGCAGGAGTGACGGGTGAGACCGGAGCAACAGGTCTGGCAGGAGTGACGGGTGCGACCGGAGCAACGGGGCTGGCAGGAGTGACTGGCGCAACCGGAGCAACGGGTCTGGCGGGAGTGACGGGTGCGACCGGAGCAACAGGTCTGGCGGGAGTGACGGGCGCGACCGGAGCAACAGGTCTGGCAGGAGTGACGGGCGCGACCGGAGCAACAGGCCTAGCGGGAGTAACGGGTGCGACTGGAGCAACAGGTCTGGCAGGAGTGACAGGTGCGACCGGAGCGACAGGTCTGGCAGGAGTAACGGGTGCGACTGGAGCAACAGGTCTGGCAGGAGTGACGGGTGAGACCGGAGCGACAGGTCTGGCAGGAGTGACGGGTGCGACTGGAGCAACAGGTCTAGCAGGTGTAACGGGCGCGACCGGAGCGACAGGTCTGGCAGGAGTGACTGGCGCAACCGGAGCAACAGGTCTGGCAGGAGTGACGGGTGCGACCGGAGCGACAGGTTCTGGAGCGATTATCCCTTATGCATCTGGGTTACCAGCTTCGTTGACTACGGTGCTGGGCGGACTTTTGAATACCTCCAGCTTGGTTGGCTTTGGTAATAATGCGTCTGGAGTGACGATTAATGGAGGAATCATTGATCTCACAGGAGCTGCCGGAACCTTGCTGAACTTTGCTTTCTCTGCTCCGCGTGCAGGGACGATAACTTCATTGGCTGCTTATTTCAGTACGACAGCTGGACTTAGCTTGGTTGGATCTACAATAACGATAACTGCACAATTATTCCGTTCAACTACACCGAACAATACGTTTACGGCTGTACCGGGAGCCCTTGTAACTTTGGCACCAGCACTGACAGGCGTGTTGTCATTAGGCACGATCGCCAACGGTTTGACTACAGGATTGAGTATCCCGGTAGCCGCCGGTGACCGTCTGCTTATGGTCTTCTCTGCATCAGTAACCGCCGGAGTTGATGTGGCTTCAACGATTGCGGGATATGCAAGCGGTGGCCTCACCATCACTTAATGAAATCTTTTTCAGTACAATTTAACAATTCCAGAACACACAAAAAGAACCCTTCGCCATATGGCGAGAGGTTCTTTCATCTGAGTTTACTTATAATTATGCTCACTTCATTTACATGCCGGTCTGTAGTTATTTCATAACGGAGAGGATGCCAGAATGTAGAGTAAAAGGATTGTTCTATTTTTAAATTCAACTTACAATAGCTAATGTAGAAAAATACATAATTTAGGGAGAAAAGAATGAGAAGAAAATGGCTGATAGCGTTATTAAGTGTAATCATGTTGTTAGGTGTAGTACCTGTATATGGGGCTGAGGATTCCGCTAAAACTTTAGTATGGGAAGGTTATGAAGATGACGGAGATTTGATGGGCATCAACGTTACAACATTCACAGGTAATAGAAGCAAAACAGAGTCTATATTCCCTAAGCGAGTTTCAGATGTAAAATGGGTTGGAGAGTGGATCTATTTTCTGATTGAAAATGAGCAAGACCCTTGGAATCGTCAGATGGCTAAAATTAAGAAAGATGGATCGGCATTAACCTCACTTAACAAAGAGGATAATTTTGCAAGATTTACTGCTGTAGGAGATACGATTTATTTTGTTAAAGATGAAAGGACTGCGGAAACGCCAGATGCGTTGTCTTTCGGCTCAATGAAAACAGATGGTTCAAACGAACAAACGATATTGTCTAAATCTCCTTTTTATAATTTTAAAATAAACAACGGACATATCTATTATACAAACAGGGATAATGACAAGTTTTATCGTATGAATTTAGATGGTACAGGGTTGAAGAGCTTATCTTCTAAAGGTGTGGAGTTATACGAATTTTATGGGAATGTTATGTTTTTTTTGGAGATCGTAGATGGAGGTTATAGCTACAAAGGTCATTTTTCCGATTTAAATGCAAATATAAAAAAAACATTTGCCTCTAAAGAGTATATTGATCCCGTAGCATATATAAATAATAAGTTTTATTATCGAAGTTTTTCAGTAGACAAGAATGGCAAAAATAAGAGTGACTTGTATATTTATAATCGTTATACAGGCAAGAAGAGCAAGCTACGTTCTTTAGACGCAAATGATCGATTTATAGGTACAGTAGGCGATGGTCTTGCATTCCTTTCTTTTGAGAAAGGCACGATTTATAAGCTTGGATATGATGGTAAAATCAAAAAGTAATTAATTGCAGAAAAAGGGATCTCTCGCTAAAAAGGCTTGAGATCCCTATTTATGTGTCCGTAAAATTGAGCCATTATTTTATGATTCGATCAGAAGGTTAAAATCGGCAATAGAGCTTCCTGGGTTTCACTTCGAATTTGTTAAGCTGTCTACGACAAATTGAAGCTGGGCTTCCAGTGAAATGGGATCACTGAATACGAATCCTCGGCTATTTTCACGATAAACACGATTGTTCTTGACAGCAGGAAGGTTCTCCCACACCTTGCCTTCAAATATCGGAGCAACATTTTCTTCACCAGTCCAGCCACTAATAAAAATGTAATCCCCTGCGTATTGAGGTAACAATTCCAGAGAGAGCTTGGCCCAGCCTTTTCCACTGTCAATAGCCTCTTTTTGAATTATAGGGGGTGCTTTCAGATCAAACTCTCCATAGATAATATCTCCACCTCGGCCAAAGCTGCCATAGGCATAAAACTCTTTGGCACTTCCTGAATCAAAGATTGATACAGAACGATCACCAACAGCTTGTCTCACCAGCGGTTTGTATTTAGCAATTTTGGTATCCCAGTCTGCAATCCACGCTTGTGCCTGTTCTTCTCTGCCTGTCATTTTGCCAAATTCAATCAATTGCTTGCGCAAAGGAACTCCGTATTCCACGGCAACGGTCGGTGCAATTTTGGACAATTTTTCAATCGTTTCTGCATCATTCCAGACCACGATTAAATCCGGCTGCAGCTCCATTATTTTCTCGTAAGGTACGTCATTTCCAATATTTACGACATCATCAAGCTTTCCTTCAGTATAACTGTTGAAAGATTCGTCCCCAGCTCCAACGGGTTTAAGCCCAAGGGCTAACAAGTGCCCTGTGAATGCCCCAGCCACCATAACTACACGTTGAGGATTTTTGGGAATCTGCACGTCGCCGTTAATTGCAGTGTAAGTTACTAACTCCGAATTGTTACTTTTTGCCTTGCTAGATGTCGTATTTGTGCCAACCGCCGGACTTGATTTGTTGCCACTCGTTGAAGCTGTGCTTGCTGGTTTGGCGCATGCGGTAACTAAAAGAGTCAGGCACAACAGCAAAGTAATGCCGACGGGTAATTTTCGTTTATACATCCGTAAATCTCCTTTTTCGTCTTTTTGATAATGATTATCATTACTGTTATCAATATAACGACGAAGTTTACGGGGAGCAATGGATGATCCAAGCTTTATAATAGGATGATTGGCGTTTTTTGCCGGGGAAAATCCCTCGCTTTTAAATTGTTTTGGCGTAATACCGATTTGTTTTTTGAACATTCGAATAAAGTAGGATACATCTGGATATCCGACGGTTGCCGCAATTTCATGTAGAGACAAGTTTGTTCTGAGCAGAAGTTCTTCTGCTTTCATAATCCGAACACGTATCAAATAGTCAATAATACTTGTGCCGGTTTCACGCTTGAAGCATTTTGAAAGGTAGGGCCCGCTATAGTGAAAGGTTTTTGCGAGTGTTTCCCTGGTCAAGGGTTCAGCATAGTATTCCTGGATGTAATGTATGAGCTGAGATGTCAAGTTGGGGGATGTTGTTGTAACTTGCTGCTGATCCAGTTGTTTGAGCAAATCATATACGAATTGATAAAACAGTGCTTTGACATGAAGATGCTCTAAACGCTTTGAAGTATGCCATTCGCTCAGCATTTGTTCGGCCAGTTTGTAAAGGATGGCGGGGTGAAGAGGAACAAAGCCGTATTGAAGACGGAATGGCACCTGTTGCTCCATCTGTCGGAGGACATGCCGTTCAGCAGATTTTGGCAAGAAAGCTTTATACAGAATCAGATAATAACGAAAGGTGTCATCGGTGAGGGTAATATCCAAACGTGCGCCTTTGCCTCCATGTAATATATAAAAAGGTTTTGAGACATGCTCAGTTCCGTCTAAAGCTACAGTTGCACTACCGTGTGTTACGTACAGAAAAGCGCTCGCTGGAAAGAAATAAGGAGCAACACGATCACCGGCTTCAATAGTAATATACCGCACATCCATAAGGTTTAACGCCGCCCAATTCCAGACTAAAAGCTGTTCTTGCATATCTATGCTTACTTTCAATGGAGAGAGTCTCCCTTCCTTAAACTAACTATAAATTCTGTTATGACAGAATTATCGTAATGTATCTAAACTATTTTCAACGGTTACGCATGATTTGAACAGGATATTTTCTCCACCTAATAAAAAGAACGGGGGAGCTTACACTCACGAAAGGAGTCTTCTGCTAGATTTAGAAGCGGGTTAATATCAAAAAACCACCTCTGTCCCGCAAAATGAAGGGAGAGAGGTGGTGACATGGAACGATATTTATATCTCTAAATTACTTTCATTGGTCAAGCGAATCAGTGGTACAGCTTTAATTCAGCAATAGACCACCACCACTTAGCATTGTCCGTAGTCAAAGCAATTTTAACATATCGTGCCTTCTGGTTCGTGAACATCACAGAGATCAAAGGATCTGTTCCCGCAGCTTCTGAAACCGAATCCCATTGCTCGCCATTTGTTGAAGTGACGATTGTAAAATTGCGGGCATAGTCATTGGTGCTGCTACCTGAGTCCATAGTTAACCGGCTGAAATTCTGGATGCTTCCCAGATCAATCTGAATCCATTGGTCTGGTTGTTGTGCAGCTGCAGAGGTCCAGCGTGAGTTCAGATCATCATCCAGCAGTGCGCTAACGTCTTCGGACGTGGAAGCAGTAACTGTCCAAGACGTCCGATCCAGTTCAGTAGGCAACAAATGATCCTGTTCCCCGGGTGTCCATGGCGTCTGATCAGCGGTATAAACTGCGATTTCAGCTACAGACCACCAGTGGGAATCCGTTCCGGTCTGAACTATTTTGATATAGCGAGCCTCACGGGGAGCAAAAGCAATAGAGAGCACAGCATTTTGCCCTTCACCCGCTACCACAGCTTTACCCCAATCCGTGCCATCCAGAGAGGTGTATACTTCGTAACCACGAGCATAATCGTCACTGCTGTGAGCACTATCCAGTACAATCCGGTTCACAATCTGTGAGTCACCCAGATCCAGCTGAATCCACTCGCCGCCTGTTTGTGTCTGGCCCGAAGTCCAGCGTGTTTGGTCCGAGCCATCCAGTAACGCCGTTGCAGCCTCCTCATTGGAAGACGCTGTAACGGACCATGCATCTGGCAGGAGACGTTTTTGTTTTCCTGTTCCATAGTGCTGAACGAACAACTCAGAGATCGACCACCATTGGTCGGATTCACCCGTCTGCATGATCTTCACATAACGAGCCTGTTGCTCAGGGAAGGAGATAGAAAGACGTCCTGACGCTCCTTCGCCTCCAGCAATGGATGTTCCCCAGTTTTGCCCGTCATCGGAAACGAAAATGCGATATTGCCGTGGATAGTCATCCTTGGCGTTCCCAGAGTCCAACTCGACTGCATCAAAAGCACTTGTTTGTCCAAGATCAATCGTGATCCATTGTCCCTCCGCTTGCTTTCGCCCGTTCGTCCATAATGTCTCTTTTTTTCCATCCAGCATATGAGCCGTGATATCGGTTCCTTTTGTGGAGGAAGCGGTCACGATCCAAGTTGACCGATCGGGCAACGGAGATGGAGATGGATTTGGATGCTCAGGTGTTTGGGCCAATTTCCCAAATCGGGCGAGCTTAAGTTCCGAGATGGACCACCAACTGTCTGCTGGAGCAGTTAATACAATTTTGATATAACGCACAGTCTGCATCCCCAAATCAACGGACAAGCTCGGCGATGTTCCTGTTCCCTGTGCAATTGGCTTACTCCAGTTCTCATCGTCTTTCGAAACGTAAACCTCGTACCCGCGGGCATAATCACCCCAGTTATTGCCGGAGTTCATAAAGAGAGTATCCATCATCTGCTCGCTGCCCAGATCAATATGGAGCCAGTCTCCAGGCTGTTGCGTTTGTCCAGATGACCAGCGAGTAGCCAAATCTCCATCAATCATGCGTTCCACTGCTTCCGAACTGGAAGAGGCGGTAATTGTCCATGAGCTGCGATCCAGATAAGTGACGCCTTGTGAAGCATCCGGCTGTTTGACTACCGTATTTTCTAATGGATTGACCTTTACTTGAGCCTTGGCATAGACGGTAGCTGAACCCAAAGCTCCGCTGGCATTATAAAATTGAACCGTTTTGGCGGCATCGGACGGATTCCAGATTTGCGCTGTGTAGACGCCGTCCTTTTCGTAGACGGTTACTGCCGGAGAATCAGCCCAAATATCCATTGTACGTGTTCCCGTGGATGCCATACTGTGAATGAACCAGTATGCGTTAAAGACTTCGTTTTGCTGCATGTCTTTCGTATTCCACTTTGCAAGAGCGGCCTCCGGGTCCCCGATGGATTGGAAAGGCCAGATGATGTGCTGCCATGTGCGCTCCTGCTGACCACCCAGATCCTTGATCAGACCGTTGTATAGTGCGGAGGTATTCTTCGGATCACGGCCATAATAGGTCATCCACTCCGCCGGCGGCAGCCAGTGAATGCCGTAAATATGCTCTGCGTCGTTGGAGAAGTACGTGCCATACAGGTAAGCACTGCCGTATACATGCCCTACGGTAGCGTGTTTGTATCCTTCCAGCCAGTTATCTCCATCGTAGTTGAACCAATATTGCTCGGCCGCTTTTTCTTCGGTGACAAAGCCCCAGATGCCTGTATCGCGATAGGCTTTATTGCCTGTGACCTCGCCCCACATATATTGCCCAACCCAACTGAACAGGGCTTCGCCCGCAGCTTCCTGATTGTTTCCGCTGCGATTGTCGGCATAACCGCCCGCCCAGGAATGGCCTGAATAGGGATCAAAATTACGCATCCATGGGAATTGATCATCTGTACGCGAAGGGTTGGCATAATCCCGGATCAACAGTTCAACCATATCTCCATAATCTTCTACAAATGTTGGATCATACATAGCCAGCACCGCAGATGCAAAGACGTAATAGCCATACGTAAAATGATGATCCGTCAGCCCGGTGTTGACGCCGAACCCGCTTCCGTAAGGGAAGATCGTTCCCCATTGCTCCGAGTAATAAAAATAATAGGAGTGCAGACGTTCATCCGGTGAGTAAGTGTACCAGTCTGTCAAAATGTTTCTTAACAGGGACAGGTAGTGGTCCCGACGTTCGTGATCCCCAAGCTGGTCGCTAATGAGCACACCCAGTGCAAGCGGATGAAGCTTTTTCCCCTGCCAGTAGGGATCTTCGCTCATTAAATTGCCTGACGTATCTGCATCAAGCTGATCCAGATAGCTGATTAATTGCGCGCGTGAGTATGTCGGATCATCCGGCTCCACGAATTGCGGAATAATGCCGTAGAAACGATCCTGTGTCGTAAAGCTGTTGCCTTCGCTTACTTTCATCATCCCGCGAATGGAAGGATAAGTGAGCTCCGTAAGTGGAGTTGTTGCAATTTTCCACTGGTGCGGGAACAAAGCCATTAATGTGCTGGTGGAAAAGTTGGCACGCTTCGTTTGTGTAACGGAGCTGAAGGTCGTTGTAACTTGGGAAGTGCTCTCGTTGTAGTTGTAATCAACCTTCGTATCCGTCACAAAAGCATAGGCATGCTGATAATAGTATGCTAATTCTGATGCAGACGGCAGGGTAGCCAACGACAAATAATTTTCGTTTGATCCCAGCTTGATCTTAAGTGTATTGCCAAGCTTTATAAGTGTGGTACCCTCTGGTGCATAAAGGCCGTAGTTTCTTTTAAAGGTTTGGGGCGAAGGAGCCCTGTCTTGATTGGTGACTTCTATACCGATATGATCTCCAGTCCATGATTCCCCGTCCTTGAGCATAATCTCACGGTTTTGATCATCAAAAAGACGTGTGATGTTCGGTGAACGGAGCAGGATCGTGTCCGGGTTCTCGAACGTGTTGTACAGGAAAGGGGAGCCTTTGACAAAGGTTGTATTGACCTTCGCCGTATCATCATCACTCATGATGATGTTTGCGGAGTAATCTCCGTATCCGGCTACCTTGGTATTCACCTTGGCCGGATTCATAGTGCTTGTAGTCAGGATAAGGTCTGCTTCACCATCTGCATCCATCGAATTGCCGTCAGCAGAGAGGTATCCTGCACCAGGATTCAAAATATGAAGTCCCTGCTTGGTGTATCGATTTTTGAACGGAAGTGTAACGAGACTATTTCCATCGCCTAAATCCGAAACAAGAATTGACTGCCACCAGTCATTAGATGGAATCGGAGCGGTAATGTCGGCTGTGCGATTTTTCGGGTTTTTCGGTTGTAGCATCGTGATGTCATTAATGGCATAACTGCCGGCCCCAACCTGTACTGAGCTCATTTCCGGGATAGCCGGAATGGTGTAGACCGGTTGTTCATCACCTTGAATATACTCATATACATCAAAGGCATAGAGCGAATATCCGTTGGTTGTACCTCGGCCAAGTCCTGCGAACTTTACATATCTGGCTTCTGCATATACAGGAATGTCATCTCGTCCACCATTACTGTGTAACTCCCGAAACAACGTAGTCCATTGCTTTGCGTCGTTGGATACCTGAATGTCATAAGCGCGTCCAAACGCATTTTCCCATTGTAGTGAAATTCCTCCGATTTCATGACGCTCGCCAAGGTCCACCACAATCCATTCCTGATCCTTGTAGATGGAAGACCAGCGTGTACCCGGGTCACCATCTGTCACATTGCGCGCTTCGTAATTGCGCTTTTCCATCTTGGCCTTATCTTCGGCGGAGCGGCTAGGTTCGTCAATCTCTTCCGATGACGCCATGACCGTTTTACCAAGGGCAAGGTTGGTAGCAACCGGTTTCGGAGGTGGATTTGCTCCGCCCGTTCCATACACATTGAACGCGTACAGAGATACACCGTAGGCTTGCTGTGCTCGTTCATGACTGAACAAACGTACGTATCGTGCATTGGCGGAAACCTCAACTTCCGTCATACCGCCTTGACCCTTCGTTGTGGAGTATACTTGCGTCCAGTTCACCTCGTCATCCGACACTTCAAGGTCGAAGGCGGAAGCATAAGCATTTTCCCACTCAATCGAGATGTTCGAGATGGAAGCCACTGCACCCAAGTCAACATAAATCCACTGAGGGTCTTGTTGCCAGACACTTTCCCACCGGGTATTTTTGTTGCCATCCACGGCATGATCGGCTGTATTACCGCCGAGCGATGAGGAACTATACACCGGTCTGTTCAGGGATAAAAGATATGACCCTTCTGCTGCAGCGTTTGCTGCCTTGCTTGGCCATAGCGGCACACTGCTGATCAACAATAGCATAGATAACAGCAGGTTCACGCAGATACTGCGTTTGTTTCGTTTGTGACTCGTTCGTCCCTTCACATCTTCGTCTCCTTTGTTAGCTCTTGTCTTTCCATTAGACAGAACTTTCTCTTTTTCCTAACAACCTGTTATATGTATGATTCTGTTCTCCCGTGCCGCATTCCTGAGATCGATTTCAGGTTGCAATCATGGGATATGCGGGTGTTCATTTGTTGTATATCGATCATTTGGAGTGGATTATAAAGTTTTTTTAATCGTTTTCGTAGAAAAAGAGACATATGTCCTACAGGAGGCAAGCGTGGTGTGTAACTATGAAATGCCGAATTAGGATTACGGTCGGATAGCAATATAATGTTTTCTTTTTACTTTTATCTAAGCGAGATACTATCCTTCCTCAGGCACCTCTGATCGAGGTAAGTTGTTACAGGCAAGTCAAAAAGCTCGCTATTCGCGAGCTTCATGAATTTCTATAGGGAAGATTGAAACCCCGATACATAAGTTATTGCTCTAGCATAGAGATGATTGCTTGTTGCACAAGCTCAGGTTTTTCAAGGTATACATAGTGTCCTGAGTTTGGCGCAGTGACATGAGTAGCCTGATTAGACAAGGATGCTAAATCTTGTTGCATTTCAGCCCATTTGATTTCTATTTCTGGACCCATGCCGTGTTCTGTTGCGGAGATTACAGTTTTCGTAACGATGTGGCTTACTAGTGCATGTGAACAGTCTGATCGTAGCAAGGGCAAAGGGGGACATGGAGATTCTGCTTCTCTGATAGGGAGGGGCACGACCAACAATCCAAGTTTATCTACTTTGGATACGGAGAAGACTTATGAACTCTGTGCAGAGGTTTTATCTGGATATTACAAAGCCATATGGAACGGTCTGGAATTTGACGTTAGTAGATATATTGATAACCCGAACCTCAAACTATATACGGAAAAGAAGATCAGATCACAATATAATCTGTTTCGCAAGAACAATTTAACGTATAACCAAGTGAGAGAGGTCAAGATGGAAGCTGAAAAAGTGGATTATATTGAAGGAGAGCAAAGTTTTTATTATCTAAAAATGAATGCACGTATTATAAAGGATGTAGGTGAATATGCGGAGTCTACTGAATTCTTGGTACAAGATCTGAAAGGAAAGGTAGTTATTGTGGACTGGTATACATCTGGAAAGGATAGTTACGATTCTATTATGCGTGGGGAGAGTCAGGTAATTAATAATCCTGCCATCTGGGAGAATAGTGAACGGGTGGATAAATTGAAATAGTGGATCAGGTATTGTAGAGCCGTGATACTTGTTACTTAGTACACTCTGGCTTCAAAGCCCGAAGTCTGTGTTAATGCCCTTCAGGCTGTTGGTAGAGTATCGACAAGTGTTAGTGTCTCCGAATGCAGGCTCTATTGTTTCATCTGCTTGGCCCTGCAGCATGTTGCACAGTCAGTGATTCGGCGTCAATGGTCACCGTAAGATCGAAAAAGCGGTCACTGTATCCCTCTCTCCAGTCCTCCGGTACATCTTCGGAATAAAACCAGAAGCGAAGCAGTCGCCGCTCAGGGTTTTGCAGGAGTTCAACAGCGCAGTCAATTGAGCATATGGACAGATCAAGGATAAGCGGCGGTGACCATCGCTGCACTGCTTCAGTCCATTCTGATACTAGTTGCTTAGCAGCTTCTACAGCAAGGAGTAAATGAAGTGCATACTCCGAACCAGTCAGTTTTTCCGCAATGGTCTCCTGGTGCTTGACGTTCGTAGCTTCCAGAAGTGCTGGAACATCCTTGCGGTCGATATTAAAGATGCTACTTGGAAATTGCAAATTCGAATGTATTCCATGATATGACTCCGTCATCGTTGTTCACCTCTTCTTGATGGATTGAGGAGGTACCCCTCAATAAGTTTAGCAGGTCTAAATCCTATTTTAGCACGTTTAATAGATAACAAAATTAGGAGCGATTTTTATTATTAAAATGAAGTCTATGAATAAATACGGGCACCCACCGCATTCCCCTCATAACTGATATCTGAAGAATGTTCATCAAGTTTAGGAAACATATTTAAGTTTTACACGCCTTTCATATGTTAGATATATTAACATTTGTTTATGATTTAATAAGTTTTTCTCGGGTTATAGCCCTTTTTTGTTACTTTTGTTAACAAGAAAATATTGTTTTAAATAGATTTATATGTTATCGTTTATACGTGTCATATAATATTACATAATGTTGCATAACCTAGGGGGGCGTGATGTTTATTAACCGAACGATTAGGAAAATTGGTGTTTCAGTAGGGATTGTGGGCATGTTTACATTTGCTCTACCTTCAGTGGGATTTAGTATGCCGTTGCAACCAACAACATTTGATAAGGTAGAAGGTGATTATTATGTAACGTCTGCGATTGAAAACGTTCGCTGGGGATCACTGCCTAATCGAGATAGCTCTCCGATTCTCACAGTACCATCAGGAAGTGCTGTAACATTTGATACGGTATCGCATGAGGGACTGATTGAAGATCAGGGGAGAAATCCAGTGGAGTACTTCGGCAAATTCGGTATCTCCCCCGATGGCGTGTTGGATGATGCCAAGGCAATTGCGGCTTCTCCAATTAAGCATGATTATGTAAAAGACGGACCTCATATTATCACTGGGCCAGTAGCCGTTGAGGGAGCAATGCCAGGAGATGTTCTTAAAGTAGAAGTCCTTTCGTTGCAAACTCGAGTTCCCTATGGTGTCATTTCTAACCGTCATGGTAAAGGTGCTCTTCCTGACGAGTTTCCAGAAAATACAGGCCCACAAGAGGGGGCTAGCGCAACAAAACCTGA
The DNA here is from genome assembly GCF_900102085.1 of Paenibacillus polysaccharolyticus. Lineage (GTDB taxonomy): Bacteria > Bacillota > Bacilli > Paenibacillales > Paenibacillaceae > Paenibacillus > Paenibacillus polysaccharolyticus. The sequence continues at coordinate 236,063 of NZ_FMVM01000001.1, read as the reverse complement.
ACTATATAATAATGTATCTATATTTACACCTATTGAAGAGATCAACGGTAATTGGTATGGTTTGTTACCAACAAAAGCTGGGAGAAATGTACGTTTCCCCATTAACCCGTTTCTAGGTGTTATGGGGGTTGCACCGAATACCAGTGAAGTAGTGAGTTCGATCCCGCCTATTGAAACGGGAGGGAATATGGATATTAATGAGCTGGGTGTTGGTGCAACTATTTATTATCCGATTCAAGTTAAAGGCGGGCTATTCTATACAGGAGATCCACACTTTGCTCAAGGAGATGGAGAAGTAGCGTTAACTGCATTGGAAGCTTCCTTAAGGGGGACTGTTCGGTTAACGGTGTTAAAGAAAGGTGATCCATCGATCCCGCATCGTGGAGAATTCACACAACCCTTTGCTGAAACAGAGGATTATTGGATTCCCATTGGACTTGATCCTGATTTGGATGAAGCAATGAAAGAGTCAGTACGTGAATCGATTCAATTCTTATCCGATAAGCTTGATATGGATAGAAGTGTAGCTTATGCGTACCTATCGGCGGCAACGGATTATGAAGTATCCCAGGTCGTAGACCGAACGAAAGGGGTTCATGGGCTCATCCGAAAGACCGATTTCCTTGAATATGTTGACGTTGCAATGAATGTAGGGGGTACGACCATCAAACCGGTTGTTCATAACGATGAATTTTACGTACCGATTCGAACCATTTCGGAGCTATTGGGCGGTACAGTCGTGTGGGATAATAAGTCGCGTACAACGCAAATCAAATTACGCACGAAAAATATAAGTGCTCAGATTGGTTCAGATGTGTATTCAATTAACGATAAACTAGTGTTCAATAGTAAAGTGCCAAAGCTTTTAAATGGCGAAACTGTAGTTCCGGTTTCTGTTATTAATGAAATACTAGGTGCTTATGTAAACTGGACGACGATCGACAAGACGTTAACAGCAAACGTATCGTTAAGTAAAAAGCAATAATTGATTTCAGTATTTAATCGTGGTGGACGAATGTCCATCGCGTTTTTTTTCTATTATCGTGAATGAAGAAAAGGACTAACGGGGAGTGTGTTAACTCTCAGATTAGTCCAGAAAGCCTCTTCTTGGAATATCATCAAAATATTTATTTTTCTCATAACTCGCTTGCGATTGCAATCGAAGATATGCCTACATCAGTTTAGGCATTTCCACCTAGACCACTGAATCTTATACACTAAGTCCACCGTCCGCAGGCAAAACGACTCCAGTAACAAAAGATGAATAATCACTAAGCAACCAAGCGGCTGCATTAGCAATCTCAATAGGCTCAGCAGGACGCCTCAGAGGTGTCTTCGCACGAATCTGTTCAATGATATCGGGGTTGATAGAAACCCACTGCTGAATCATATCCGTCATTGTGGTCCCTGGAGCAATTGCATTGACACGGATACCCACTGGACCATATTCGACTGCAGCTGTTTGAGTCAGACTGTTTACCGCTCGTTTAGATGCCCCGTAAGCTCCCAAGCCCGGATTTCCCTTCAGACTACCCACGCTGCTGGTGTTAACAATAGAACCTGACCCTGAAGTCTCCATCATAACTTTAATCTGGGCTTTCATGCACATCCAGACTGCTTTATAATTTACGGACTGGATCAGGTCGAAGTCTTCTTCTCTTTCATCCACCAGCGATGATACCGTGACTCCAATACCTGCGTTATTAAAAGCGGCATCAAGACGGCCATATCGTTCCACTGTAGCTTTAACAGCTTGTTCAACATTGCGTGAATCGGACAGATCGGCTGTGAAATATGCAGCATCTCCACCCGAAGTCACAATTTCATCCCTGACTTTACGCAACTCAGACTCTGTCCTCGCGACGAGCATCACAGAAGCCCCTTGCTGTACAAACAGTCTTGCTGCCTCAGCTCCAATGCCTCGCCCCGCACCTGTAATCATTACTACCTTGTTTGCCAACATTTGTCCTGCAATGGTTGTCATATTCATTCTCCTTGCCTGGAATTGTTGATCTCATCAACTGCCTTCAGTATAATTTGACTACTAAATGGTCACGAGAACCTGCTTAATGGTAGGTTTGTGAGTGATAGGATAAGGGGGAGGTTTTAGTTGAATGACAGTGAGCGCCGGTTAGCGCTAGGTAATTTCTTAAGAGATTTACGCTCCTCCGTTTCTCCTGGTGAAGTTGGTCTTTTGCCTGGAAATCGCCGTCGAACACGAGGTTTGCGGCGAGAGGAAGTTGCCGGGATCGCTAATATAGGACTCTCATGGTACACGCGCCTTGAACAAGGACGTGATATTCGTCCGTCGGTAGGTGTACTGGAAAGTTTGGCTTCAGCACTCAAGCTGACACCCAATGAGCGAAGACATCTCTTTTTGCTTGCTGGAGAATCACTGCCTCCTCAATCAACGATCATTGAAGAGAAACTGAGCCCATCCATTCAGCACATGCTGAATGAATTGCATCCTAATCCGGCCTATGTCATCGGGAAAAAGTGGGATTTTTTAGCTTGGAATGAAGCGGCAGCTGCTGTATTTATGATTCATAGGGTGTCACCCCCGCATGATTATAATTTGATGTGGCGCCAATTTACGGATTCTATTTGGAAAGAAGGATCGGAGGATTGGGAGAGTGTCTCACGAAGAATGATTGCTGAGTTCAGAACGGCAAGAGCACGGTATCTGAATGATGATTCATTCGACAAGTTAATTGAAGATCTGAAGAGGACAAGCGATGATTTTACAAGAATGTGGCAGTATCATGAGGTGCCAGGCTCCCTTGACGGCTACAAGAAGCTTTTGCACCCCACGTTTGGAGTTATTGAATTCGAGCATGTCACGCTTCAATTTCCCAATGAACCCGATCAGCGAATGATGATTTATATGCCTCATCCGGCAACCAAATCTCGTTTAGAGCATTACTTCACCGGCGCGAGTGGGCCATCGTAAAAGTTGAAAATCACTAGCCATCCCGTGCAACGATGCTTTTACCACTCCTGTATTCCCGGCTCGCGCTCAGGAACGGAAAATACACCGCCCCAGGCATCGGCCTGCAAGGCGGTGTATTTGTCATTGAGAAACTGTAGACTTGTGCTCCGATCTTACTCTTCCCCTGTCGCCACCGCGTTCTCCTCATAACTGATCCAGTCGCTCCAGCTCCCGGAATACAGCTTCACATTCGTATATCCCGCTTCTTCCAGCGCAATGACGTTCGGACAGGCGGATATGCCTGAGCCGTAGTATACAATAATTGCATCATTTTTCCCCAGCTTCACGAAGCGCTTCTCCAATGCATCAACACTAGACCAGCGACCATCCGCATTAAGCACGTCTTTCCAAAAATAATTCACTGCCCCCGGAATATGTCCGGCCTTCGCATCGATCGGTTCCTCCAGCCCCGCATAACGGCGGACATCACGGGAGTCGATGAGCACGGCGCTGCCGCTTGCCGAAGCTTGTTGCACATCCTCTACACTTGCCAGCATCTGCGGCTGCAACTTCACGTCAAATGAAGACGGAATCTGTACCGGCACGTCCGTTGTCACCGGGAACTTGGCATTCTGCCAAGCCGAGAAACCTTCGTCCATGACATAGACTTGCTTATGTCCCAAGTAGCGAAGCAACCACCATAAACGTGATGCGTTCATGCCGCCTTGATCATCATAGGCAATAATGCGACTATTGGAGCCGATGCCAGCTTTGGCAAGGCGGCTTGCGAGTGCAGCCGGATCAGGGAGTGGATGGCGTCCGCCGTGCTCAGTGACCGGAGCGGAAAGATCCTTTTCCAAATCAAGATAGACAGCCCCCGGAATATGTCCGGCTTCATAAGCTTCACGTCCGGCATCGGGTTGACCGAGCAGGAAACGGCAATCTACGATAGCAACATCGGATTCGTACATTCTGGCGAGCAGCCAGCGCATGGATACTATATTTTTCATAACAACACACCGCCTTCATATGTAATGAGTTCAGGTTATACAACCGGGTATGAGACTAACAAAAAAATCAATAATATGAGATTATATAACTTTAATTATATATTTCGACATTAGATTCATAATAATGAAATTAATTATAGTAAATAACTACTATTCCTTTTATTAATATTAAATGGTATAAATATCTAAGGGAAAATTTCCCTTAATTATTTACATATAAAGAGGTGAGGAGACTATGAAAATCAACGTGAAGAAAGTAGAAGTATTGGTACCACTAATCAACCACCACAACTAATTTAATTAGCAGCAAAGAGTGGGAGGTGAATGACTATGAAAATCAACGTGAAGAAAGTAGAAGTATTGGTACCACTGATCAACCACCACAACTAATAAGCAATGTATTACTAATAACAGGGCCGCTGCATTGCAGCGGCCCTGTTGATAAAGGAGAAATAATTTTATGCGTCCAAAATTCAAAAATGTAATGAATCCAATAGTAAGATCAGGCGATAATATTAGATTAGGATTTGAGAGAGAAGTATTTGAAATTGAAGATAAGGATGGAGTTATTCTCCAATTTATAATGATGTTAAATGGAGAAAATACTCTAGAAGATCTGATATCAAAATGTGGTCTTACAACAAGAGAGATAATGGATGGGCTTGAGGCACTTGATAGTATCGGAGTTATTGAGGATTTTGATGCCAATGTAGAAGGACTAACATTATCTGAATTAGACAGATACAGAGCTAATTTAACCTTTTTTTCTAACTTCAGTGATTTAAAACAAGGGAAATATAGTTACCAATCTAGGTTAAAACATTCAAAAGTAGTAGTTTTAGGGTTAGGGGGTGCAAGTCTCACCGCTGCTTCATTAGTCGGTTTAGGTGTTGGCCAAGTAATAGGGGTAGATTATGATACAGTGGAACTAAGTAATTTAAACCGGCAATTTCTTTACACGGAGGACAGTGTAGGAAGTTTCAAATCCCATGAAACAGAGAAGAGACTTAAACAAATAAATAAAGATATTATAGTAAATGTTCACAACTTAAAAGTAACCTCTCCAGATGATATATTAGATATTATTAGTGGAAGTGATTTGGTTATAAACGGAATAGATTCACCGGGGATTGTTGCAAGTAGGTGGGTAAATGCAGCGTGTGTTTATCATAAAGTCCCGATTGTTCAAGGAGGAATAAGTAATACAAAAATTATTTGGGAAACTATACTACCCGATTGTGGGTGCTACGATTGTTTTCTAATAAGAAGTTTGAGGGTAGACAAGCACTTTGAACATCAATTGAGGGCTCTGTACGAAACTAGATATGAAGACACTAACTCTGCAGTAGCACCTCATGTTGCATTACTATCGGGTTTTTTGTCGGCTGAAGTATTGAAATTGCTAACAAATTATACACAAAGTATGCTTCCGTCGACAACTCATGTGTACGATACAGCTATAATGGATATCCTGAAATCCGAAAGTTGGTCAAAACTTGATGAATGTCCAACCTGTGGTATTGATGGAAACTGTAATGAGCCGATTAGTCTTGAAAGATTGATTGATATTGCAAATAATGAGGTACATATATGATTTCTGTCAATTTAACATCGAAGGTCTTTGCTAATCACTTGACGGTACAAAAAGATGGAGAGGAGTATACAATTGGTGACCCTGAACAAAGTATTTATATTCGAATTCCCATCGAAGGTGTTCTAGCTATAGAACTAATGGATGGGATAAATACACTGGATGAAATATCGAATTTATTGAAAAAGAATCACGATGTTGAGGTAGATATTATTGATTTTGTGGAAACTTTATTAGAGTTAAACCTGATTCATAAATTTAATGATGAAGTCTTGGTTGTTCATAGGGCAAGTAATAATGAAGGCGGGATTAGAGAAAAGGTTGGTAGATTCTTCTTTAACAAATTTGCAGTTCTCATTTATTTAACTTCTTTTATTGCATCTGTAATTATTTTTACGTACAACCCTGAATTTCTTCCGTCTTATCAAGATTATTTTATTTTTAATGAGTCGGTTGGTTTAAGTTTGCTTATTCTATTTTTAATATCATGGAGTTTAACGATTTTGCATGAATCTGCCCATTATTTTGCTGCAGTATCACTCGGGGTACCAGTCAATTTTAAAATAAGTATAAGATGGTTTTGGATGGTTATTGAAGCCAACATGAACTCTTTGTGGTCGATTGAAAGGAAAAAAAGATATTTGCCATTTCTAGCGGGTATGGCATGGGACTCAGTGATTCTTTTGCTTGCACTCGTGCTCCAGTACATCTATCAACAGGATTCAATAATTGTAGGATACATGAGACTGATAGTCCTCATACAAATATATAAGTTTTTATGGCATCTTCTCATTTTCTTCAGAACCGATCTTTATTATGTTTTAATCACTATTACAAATTCTTCAAATCTGTTGGGAGAAGCAGTTCTTTATTTGAAAAAAATCTATAGTAAAAGTGCTCGTATAGAATGGAGTAAATTAAAACAGAATGAACAAGCTATCTCAAGAGTATTTTCATTTATTTATTTAGTAGGGATATTTTCGGCAGTATTGCTATTTTCATTCTTTTCTATTCCAGGTTTTTTGACAGCGGTATCTAAAGCTATTACTAATCTAGCAAATAATTCTTGGCAGTCCTTATACTTTTGGGATGGGACAATTGTGATAGTTTTGGCCATCTTCAATCTGGCTCTATGGATTGTGGGTGCTTACAACCGTTCCAAAGAGTTAAAAAAAGCAACTTGAACTAAAAATAAATGAAAGCAGGTGTAAACATTAATACTCATGTCTTAATCTACGACGGCTTTGTAAATTTTGAAATAATGCTGGCAACTTATTTAATGAAAACTCAGGGGGAAATTATAACAGTGGGTTTAAATTCCGAAATGGTCAATTCTTATGAGGGCTTTATTGTTAAACCCCATAAAGATATAAAAGAAATTGATTGTGACGAAGTAGAAATACTGCTTATTCCGGGAGGAGATATTGGCCCAATAGAAGGGAATCATCAGCTAACATCACTTATCAAGAGGCTAGACATTAACGGGAAATATATTGGTGCCATTTGCTCAGGAGTTGATCTTGTTAAACAAGCAGGGGTTTTAGAAGGAAAAGGATTTACTGGTAATGGAATAAACAATGACGAGACATATACAGTTAGTCAGAACATAATAACTGCAAAAGCTAACGGATATGTAGATTTTGCGATTGAGCTAGGCAAAATGTTAAATATTTATTCCGACGAAGATGATTATAATGAAACAATCAGATTTTTTAAATATTTTGAGAATAATTAGTTATAATGAGTTCAAACGTTTTTATCTATGTAATGACCACCCTGAACTCTCAACTCACTTATCAATGGAGTTTCACCATATACAATTAATTGGTGTGGGTCTGCAACAAAAACAAAAAGTAAATCTACTTCATCACTCTCATCAAGTTGCGAACAAAGGTGTAGCAGACTGATCACTTCAAAGTCGCACAAATTTGGATTCAGCCCGTTGTTTAACATCAATAAAAGTGTATGTACATCTCCAAGAGCCACACATTCAAAGATGAATGGTGGCTCTTGGAGAATTTCGTTTTTATAGCTACTAATGAGCATAGCACATTTTAACATATCATTGTTTTGGCAAGCTTCAAGAAAACTTTGTTGTATTGACAACTCAATCAGTCCTTTTATTTTCATTGAAAATCGGACGAGATATCGGTGTCAATTATTTAACTGTGCTAAGAGAAATATTGTACTTTCTGATCAAGTCCTATATCCTTTGGGGCTTGTTAATTCATTGCCATGAATAACGATAATTTGCTTGCAAGAACCACAGCGGATGCTTGTAGTTGTTCTTTTAATATGGAATTCCACAAAACGGGCATAAACCTTAGAATTTACCGAACAACATAGTATGGAAAAAACCATTAGTAAGTATACTCGTCAAGATCATCCCTTTGTGTGTGATTTCAAGGCTACTTACAATAAATAATAATACAATATAAAACACAGCTGTTTTTGCTGCGTGTGCCCAGTCCTTGCGATACATGTACTTATCTTTTCCGCCTTTGATTTCATTTAAAATAAATCTCCAGTGCCTATTATTCAATGGATCAATGCGAAGTTTCCTAAGGATAATAAAGAAGATCAAGTACAACACGACACCGAATAAAATATCCGATTCTTTTTGTTGTATATCTGAAAAAAATAAAGAAATTAATGACAATAAAATAAATAAAGGAAGAAAAATGAGTGTGTACTTAAAGTTGATTTTAGACAAGTACGTATCTCTACGTAAAAAACAAATTAAGGCTTGTATAGCGGAAGCCAAACCTCCAAAAAGACTAAAATATAAAAGTACATACAAAAGAATCTGTCCATAATTCCTTTCTATATTTGTTGAATATAACAGAATGTAGTTGCTAAAGATTAGGTGAGGCCTGAAAGTTAGAGATTTCAGGCCCTAAAAAGTTATTTCGATAAGAGTGGATTCACTATGGAAGGGTATGAGTATCCGGAGATGTTAATGAACTCTATCTCTAATTTTAGGATGCCATTTACAGGAACTGATGCCGACTGGATGGGAACACCTTGTACAGCTGTGCTGCTCCAAATCTCTTTGCCATCGCCATATGAAACGCTTTGATCAATGCTTGTAACACTACTAAAAGTGCATGTATCTTTTTCATGTCTGGTTGACACCCTTTCAGTTGCTGTATCACCGGTACCCCTACATACAAACATATCATTTATTTTTTATATATGTAAAATTTATGTGGTTAAATCCTCTTAGTCGCTGAAAGGCTACAATATGGGGTGCGACAAGCGTAATGACACCTTGCAAATAGGCAGAATCATATGTGACAAAAGCATACGAGAAGAGTTCCTGAGATCACTATGTGACCTCTTGCCAGATACAAGGGGGTGTATCAGTTGTGCTGGTTCATCTTATATTCTGGAATGTAATTGTCAAAAATGACTTCTTCATGTTTTAATAAAAATACAGAAAGACCCCGTGCATCAACACGGAGTCAAGTATTTAATCTTCTATATAGAATTACTATTTATTTTGTTGTTCTTTAACAAATACTTTTGCGTATCAGGCAAATTACTTTGTTCAACGTACTCAACATGTTCAAAATAAAAGTTGTATATCTCCGATAGTAAATTAACAGGAACTTCATTAATTGTTTTTGTTGTTTGTGGTAATAATTTATTACCATCAAACTGCATTGACAAAAAACGATTAGGATTGAAACCGTTACTCAAAAGTAGGTCGAATAATACTTCACCACGGTAGTTCTCCTTGGCTAATTCACTCGAAATAAACAAGACACTACTCAGAGGGCTGGCGTAAGAGGTGGATAAAACTAACTTACGCTGATCACTCTGAAAAGCAATTAGTTCATAATTCTTCACTCGCCAGCACCTCCAAGTTAAAAATATTTTATGCAGTAGATCCTAATTGCAACACTAAAGATTCCTCAATTAATTTACATGAACCAGAGATAATAGCATATGCTTCCTCAGGTGTGGAAACGAGCTTGGTACCTTCTACAATTTGAGTTGTATGGAACATCTCATGGCGATTAGCCTTTAAGTATTGATAACATCTTACTAAAATATCAATGGTATCACTGTCGAAATTACTTTGCAAGTTCGTATTTATAAAGGTGTTTCTGTGATTGGAATTAAAAACATAATCAGTCTCGTTGCTTACACCTGGATTAACATAATATTTGAATCCTTGTTTATCAGATAAGTATACATTATTATCTAAGCACAATTGTTTTATACGATGTTCAAGAACCCTTATTGTCGGCATTGCCCAAGCTGCATAGTCTCGTAGAGGAGGAGACGCTACTACTAAAGTGAAACTATCAGTTATAAAATTGGCCATCAAAGGATCTAAAAGACTAAATCCTCTTGGAAGATTTTCATTAGTATGTTTTGTGACCTTGTCATCGGATGATTCATTACCAGAATCTGATATTTTTGTGGATATTACATTACCTGTATACGTAGCTAGAAAGGTTTTGATAACAACATATAAATTCATTAGCAAACCTTGATAAAACAACTTTTGAGTAGAATTATAATAAGTTAAAGTAACTGAGTCCCCGAAATCAGTGCTATATTTTAGTATAAGTCCATTCTGTCCTTTATCTTCTTTAGTGTATTTTAAGCCCGGTAAACTCTCCATATAATCAGTTAATTCTGTAAACTTATCGGAAGGCAGTAAGGTGGAAAAAGTACCACTTACAACGTTCTTATATTCCACACCGTCTCTAATTAAACCATGTAATTCTGTAGCAAGCTCAGGTGAATTTCCTTTAGGTAACGGTGTAACAGTAATTGTATTATCTATTATGAAAAATACATCTATGTAGAATTCACTCCCGTTTTTCTCCAAAGAATATCTAGTTTGTTGGTTGGTGGGATTCAAGCATTCTGAACTCTTAATAGCACAGAAATTATTTATTATTACTTCTAGACCAACTCTATTAAGATAATAACCTTTTTTCTTAGCCATTTAGTTCCATGTCCCCTTTATCTAATTCAATCAATTCCCATTCTTGTTTGTTATTTAAAATTTTTAATATAACAATTTGTTTTTCGGTATCGAAGGCTGCTTTAATTTCTAAGTATTCATTTAGTTTTCTATTTTGATTTCTCCACTTTGTCTTAAATACTTCAAATAAATGTTCAGAAGAAAATATTTTATTTCCCATTATTAAACCTAAACTAATATTTTTTTGGTTGATTTTATAATTCGAATTCAGTCTCATAGTCTGAGTATTTTGCAGAATGGTCTAAAAGTTTAGTATAAGTATTCTCTGTGTCTAGCTCATCAATTTCTTCTATTTTATTATTTAGATTCTGTAAAGCTGCTTTGGCCAGCAAGTCAACCTCATCGTTGTACTTATCACCGGAGTGGGACTTCACTTTTGAAAAAAAATATCTTTATTTGTGGACTTACTTTTTTTGTGAAAGCTACATAATTTTGCGTGAAGGGATTTTTAGCTTTCAACTCATTTTTAGCCCATTTTTCTATTCCGGCGTAGTCATAGAAAATTTCAATTGATTTAGCCTTATTATCCAATGCATACTCGATCACTTGAATAGCTGCCTTAATTTCACCAGCCACATTTCTTTGGTCTAGAATTTCTTTGTCGTTTTCTGCCCCTGCAAACTTTAGTTTTTGGTTTTTGTGGAAGATTATACTAGCATAGCTGTAATATTTTTGTTTATCGTTATAGCTACCATCAATATAAGCAATAATTTCTGCTTTAGGTTCTGAAGGAGTCTTTAATTTTTTTGGACTATCTACATTGTTAAATGCAAAGGATTTAGCTTCTTCGTAACTTGTAAATGATTTGTATGTAGCTCCAGGAAACCCATTAACTTGTTTCTTACATTCGGCCCATGTCCTAAATACACCTACCTTTCCTACCCTTTTTTGCAGCATAAAATTTTTCCATGGAGTCACCTTCGCTTTCGTATTTTCGTGAAATAAATATATGCTATTTTTGATGGATTATTTCTCTATTAAGAAGATTACATTATAAGCTAAAGAAAAAAAGCTACGAAGAGAGAATGTTGTTGATATAGTAATAAAGCTAACACAAATAAAAAATGGATTTATGAAACATCATTTAAATCATATATTACAATAAATTCCAAAATAATACAAGATAAAATAGAGAACGTTTGTTCGTTATAATTTTCGAATTTGTTTTAAGTTATATTGATATCAGCATTTTGTGTGGTATCAATTTTGTTGACTGTCCGTTGAACCAGCTAAATGGCTTTGTTGATCTTGAAAACTAGAGTGAAATGAACGGAACTCTAGCTTCTTTCTGAATAGAGCTTAGGGTAATTTTAGAGTCCATTCTCCCATTGAAAACACGAGTCCTGCTGTGACAGCAAAATACTTTCTGTGAATCAATGTTGATTTCTTGTTGACTTTGATAAACAAAAATACACCGCTTCAGACACCAGTCTGCATGGCGGTGTATTTGTTTTTGAGATATTGTAAAGTTGCTACGTACCTATTCTTCCTCCGTCGCCACGGCATTCCCCTCATAACTAATCCAGTCACTCCAGCTCCCGGAATACAACTTCACATTCGAGAATCCCGCTTCTTCCAGTGCAATCACGTTCGGGCAGGCGGAGACACCGGAACCACAATACACGATAATCGCATCATCTTTCCCCAGTTTCACGAACCGCTCCTCCAATGCTTCAACACCAGACCAGCGCCCATCTGCACCAAGCACGTCTTTCCAAAAATAGTTCACTGCCCCCGGAATATGTCCGGCCTTCGCATCAATCGGTTCCTCCAGCCCCGCATAACGGCGGGCATCACGGGAGTCAATCAGCATGGCGCTGCCGCTGGCTGAAGCGTGCTGCGCCTCCTCTACACTTGCCAGCATCTGTGGCTGTAGGTTCCACTCAAACGAAGATGGAATCTGTACCGGCACATCCGTTGCCATCGGGAACTTGGCATTCTTCCAAGCCGAGAAACCTTCGTCCATGACATAGACTTGCTCATGTCCCAAGTAGCGAAGCAGCCACCATAAACGTGATGCGTTCATGCCGCCTTGATCATCATAGGCAATGATGCGACTATTGGAGCCGATGCCTGCTTTAGCGAGGCGGCTTGCGAGTGTAGTCGGATCAGGGAGTGGATGGCGTCCGCCGTGCTCAGTGACCGGAGCGGAAAGGTCCTTTTCCAGATCAAGATAGACAGCCCCCGGAATATGTCCGGCTTCATAAGCTTCACGTCCGGCATCGGGTTGACCGAGCAGGAAACGGCAATCTACGATGGCAACATCGGATTCGTACATTCTGGCGAGCAGCCAGCGCATGGATACTATATTTTTCATAACAACACACCGCCTTCATATGTAATGAATTTTTTTACACCGTCTTCGGTTCAACAGGAACTGGAGCGGCGATGGGCGCATCAGCTGGAATGGGCTGGGGTTTGGTTTTGCCATACCGAATGAAGATCCACACCCCGAACAGGATCACGACACCTGCCGACATTTGAAGTGTACTTAGTGCTTCACCCAGCAGTACCCAGGCCAGCAAGGATGAGAACACAGGCTCTCCGAGAACGCCCATAGATACCGTGGTCGCGTTCATATATTGCAACAACCAGTTGAAGAGGTAATGTCCAAAGATAGTAGGCACGATGGCAAGCAGCAGGAAGATTCCCCACTCCGAAGCCGCGTAACCGCCGAACGGATGCCCCATGAACAGATTGTACACCGCGAACGTACAGGCAGCGACAAGAAACACCCAGAAATTATACGAGAATGCACTGAGACCTGTTCGCAAAAACTGACCCAGCAACATATGCACAGCTACTGCCATCGTGCCAAGTAATGATAAAATATCTCCCTGTAGCGCGGTGCCTGCCACCTGAAAATCTCCTGCACCGATAATGATCGACCCGAACAGCGCGATACCCATGCCAATGAGCATCATACGGTTGATTTTGGCTTTGAACAGCCACACCGATCCGGCCAGAATCAGAATCGGCTCGAGAGCAAGGATGACGGTGGAACTGGCGACACTGGTTAATCTCAGTGATCCCATCCAGAGCAGGAAGTGTAGCGCAAGCATCACACCGGAAGCAAGTAACAAAACCCACTGACGAACATTCAGACGAAGCATCTCATGCCTGTGTGGCCAAACGAAAGGCAGCATGAGCACATTAGTTAAAAACAGGCGATACATGGCAATGACCGCAACATCTGCGTCAGACCAGCGTACAAAAATAGAAGAGAAAGAAATGGCAATAATACCGACAAAAAATAACAAATAGATGGATCTGCCGGCACGGTTCATGCTTGTCATAGGTGTAGCTCCTTCTTGTAAATAGATAACCTAAATCACCTCATTATACAGGAGAAGGTCAGTGCAGGGAAGACATCAGCAGGTAAAGATACTTCACCACGCAGCAGATGTCTTGATATATATATATGTTGTATGGACGCTGAAAAAATTGGAAGCAGCATCTCGGCCATGATACACGTTTTACTTTTAACAACGAATAAATTCAGTTGCACATCTGTGGATAGAGAAACATGGAAAAGAGATAAGTAGATTGTAACCGAGCTTGTAACTATTCTGTCATTCACAGGGACGGTTTTTCTATTAATCTTCTATATAGAGACGTGAATCGATATAATATTCCATTCATCGGGAAAAAAAGACAGTTGGGAAGTGGCTAGGTCGTGAGAGTACAACAAGAAACAACGCGAGACTATGGAAATGCGATTCGCAGTGTCAGTCGAAAACAAACTCATAAAAAAAGGAAAATCCGCTACGGCAGATTGAGCGTGGCGATCATGCTCTTGCTTGTGTTTGTTGCGGGCTTGACATATGTGTTTATCGGTATGACCCATTGGATGAAAACGGTAATGGCACCACCGCCAATTGCTGTTATTGAGCAACCCGCCAAGCTGGGGATGATTCAGGTTACACCGGAGTCGAAAGAGGAGCCGGCACGATTTATGGGTCAGGTTCGAAAAGTGGTGTACATAACATTTGACGATGGACCAAGTCAATATACAGATCAATTGCTGGATATTTTAAAGCAACATGAAGCGAAAGCGACGTTTTTCATGATTGGACGGCAGTTGAATGAGCATCCGGATGCGGTGAAACGTTTGCTGAAGGAAGGTAGTTATCCTGGGTTACACAGCATGACACATAACTATAAGAAACTCTATAAGAGCGGAAGTTCGGCGAACTTTGTGAATGAGTTCAAAAAGGAACAGAAAATGGTCGAGAAACTGATTGGATACACACCACATCTCATCCGTGCTCCTTACGGTAGCAGTCCGCAGATTGGTGAAGCATTCAGGGGAGACATTGCAGCGGCAGGTTTCAAAATGTGGGACTGGACGACAGATTCCTTGGATTGGAATCTTCCCGGTCAGCCGGATAAAATCGTAGCCCGAGTGAGCAATAGTGTGCACAGGGATAAGGAAGTTATTTTGATGCATGAACGGGAACAGACTGTGCAGGCTTTGCCGCGCATTATGAAACTGCTGGAAGATCGGGGCTACGAATTCGAAGTGTATGATCCGAGCGCGCACTGGGTTGCCAATTTTAGCGGGGATACTCGTCTGTAGACGTTATGGCAAGAGAGGGAGAACACATGTTATTTACGAGCAAAAAAATTACGCTAGCAGCATGCAGTTTATTGCTGATGCTTTTACTTAGCGGGTGTGGAGAGCCGCAGGAGCCTGCGGCCAATCAGGTGAATCGTTTGGTGCAGAGCGGTCAGGAGATCGACAAAAGTCTGAAGGATCTGACACGGTATGAAGCAGAGGATATGGAACTATACAAGAGTATTTTGAGCAATGGAAAGAAAAAGAACAGCAATATCGAAGCGCTGCTGGATCAAGCAGAGGCTGATATTCAGCAACGTCGAGCGTTGCTTGAACAGACGGGGAAGGTTATGCAGGAGACAGGAGAGAAGATTGAAGCACTACGCGGTTCTCTCAAGGAGCTTACCATTGAGAAGGAAGAGACGCTTGCTCACGCAGGTAAAGTGCTGGATCAATATGAGGCAAGAGCCAAAACCTATGAGCTATTTGTAGTTTCATATGAACATAGCCTGAATGCTGAAGAACAACTGTACGGGCTTATGCGAGCAAGTGCTAAGCCGAATCTTGTTAAAATTAAACGTGCCATCCGCACACGTAATGAAGAATACGCCAAGCTTGCGGAAGTACGTAAACAATTCAACTTGCAGACGCAAGCTTTCAACGCGGCGCATGCGCAATTGGTCAAGCTTGATCAGGCGGGCTAGGCTGGAGAGTTGGCCTTTGAATACCGTTTATGCGTGATTGAGCTGTCTGATTCCCGTGTAAGTAAATATTATACGAAGCTATATAAATAGAACAAACAGTCTTTGCACAAAAAGCGATTGCAAGGTTCCGCCGCTACCCGGAGTGATCGTGTGAAGCATCGTTGGTTCAATGGATGTAGCAACATGGACAAGCAGCATTGCGTTTAAGCTAACGGAGGTGTTCATATGCGAAAAAGGAATAGGGCAAAGGTCAGCACTACATTAGTGGTTCTACTTATGGGATTCTCACTCGTGGCTTGTGGGAGCAGTGCACCTGCACTTCAACCATCTGTGAACAATACAAAGGAAACGTCACCAGCGCCGGAACAGAAGCCGGAGGAAAGAGATGTCATTGAAGCAGAGGGCATTCTGACGGGTTGGGCTGACCCACATACGGTTGAGATTCGTGTAAAGGATAAAGCGATGTCTTTCCAGGTGGGGGAGGATATGCAGAAATTACTGGACGATATCGATGATGAGGATTCGGTTCGTTTCAAATATGTAGAAAAAGCAGTGGATGCATCAACCAAACAACTGGTACTCACCGGGATTACCAAAATTGCATCTGAGGATGGCGATAAAACGGGTACTGGGGCAGGAAATATCGTTACATCTGATCGCGCCAAAACGTCAGAACTGGAAGTGACAGTGGAAGGGATCACGGAGAAGCGGCCAGTAACTCTGGCGCAGGCCAAAGGGTATTCGCTATATATCTTTGAGCCGATGGCTTTTGATGCAAAAGACCATGAGTTAACGATGAAGATTGATCCTAGGTACAAGGTAGAGATCGAAAAGTTGCCTTCGGACTTTAATCTGGATTATTTGAAGATGGACGCGAAGGAAGAGTTGTCCGAGGTGGGGGAAGTCAAAGAATTAACTCCTGAACAGCTTAGTAATGGGCCGATGAAAGATGCAAGACTGTTTATGATGTCTCAGAATGGGAAGAAAACGCAATATTTCATCGTCAAGGAACTGGACGGGAATGGATTCATTTTCCACATTGATGCGCCGGTTGGTGAACCTTCCGAAGGTTTCCTTCCTATGGTGTATGCATCAGTGAACTCGATTATGAATGAATAAAGCGATAACCGTGGGCAGCGTGTCTCCTGAAAAGAGGGGATACGCTGTTTTGTTGAGCCGGAAGGAACAAGAGCAAGCACACGTTCCTCCCGGCTGTTTGCCTTGTTCATGATGTTGCTGTTGGTCAACGGACATGGTTGATCTACAGGCTGAACTCAAGTTCAGGTAAGTACCTTCGGTACCTTATGCTCTTGAAGCTCTTCATAACAGGTGATAATGTGCTGGTGAAGGACATGTTCTTCGGGAATGCCCATGCGTTCGCGGATAAAAGGAGAGAGTCCATCTTCATGAATAAAATGTTGCAGCTTCATGGCTTCCTCATCGCGTTTGTCATCAAACAGCATTGCGGCCGCCATCGCAGAGGTTAAGTGAGGAATCTCGATTCCGAATTCACTGGCCTGCATCGCTGGGCGAACAAGCCGATCATGAGGTGAAAGCTTGCGAAGTGGAGAACGTGCAACCCGAGTCACTTGGTCGGTGAGATTGGGATTAGCGAATCGTCCCAATATAGTATCGATATATTTTTGGTGTGTTTCCGCGTTGAAACCGTGTTTACGGATCAGCATGGCTCCCGTCTCTTCCATGACATGACGCACCTTGGCGCGAAGAGCCGTATTGCTCATGACCTGCCGGATGGTCTTCAAGCCTGCGAGATAACCGAAGTATGCGGCGACACAATGACCCGTGTTGACCGTAAACATTTTGCGCTCAATATAAGGTTCCAGTGAATCAACATAGTGAACGCCTTCGATTTCTTTAAACCCATCCAGCAGTGCCGGGCGGTGAACAACCCATTCATAAAATGGTTCAACCGTGACCTGCAGCGGGTCTTCGTGGTTCTGAGCCGGAACAATCCGGTCCACAGCTGCATTGGGGAATGAAATATAACGTTCGGCTTTGGCCCGGGTGGGCTCATCCAGAAAAGGATAGATACGCTTTTTCAGCCGGGTGCTACCGCCGATCGCATTTTCACAAGCGATAATGTGCAGAGGATTGTAATTATTAGCTTTCATGCGCAGATAGATGCCTTTTGCAATCGGTTCGGCGATATCCCCGAGGGCAGATACACCTACCGCTGTCGTAATGAGATCAGCGGATGCAATCTCTTCCGCGACACGATGTTGCTCGTTTACGTTAATCGCGGTTACGTTATTCACAATGGTTGTGTCCTGTTCGTTATTGGCAAGGGTGATCGGATACTCTTGCCTCTTCTGAAGCAATGATATTTTCTTTGGGTTACGTGCGACAAAGCAGACGTCATAGTCGGAAGCGGACAACATATGACCAATAAACCCACGGCCTATATTGCCCGCACCAAAATGTACAGCTTTCATGTGTGAACTCCCCCTTTAAGATTGGATGACGAAATTCGTGCAGACCTTAGGCGGTGGTGACGAGTGGCTTCGAGATCAAATCGTTAAATGGCAGCTCGGTCAGGCAGGATAGTCGCTGGTGAGGCATATCGAATGCCAACGTTCCGGTGATGGTATTTGAGATGACAACGCAATGCATACCAGCAGCGGCTGCTGCACGCGCGCCGTTAGGTGAATCCTCAATGGCTACGGCCTCGTCTGCAGTTACTCCAAGGGCTTCGAGTGCTTGATTGTACAGTTCCGGATCAGGCTTTACATTGGCAACATCATCTGCCGTGCGGATCACTTCGAAATAGTCTTTTAATTTCAGTTGCTCCAGGTGCTGCTCTACCCATTCACGTTTGGAACTGGAAGCTACAGCGAGCTTTATGCCGGATTTGCTTGCTTGTTCCAAATATTCCTGTATACCTGGGCGAACCTTTTCTTTGTTCATCAATGCAGCATGCTGCAATTGGACCGATTCCCTGAACGCATCCCGATCAATCGGAAGGTTCAAATCTGTGATGAGGTACTCATACGGATTGAAGGTTTTGAGACTGGTACCAATGCACTTGGAATACATCTCCAGTGTTAGATCAACACCATGTTCTTTGTACGCATCCCGAAATGCGATATACCACGCTGTCTCTGTGTCAATAATCGTTCCGTCGAAGTCAAAAATCAGTGCCTTAATCATCAATTTGTTCCTCCTGTTTTCAGAATTTGTTTTTGGGTTGGAGAATAAAACATTAACTTTCGTAAATTTTCTGCAAATTAATTCCCGTACATTCATTAACCGGCGGAATGTTAGTTGACGCGAAAAGCGGGATATGGATATTAATTTGGGAAAAAATATGCGTTGAATCTAATAAAACCGTACCACAGGACAAAGAATAGGGTCAAGTATGTCATGAATGTTTACATTGAAAATTTTCACATGCGTGACTTATTTTCAGAAAATGAGAAACCTTGCAAACCGTTAAGCCCTTTGCATGTAAGCGGTGTAATGGATGAACGGTTTTTTCAACACGAAAAAAATAAAAAAAATTGTTGAAAATGAATCGTATTGGACCATTCAACAGCTTTCGACACGTTTATAATAGAAGAAATGAATTGGCAACTTTAGTTTAATTTGCTTTACGTCAGATCAGCGCATGTGGGACAATAAGGCCACGAGTTGCCTGTTGGATAAGTGATGTGAAGGAGGAAGAGAACATGCTGCAAAGAGATCGTTTTGAGGGCAGTTTGATTGGGCTCGCAGTAGGAGATGCGCTAGGAACAACTGTTGAATTCAGTAGTCCAGGTACTTTCGAACCTGTCACAGATATGATAGGCGGCGGAGTGTTTGGATTAAAAGCCGGAGAATGGACTGACGATACCTCTATGGCTCTGTGTCTGGCGGAAAGTCTGGTGCGTCAGGGAAATTTTGATCCCGCTGATCAGATGCGCCGCTATACAAATTGGTATAAGATCGGTTATATGAGCAGTACCGGAGATTGTTTTGATATTGGTGGAGCTACGCGAAGCGCGCTGGAACGATTTGCTCGAACCGGTGAAGCCTACAGTGGATCAACTGACCCCATGACTGCCGGGAATGGCTCCATCATGAGGCTTGCTCCAGTTGCCATGGCTTATGCGCTTCAACCGTCGGAGGCGGTTCGTTACGCAGTGCTGAGTTCGCGGACAACACATGCAGCGACGGAAAGTGTAGAGGCCTGCGAAGTGCTGGCAGCCATTCTTGTGGCGGGATTCCATGGAGCAGACAAGGCCGCAATGTTATCTCCAGAGACGATGAAGCGCTGGCGGACGGAGAAAGGGAGTTCTTTTTCACCTGCCATCGAAGAAGTGGTTATGGGGTCATACGAGCGTAAAGAACCGCCCGAAATCCAAGGCAGTGGGTATGTGGTTCGTTCTCTGGAAGCAGCGCTTTGGGCGTTCAACAAGTCATCCAGTTTTTCGGATGGGGTGTTGCTTGCCGTTAATCTGGGAGATGATGCAGATACAACCGGCGCTGTCTATGGACAGATTGCGGGTGCGTATTACGGGCGAAGCGGGATTCCATCCCATTGGCAGGACAAGCTGGCAATGAGAGATACGTTTGCTCAATTAAATGAGGCATTATGGTTAAAAGCATCGGGCAATGCCGCGCAGGATAAGTAAGAAGTTCAGACTTACGGATCGTATGTTAGGGATAACAAGAGATGAGATGAAATGAAGAGAAGCTCATAGAACATGGGGAGAAAGAGTTTAGCGTAAAACGATAGATATATGAAGGACAGGAGAAGAGAAAACATCATGAGTAATACAGAACATTCATTAGACGATTCCACAGGTGAACGGGGTGAATCGGCAGCATCCACGAGTACGTCGCAGACTTCAAAGTCCGGCAAACGAAAACCGTTTCCCTTGTCGCTGTTATGCTTGACGATTGGGGCATTCGCCATTGGCATGACTGAATTTATCATTATGGGTTTGCTACCTAATGTGGCAACGGATCTGAACGTTAGCATTCCACAGGCGGGACAACTAATTACGGGATATGCACTCGGCGTAGCCGTAGGCGCTCCCATTCTAACCGTTTTCACGCACAAGATTCCGCAGAAAAAACTATTGGTGCTGCTGATGTGCATTTTCATAATAGGTAACGCCTTGTCTGTCATTGCGCCTACGTATGGGCTGCTCATCTCGGCACGTATCCTGACGGCATTTGCTCACGGCACGTTCCTTGGTGTAGGTTCAATCATGGCTACCAAGCTTGTAACGCCAGATCGGAGAGCTGGTGCGGTGTCGGTAGTGCTTGCGGGACTGACCATTGCTAATATTATCGGTGTTCCGTTTGGTACATTTATCGGTCAACAGCTTGGCTGGCGTTCCTCTTTTGGGGCGATTACCATTCTTGGCATTGTTTCACTGCTTGGTATTATTCGTTTTATCCCGGTTATTCCGCAAGGTGCACCAGCTAACCTGGGACAGCAGTTCCGTAACCTGATCCGCCCACAGGTATTGCTTGTGTTGCTTATCGGAGCAATGGGTTGCGGAAGTTTGTTTGCAGTTTTCACCTACATTACGCCGATGCTGGTTGATATTAGCGGCTTTGCAGAGAAGAGTGTAACCTGGATTCTGGTGCTCTTTGGCTTCGGTGTCACACTGGGGAATATGGTTGGTGGTCGTCTGGCGGACTGGAAGCTTATGCCTTCACTGATTGTGAACTTCGGTATTCTTGCTGTACTACTCGCTGCATTAACGCTGACACTACACAATCCGGTGTTGGCGGTAATCACGATCTTCTTCTGGGGTGTCGCAGCTTTTGGCATTATGCCGGGGCTTCAGCTTCGCATTATGAATATGACGCGTGAAGCTCCGCTGTTGGCGACGACATCCAGCCACTCTGCATTTAATCTGGGGAATGCGGCGGGGGCTTATCTCGGCGGATTTGCCATTACACACACAGGACTGATATCAGTGCCAATCTACGCCGCAGTCATTGCAGCACTTGGCTTGCTTGGATTGTTACTCAGTTTGTTTAAGCAGGATAAGGAATCTTCGCCTGAAGGTGCAGATGGTATTCATCCCGTATCGGTGCATTAAATTACAAATTATAGACTAATGATAATGAAGAAAACCTCAGCCTCTTGTTATAAACAAGAAAACTGAGGTTTTTTCTGCTGTATTTTAATAGATTTCAAGCTCGTTAATTCGAACATAGGTTGGCTGATGTGAAGGCCCTCTGCTAGCAACGACACGTACCTTGGAGGTGTTTACTGCTGCAAAAGTATGTGATCGTGTCGTCTCCTGGTTGCCTGTGACTTGAACCAGGTTTATCCAGCTTGAACCATTCCAGTATTGCAGGTCGTAGTTGGCAAGGACATAACCCTTGGTTGTATATAGATCGATCCGCTGAATGGAACTGGATGCAGGCAGATCAAGAGTGACATATTGCGGTAATGA
Organism: Paenibacillus polysaccharolyticus; assembly: GCF_900102085.1. Lineage (GTDB taxonomy): Bacteria > Bacillota > Bacilli > Paenibacillales > Paenibacillaceae > Paenibacillus > Paenibacillus polysaccharolyticus. The sequence continues at coordinate 213,847 of NZ_FMVM01000001.1, read as the reverse complement.
GGAATTACGATTATTTGCCCAGCTATAACTTTCCCCAAGTGCCGTGTTACGGTCGCCGTCATTGATTCGGACTGTTGAGTACCCCGGATAGGTGGAGGATGCGGTTATGGTGGCATTTCTCGCCAGGTTCTGCCCAGTTCCCGGATTGGTAGGATTTTTCACCAATCTTACGAGATTCCAGCGTAGCTCAAAGAGTTTGAAGGATTTATTAAATACAGCACCTTCCCCCTTCACGAGCGCATCAATGGTAAGGGACATGGTGCTTGGCACACTGTTGCTACTTGTCCACTTCCCTGTGGCCTCAATGCCTGCGAACACACTGACCTCTAATATTTTCTTGCCTGCAATTTTCAAACTCACTTCAGCTTTGGCTCCTGCCCAAGCCGTAACTTGTCCTTCAATTTTATGTGTGACGGTAAGATAACGGCTCACATTGCTGTAAGGCTTGATTTGTACAGGAATATAGGCCCGTGTTTTACCTTTTACACCTAGAGTGACGGTATACCCCTGATCCACTTGGAATTCAAATGTGACATTGCCATCAATACCGATGACAAGGAATACCCCAACGGATACGGAGCCCAGGCTACCTGCACCAATATTGAAGCCCATAATCGGCACTTTAACTTCTTTTTTGAATTTGGCGTCGCCTTTAATGTAGACGTTCGCTTTCTCACCTGCTGTGAATTTAAGATCGTATTTTCCCCAGAAACCGTATTTTCCCGTTACCTTGGGTGCGATCAATGTAAGTTTGCCGCCCGCTTCAACGTAAACTTTGTTGCCGTTTGCATTTTGTTGATTCACAAGCACTTTTTTGAAGTCACAGACAAACTCGTTGCCCGATTTTTTACAAGTAGCAAAATCCCCTGCCCCGGCAGTGCGAATTAGCTCATTCATATCTATGGCGTTTGCCTCAGTGATGTCTGCGGAGTTTGCCTGATTCAAATCAACGGAAGCATCTTCACTCTGATGGATCGTAGTTTCGTCACCCTGTTGAATCAAGGTTTCGTTACTGAGACCCATAGGATCGATAGATGTGAAGGCTTGCTCGTCAGGATGATCTGGATTTGAGATATTAGCGTCTTGCTGGAGCGTGTTGTCGATGTTGAAATGTTTTATTTCTTGATCCGCATTGATCTGCTCATCGGATACAGACAAAGCGCCAAGCCGTTCATTGCTTTCCAGCACCATGTCCAGATCAGGCATGACGATATTTCGCTCTTCCAAAGAAACTTCCTGCTCAGGAATATCATAGTAATCAAACAGTTCATCTACACCAGGTGTGGTGTAATCCACCAGTAATCCATCTTTACTTTTGCTGGTGCTAGCAACTTTTATTGCCCTGGCGGAAGACTCATCCAGAAAAATCTGACCAGGGGAAAGCAGGTTTCCAATCTGAGCAGCTTCTCGGGAATTCAGTTCGATTGAACCTTTATCTTCCACCGTTTCGAAGACGGAATTAACGACGGGTAGTTTTTGCACGATGGAAGATGGCATAGGTTGTGTCGGTTTTAATTGATAATCCACCTGCTCAAACTGGCCGGAGGATGTAATCGGATTACTGACCCCCAGGCCGTCTTCCGAAATGGTAAACGTAATGCGGAAATAAGCTTCCGCAATTGGGGCATCCACATTTGTTTTCCCTGCCCAGATCCAACGTGCACTCGTCTCTTCCGGCATGCCTTGGATTTGTTTCCATGGATCACTGCCGTAACGTCCAAAATCTGAAGCGCGCGCCCAGGATGTATCATCGAATCTTGGTTGTTCCCAACCCTCAACGTATCGTTCAGATACTTTCCAGTTGAAGTCAGTAACCAGATTTTCATCTTCATAACTGAGATCTGCCAGCAGTCCGGCATACGAACCCCAGTCCTTGGCTTGAACCGCAATAACATTGGTGCCAGGTTGAATGGGGACAGGGAACGTATAGGCTTTGGTCCAGTCATCCCCTTTACCTGCTTGTTTACCGTTAACAAAAAGCGAGAATTCATTGTCGGCTGTTATGTATAGTTTTCCCTCGTTGTTAGAAGCAGAGTAGGCATTGGTAGGCCAAAGACCGACAAGTAAAGGCAGCAATAACGTGAAAACCAAAAATGAGGCCCATGTCTTTTGAATAGATGAGCGAAGTTTGTTCACAATCATTTCCCTCCCAAGAAATAGTTGATTTGCAGAACAATCAATCATGCCGCCTGACTTGGTGAATTAAATGCCTGTAGACAAGAAAAAACGAGAAAATATTGTAATTTGGTATAGACACCTCCTTGTTTGAGATTATAATAAGGTAAAATATTCAATTTAACAACAGTATTTTACATTTTTTATAGTGGGATTTCATAGTAAAGTGAAATGTGAATTCTTTGTTTTTATATAAAAGTAGAATGATTGTAGATAAGAAGTGTCGAATATAGTTGCAAAAAATGGATAAATAAGTTTAAATATACTATATAAGTAATTTAGAGAGAGGATTCAAGTCAAATCTACAAATTTCAACGTATTCTATCCTCAGTGCGTGTGACGGAAGGGAGGTGGTGGATTTATTTGTAAGGGCTTTCATGACAGAAGTGTTGCTTGTGATTAACCCAATTGAGAGGAGAAAAGTGAATGAAGAAACGTGTTTCTATCCTTTTAAGTCTTTCTATGGTTGTTGCTATGCTTGCTCCAACGATGGCGTCTGCCACGGAATCTAGCGAAATTTCTGCTCAGAACACTGCATATGAATCCACCAATGCTTCCACCAATGAGATTAACAATACTCTAAATTCTACGCCGGTTGTACCGGCACCAGCAGGGTATGATGGCTATCGCAATAACATTCCACATGGGAATATGAACCTCATTACCTATAATTCTACGACAGTTGGCAATGCACGGAAAGCGATGGTGTACACGCCGCCTGGATATTCACCTAATAAAAAGTATAGCGTGCTGTACCTGCTGCATGGGATTGGCGGGGATGAGCACGAGTGGGCTAACGCGATGAAACCGAAGAACATTCTGGACAACCTGTATTCGGAAGGAAAACTGTCCCAGATGATCGTGGTTATGCCGAATGGTCGTGCGATGAAGGATGACCGCCCGGTAGGTGATATTTACGCACCGGATAAGGTTGCCGCCTTTGAACGGTTCGAGCAAGATCTGCTCAAGGATCTCATTCCGCATATTGAGAGAACTTATCCCGTGTATAAGGATAAAAACAATCGTGCACTTGCTGGCCTGTCCATGGGTGGCGGACAATCTCTCAACTTTGGATTGAAGAATCTGGATACGTTCGCTTATGTAGGTGCCTTCTCGGCAGCTCCGAATACGAAGCCTGTGAACCAGTTGATCACGAATCCTGGACAGGCGGCCAGCAAACTGAAATTGCTCTGGATTTCCTGTGGAGGAAGTGATGGCCTGTTGTGGGTGAGCCAGAACTTTAAAAATGGTCTCAGCAGTATGAACGTTCCACACATTTGGTATCAGGATGTAGGTGGCCATGAACCAAAAGTTTGGAATAGTGGCCTGTATCAGTTCTCGCAACGCATTTTTAAATAGTACACCAGCTTCCATCCAAAAGTAATCATCTGAACGTTCCATCCACACTATTCTCTAAGAAGAGGGTAGCGTTAAGAGGGAGTATTGGGATGAGCATCAGCCTCAGGCTTGTATTATACAGCGCCTGAGGCTTTATGTATTTTCTCGGTGAAGCAGATTCAAATCAGAAGGGTAAATAGTATAGTATAAGATGAGGCGTACATAGGTATTTTCGTGAAAGTGAGGGACTGGATGACGATGTTTTATTATAAAGGGGCATTTCGGGAAACGGATAACGTTATCTATTTTAAAAGCGAAGTTCCGCTGGTACAGCATGATGTGATTTTGTTTGGGGAGAGAACATACTTTATTGAAAGTGTGGAGAAAGAGTTTTTGTTGCTGGAGAGAGTGGGTTCCATTGTTACGGTGAGTGTGTAACGTGTTTATTTTGATGCGGATTTATTGGTACGTGCACTTCTAGGCCTCTGCCCACATACAATAGATCGACCCTGTTCCCTTATGTGCTCAGGCCAGATCGTTGTAAAACTGCAGGAGGTGTCATCTGTGCCCGGATTGTTTACCGCAATAGCTCTGTTCATCAAAGAATTAACGTTACTCGTTTCATATGTCAAAAACAATGCGTTTCCTCAGCCGCTTGCTGAGGATGACGAAGCCAAACACCTGCGCCTCATGGCTGAAGGCAATGCCCACTCGCGCAATCTGCTCATTGAACACAATCTGCGTCTTGTGGCGCATATCGTCAAGAAGTTTGACAATACCGGCGAAGATCAGGAAGACCTGATTTCCATTGGAACGATTGGATTGATCAAAGCGATCGAAAGCTTCCAGCAAGGCAAAGGCACAAAGCTGGCGACATTTGCAGCGAGATGTATTGAAAACGAAATCTTAATGCATCTCAGATCCCTGAAAAAAACACGTAAAGACGTATCCCTGCATGACCCCATTGGTACGGATAAAGAAGGAAATGAAATTACACTTATTGATATCCTCGGCACCGAAGCCGATGATGTGGTAGATCGTGTGCAGCTTAAAATTGAAAAAAGCAAAATTTATCGCAATCTCGACATTTTGGATGATCGGGAGAAAGAAGTGGTCATTGGCCGCTTTGGCCTGGAAGCCGGGGGAGAAGAGCGCACGCAGCGCGAGATTGCCAAGGAGCTTGGCATTTCACGCAGTTATGTTTCGCGAATTGAGAAGCGGGCGTTGATGAAGCTTTACCATGAGTTCTATAAGCAAAAATAGATGTGAACTAAACATGTATGTGTTTATGTTTCAGGAGGGCTGCCTTTCGTTGTGAGGGGCGGCCCTTTTATGGTGGATGTACAATTCTTCTGAGCACGAGATGTATTGAAAATGAAATTTTGATGCATCTACGTGCTCTAACGTATTTCTACATAGTGAACTATATACGGATAAAGAAGGAAATGAGATTACATGAATTGATATTTCATATTCAATTACAATGAAACCCCGTGGAGGGAGGATCTATTTCCCATATCCAATAATGAAAAGTAATGATAGGTATTCAGCGAAGATTATTATATATTAGATGGTATATTATTTTTTGCATCACAGAGAGCATGAGCAGAAAGAGAGTGGTGGTGTACCATGCAGGAAGAAACGTTGACAAGAGGACTCAAGAACAGGCATGTGCAGTTGATGGCGATTGGAGGGGCGATCGGAACAGGATTGTTTCTCGGAGCGGGCAAAACGATTCAACTCACCGGCCCATCGATCCTATTCGCATATATCATTACAGGTATCGTATTATTCCTCATTATGAGAGCACTTGGAGAGTTGTTACTGAGCAATCTACAGTATCACTCCTTTGTGGATTTCGTGCGTGATTACCTGGGAAATATGGCGGCGTTTATTACGGGCTGGACCTATTGGTTCTGCTGGATATCTATCGCGATGGCGGATATTACCGCTGTTGGTTTATACACGCAGTTTTGGTTTCCGAACGTACCTCAATGGATGCCGGGACTGATTGCCTTGGTCATTTTGCTGGGCATGAATCTGGCTACGGTCAAGCTATTTGGAGAGATGGAGTTTTGGTTTGCCTTGATTAAAGTTATCGCTATTTTGGCACTTATCGTGGTCGGTTTGTATATGATCTTTACAGGTTTTACAACAGATCAGGGTGCTGCAAGCTTCACGAACCTCTGGAGCCATGGGGGCTGGTTTCCGAATGGGATGCATGGTTTCATCATATCATTTCAGATGGTCGTGTTTGCGTTTGTAGGCATGGAACTGGTGGGGCTGACCGCAGGAGAAACGGAAAATCCGGAGAAAGTCATTCCGAGAGCTATTAACCAGATTCCCATTCGAGTGTTGCTTTTCTACGTGGGAGCCTTGCTGATTATTATGAGTATCTATCCGTGGAGTGCGATTGTGCCAACCGAAAGTCCGTTTGTACAGGTATTTGCGGCGGTAGGGATTGCGGCGGCAGCCGGAGTGGTTAATTTTGTCGTGCTGACGTCTGCCGCATCGGCATGTAATAGCGCTATTTTCAGTACAAGCCGTATGGTATATTCTATGGCCAAAGACCAAAATGCCCCTGATTCATTTGCACGTGTAAACAAAAGAAAGGTTCCAGCCAATGCGCTTTTTTTCTCCACCATTGTGATCTTTATTGCGATTGTGCTGAACTACATCATGCCCGAAGGAGTTTTCACACTGATTACCAGTGTGTCAACGGTGTGTTTTATATTTGTCTGGGGAATCATGGTGATTTGCCATCTGCGATATAAGCGTACTCAACCCGAACTGGCACGTCAAAGTCGGTTCAGACTGCCGCTATATCCATTTTCCAATGTGTTAATTCTGGCGTTCTTGGCTTTTGTGATCGTTGTGTTGGCGCTCGCAGAGGATACAAGGGTGGCGTTGTTTGTAACACCCGTATGGTTCCTGATCGTTTCAGTTATTTATATGATCAAGAAAAGAGCGAAGCAGTAAGGGGAAATGTTCATTCTAATTGAAGCAGAACACCCGTTGGGGAGTAAGGAACTAAGGAACTAAGGAACTAAGGAACTAAGTAAATAAGTATTAAGAAGTAAGGGAATAAGGAAAGAGAATAGAGAATAGAGAATAGAGAAGAGCAATCTCCAAGGAGGTTGCTCTTCTCTTTCAGCCCGTTTTTTTACCCGAATAATTGGAATCAAGCCACTCCAGAATCACATCTACAGCTTCCTTATATCGCTGACCCACAAGTAGACCTGTATGTGTTGTACCCCAAAGCCCAACATAACTGGCTCCTAGTTGCTTCGCGGTTAATCGGCCTCTTTGTTCCTCGTCCTCAGACAACACAGCTTTGATCACCAGACCGGGACAAGTAATCAGGCTTCCATCAATGGATATCCCTTTTGCCCCGCAGAGTGCGGAGAAGGTTCGAAATGCTTTTGCCGATTCCATTTGCAGATAGTGTCGTTGAAAAGCGATATCCTCTGCGGTTTCATCGATCGTTTCGTTCTCCTCGCGCAGAGGTGCTGGCATAATTATTCCTGGTTCTATTCGATCCGCCAGGGGGTAAGGGAGAGCATCATGGACTTCTCTGCTGATACTGGTGTCAATGATTATTAAACCTGCCAAGTCAGCGGTTTCCGCAACCTTTTGGCTAAGTATGCCGCCCATGCTGAAGCCCACCAATATAGGTGGTTCATTAAACAGAGATAGTACCTCACGAATGTCCTCCAAATAATCCTCCACCGTAATTCGAGTCATGTCCATCACCCGGCTTCTATAATGGCTTCTGAGATTCATTGCATAACAAGTCCATCCATGCTCTACAAAGTGGGGGATATACTTACTCCACATCCAGCTACCTGTGTATGCCCCGTGAACCAATAACAGCGGAGGAGGCGTGCTTATCGATGTTGTGCCTGATCCTTGATTTCGATTTCCCCTGTAAACTTCAACGTGAAGTTCATGTTTACCCATTCGCTCTACCTCATGTACAGGTAAAAATTGTGTGTAATCAATCATAATAAATCCTCCCTGATAATTAGTTTTATATCAAACTATTAATTCAAAAAAAATTAAAAGTTATCGTGTATTTTGATCAAAATGCGAAGCAGTTCATTTTTCTCAACGTCTGTAACGTCCGTATAGAAGGTATCCAGCAATCGCTGTGAAATATCCTCAAAGATCGGTTGTAATGCTTCGCCCTTGGCAGTTAACGCCACATGAACAATACGGGAATCGCCTGTATCTCGTTCTTTGGCAACGTATCCGGTTCTCACCAATTTGTCCACAAGTGCGGTTACTGTCGATTTATCTTTGCGAATTTTCTTGGCAATCTCCGCCATGGTCATGCGCCGATGGTTGTAAAGTGCGTAGATGATATCTCCATGAGAGGTAGCCAGATCGTGAATACCCTGTGCTGTCATTTCGGTCAAAATAAAACGACTTGTTTTCTCTTTAATTTTGGATATAAGTGAAACAGCATCTCTTGTTTTCATACTTGTAATATAATTTGATATCAAACTAATGTCAAGTGACTCATATAAGTGGAAAAAACTCTTGTTTGAGTAATAGAAAAACGGGTTACCAAGGTGGACGATGAAAAGCGCTAATGTTTATAGTAAAAAGTGTATCTATTGAAGTTTGGGACTAACAGGGTGAGTGTGATCTCCTTTGATGACCTCTTCGAAAATGTCCGTTGAACTCGTAATCGTCTCTGTGGGCCTTTGTTTACTGAAATTGTGTTGTAGATCCGTATCAGGTTTAGTTGTAATGGTGTAATTACGCAAAATATCTTCCAGATCGCCAACGGTCACTGGGCGAGCGTGTCGTTTCAGGACATACCCGAGTTGCCCGTTGGGTTCGACCGTCGCAGTCTGCAAATCCTCTACACTTTTAATTCCTGCCTGTCTTAAATGCATCTCTAGCTGATCCATCGTATAACGCATTCGTTTCAGATTCGGAATGATGACTTTACCATCTTCCACAACAACCTTGGAGCGTCCGCTCATGATACGTTCAAAAAAATTATATTTCATCTGTAGCTGCTCTACGATGAGCAAGGTTGCAATAAACACGGCTGCTGAGCCAATGGCTTTCCCTAATTCGTGGTTGGCAATCGGCTGCACAATCGTGGTTCCAATGGAGATCATAATAACGGTTGTTGCAACACTCATCTGTGAGATCGATTTGCGACCTGCGATTCGCAGCAGGATCATGCCAATGAGAACAAGTAAGACGGATTTCCAGATCCAATCCATGCACAGCATCCTTTCTCTTCCGGTGTGTGTACTCTGTTTATTAGAATGTTCTGGAATGAGAGGGAGTATACTTAATTCATCCGTTCTGGTTATACCTCTGTTCTGGCGCTGAGGCGAATAACGAACTTTCATTTCAACCACCTCTTCGTTTACAATAGGGTATTGATGCAGTAAACAAAGGAGCGGTTACGCATGGCAAAACAGAAATATTACGTGGTATGGGAAGGGAAGCAACCCGGCGTATATGATACTTGGGCGGCGTGCAAAGCACAGACAGATCAATATGCCGGAGCCAAATATAAATCATATGAATCCAAGGCAGCTGCCGAAGCAGCATATCGTGCTGGCTGGAAAGGGAACTGGGGTTCAAGTGCAGGTGGCGCTTCCAAGTCCAAGTCAGGCAGCAGCGGCAGAAGTGCCGGGATGGAGACGTCCGAGGAAGTGGACTATGATAGCATCTCTGTTGACGTAGGCACACGAGGCAACCCAGGACCAGTAGAATATAAAGGTGTGGATACCCGCACAGGTGAGGTGCTTTTTTCCGTCGGCCCGATCTCGAAAGGCACCAACAATTTGGGAGAGTTTCTGGCGATTGTGCATGCGCTGGCTTATCTCAAAAAAGAAGGTAGTAATAAAACGGTCTACACCGATTCGGTGAATGCGATGAAATGGCTGAAACAAAAAAAAGTTGCGACAACACTGCCACGTGACAACTCAACGGAAGAAATCTGGTTGATGATTGACCGGGCAGAGCAGTGGCTTCGCACGAATACGTACACGAATAAAGTGCTCAAATGGCAGACGAAACAGTGGGGCGAGATCAAGGCGGATTATGGCCGAAAGTGACACTTCTGCTCGAGTTAAAAAAAGATAAGCATGTCTATTAGAAACGATATTTACAATTTCCAATTTCCATTCTATAATCATCAGCATATGATAAGTCGCACATATGGAGGAGCCTGTCATTTTAACAGGCCCTCTTTATCTTTTTGGGCCGGGATTCCGGCTATTGATCACTGGAACAGGTGAGATGAGTACACATTGCAGGAGGCAGACATGAGTTCCATTTATAGAAGTGAAGAAGGCAAGAGCAGTATTCTGGAAGAATACGAAATTTATTTGAGTGAGCTGGGTGAAGGATTTACAAGAGAGTATGTGGAGACGCGTTTTGGGAAAACACATGTGTTGCTGACTGGGCCGGAAGATGGCAAGCCGTTATTTATTCTTCAGGGTGGCAATTGTGTGAATCCAATGACTCTGTCCTGGTTCTCTTCATTATTTCAATCCTATCGGATTATTGCGCCGGATACGATCGGCCATCCCGGGTACAGCGAGGAAACGAGTATTTCGGCTCGTTTTGACAGCTTGGCGATGTGGGTATCCGATCTGCTGGATCATTACAATATTGAACAAAGTGCGTTCATTGGTCCTTCATTTGGCGGCGGCATCATTCTGAGATTGGCTACTTATATTCCGGAGCGTATTGCATGCTCGGTGCTGGTAGCTCCCGCGGGTCTTGCGGTCAACTCCAGAATGAAAACTGCCCATGATATTACACTTCCACTCGTTAAGTATCGTATGACTTCTTCGCCAGCTTCTTTGCAAAAGATTACGGATAACCTGTCATGTCATTGTATGAAGGAAGCAGATAAAAACTTGATCGGCAAAATATTCAAATATGTCAGTCTGGAGCAGGATTTACCCAAACTCGCAGAGAGAGAAGAACTTGAAAATTATACCTCGCCTACACTACTTCTGGTCGGTGAGAAGGATGTCTTTTTCCCAGGAGATAAGTGCATTGACCGTGCTCAGAAAATTATTCCGAATGTACAGGCGATTAAATATGATACAGGCCACTTCCCTTCTCAGGATGTACTAAGAGAGATGAATGAGGAGATTCAGCAATTTTTAAATAAGCATTATTAAAGGCGATTAACATAGGAACATGGGGCAGTTCGCATTTTTACGAACAGATTAACGAAACTGCCCCTTTTGTCGATACTATGTATAGAAGAGTGCTTGCATCTTCGATATAGAAAACGGAAGCTTGAACGAAAATGCACTTTCCGCGAGAAAAATGTTTCAAACGGTGGTGTATGGTTTATAAAGATGGTTAGCGATGATTTGACTGTCTGGTTGGAGTTATTTCCGATGAGTTCAAGGATCAAATTCGTCGTTATGCGGCAAGTCTTCCGATCGACAAGCTTGAAAAGAGGTTTGGGATGAGAAAAAATAACTGGAATATGGCTTTGCAACGCAATGTCATTTTGAATGATACATATCAGGTAAGACAGGTATTGACTAGTAGTGAATTAGCGATTGTGTATGTTGGGCGGAATCGGCATACAGGTGCCAAAGTCGCTATAAAGGAATTTTTCCCCCATCGGATTGCTGCGCGTCAGACAGACAAGCGCAATGTATTTTGTGCATCCCGAGGATACGGCGGACAATTCCATGAACTGTTATCTGTATTTCTTCAGGAGGGTGAGTTGTTGTCATCTCTTAATCATCCTCACATCATTACATATGTGGATCATTTTGAGGCCAATGATACGGGATATCTGGTCACAGAATATTGCGCCGGCATGATCTTGACCGATTATTTACAGGAGCGTAACCATGCGCTGCAACCCGAGTTTATTACAGATACGCTACTGCCGCTCGTGGATACGCTGGATTACATTCATAAACAAGGCATTCTCCACCGGGATGTCAAACCTTCCAATGTCATGGTGATGGAGGATGGCACGCCCAAATTGCTGGACTTTGGTGCGGCTGTGCGCTGGCCGATGCAGACCGGAGCAAAACAGGCGATTTTTACCTCTAAAGGGTATTCGCCGCTTGAATTTTATTCCGAGAAAGCAGTTCAGGGACCCATGTCAGATATCTATAGTTTGTCTGCCTTGCTTCATTACTGGACTTGTGGTCAGCCGCCTATGGATGTGAAGCAACGTTTGTTCCAAGATGAATTGCCTTCCGTCCGCAAGCACAATGAATATGTCAATCCGTGGCTTGCCCGGGTCATTCATTGGGGACTTATGGTGCGTTCGGAGAAGCGTTGTACCTCTCTGTTTTGGGTGAGAAGATCACTTCGCATTCAGGCCTTGGTGTGGAAGGTTCGCAAACCAGGTATGGTGGAGTGGATGCATGAGGAAAATGAGCATACTCAAGTCTATGAGCCGGAGCCGAAGAACCAACATGAGACGGCCTGACCGTGGTGAGTTTCAATGAAAGTAGAGTATGACTTTGTTGCGTATGTAGCTGTGGTGTTTAAAGTAGACCAAATCGACTCTATCTGCAGAGAAGATTTGGTTTTTTTACTATTTTGGGTTTTACTATAATAAAGGTAGAGTTAATCTAGTATAAGCACGTTGGAGGAAAGAAGGTTGTGAACGAATGGAGTTTGAATTTCATGTTACCCTAAGTGACCTGAGCCAGCAAGAAAAGCAAACTTTTATCCGTATCTGTGAAGAAGAGAACGTAAAACCGGTCCTGATCGAACTCGATCAGGGAGAGCACATCCATCAACCCATGATTACGGGCATTGTCCATAGCGAGGATTTTCAGGATGTACAGCGTATCATTGAAGAGATTTCAATAACATTTAGGAATAACGGGTTCACTGTGGTACGTACAAAAGTAGAGATACCGGCTAAGGAGGAACGGTTTTTCAAGCAACCGATAGTGCCTCATTCCAGACCTTATTTTGAGTGGCATGGTAAGGTTCAAGTCGAAGATGTGAATAGGCTGAAGCATATATGTGCGGGGACAGAGGGGCATATCTCCCGTAATTCGCTCCATAAGAATGGCAGTATAAGGTTTGTAACTGTGCGTGAGTATGAGCATGCAGATCATTTTTATCGTAGCGTCGAGGAAATTCATAACATTTTGCAAAGCAATCAAATTGAACTAATTAAGCAACAATATGAGCTGTGTATATATGATACTCGGGAAGAGTTGGATCGGGGCTGGATCTGATTGAACCAGCTTGATGTGTTTAAGATAAGATTGGAGGAACAGTTGTGACGAGAAACGGGAATGAAATACCCATACATCGCTTCAATGAAGACGAGAGATTAATTATTGTTTTGGAAGCGTTATTGAAACGGGCTACGCTAGTCCATTCATCCTTTATTTTGAAAGGTAGCCTGTTAACGAGACAGTACTTGGAGAATCCGAGTCTGCGCTATGCTGAGGATATCGACTTTTTGTATAAAGGTACGATTGAACATGCGGATCAGGCCAAGCAGATTTTTACGGATTGGATGATTCAGGTGACCGAACTTGATCTGAATGATGGAGTCCATTTTCGCAGCTTTCGGGAGAATGCATTCTGGCGTGAAATTGATTACGCAATGGATGATGACTTTCCAACGGTGAATACCGATATCGCCTATGCGATCCAGAGTGAGTCCAGTGAAGGGAATCGGTACGAAGATGAGCTTTTTCTTGATATTTCATTTAATCTGAAGCTGGATGCAGAGCCTGTGGAGTTAAACTACCAACCGTTAAGAGGTGAGCCTTTTGTAGTTCCCTACACGGTTCCGCTGTCCACTCAAGTCGCTTGGAAGTTGCATCAGACGATTGTGAGACCGAGGTTCAAGGATCTATATGATCTGCAGTATCTCGTATCTCACCCGTCCTATGACAAGCAGGCTGCAGAAGATACGCTGCAGACACTCGTCAATGAATGTAGCATGACGGCCAGGATTACGAATGAAGATATGAAGCAAATATTAGTCGAAGATTTGCATCCACTGTATCAAGGTCTGGAAAACGATTATCTATTGAAGCAGCTTGCAGGGGATCGGGTACCTGAAGTTTATTTCATGGAAGTTGCTACTCGCTTGCGAAAAGCGCTGAATCGTGCGGGTATCCATCAAGAGGCTTTCAAACATCTGCCGTCCCCGATATGGAATAAAGGATAGAACGGAGAATATGGATATGAATGATTTTATGAACAAGGATGATCAGAATGATGTTATTTTGGCAGCAGCAGCCCATGAACTGGAGCAGATGGTGGATCAGGTCTGTGAGTTAATCGGCACACCACTCGCAGAAACGACAGAACTGCAACGTCAAGTGCTCGCCGCTTTTGGTTTTGGTGCGGTGTACAGCATTACTCATCGTGATCGGCTGGCCGAACCCCAGGCTCATGCGCTGAGCATTCGGATGTTGATCAAACCGTTTAATTACAGTGAACAACAGGCAGTTGATTTTGCAGACGATCTGATTCGTGTTGCATCCAATGATGAGGTTCATCCAGTGATGAATACGATTATTCATCGCGGTATTAACGGACATGTTCAATTTGCGCAGGAGGATCACGAGGCGCTGGCAAGTAATATTCAAGAGATTTTGGCGGCAGTACAGCAACAAGGATAGATGTGGGAAGGTGAGAGACATGGACTACATGAAACTGAGCAAAGAGCTTTCCTATGCATTGAGACATGCGCCATGGGAATACGAGCTTGAGCTGGATGAAGAGGGATGGGTCGAGATTTCACAATTGCTCGTCGCTTTGCACGAAAGCCCGGGGTGGCGTAATGTAACAGAAGATGATCTGCAACATATGATTGCGGTCTCCAATAAAAAGCGGCACGAGATCAATGCTGGACGAATTCGTGCACTTTATGGTCATTCTACTCCGCAAAAAATATCCAAAATAGCTACACAGCCTCCCGAATTGTTGTATCACGGTACACCCGTACGTGCTGTGTCCTCCATCATGGAGCACGGTTTGCAGCCACGGCAACGGCAGTATGTGCATCTATCGGCTGATATGGATACGGCACGTCAAGTTGGACAAAGGCGAGATGATCAGCCTGTTATTCTACGCGTTAAGGCAGGGCAGGCCGCACGTGAGGGTGTTCTTTTTTACCATGGCAACGAGAGTATTTGGCTGGCTGATGTGATTCCATCGCGTTATATTGAGCAAGGTTAATCGATTAGTTAGGTTAAAGAATGTGTAAGTTTTGTTCGAAGAGCTCCATAATAATGTATACGAAAAGGGTTGTCCCCCGTCATCATGTGACGTATGGAACAACCCTTTTTCTATATCCTGTATGTTACCGTGAGGGCAACATGACGAATTTAATTACCCAAAATAGCTTTAAAACCTTCGCTTAACGGTTGAGCTGGACGCCCAAGCAATGTCTCCAATGTATCGCTCTCTACAGCCAGTGCGCCTTGGCGAATAGCGCTTTGCATTTCAACCAGCATGGATACAACAAAATCAGGCAAACCTGCACCTTTCATGATGTCCGCATAAGCCGCATCGTCGACATTTTGCACGTTGATCTCCTGCCCCAACACTTCACCAGCAATGGCAGCAAGCTCAGCTTGTGTGCGCAGTTTACCAGACAATTCATAGACCTTGTTCTCATGTCCTTCGCCTGCAAGTACAGCAGCTGCTGCTTCAGCATAATCACGTCGAGTAGCCCAGCCAACCTGGCTGTCATTCGTGGCATGTACCCAAGGAGCACCATGTGTTACGGCTTGTACACTGCCAGCTTCATTTTCAAGGTACCAATTGTTACGCAGGAACGTATAAGGGATGTCAGACTCACGAATCGTTTGTTCTGTCTTGCGGTGTACCTCAGCAAGAGAGAGTGGGTTATGCTTGGCGTTGACCACACTTGTATAAGCGATATGACCGACACCTGCTTTTTTGGCAGCTTGAACAGCAGTCTGGTGCTGACGGATACGTGTCTCGTTATCACCGTCTGTGGAGATCAGTAGCAGGCGGTCTACACCGGCAAAAGCTTTCTCCAACGTTTCCGGTTGATCGAAATCCCCATGACGAACGTCTACACCCTGCGAGCGCAATGCTTCTGCTTTTTCTGGTGAACGAACACTAACAGCTAAGTCTGTTGCAGCGTTTGTCTTCAACAATGCGTCAACAACCAGTGAACCAAGTTTACCTGTAGCGCCTGTAACTAACAATTTCATTTTGTTTCCTCCTAAAATGTGGTTTGCAACATTTGCATCGTTAGCAGCTTCATTGTCATTGTTGAACAATCGTGTATGTACAGCGCACCTATGGAGTATTAAGGCAATACCACCTCCAAGGAATGGCTGTGGATGTGTGAAACGAAAGTGTTTATCTATGTAACTATAATAGTTACATAATAAAGTGTTGTCAAATTTTAATATCTATAAAGACGACTAAAGTAGTCTGAATATATGGGTAAAAGGAATCAACCAATGGTTATTAAATTTTTTCGACTATGGAATAAATGAGAGGTGGTTCTTTTGGAGTGTTAAAAAAGAAACATATATTGGTTGAATATATGTAAAAATGGTATATAAGACCCAAAAATTTCAAGTTATATAGAACTAAGTACGATAGATTCATTGCATATAAGAGAAGGGAAATGGTAAAACCTTCGACAAAATAGAAAATTATGTACGAATTGACAAATGTAAAAGCGATTATATAATGTGGGTATCTACAAATTAATCCATTTAGTTACAAATGATTCCAAAATAACAAATTGGCAGGAGTGAAACAGCGATGTGGTTTTTGGTTTTATGGTTATTTGGGCTTATTTCAGGAACGATCCATCTTTGGATGCTCGGTTTCCCTGGCGAAATGAGCGAGATTAGCAGAGTGTTATTGCTTCATCAGTTTGTGGTTACATTTGGACTTGTAGGTGTTATTGGTTACGTGGTTAACATTGCTAGAGCAGAACAGACAGCCAAAATGCTAGGTTGGCCAGGAGGACCGTTTCAGGTCAAATATGGATTCTCGCAAGTCGGACTTGGCGTTATGGGTATTATGGCGATCTGGTTTCAAGGGAACTTCTGGGTGGGTGTATTGGTTACGATGTACATATATGGTTTGAGTGGTCTGTGGTCACATACTTATGTCATGATCAAGAATCGCAAGGCAGATGGGGACAGTATCGGCAATTTGATAATGGATGTTGTCTATCAAACGTTTATCACCGTTCTTTCCATATGGGCTGGCGGCATCTGGGTAATGAGCTAGACAGAGACTGGATTTATGACAACACAGCTTGAATCTCAATTAATGAATGAGGTGTGGTCGTGATGGTACGTAAAACCGTGGAACTCTCCGAAACACAAAAGGGAATCTATTTCGATTGCCAAGTGAATGATCCATCTTCTTATAACATCTCCGCTTCGATACAAATCGAAAGGCTTCAACTTGAAGCCTTTCGACGTTCCATCGAGTTGCTCATGCATGAACAAGTCGTGCTCCGCACGCATATTGAGATACAGCAGGACAGACCAGTTCTGGCGATCCACGATGATATGGAGTACTCACTGATTTTGCGGGATCTGAGTCAAGCTCATCAGGATGGCAAGGAACAGCAACTGGAGGGATACATTGAAGAATGTATTCAGGCTCCCTTCATATTGGAGCAAGGCCCTTTATTTCGCATCATGCTTGTACATATGGACGAGAACACGCATGTTCTTACTTTATGTATCCACCATTTAATCTGTGACGGTATGTCTCTGGAAATTTTTAAAAATAAACTTCTCCATGCGTACACCTGCATCCTGCAGGATCTACCTTTGGAAATAAAGCAGGATCAGGGCTTTATCTCTTATATCGAATCAGAGAATACGAAAATACAAGAGAACAAGTATAACCGTGAGCGTGAGTTCTGGTTATCCAAAATGAACGGTGCAGAGCCCCTGGCACTGCAGCATGACTATCCGGCTGGCGGTTCACAGACCGGTGTGGGACATGAGCTACGTTTTGATATTCCAGAGGTGTTGATGGCGGATATTACAGAGATGTCAAAGGAACATGAGGTTACGGTATTTATGTTTTTCATGGGGGCATTCAGTATTCTCTTGAATAAATATGCAGGCAAAGAGGATATCACGTTTGCTTCTCCGTATTCCCATCGTCCGGATATCGAATTGGAAGAAACGATTGGCTGTTTTGTACATATGTTGCCGATGCGGTTCCGGATTGACCTTGAATCTAAATTTGGTTCTCTCCTTGAGCAAGTTACTGCAGCCTGGATCGATACGTATAAACACATTGGATATCCTAATAATCTAATTGTCAGAGACAGTATGTTGCAGGTGCAACCAGGCTCACCATCGGTATTTGATATCTCCTTTGTGTATGACTCATATGAGGAGGATGTGCCAGGAAGCCAGCTTGTGGAACAGGATAAGGTTACTTTCCCAGGTGATCTGATGGTTGTATTGAACGGCACACCTCAAGGTACACAGCTGAAGCTGCAATATAAACCGAATGTGTTTCGAGCAGACTCCATTGAACGAATGGGTCAGCGCTTCTTATTCCTCATGCAACAGCTGGTAACTGCACCAGAGAAGAGCATTGGTGAATACAGCCTGCTGATGCAGGAAGAGCAGGAGCAATTGCTGCATCAATTTAACCAAACTTCATATTTTCCCTACACTCCGCAGCATATCATCGATGTTTTTCATACAAAAGTAACAAAGCACCCAGAACGAGTCGCTCTGCTCGAAGGAAAAGAAAAACAAACCTACGCACAAGTTAATGCAAAGGCCAATCAATTGGCAAAACAGATCATCGCACGGAAAAAGACCGAAAACGAGGCAGTCGGCGTACAAATGCTACGTTCTTCCGATCTGGTCATCGCCTTGCTGGCTGTTCTGAAGGCTGGATGTGCTTTTGTTCCCCTAGACCCTTCCTATCCGGTATCCAGAAAAGCCTACATTTTATCCGATGCGAATATATCCACCGTTATTGCCATCCGGCCAGAAGCAGAGGATGACTCGCTTCCGGCTCACTATATCTACACAGAAGATGGGATGGTATACACGGGAGACAGCTCCAATCTCGAAGAGCCTCTAGATCCTTACAGTCTCGCCTACATTATGTACACGTCAGGATCAACGGGCAAACCTAAAGGGGTCATGATTGAAAATCATAGTGTGGTCAATACATTGCTTGATTTGGAACGTCGTTTTCCAGTACAAGCGAGTGATGTGTATATGTTAAAAACGGCGTATACCTTTGATGTATCCTGTACAGAATTGTTTGGTTGGTTTATGGGTGAGGGAGCATTAAGTATTCTGCCGCCAGGCGAGGAGAAGAACCCGGACCAGATATTGACTACAGTAGCTGAACATCAGGTGACTCATATCAACTTTGTGCCGACGCTATTCCGTCTTTTTCTCGAGACGATGGAACTTCGTTCTGATCTCTCAGGACTGGACACGCTGAAATGGGTATTTGTAGGCGGAGAGGCCGTCACACCCGATATCATTAAAAAATTCAACCACCTGAATATCCGGGCAAGCCTGGATAATGTATACGGTCCTACGGAATGTACGATATGGGTCTCCCATTATCCATTGAGTGCCTATGAAGGGCATGGAAACATACCCATTGGTTCCCCATTGAACGAGTCCAGATGGTATGTCGTTGGAAGCCGGGATGAATTACAGCCTTTGGGCATTCCGGGGGAACTATGTCTGAGCGGTGTAGGTCTTGCACGCGGATATTTGAACCTGGAAGAAATGACAAGGGAAAAATTCGTTCCTAACCCTTTCTTTGACGAAGAGAAGGACCCTGAGTATTTCAGAATGATGTACCGCACTGGGGATATGGTTCGCTCCCTGCCAAGCGGAACGATTGAATACCTGGGGCGCATTGATTTTCAGGTCAAAATTCAGGGTGCAAGGTTAGAGACAGGTGAGATCGAAAATACTCTTTCATCCTACTCGGGAGTCATTCAAACCGTCGTTGTGATGAAATCCTCCGATACAGGGTCCGGTTTACTGTATGCCTATTATTTGTCGGAGCAGGAATTGCCTGTGGCTGAGCTGAGAGACCATTTGTCCAAATCTCTGCCAGCCTATATGATTCCATCTGTTTTTGTACATAAATCGGAGTTCCCACTCAATAGTAGCGGGAAAATTGATCGCAATGCGCTAATTGCAGATACCACGCATATTCACACTTCAAGCACGGCTTACGTTGCTCCAGCCACGGAATTAGAGCGGCAGATTGCATCGGTATGGGCAGAAGTGCTCGGTGTCGAGAAAGTCGGGAGAGATGATCATTTCTTTGAACTTGGTGGCAATTCATTTTCCGTTATTCAGGCTCATAACCGATTAAAGCATCGTACTGATGTGGATTTCCCAGTGCCCCGCTTTTTTGAGCGTCCTACACTGCGGCAGTTTGCAGCATTGGGACAGAAACAGGAGACAGCACGGATACCGATGTTGCGAGAAGAACGTTTTGGACGGAAAGCGGGTATTCTACGTGATGATATTGCCATTGTAGGGATGTCCGTGAATGTACCCGGAGCAGAGGATATTCATGAATTCTGGCGTAATCTGATGGCACAAGAGGAGAGCATTCATTTTTACAGTGATGAGGAACTGAGGACACTCGGTGTAGACGAGGCATTGCTGCGTTCTCCTCGTTATGTTAAAGCCAAAGGGCGAGTCAACGGGATTGAGGAGTTTGATGCTGGCTTTTTCGACTATACACCTGGCGAAGTTAAAATGATGTCCCCTCAGTTCAGACTCATGTATCAGGGAATATGGGAAGCATTTGAGGATGCTGGGTGCAGACCTGATGAAGCAGGCAAAGTCGGCGTTTTCCTCGGTGGATCGGATGACTTTGAGTGGTATCGACAAGTGCTGTTCGGGGATGCGGGATACAGCAGCAAATATGAAGCATTTACTCTCAGCACCAATCATTTTTTGGCTACACGCATGGCCTATAAGTTGAACCTTAGAGGTCCTGCTTATACAGCTCTTACGGGATGTTCAACGTCTTTGGTTACTCCACATCTGGCATGCCAGTCTTTAATCGTTGGAGAATGTGATGTCGCTGTGGCTGGTGGAATTACAGTAGAGCTGCCGAATGAAGGTGGCTACGTGTACGAGGATGGCATGATGTTTGCCTCGGATGGCCATTGCCGTCCATTTGATGCAGCTGCAAGCGGCACGGTGTTCTCCAATGGGATGGGGATCGTGGTGTTGAAGCGGTTAAGTGATGCATTGCGAGATACAGATCATATTTATGGTGTCATTAAAGGTTCAGCCATTAATAATGACGGTCAGGAGAAGCTTAGCTTCCTTGCACCAAGTGTAAGCGGTCAGGCAGAGGTCATTCAGGATGCGTATCAGGCAGCCGGAGTTGATCCCGAAACGGTTAGTTACATTGAGGCGCACGGCACAGGCACACTTTTGGGTGATCCGATTGAAGTTGAATCGTTGACACGTGCTTTTGCTTCCGAGAAGAAGCAGTTTTGTTATCTTGGCTCAGTAAAAGGCAACGTGGGACATATGGATACAGCGGCTGGCGTTGTTGGTTTGATTAAGGTTGCACTTAGTCTTGATCAAGGATATATCCCGGGTACCGCCAATTATGAACAACCGAATCCGAAGATTGATTTTGCAAGCACGCCCTTCAAGGTCAACTCGCAGGGGGTGGACTGGAAACCAGGTGAAGCTGGTGTTCTGCGTGCAGGGATTAATTCATTTGGTGTGGGAGGCACGAATGCTCACATGGTATTGGAGGAGGCTCCAAAGATGGACAAGTGCAGTCCGGATGATGATGTCAATGTAATGATTTTTTCAGCCAAAACAGAGTACTCGCTGAGCCGCACCGCTGAACAAATTATGGAGCATCTCGCGCAGCATCCAGAGCTATCCATTTCGGATGCAGCGTGGACATTGCAGACCGGTCGAACGGATTTTGCTTATCGTAAGGCACTGGTCCTGGATAAAAGCTGGAAAGATGATCCCGAGCAATGCATGCGTCAGCTGGAGAAGGCAAAAATGGTTCATTCGCCGCAAGATCGGCGCCCGGTTTATTTTATGTTCCCTGGGCAGGGCAGTCAGTATCAGGGCATGGGTGCAGCATTGTACAAATCGACAGAACAGTCAGGCATTGCGCCGCTGTTCAAGAAGCATGTACAGCAGATTGTGGATCTGCTTCCTGAAGAAGAGCGAGAAGAGATTCTGTCTGTTGTATACGGTGATCAGCATCCAGAGCGAATGAACCAGACGGAGTACAGCCAATTTGCGCTATTCATGACCAGTTATGCCATGGCTCAATCCTTGATTGATCTGGGTATCAGGCCAGATGGCATGATCGGACATAGCATCGGAGAACTGACAGCAGCTGTGGTTGCAGGTGTATTTGATCTTGCAGATGCTGTACAGATCGTAAGGCTACGGGGACGTTTGATGCAGCAACAACAGCCAGGTGTCATGCTCGCCATCATGGAGGACTCTCCGTTGGTAAAATCTCAATTGGAAGAAGGTACGTGGCTGGCTCTGGTCAACACAACAGGTTCCAGTGTCATTGGCGGGACGGCAGAGGCGATTGACCGAATGGAAGAAAAGGCCGGAAGACTCGGCTGGAAATGCGTTCGTGTAAAAACCTCTCATGCCTTCCATACGCCAATGATGAAGGATGCTGCGATGGAGTTCAAACACAGTCTGTCGACTTATTCGCTACACAGCCCGCGGATTCCATTGCTTTCGAATACGAGCGGAACATGGGCATTGCCGGATGAGATCGTAAGTCCAGACTACTGGGCAAGGCATATTTTAGAGCCGGTATTGTTTGAAGCAAATTTGGCTGAAATGTTAAAGGAAGAACAAGCTGTATTCATTGAGGTTGGGGCAGGACGTACATTAAGCTCGTTTGTGAGACAGCACATTCAGTCCAAGGAAACACAAACCGTATTGAATATGTTGCGTCACGTTAGAGAAACAGAACCGGACGTGCTGTATACAAACCGCAGAATCGCCGAGTTATGGTGCGCGGGCCTTCAGCCGGAGTGGAAAGTACTCAAGGGACAGAACGTGCGCCGCAAATGCTCTTTGCCAACCTATCATTTTGATAAGCAGCATTATCCAATTGGCCAGTCGCTTATGGGTGGTTCGACGTTGGAAGGAACAAGCGGTAGTCGACATACATCTCAGTCGAGTGAACAATATAGCAACACGTCTCTTTCCGTTGCGGGAGGTTATGCAGGCAGTCTGGAGGCCATGAAACGGGTTGTTCTGGAGGCGTATGAAACGATTTTTGGCATAAACGACCTAGAAGAGCATGTTAATTTCTTCGCCGTTGGTGGAGACTCGCTCAAAGCAGTCAGTTTGTCCGCATCGATTCGGTCTTCCATCGGGATTCAGGCAGAGGTTGCGGATGTGTTTAACCATGCTACACCAGCCCAACTGGCGGAACATCTCTTTGCAATGGTTGAGCCGCAAGTACAGAAGCAGAACATGATTGAGGCTGCGCCGATAATGGATGCCTATCCGATCTCATCTGCGCAGATGCGTATGTTCACTCAATCCATGCTGGATCCAAATAGCACGGCGTATAATTTGCCTTCGGCTACTCTGATCGAAGGAGATTTGGATCATGCCAGAGTAGAGGCTGCACTGGAAAAGCTGGTGCAATGTCATGAAGCGCTTCGAACGACGTTTGCAATACGCGGAGATCAGGTGGTGCAGATGGTTCATGCATCCGTTCCTTTAGATTTCAGCTTTACCGAGCAGTATTTAGCCGATGAACAAGAGACTGCTGCTTTGATTCAGACGCTGATTCGTCCTTTTGAGCTTCATCAAGCTCCACTCATGCGAGTGAACCTGATTAGAACAGGAGCGCGCAAGCATCTGTTGTTCTTTGATATCCATCATATTATTGCGGACGGTACTTCCGTTGAGTTGATTACACGTGACTTCAATGCACTGTATTTTGGGGAGGAACGCACTGTCCGGTTACATTACAAAGATTATGCGGTCTGGCAACAGCAGCGTCTTACCTCTCAGGCATATCAGCCGCATCAAACATACTGGCTGGAACGGTTGGGTCCAACACCGCCTGTACTGCAGCTTCCGCTTGATCATGATCGTCCAGTACAGCGAGAGATGAAAGGTGAACGAGTTCATTTCACGTTGAGCCACTCGTTAACGGAGCGATTGCACAAGCTGGCTTCATCCACGGAAGTTTCCATGTATATGGTGATGCTCAGTGTATGGAATCTTCTGCTAGCGAGTCGAACAGGTCAGCAGGACATCATAGTCGGGACCCCCGTAGCGGGTAGGTTACAGGAAGAATGGAAAGAAACCGTCGGGATGTTTGTGAATATGATTGCCATGCGGAATTATCCAGCATCAGATCGGACCTATACCGCTTTTTTACAAGAGCTGAAACAGCATACACTCGATGCTTTTGCACATCAGGAGTATCCATTCAATGAGCTTGTAACGCAGCTTGGACTTAAGCGGGAACTGAACCGTAATGCCATCTTTGATGTGTGTTTTGATTATCAGAACATGGAACTGCATGATCTTGAACTTCATGGACTTCAATTCAGTTCTATTCCTGTGGAGACCGGAGTCTCAACCTATGACCTGTTGCTGACATGTCAGGAGAACAGGGAACATCAAGTCATCGAAGGATACATTGAATATGCGTTAGACCTGTTCCGAGGAGAAACTGTTGAGCGTATGATTCAGGACTTCATTGAACTATGTGAGCAGGTTGTAAAGCAGCCGGATGCACCTTTAGGCAAACTGTATGAACGAGTCCAGCATGCTTCGGGAGCTGAGGTTCATCGGTTAGCGGGACCCATTTTGCATTATGATCATACCCTGAGCTTGCATCGTTTGTTTGAACTACAGGCAGAACGTACACCAGACAAAACTGCACTTATTGTATCTTCAGGCAAGGAACTTACCTACCTTGAGCTTAATGAGCGAGCGAATGCGTTGGCTTGGAAGCTAATTGATCGAGGGGTACGTAGAGATGAACCTGTAGGCATATTAACTGGCCGGGATGAAACTCTCATTATTATGTTGATCGCAGTACTCAAAGCGGGTGCAGCTTACCTGCCTATAGATCCAGCATTTCCACCGCAACGTATTCTGGACATGATGCAAGATAGCAAGATGAAGTTGCTACTGTGCACTGCTAATGAGGCCAATGTCGTGGCTTTTGAAGGCGAACGCATCGTTTATGAGCCTGATTTTGCTGACGAACGTTCAACTATTAATCCGAATGTGGACGTTCTATCTTCTGACTTGTCTTGTGTCATCTTCACCTCTGGATCCACCGGAAGGCCTAAAGGGGTAATGATTGCTCACGATGCGATGGTCAATTTTGTGGAAGACATCAGGCAACGAAACATTTTTGAATATGAAACAGATCGAATGATTAGTGTAACAACGGTATCTTTTGATATTTTCGGATTTGAAGTGTGGGCACCATTGTGTACAGGGCATTCTCTATATTTGGCAGACGAGCAGGAACAGCTTGATCCCGTTCTTGCCGCGCGCCAGATAAGGCAGCATGGCGTAACGCATATTCTCAGCACGGTATCCCGGATTAAAGCGTTTGTTGAAAATTCGGAATTTGCGAAGGTACTTTCTCATCTTCGGTGTGTTCTTACCGGAGGAGAAAGTGTTCCGGCAGGACTTCTGATGGATATTAAAAAATATTCGTCTGCCCGTGTCTTTAATATGTATGGCCCTACCGAAACGACGATTTGGTCAACGACCAAAGAGTTGCAACAATCTGGACTCATCACGATTGGCAAACCTATTGCTAATACGGAGCTTTATATCGTGGATGAAGAGGGTGAATTATTGCCTCCCGGAAATTATGGGGAACTCTGCATTGCAGGCCGTGGGGTGTCCAGAGGTTACCTGAATAATCTGACCGAAACGACTGCCAAGTTCATTGACAATGCAAAGGTTCTGGGTGGACGTATGTACCGGACAGGTGACTTGGCTCGTGTGTTGCAGGACGGGGAGGTCGAACTAGCAGGACGTTTGGATCAGCAAGTGAAGATCAGAGGATACAGGATCGAATTAAACGAGATCGAGCAAATGGCTATGAGCTATGAACGTTTGAGAGAAGCCGTCGTGAAGGTCGAAGGAAACCAGCCTGAGCAGTTGCAACTGGTGCTCTACTACAGCTTGAAGCCGGACATAAGTGTATCGAATATGGAAGAGCAGGACACTTTGCTCAGGTCTTGGCTGAAACAGAGGTTGCCACAGTATATGATGCCTTCACGCATCATTCGTCTAGACAAGCTGCCAGTTCTGCCGAATGGCAAATTGAATCGGAATGCCCTTCAATGGACTGACTTTGGAGCGATTGAGGCGATCGAAGCTAATGAGAAGCCAGCTCCATCTTTAATGGCTGGTTCTTCTTCTCCAGTGGGAAGAGAACAGGCTCGCAAAGAGCTGGAACAGATGCTGGTTGAAACATGGAAAGAGATGTTGAACCGGGATCATGTCGGAGTACAAGAGCACTTTTTTGATATTGGCGGTAACTCGCTAGGTCTGATCTTGATTAATAACCGGTTAAACGCTTATCTTGGGAAAAATATTCCGCTTGTGCAGTTGTTTGAACACTCTTCCATTACTTCTCTCGTTGATCATCTGATGTCTGAACAGATGTTAACTTCGGTGGATGTCCCTGTTCAGAATAAACATGAGCAAGAACATGTATCCGGGGAATCCATCGCGAGTACGAGCACTGCGGTCAAACCTGATCCTTCAATGATGCAAGAAAGAGTGATAAACATCAAAACAGATGCCGATGTGACCAGCAGGAACAGAAGCACTTCCCCATCGGATATCGCTGTTATAGGTATGGCCGGTCGTTTTCCAGGATCAAAAAATATCGAGGAGTTCTGGGATAATCTGATGGCAGGTAAGGACGGCATTACCCGACTGACTGAAGAAGAATTGGCAGCAGCAGGGGTGCGGCCTGAAGAGTATAAACATCCTGAATATGTTCGAGCCAAAGGCGTTTTGCAAGATACCGAGTTTTTTGATTCCGGATTTTTCGAATACCCGTATCAGGAGTCCGATATGATGGACCCGCAGATTAGACTGCTTCATCAGTGTTCCTGGGAAGCGCTTGAACATGCGGGCTGTGATCCATACCGGTACTCAGGTTCCATCGGTTTATTTGCCGGAAGCGGATTGAGTTTACCATGGATGGTTCAATTCCTGGGTCGTTCAGGTGATCTGCTGCAAGCTTTTGAAGCGATGACGCTGAATGAGAAGGATTATATTACGACACGTATATCTCACAAGCTGAATCTAAGAGGGCCAAGTATGGCTGTGCAGACGGCATGCTCGACCTCGCTCGTCGCGATTCATCAGGCAGCAGAATCACTGATCCGGGGAGAATGTGACGTGGCTCTCGCAGGGGGAGTGTCTATCTCTTATCCGCTCAAAGAGGGGTATCACTGGCATGAAGGCATGATCTATTCCAAGGACGGGCATTGCAGAGCGTTCGACGAACAGGCCTCAGGTACGGTTTCGGGGAATGGGTGCGGCATGGTTGTGCTGAAGCCGCTTCATGATGCTTTGCGCGATGGGGATCAGGTCTTTGCGGTGATCAAAGGCTCAGCGATTAACAATGATGGATTGGATAAAATCGGATATACTGCGCCAAGTGTTACCGGACAGGTGAAGGTCATTCAAACCGCACTTGACCGCTCGGGGGTGTCTCCACAGGAAATCAATTATGTGGAGGCACATGGGACAGGCACCAAGCTCGGTGATCCCATCGAGATCGAAGCACTTAGACAGTCCTGGGGAACGGATAAACGTAATTATTGCGCCCTCGGTTCGGTCAAAGCAAACATCGGTCATCTGGACGCTGCAGCTGGTGTTGCCGGATTTATCAAAACCGTTCTAACGTTACATCACCGAACAGTTCCGCCGCAGATTTATATGGAAAGAAGCAATCCTATGCTGGAACTGGAACGCAGTCCTTTCTACATTAATCAGGAGCCGCGACACTTCAAAGATCAGCAGGTTCTGCGCGCAGCGGTAAGTTCCTTCGGGATTGGCGGCACGAATGCTCACGTGATTTTGGAGCAACCGCCCGTACGAGAGAGTCAAAGGGTGTATCAGCCTGTACACTTACTCCCGTTCTCGGCCAAGAGCGAATCCGCTCTGGATCGAACGTATCATTCGGTTTTACAAGCACTCGAAAAAATGCCGGAACAGATGCCGAGCGCTGCTTGGACATTGCAAGAGGGAAGAAGCCGATTTAACTATCGTAAAGCTCTTGTCGTTGTGGATGGCTACGTCCCTTCGCAAGATCAGGTGGAGGAACATGAAGCACAAGCGAGTGTGAACCAGGGGGATAAGCCTAAAGTAATGTTCTACATCCTCGGGGATGTTTTATGGAAACCACATGTGATTCGGGAACTTTATGCTTCCAGGTATCGCAGTCTAGTGTCTGAACGATTCAAGCAGCACTTTGAAGAAGTACTGAGCTTTTTTGAAGCCAAGGAACAGTATGCACTTCGTCAAAGTATAGGCAGGCCAATTCGGGATTCAGACCTGAAATTTATGTATTGCTTTGTGGTGCAGTACGCTCTGTTTGCAACGTTGATTGAGTCAGGGGTTAAACCGGATGGAATGTGTGGAGAAGGTGTCGGTGAACTGGTCGGACAGGTCATTAGCAATACGCTTGAGTTGGCTCATGCAGTGCGTCTCTTATATAGCCGTGAAGATTGGCAGACACAAGAAGGTGCCTTGTCTGAGGCAATGAGTACGATCGACACATCAAAGAATTCTTTACTATCTGCGGAAAAGATACTTTGGGTTACAGCCTGTCCGCTACAGAACGGAGAGCTTGTAGACAACGATATATTGAAGGATGCGCAGGTTATCTCTCTTACTGGAGATCGTTCCAGCTCGCTTGAAGCCGATGTCTATTTCATGAAAACAATGGGATATTGCTGGTGCAGAGGCATCGAACTGAATTGGGCACATATTAACGGACAGAGCTCTGGGCATAAGATATCTCTCCCGACTTATTCGTTCGATCCAATCGTTCATAAGCATGATGTTCCGCTGTACCTGCTTACGGGTGTGCCTCAAACTGCGGCTTCTCTGACTTCATCACCAGAACAGGCGAACACAGGTAAGAGTAGAGTCCGTTTGAATGTGGATGAAGTATATGACACCACTGCTCAGCTCTGGCAAGAGTTGCTTGGTTGTGAATCAGTGAACTCCGAGGATGATTTCTTCCAGCTTGGTGGACATTCCCTCAAAGCTATTACTCTGGCATCCCGAGTCAAGGAAACATTCGGAGTTGCTATGGGACTAGAGGATGTGTTCGATCATTCTGTCCTTGCCCGTATGGTGGCATGGATTGATCAGCAACAAGACAATGGGGTGGATTATTCGGGATCAGGAGACAGCATTTTCCCAGCAGCATACAAAGATCGATACAAGACGACTTCTGCGCAACGAAGAATGTTCGTGGTACATGAATGGATGCAAGGCGAGAGCACAGCCTACAATCTTGCAAGTTCGTACCGGTTGAAGGGAGCGCTCGATACGGCACAATTTACAGCGGTGATGGATTCTCTCGTACAGCGGCATGAGGCGTTTCGTACGCGCTTTGAAATGCTTGAAGGTGAACTATACCAGGTCATTGAGGATCAGGTTTCAAGTGTAGTGGAGTTGCTGGAACTTGAAAAAGAAGAGCCGGAGCAGCAATTGATGCAATGGCTGCAACCATTTGATCTGACCCAGGCACCACTGGTTCGTGTAAAACTTGCCCGCCTGTCCGATGACGAACATATTCTGTTCATAGATATGCATCATATTATCTCTGATCAGAGTTCCATCGCGATTCTTATGAAAGAATTTGCCCGGTTATATAGTGGGGAATCTTTAGAACCATTATCGATTCAGTACAAGGACTATGCTGAATGGATTGATCAATCTACATCAGACGGGCATGTTGCCGAAGATGAGGCGTTTTGGCTTGAAGAATTCAAGGATGTGCCTGCGTCTGTCGAATTGCTTACAGATTACCCGAGACGTGGAGAACTTTCTAACCAGGGTGGCCGAATTAGCAGTGAGTTTGGAGAACAGTTAAGTGAACAGATTAATGATTTTTGTGCAAAACAGGGATTGACTCCCTACATGTTATTCATGGCGGCTTTAAATGTGTTGATCTCCAAATACACGGGACAGCATGATCTGGTCGTTGGCACAGCTGTAGCCGGAAGAGAGAAGCCAGAACTGAATAACGTCATGGGTATGTTTGTAAACATGCTCGCCATTCGTACTATGTTAGACAAGGATCAGCCTGTTGAGCTTTATCTGAACGAAGTTCGTAGCAAGCTGTTATCCTGTTATGAACATCAGCAATATCCATATGAAGCGTTGGTTGAGAAGCTTGATCTGATGGGTGATGGGAGCCGTAATCCACTTTTCGATATTGTTCTTAATTACATTAATATGGGTACGGATGAGCTTGAAGCAGGGACATTACAAGTTGAGTCCTGGATGGATGGAAAGGTGGATGCCAAGTTTGATCAGACCTGGACGGTCGTTGAACACCACCAACAGTATACGCTTGAACTGGAATATCGTTCTGAATTGTTCCATGCACGATCCATGGAAATGATGATGGACAAGTTCCGGTATATCTTAACTCAAATGGTCACAGGAGAGGTAGAGCGGGTTCGTCAGATCAAGCTTACTGTGCCTGAAGAGGATGAATGGCTGTTGTTCGGTGTCAACGACAACCACATGGACTATCCGCGGGAAGCAACAATTCCCGAACTATTTGAGGAACAAGTTCAATTACATCCACAGAAGACAGCCTTGGTGTGGGGGAACGAGGAGTGGAGTTATGCTGATGTGTATGCACAGGTTCAGAAGCTTGCATCTCGCATACTCGGACAAGACGTGGCATCAGGCTCAAGTATTGCTTTGATCCTGGACCGCGGACCGATCCAGATGATCAGTATCCTTGCTACACTAACCATAGGTTGTCAATATGTACCAATTGATCCGGCATCACCGCCGGCTCGCATTGAGTTTATTTTACAAGATTGCAATGCGTCTATACTTTTGAGCGAAGAATCGTATGTCTCGGCATGGAAATCAGCGGTTCCACGTGTCATGATTCCGTCCACAGAACTCGAATCGTTTGTTTCAGGAGAGTATGTAGAGCCTATAGTCCAGCAGATAAAGACTGTTGCAGTCGATCCGGCATATATCATCTATACGTCAGGCTCGACCGGAACGCCAAAAGGCACGGTCATGAGTCACCGCAATGTCATTAAAGTGATGAAGCAAAGCAATTTTGTGACAGTAGTGCCTGAGGATCGGGTATTACAAGTTTCCAATTATGCGTTTGACGGTTCGATCTTTGATATTTTTGCTTCCTTAATTAATGGGGCTACCCTGGTACTTATTCCAAAAGAGATCATTCTCGATATGGCACGTCTGGCGGCAGTGATTCGTCAGCAGCAAATATCAGTATTTTTCATTACAACCTCGTTGTTTAATATGCTGGTGGATTGGGATGCAGCATGCCTGAAGCATGTTCGCAGAGTGATGTTTGGGGGCGAAGCGGCATCCGTGAGCCACGCAAATAAAGCAATGGCATGTGTCGGACCAGGCGTACTGTTAAATGGATACGGACCGACGGAAGCGACTTTCTTTGCCTCCTATTATTTACTGGAGCAAACAGAGCCGTATACCGACTCTCTGCCTATAGGTTATCCATTGTCCAATACAGCTCTATATGTTCTGGACGAGGATATGAATCCTGTTCCTGCCAATGTGCCAGGCGAGTTATATATTAGCGGGGATGCGGTAGGTATTGGATATTTGAACCGGGAAGAGCTGACTTTAAAACATTTTATAGCTGATCCTTTCCGCAAAGGCGAACGGATGTACCGGACAGGAGATATCGTCAAGCGTCTACATGATGGCCGTTTGATCTTTATTGAACGATCTGATTTTCAAGTGAAAATCAGGGGGTTCCGAATTGAGTTATCGGAGATCCACAATTGCTTGGAGCAACTTCCGGGAATAAGGGATGCTTTTGTGATGACAGCGACAGATGCATCTGGAAGTTTATATGTCACTGCATTTTATACATGTGAATCCAACATCTCACGAACGGTTGATAATGTTCGAGCAGAGTTGCACAAGCGGCTGCCTGAATACATGGTACCTGCACAGATCTGGCGAATGGATCATCTGCCTATTAATGCTAACGGCAAGGTGGATCGGAAGGCTTTAGCCGATCTGGTAGAAGCGCAGTCCGTTCCTACAGCGACAGATTCTGTCCTGACGGAGATAGAGCAAAAAATCCTTGCAGCCATGAGAAAGGTACTGAGTAATCCGAACTTTGGCGTAACCGATCATTTCTTCCAAAATGGTGGACATTCGCTTAAAGGTATCGCACTCACGCAAATTTTGTCAAAAGAAGGAATTGCCATCAGTGTGAGCGAATTATTCCAATATCCTACAGTTAGAGCGTTAGCGAATTCGCTGGAAATGCTGAATTCTCCATCCAGTTTATTCGAAGAAAGCCTGCAAATTCAGTCCCCTATCGCTGTTCCCCAAGACATATCACTTCATGAGAAACAATTGGACAGCCTGGTATCACATGTCTTGAATAATTGTAATCAGGTTTCAAGTTTCATGGCGGGAACGCCTGTCATTGGTTGCTTCCCACTATCTCCAATTCAACGAGCACATGCTTCTACAACTGCACGAGCAAGCGGTTTTACAACCATATTGGAGGGTAATTTAAATGAATTTACTGTGAAAAGACTGATTCTCGGGGTGATTGCCCGTCATCAGTTGCTACACAGCATTATATATGAGGAAGACACGTTACAGTGGCATCAGTGTGATTTGTCCGAAGCAGCAGATATGTTGCAACAACTCATTCCATATCTTGATGTTCGTCACTACGCCCTTGCTACGCTGGAAAAAATGGAGCACAAACTAATTCAGTCGCTATTACACAAGTCGCATACACTCGATGGATTGCCATGGCGTCTGTGTATTCTGCGAACAGGAGCTAGTAAACACAAACTGATTTGGAGTTTCGATCACCTTGCCTTTGATGGCATGAGCGCTGAGATCATTAAGCAGCAACTTGAGTCGGCAATTGCCCGTAATCAGCGATCTGGAATGATCGCTGCAGAAGGTTCATTGGAGATACGCAAATATGAGGATTATGTAAACATGCTGTCTCGAGGGCCTGTTAACATCACTGAGCATGAACTCGAGGAGCGGTATTCCATTCAGGCTTGGCAACATTGCAATAGTAGCGTTATGAATCAACTGTTAATCACCACAGGCGAGTCAGCGCCTTCAGCGATGACGGTTGAAATACCGCGTACAGATATTACAGACCAAGATCTTAATGAGTCCTGGTGGAACTATTTTAAATCCTTTGCTGGCATTATCGCTTCTTATCTGAATGCGAAAGAGTTGCCTGTTGCGCTTGTGCATTATGGCCGAGAGTATGGACAAGAAACGTATTATGATCACGTAGGTGAATTCCTCGATCTGATTCCGATTCTTGTGCATGCTGATTTTGCTCAGGAAGATTTGGTGGAACGCTTGGACTTCACGAAACGACACAGCATTAACTTTATGGCGCTGACAGATGAATCGGTCATGACGTCTCCGTATTCCAAAATTCAAAGACAATTGGCTACAGCCTACAGACAGACGGGTCAGGAGCCAAGGAAACTTATTTTGTTCAACTTCCAGGGCTTTATCTCCAGCGAGGAGACCATCCCAGAGTTCGAACAGATCGATGACTCCGGGTCTAATCCGAGCCTCGCATACATGGAATGGGTCATTCGATACGATGAAAATTCTGTGTACGTGCACCTGGGGTGTCATACAGGTCTGGATACGGAGCGCTTGAAACAGCAGATTGAGGAGCAACTCGGCAGTTACGTGAATGTAAAAGTGAAAGTTCATAATGAGGCAGCGGAGGTGCAACATGTCCAGTAAATCCATACAACGAGGGCCGGAGTTGATTGTGCCGGAGCATTATGCAACAGTTGCTGAACTTCTTATGTATATCGCTGACAAACATCCGGATAAGGGAATCACTTATATCAGTTCATCCGGGGAAGAACAGTTTGAATCGTATCCTGAGCTGCTGAAGCAAGGACGTCTGTATCTTCAAGGCCTGCTTGAGAGCGGGTTAACTAAGGGACAAGTCGTTATATTGGAGATTGATCATTCACAGCAGTTTTATCGTACATTTTGGGCTTGTATTCTGGGCGGCATTATTGTCGCCCCGGTCAGTCCTCCTGCCTCCTGGGAGCCGGGTTCAGCTGGTCTGGAGAAATTCACGAAAATATGGGGAATCCTCGGGAAACCTGTGGTAGTCGTAGAAGAAGCATTTTTGCCAAAATACGAACAGCTTACTGAGAGTCCAATTTTTGAGGGATTGAACTGCATTAGCGTTAGCAAGCTTCAGACAAGTTATACAGTTGCCGAAATAAGTCTGACTGCTCCTGAAGAGGTCGTATTTCTACAGTTTTCGTCAGGAAGTACAGGTATCCCTAAGGGAGTACAGTTAACGAATCGTAATATTATTGCGAACAGTATTGCATGCAAGACCTTCCTTGGTGCTGAAGAAGGAGATAACGTGTTTACTTGGCTGCCTCATACGCATGACATGGGAATGTTCGGGCAACACCTAACGACTGTACTAAGCGCTGCTAATTTAATGGTTATGTCTCCGTATACCTTTGTACGATCCCCTTACTTGTTCCTACGCAAAATTACGGAACATCAAGGGAAGTGGTTTTGCTGCACAAACTTTGGTTTTGAATGGATGGTTCAAAAGATCCCGGATTCCAAACTGGCTTCGCTTGATTTGTCTTCGCTGCGCATGGCCCTAAACGGTGCCGAGCCCATATCGACCAAAGTTATTGAACGATTTGCTCAAAAATTCAGTTCCTGTGGTTACCGCACGGATATGATGTTTCCTGCTTACGGCATGGCTGAGGCAACTGTGGGTGTGTGTACCTGGAGGTTGAAAGAGGAGCCGCGCATCGAACAAATATCACGTAAATCGCTTGTGCAACAAGGAAAAGCGATTCCGGTGGATGCCGCTGTTCATGACCCGGCAGATCTGATTGAGTTTGTGCATGAAGGTTATCCCATGACGGGAATCCAGATTCGAATAGCCGATGAGTACGGCGAAGTTGTCGATGAGCGCACGGTGGGTGAAATCCAGATTCGCGGGGAATCCGTAACCTCCGGATATTACAATCTGCCAGAAGTCAATCGAGAGCTATTCGTGGACGGATGGCTGAAGACGGGGGATCTCGGTTTTATGGCGGAAGGTTCCCTTGTTGTAAGTGGACGAATCAAGGATATCGTTTTCATCCGTGGTCAAAATCATTACGCACATGATTTGGAAGAAATTTTATATCAAAATGGCAGTATTCCAAGAGGCAATCTGACGGTTGTGGGACATTTCAATAACATTTCCCAAACGGAAGAACTGCTTGTATTTGTAAAATATAAATCGAACACTCCGCAGTTTCTGGAAATAAGGCAGGACTTAATAGATCGGATGAGGGCTGGTCTAGGAATAGAGATTACTCATGTTCTTCCAATTAAGGTTATTCCGAAAACGACTAGCGGCAAAGTTCAGCGTTTTATGCTGAGAAACGAGTATGAGGGCGGTGCATTTAACAAGGATATCGAGGCCATTGAAGCCATGCTTCTTCAAAACCAATCACAGTCCATTGGGGAGAGCGTTCATCCGTTAACCTTGGAGCAGACTGTGCGTGGGGCTTGGGCTGAGGTTCTACAGTTACCTGTGGGGAAAGTAGCGACGGATATTTCGTTTCTGGCACTAGGGGGAAATTCCATTCTTGCCTACCAATTGCTTGACAAGCTGTCTGCACACATGGGACGTGAACTGGGACAGGAAGTACTCGTCTTTGGCAGAACGGTACAGGAAATGGTCGAGTATCTTCAGGAACT
Source organism: Paenibacillus polysaccharolyticus (assembly GCF_900102085.1). Classification (GTDB taxonomy): domain Bacteria; phylum Bacillota; class Bacilli; order Paenibacillales; family Paenibacillaceae; genus Paenibacillus; species Paenibacillus polysaccharolyticus. The sequence goes on along the minus strand of NZ_FMVM01000001.1, from coordinate 178,307 downwards.
TCCCGAAGAGAACAGGTCACTCGAAAATGAAATACGCCCGGATAATCAGTTGAACGTACACCGAGCGATTGCAATAACAGGGTTGTCCCTTCGGCTTCCTGATGCAGATACACAAGAGGAGTTCTGGAGCAATCTCGTTCAAGGATTGGACAGTGTGGATCAGGTGAGTCCGGAACGAGCTGTACGCTCCAAACGGCCGGATTGGACAGATTGGATTGGAGAATTAAAGAACCCGGATACTTTTGACCACGAATTTTTTGAAATGCCGACGGAACAAGCTGCATTTATGGATCCGCAGCACCGCAAATTGCTGGAGGTTGCCTATGAGGCGCTCGAGGATGCAGGCATGATCGTGGATCAGGAGGAAAAACGTGATGTCGGTGTATATGTTGGTATTAACCCCAGCTCCTACTTTGATCTCGTTGTAGATTACATGAATCGTAGCAAGGGATTCGAGGTGCACTCTCATGCGATGGTTGGCAATATGTCCAATATCGCAGCGGCATCGATCTCACACTTATACAATTTCACGGGCCCGGCGCTGGCCATTGATACCGCTTGTTCTTCCTTTCTCGTAGCCTTGACGCAAGCAGTGGCAGCGATTCAGGACAAACGTATCTCTGGCGCAGTTGTAGGCGGAGCAAGCATTTTGGCAACACCTCATGTGCACCAGTTATCACGTAATGCGGGAATATGCTCTTCTACACAACATACCAAGGTGTTTGATCAGGGAGCTGATGGTTCGGTTATTGGTGAGGGTGCAGTAGTTGTATACCTGGAGCCGCTAACAGAGGCAGTTCGCGCGAATAAACATATCTATGGCGTGATCCGTGGTACAGCGGTGAATAACGATGGGTACTCTTTAGGTATTATGGCACCTAATCCTCAGGGGCAATATGAAGTGTTACGAGCTGCATATAACGATGCCAATCTGAATCCAAAAGAAATCTCGTATATCGAGGCGCATGGATCAGGAACAAGAATTGGAGATCCCATTGAAGTGAATGCGTTACTCCGTCTGTTTCAGGAGAAAGGATACGGCGAAGGCACCTCTATCGGTCTAGGCTCGGTCAAAACCAATATAGGACATTTATTCGCAGCATCCAGTGGAGCTAGTCTGGCCAAAGTTTTGCTTAGTATGCAGCACAAGGAACTTCCTCCAAGTCTGCATATGAATAACCCTAATCCAGCTCTTCGCCTGGATCAGTCTCCTTTTTATATCGTTAATGAGCATAAAGATTGGACGGTAACCGGAGGGAAAACGCGTAAAGCTGGTATTAGTTCATTTGGTCTTGGCGGCACGAATGCCCATATTGTGCTGGAGGAGTGGAATGCACCGGCAGTTTGGAGACAGGACACGGAACGGGATCAATTGTTAACCTTCTCTGCCAAGTCAGAGCAGGCGTTGCAGAAGCTGATTCATAGTACGAAAAAGTATCTGGAAGAACATCCGAATCTCCGACTAACGGACGTGTGCTTCACACGGAACAGGTATCGAAAGCATTACCGTTATCGTGCCGCTGTCGCAGTAAAAGAGACCGGGGAGTGGAGTCAGGAAAGCTTGCAATTTGGCTTCAAAAAGAGAAGCCGAGCCGCCCGTGTCAACATCGTTGTTGGAGGAAATAAGTTGGAACTGGCTGATCAGGAGTATTGGGCGAACCTGCTCGAATCCCTCATGCGTGTCGTACCTTCCATCCAGGAGGTTCGTGGCATTGACGGTGGAGAACAAATGCTATCCCAGCTCAAGCTGAACGATAAGGCGGATTCCACCCAGGCTCCAGATAAGCCGACAATCACGCTGAATCGCAGCAAAATAACATCCGGAAGTATTCAGGATAAAAACTGCCCGATGGCGAGTGCAGATATTGTTGTAATGCTGGCTACTTGTGATGGGGTCGAACCTGCGGGAGGTACAGGCAAAGAGAGTTATATCCATTTGTCTGGAGCGACAACGCTTACTATGGAAACACAATTAGCCTTGTTGCTGGGACAGCTCTACGTGCGTGGTGCTTCACTGGATTGGGAACAGTTGCATCCCGATGGAACGGGCCAGATCGTGCATTTACCAGCGCATCCATTCGAGCCACATGTACATTGGGTAGGGGCGAATCAGGGAACGGAGGTCTTGATATGACAAGAGAAGAGATTGAAGGGTTTATTAAAGGGGAAATCGCTGCCGCACTGAAACAGGAACCTGATGAGATTGATGAAGAAACGAATTTCTTGAAAATAGGAGTTTCTTCCGTTCAGGCACTCAAAATTATAAATCGTACACGTAAACATCTGCAGGTGGATATTAGTCCTGTTGCGTTGTTTGAATACAAGACGATTGCAGAATTCGCTTCATATCTTCATGAATCGCTTCTTCAAGGGGAGGCAGTCGAATGATTGAACTGGATTCGAAACAGGAGCAAGAGATTCTCCATGAAGCCGAGTTATTTGCTACCCGTGAGATTCGTCCTTATGCCCGGCAAATTCAGGAGCAGCAGTCTATCCCCCGCTCGTTAATTCGTGCTATGGCCGAAAGAGGGTATTTAGCTGCATCTATTCCACATGAGTATGGGGGAATGGGTCTTGGTCCCAAAGCATACGGACTGTTAACGGAAGTATTTGGTAAAGCACTTCCGGCGGTTCGAAGCTTATTGACGGTACATACTTCACTGGTGAGCGAAACTTTGGTGCGTTTCGGATCGCCAGATCAAAAGTCGTCCTGGCTGCCCAAGTTGGTCCGTGGGGAATGGATCGGAGCGTTTGGACTGACAGAGCCCGAGGTCGGGTCGGATGCCAAAAACGTAAAGACAACTTGGCGGGAAGAAGAGGACTGTTACGTACTTAATGGAAAGAAAAAGTGGATTACCTTTGGAGACGTAGCGGATGTGTTCATTATTGTTGCCTCCCAAGAAGGGAGGAGTACAGCATTCTGGGTTGAACGTCAGTTTGACGGTGTGCAGACGCAAGCCATCGAGGGTGTAATGGTTGGTGGCGAGACAGGAATCGCTGAAATTGATCTTCATGAAGTTCGTGTGCCCAAAAGCCATCTGATTGGGCGGATGCACGAAGGCTTTGAGTACATCGTAAGCGGTGCGCTTGATCAGGGCAGATATAGCATCGCTTGGGCAGGACTCGCTATAGCGCAGGAGGCTTTGGACTCCATGGTGACCTATTCACGCAAGCGAAAGCAATTTGACCAGAAACTCAGTCATTTCCAGCTCATCCGCGGCATGATTGGTGATGCAGTAACGAAAGTCCATGCAGCAAGAGCGCTATGTTTGCGGGCAGCCGAGCTTAGAGAAGCCAAGGACCCGCAGGCTGTCATGGAAACAACGATTGCTAAATATTTCACATCCAAAATTGCAGTAGAAGTGGCAAATGATGCGCTCCAGGTTCATGGAGCCAATGGAATTAGCAGTGAGTATCCGGTATCCAGACTGTACAAGGAGGCTAAAATCCTGGAGATTATTGAAGGCTCCTCCCAGATGCAGCAGGAGATGATCTCACACTATGGGCTGAAAACCTATTACAAGCGTGGCGGTGGGCTATGACGATCTGCGCATTATTTCCAGGGCAAGGTAGCCAATATATCGGGATGTGCAGTGATCTCTTAGAGAGAGAAACGGAAGTCCGGTTGATTTTTGCCGAAGCGAGTGAGGTTATCGGGTTTGATCTCAGAGATTTGATTCTGGCCGGCTCACTGGAGCAACTGACACAATCCGAATATGCTCAGCCCGCTGTACTTACAGCAAGTTATGCGTTGTTTGATTCCTTCGTTCGCCGGACTGGAATTAATCCAGATTATGCGATTGGTCACAGCCTGGGTGAGATCTCTGCTTTGGTGGCTGCTGGTGCATTAAACTTTGCAGATGCAGTCCGCTTTTCGGCTTCACGGGGGGCATTGATGCATCGTGCAATACAGGAACAGAAGGGCAGAGCAGGAATTGTCGTTGATATGAGTCAAGCAGAACTCGAAAACATCGTTGCCAATATTCGAGAGGTTCATTACGTGACTATCTCGGGGTATAACTCACCTAACCAATTCGTTGTTGCAGGTGAGGTGGGAGGTTTGCGTTTGCTGGATGATCTCGTGGATCAAGCTGGAGGGGAATTCATTCCCTTCCGCATGATGCCTATGAAAGCAGATGCGCCATATCATAGCGAACTGATGCAATTTATCCAGCCTGAGATGGACGAAATGGTATCTAAGCTTTCCTTTACCGAGCCTGCATTTGCGATATGTTCCACAGTGAATGGAGAGTTCATCCAAGCAGCAGAGGATATCCCAAGGTTACTGACAGCTCAGCTGTTGCAGCCGATTCACTGGATTCAGGCTTTAGCGCAAATTCGGCGGGTGGGTGCGAGCATTTGGATGGATGTCGGCCCAGGCCAGAGTGTGAGAAATATGATTGCCGAGTACGACACTTCAATCACTGCCTATTCGTTGGATGATTCGCAGGATCAGTCGAAGCTCCTGGCAATGTATGCGGCAGGGATTCAAACATACCGGGGAGGCGAAGCGCGATGATTACTACAAATATGATGGCGTATAACCAGCGAGTGAAACAACACCTTCCTGGCGGTGTGCACTATAATTTCCATCTTCCCTGGGAGGAGACACCGCTACACTTTGCCCATGCATCCCGAAGCAGGGTAACCGATATGAACGGCCGTGAGTATCTGGATCTCTATGCCCGCTTTGGTGCACTTATTGTAGGGCACGGTAACGAGGAATATAACGAATGCCTTAAGGATACGATTGATCGTGTTCTGTCGGTAAGCCATTGTGATCTGGACGCTGAGGCATTGGAGTTAATCCACCAATATGTACCTTCGGCTGAGATGATCCGGTTTGGGTTATCGGGTACAGAAATTGTGCAAAATGCACTGCGCCTTGCCCGCGCCTGGACAGGCAAAAATCGCTTTGTTCGTTTTGAAGGTCATTATCATGGCAATTCAGATAACATTATGGGCGGTAAAACGCCCAGAACAGGTTTGCCCGTACCTTCGGACTATCCTGGTGACATGAAGGGAACACAGGGAAGGGCAAGGGATGTCATGGAATCCCAATCCTATCTGCTACCTTGGAACGATGCTGCCCGTTTGGAAGAATTATTTGTTGAACATGGTGATGACATTGCAGCAGTAATCATGGAGCCGGTTTGTGTTAACGGAGGCGGAGTCATGCCAGCTCCAGGTTATCTGCAAAGAGTGAGACAACTATGTGATCATCATCAGGTTGTACTTATTTTTGATGAGATCATTACAGGGTTTCGTATGGGACTTGGCGGGGCTCAGGAGATGTTTGGTGTTACGCCCGACCTGACTACGCTGGGAAAAGCGATTGCTGGCGGCGGTGTTCCCGTGTCTGCTCTAGTTGGCCGAGCCGATATCATGAAGCTGCTGGTGGACAAAAAAGTAATTCATGCGGGAACGTTTAACGGTTATCCGTTAGGTACAGCCGCGGTGAAAGCAACGCTCGAAATGCTGGGCCGCAATGGAGGAGAAGCCATGAATCGTATGAATCATCACGCCGAGATGATTCATGACATTCTCACAAGGGAAGCGGCGAAGGTGGGTCTCCCCCTTGTTGTTCAAGGCCCAGCGGGATGCGCTTCCTATCATTGTTGCACCGAAGAACTTAGCAGTACAGCCGATTATACATTTGAATTGATGTCCTTTGATATTTTGTTGAATGGCAAGCTCGCGGAGCACGGCATTCTTGTATCGACACTCTCTCGCATGTATCCGAACATTATGCTGGACATGAAAGATGTGGCCTGGTTCAGCGAGCGTGTCCCTGCGGCGATTGCGGAGATGAAAGAGCTCTACGATGAACTTGTCTAATGCCGCCAGATCAACAGGAAGAGAGGTTAGGTATGCATAATCAGCTCATTGCAATCATTGGCGCAGGCGTTATGGGATGTGCTACAGCACTGGATGTTGCCAGAGCGGGGTATCGGGTCATTTTGCAGGATCATTCAGAGTCCGTGATCCTTCAGGCACCTGATGTCATACGTCGCGAATACCGTTCAGCCTGTTTCTTGAAACAAGGATACGGTGAGGTCCCGCTCGATATCATCATGGATCGAATTTCGTTCCAAATACAGGACGAAGGTGTGGAAGAGGCTAACGTCATTATTGAAAATGTGACCGAAAATATAGAGTCCAAAAAGGAAGTTTATGCGCGTTTGAGTCAAAAGGCCCGTCCAGATGCTCTTTACGCGTTGAACACAAGCTGTATTTCAGTAACCAAGCTGGCCTCTTTTTTACCTGATCCAAGACGCGCCATAGGTGTACATCTGATGAATCCGGTTCCGGTTAAATCGATGGTGGAGGTGATCAAAGGGCATCATACAACACCTGAGACAGAGCAAGAGATGGTAGCGTTTCTGGAGTCTCTCGGCAAAAATCCGGTCGTCATCGAGGATCTGCCGGGTTTTGTATCGAACCGACTCTCGCATTTGTTAATGAATGAAGCAGCCTTTATTGTGCAGGATGGTATCGCTACAGCTGAGCAGGTCGATGCCATTATGAAAAAGGGGTTTAGTTATCAGATGGGCCCGCTGGAAACAGCAGATCTGATCGGTCTCGATACCGTTGTGCATTCGCTTAAAGTGCTGTACGACAGTTATCAGGACCCCAAATTCCGCTGTTGTCCGCTATTGCAGAAAATGGTGGATGCTGGACACTGGGGACGCAAGACGGGGCAAGGGTTCTATGCCTATTAACGAAAGGGAGGCATGACCATGGAGAGGTTGAAGGATATCAAATGTGTCGTATGGGATCTGGATCACACGATCTGGGATGGAGTCTTACTTGAATCCGGAGATGTGAAGCTAAGGGCGCGCATAAAGGAGGTGATTGAACAATTAGACCGCCGCGGAATACTGCACTCCATTGCCAGTAAAAATGACGCAGAGCTGGCTTGGGCCAAACTTACCGAATTGGGCATTGCCGAGTATTTTTTATACCCCGAGATTCATTGGGATGCGAAGTCCATATCCATTCAGCGTATTCAGCAGAACATCAATATCGGAATGGATGCCATCTTGTTTGTGGACGACCAGCCTTTTGAACTGGAGGAAGTGAAAAGTGTACATGCGGATGTTCAGGTTCTTCATGCAGATCACTATGAGACGATGCTGAATGATCCGAGACTGATGCCTCGTTTTATTACAGCAGACTCTTCCCGCAGAAGACAGATGTATCAGGCAGATACACTTCGAAAGCAGGCGGAAGAACAGTATGAAGGTCCTTCGGAGAAGTTTCTGGCTTCACTTGGTATGAAGTTTACGATCTATGAAGCGACAGAGGATGATCTTCAGCGAGCGGAAGAGCTCACGGTTCGTACCAATCAGTTGAATGCTACAGGGATCACTTACAGTTATGAGGAACTACATCAGTTGATGACTTCACAGGATTACTTGCTATTGGTGTGTGAACTTGAAGACAAGTACGGAACATATGGAAAGATCGGGCTCGCGCTTATTCATAAGCAGCCGGATATATGGAGACTGAACATGTTGCTGATGTCATGCCGCGTCATGTCAAGGGGGGCAGGAAGTGTATTGCTCACTTATATTATGTGTGAAGCGAGGCAACAGGGTAAGCAGATGCTTGCTGATTTCAGAGAAACCGGGAGAAACCGGATGATGAATATCAGCTATCGTTTTGCTGGTTTTACACAGCTGTCTGCAGATCCTGACGGAAAGATCGTCTTTTCGCATGATCTGAAGCAGGTTGTGGAGTTTCCGGACTATATTGAAGTTTGTGTGCCTGAAAGACAACATCAATAACAAGGGGGAAGAGCAGTGGATTATCGTCAGGAAATTCGAGAGTTTATTGGAAACAATCTTACCATGGAACATGAGGACGCTCAAATTAGCGACAACGACAACTATTTTGAAATGAGATTTGTCAACTCACTCTTTGCGATGCGTTTAGTGGATTTTGTAGAGCGCAGATTCCAGATTGAGATCGGAAATGATGATCTGGACTTGGCCAATTTCAGTACCATTAACCGTTTGCATGATCTCATTGAGAGAAAGCTTGCTGCCAAGGAGGTGGCACGATGATAACAGCCAATCAGTCATCTGTTCGTCCAGTGTCTAGCCCGGCAGCCAGTCCTTCCAATAAGTATATGTACCTGTTTCTGGCGATGTCCTTCGGTACTTGTTATGGTATTGCCAGCTTGTTCATGTTCTTTCCTGATTTTATTGTACCAATCACTGGTGAACTGCATCTGATGCATCCGTTAGCTATCGTTGCTCTGTACTCTCCTTCCATTGCTGGATTGATTACATGTTATTTAATGGGTGGCAAGGACGCGCTGAAAGGCATGTTCTTGAAGCTGGTTCCGCGAAAAAAAGATTTGTTCTGGATTCCTGTAATTATCGGTATTTCCATCGTATTTGCTTCATCGATGCATTTTGGCTCCCTGCTATTCGGCATACCGGTCCCCGATCTGACATATAGTGTACCGGAAATGATCTGGCTTGGCATTTTGAACTTGTTCAAGGAGACGGGGCTCATCGGCGGTTTATTTGGCTGGATTGGATTCTTACTTCCCTTCTTGCAAGGCAAGTTGAAAAACAATGTAACAAGTGGTCTGATTACAGGATTCCTGTTTGGACTATGGGTGCTTCCGGGTTATCTGATTTCATCTTTTGGCACCTCAACCACATACATATACTACGTGGTGCAGCTTATGGCGTTTATCGTATTTCAGAGCTACATCTTCAATGCTACCAGAGGTACGCTGTTATTTTACCTTTTGGCTTTCTGGCTTGTTGCTACAGGAAGTCAGATCGATCTGTATTACTTCAATCCGCAAGTACAGATCATGCAATTTTTCTTTTTCGTAACCTCGGCAATTATCATTCATATCGTCTTTAAACGCAAAAAAGTTGACACAACGCTCCAGACATTTCCTGCATATGTTCTAGACGCGAAATAAGCAATTAACGGTGGTGATGGAGTGATGGCAGAGACTTATCTTGAACGACTGCAGAAGGGCAGGGGGAACAGGCAGGTGATCTGTTTTCCTTATCTGGGTGGACACTCTCGGAGTTTTTATCCTTTAGTATCTCACCTTCCGGATACGGAAATATGGGCATTTACACCTCCCGGTCACGGGATGAATTCGGAAGAGCCTCTGGAACATATGCAACAACTTGTAGAGCTCTATACGAACGAACTGTTGCCTATAATTCAACCTGGTGCAACGTTGTTTGGGCACAGCTTGGGCGGAATTACAGCTTATTATGTTGCTCAGCGGTTACAACAGGAGCTTCCAGATGTAGCTGAGACATTGCGTCTTGTGTTATCCGCCTGCAATACGCCTGCTGAATGTGGATTGAACCGTTATGATCAGATGTCTGATGAGCATCTGATTGATCACCTTTTTTCCTATGACGGTCTACCTAAAGAGCTCATCCACGAAAAAGAACTTTTGCAGTATTTCATGCCTGTAATTCGGGCAGATTTTCGCATGCTGGAATCCGCAGCGACACTTGAATGTCAGCCTCTTTCATTGCCAGTGCTGTTTCTGTGGGGAGAACGGGACAATGCCGTTCCCCTTCAGTCAGCGCTCAAATGGGAACGATATTTTGATGTACCGATGAAGCTTCAGACCATTCGAGAGGGGACACATATGTTCATCATGCACCACCCTTCAACAGTGGCGCATTATCTGACAAGCTTTATGACTCCAGAAGTAGAACGACTGAACATAGTAGATAGATGAGAGGAGCCATGTTAGTTTATGCTGCTGAGAATGCTGAGAAACGACTTAATGAGGAAAAAAGGAATTACGGCTGCGCTGTTTATTTTTGTCCTGCTCGCTGCTTTGCTGGTATCTTCCGGTTCTCGAATGATCATGGAACTGACGAGTTCCATTCAGTATTTGTTCTCTGAATCGAAGACACCTCATTTTGTGCAAATGCACTCTGGAGATCTGGATCAGGCCAAAGTGAACACATGGGCTGAAGGAAATGCAATGGTTGAGCAACATCAGATTGTCGAGATGGTTAACATCAATGGAGCCAACCTTTATCTTGGTACAGAGTCCGAGAAAAATACCGTCATGGATATTGACTTTGTTACACAAAATCAGCAATTCGACTATTTACTGAATCTGAATAGTGAGATTATCCAAGTTCGTGATGGCGAGATTGCTGTGCCCGTGTATTATTTACAGCAAAATAAATTAAATATCGGTGACCAGGTTCGGATCAATAATGGGGCTTTTGAGCGTTCATACACCATTGTTGATTTTGTGCGTGATGCACAGATGAATCCATCTGTTGTGCACTCCAAGCGTTTTATCGTAAGCCCGGATGATCTGGGGCAATTGAAGCAGGGAGTCGGAGAGATGGAATATCTCATTGAGTTCCGACTGCATGATCCTTCCAAAACAAGCGAGTTCACCCAAGCCTATCAAAATGCAGGGCTTCCTAACGCTGGCCCGGTGGTGACCTATGGTTTGTTCCAGATTCTCAATGGGATGACAGACGGAATTATTGCAGCCGTTATTATTTTGGTCAGCCTGGTACTGATTCTGATTGCGATGCTGTGTATTCGTTTTACCATGCTTGCCACTATTGAGGAAGATTACCGCGAGATCAGCGTCATGAAAGCCATTGGTATCTCAGAGAAAGATATCAAGCGGCTCTATTTGGTCAAATATGTGTTTATGGCAGGTTTGGCTTCCATCTTGGGTTACATCGCTTCCCTCGGAGTGAACCAGCTTTTTGTATCTAATATTATGCTGTATATGGGGAAAGCACCGGCTACATTACTGCATTTCGCCGTGCCTCTGCTCGCAGCAGGTTTGATATTCACCATGGTTGTGCTGTTCTGCCGTGCAGTGCTTCGCCGTTTTCGTTCGATCTCTGCTGTGGAAGCCCTTCGCACTGGAAGTTTGGGGGATACACAGATCGTTCGCAACCGTTTAAACCTGTCACGTAATCGCTGGTCTTCCGTGCCTGTTTTCCTTGGGTTAAAAGACGTGATGCAACGTGTCAAAATGTTCCGTTTGTTATTATTCGTATTCATCGTCAGCTCATTTATTATGATCGTACCGCTTAACTTTTTGAACACACTTCAGGCTCCAAGCTTCATATCTTATATGGGTGTAGGGCAAAGTGATATTCGAATCGATCTTAAGCATACGAATGATGTAGAGCAGCGTTATGCTCGTCTGGTGGATCAAATTGAAAACGATGCGGATGTTCAAAAATATTCACCTCTCGTAACAAGCCAGTTCAAGATTCGTAATGCAGAAGGCAGCTACGACAATCTGAGCGTGGAGAGCGGAGATTTCAGTATATTTCCTTTGTCTTATCTAAGTGGAAATGCCCCAGCAACAGATCGTGAGATTGCTCTCTCGGATGCAAACAGCAATGATCTCAAACTTAAAACGGGGGATCAGCTGACCTTGCAAGTGGGCGGTCGAGACCAAGTGATGACGGTCAGCGGCATTTATCAGGATGTGACGAATGGCGGAAAAACAGCAAAGGCGCTTTTGCCATACAACAAAGATAGTGTGCTCTGGTATGTAGTCAGCTTGGATCTGAAAGACCGCGGTGTGATGGCTGCCAAAATTGCAACATACGAGAAAGATTTCTCGCCAGCGCGTGTAACGGATCTTCAAGGATACTTGAATCAAACGCTTGGTGGTACGATTCAGCAATTAAAGCTGGTGACAACACTTGCACTGGCCATCGGAGTGTTCATTTCTATTTTGATTACCTCACTGTTCCTGCAGATGATGGTTGCCAAAGATAACAACGATATTGCTGTATTGCGAAGCATCGGTTTTGCGTTATCCAAGATCAAATTAAAGTATGTTGTGATGTCATTGGTCATCCTCATTGTAGGTGTAGCCGCAGGCACAATCTTATCCAATACACTGGGTCCAATGCTGGTGAGTGGCATTATGTCCTCTTTTGGTGCTTCAAAGATTGTATTTGTAATTGATCCGGTGCAGGCGTATGTACTCTGTCCATTGCTGCTGGCAGGAACGATCATTATTACAGCCTGGATCAGCATTCAGTCGATTCGGGAAACTAGCATTTCGAAAATGATAGTGGAATAGGGAGGCATAACGAAGATGACAACAATACTAGAAGCTAGAGATGTGAATAAATCCGTAGCGATTGGCGAGAATGAAGAACAGCGCATTCTGAAAGATATTAATCTGCAACTCAAAAAAGGAGAGTTTGTCTCCATTATGGGCCCGTCCGGTTCGGGTAAATCGACCCTGCTCTATAACATCAGTGGCATGGATCAAATCAGTGCAGGCAGTGTGTTTTTCAACGGTAAACAAATATCGGCTTTCCCGGAGAAAGATCTGGCGAGTCTACGCTTGACCAAAATGGGTTTTATTTTTCAGAACATTCATCTGCTCAAAAATTTAAATCTGCTCGACAACATCATCCTTTCTGCTTATCTGGCCAAAAACAGCAACCGGGACACGATTAACAACCGTGCAATGTCGCTAATGAAAAAAATGGGAATCGACGAACTGGCTGAGCATAACATTACCCAAGCTTCAGGGGGACAACTTCAACGGATCGCAATATGCCGGGCTTTGATCAACAATCCGGATATTTTGTTCGGGGATGAACCTACTGGAGCGCTGAATTCAAAATCAACACATGAGATCATGGATATTCTTGGTGATATTAATGCCACAGGAACGACGATTTTGCTCGTGACCCATGATGTTAAAGTTGCAGCCCGCTCGGAACGAGTACTGTTTATGATGGACGGCAATCTGGTTGCAGACAAAAACATCGGAAAGTATGACCGGGACAAACAGGATTTGAAGGCGAGAGAAAGTCGGTTAGGACAATGGTTGACGGAAATGGGGTTCTAAACTTAGAGCTTCATGACTAGAATAGACCGACAGTCGGTCGAGAGGTAATGGAGGACAGAACATGAGATTGATGAAAAATCCGGAGGAACGCAGAAATGAAATTTTGGATGCGGCCGAAATTCTGTTCGTGACCAAAGGGTACACCAAAGCAACGATTATGGATATCCTCCAGGCTTGTGATATTGCCAAAGGCACATTCTATTACTACTTCCAGTCCAAAGAGGAGGTTATGCATGCCATCGTTATGCGTTTTATTATGAGCGGCGAAGCGGCGGCGAGGCGTGTCGTGGCAGATCCCGAGCTCAGCGCGCATGATAAAATTTTCCGAATCATTATGACCCAGAATCAGCCTGATGATCGCAAGCTTGGCGTGATCGAGCAATTGCACAGCGTGCAAAATGTAGAAATGCATCAAAAAAGTCTGGTTGAAACGGTTCTTCGTCTCAGCCCCATTCTGGCAGAAGTCGTAGAACAGGGCATTCAGGAGGGGGTATTTCATACCCCTGCTCCTCAGGAGAGCATTGAGTTTTTACTCGTTTCCTCGCAGTTTTTGCTGGATCAGGGCATTTTTCATTGGCAGGAAGAAGAGTTTCAGAAGAAGGTTAGAGCATTCAGTCAGATTATGGAACGGGTTCTGGGTGCTGAACATGGAAGTTTTGCCTATGTCACGGGACTATATTTCCCACATCAAGCTTAACAAGTAAAGGAGTCGTAACCATGGAACAAACTGCTCACAAATCATTTGGTAAATTTCTGATTGTCTGGTTTGGTCAATTGATCTCGATGATTGGTATCGGACTGACAGCGTTCTCTCTGGGGGTATATGCCTTCGAAAAAACAAATACCGCAACCAGCGTTGCGCTGATTACGCTATTTACGTTTTTGCCCAACATCTTGCTTCGCCCGATCGGAGGGGTGATGGCTGACCGATTTGACCGCCGTACGATGATGATTATTGGTGACCTTGGCTCTGCGGCTGGTCTGGTCTTTATTCTGTCGATCATGCTCACGGGCGATATCCAGTTATGGCATATCTATGTGGGTGTGGCGTTCAGCTCGGTGTTCTCGGCGCTGCAAAGCCCGGCATATAAAGCGTCAGCAACTGACTTGCTGGATAAGGATCAGTTCTCCAAGGGCAGTGGCCTAGTGCAACTTGCTGAATCTTCCAAGTTTTTGTTTTCACCGATTATCGCAGGTATTCTGCTTAGCGTGACAACGATTGAAGTTATTATGATCATTAACATTGCGACATTCCTGATTGCCATTCTGGCCGTACTCGTTATTCGCAAGAGCATGAAGGTGGAGCGAGAGGAAAAGGACGATCGCAACTGGATGACCGATATTCAGGAAGGTTGGAGAGAGGTTGTCACCAACAAAGGCGTGTTGCTACTCGTTATTATCATTTCTCTGGTTACCTTCTATCTCGGGTTCCTGGAAACACTCATTGGCCCAATGTTGCTCTCATTCACCGATGCCAAAACACTCGGAACGTTTCAGTCCGTTAGTGCGATCGGTATGCTGATCAGCAGCTTGTGCATCGGTATTTTCACCATGACGAAGAAATATGCGAGTGTGCTGGTTGCAGGTTTGGTCATGTGTGGTCTGGCGTTCTCCTTACTGGGTGTATCGACGAACATTTACTTTATTATCTTTGCGGGTTTTCTGTTCCTGTCCTCCCTGCCATTTGTTAATATGAGTGCAGATGTGTTGGTGCGGAACAATATTGCCAATGAAAAGCAGGGCAGAGTGTGGGGGATTATCGGTATCCTGTCCCAGCTTGGCTTCATTATCGCGTACAGTTTGGCTGGATTTCTGGCGGACCATGTGTTTAACCCACTACTGGTGGAGGGGGGAGCGCTGGCATCCTCCGTGGGTCAGATCATTGGAACCGGACCTGGCAGAGGCATAGCGTTGCTGTTTATCATTGCGGGCCTGTTTGTTATTCTGATTGCGATTATCACGTCACGTTTGAAAATGATCAAATCACTGGAGCAGAGCAGTGATATCGCTTCACCTCCCGATGTGGGCGGTCTTGCGCATGATTAATACATTTATAGTGTTGTAGGAAGCGAGATAGCCCTCCGTCTGATCCGTGTATACCGTTCTTAACCTTAAACGGCGTACAGTTGGTTCAGACGAGGGCTTTTTTTGTATAAAAGCTACAATCCGGTCTAACCTTTCACTGCACCGGAAGTGAGACCTCCTACAATATACTTTTGCCCGATGAGGAATACGATCAGAACTGGCAGCGAGGTGAGTACGATATCGGCGCTGACTAGATTCCATTTGGCGCTGAATTGTCCGAAAAAATTGTAAACCGCCAGCGTCATCGGCCACATCTCTACGGTGTTCAGCATATAGAGCGGCGCCGTGAACTCATTCCAGACACTCAGAAAATTCAGAACAAATACGGTAACCAGCACCGAGGTTAACAAAGGTACAATGATTCGAAGAAACAGCTTGATTCCATTGCAACCATCCATAATTGCAGCTTCATCCAGCTCTTTCGGAATGTTGCCCACAAACGCATACGTGATGAACAGGGAGATGGGAATGCCCATCGCGGTATAGAGCAGAATCATGCCTGCGTGGGAGTTGATCATCCCCAGTGATTTCATCACTTCCATGAGCGGAATATAGTTTAGTGGCAGTGTGATGCCCAGAATCAGAAAAAAGTACAAAAACTTGCTCAGTTTCGAATGATTGCGGGATAACGTGAACGCAGAGAACGCCACGACAAACACCAGCAGCAGAGATGACACGCCCGAGTGCAGCAGACTGTTAAAAAAGGAACCTCCCAAGTGTCCTTGCTCATAGACGATTTTATAATTTTCAAACATAAATTTCTCGGGAAGTGTAAGCCTCAGTACCTTGGCTTCGGCGTCTGACTTGAATGAATTCAACAAGATAACAGCAAATGGAATCAGGACAACCAGACTTAATAGCCAGGCGAGTACATTTAACGTCAGAGAGATAATCTTTTTTCGAAACCGCATATCAGTATTCCACCTTTCGATTCATCAAACGAATGATGAAGAAAGAGATGATTGCCATGATGACAAAGAGGATGGTGGATAGCGCGCTCCCGAGCCCCCAGTACCCTTTGGCAAAAGATGAATAAACGGCCGTATTGATCACATCCGTAGCATTGCCCGGGCCGCCGTTGGTCAGCACATATACCGCATCAAAGACACGCAGACCATACGTAATATTGAGCACGGTGGCAATGGTGATGGTAGGCAACAGCATAGGTATGGTAATACGGAACAGCTTTTGAATAAAACCCGCACCATCGATGGATGCAGCTTCATAATAATCCCGTGGAATGGCGAGCAGCCCCGCGATAAAAAGCACCATGATATACCCCATGCCTTTCCACGTATCGACAGCCATAATCGATGGCATCGCCCAAGTGAGAGAGCCCAGCCAGTTCTGGGCGAGTGCATCCAAACCGATGGAACGCAGTGTAACATTAACGAACCCGTTGTTCGGATCAAGCAGGCTTTTGAACACCAGACCTACAATCAGGAAGGAGAGGACTTGAGGCGAAAAGATAATCATCCGATGCCAATTGGCAGCTTTTACACCGCTGACCAGCAGCAGGGCAAGGAACAAGCCCAGAACGGTTTTGGCGATGGAGGTAACCACCGTAAACAGCACTGTATTTTTAATGAAAAGCAGATAGGTCGGATCACCTGCCAGAATCGTGCGGAAATGCTCCAGACCAACAAAGTTTTTCTCCGAACTGTAGCTGTTCCAATCGGTGAAAGAATAATAGATACCCAGCAGGGCAGGAGCAACAATGAACAACAGATATAGTAAAATCGCTCCGGATGAGAAATACCAAGGGTAGATTTTGTTCGTATTCATAACCCGTAACACCAATCCTTCCTGCCAAACGGGAAGAAGCACCCCAGCGTTTGACCGATGGAGTAACTCCATTCCAGTTATGCATTTGTTTCCGAAATAACCTCCGGCTGTTACTGCCACTTCTCATCCTTCAGCACTTTGGCTTGTTCGGCGCGGCGTTTATCAATATTTTGCAGAATCTGATCAGGGGTCATCGCTCCCGCAAACATACCTGACAAGTCTTTACCGATATCCATCCATTGTGGATCGATATATTTTACGGCAGCCTGCATGACGGTGCCCTTCTCATGATTTTTCTCATAATCAATGTAGTCCTGTGTCAGCTTCGGTTCGATCTCGGGCCAGCAGATCGTCAGATTTCCTTCACCTCCATCAAACACCTGTTGCAGATGATCATGCTCGGTAATCCAGCGGAAAAACTTCAACACTTCTTCGGGATGTTTGCTGTTTTTGTTGCCAAACATGGCCGCTGAACCGCCGGGGTTCACACCAATCGTCTGATTGTCTCCCCAAGGCATCACGAAGAATCCCATATTATCTTTCATCGCCGGATAGGCTTCAGAGACTTCCTTTTCCGTGCCTGGAACACGCAGTAGCATTGCAGCTTTTTCCTGTCCAAATGCTTCAATGCCCGCTTCTACTGTATTGGATAAGAAGTCTTTGCCGAAATAGCCAAGATCAGCAAATTCTTTCAATTGCTCGATAACGGTCTTCAATTGGGTCAAGTCTGCGACCTTCATCTCATTATTGTTCAGCTTTTCATAGGTTCCTGCGGCCTTCTGCTCATAGTTCGGCCCGGTCTCGAACAACGGTAGCACCTGATACCAGCCACTTGCTGGAGCTTGATAGAATGGAATAATATCTTTATCCTTAATTTTCTGGCTAATCGCTTTGAATTCGGCATAGGTCGTAGGAGGCTCAATACCTAGGTCAGCAAAGATACGTTTGTTATAGTACACATACCAGATTTTCGTAGGGGCAAAAGAAACCCCATATACCTTGTCATTATGACTGACGGTAGGCAAGATCTCTTCTGACATCCGTCCCGTAAATTCCTCATTGGTCAGATCAATTGCATTTTCTTCTGGTCTGACATTGGCTGGCATGCTCAGCGGGTCTACATCTACATTGAAAATATCAGGAGCCTCACCGGAAGCCAGTTTTACCTTGATCAGATCACGCCACTGCGCGTCAGGAACCACCTGAAAATCAATTTTGACCCCGGTTTCCTGCTCGTATTCCTTCGCCATCGTCTGCATAATCCCCGTTCGTGGAATACCGGATTGGCTTGTGCCGAAGGTCAGTGTGACCTTGCCTGTGCCTTCCGCGTTTTTGTTCGAGTTGCAGCCAGCAAGCAGCAGGACAGAGAGAAGCAACATACTTGTCATTGAAAAAAGAAATCGTTTTCTCATTTTGAACCTCCCTAAAATTCAATCATTTATGCACTTGCCGAAACGCTTTATGTAAGCGTATTCTTATGTGGATAACTTTACTTTGAATAACGAGTAGGCTCAATAGACAAAAGCGTTCTTCGAGGTGGACATTTTCGAAGTCATCGAAGATACGCAGATGTTGATAATGAAGACGGGGGTATGGAATTGCGGTATCGATTCAGAACATTACAACAGAGTTTGTTTGCGTATTATTCAGCGGTATTTATTACGTTTTCCCTTATTGTGGCTGGCCTGTTATATGTGTATCTCACCAGTGATATTCGTCATCGAAGTGAAGAGCAGCAAAAACAATTGGGGTTGTCCATTGTTAGTCATCTGGATCAGGAAGTTGTGAAAATGAACAATTTCTCCATGAACATCGTATATTCCAATCTGGTCAAGGAGCATTTTAGTCATTACTTGGCTCCGGCAGAGGGGGTTGAACGAACGATGACAAGTGACCCCTCGCTGTATAAGGACACGACTACACTCATTGATGTCATTATGGCGATTATTAGCAGCTCCAATACGGCCAAACAGGCTAACATTTACGATGTGAATGGAAAGATGCTGGGGGCGGGAGTATTCAACGGACAGCTTCCGGTAGATCTGAAGCAGCGCCCCTGGTATAAGGAAACCTGGGAACGGAGTGGCTGGCGTGTCATTCGTCTGTTACAAGGTGGTGCATTGCCCATGCCCACCGGGGAAGGGAGAACGGATCAACCTTATATCTCGCTTACACGGGTTTACAAGGATGGCAATTACGTCAGTCAGGGTGTCGTTGAAATTTTGCAGCTTGCCGAAGACCTATTCCAGTATTTGCACGAACTGCAAGCAGGTAATAAGGAACTTCGAGTTTATGTGCTGGATGAGCAGGATACCTTGTTGTACCCGCTTCCTTCAGCCACGTTAGATGCTGATTACTCTTCAGCTTCAGCTGGCTATTCGGAAGATATGAAACTGATTCAACATCGTACATCTCCGCCTGAAACGATGCAGGAAGTCACCCATTCGCCTACGGGGTCAAGGCAGATGATGACGTATATGACATCGCAGGAAACCGGATGGACTGTTGTTGTCATGCAGTCCAAGCAGTCCCTTTTCGCCAATCTGAACCGGATGGCATTGTTCTTTGCAGGTGCTACGCTAGCTACCCTGTTGATTATTTTGATGTTTTCGTATCTGATCTCGAAAAGGGTTACTTTGCCGCTTCATCGGTTGCAGCGCATTATCCAGAAAACAGGTGAAAACGACCTGATGTCAGGTCAGGAGGCTGGTCAGTTGTTATTCAAGCTGGACCATCCTGCGTCCATCCGGGAATTGGCAGAGCTGAATGATACCTTCATCCGGTTGAATCAGCAGCTTGTGCAGTCTTTTCAGGACCAGATGGCCATCAAATCCCGGGAAACAGAGGCGAGGTTGCTGGCATTGCAGTCGCAGATGAACCCGCATTTTCTATACAACAACATTACCAATATAAGCATCATGGCGGAGGAGGGCATGAATAAACAGATCGTGGTGTTCTGCGATCATATCGCTTCTATGCTTCGTTATATCTCTACTTCTGGCAAAAACGGCGTCCCGTTATCTCACGAACTTGAGTATTGTGAACGGTATCTTGAATGTATGAAAATTCGCTTTGAGGATGATTTGCACTACGAGTTCTCGATCCCTGATGAGATGAAAGATATCCGGGTTCCGATGCTGATCATCCAGCCTTTGCTCGAGAATACGATGAAATACGGTTTGAGTGATACACTGCCATGGAAACTGCATATCACAGGTGAATTGCATATCGATCAGGAGACCTGGCAGATTCACGTTGAAGATAATGGCCCCGGCATGGAGCCTGGAACGCTCGCACAACTTGTGCATTATATCGATGAATCTCAAGAATGGGATCAAATGCCTCAGCTTGAGATTAACGGGATGGGACTCAAAAATATCTGGGCTCGCTTGAAGTTATGGTATGGTCCGGCAGCCAGGATGTGTATCGAAAACAAATCTACCGGCGGTGTCAGCATTCATATAAGAGGTTCCATTCGAAAGGAGTAGGGTCGAACGTATGAATATGACGATGAAATACAGAACCATAATTGTAGAGGATGAGGCTTTAATTCGTCGTAATGTGTCACGAAAGTTCAAAGAGCTGAATACACGGTTTGAAGTTATCGGGGAGGCGAGAAATGGTCAGGAGGCGTTGCAACTTATCGAACAGAGTGTACCTGATCTGGTCATTACCGACATTCAGATGCCCGTGATGAACGGGCTTGAACTAGCGAAATATCTTTATTTTGCTTACCCGCATGTTAAAATTGTTATCCTTAGCGGGTATCATGAGTTCGAATATGCTCGGCAGGCGATCCATTATAAAGTCGAAGATTATTTACTTAAACCGTTGTCGGAAGAACAGCTTCGTGCGCTGCTGGATGCGATGGAGCTGAAGCTGGGAAGCGCTGTGGATTCACTGTCACATGTAAGTGTCGTGCTGGAGGATCAGGTGAAAACGGAAGATATTGCAGCGTCGGTCAAGCTCTATCTCAAACAAAACTACATGCATGAGATTACATTGCAGGATATGGCAGCACAGATGCATTTCAGCGTAGACTATCTGGGGAAATGTTTTAAAAAGGTAACAGGGGAGACACCATTGAAATACCTGACGGGTCTGAGACTAAACGAGGCAAAACGTCTTCTTGCAGCGTATGAGCATATGGATATCAAGACCATTGGCGGAGCAGTAGGGTACGCGGATTCACATTATTTTAGCAGGATTTTCAAAAACAAAACGGGCTTGTATCCGAGCGAGTATCGGCAACAGTGGCAGGAACAAAAAAAAGCTCTGTCCATGGATCAAGACAATCTCGATGGGCTGAGCTGATTATTGGGATAATGCTTCTTCCGTAATTTTGCGGATATCAAACGGGGAACGGTTACCTTCTTCAATGATGTCAGGCAGAATGTGATTGAGGAAATAACGAACACAGTGGAGGTCAATATTTTTGATCTTGATCAATGCGTAGCGGTACATGACAATGAATTCTTTTTCCGTATTGCCGCGTTGTAGCTCCGCAAATGCTTCATACACTTGATCCATTTTATCAGCTACTTCAAGGATAAGCCCTTCAACGGAGTTGTCTTTACCTTCGCGCAGTTGTCTGCGGAAAATATCTTGAAACTCAGGTGGGATATTCTCATTAATAAAATGGGATACCATGCCTTCTTCCACCTGTTGCAACATGGAACGAAGCTCCAGCGAGTAGTGTTTGACCGGTGTTTTGATATCACCAATGAAAATTTCGCCATAATCATGGCTACTGGTGATCTCGTATAGCTTCTTCCAATCGATACTTACACCTTGCTGTTCTTCGATATCGGCGAGTGTTTTGGCGTATTGTACGACTTTCCAGGAGTGAGCGGATACACAATGTTCTTCGAATTTGAATTTGCCAGGGGTACGAATGATACGTTCAAGATCGTTCAGTGATCGGAAGTACGTATGGATTCCCATAAATGTGATCATCCTTTGCTAGTTTGGGTGTTCGATACACCGACTATACTGTGGTTATGTTAACCGAAGATTAACGATCTATACACGCTATGTAAATTTATAAAAGGAAGATCAAAAAGCCATGGGGGATGCTGAATCAGATTCAGTATCTCACATGGCTTTGAGTAAATGTGAAAGTAAGAATATCTTGTATTCATGAAACTATTGATAGTAGTAGTATCAGGAACATAGTCTGCGCGAAGTGTATTATCCTTTTTTGCGTACCGGTGAAGTGTACCAGTAAGCCATACCAACAAACAGGGCGCCACCGATGATGTTACCAAGTGTGACCGGAATCATATTGTGGAACCAACCAGCCAGCGAGATCGTATCCGGGTGGTTAGGCAACAGCCACGCCAGGGACAGGAGGGTCATGTTGGCTACACTGTGCTCATAACCGCTTGCGATAAAGGCATACAGACACCACCAGATGAGAACCAGTTTGGCGATATCTTCTTTGGAGCGGGCAGACATCCAGATGGCCAGACATACGAGCCAATTACAGAGAATGCCGCGGAAGAAAAGCTCAGTTACTGGAGCACTCATTTTTTTGGCAGAAACAACGAACAGAAGATGCTCCGGGGTGGCTGCTTTGAACAGACCGCTCCCTACAATCAGCAGGCTGAGCAGGACGGCACCGATCAAGTTGCCGAGAAAAACAAGTCCCCAGTTTTTTAGCGTATCATTCACTGTGGTTCGTCCGGCGAGTGTGCTCATCGTAAAAAACATGTTGTTCCCTGTGAACAGTTCTGACCCGGCAAAGATTACCAGAGTCAGGGCGAGTCCGAAGGACATGCCCATCAGCATCGTTTGCAGTGGTGAGTGTGCGGCAAGCAGCGGAGCCCCGATACTAAAAATCAGGATAATGCCGAGCCCCACATATGCGCCTGCCATTAAGGCAGCGACCATGTAACGTGGCAAGCTTGCATTCATCTGGTCTCTCTTTTTGACGGCAGCTTCAATAATTCCTTCAACACTTGGTGTATACATCACGGTTTCCCCCATTAGTCAACATCAATCGCAATCCCCTTTGTTACGGTAGAGCAGAGGTTATACAGCTATCCAGACCTGGTCATTCTCTACCCTGACCGGATACATCTGCACTTGACCGTTGTCTGGTGCTTGCACCTGACCTGTTGTCAAATCAATTTTCCAGTCGTACAGCGGATCATAGAGATAGTGTCCAGAGACAATGCCTTCCGCCAGCGGCCCACCCTTAGGGTGGGGGTTATGGTTGTCAGCAGCAAAGATGGTGCCATCCGAAGCACGGAATACCGCAATCTGAAGATCTTCGATCTCGACAACTCTGCCAATGCGTGGCAGGAATTCATCTATAGCTCCAGCCGGGAAATACGTGCCTGTTTGTTTGGTTGTCATCGTAAACCACTCCTTTTGTATCAATTTGTTTCTCTACTTGAATCTCATATAATCTACTTTGGTTTACGGGCGAGCCGTAACTTCAATGCTATGGAACATTTTGCTTTGGCCTTCTTCATCACGAATCGCTTTTTGCCATGGTTCTTCCACCTGTGCAAGGGCAAACTCGATCCGTTCCATCAACGCTTTACGTTCCTCAACGTTATCCACAACAACCGAGCGGATGTGCTCCAGACCCATACGTTCTACCCATTCGGAAGTACGCTCCAAATAGTTACCTGTCTCGCGGTAGTACTGCATGATAGCTCCGCACAATTCGATCAGTTCATCATCGGTTTTGACTTTGCACAGCGAGTCAGCGAGCCTTGCTTTGATTCCGCCGTTACCACCGATGAAGATTTCCCAGCCGCCGTCATTGCCGACGATCCCGATATCCTTCGTACATGCTTCTGCACAGTTCCGAGGACAGCCGTTCACGGCATATTTGAATTTGGCTGGCAGATCGAGACGTTCAAATTTACGTTCGATTCTCGCACCCATGGCCATCGAATCCTGTGTACCGAAGCGGCAGAATTGGGAGCCAACACATGTTTTAACCGTACGAAGCGATTTCGCGTAAGCGTAACCCGAAGGCATATCCAGCTCAGCCCACACTTTAGTCAAATCTTCTTTTTTGACGCCGATGAGATCAAGACGCTGACCGCCTGTCACTTTAACCGCTTTGATATCATATTTAACCGAAACGTCAGCGATCTTTTTCAGATCGGCTGGTGTCGTTACCCCGCCGTACATCCGAGGTACAACGGTGTATGTTCCGTCTTTTTGAATGTTGGCGTTCATACGTTCGTTAACAAACCGGGATTCTTTTTCATCTTCGTGTGTGTCCGGATAGATCATGCCCAGATAGTAGTTGATGGCCGGACGACATTTCGAGCAGCCCTCAGGCTGGCTCCAACCAAGTACATTCATGACTTCCTTGCTCGTTTGCAAGCCTTTTTCCCGGATTTCAGCTACAATCTCATCCCGTCCGAGAGTTGTACAGCTGCAGATTCCCTGTTTGCCACCAGCAGTGAAATTATCTCCAAGCACGTATTGTAAAATCTGTTCAACCACTGGTTTGCATCCTCCGCAAGAGCGGGTTGCACCTGTGCAGGCTTTAATCTCGTCAACTGTAGTTAGACCCTGGTTAGTAATGACATCCACGATGGCGCCTTTGGTTACGCCGTTACATCCACATACGATTTCATCCACCGGCATCGTTTCAACAGACGTCGTTTTTTTATGACCGCCGCAACCTGTACCCATAAGGGAACTGTACAATTCATCTGTCATTTCAGTCTGATTTTTGATCAGTTTCTGCAGTTCAGCGGAATCTGTAATGTCACCAAAGAGTACAGCACCCACCATTTTGTTGTCACGAAGCAGGATTTTTTTGTACGTTCGTTTCCAGTCGTCTTTTTGCGAAATTACGTTATGTTCCGGGCTATCAATGAATTCGCCAGTAGAGAAGACGTCTACACCCGAAATTTTCAATTTGGTGGATACAACCGAGCCTTCATACGGAGCGGTTTCGACTCCGCAAATATGTTTCGCAAGAATCATTCCTTGTTCAAACAGTGGCGCCACAAGTCCGTAACACACACCGCGATGTTCATTACATTCTCCGACAGAGTAAACGTCTTTCAGTGAAGTTTGCATGTAGTCATCCACGATGATACCTCGGTTGACTTCGATCCCACTCTCCCGAGCTACCGCTATATTCGGTTTAATACCAACCGCCATGACCACAAAATCAACATTTAGCACAGATTCGTCGGCAAAACGTATACCTTCAACCCGTTCACCACCCAGTAGTTCGGAAGTTTGAGCGCCCATTTTGAACTTGATTCCCTGACGTTCCAGTTCAGCTTTCAACATGGCAGAAGCCTGAGGATCGAGCTGGCGTTCCATCAGATCATCCATAAGATGCACAACAGTAACGTCCATACCGAGTTGCACAAGTCCTTTGGCAGCTTCCAGGCCTAGCAGTCCGCCCCCGATGACAGCTGCTTTTTTGTATGCTTTTGCAGCTTCCAGCATGATATTGCAATCGGCGATATCGCGGAAACCAACGACACCCTGCTTGTCATGTCCGGGTACAGGGAGGATGAAAGAATTTGACCCTGTTGCAATGATAATTTTGTCATACGGAGCACGGTGCCCATCTTCGGTTACTACTTCACGAGTCTCGGCATCAATGCGGGCAACCGTGGTTCCTGTGTGAAGCGTAATGCCGTAGTCCTCGTACCAGTGGAGATCATTAAGGACAATGTCATCCAGCGTTTTACTACCTTCAAGTACGTAGGACAACATAATACGATTGTAGTTAGGATAAGGTTCTGTACCAAAAACCGTAATATCAAAGCGTGAAGTTAATTTTAGAATTTGTTCCACCGTGCTGATTCCGGCCATACCATTACCGATGACGACTAATTTTTCTTTATTTCCGTTCATGTGTGTAGCCCTCCCTTGGATAAACCTGTACATTTACCAACATTTTTAATGGCTTATATTTAAATTATACATCGACTAACTAAATCATAATGTGATTTATTTCACTAATTACGATAGATCATTCATATTAAAATAAGTGTGATGACCGTCACGAAAACAAAAATATTTTTTAGAAATGAGAAATACGAACTATTGTTCTTATTTTTGGTTCGAGGTATGATCATAGTGGGGTCGGTTACGTTCCCTATTTTCTCGAAAGGACGTTTTTGCATCATGATGGGAAGATCCCACCTGATTATCGGTACAGGCGTTTCACTTTCAGTGTTGCAACTCCTTGGAATGCAGGTTACTGCTCCGGCTGTAACCGTTGCACTAATAGGCTCGTTGTTGCCAGATATTGATGAGCCTAATTCATTGCTGGTATCGAAAGCATTGCCGAGCAGTTTGATTCGACTGTTGCAGACGATTCTTTTGCCTGCGGCTGTGTTTGTGTATTTTTACGTTCCGGCCAAACCGTGGAATCTGCTACTTGCTGTATTCATTGGACTTGTGTCGTTCCTGCCTTCGCGATCACTGCGTAAAGTATTGATGTTTGCCATTGGACTGGGTTTGGTCTTTTATGGTCATGCTTTTGCTCCGTGGAATCTGATTGCAGGCAGCCTGCTTATGTTGTGCACGACACTTACACACAGGGGCTTAACCCATACCTTGTATGGAACAGCTGTTTGGACGGGGTTACTGTACAGTACAACGCAGCAGCAAGGCCCAGAAATTTGGGTCGCTGGAGGTTCCGCTTATGCTCTTCATCTGCTTGCCGATTCCTTGACGAATCGGGGGATTCGTCCATTGCCGCCATTAAAACTGCGTATTCGGGCAAATCTGATGAGTACGGGAACCAAACATGGAGCAGCTGTAGAAAATGTCTGTGTAATCCTGACACTGATTTTGGCATGGTTTGCATTCTCGCCTTTATTCCTGTAGTGGTTGTACAGTTTCTAGTTTACAAATAAACGCCAGTCCAAGTCATTGGAACTGGCGTTTATCATCATGTGATTGCTGTGTATGTTTCTGGTTTTTATCATTCAAGAATAAAGCCTTACCCTTGTGAAGGTGCATCCGTCAACGAGTCAATATCAGACGAACCAAATACAAATAAAACGACCAGGATGACTACAATTAACAGTTCAGCAAATCCGTTTCCGTCGAAGTCAGACATCGCTTGAACCTCATTTCTTTAGCGTTAGGAATTTATTCTTTGCTGGAAAGCTCGTATGACGTCATTCAGTGTCATATCGCCGCCAATCTCATCCAGAAACTGCACCAGTTTGTCTTGATTAGAAGGTGTGACTTTTTGCAATGTTTTATACTGTCCAACAAGTTCCACAACAAGAGTAGCCTCGCGAAATAAAGTCACCGCATCCACTCTCAATTTTCCGCTAACCAGAAGAGCTGCAACAATCAGCTCAAGATTTCTTCCTTTTAAATTGCCATTCAGAAGGGTGTTTGCGGCATTTGTTTTTTTGGAACCTTTATTTGATTTTCCGTTCCTGCCCATAGCCATACAAAGTCCCCCGCTGGTTGATATGTTTAATATCTTATGTAGATAATGCTCGACATGTTCGAACCATTAATCTATATATGAGAACATTAGAAAAAGAGATACCTCCTCGAAGAATATTCGATAGGGTATCTCTGAAAATGGTACTCCGAAACTTGGAGTTTTATTTATATCAAGCGTTATTAATAATGGTTTCCATCGTTGAACGATCGAGACCTTTCACGAGCTTCACAATTAATTCTTTAGCCGCATCGTAATCATCCGTATGAATAATGGAAGAAGAGGTGTGAATATATCGGCCGCAGATGCCAATTACGGTGGAAGGTACACCAATACCGCTCAAGTGAACCTGACCCGCGTCCGTACCGCCCGGCGAGATGAAGTATTGTGTCTTAATCTTATTGGAAGCAGCAGTGTCCTTAACATACTCCACCATTCCACGATGCGTGAACATTCCTGGGTCGAAGATACGGAGCAATGCGCCCTGACCGATATGACCAAAGGACTGTTTGTCACCCGTCATGTCGTTCGCCGCACTACAGTCCAGAGCAAAGAAAATGTCCGGCTGAATGAGATTGGCAGCTGTACGTGCTCCGCGAAGTCCCAATTCTTCCTGAACCGTTGCACCGGAATAGAGGATATTCGGTAGCTTCTCTTTATGTAGTTCTTCCATCAGTTCAAGCGCTAGACCAACACCATAACGGTTATCCCAAGCTTTGGCCATTATTTTCTTAGGGTTTGCCATCGGTGTGAATTCACAGATCGGTACGATCTGCATTCCCGGATGAATCCCCCACGATTCTGCCTCCGCACGATCATCTGCGCCAATATCCAGATACATTGAATTCAAGTCTACCGGCTTGCTGCGCTGGGATTCATCCAGCAAGTGGGTAGGTGTAGAGCCCACAACGCCTGTAATCCTGCGCTCAGGAGTAATAATCTGAAGACGCTGTGAAAGCACAGCTTGACTCCACCATCCACCGAGCGGACGGAATTTGATCATACCTGTTTCCGTTATACCTGTTGTCATAAAGCCGACTTCATCAAAATGTCCGGCCACCATGACTTTAGGGCCAGATTCATCTCCGCGTAGAACACCAAAGAGACTTCCCAGGCGATCTTGTACAAATTCATCGGTATATGCGGACAATTGCTCTTTCATCCAGCCGCGCAGTTCACGTTCGAAGCCGGAGGCGGAAGGGAACTCCGTTAATGTGCGAAACATGTCCAACGTTTTTTCATTCATGTGTTAACAACTCCTCTGTTGATATGTATATCAGGTCACAGTAAAACGGTTGCTGGCCTGGTGTCCTTTTTTTCGTACAAAGGACTCGTTATTAACCACTGGTCACATTATAGTATGAACCTTGCACAAGTGAATGTCCATGTTTATGTTACGTTTTTAAGGCATGATTTTGCGTGTTTAGTCTGGATTTTCCGTTTTTCTGTCCGCTGTTGTCTCAATCTTAGAGTTGCCTTCATGCATATGATTATAAAAGGGAGCCATATTCTTTGTAATCAGGCTGTCCTGTTAAACGACGTTTTAAGCGTAGGAAGGAGCCGGGATACAAGATGAAGCCTCCTGAAGAAGGAAATGAGAAGGTGCTGTTCATTGTACTCTTTATTTTACTCGTCATCATTCTTCTTTATTTATAGACCAAACAGGTTGTGAACTACAATTAAGCGGCGTGATCTATATAACTTCCCCATCTCCTTCATTTTGGAAACATCTGCTGTTTCTCGCCGGATACATAACCTTCCCGATAATAACAAACAATGTATAGAAGTGCTCCACAATCGCCATTCAGCTATAACTGCAAACCATTCACATAAAGGAGGTCCTGTGCTTGCCAGAACAATCTGCAACTGGAAAGAAGAAAACTTCATCGCTGTCGATGGATGAGAAGGAATATAAAAAAGTCGCCAAAAAACATGAACCTTCACGCCCAATTTTCAAAAATTGTATCAAAGCTTTTCTGGTGGGGGGAACCGTCTGTTTGATTGGACAAGCGATCCAGGAAGCGTTTATGGCTGGGTTGGACATGACATCTAAGGAGGCTTCCAGTCCTACTGTCGCGGTCATGATCCTGATCTCCGTGATTCTGACTTGTCTTGGTGTGTACGACAAAATTGCGCAGTGGGCGGGAGCGGGTACGGGTGTCCCAGTCACAGGATTTGCCAATTCCATGTGCTCGGCTGCCTTGGAGCATCGTGCGGAGGGCCTGGTGCTCGGTGTTGGAGCAAATATGTTCAAGCTTGCCGGTTCCGTCATTGTTTTTGGGGTCGTTGCAGCTTTTATTATTGGCATCGTGTATGCCTTTTTGGGCTTCGGAGGTGGACATCTATGAAAAGGCTGGGCCGCCAGACTTGGGAGTATGAACATCAGCCGCGAATTATAGGCAGAGCTACCGTTGTAGGCCCAGATGAAGGTAAGGGGCCGTTATCTTCTGATTTTGATTACGTATATGACAACTTGGAGATCGGTGAAAAAACATGGGAAAAAGCAGAGCGTAAACTGCTGGAACAAGCCTCTCAGCTCGCATTGGTGAACGCCAATATTACGAAGGAAGAACTGCATTATTTTGTCGGCGGGGATCTGATGAACCAGATTATCAGCAGTTCATTTTCGGCAAGGCAATTGGGTGCACCCTATCTTGGTGTATTTGGAGCCTGCTCAACCTCAATGGAGACGTTAGCCCTTGCGTCCATGATTGTCGATTCCGGTGCCGGCGATTACGTACTCGCTGGAACGGTGAGTCATAACTGTACGGTGGAAAAACAGTTTCGATATCCGACGGAGTATGGTTCCCAGAAACCGCCGTATGCACAGTACACCGTCACGGGTTCTGGCTGTGGTGTCGTTTCCCGCACAGGACAAGGCCCATATGTAGCAAAAGCCACGATTGGCCGGATTATGGATCTCGGTATCAAAGATCCTTTTAATATGGGTGCAGCGATGGCACCGGCAGCCGCCGATACGATTATTTCTCATTTTAGAGATACCGGGCTGGAGCCAGGATACTATGATCTCATCGTTACAGGTGATCTGGCTTCCGTCGGTTTGCCTATAACGAAGGAACTTTTGCATAAAGAAGGGATTCCGATGGAGCAGACTGTTTTTAACGATTGCGGACTCATGATCTATGATCGGGAAAATCAGCCTCAAGTCGTTGCCGGAGGAAGCGGCTGCGGGTGTTCTGCTACAGTTACTTATGGTCACATCCTGAACCGGTTGCATAAAGGGGATCTGAAGCGTGTGCTTGTAGTTGCAACAGGAGCGCTCCTGTCTCCACTCTCATACCAGCAGGGTGAAAGTATTCCTTGTATAGCACATGCTGTCGCAATTGAACAGGAGGGGTAAGAGATATGCAATTTCTATGGGCTTTTATCGTAGGTGGTCTGATCTGTGTAATTGGACAGCTGTTGATGGATGGTGCGAAGCTGACACCCGCACATACGATGAGTACGCTAGTGGTGGCTGGAGCGGTAGCTGATGCCTTTGGTTTATATGACCCTCTGGTGAAATTTGCTGGTGCAGGGGCATCGGTTCCCATTACAAGCTTTGGAAATTCTTTGGTGCACGGAGCTTTAACTGAACTGGAAAAAGAGGGATGGATTGGCGTGATTACCGGTATTTTTGACCTCACCGCGGCAGGGATATCGTCGGCGATTATCTTTTCTTTTCTCGCGGCACTGGTTGTTCGTCCAAAAGGTTAAATTTAAAATATATACTGTGATAAGCAAAGGCTTCGGATCTATATGATCCGTGGCTTTTTTTGTCGTACCGATGCGGTAAATGCGGTGAAGCTGACGACTGGAAACAAATTGTGAGTTCCTTCGAGTGTACTCGTGACGTTGGATCATGTACAATAAAAGGAAATCTGTATGCTTTTTTAGGAGGTTAGACCACATGCCTGTGCGCAAAGAGTCGATCCAAATCATCTCTGCAGTTCGTTCAAATCTGGAGTCCTGCATTATGGGGAAGTCCTTTGAAATTCAACTTTTACTTACAGCTTTGCTAGCAGGTGGACACGTTCTGATTGAAGACGTACCGGGAACGGGCAAAACACAGCTGATCAAAGCACTATCGAAATCCATGCGCGGGGAATACCGGCGTATTCAATGTAATCCTGATATCCTGCCAAGTGATATTACAGGAGTTTCTGTTTTCCATCCGAAGGATGAGCGTTTTTATTTCCGACCGGGTCCGGTTATGACCAATATTTTGCTCGCAGACGAGATAAACCGTGCAACGACGAAAACGCAATCTGCATTGCTGGAGGTCATGGAAGAGCGCAGTGTGACCGTAGACGGTGACACGTATGATCTCCCGCATCCTTTTATGCTCTGTGCTACACAGAATCCGATTGACTTTGAGGGGACGTATACGTTACCCGAAGCACAACTCGACCGCTTTATGTTAAAAATCAGTCTCGGTTATCCCGACAAGGATATTGAAAAGACGTTGCTGAAGCAACATCAGTCGGGCCAACCGGTAGATCGGCTTGAATCCGTGACTCACATGGATCAGATCTCGGCTATCCAGCAAGAGATTAAAGAAGTGTTCATCGGAGATCCTGTGATGGACTATCTGCTGGATGTTGTTCGCCACACGCGCACACACCCTTCTGTTTTATTAGGAGCTAGCCCAAGGGCTGCGATTTCATTCATGATGGCCGTAAAAGCTTTTGCCTTCTTGCAAGAAAGAGACTACGTGCTACCGGATGATGTGAAAACGATGGCTCCGTATGTCATCTCTCATCGTATTGTACTTCGTCCCGAATCCAGATTGGACAGCATGAGCTCAGAGGCCGTTCTGAACGCTGTATTACAGCAGGTTCGTGTGCCTGTATCGATGGGGCAATAGTTGATGAGACCGCTTTTGACTACAGTCAATCGAGGCTTACGCCACCCTCGCGTATGGGGCATCGCCGTGGTGTGGATGTGCTGCCTTGCGTACGTTTTATTTCAAGGAGGAAAGACCTCACTTATGCTTTTGTCCATGGTGACGCTACTTTGCCTGTATCTTGCGATTGCTGGATTCAGCGGTGTGAAACGGGCTCAGGGCGTACGGAGGCTCTCTTCCGGACAGGATCATGAAGAACTGCTTCATGCCGGTGATCAGGTCCGCGTGAAGCTGAACTTGACCATTCCGGGATTTCTTCCGCTTCCTTATGTGGTCGTGCGTGAGATGTTACATCGACATAATGGAGAATCATGGTCATTTAAGGAAAGCCTGATCCCGAGTATGCGGGGAACGGGTGAACTTTCCTTTCAAACTCCGCCGCTTGAGCGGGGGAAATATGTTTTTTCGGAAACGGAATGTGCTAGCGAGGATATTTTTGGATTGATCGAACATCGTGGAACATTCAAGGCCAGCGGTGAATTTCGTGTTTTACCTCGTACGGTATTTATTCCTTATTGGCAGCTTTATGATCGCAAGTCACGCTTGTCTGGACCACAAACAGCCTTGACACGTTCACGCAGGGAAACAACCCAGATCAACGGTGTGCGTGACTACGTTTATGGGGACCGTCTTTCTCGCATTCACTGGAATGCCACAGCCAAAACAGGCAACTGGAAATCTAAAGAATTTGAACATGAGTCTGTGCCTAAAACCATCCTTGTACTCGATGCGCTCGCCGGAAGTTATCCGCACGGTGAAGCATTCGAACTGGCCGTTTCTACTACAGCTTCTCTGCTAGACTATGGCAGTAGGGAGCGCATGGGTATGGGGTTGTTAACCTTGGCTGATAAGTCATCCTTCATGCCTCCAAGTGAAAGTTTGATTGAACGGCAGAAGATGATGCATCATCTCGTGGATATCCAGGATAACGGCAAAGATGCTACCTTGTTGCCTGGAGTTGAGAAAATAGCGCGTCAGTTCCCACAAGGAGCTTATTTTGTTGTCGTTTCTCCACAAAAAGATGAGAAGATAATTGAGTTACTTCGTTGGGCAGATACACGTGGCATGACTCCATGTCACATTTTGATTGATTCCAATGAATCCCGCCAAAGTAAGGAATGGAACGCCATGTTGCGTGGCAGGGGCACGAGATCATTCACCGTTGCTCATCTGCAGGAGCTTCCAACGGTTATGGGGGGAGGTTCGGTATGAATGCCATAAGAAATGAAAGTTTGGGATTAAAAAGATCCTGGTATCATGCGGCATCTTTGCTCTGGATATTTCTCATTGCACTGCAATGGATATCGTTCACCCAGGAGTCATGGTATACCGAGACGACTTCGCTGGTTCTGTGGACTCTGGCGGCTGTAAGTATTTTGGAGGTCATTCTTCCCTTTAGAATGCTGTATCGAACGATAATCAAGGCTGTTGTTCTCTTATATATTTTGCATAAAACGTTGATTGATTACATGGTTTACATCCCTTATGGAACGCTGACAGAGCGTGTGGAGCAATTTATCTTGCACATGCCTCCGTATGTCTGGTTTTCTTTGTGTGCATGGGTGATGTTGGAGGCTGCACTTCGCCTTGTAAACTCAACCCGCCGTATCCTGGTGTTCCTGGGAGTTAATATCATATCTCTAGGCATCCTGGATTCATTTACTCAAATTCCGCTCTGGGTTGAGATCGCTTGGGTAATGTTCGCAGGTATGGGGTGGCTCGTATGTCAGCACTTCCGTAATTATCAGCTGCAGTACCCGCAGGGCTGGAAACGAATGATTCGGTATCCTTATAAAATACTGGCGAATATTGCTATCATTTTCTCATTAATTATTGTTGCCAGTGTGAACATGCCGGAAATTCCGCCAACCTTGACCGATCCGTACACCGCTTGGCGGAATTACACGGGAACATCCGCAAATCAATCCGGGAATGGAGTACTGGATATTCCTACAGCGACGGAGTCAGGATACAGCCGCGAGGACAGTCAGCTTGGCGGAGGATTTAACTTTGATTACACCCCAGTCATGTCAATCACGACCAGTGACCGAAGCTACTGGCGAGGGGAAACGCGTTCTGAATATACAGGTACGGGCTGGGATGAGCCAGGACGTGCTTCTATGGAGAATGTGTCAGCCAGTCAAACGCTGGAAAATGAAGAGGCTGGTAAAGTAAAAACGAAAAAAGTCACGCAGAAAGTAACGATGTTGAATGACACGGTATATCCCATTTTGTTTGGTGCGTATTCCATATCAAAAGTAAGCTTGGTGAATGGTGAAGAAAGAGCGGATCGTATGCTTTGGAATACAGAGCGGGCGGAGTTGCACGTGGTCACATCGCGTCAGCAACCGCAATATCCCAAAAACTATACGGTTGTATCCGAAGTGCCGATTATCGTGGAAGACGAGCTTCGTACCAAATCAGCAGATGCTCTGTATACCAGCAATCCGGCAGAGGACAAGTATTTACAATTACCTTCCCGATTCCCCGAAAGGGTAAAGGATCTCGCAGCCGAGGTTACTGCGTCTGCAAAAACACCGTATGAAAAAGTAGCATTACTGCAAGACTATTTACAACAAAACTTCAACTACACCAACAATCCGGATCTGTCCCGGAAAGTGAGCAATGATTTTGTTGAAGGTTTCTTGTTTGATATTCGTGAAGGGTATTGTGATTACTTTTCCACCGCGCTTGTGATGATGGCAAGGGCCGAAGGTATCCCAGCCAGATGGGTAAAAGGTTATGCACCTGGACAGATGTCCCTGAACTCGGACATGCAGGCTCCACGTCAGCCGGGTGCGCCCATTGAAACGACCTACACGGTTACGAATGCGGATGCTCATTCGTGGGCAGAGGTATATTTTGGCGAATACGGATGGATTCCGGTTGAAGCAACCCCGGGATTTGATATGCCATTGCTGACCGAATCACCTGAAGTCCAGCCGGCTGATCAGCCAGAAGACCAACCAGAGGAAGAACCGGTTCAAGAAGAAAAACAAGCACCAACGCCTGAGCAGACTACAAACATGATTCCAACCTTTGTGATCTGGATTGCCGCTGCTATTATCGTACTGTGGGTAGCCTATATGTTCTGGCGCAACCGCCTTTCGTTGCGATTCTTGTTACTTCGCCTGCGGACCGGCAGACCGCTGACACCTGAACAGAAGGTGCTGGCTGAAACAGAACGCTGGATTCGTTATGCGAGAAGACGAGGTCTAACGCGCAGTGGTGACGAAACGCTTCGTGAGTCAGTAACTCGCTGGAGTCAGCTTAGACCATCTGCCCAAATGACTTTTGAAGAGTTATTAATGAAGTTTGAACAGACCCGCTACAGTCCGGCAACGGTAACCGCCGATGATTGGAAGGTTGTCTATCAGGCAGCTCTGAAGCTGCGGAAGGAACTGAAAGCGGAACGGGCATAGAACATGCCCGTCCCGTTTTTCCTTTTTTTAACGTGATAAAGGGTGTTTTCATTTTCAGGAAAGACAGATTTGTGATATAGTGTGTCGTATGAAACTGAGGTGACTTCTTTGTTTAAAATGTTAATGCCCAAGCTGCGTGTAGACACAGTTTTTGATATTGATTTGGATGAACTGTACGCTCAAGGGTATCGTGGAATCATAACTGACCTGGATAATACGCTTGTTGGAGCCAAAGCACCTGATGCTACACCAGAATTGATCGAATGGTTCGCGCGTGTAAAAGAGGTGGGATTCAAGCTGATGATTGTGTCCAATAACAATCTGAATCGGGTGTCCCTGTTTGCCACTCCGCTGGATATCCAGTTTGTGCATAGTGCACGCAAACCATCGAATGTACCGTTTCGTAAAGCAATGAAGATGATGGAGCTTGCTCCCGAAAAAACGATTGTTGTAGGGGATCAGATGCTTACCGACGTTTATGGAGGCAACAGACTTGGACTCTATACGGTTCTGGTGCTGCCCATTTCCATCGGAGATGAGGGCTTTATGACTCGCTTTAATCGGAGAGTAGAACGGATTGCCCTGTCGAATTTGCGTAAGAAAGGCTTATGGCTTGAGGAGGAAAAGAAGAAATGACAGAACCGCATAACGGCAATGTTGCCGTAAGATGCAGTGGATGCGGCGTGAATTTACAAACGGAAAATCCGGATTTGCCCGGATATCTTCCAGAAAAAGCACTTGATCGTGAACCGGTCATCTGCCAGCGCTGTTTCCGTATCAAAAATTATAATGAGTCATCATCTGTAACGGTGGATCAGGACGAGTTCCTGGCTCTGCTCAGCAAAATCGGGGATAAGGATGCACTCGTCATTCATATCGTTGATTTGTTTGATTTTGACGGCAGTATTATCTCTGGCTTGCAACGCTTTGTTGGAAACAATCCGGTACTGCTTGCCGTGAACAAAACGGACTTGTTGCCTAAAGTTACCAACTGGAACAAAGTTCGGAACTGGGTGCAAAAGCAAGCCAAAGAACAAGGCCTGCGGACAGTAGATGTTGTGCTCTGCAGTGCGAAGCAAAACCAAGGCTTTGACCGTCTGCTTGAGCTTGTTGGCACGTATCGTGGAGATCGGGATGTGTACGTTGTCGGTGGAACCAATGTCGGTAAATCGACACTGATTAACCGTTTGATCCGAGACTACAGCGATCTGGAACAGGAACTGACGACCTCGCGTTATCCGGGAACGACACTGGATATGGTGAACATTCCGCTAGACGATGGAAAATATATTATTGATACGCCGGGAATTGTGTATCCTTGGCGCTTCAGTGAAATTGTATCCCGTAAGGATCTGGCTGCAATTATGCCTGAGAAACCGCTTAAACCTGCGGTATATCAATTGAATTCCGGTCAGACACTGTTCTTCGGTGGGATGGCCCGGTTTGATTTTATTGAAGGGGATCGCCAATCGTTCACTTGTTTTATCAGCACTGCGCTGGATATTCATCGGACAAAATTGGAACGGGCAGATGATCTGTACCGTGATCACCTCGGAGAATTGCTTTCTCCGCCAACCCGTGAGAATGCCGCTGAGATGCCGGAATGGACGAGACATGAATTCCGGATTAAACGTGGCAGTCAGTCGGACATATTCATCTCTGGTCTGGGCTGGATCAAGGTTAACGGAGATAAGGGTGCTTTAGTGGCTGTCCATGTTCCAAAAGGCATTCGGGTGCAGATTCGTCCTTCCCTGATCTAGTTTGGATGGCGGGACCTAATTCCAACAACGGATCAGATCGGAGGCGTATCGATGTCAGCAGAAAATAAGTTCAATTCTTCACTTCCCGTACTGCTGGGTGTAATGGGTGACCCGATTGCTCATTCCAAATCTCCGGCCATGCATAATGCTGCATTGCAAGCAGCAGGTGTGCACGGAATGTACATGCCGCTGCATGTGCAGCCTGATCAACTCGAAGCTGCTATTCGTGGCATTGTTGCCTTGGGTTATCGTGGTGTTAATGTCACGATTCCGCATAAGGAGCAGGTGATGCAATACCTCGATGTGATCGATGACAGTGCTCGCTTAATTGGAGCAGTCAATACGATCGTGAACGAAAATGGCAAGCTGACAGGGTACAATACCGACGGAATCGGATATGTGCGCTCGTTGAAAGAAGAGGCTGTTCCTCAGCTTGAAGGGAAACGAATTGCTGTTCTTGGCGCAGGCGGCGCGGCAAGAGGTGTTATCTATGCGCTTGCTCTGGAAAAGCCTGAACAGATCAGCATCCTGAACCGCACAGCTGACAGAGCACTTACTCTTGCTTCGGATCTGCGAAGCCATGGTCTGGGAGACATCTCCGGTAACGGGATGCAGGATGCTCAAGCTGTACTTGCCACGGCAGATATCGTTATTAATACAACAGCAGCGGGCATGCATCCACATGTGGATGATGTTCCAGTTGATCCTGCATGGATTCGCGAAGGGGCAGCTGTTAGCGATCTGATATACAACCCGCTCGAAACCCGTCTGCTCCGTGAGTCCCGTTTGCGTGGATGCACCGTGCATGGCGGACTCGGAATGTTTGTTTATCAAGGGGCCGTTGCATTTGAACACTGGCTTGGCATTCCCGCCCCTGTTGACACGATGAGACGAGCAGTAATGGATAGTTTTGAAAAATAATAATTGAACGGCCAGGCTCTGAATCAGTCTAGGGCTACATGCAGGGCCTGCTCAACATAAGGAGTATGAAGTATTCATGTTAACTGGTAAACAAAAGCGCTTTTTGCGGTCACAAGCACATCATCTGACCCCTGTGTTTCAGATTGGTAAAGGGGGCACGAATGAGCATTTGTTCCGTCACATCGAAGAGGCCATTGAGAAGCGCGAACTGATGAAAGTTCAAGTGCTCAACAATAACCTTGATGATAAAAATGAAATTGCTGCAGAGGTAGCTCGTGAAACAGGCAGTGAGCTCGTACAAGTGATTGGGAGCACCATTATCCTCTACAAAGAATCACGTGACAATAAACAAATCGAACTTCCAAGATAAGGAGCGTGGCGCGGGTGAAGATCGGCATCATGGGCGGTACGTTTGATCCGATCCACATGGGGCATCTGCTGGCAGCAGAAGCGGCAAGGGATTCGCATGCTCTGGATGAAATCTGGTTTATGCCGTCTCATGTCCCGCCTCACAAACCCAGTGCAGGTGCGACGGGGCAACAGCGCCTGGAAATGACTGAGTTGGCTGTGAAGCAAGCTACTCAGTATGAGGTACTAGGTATCGAAATGGAGCTTGGCGGCGTATCTTATACGATTGACACCATGCGTGAATTGTGGCGCCGTTTCCCTGAGCATGAGTTTTATTTTATCATTGGGGCGGATATGGTGAATTACCTTCCCAAATGGGAAGAGATTGAAGAATTGGCGTCCAAAATGACCTTCATCGGTGTTGGACGTCCGGGCTTCCAGCTACATCTGGATGATTTACCGGATGCATTGCAGGGACGGGTTCTGCTGGCCGAGATGCCTCTTGTTGATATTTCATCTACGGCGATACGCAGACGACTGGCGAAGGGGCATTCGGTGCGGTTTATGATCCCCGATGCAGTTCATCAATACATTGTAAGGAGCGGTTTATATGGCACTAAGCCGTGAGGGGTTAATCGAGGCTGTCTCTGCACAGATGCCGGCCAAGCGCTGGAAACATACGCAGGGTGTCATGGAATCAGCCGTTGTCTTGGCTGAAAAGTATGGTGCTGATCCGGTAAAAGCGGATATAGCGGCGATTTTACATGACGTGGCCAAATATTGGCCAGTAGCCGAGATGGAAGCCGTTATTCGTGATAACGGATTAAATATTGAACTTTTACATCATGATAAGCAGCTTTGGCATTCGGAAGTGGGTGCCTTTGTAGCTGAACGGGATTATGGTGTGTCCGATTCAGAGATTATTAACGCCATTCGGTGGCATACTTCTGGTAGGGTAGGGATGAGCCTGCTGGACAAAGTGGTATGCCTTGCCGATTATATTGAGCCGGGACGTGATTTCCCGGGTGTAGAGTACATTCGTGAGCAGGCTCAACGCAGTCTGGAGGAAGGTTTGATTGCCGGTTTTGATTCGACGATCAGCCTATTGCTCTCCCAGCGCCGTGTTATCTACCCGCTTACGGTGCTCTCACGTAATGACTTGATTGTACAATTATAGATTATGGAGGTTGGTTCATGACAGTATCATCGAAAGAACTTATGAACATGGTGGTTACCGCCGCTGACGATAAAAAGGCATCAAACATTGTAGCACTTGACC
This sequence comes from Paenibacillus polysaccharolyticus, assembly GCF_900102085.1. Lineage (GTDB taxonomy): Bacteria > Bacillota > Bacilli > Paenibacillales > Paenibacillaceae > Paenibacillus > Paenibacillus polysaccharolyticus. The sequence goes on along the minus strand of NZ_FMVM01000001.1, from coordinate 138,516 downwards.
TGAACAATATTTCACTGGTTGCCGATTATTTTGTGATCTGCCACGGTAACTCCGATACACAGGTACAGGCGATTGCTACAGAGATTCGTAAACAGGCTCACGCAGCTGGTGCGACAATTAAAGGCATTGAAGGCATGGACTCTGCACGCTGGGTGCTGATGGATCTTGGCGATGTCGTGGTTCACGTATTCCACCGCGATGAGCGTGAATATTACAATATCGAGCGTCTCTGGTCTGATGCCAAAGTGGTGGAAACGGTATGAGTTTGATTGCAGGAACAGTCGTCTCGCTACCGGTTTCACGTGAAGTGTCTCCATTTGGCTATTTTTTGACGACAGGATCGGAAGATGTATTGCTTCACTACACCGAGCTGACTCGGGATATCAAGATTGGTGAAACGCTGGAGGTTTTTGTATTCTTTGATACAGAAGACCGCCTTGCTGTTACGATGAAAAAACCTTACCTCACGCTGGGTGAGATGGCTAAACTGGTCGTAGCTGATGTGCATCCGCGCCTTGGCTGCTTCCTGGAAATGGGTCTTGGTCGCCAGTTGTTGCTTCCCATCCGTGAGTTGCCTGAACTTGAAGAACTGCGTCCCCAAGTTGGGGATGAGGTGTTCGTGATCATGGAGCATGACAAGCAAGGACGTCTGCGTGCCAAATTGGCCGGAGAACGTGAACTTGCTCCGCTTGCCTTCCACGCGCCAACTACATGGTTGAATGAGTGGGTGGAAGCTCTGGTGTACAAGCCGCTTCAGATGGGTACATTTGTACTTGTTGATGGTGGTGTGCTTGGTTTTGGAGCGATTGGCATGATCCATTCTTCGGAGCGCAGTCATATGCTTCGTTTGGGTGAAAAGGTGAAATGTCGGGTTACGCTGGTGCGTGAAGACGGTCGTGTAAATTTGGCGATGACACAACGCAAAGAAGTTGGGCGTAACGAAGACGCAGACAAGCTGCTTGCTTTTATGAAAGAGCGCCCTATGGGCGGCATGCCGTATTCCGATGCGACACCGCCAGATATTATCAAGCAACGTTTTGGGATTAGTAAATCCGCGTTCAAACGTGCTCTCGGTAAGCTGATGAAAGATGGATTGGTGGTACAAAAGGAAAACTGGACGTACTTGTCTGATTCTGCGCCAAAATCACAGCAGGAAGAGAAGTAGACACAGGCCAGGCATAGCCGAATACAGCATGGATGTTTCGAGTTAGAGCATTCATTTTGGTTGAAATGTTGCATGTATCATGGAGCCGATGCTTTATGCATCGGTTTAAGTAAAGCAGGGCCAGACTGGGTAAACACCGGAAGCCCTGCTTTTTAGTTTGAATTTTTGATCCAATCCGATGAGGAAAATGAAATTGAAAGTGCGGTGCCGACATGTCTTACCGGAAATTTGCCTACGTTTACGATGAATTAATGGAAGATATGCCTTATCCGGACTGGATAAGGTTTGCAAGAACAGCTTGGGAACAACATGGCATGCCCAAAAGTGTGGCTGAGCTTGGCTGCGGAACGGGATCCATTACGATCCCACTGGTGAACTCTGGCTTTGAAGTGACGGGTATTGATCTCTCCGCAGATATGTTATCTGTTGCGCGTAGCAAAATGGAAGCGACACCTCAGGGACACCGTCTTTACAGGGAAGGCAGTGTACGCTGGGTACAGCAGGATATGCGGGAATGGAGGGTGCCTGAACCTGTAGACTCGGTCATTTCGTTCTGCGATTGCGTGAATTATTTGCTGGAATCCGAAGATGTCATTCGAACATTCGAGCGGACGTATGAAATGCTGAAGCCGGGAGGTACATTCTTGTTTGATGTACACCATCCAAATACCTTGATTCGGTATGATGAGGAACAGCCGTTTGTGTTAGACGAACGCTCGGTCTCATATATCTGGACGTGTGATTTTGATCAGGAGCGGTGTGAGATTGAGCATCATCTGAGCATTTTTTCTAGATTGGATGAGGGCAATAGGGATACGTATCAGCGATTTGAAGAAATTCACATGCAACGGGCTTATGATCCGGATTGGATGAAGCTTGAATTAAGCAAAGCGGGCTTCCGGGATGTGAAGGTGTATGCAGACTTTGAGTGGAAAGAAGCTGGAGATCACGCACAGCGTCTGTTCTACGTGGCTGTAAAATGATTGTTTAAAGAGAAAATTATATTGAGCGACGCTAAACTAATTTATATGAATATGAAACTGTCCTTGTGCAACGTGTAAGTATGTTGCTCGAGGCAGTTTTTTTGAACATATATGATAAAAAGTATTGCCGCTTGAAGCAAAGAGAGACATAATGAATGAAAACAGAAAGCGTTTTCTTAACGTGCAAACTATATTCCAATCACAGGGGGAGTCGTAGAGATGGAAAGTACATATAAAACGAGATTGTCCAAAGAACAGCTGGATCAGATCATTAAGCATCACCTTGCTGTAACGATTCAAGATTACGAGGAAATGATCGATGGCTGGGCAAACCATGCTTATAAAATTTTGCTTGACGATGGACGAAAAGTTGTTCTTAAAATCGCACCTGCGGCTACGACCAATCTGATGCGTTGTGAACAGGACCTGATGACGGCTGAAGTGGAAGCACTCCAGCTTGTTGCGGAGCTTAAAAATGTTCCTGTGCCTCTGGTACTCGCATATGATGCTTCACTACTCATGGCTCCCGCGCAGTATTTCATTATGGAGTTTATGCCCGGGGTTCCATACAACCAGGTGAAAGCACAGTTAACTGCCGAAGATCAGGAAGCGGTTGAACAGCAGTTAGGCTGGTACAACCAGCGAATTAACGAGATTAAGGGAGAGCGGTTTGGTTATTTTTCCGGAAAGGACAGACAACGTGCGACGTGGAGAGAAGCTTTCTTGATGCTCATGCATGATATGCTTGCAGATGGTGAAGATTCAGGAGTTGATATCGGCATCGATTACAATGAGCTGAGACGGTTGATTGATGAGAAATCAGATGCACTGGATGAAGTGACAGAACCTTCCCTGATTAGCTGGGATCTGTGGGATGGCAATGTGCTGGTCCAGGATAAGCAAATTACGACCATTATTGATTTTGAACGCTCATTATGGGGCGATCCGCTCATGGAGCATTATTTCAGTCATTTTAACTATACTCCGGGTTTTCTCAAAGGATATGGACGTGAGGTTGAGACAGAGAACGAGCGGAAGCGCAGAAGTTTATATGATTTGTATTTTGATCTTGCGCTCCGAATTGAATGTGATTACCGTAAGTATGATAACAAGGAGCATATTGAATCTACGATCCGTAATATGCAGGAAGGCATTGAACGGTTTAGAAAAATGTGAGAATGCCAGTTGACATGTGAAGGGCAATAAAGTCTGACTTGTGAGAAAGAGATTGTGACATGTCATATTGACTTTGAGCTTGCATTTTTATATAATGCTTCCTATATTGTATACATATTTCGATGATAAGGATCAGTAGTGGGTGCTGTACATGACAGAGAGTCGGCGGTTGGTGCAAGCCGATTGACAGTATTTTGCGAACTCGCCTTGGAGAAATGCGGTGATTACAAAGTTCTATGCCTTGGGTGCAGGACTGGAAATCCGCATCGGTTAACCGCCGTTACAGGTCTAAAGGGAGTGGATGACGAAGCACGTTCGTCCGCTAACTAGGGTGGTACCACGGGAATTCAACCTCTCGTCCCTAGCGCTGCAAACGCTACGGGATGCTGAGGTTTTTTTTGTTGTTATAAAGCGCGTATAACCTGAAGGAGGAATTATAGATGAGTGAGAATCATCAGCCGAAGCACGGCTATCAGCCGCAAGTGATGGAGAAAAGTTGGCAGCAATATTGGGATGACAACAAAACGTTTAAAACAGGTGAGGACCCGTCCAAACCGAAGTTTTATGCACTGGATATGTTCCCATATCCGTCCGGTTCAGGACTGCACGTAGGTCACCCGGAAGGATATACTGCAACGGATATCGTATCCCGTTACAAACGGATGCGTGGATACAATGTGTTGCACCCAATGGGCTGGGACGCTTTTGGTCTGCCAGCAGAGCAGCACGCACTGGATACGGGGGAGCACCCGCGTCATATCACATTCCGCAACATTGACAATTTCCGTCGTCAGATCAAATCTCTCGGGTTCTCATATGACTGGGATCGTGAGATCAGTACAACAGACCCTGAGTATTACAAATGGACACAGTGGATCTTTATTCAGCTGTACAATAAAGGGTTGGCCTATGTCGATGAAGTGCCGGTGAACTGGTGTGAAGCATTGGGCACGGTTCTGGCGAACGAAGAGGTTATTGACGGTAAGAGTGAACGTGGCGGACACCCGGTTGTACGTAAACCGATGCGTCAATGGGTACTGAAAATTACGGAATACGCAGAGCGTTTGCTGGAAGATCTGGAAGAGCTGGACTGGTCGGAAAGCATCAAGGATATGCAGCGTAACTGGATCGGCAAATCGACCGGGGCTGAAGTGGTTTTTGCCATCGAAGGCCGTGAAGAAGTAATCAAAGTATTCACAACCCGTGCAGATACATTGTTCGGTGCAAGCTTTGCCGTTCTGGCTCCAGAGCACGAATTGGTTGACGCGATTACATCCGAAGAACAGCGTGAGGCAGTGAAAGCTTATCAGGAGCAAGCTGCGCGTAAGAGTGATCTGGAACGTACGGACTTGGCAAAAGACAAAACAGGTGTGTTCACTGGTGCATACGCGATTAATCCGGTTAACGGAGCGAAGCTGCCGATCTGGATTGCTGACTATGTACTTGCTGGCTATGGTACAGGAGCTGTTATGGCTGTTCCAGGCCACGATGCACGTGACTGGGAATTCGCGAAGCAGTTTGACCTGAATATCATTGAAGTCATTGCCGGCGGAGATGTTACAAAAGAGGCGTATACAGGTGACGGCGCACATGTGAACTCCGATTTCCTGAACGGTTTGAACAATGAAGAAGCTGCGGCGAAAATGATCGCTTGGCTCGAAGAGAACGGCAAAGGTCAAGGAAAAACAACGTACCGTCTGCGCGACTGGCTGTTCAGCCGTCAACGTTATTGGGGAGAGCCGATTCCGATTCTGCATCTGGAGGACGGGACGATGAAGACTGTGCCAGAAGATCAATTGCCACTGTTGCTGCCTGACATTGACCAGATCAAACCTTCAGGTACAGGGGAATCCCCGCTGGCAAACGTGACCGATTGGGTAAATACGGTTGATCCGGAAACGGGTATGAAAGCTCGCCGTGAAACTAACACGATGCCACAATGGGCGGGAAGCTGCTGGTATTACCTGCGGTTTATCGATCCGCACAATGACAAGGAACTGATCTCACAGGAGAAACAACAGCAATGGTTGCCAGTTGACCTGTACATCGGTGGGGCAGAACATGCTGTACTACACTTGTTGTATGCTCGTTTCTGGCACAAAGTGCTGTATGATCTGGGTGTCGTACACACGAAAGAGCCGTTCCATAAGCTGGTTAACCAAGGTATGATTCTGGGAACCAACAATGAGAAAATGAGTAAATCTCGCGGTAATGTCATTAACCCGGATGAGATTGTTAACGAATTCGGTGCAGATACACTGCGTCTCTATGAGATGTTTATGGGTCCTCTGGAAGCGACTAAACCGTGGAACGCAAACGGGGTAGAGGGAATGTATCGTTTCCTGTCACGCGTATGGCGTCTGTTCATAAACGAAGATACTGGTGCGATTAATGAGAAAATTACAGCTGACGGTGGAACCGACGAGTTCAAACGCACAGCACACAAAACGATTAAAAAAGTGACGGAAGATCTGGAACATCTGCGCTTCAACACGGCGATCAGCCAATTGATGATCTTCATCAACGACGCGTACAAAGCAGAGACGCTGCCTCGCGAAGCGATGGAGAACTTCGTTCAATTGCTGTCACCTCTGGCGCCGCATATGGCAGAGGAACTGTGGAATCGTCTTGGACACGAGGGTGGAATCTCTTACGTGGCTTGGCCTGCATACGATGAGTCTATGACTGTGGATGCAGAAGTGGAAATCGTAGTTCAAGTGAACGGCAAAATTGTAACTCGTGCGACGATCGCGAAGGATCTGGATGCACAGGGAATGCAGGACTACACGATGGAACTTGCACCTGTGAAACAGGCGCTGGAAGGCAAGACTATTCGCAAAGTCATTGCCGTTCCAGGCAAACTGGTTAATATTGTTGCCGGTTAATCTCGCTGGCACGGAATACCTCATCCAGTTTGACTAAATCTTCATCGTATTTTTCATGTGTTGTATGGATCAGACTATCAAAAACACCATCGAGGTTGTTTCTCAGCAGCGCAAGTGCCTGAGCGGTTATTCCGCCAGGTACGGCGACACGGGCTTGAAGTTCTTGTGGGGTATAACCTCCCTCGGTGAGCAGTTTGCCTGTACCTAGAAGCATCTCACCGGCAAGGGCGCAGGCATCGGCACGTTTGATACCTGTCAAGCGCACAGCACTTTCAATCCATTGCTCCAAAAAGAAGGATATGAATGCAGGGCCACAGCTGGAGAAGTCAGATGTGATTCGAGTGCAGGCTTCATCCACTTGATAAGGTTTGCCGATATGACTCATTAGGCCTTCGAGCAGTGAGCGATCTTCTGCCGTCATACGTTCACCATGGATGAATAGGCTTGCTCCGCTGCCGACCTGATGTGTAACACTGGGGATAACCTTGGAGACTTTGCAAGGAAGCGAAGATTCCAGATGGCGCAGCTGCACGGGGCTGGTGATCGAGACAATTATGTGATTGGAATTCACAACAGGCAGGATATCATCAATGACATGTCTGAATTCCAGCGGTTTCACGCACAGGAAGATGATGTTGCTGCGAATGACTGTTTCCCGATTGCTCTGTGATTCATGCAGCCCTGGATAACGGAGGGAAAGCTGACTTACTTTGGATGGAGTTCGATTGCTTGCTGCAATCTGACGGGGTTCGAGTGCACCGGATTGGATCAGGGCATAGATCAACAGACTGCCCATGCTGCCGGTTCCGATAAATCCAACCTTCATTGGTTTAGGCCTCCTTTCATGCTTTACGGTAATGGCGCAGTTTCTTCCCTCTATTGTATGCATCAGGGTCTGGTCCACATGACATGAAAATATGTATTTTAGATAAGTGAAAGTATGAAACGGTTCGGAAGCACCGCCCGTGTTCGAAATGATCTCTATTTTGAATATGAGGGAGTGTGCGGAAGATGAGATGGAACAAAGCGTTGTCCATTGCTGCAGCAGTGGTTGGATGTGTACTAATATTATGGTCGGGCAAAAGTGAACAGCCACCTAGCGGCTGGGAACCGATGCAGCTCGGCTCCAATCAGCCGACAAGTGAGCAGAATTCTTCTGCGATACAGTCGGCTGCTTTGGTTCCCGAGAATGTAGCTGATGCTGCGCCTAAAGATGGGGTGAGCGGTAGGCAATTGGACGACGCAGCTCCAGCACAGGAGTCGAAGGTTCGGGAGCCTAATGTTGCTCCTGCTGTGTCAGGCAATTCACCAGCTCAACCACAGGCCCAGGTGAATGAAAGCCGTTCATCTGTATCTGAAGCAGAAGCAACATCTCAACCAGCTGACGAAACAACCAGTGAGACGGCAGATCACGGCAAGATCGATGTGAATACGGCACCTATCAACAAACTCACGGAGCTTCCGGGGATTGGACAGAAGAAAGCTCAGGCCATTGTAGAATATCGCAATGCGCATGGTCCTTTTGCCAAAGTTAGCGATCTTACCAAGGTGAAGGGCATAGGCATGAAGATGCTGGAGAAGATGGCTCCCTATGTACAGATTCGTTAAAAGTTCAGCATAATAGTAATAGGTTCAAGGCGAGAGGAGAAAACGGCATGAGTGCAACAGAGCTTCGCAAGGACTGGGATACGTATTTTATGGACATTGCTTATATGGTATCGACACGTTCCCGTTGTCCGCGCCGGCACGTAGGAGCTGTGCTGGTTCAAGGGAAAAAGTTGCTGGGTACTGCCTATAACGGAGCACCGATGGGAGTGGCGGATTGCTCTGAGGCAGGCTGCATGATATCGGAAGAATATGAACTTGTAGTCACGGACGGGCAGGAAGAAATGGTTAAAAAGCAACGCTGTATTCGTACCATCCATGCGGAGCAGAATTTGCTTTTATTCACGGATCGGATTGACCGCGAAGGTTCCTCTGTATATGTAACCGATGAGCCTTGCTGGACATGTGCCAACATGCTGGCGAACAGTGGTGTTACGGAGATTGTATTTCATCGCTCATATCCCAAAGATACGAGTAAAGTGAAAAATATGATGCATCAGAAAGGCATTTCGTTCCGTAGACTGGAGAATTATCAGCCTCCACGGGAGACGATGATGACCGTAAGCAATTAGCAAGAACTTATATAGAACAGGTTAAATGATTCAGATCATGTCAGAACAGATGACACCTGGGATATCTTTTATTTTCAATATTAATTAGTTTCATCCGTATGGGGAAGAACCTCCGGCTAGCCTGAATGGGCTTCGGGGGTTTTTTGTGTATTTATTGCCTTGGAGATGAGCAGAAGGGAGAGGGACAGAATGAAAGGCAGACCATTGCTTCGCTTTACGATCTTTTGGTTGTGCGGTAGTGGCATGGCGTGTTTATTAACGGGGGGATGGACTTTATTTTGGGGAGTAGTCGGGGCGATGGCATGTCTTCCACTCTTACTTCGTTTCATGAATATTCGTGGGTGGTCGATTCTTCTTTTAGTTATTGCTTTTGCAGGTGGTTTAATACAGTGGGAGTGGAATGATTTTCGTAATTATAGTACATTGCCAGCATATTTACATCGATCTACTGACGTAATTGATGGGTTAGATGTTCAAGTTGAAGGGGAACTTGTATCGGGTGTGCAGGTTGATGGGGATCGGGCAGGTTTTGAGATGCAGATTTCTTCTCTTAGGCTGTATGAAGAGACAGATAAGGAAGTCAAGAATCAAGATTCTTCGCCAGATCCTTCCTTGCAATCACTAAAGTCACAAGCGACTTCGGACAAAATGAATGAAAGAGTCATTGTACAAGTCCGATTAATGGAAGAGCAGGAACAGCATACAGCAGCATCTTGGAAGCGAGGGGATAAGCTGAAACTGTCAGGCTCGATAGTTCTTCCTGGTGAAGCCAGAAATTTTGGAGGATTTGACTATCGTAGCTATCTAAGGACGCAGTATATCCATTGGATGGTCAAAGTGAAGGGGGCCAGTTCGGTTCATGCTTCGTCTCCTGAAGGGCTGGGGAAAATAAACATCTTACGGTGGACAGATTCGGCAAGACTACTGCTCGGTTCGGCGGTAGATCGGTTGTTTCCTGAACCGCATGCCGGTTACATGAAAGGTCTGATCATCGGAATGGCGAAGGATATTGATCCAGGTACGTACGGTCAATTCTCACAGCTCGGATTAACTCATATCCTCGCCATCTCGGGTACACATGTTGCAGTGTATGTGGCTTCATTGCTCATGCTGTTATCATGGCTGAGATTAACAAGAGAGACAGCTCTAACGATTGTGCTGGTTCTCGTCCCAGCATATGTACTGCTCTCGGGCGGTTCTCCATCGGTCATTCGGGCAGGTATGATGTCTATGTGTAGGTCACCACACGAAATGATAATAGCTCCACAGTAAATGATAAAATAAACATCGCAAAGCCTTGTAAATCAAGGGCGATTCCCACATGACATGATAAAACGTTTATTCGCGAACTAGTGTTCCTGTTTCTGAGAAGTCATTATCACCATTCATTTTGATAAACGCCGAATTTTGGCGTTTTTGCTACTTATCATTACCATGATAATGATAATGGTCATGGTGTCATGAAGATTCTCACATGTAATGATAAAATTTGCAGAGGAAATGATAATGAGCACTAGGATAAAGCTTGATACATCAGGTTTTTTCTTTACTCAATGATAAACAACGATCTGAAATTCCTTATTTGTTGATAAGTAAACATTACTTTTTAACTGATATATCTTATGTGCGAAGCTAATTATGATTGATATGGGCAGATTACGGGAACGCATTATTCTGATATAATTGACTTGATAGATAATGACGAATGAAATCACCTTTGGGAGAGATTAATAGTGGATAATGTATCTTTGCTCAAACTAGGGTTAACTCAAAACGAGAAAAACTTATATGATAAGAACAAAGTTGAATATAACAAAAGAGTGGGGAACATGCTCAAGGCTAGTAGAGCTAATGCCAAGAACTCTCAGTGTCTTATCTGTGGAAAAGATTGTAGCAGCTTCTGTAATTCACATTCGGTTCCCCAGTTCTGTCTTCAAAACATAGCTGAAGAAGGTAAGTTTTACCATTCTGGTAATTTAGTCGATATGCCTATGGTAGATAAAGAAAAAGGAATAGGTGAGGCTGGTACTTTTAAAATAATTTGTAGAGAGTGTGATAGTTCAGCTTTTAGTGATTATGAAAATCCTGAGGCTTATTATCAAGAACCGACGGACAAGATGCTTTCTCAAATAGCAATGAAAAATTACCTGAAAAGTATTAGTAAAAGACAATTGGAAATTCAAATATACAGAAATATGACAAAAGAATTCGGCGAATTGCAAATGTTAAGTCAAATGGAAGGAGTGGGATCATTAGATTTAGAGGAATACGTTGACGAGTTTAGTTATGCTAAAAAAGCATGTCAATCAAAATGGGATAATAATTATTATTTGTCTTATTTTCACTCCGTTCCTTATGTTGTTCCGATTGCATTTCAGAATAATATTGCCCTAGTTTCTGATCTTGAAGGTGGTACTATTAATGACATCTACAATCCTTTAAGCGAATATGTAATAAAAAATATCCAGATATGCGTCTTTCCGCTTAAAACCCATAGCATAATAATGATGTTTTGTAGAAATGGTGAAAATAGATACTCAAAGTTTTTTAAACAATTTAGAAAACTTTCGACTGAAGAAAAACTAAAGGTCATTAACTACATTATTTTCCTTTACTCCGAGGATTATTATTTCTATAAAGGAATCAATCAAGAAATTATTGGCAATGAAAACCTGAAAGATGTAGCAAAAACGATCCCTGTTTCTATTGCTGATAGTCCGTTCGCAGATTCATTAACAGCGGCAAAGGAATACTATGATTTGAATAAAAGAGATTCCATTCCGAATTTTTTAAGTGAAGCATTTAAGGTAATATGAATTGAAGATTCACCATAAGCGTTCCCAGCCAGTCCGGTGTTGGGAATGCTTGTTTGTTTTGGGATATTAACGTGTTTCCAGTGTATTTTTCTTGAATCATAAGAAATGAGACGGGAAAGACTATTTAACAAAGGGGGCTAAAAATGGGCTGGGTAGAGATCGTCACGGCAATTATGGATGCTTATAAGGAACGTGAAAAGTCGCAAAATGACAAAGAGGCTATTAATTCAATTATCAGAGCGATTTACGATGCAGCTCAGCAAGTGACGAATGACATAACGGCAAAACTAGAACAAATGCGCTTACAAAGAATTGAAGGGATTTATCTGGGTTTGTTTCTTAACTTAAAGGACTATAAACCTGACTCTGAGCACAAGAATTTACTTGAGAAAATTATTTATGACGCTAATATGGCAATAGGAGAAATTCGAGTCGTATTCGAGAGTGCTACAGAATTTCCGATTTTACGCGATGCACTTGATTTACTCACTATTTTGACGTTTCTAAGAGCAACTGCTATGTCTGAAGCGAAATTTACTTTTAATGATAACCATGATGATATGGTGAGAGAAATGTTTACGTATGTACTGGATGGTACTAATCGCGTATTGAGTATACAAGAAGAGAAGTGTAGGAAAAGTTTTGAGAATTGGGACTACTGTGAAAAAAACGCGATAATTGTCCCTGGTGGACCTCTTTGTTTTCCGTTTCCTGATCCACCAGAGTTGCCCCAATATCCACTTCCTGGTTGTAGCCCCTGCGGTGAACAGCGTATAGAAATGAAACGTGACAGAGTTGTACGCGATCAGATAATCAATCAAAAGAAACACGTCGAAGAGGGGTTAGCGAAGGTTCCAATTTCAAACATGAAAAAGGTGTAGTGAAATATTCTGCTACACTTTTTTCATGTTTAAAATCTATTACATAATAAAATAATGGATACATTATAGACATTGAAGTCCGTCACAACATATTATTCGCGTTTGCCATCGTTTATGTTTACAATCGTATTTTATTTTGTAACAATTGAATGAGAGAACTTAGCTTATTCAACTACAAATAATTGGAGGAGCATATGATTGATAAAAAATATCAAGTATTTATTAGTTCTACATACTCTGACCTAGTTAATGCGAGAAAAACCACTTTTGATACCATACTGAGCTTGTATCACTTTCCTGTGGGAATGGAAATGTTCGGTTCAGATGACGATGAGCAATGGAAGTTTATTGAGAAGACGATTAGAGACAGTGATTATTATCTGCTCATCGTAGGACACCGTTATGGTTCATTGAGTCATGAAGGGATAAGCTACACAGAAAAAGAATTCGATTTTGCAAAGGAACAAGGTATTCCTATTATTGCATTTGTAAGAGACCGTGATATGCCAACGTCACCAAAGGAAAGAGATCGTGATATATCTTTGGTTGAAAAATTGGATAAGTTTATTGATAAAGTTCAAACAGGTAGGCTCGTTTCTTACTGGGATACCGAGGATAAGCTGGCGGCTGAAATCGCAAAATCTCTTCCTAAAACTATGGTGAATCACCCGAGAACTGGGTGGGTTCGGGCTGATAAAGTCTTAAGTTCGGAAAGTGTTCAGGAACTTTTCAATCTTAGCACCGAGAATCGAAAATTGAGAGAGGAGTTAGAGGGGTTAAGAAAACTTAACTCTAATTTGCCTGAGATTAAATTACTACTTAACAATTTTAATTCTTTGAATTTTACTCTTAAGAATCCTATTCTCAACAATGAAGTGAAAATCATTAATATGCAAGAAATAGAAAACAGGTTGAAGCCTTACGTAATTGAGAGTGAGATAATTGAATACAATACATTTATTGGTTTAAATACAGAGACAGTTGATCGATATAATAAAGAACTTAGAAGAAGCAAACATATTGAACTAAATAAACAGAATTTAAATTTTACGGTTCATAACGTCGGGAAAAGTCTCGCTAATAACATATACGTTGATATAGAGTTTCCAAATGAAATTCTTATTTTAGAAATTGACTACGAGCATCGAGAGCCTAGAAGTATAGCCGGACTACCTGAAAACCCTCTGATTTCTATGGAGCAGAAGGCTAATAACGCACTTTATGGTAATGATGCACTTTCATTAATGAAAAGATATAATGTAACATCGTTATTGGAATTTAATAATAATAAGAATTACAATGTTCTATTGAAACCAGCTCGTTTCAATACTGAAACATGGTCAAAATTATCGAATCAAAAACTTACATTAAGGCTTAATTCTTTGACTCATACGCGTAGAACTTCATTTGACGATGAATATGTTATTATCCCACTTAAGAAGGGAACTTTTGAAATAATAGCTACAATTATCTGTAATGAATATGCTGAACCTACAACAATAGTGATTCCTGTTAATGTGAATTAAACAAAAGATTCCTCTCGAGTAATAGGGAGGAACCTTTTAAGTTTTCTACATCAACATAGTAAATATTTAATTGAATGACTTTATATCAACTGACATATAATATAGTGGTACCTATAATCATTAGGGGAACGTCACTTTACTATATTGGAGAGATAGAGAATAGACTAATATTAGTCATCTTTAATAAATAAGTATATTTCCAGTTGACGATAGCCTAAATAAGATGGGCTGATGACTACACTTCCTTATCTTTTAAAAGTGTAAACAACCTAAGAATACGGAGGCTTGAACATGAAAGTAGTTTCACCTGAAAACACGTATGCTGTGATTATTGCAGTTGAAGAATATCAATTTGGTATTAAAAAGGTAGAGTATGCAACAAATGATGCAAAGGCATTTAAGTTCTGGCTTAATGAGTATTTGGGTGTGCCAGATGATAATATAAAATTATGGATTAACACTGACGTTACAAAAACAAGGTTGGAACATGAATTAAAATATGAAATACAAATGCTTCAAGAAGATGATCGTTTTATTTTTTATTATGCAGGGCACGGATTTTTTGATAATGGTCAAAATAAGTTTACGGCATGGGATACTCATCCTGAGAATTTAAAGGAAACATCTGTATCGCTGAATAAAGTGTTGATGGAGCCTCTTCGAAATTCGCCCTGTAACAAGAGCTTACTCTTTGTAGATTCATGCTCCTCTTTTATAGAGGGACTAGATTTAGGACGTGATTTTATTGCAGGAATGCGACATGATGAATTCATTGAATTTATCCGATCGAGTAACTACCGTGCGGCTTTTTTCTCGTGTTCTCGTGGTGAAAAATCATATGGTAGCTTAAATCTAAAACATGGGATATGGACCTATCATCTGCTTCAGGCTTTAAAAGGAGAGGTCGATGAGGCAATTGACCGACAGTTTATTACAAGTTCTTCACTCCAGAATTATTTGAGTACGGCGGTACCTAGGTATATTCGCGAACGAACAGAAATAAGAGGGAATCAAAATCCATGGGCAGAAATTTCGAGTAGTAATACCTTCGCTATTTATGAGATACCCGCTGATGATAACAAAGGATTTTCAGTTCCGTTTGCCGGTCTTGGACTAGCACAAGAGGATATGTTTTTTCGTAAGGTAGAGATGCGATTAATTTCAAAACTTCCTGGATATTCCAAGTCGGTCCATTTTGTACCTAATAGATTATCCAGAGAGACAGATCAATTTATTTCTAATAGAATGGATCAAATAATACTGGATGAAATAGAACATATTTATAATAAATGCAAAAGTGTATTAGGACTTCGACGGAAAGATATAACTAGATCGGATAGAAATATTGATACTCGTTATTTTAGGTTTTCAATTGATACACGTCAAAATCCAAATGAACCTTCTGAAGCTCTTATTATACGGAAGTTATATTTAAACAACCAAGTTAACGAAACTCCACCTGAAGGAATAGAGAATGTATTTCCTATTATGCCAAATGAAATTGTTTTTCCAGTGTATGGTGAAATGGACTACAATGAAATTGTTGATAAATTTGAAGATGTTGAGGAACAGATTGGTGGCACTTTAGAAGAAGATGAAAATTCCGGACTTATTGAATACTCAACATCTGATGGAGTGAAATTTATTCTCTCAACAAATGATCAGGAGCTTATAATGAAGCCGAAAGTTTCTCAAAATTTGACAATTATGCTAGCAACGGTTGGGCAAAGTTTTCACAGATTAGCAGATGCTGATCAGAAATTAATTGAATAAATTATTTGTTTGTAGTTTATTTGGCATTAATATTACGATAGTGCCTGGTAGAAAGTGTCCGATGATATTTAAAAATTGTCCAAGAAAAGAATTTAGCACCTTTAAAAAGTCACTGATTCAGTGACTTTTTTTCGTTTGTTTTCATGGGTATTATATACGCCGGAATAAGTTCATAAGTTTTTACAACGCTATATAATTGATTAACAGTAGGTTCGCTTAAATTTTTTTGTTATCCTCTTAATGCTGAGACTTCATACAGTCACATTTGATTGAGACATCCGCATGGGTTGTAATGTTCTTATATGAGGTGACAATACAAGTGAATCTGATAAAATAGTGATGAAGATTTTCCAACACTTAAAGAATAAAGGTGAGGTAAAAATGTCTTGGAGAGAATCATGTAGTAAGTACACGGCTATCGGAAAGGGTTCTTATGGAATGGTCTATGAGTTGTTTAACAATGGGGTCTCGACAGGACAGGTAGTTAAAGAGTTTAACGACGGAGAATTTCGAGATAAACGAAGGTTTCTAAGAGAAATAGATATTTTATTAAAACTCCATTTTCATCCAAACATCATAAATATAATTGAATATTCTAAGTCTGACGATTCTCCATGGTTTAGGATGCCAAAAGCACCATATACACTTCATCATTATGTTAAAAATTCTGTTGAATCGTTAACTGAAGAAGAAGCAATTTATTTAATAGAGCAGATTTTAGAAGCGCTAGAACACGCTCACCAACATGATATTTTACATCGTGATCTGGCTCCATCTAATATTTTATTATTTCCTGATGTAATCTCAGGTCAAGTAACATTGAAAGTTGCTGATTTCAGTTTGGGAAGAGATTTCACTTCTGAGTCAGCGCCTCTTACCAAAACTATAGATATGGGATTAGGTCAGGATGGCTTCGTTGCACCAGAGCAGCATGAACAAACAAGCCAAACAACCGTTCAATCTGATATTTATTCAGTGGGTGCGTTGTTGGCTTTTATGTTGACAAAAAAAGACCCAAGGCTATACAAGCCAACTGGAAGAATTAGAAGTATTATTGATAAATGCATGGATACTGAGTTAACACGAAGACCAAAGGATATCAAAGCTTTAAAAGAAATGGTGATTTACTACAAGAAAATAACAAGTAACAAAGTTAGGCGTAATATAGAAGATATTATAAGTGAGTACAATCGGTATAAGCTTCTCAATTTTGATTATATGAACGATTTGAGTAAACACTTGCTTAACTATGAAGAACATTCACAAGGAGGATGGACCTATAACTTGTATTTTAAGCCTTTGATTAATATTCGTTATGATTTGATTACATATTGGTGTCAGAAAGCAGATATGTACTCAGTACACAAATTTGTTCAGAATTATTGTAAGCAGTTACTAAGAATTAACAAACAAACAGGCTGGGGTTTCAAGGCAATGGAGAAGCTAGGGGGTTTTATTATGGGAGTGTTCAATAATGTTTCTTACATCGACACTAAATTACTCATATTTAGAACGATAATAGAATGTAGATGTGGATTTCCAGAATTGAGCGGGCATTTAAAGGAGCTTATGTCGAAGGAATATGATGTAGATAATTTAACCCATTACTCGATGCTTATTTTAGAAAAAAAAGAAACATTGCTGGAATATCGTGATGACTATGAAAATTCAATAAGACATTACAGTTTCATTGAAGCTCTAGAAATACTGTGATGGCGTATCATCAATGATCCACACGTGAGGAACGTAGATTGAAGTAGCTGCTACGAGAGCAAAGAATAATTTTTATGTATTTTCTCTAAACAATCCAAGTGAGCAGTCTGTTTTTATAAAATAATTAAAAATGCCATTAAAAATTGGGTGAATAAGTTATGGAAATGACATTTGGTAAATATAAAGGTAGATCTGTTGAAGAAGTACATCGCCTCAATCCTAGTTATTTTAAGTGGATGAAAGAGAAGGGACTGACTGAGAAAGATGAATATATTTATTACATAGAAGTAATGCCTCAAGAAGACCCTGAATCCTTTGAATGGGATGTAGAGGTGCGCACAGGGTACAAATGTTGGTCCTGCAAGGGAGAAATGGATATTTTACTATTATTTAATCCTGAAGTTATGAATGAACTAAGAGAGGGCTACCCATTAATCAGTGATTTGGCATATAGTAAACCGAGGACAATGATTGAATTAGCAAATCGTTTTGGTGTGAAGCTACAAGAGCGTTTTAGTAAAATGACTGGAGATAAATATGTCATGCATATTTGTCCACATTGTAACTCACACCAGGGGGATTATCATGTGGTGGAGGATAACCATCAGAATACAACAGTAAGTAAGACTATAAAAATAAATTTTGATGTTTCTAAAAAAATCTGGAGAGAAACATAAGTGTAAGAGGATATTTATTGTATTATTACCCCCAAAAGGGGTACCTAACATGAGGATGGTAATTGAACAAATAACAGATGAGCAGTTATATAAATGTATACTCTCTGCTGAAGTGGATTTTGAATTCAGTTTTTATAGTGGGGGAGAATTTATATTAATGAGTTGGACTAATGTAGATAAGTGCTTAAGAGCAGTGCCGTGGCTGTACGTGTATCTAATTTACATAGTGGAAGAAGATACAGTTACGAGATTTTTAATATCTATTGTTTGTTCATTTTTGTTTACTATATATGTAATTG
Source organism: Paenibacillus polysaccharolyticus (assembly GCF_900102085.1). Taxonomy (GTDB): domain Bacteria; phylum Bacillota; class Bacilli; order Paenibacillales; family Paenibacillaceae; genus Paenibacillus; species Paenibacillus polysaccharolyticus. The sequence goes on along the minus strand of NZ_FMVM01000001.1, from coordinate 120,445 downwards.
TTAATAATAAATCCAATGTAAACAGTTCTGTGTGGAGAAAGTATAAATTTGCTCCATTTTGTGTTGTGATATTTTCGTTGGCAATATTAAATTTATATAGTTCTTTTTACTTCCTAATCGGTTTAATTACAATAACTTTCTTCAGTTATAAAATATTTGAGTTTCTTGGTGATAAATTTGAGTCATTTCTACATGAAAAATGTGGGATGCCATTAAATTTAACAATGTTATTAAAATTAGTAGTATGGTTTGTTGGTTTCTTTATGTTTATCATGTTTTTTTTCTTGTTTGTTTTTTGGTATGTGAGTCTTTACCCAAATGACGCATTATCTTTAATGATATTAGATTTGCAGTTGGATTTAGAGTCCAGTTTAATGATTTATATTAGTATTACCGCTTTTTCGATAATAATTGCAATATTTATAATAGATTATCTTATTAAAATGATTTTCTATGACTCTAAAATTACTGATGTGAAAGATATGGGGAGACTTGGAATTCAAAAGCTATTTTTTAAAATTTTTATCACTATCGTATTTGCTGATTTGTGCTATTCGCTAGTATATATAACCTTTTCAAGTATGAAGCCAGCTCAGTTTGACACCACATCAGATATGTGGTTACTATACCGCAATTATGTGAAGGCATTTTATTATGCATTTTGTCTTCATTTTGCAATTCCTATGCCTACAGACTCTTTCTATATCAACATGGACACTTTTGTTAGAAAGACACCTTCGATGCACATCATCCAATTTTTTCATTTTTGTATCAACAAAATTATTGATATAACTATGCTGTCCTACATGGCTGGTATTGTACTATCTTCTCTAAATATCAAAAAAAATAAATAGTATTTGATGTGAAATTAAAGAGCTCGAATTTTATATTAAGTGGGACTAAAGCCTGTATTCCAAGTGAAATGGAACACAGGCTTTTTTTATTATGATTCAGTATAACGTGAAGTGCGACTTATCCTACGTGATAAACAGAAATTTGCCTATATAGACGCTATCTTTAGGATTGATTTCTTGTGCAACTAAGAATTGCCATCATTTATGTTTACAACTATGCTTTATTCTGTAAAAATCAAAAATGAGTACCAAGTCTGTTCGTTGACAATCGCAGAAGTAGAGTAGAAGCAATGTAAATTCAATACACTAAGTTATAGGAGAAATGATATGCCTCTTCAAAAATTACTTAATAAACTTACGGGTAGAGACAAATTAGTGTCGGAGATAGAGACGTTATCTTTAAAAAACCAAAGAATGCACGAAGAAAATTCAGTTTTGCAAAACAAATTAGCAGCTAAAGCCACTAAAATAAAGCAATTACTTAATGACAATAAAAAGTTGCAAGCTTACATTCTAAAGAATGAAAGGGAAATGCAGGAGTTAAGGCTGCTAATCGGAAGAGTGGTTGAAAGTAATGAAATATATAAAAACCAGTACGGAGAAGTAACAAGCTCCACCAATGAGAAGCTAATTGGTGAATGGGATGTAGATAAAAATTTCTTCGACCATATAGAACAGATCAAAGGAAATCCCTTCAATCAACATCAAGTAGAAGCAATTCGATATCCAATGGAGAGAAGTTTAAGAATTATAGCCGGAGCTGGAAGTGGGAAAACCGAAACGATATGTGCAAAAACAGCATATTTGACGACGATGGAAAATGTTGAAGCATCAAAGATATGCATGGTTACGTTCACAAGAAAAGCAGCGGATGAAATGAATGATCGTGTAAATTTATTTTTGGGAACTGATAATTCAAAGGTGATGATTGGAACTTTTCATGGTGTCTTCAGATCATTGTTTGAACAACTTCTCAGGATTATACCAGCGCTTGCATCAGTTGGAGTCACCGGTCAGAAGGAAGATGATAGTGATGAAAAGGCAAGTAAATTATTTCAACAACTTATAGAAAAGTATAATCTTTTCGTTTTTGATAAACAAGAAAATAAAAATATACGCCAAAGGATCGATTATTGGACCAACCTTGGGTACAGTCCTGAAGAAATGATGACTTTTGTTGCTAAACATTACGATAGTTTAGAATCCGAATCAGAATATCCGATTCACAAACGATTTTACGACTTATACATGGAATTTATCCAAATACGGACTGAACAGCAGATTGTTATATTTGATGATTTTCTTCTTAATCTATATCGGGCTTTACAACAATATGAGTCCGCTCGCAAGTTCATTCAAAATAAGTTTGAGTACATATTCGTCGATGAATTTCAAGATATCAACCCACTTCAGATGGACATTTTAAAACTGATTTCACCACCAGATGGCAGTGGGGCTAAACTAATCATTGTAGGAGACGATGACCAAAGCATATATGCATTTCGAGGGTCGGACCCTAAATTCATTAAACAATTCCATGAGTTATATAACACATATACCATTGAATTAATGATGAACTATCGCTCAAAACAGAACATTGTTCAGGCTGGGAATCGAGTGATTATCTCAAACGCTCACGATAGAATTAAAAAATCTATGACACCTTTTCATAATGCTGAGGGCGATGCCTATATTTGGGCAGCGAACAATCCAGTCGATGAGGCAAACTGGATTATTTCAAAAGCTCAGAAGTTAGGTGAAGAGAAACAATTTAAATTTAAAGATAAAGTAGAGATTGTGAACTACACTCTTTCTACCATCCTATATCGTTCCGTTGGTCAATTACAAAGTGTTTATCAGGTACTTGATCATCGAAGTATACCGTATGTCATTGAAAATAATGCTGATGTAATGGGGATATTCAATATCTCTGAATTGAAAAAAGCTTTTGGTATTTGGTCAAATTTAATGAAAGCAAATGCGTTAATTCAATCGAATTGGAGACCTTTGTTAATTAACATAGCCAATGCTTACTACATCAAGAGCCAGGAAGTGGATCATTTTCTGGTACAAAATGATTTTTCGAACGTTCAACATATGCTTCGGAAATTTGTAGAATACGTTAAGAAATACAATAAAGGAAATGATATTGTTTTGCTTGAAAATTATTTGAATGGTATTTTCAAGCTTATTAAAAGGAATCAAGTTGACATTATGGAGTTCATTGAGCCGCTCCTTCTTTTTCCAACAAATAAGAAAAATTTATCGAAAGAAGAGACCGATTGGATAAAAAAAGAGTGTACAATTTACAAGTCCTGGCGTGACTTGAATGGGTATCACCAAAGACTCAAAGAAAAAAGTGAAAATATGAAAAAACATTTGGAACTATACCATAAGGGTGAATACAATGCACTATACTTTTTAACGATCCATAAAAGCAAAGGACTTGCTTTTAATAATGTCTTTGTAATCGGTGTACATGACGGGGCATTACCTTCTAATCGTGCAGTAGCATTGAGCAGCGTGGATATGAATGAATGCAAGGAAAAGGCAGAACCGCCGACCACACATGAGGAAGAACGAAGATTGATGTATGTGGCTGCTACTAGGGCGAAGAATAATCTATATGTTACGTTCCCAAAGACGATTCAAGACAAACCAAGCAAGAGGTCTATTTTTATTAAAGAGTTAAGAATGCCGTTAAAGAACGGTTGAAATCCATCATGAATCTGGTTTTTGCAGTTTTCACTCGTCAGACTATGAGGGGATGAATGAGTATGAATAAAAAAATTAAAGTATCACATGCAGTAATTGTGCTAATTTTAGCCATTGCCGTCGGATACGGCATTTCTGCAAATAAAGAAGAGACATTTTCCCATGTATCCAGCACGTCCGCAGTAACGCCTTTCAAATTTACCGCGAGTGCCATGAAGAAATCATTGATTGATAGCGGTTATGAAGTTCGTAATGAGCGTTTAGAAACGCTTGATGCGTACGTCGGGATCTATCAACAAGATAAGCTTGAAGTTCGATTCGATATATACCATACTCGAGATAATGATCAGATTGATTGGGTAGAAGTTCTTGTAGATGCATCAGGGTATATCGATCTAAACAATCTTGACGCACCGACGAACCCAAAAGTAGTTGAAGCAACAACAAAAGCAGCTGCGGAAGTTTTTAAGTTCCCTTTCTTTAGTAAGGATTCAGAAGAGTTTAAAACCTTGACTGCGTGGGTGGATTCGAATGCTTCAAAACCAACAAAGAAAGGTAAACTTATTGAAACGAAGATAGGGGATTTATATTTTACCATGTACGGACAACCATATATGCGATTTTTAGAAATAACAACTAAGCGGAAAGAATAAGATTTGACGACAAAAACAAAGGAAAGCTCAGAGGTTTGCTCTGGGTTTTTCTTTACGCCATATGTGAAGTATTTCATAGCTTGTTTTTGTCATCGGTTTATAAGGCTAAAATCATTTCAGTGAAGGTAAGAGTTCATTTTCAATCCACGGCTCAATATCCGCTGGATTTTTGAATAATCTCCTTGGCTTATCATTGACGAGCAAATAAAACTCATAATCGTAATCATTCACCTTTATATCAATGACAACTTCAGCAATCAAAAGTCTTATTTGAAACCGATGTAATCTTTGATATTCATATCCATGTTGTTTAGCCCAAAAATTTAGTTGTAAAAAACATGATTCGGCAACTTCAATGGATTCTGACCCAAGCTCGTTAAGTCTGGTACAGAAAGCTTCATAAATAGCAGGATCACCTTGGTTTTTCCACCAAGCGAAATTAAGGCGAACAAGCTCATTAACCATTTTGCTTATATCTCTTTTCTTTTTATCAATTGGTTCTATATTCAGATCCATTTCACGTTCTTCTCCTTCTATGTGTTAGATGGAATTATTTTGACTCGAGAACCATCAATCTAAATCCGATTTATCCTTTAATCATTCTAATAATTGTAGTATGCACTAGTTGTGTGGAATATATTTCAATTTTTATTATAATAGGTTGAACATTGTTCATTATACTTGCAAAAAAGGGAGGGGATTTACACATGGAACCTCTATATAAAGCTTCGCATTTTGAAAAAGCGATTCAGAACAAATGGCATGTTATCGTCTACCAGCAAGAAGAAGTTTTGGATGAAGGGGGGATCATTGAACGTCAGACATTGAAGACGGTTGTTATTGGTGGGAATCATTTCATTAAAGAAAATTGTCAGTTTTTTGCTAGAAGCAGTTAAAACGAACCTCACGAACAATTCCACGAGAACGATATAACATCGATGATAACAAAAAAAAGAGCCGCATCCGCGGCTCAATTACGTTAGAAGTTAAGATGTAGTAAAGGTTTAATGTGCTCAGAAGCTTTACTAAATTGGTCTGAAAACTCCTTCGAATTTTTGTATTCTTTAGGCAAGTTATTCAAGAATAATTTGACTTGTTCAGCCACTTTTATGAGAATTTCTGAATCTGCATGTTTGCCTTTTAATTGATCTCTTACAAGATAACCATACTCATCCCTAAATATTAAAAAGTCATTGATAAGGACATTTAGTTCAGGGGAATTTTTAGAGTTTTCTTTTAAAAGGGTTAATCGATCATTCACTAAAATAATCGACGTATACACATCGAACATTTGCTCAACATCGATATTAGATGATAGTTCACTGGTTTGAGAGAGTGTATTATCTAATTTTTGTACTCTCGCAACAAAACCAGTATAATACTGCGAATTAACTTCAAGTTCTTTCTTACTGATTGAGTTTTCTATGAAAACAAAAGTTGAAGCAGCAATAATCAAGAGAACGACAACAACTATGATGATCTTAGATTGTTTTTTCATCATCGTTAATTCAACGTATGGTTCACGTACGCATAGTTTGACCATATTTTAAGAGGAATTATGGTGTTGGCTGTATATAATCCATACTGTACCCGAGCTTGAGGCGCAACGTTAATTTGATTACCATTCGCCACAGTGAAGTGGAATTCTGCTGCTGCCCCAGAATTCTTTTTGGAGCCTATAACCTGGTTAGCATCTTTCCAACTAATGTTGTTAGACAAACTAGCATTAGTTGGATTTAAGAACGTTAAGGTACCGTTTTTGGGATTGGATAAGTTTTGTTCCGTACCCGAAGTAAAACCATTGGCATAGTTCTCCGCTAACTTACCCACCAAACTTACTCCAGGAATTCGATAATCAATCAAGTCAAAAATAAAGGAATCCACGGAATGCTTCTTCACATTATGACCAGGATTGGTTTGGATTAAATAAAAGTCTCTATCACTACTTGTTGTCGTTGTTTTCATCTTGGTCTCAATGGCAACCACTGTTGGTGCATAGTAAGGGCTGTATTGAGCGTTAAGAGTATCCAGTCTTGCCCAGGCTTGTATCGATGTATACCCTAGACTGCCTTGACTAGCCATTCTTGAGGAAGTAGCCATAACGACCGTACTCCAGCCATTAATGGCTTGATTTCCACTGTCGTAGTAACTGCTATACGCATTTCCTTTGTGGTAGTACTCCCCCATATTTTGAGCTTGTGCAGGTGCGGAGGAGATGGCAGTGAAAATGATCAAAGCTATAACAATTGCGATACTGGATTTGTTCATAGTTTTCATTAGAGAACATCCTCCTCAAAGTTGGCTTGCCCTCTGATGATGTCACGAATTTCTTGCGTCGCAAAGCTATCATCACCAAACATGAGTACAACAGGTCCATCTTCAATGGTACCCATAGTTACGCTGTAAATTCCTTCTCCGGTTTCGACAATACTTGTGAAACTAACTGTGGATGGAACGAGAGTACCATCATCTTGTTGGATTTCAGTTTCGAAACTTCCAGTTAACAGATGAGTGCCATTTTTTAATTCAAAATGAGAGACCAAAGAACTTAAAATGGATAAGTTATGTTTCTGACCATCCATATTAAGGTCAATACTACCACCGCTTCCAACAAGGTAGTCTCCATCACTTGTAAGTTCTTGATTTACCGTAATAGAATCTTTATTGAAAACTGCCCGCAATTTTTTAGTGAAAGTGGTCGCTTCGCTTTGTGCTGATTTCACATCAATGCCTAATTTTTTGCCAGTTTCAATATTTTCTCTCTTATCAAAGCCAGGTGGAATTTTTTTGGCATTAAAGTCTTCCTGAGTAGTAAATGTAATCGGAGTTGAAGCATCAAATGTAACTGGTTTAGAAGCAGCACCCACCCCTGCAAATAAACTTAAGCTAGTGACGAGGAGAAATAGTCCTCCAAGTGATATTAAAACTTTCTTTTTCCGCAATTAAGTAAACCCCCAACAATGTTTTTGTTATGTACACAACATTAGCGATACTATCACAAATAAAGGGAACAGATCCATCAGTACAATTTTCCAGTTGTTGTTTGGGATCAAGCCTCTTGTGATAAAAAACGCGATACTTTCATATAATAGCTCTCATTTAATTGAAAAGAGAGGTAGATATGAAATGAACATTGTACCTAGGATTAAGAAGGATGAAAGTTTGATAAGTTACGTATTACGTTTTATTTACGCGAATGGGTACACAAACATCAGAGGCTTTGCGAAGGATTGGGATGCGAGCGTTTCGGATATTCGAAATAACATTTTTAACCGAAAGGTACTGGGGACGATAACAGCATGGACGGGCATCCCCGTTTCCACATTAGAAAGCCACTCACATAATAAATGGGGAAGAGTCCCTAAACTTATTAACCGAAATTCGGTTAAATATTGCCCATCTTGCGTCAAAGAACGAGGAGTATATCATCAAAGTTTGTGGAATATTGAACCGGTAACTATTTGCCTGGAACATAATGAGCTACTGCTTGATTATTGTGTTCGTTGTAAAGAGAAGATCTCAATGGATCATTTTATAATGGATGTCTGTCCCCACTGTGAAGGCGTATTTTCATATGCTAAAGGACCAGTGATTTCAGATCCGCTAAGTTTGCAGGCGCAGGAATGGATTCAATCTTTGATACGCTCTGAGATAGCCGAATCGGATCAATTGCCCATTTTAAAAGGCATTACGGTGAAGGAGTATCTTACGCTGGCTAACCGGCTGAGTCATCTACTACAAGGGTGTCACAGTGTCGCCAACCATAGCTATGTTTTAAATGCATTTAAAAATACAAAAAAGTATCGCTCTAACAATGAAAGTGCCTATCATCTTCACACAAATGTATATCATTTGCTGGATGCTTTCCCGGTTAACTTCAAAAATACAATGGAACGCATAAGTGATCTATCACCTAAAATAAGAAACATCAAAATCAAGGCATGTCTTCAACTTCAGTATGACGCCGGGCTAAAACCAGTTTTCAAGCTTCTCGCTCCTCTGCTATACATCCCTTCTCACTGTATTCACAAACCGTCTAATCCTCGGAAGGTCCCGGATACATTGCAGAAACATTCCCATGAAGCAACCAAAGTGGCTTGTGCAGCGAATCATTATATTATCTTGGATCAAGAAGTTCCGGCAGAAGGATTTATACGCCGGTCAGAAGCAGCGAATAGATTGGGGGTAAGTGACAAAGTTCAGCTCAATGAATTTATCAATAACAAGTTATTAACCCTGTACCAGTTCAAGAAAAGTCAATATTACATCAATGAAAGGGAGTTTGAACTTTTCCTTAAGAATGTTCGTGGAACGTATCAGGCGGATAGTAAGGGAAGAACCTTGCATGAATTCTTAATGCAATTTAGGTCATATAAATTAAAACTTGTAGAACTCGTAGAAATGATTTTACAAGGAAAAATTAAACCAACGTGCCCGGTGAAAAATGGGAAACTCTCGGACGTAGTCTTCTCACATGAGGAATTACTGTCTTGCCGTACGCTTCTGATCCATCGAAGACGTGATCAAAAAGGGTATACGAAAGAGCAAGTGGAGCGATTGTTAAAAGTGGATTATGCTACTCTCTTAGGTCTCGAACGCTTAGGGATACTTCAGCCGAAAGAGGAATTGTTCTATACATCTGGAAAGCGAAGAATATCGTATTATGATCCCGAGTGTATAGAACGTATACAGGAGCGATATCTGACCATTGATCAAACTTGCTCTTTGTATGGTATATCCAAAACGGTCATTCAAAAGTGTTTCAGAGAGGGAAAGTTACATGATAGTTTTCATGGGCTTACCAAAAAATATATTGTTGATCGCCACGAAATTGAGCGTTGCTTAGAAAATCGAGATCTCTGTTAAGGGGTCTTTTTTTTTGTCATTGAACATATAAAATTTGCAAAAGGTGATAGAGATAAACGTATCACAAATAATTTAATGCATATTCCATTACTGTAAAATGCTATAATACAGATAGAGAAACGAGCATTTAAAGTGCGAAAAGGAGAGAGCTTTTTATGAGTGCAAAGTCCAAAATTATCTTCAAACTAAGTTGTAATAATAATGAATGTTATATTTTCTTTTTGTATGGACAAGCAATTAAATGGCAAAGTGAAATACCTGTTCATATATTGGAAGATGCAATAGAGGAATCTAATCGGTTTATTGATTTCTATTATGTAAAGAAGTCACAGAACAATTCTTCCTTTACACCTTCTCGGAAAGTTGAAGTTCAGAACCGCGCAAATATAAAGTACTTTAAAATTTCTCAGGCAAACCTTTTGAGTGAAAATCACATAATTGAAAATGGTACCTTTAGTCTTGTAATTCATGAGATTGAGTCGAATGAAACGTAAGAAATTTCTGTACATACCCAATGAGTACAGCATATCTTTCAAAAAAGGAATCCTTTTGAAAATTGACTTCTGCTCTTTTTATAGTTGTTCCTTGTAAGCTTTTTAGTTCACAAGTAAAGGTTCTATGGTCTACTGAAATGAAGATAGTTGATTCATCATAATCTTTTTGAAAGTGATAAATTTGTCCTGTTTTCGTGAAACCTTCATTGATCAGAATAGTTTCTATACTAAACTCTCCGTTTTTAGTGATTAAATGAATAAAACTCATGGTCAGTCACCTCGTCTATTATTTTTATTAATATGAATATTGTTCATATTCGGAATTACCTCCTTTGAACTTTTATAATAATGGAGTTACATAAATCACTTTGCTTAAATTAATGGGATTAACCATACTGGAGTGAGACAGATGAAAGAAGAACAAGATTGGAGCATCATTCCTTTCTCCGAATTTAAAAAGGTACTTGAGGAAATAGAAGATGAATTGTATATCATGTACCCTCATTCGCTTCAAGATCATATAACAACAGGACCACAACAATTGAGAGTGTTTCGCCGACATGAGAAAAGACAGCACATCATAGGAGACATGAAAGTATTACTTTCTGCTGTAAACGAAGGGATAAGAAGAAGCAATTCAGAAGTGTTTTCTTTCGGATCGTATCCGGAATTACAGCGGAATGTCGGAAGAAACTTAAAACAACAACTGGCAGACCAGGGCATAACGCAGAAAGAAGCAGCACAAAGATTAGGAATAACAGATTCAGCGATGTCTCAGATTATCAATGGACAAGTCTCTCTAAACATAGAGAGCTTACTAATGATTCAAGCAAAACTGGGTATCTCACTTGAAGATATCACAAAAAACATCAAGTGGGATATGGATAGCTTTGCGGCTTCCAATCCCTTGTCAGTGCCAGCTAATCAATCCGAATTGATGGATTGGTCGCCGTTCAGAAAAATTATGAATGATCTCTTAAAACAATATTCTGAAACTGAACTCAAAAGTTTACTGCGTAAGCTAGCTAAGTTGTCGGATAAAATCGACAAAGAGTACATTTCAAAACCCATTAAAGAGTTAGATACACTTCTAAAGCAAGATGCGCTCCACCAGGAGGACGAAGACAAGGGATTTAAGGTTGATAATACGGTCCTGGAATCGTATCAGCATATTATTGAACAACTCCGAAAAGCACTCGCAAGTTATCCCGCAGGTATAGAAACGACACTGAATGATATTTCAGTGTACCTTGATTTCATCATTAAACGAAATAAAAATCATAAACAAGCAGATTAAGAAATGCTTAACTGAAAACACGAAAAGGCGCTGTTGTAGCGCCTTTTTTTTGTGGTGCTCTAAAAATAAAAAATTTAAAAGCCCGAGAAAGTTGATTTCAAAATTATGATTACCTTGTGGAAGGCGTCTTCAGGACTAGTCATAATTTTTTTTACTCTGAATATAGTAGGAGGGTTACGATGTTGCTTCAATTTTTACCTGCTGTGAATGCGGACGAAAGTTTTATGAGTTTAGCACTGCGTATGGCGAAGGAAAATGGGCATCAGACGTTGCAAACACTTATAAATAGAGGGGAGAGATGGTTTGATTACCGTGCGAACTTGAATTATTTCAAAGAAAATACTCTTTGGAATCAGCCACTTGTCGATCTGTTAAAGGAACACGGGTACTCAAGTTTAGAGAGGCATTTGCTAAACCAATTTGATGCCGTCTTATTTGGTGGGCTGTCACCGACACAACGTCAGTTCATGCAGCATTATCATCAAACAAAAACCAAGTACTGCCCCAGATGTTTAGAGGAAGCTTGGTATCATCGGCTCAGCTGGGATGTTGCCCTTTTCGGCGTTTGTTTAAAGCATAAGGTGCAGCTCGTAGAGCATTGCCCTTGCTGTAGCCGCGTCATTCGCTTGGACAATCTCATTGGAAGAGGATGTAATTGCGGATTTGGTTATGCTGACTTAATCAATACGGAGGTACCGCCTCCTCGAGTTTTGTCGGCGCAAAAGACCATCCAAGATGTTTTACATGGCAAGCTCAGCTCGGTTCCCATTGAAGGTGGACATACTTTGTCGCCACAACAATATTTTGAAGGGCTTCACTTGTTTATGAAAATGCTGGACAACATGCCGGTGCAAGTGCTCCCGTGTCCGGATCTTAATTTAGATGTTCAGCGTCTAAATTACAATTTGGTCAAAGGAGAAAAAATGAGCAATCGAATGTTCACGGTTTTATCTACACTTGCACATGAGCTGCTCACTGCACCCTCCATGTATTTTAAGGAGGTTGTTTATCAAGTGGAACTTGCAAAAGCAGCACAGCGTACAAAATCCACCACACGAGCCAAACGAGAGATCTTTGACAAACTTATTGGCAACGAAAAATTCTATGTACACCGGAAACTTTATCTAGAAGTGCATAACGAACACCACAATGAGTTTGTTCGTATGCTTACCGCGACCAAGGAAGACGAGCGAAAATATTGCTCTCTTCTTTACGCCAGGCAAAAAATCTTACACTGTGATGATATTCGTCTGCATCAGTTTAAAGAACTGGGGCTTCTAACTTTTATAGAAAAACGCTTTGGTGAGAAGAAAATTACACTCGTAGAGCGAGCCGAGGTCGAAGCCCTAGCCCAAAAACGGTCTCAATTACTCACAACCGGAGAGGTAGGAGAACAACTTGGTATTTCCTTGAAAATGGTGGTTAAACTGGCTCAGTCGAAGCTATTGGTCATGGACCATGGTCCTGAAAAGGATGGCTACGGTAGACGAGTATTTATGCCAAAAGCAGTGGAAGATTTTCTGGTACGTTTGAATACGGCTTGTTCTTCAGTGAAGGACAAGACAAAGAAATGGATGCCACTTGCTCAGCGTGACATTACGGCTTTGTATTACCATGCAAGTTTTAGTGATGTGGTACAAGCGGTTTTAAGTGGTCGAATTCAAGGAGCAAAGACAAGTCCCGTTGTTAAGTCGTTTGAAGATGTTGTTATTTCATCTTCAGATCTTGCACATTTTTACAACCTGAAATCAACGAGCCGAAAGAAAGGAGCATAAAACATGCAAACGATTAGTCTCATCAGAGGAACTCGTTTTCAAAAAGAAGACGTAGTCTTTGAAATACAAAAAGAAACACTGCCAGGTCATTTTATTATCAAGAATTTAGCGGAGAACAAGGAGATCACGATGGATCAAAGTGAATTGATTGCTTTATATGGAAAAGGCATCATTCGCTTTGAAGTCACCGGCTCTTCCACGCAACTTATGGAGCTAGGTCTTCGGGAAAATCGGATCATTGATTTTTCCATGCTGCCGGATGATCACAAAGAAATAGCGCGTACACGGTACCATGCAATCCAGCCATTTTTATCGGAGTCACGTAAAAACATTCAGCCTAAACTTGAGCATCGCGTTCAGGAACTCAAATTAGAAGGCGTAAATATCGAGCCTTTAACGCTGCGAAGATGGCTGTACGCTTTCTTAGATAGTGGACAAGATATTACGTCCCTTGTTCCAAACACGCTACAAAGAGGAACTGGGACGAGGCTATCTCCAGAGATCGAAAAGGTTATCGATGATTGCATCGATAAGATGTATGCGAAAAGAGAGCGCATTACAGCCAAGGATTTACATGCAAGAGTTCTTGTGGAGATTGATAAGAAAAACAGGTTTCGAGAAGAGCGAGATAAAATGGATTTACCATCGTATAACACGATCACTAGACGCATTAAAGATAGAGATCCGCACCAGATGATGGAAAAACGAGAGGGAGAGAAATATGCTTTTGACAAGTTGGGCAGTGTAGCCGTTCTGAATAAGCCGAAACAGCCCTATGATGTTCTCGAAATTGACCACACGAAAATGGATCTGTTTGTTGTAGATGACGAGACAGGACTGCCACTCGGAAGACCATGGCTTACCCTTGCCATTGATAAGACGACGGGAGCAATTGCAGGCATCTACGTTGCATTTCATTCTCCATCGTATGTCTCTGTCATGAAATGCTTACTTCATGCCATGACACCGAAGACGTATGTAAAAGAGCTTTATCCCGATATCAAAAACGAGTGGAATATGTTTGGAGTGCCTAAAGTGCTGCGGATGGACAACGGTAAAGAATTTCAAAGTCGTTCGCTCAAAGATACATGTGCGCAGTTAGGGATTATACCAGACTACTGTCCTCCCCGTAAGCCTTGGTACAAAGGAACGGTGGAGCGCACGTTTCGTACGATGAACCAGCAACTCTTTCATAAAACACCAGGTACGACATTTTCGAATGTCATGGACAAAAAGGATTACAACCCAGAAAAAAACGCAGTTGTGGGTTACCATACCTTTTTGAAGCTTATTCATCGGTGGGTCATTGATGAATATCTGCAGCAGCTACACCGCGGCGTGAAAGGTATACCCAATGAACTGTGGCAATCCGGCATTGCCCAGTGGGGATCACCGCCGCTACTATACGCAATCCCTGATTGGCACATTATTTTTGGTAAACTTCGAGAAAATGCAAGCATTCAGCGTACGGGAATTCAGTACAAGCATATGTTCTATAACTCGGCTGAGCTTCAAAACCTGAAATTTCAATTACTTAAAAAAGGAGCTGCCCATGTACGATTTAAATATGACCCGTATGATATGTCTAAAATATTCGTTTATGACGAACGGGTTAAACGGTATCTGGAAGTGCCCAATAGCGATCAGGAATACTCCAATGGTTTAACCGAATTTAGTCATGACTGTATTTTAAAACGGATTCGTCAGGCAAACAGCCATGCCAATCAGCTTGCCCTCGCTCAAGCTAAGGAGCGTTTTATGGAGGAGGTTGCAAAGGAAATGAAGCTGACCAAAGGGGCTCGTGCAGCTGCACATACTCAGCTTTCTTCAGCTCAAATCATTGAGAAGAAGAAAAAAGAGAGCGTGGATAAGGAACACCAAGCTGCAGTGGAGGAGAGAAAGGCGTTTAAGATGCTGGATGAAGCAAATGATTCCGACTGGGAGGTAATCAGCAAATGAAAACTATTGATCATGACAAGCTTAAATTTATAGATAGCATTCGGGTAATTCATCCAAGATTTAAAAAGGCAATGGATGCAATTGAAGAGATTCACCAGGAATCTCTATATTCCGATGCCCCAAGTTCACTTCTTATCCATGGGGATACAGGTAGTGGAAAGACAACGTTACTCAAAACGTATATTGATAGACACATGCATGTGAGCAGCGATGTTGTCGAAGGCATACGTTATTCGACTCAAAATATTCTTCACTTGAGCCTTCCTTCCCCAGTCAAATACACGATACTAACAGAACGTTTGCTTCAGGAACTGAAAGATCCGTATCCCAACAAAGGGACTGTTGCACAAAAAGGAGATCGCTTAGTCAAATTGATCCGAAAAAATCGTGTTGAGTTAATTATGCTCGATGAGTTTCAGCATTTCGTAGATCGTGATCGCCGTAAAGTCATGTTAGGGGTAACGGATTGGTTTAAATCCCTTATGGTTCAAACCCAGATACCGGTTATATTTTTTGGGCTAAGTGAAGCAACAGAAGTCCTTGACCTGAATCCTCAGCTCAACCGCCGGGTGATTCGAGAAGAGATCCGACCGTTCAGTTTGGAAACGGAAGAGGATCGTACCGAGTTTCAGCGTCTGATGTTTGAACTTGATAAAAAGATAACAACGGTATTTGAAACGACCTCGAATTTAGCGGATGAAGAGTGCTGTGAACGATTCATGTATGCGACAAACGGAGCTATGCATTCCATCATGTTATTGCTTCGTCAAGCTGCTAAGAACGCGCTGTCTCGAGCTGCAGATTGTATTGAGCTCGTTGATTTGGCAAGAGCCTATGAACGTATCAGCCACATCAATGATGGTAAAGATTTAAATCCATTCGCGATGAGAGACGTACACTTGCTGAGGAAGCAAGCTGAATAAAACAAGCGCCATTGGCGCTTGTTATACATATTATTCATATCTTCAACATAAGTGAAGATGGCTACTTCGTTTTCGTCTATTTCTGTCTCAATATTCTTCATAGATATATCCGATATTATTTTATTTTTAACTTGTTTAAAATTCAATAATATCGGAAGTGATGGGTTTTGAGGAACTTTGCTTCATTGATATTCTTCACCGTAAGAAGATCGACTTCTAAATCGGTGATGAATTTGCTTTTCACAATACTATAATTATTGTTTTGAAGATTGCGGAGCATGTTCATTTCCATATTTGAGGGGTGATTGAGGCTTTCGAAAAGTTTCTTATACGAATTAACTTAAATTTTTAAATAACTTAACGTTATGAATAAGTATTCCTTTTGTGTATTTTCATATGTAATCAAAGCATAGGAGTATGAATGCCTACGCCCTAATCGAAAATGTAAAATTTAATGTTTTTTTACTTTCCTAAGAATGAAATTGTATCCGTTACTGGCTACAATGCTACCATCAATAGTAGTTCCTCCACTAATCTCCCAGCTGTTTAGCTCACTTGTATCATTTAATAAGCTTTTTATTTTGTCACAATACTTAGGTTCTTCGACTAAAGAAATTACTTTGTGATCTATTTTATTATTATTGAATTTCTTGACAATGTTTGCTATTTTATTTTCTTTAATAAAGTGATGATATTTAACATTTGCTGTTTTCTTGATATCATGAAGTTTTTGAAGCGACTTCGTATCTAATTCCTCTAATAAGATTATGTTAGTGGATTCTATGTGAAAAGTATATTCTCTTTTATCATTAAATTTTGAAAATCTCATCTTGATGTAATTAATCATTTTTGAAATACCACTTGGGTATGGGGTTTTTGTATTTGAATAGCGCATATAAGGAGAAATCAAAGCAAAATTAAGACAACGTTCATCGTCTTTTCCATAGAATACCTCAAAATCTTCATCCTGAAAATTATCGTATAATGTTAGTACATGAAGTGCTAGTAATTTTAATAGATCCTGTTCATTTTGGTAAGAGATGATTGTGTCTCGCATGTCAAACTGACTGATTAACTCACTTTTTTGATAATCTTGATTTATTATTGTTCTTATGGTGTGCTCTTCTTTCGATAAGTTCCAGATAATTTTCTGAAGTGAAACTTGAAATAAATACGATTTTAGGTTGAAGAGATACTCATCAGTATACTGAAGATCTTCTTCAATTTGTTGTATATATACCTCTTGCATGAAAACAAATCCTCTACATAAATATCCTAATTCTATGTCTTCCTTGTTAATCTCCTGAATTAATTTTTCAATCTCATTGAATAAGTGTTGCACATGGATGTCTGATTTTTGGAATAATTCTAAAAATGATGTGACATTGTTCTTTTCGAAATACTCTTTGATGTCATAGGAGTTGAAATAAAGTTTTTTAAATACGCTAATGCGGTGTGAAATGTATTCGATTAGTTTATTTATTACAAAATCGAATTTTTTTCTTGCATTATCATTATGTTTTTGTGTAACAATTATTTCATGTATCTCTTTGAGTTGAATTAAAGACTCTAAGTCGAATAATTGATTATAAACGTCAACTTGCCTCATAGTATATAATATTGTGCTTTCGTTCATAATTTCTATTTCGATATTAAATTCTGCTTCCATTTGAATTTTCCACTCGTCCCACCATTTTAAATCTTTTAATGTAAGATCTTTAGGCACTACTAGTGTCCAAGACTTCATGGAGAATTGAAGATTATTTGCAGCGCGTAAAAAAGACTCTTTTATCTTTTGGCGATTGAGCTTTGTCATGTAAAACTTACATTGATACACATCGATTTTTTTTGTAATGTTCCCTATATAGATATCAATACCTTCATCTCCAGGATGAGCTTTAACTGGGTGAACATTTCTTTTGAACTTTGCTTTCAACATTACAAAACATGCCTCTTCAAATTTAATTCTAGCTCCTGCTTCTCCATATTTATGGATATAATAATTAAAATCCCGTTCTAAATTCATTATAAAGAAAGCCTCCATTAACTGTTTACGTTGTTACTGTATATAAAATATATCGGATACAATTACTAGAACTTTTAACTTTTAATTTAGAGTAACAGAAAATAAAAGGCTCAGCTGCTATTCAACTTGATTTAAAACAAAAGTATCCGATTTTCAGTAGGCTAAGACAACTGAAGTTTTCAGTTTACTGTAGGAGGCGCTTCGTTTACAGGACAGATTAAGAGAGGATTGGAAGGTTTCATAATTATCATCAAGAAGAGATATATTTGCGATATGGTTACTTTTATCATAAAGTAAGAGTTAGAAATCTTATTTATAGAATGTTGTAAAAAAAAAACAAGGAGCTGTTCAACATTAATGGAAATTCTTATTCTCGCAACAAATGATAAAAGCAGGGCAAATTGGAGTAATAATTCAGGTGTGGCAAGCTTTCCAAGTCCTAAAGAACCTTACATAAGTGATAATCAAAAGGTATTTGATCAAGTTAAATCTCTGCTTGATCAAAATCAAGTAGTATATGCTATTGGTCATTATTTTAAAAATGATGAGCTCCAAAATGAGGTCCTAAATTTGTTAGTAATTAAGAGGTCATGGAAAGAGAGGAACACCTTTTACTTTGAGTTCATTAGAACAAGATCCACTTCTGTTAGTTCCAAAGATTTAACAGCAATTAAAAATAGACCATCTTATTTGATTGACACTCTAAATGTAGATCGTTTAAAAAGTTTAAATTTGAGTATCGATGATTGGAAACCTAAGGTATTTATTGGAGGAGCTACTGAATCAAATGATGAAGTAAATAAAATTGCTTCTATAGTTCATAGAAACTCGCTAGTTCCAAAACCGTGGTTTGACCAATTTAATGTCGGTGATACAACTATGCATAGATTATTATCAATAGCAAAAGAAGTTGACGCGGCGATTTTTGTATTTGGGGAAGACGATCGTGTATCTTATCGGGATAAAAATGTAGTTAAAGCTAGAGACAATGTAATTTTTGAATTTGGATTATTTGTGGCTATTCTCGGTCTTGATCGTGTTGCTGTTTGTATTAACAAGAATGTTACCAGTCCCACAGACATTGAAGGAATATTTAAAATTTTCTATTCTGGATCAATAGATTCAGATTATACTGCACAAGCTACAATTATTGATTTTGCTAAAAGACTGAAAACAAACTTCTTGTTTTAGTTCTTTTATAAAAGCAAAAATAGCTTAGGAAATCATCAACTTCAAAATTTCAGTCAACACACAAAACGGATCTTGATTCCAACAATGTTGAGAATCAAGATCCGTTTTAATTTACAGATGATTATTGAATAAATTTAGCTTCCAGAAGTCCTAATTCACTGTCTTCTTGGTTTTGTTTGAATTCCACCTTCAAGTTTAAAACACCAGTTAAGTCCACATTGATGTTAATGGGAGCTTTAAGATCCGAGGCAACAGCGCCACTTGTGTATACGAGCTTATCATCCGCATAAATTTTTAAACTACCGAGGTTATCATTCTTGGCGAGGGTGTTCCATTTAGAGGACGGAGCCAATAAAGCTTCAAAGGTTTTGTAATTGCCATCCAAAAGATATGTACTTACGAGATAGTTCCCTTTACCGTAACCATACCCGGTCGAGTCATTACCGCCGAATGCGGAACCTGTAAGATAAATACCGTGATTAAATTGGGTTCCCAAATTGGTTGTAAAAGTTTCCACAGCTTTCGAACCCTTGTTATCGGAGGCATGGGGTTTCATTTGCTCGAGGTAGGTAATAGTTCCCTCTTTAGGCTTACCCACATATACCGAGTAGGACGGAGCATCGTAGCCCACGCTCTTACCAAGAGATTCCGAAACAAAACGAAGAGGCACGTACGTTGTTCCTTTATACACAAAGCCTTGTTGACCTTCTGGCATACGTTTCTCCACACCGTCTACGAAGAATTTTAGCGGTAAAAAATTGACCCCGATATTGGCTGTTGTAGCTGCGTACGAAACTCCCGTAAATAGCACGCTTCCTAAAATGATACCACTGCACAAATACTTAAGCTTTGTTAATTTGTTTGTTTTCATTTCAATGACCATCTCCCTATGTTATAGATAATGTACTCCTCAATTTACATTATCTATAAGTGTTAAATAATAGTCAAGTAACACTTATAGAGTGTTAATGTAAAACCCTCCCTCTATTAAGCTTGTGATAAAGAGGGCGGTGAAGGATAAATGAATCTGGTTCAAAAACTGGGAGAACGAATTCGTTTTATTCGCAAAGAACAAGGGCTTAGTCAAGAGGTATTAGCGGAGAGGGCTGGTTTACATACTAACTATCTTGGTGCTGTTGAACGGGGAGAAAAAAATGTCACGGTGGAGAGCTTAGAAAAGATATCACATGGTCTAAGCGTTACTTTAGATGAGTTATTCCGTTATATTGATCCAATGGGCGACAAGGACGATATAGCACATATTGTGGAGCTGCTGAGTACACGAACCGATGCGGATCGCAAAATGGCACTGACTCTTTTACTGAGTGTATTTACTTGGGAAGAAAATAAATATCAGCCATGATAAAGATTGAAATTTAATTAGGAGGATTCGGTTATGTATCGTCTGTACGATCCAAAAACGAATGGTTTTGCACTTGCTGAATTTAATCCGAATGCCAGCACCAAACATATGCATATTACAATAAAACCTGGTTCACAATTGGCAGCTAATGAAGTGAAGTCAGGGTTTATTGCTAATCAACGCTCTGTTTTGCTGAAAGAGGGTAAGATTGTTTTGAGAAATAATTTCTACGTAGTGTTGAATGACGTTTCTTTTAGCTCAAGTGGCAGTGCAGCGATGATAATGGGAAGACATCCAGGATCCGGTGCGGATCGTTGGGAGCACATCCAAACTGGGAAATCACTGAGAATGATATCTGATGAACAAGGAATGCAATTTGAAGATGAAGAAGCGGAAATCGAAGGTTAAAATTATAAAAGGAATGGCAGACATTGTCCGCCGTTCCTTATGCATTTTTATAGTATGTTAAAGTTTGAAAAACAGTCGGTAGTGATGTACACAAGTTTAACTATGAACAGAATAAGTAAAAATGGATATACTTAGTCATAATTAATAGAGATTTAGGATGCTAAGAGTAGAATGATTAACACGAATTATTCCATTTTGATTTCCTTTCTTCAAAGAGATTATAAACACAATTTATCCAAGTGAGAAAAACGGAATGGAAATACTCTGATGTTAATCGAGAGATATGGCATAATTATAGAAATGAGTTGAAGGAAAAATAGGAATCGATTGCATTTAAACATATGAAGGAGTGTTTTTTATTATGTGGTTGGAAGTAGTATTGAAGTCATGGAGAGAATTCGAAAAAATAGTTAGCACATTTCCCCGAGGTCAATGGATATATCGTGGACAATCAAATGCAGAGTGGAAAATAGTTACCTCATTATATAGAGAATTCGATAAGGTACATATGTATAATGAATACCTTAACAAGGAAATTGAATTAAACTATAACCTAGCTGAAATGGAAATGACTAGAGATTTTATCTCATCTTATAATCTTTATTCATCTCATACTCTACCTGACCCTAGAGATCAAGAATTAAAAGAGCAAAATCGTTATTATTTAGAGTCTTGGTCCTTGATGCAGCATTATGGTGCACCGACTCGTTTGCTTGATTGGACCTATTCACCCTACATTGGGGCTTTTTTTGCTGTAGATGGTGCTTCATCTGATTTCTGTATCTATGCATTAAGAATCAAAGATTTTTCGAATTATAACCATAGACTTGTCGATGAAAACAACGAACTATTGGTTAAACCGGAATGGCTAGGTTTTACTAGCAGTGCATCGTATTTCAAGGTATACGAGCCTGCTCGGAAAAATGAAAGAATTAGACGGCAACAAGGATTATTTTTAGTATCAAACGAAAATTATGAGCAATTTGATGAAATACTAATTAATTATCAATTAAAAAAAGGGAAAATTAACGGAGAGGGTGAATTAGTAGCTTACAAATTTGTGTTTCCAAAAAAATTCGTATTGGACACTTGGGATAATCTACAGCGAATGAATATAAATCATGAGACTTTATACTCGGGAATGGAGGGATTTGGAAGGTCTATCAAGCTAGGTTTATTAAATATTAATAATATCCTGTTTCTTCAATCCAAGAAATGAAATTATAATAATCCAGATATGAGCAATGCAAATTAAACTCACGAATTAAAATGTATTCATTGACTTATGTTGTTAAGACTACACTACAAATGCCTGCGTAAAATTATCCAACACGAACTCAATAATAGAGAGGTTCCTTCAAGGCAGAGAAATAATTTACTTAACAGTAGCCAGGTTGTTGATATCGTCAAAATTATAACTACACTAAGAATAAAGTAGGAAAGGTGGAGCGATGAGTGAGTATATTGTCCACAATTGGAATCATCTTAGTATTTTTTTGTGTCGTAACAATAATTACAAAGAGACTAATCACTAATTATATAAAGGAAAAAGAGAAGTACAACGTATTTGTATTAGCAGGTGTAGCGGTAATATTACTTGCGATTGCATTTAGTTTTGCTGGAGTTCCTGTTCCTAAGCCCATTACAACAGCTTTTTCTCTAGCAGCTCTATTTTGGTCACTTGGCGAACTGATCATGCTCAGTGAAAATAAAAAGAAGGAATGGTTTCAGACGGGTTTTCAAATATTAGCTGTAATATCTTTTTTTATGATTTGGGCTTTATCGTACATGTATAAAGATTACTTTGAAAACAATGTAGATACTAGCATTCTTGATACAGTTTCATTTGGAGTATTGATTACGATAATTGGAGTCGGCATGAGAAGAAATTAATTAAATGAAATCTTAACACCTCACTGAATCCGTTGAGTGGAGGTGTTAAGGATTTGCAATTTATTAGGCGTTTAATAGATAAAGGCGTAATGGAGAAGAAAATGTTTGAAGGATACTACTATATAATATTAAGTGCTATTGTTAATATGTTTTTCTTGGTGGTAAATGCGATCTTTAATGATGGTTCACTTGGTTTTTGGGTGTGTTCTATCAACTTGGTTTTTACAATACTAATTCATTTTTTTAAAGTTAATCGTTTTTCTACAGCTGCATACATCTCATTTGTATTTGGGGTTTTGGCTTTTGTTAGTGTGCCTCCTGTTCTATACGCATTAAAAGTGGAAGGAACTTATATATACAATCCGTCTAATTCAATATTTTTACTGTTGGGATATGTATTTATTTCCACAATAATTATTCTCGATGCTGATCGAAGATCAGTAATGTATTATGATGATTAAAATTTACAGTAGAAAGCCCTGGTTATTGATACATAGTAACTCTTTATACAATTTATCCATTATACAAGAGTTCTTAAAACAGCTAACTCATTCAATAATTTAAAAGGGTCATCTCTAGTTTTAGAGATAACCCTTTTAAATTATTGAATGTAACCCCTTTTATATGTTACTCCAGATTTTAAGAACATCTTCTGTGATTTGTTTAGTTCGTTCTCGTATTTTAATTTCGTTCCACGAAAGATCCCCTGTTTCGTAATAAGCAATTATATCCAACTTGGTTATTCCAAGTTCAGCATAATGCTTGATCCCGCGCTTTCGTCCTTCACCTTCAATTTTGCGTTTGAACTCATAATTACGGAGTGATGAGTTAAGTGAACTTTTTAACAGAGTCATGTTACCTATACTGTAGATAAGCTTATAACGATATTTCTTGGCTTCTTCCCAATCTGTTATCGATTGTCCATCCTCATCGATGATAGGCACATTTCTCCAGTGCTCTTCCCACTTCTGAGGGAGTAGATGCTCCAAAGTGTAAGTGTATTTTAACTCATCTCTATCATAGCGATTGTCGTTTTTACGTCGGAACAACTCGACCCAGAATAACAATAATGCTGCGTGCTTATTGCTGATGGACATCAGCCCGTTACTTACATCATTATCGGTCACTTCTGCTAATAGAATATCTATTTTAGAGGAATCCGAAATTAATTCTTTACATAGCTTGTTGTAATTTTTCGTTTCTAATTTGCAAACTGTTCTGCGTATAACGAGTGTCTCTAACTTTTTCAGTGACACTGCAAGTTCAGTTTCGTTGCCCTCATACTTGCGATATAGGAAAAGAATATAAGGATGGAACGTAGATACATCACAGACACTAAGAACATGGAAGAGTCGTTTGTTATAATCTGTGAAGCCAAATAAGTCGCTATTTTCAAATACGATAATTTTCTCTCTGTAAAGTTTAGCAAATTCTGAAATGGTTCTTATAAACTTTGTTAACTCATTCTTATCAAGCCTTCTAATATGCTCTTTATATATGTTAGAGAGATCAGACAAGGAGTGTTTCTCGGGATCGAAGAAGCCCTCTATCACAGCAATGGAGTGAAGTAATAATTCAATATTATCACGCATCATACGTCCAGTTGAGCGAGCCGTATCCCAGAATGTAATCGATTGTTCATCGTTTGCAAATACAGATTCCCAAGAATCGTGGTATAAAGTTTCTACATCTTCTTGGTTACCGAGTAGCTCAAACGCCCGCTGGAAGAGGACATTTTTTACAATGTCGGCACTACTTAGACGCATGCCTGCGCTATTAATTGTATCAAAAATAGCTTGTTCATCATCATCTTCTGTTAGGTCAATAACAACCAGAATACTGTTAGTTGAGCTCAGTAAGTCGTTGAAAAGTGTTTGTCGATCTTTGAGTGAGACATTAACAAGTCTATCAACGAAGAATTTATAGCATTTCAGGATATTGCTGTTGCAAGTATGTAAGTCGATAGTATCTGCTACAATCTCGCCTCTAATGACCTGTTGATAATACTTTTTATCAATTTTGGAATGTTCAATCTTAACGAGCAGGTCATCATCAAACATATCTTTTTTGTAGAAAAGACAAGCGTCAAATTTCCCATCTTGCTGACACTTTTCCTGCAATAATGTGTCAAAACTGTCGAATAGCGCTCGAAGAAGAATACTCAAAGTTGTTAGACGTTGTTGCCCGTCAATTACGAGTACTTGCTTTGTACTTCCACTTTGTATTTCTATTTGTTTAAGAACCAGCGATCCCAAGAAGTGACTTTTGCTGCTTTGCAATAGCTCCGAAATGAGTTCTTCCCAATTGTTCTCGTTCCATACATATGCACGTTGGAAGAATGGAATCTTAACCTCCCCTTCATTTGCCAAGAAAGTAAGCGATCGTGCTTCGGCTTTCATGTATTACCTCCTAAGTATTTTATAATATCCAGTATTTGTATGACCTGTGTTTGATGATTTAATCCGATGTTATCATAAAACATGGTGAATTACTCCTATCAAGTCAAGAATTTCTTCTTGCTGATAAATATATACAAGCCAACTGGCAAAGACGATCTGTTTGCTAGCTAAACGTTTCTGTTAATCATATGAAATATATGGGTTTCTGCAGGATATTGTTGGAAAATAGCAGATCTGATATAATTTAAGATATCATATTTGCTTAATATATCAATTCTTTGTAGCATACGAGAAGCCAATTAAAAGGGGAGCATATTAATGGCATATAATGTTGAGGCAGAAGAATATCAATCGTTAGATGAAGAGGAGTTTGAGCATGAAGAAGATGATGGGGCAATTCGGGTATCCCGTAAAGGAACTCTTTCAAAATTTGTTCGTACAAAAACATCATCACGAGTAACTAATGGTGCGAAGGATATGTTAATGGCACAATTAGAACAAATAACAATCATGCTAGTGAAACGAGCTGAAGAGGTATGTGCAAGTCAAGGACGGTCGACAATCTATGATTCTGATTTGCAAACCGCTTATGAAGAATTGATGCAACCACATGAATTCATAGATAAGATCATCCTTGAATTAGATAACCAAAAGGAGCAATTAAAAATTGTAGCTCAATCCTCTTTGGTGCGGCATATGGAGGTTTAAAAATGTCATCCAGAACGTTTTTCTTCCGGTCAGAATATTCCGTGAAAGATATGTATGAACGAATCTATGCTCCAGATTTTATTTCTGTATTTAAAGAATACGCTAATAGTTTAGACGAGGAAGATACTGAAAACGTGGAGGCGAATAAAAGTAATTGCTACACAGGTTTATCTCAGGCATATCAACTAGATATTGATCGCTTACATACCGTTATACGACCGGTGTTTGATGAATACGGACGTAAAGGGGATAGAATGAATATAAAGTTGTATCGATCTAAGGCAGCTCCTTTAACAGTAACAGACGAAATTCGAAGTCGTATTAACAGTTTAATTAACCGAAATATAACTGAAATTGATAGTTTCAATCCAAATTTGAAATATGATTTATTTATTGAAGAAGTAGCATATAGAGAAGCATATCTTGATTTTAAATTTCGTATAGAAGACTCAATAATTGTACACGAACCAGTGCCTATTAGGGAAATTAACGCAGAATATGTTGAAGCACGCTACTATTTCGGCTCTGGAATTATAGCGCTTTTTAATCCAAACGGTACAACCCGGCAGTCTAAGGATTTAGTTAAAGTAATTTATCTACTTTTTATACCATACGATCCAAAAATTGAAGAGATATTATTAGACGAGGCTCAATTGATTATGATTCAATTAAGATTAAAGGGTCTCGTGTCTTCCCCAAGATATCGATCTGATGATGATCTTCGATTTATCATTCACGGGCTTAATGAAATAAATTATGAGAATCCTTTGGTGAAGTCCATACAAAGTAATGACTCACTTACAATTAGTGAACTTAACACAACTTGTGTAGTCGAAGGTCACAGAGTGAATTTAAAAATATCTGAGGATGGTAAGTTAATTATTGATACCTTTGTCTTACCGGATGTACTGGATAGGATTATTCTGGATATTGAATGGGTTGTATTGTCCGAAAAATATTATAAAGATATGTCGACTCAAATAGAAGCTCTATATAAAAAAATTTCTCCCGCAGCATTACCTTCGCATCGCACACGACGAATTACGGCAATAAAAGATGACTTATCGAGAGTTGTGAATGAGTACAGAGGAAAGCCAATGGATCACCGGGAAATTAAGTTGGTTAGCACGGTGATATTTAATATTGGGCATTTATTGAATGATGAGAAGAAGATCCTACCTGATGAACATTTACAATCATCTTCCAGTAATTACTCCAACTTATATGCATACTACACAGACTACTTTACAGTAATCAAAAGAATGAATCGTTCAAAAAGCGAGACTATTGCACGGAAAACTGTTCAGATTTTGCAGTTTTTAGCTGCCCAATCAACCGGAGATGCAGTGGATTTAATTGGTCAATACGAGCATCTTCAGAAGGACGAATAGTATGTTTATTGATGATTTAATATTGTCGGAGTCGGAAATAGAATATCTCGACAATATTTTGAATGAATTTGGAAAACATCAACAGTTTCGAGATATTTCATCGTTGAAAACTCCTTGGACTCAATTGATGGAAATTGAGCCTCGAGATGCTTTAGAACCACTGCGGGTTAAGGGGATTTTGAATGAGCAGGAAATGGAAAAGACTGAAATCATCATAGATGAGAATGAAAATGAAAGTGTGAAACAAACAAAATTGCTCGTAGGAACAATTGATACTAAGGCGCTTGTAATATGTTGGATGGTCACCATCTACCACCGCTCAGGGAAAACATTACAACCGGATGATCTCAACAAAATGGAAAGACAATCTGATTATTATCACTTTCCAATAGATATTGGTATGGACACAGTTAAGATTAACTTGATTGTTAAAGATATAGAAGATTCAGACTACCAGCAAGGTCAATCAGATTCAATATACGTTTCTTTTATTGGAGAACTACCTATTAAAGAGCAAAACTATATAATGTGGTCGGTACCTCTGCAAGAGCAGTCAGCTGCAGTCAGATTTTTTAATTGGTTAAATGAACACAGCAAGCCAATTATATCTAAGTTATATGCATATATAAACATTCCTTCAGACTTAGAGAAAAACTACCGAGAAGAAGTATATAGACTCGTTGGTATGTATTTAGTAGAGCTTGGTTATACCCGAATTAACCAACAAGAGTTATTTCGACCTGAAAGTACAGAATACTTATTCCCTGAAAGTATAATCAAAGACTGTTTCATAAATGAAACTGAAAACAAAAAAGTGTTTCAAGTCATAAATGGAGATCGTATTGAAATGCACTCCTTTCAGAACGGTATAAAATCTTTAGATAGTAAGTTATCCTATCATTTAAATCATTTGCAAATATGGATTGATAAAAAGGCAGCTAAGCACCGCATATTAACTCAAAAAGTTAAAACATCTTTAATTAATGAAGTAATTAAAATCGTGCCTATCATTATTACAGTTATATTGTCTGCTTATGCATCACTTAAGTTAATCTTCATAAATAACTCAGCTATGAAAAATTTTCCTCAAAGTAAGGCTTGGTTTATTACACACATATCAATCAGCGTCTTATCGCTTCTAGTTCTCATATTTTTTGGAGTTTTCCCTCAATTCCGTTTGTGGATTTTTTCTTGGGATCGCAGAATCAAAAAATATGTAAGAAAAAAAAATCAGCAATATGAAGATTGAAGGTATTTGCTAAATAGGTGCCCTTAGCGATGGTTGGTCATGAGATGCGTTTTTTAATAAGTAGTTCAACTACTTATTAGGAAAACAATTAAGGAGGAGTAGCTTTGTCTGAAGCTAGAAAGCTATATAATTTAGTTCATGTAGAACCCAAAGGTTATATATATATTTTAGGTAGTCACCGTTATGGACTAGAGTTTCGCCTTAAAAATAAAAAGAAAAAAAAGAAAAAGAGTGTTGCAGTGATTCAAATGAATGGTTCTTCCACAAATTGGACTGACATTACTAGACAAGGACACTGGAAAGCAGATTCCACAATCGGAAAAGTGCTCTGTTGGTGCGGAAAGCGCGAATATGATGTTGTTCATTGTCTAAATTTGTGGTCATATGTTGATAATAATCCATCTAATTTGGCTGGGAAGTCAAATGATATCTTAAATAAATTAGAGAATGATCTTTGGATTCAAGAGGTTTTAGAGAAAGTGGATATAATTATACTTGCTTATGGTGATTGCCTAGGAGTAGATGAGTCTAATTTCAAAGAGCGTAAAAAGAAACTGAAAGTAATGTTGCTCTCAAAAAAATCAAAAGTTTTTTGTGTTGGGGGATTGAACGAGAGTGGGAATCCGAAACATGGTAGAGTCTGGAATGATGAACCCGAATTGAACAAATTTAATATAAATAATATATGATGGGATGAAATCACAACCAGGAACCAATACTATCATTCCATTGTATTCAAGGTGTTGAGCTATAATCTTTTGAAAGGATGATAATCATGGGGTTCTTTGGAAATCACATAAATGAAATGGTAGTAACAGAAATAATTGAAAGTGAGAGTTTTAAAGATTTTGTTTTATTCGTGCGGAGCGAACTCAACATTGAGGGTACAAGAGATCAATATCCAATTGTTCCAAAAGATTATCAACAAGGTGATGGTGGCTACATAGTACAAGATACTTTTGGAGCGTTACTCTTTACTTCCTTATTCAGTGAAATAATTGGGATTGAAATATATGTTAGTTCAATAGTTACTAGAATAAATGATGTTTTTTCTCATCGTATTCATAGATCCCATGATATGGAATTAATCTCTAGAATTTATGTATTCAATGCAATCGCTCATGAATATGTACATATACAACAATTTGAACAAGGTAAAATAACAGCCGAGATAATGGAAATTCAAAATCAATTGAATTACGCGGAAAGAGAAATTGAAAGAGAAGCGGTTAGAGTAGCTAAAGAACTATTAATTCAATATACTGGGTTGGAAGATTCAAGATTAAATCAAATTATTAATGGGAATGTTGACAATGATTCCGCAAGAGATCTTTCGGATTATCTCTTGGAATGGGAAAATAGGGATAATTATTAATTGTACAAACACTTATTGAGTTAACAAAGAATATCAAAAATTGTTTTAAGAAAACTCCATCACCATAATTATCATTCGAGCAATGGAGATGGAGCTTTCTTAAAAAATATCGTTTGCAATTGATCTAAAAATGTACTTTTCACAAATCTATAGTTTAGTGTTTATATTTTGTCAAACCTATAATACAACGATAATTAGCATAAAAGCATTCTGATTGTTTCTATACGCTTATATTCCCTGGATCCAAGGTTCAACAAATTTGTTTTCTTGTAACAAGATTGAATAAATAAAAGTAATGCAAATATAAGCGAAATTTTGTGCTTCTTTTTTTGTGATAGAAATGTGTTTTTCGTGGCTGTTAGCATTCCTCTTTTTTTTGATTGTTAGATATTTATCTATTTGTTTTCTATAAATTTCATCACTGGATGACTTATTTTCAACTTTTTCCCATTCAGAAGATTTCATTAGCAAATCTTCTTTCGTTAGTTTGCTCGTTACCATTGCTTTTGACCATCGTTTATGGAAATCGAGTTTACCTTGAATTTGGGTTTTTAAAAACAACTCAAAACAAGTATGTATGTTTTTTAGCATACCATCATAGTTCTTTTCTCTGTAGTCATTGAAGGCAAGAAGCATTTTAATTTTCCAATCCTGGTGTGTGCAGACATCTTTATTACTTAGACCAGTAATTACGATATTTGCCTTGCATTCATATTGGTTTGAAATAGAAATGTCATGATATGAGCCAATTAATTTTCCAGATAGCTTAATATTAGGCGGAGAAAAGCGAATATTTTTTTGTTTTATTTCCAGATTAAGAGAGGAATCGTTAATTTGAGTTGTATAATCTTCTTCTGAATCGTGTACGTTGCTAAATCCGTATTCATCAATACTTGCAGTAAATATGTACATAAATTTATCTAAATCCTTTTTATCCAAAGTACTAGATAATTTAAAATCTGTAGTTCTATCTTTGTCTTTATCGTAATTTCCATCATAAATTATGTCCAAAGAAAAAGTTTCTTCGTATCGTTTTAATATCTTTAGTCCATCAAGTAGAACTAAAGAGGGGTACTTTGTAAATATCTTAATAATTTTTTTTTTGGGTTCTAACTCATCAAGATCATCAATAAAAGAAGATGGAAAACGTTCGGAAATGTAATCATAATTTATCTCGCTAACAATATTCATATATTAATCATCCCCCGTGAATTTAATTCTTTAGATTAAATTATATGATAAAGAGATTAGTAAGACCATAATAGAATTGATGTGTGACTTTTCAGTAAGATATAGCCGGTTGATTCCCCTGAACAAACTGTGTATTTGGCTTAAATACAAATCTCATAATTACCATCAGGGTAGTTCTTCATAACTTTATAAGATATATCCAACGAGTTTTTTAGAAAATCAAGTAAAAAAGCTCGCTACCCTTTCATATTCTTTTTATATATGCCTTAGTGTGGAGGCGACATTATTTTTTTTAATATATAGTCATAAAATTGACCTAAAATTCGAATGACAGGCGGTTTGTAATGAGTCGAGATGAAGAAAAACGAATTATTAACGTCGAATTATATAACGTGAGAGAAGAAATAGATGATCTAGTGCAGCAACTTCATGGTGCAATAGATGAAGAGCATTATGAAGAGCCTATCCAGGAGGAAGGTTCTACAGCACATCTCAATGAACTAAGCCGAAAAGCTGAAAATTTAAAATCGAAATTAAGAATAATTGAGGTACAAGAAGAGAATGAAAACAAAATCTCTAATTTTTCCAGTAAGTTAGAGCTGGAAGCAGCACTTATAGACAAAGAAAGTGATGTGGATTTGTTAGATAGGAACGCCAAAGCCAATGCCCTTGCTCGTCTTATAGCTAATAAACAGACTATAGCTCCTTTGACTATCGGAATTTATGGAAAGTGGGGGCGGGGAAAATCCACATTTGCTGGTCTTATTGAAAAGAACTTAGATAAAATTAATCAGAAAATAAAACAAAATGATCCTATTGATAGAGAAAGATATAAAAAATCGTATATTGTTAGATTTAATCCAACTGAATATGACGATCATAAAATGATTTGGTTTTCTATATTAAAGGAATTGTATTTGAAATATGATGCTGAAACAAAGTTACGTGGGCGAATTAAGTTTGCTTGGAACAGTCTGGTTCCATCATTTAGAAGCAATAAGGCAATGTATTTATTTAGTGGCTTGTTAGTAATATCATGTATTTTAGCTTACTCATTATGGTTTAGAAAATATGATTCTTTAGATGATACTATAAAAAACACAGAACTCTACGTGTATCTTGTTTCAGCTACGTTACTTGTGAGTAGCATTTATCAATTCATTGTTCCATTTGTTAAGAAGCTCGTGTTTGTAATTAAACCATTATCCAATAAATTGCTTCATCAAATCCTTATACCTGATTTTAAAGCAAAGTTAGGGTCTCGAGAAGAAGTAAAACATTCTCTTGATAAGTTGATAAAAATCTGGTTGAAAAAAGATGAAAATATTGTCCTTATTGTTGACGAGCTTGATCGTTGTTCTGAAAAAACAATCGTTGAATTTTTTTCTGCACTTCAACTCTTCATTTCGTCAGAGTCTATTATCAAAGTCATTTCAATGAATGAAGAGTTAGTTGCATTAGCATTGGCGAACAACAACCAATTTTTCCTGAAAGACCAAGCAACACGAGATGATAAATTAAGCTTTGGGCATGATTATCTCCAGAAATACATTTCAATTCCAGTTTATTTAAATGAACATTCAGATTATAGTACATTTTTAGAAAAACTTCTTAAGCAGACGAATTTTTTTGATTCAGAAGAGAAAGTTACTATTATATCTATAATTAATGATATCACAAAAATTAAAGACATTACCCCTAGAGAAGTTAAGCGGATACTAAACTTGTTGGTGTTATCAAAGGAGAGCGTTATATCTCATTTTGAAGCAATGAAACACAAAGTAACCTTTAATGAATATATAAGATGGTTCTTTGTATTTTATTTTAACCCTGATGAATCTAACTTTTTTGTCGCAAGTATGAAAAAGGTTAAAAATCAAAAGAAGTATAAGTACATGAGGTTCGAGAGTATGTATGGTTCGTTTATGTCTTCAGTTAAAGAAGATTCTCATAAAAGAATCCGATATTTAAATAAATACGTAAGTGATATGAGAATTGAAGTTATTGTTGCAGCTGACTCACTTATTGATAAAAGTTTAATTCGCTGAGAAACAGCATGACTTAAGAAGTCATGCTGTTTTTTTGCATAATACAGGGAGACCATTTTAAGATGATCTCCCGATTGGGGCTTAATCACTAAGATTATTCTGTTAAAATAGATGTTCACCAAAAGATTTTTGGTTTTAATTATATTTGCTATATGCTATGTACTAGCAACAAAATTATCTCAGCGCTAAAATATGATTCTCAAGATATACAAAAAATGGTGAGTAACTATTGAATTACTCATGTGCCACAACAATTAAAAGCAATATTTTGCTAGTCCATATGTGAGTTCTATTCTATTATTTGGAACTGGGGAAAGAATAGACTGTAGTTATTAAACTTGATGATTGATTTATTGAATTGAAAAAATTAGGCAATCTTGATCTGCTACAGGATTACGAGGGATGCGGGCTTTCCTTAGAATAGTATGCCAGTGTGAGAGGACATCTCCCTGATAAGTTATTGGTTGAACTATTGATTTGTAATTTCCTAATTTATTCTGTGATTTCTTGCTTGATGAATGAAACTCCCAGAAGGCTGATGCTACTAAAAAAGCATCCCAAAGATGCTCCTCTGGTGGCTTAAAATCATGTATGCTTAAACTCTTCGTATCTTTATGTAATTTTCGTTTTTGTGTCCATTGAATCGACTCTATTTTGTATTGACCATATACGAAGCCTTCAAATAAAAGAATGTTACATTGATTGCTAGATAACCACTGATTAATATCGGTAGTTGAACGAAGCGAGCCCTTTTTAACCAATGCCCCTAGACCACTAAATATTTGTACACCAATATTTATAGCATTAATTGTTGCTGAAGAGGCAGCCGGATTCCACCAATGAGCACCATTTCCTTCTTCCAGAAATCTTATAGTTAAACTTGTTGTACACCACATTGGGGCTTCAATACCAACAGCCACTTTCTTTAAGTCTTGCAGATCTGCGAGGATTAAATTTATTAATGTTGGAGTATCATCAATGAATGTAGTTTGATTTTTTCCTGCTACACTATACTTTTCTGAATATTTCCTTCCCGCTTGGAAGTGACTTCCATCCATTGTGTTTGTTAATCGGTCTGTACTACTTATTGCGTTTTTTCGTTTACAGATACATTTTGTAATGCATCGCGGTTTATGACATTTTATCTCCGGTATATAGTTATCAAGATCTCCAGGGTGGGACTCCAAACGAACCCAACCATAATTTGCGCCAGCGTCTATACCATAGACTACGATATCCTCCAAAATAATTGCTCCTTCACATATAAATAGTAAAGATATCTTTTGACACTTTACTTTGGATCATGGTACTTAAATTAGGATTGGGAACAGGTATTCTCTTGTAAGACTGATAATTTTTCTTATCAATTTCCCTAAATATCATTAAGTCTATCGGAAATCCAATAGGGTTAACTCCGAATGAATTAGATCTTGAAGCGGTATGGTTTACTAGGGTATTCATAATTGACTGCGCCCAAAAATCTAATTGATATCCTCCTGCAAGTGTTTTAGATTTTTTTAGCAATGAATCGGCTGATTTGATTGTATCGGAGGGTAAAATCCCATCCGCAACAATGGAACCAGAAGAATAATTAAAAATATTGAAGTTACTAGAAACGGAATTCCAATCTAAGTGGCTTATGAACCCTGTTCCTTTTTCATGACCAAAAATCAACAAGTTAGTGTCGGCTATGTTATTCTTTAGCAAAAAAGGTCTATATGAATTAATCGCCGTGTTAACAATTTTTTGAACACCATCGGTTGAACGTATCTGGGAATGTAAAGCTAATCGAGCTTCATCTATAGGAGTACCGCAAGTAGCTAGACCGATTTTATCCGTTTGAACATGAGCCCAATAATTTGAAGTGTTCGGATGATTTACAATTCTTGTTGTATCAGCAACTAAAAAAGCTCCACCGTCAAAACAGTATCCGATTAAAGCTGTCATATTCCACTCACCTTTTTCCTTTTATTTTATAATGGTTTTTATTAGAAATAAAGAAGAATTATAGTTCTACAGGAGAACTTCGTAAAAGGGGTGATTGGGTTGCGCGATATTGACGAAGTGTTTTTAAATGAAGTAGAAAAATATAAAAAATTATTAATTCATGAGGCACTTCTGATTGAATTATCTAAAAGAGGTTATCAGGATGCAAAATCTAATCTAGGCAAGGCAAAACAAGTATTTTTAATAGATGTTTGCCTCAACTATCTTGGCTTGGGGATAGATTTTATGGATTTGATCAACGAAGCAGGTGCGGGTTTATATGAAGGAATTGAACATATTACTGATTATCAAGGTGATGATATTAATGAGTTTCTAAAACCTTATATTGAAAAAGCAATTCAAAGAGCAATCGATAATGATGCCCACTCGGTAAACAACCAATGAAGCAATATGCTTCATTGGTTGTTTACCGTTAAAATGTAATGCCGTTATCATTCTCACTGTAATGATAACGGCATTATCACGTTTTATGGACACAAAAAACGCTCTTTATCATTAATTCTGCCAATTGTCGCTATTTATCAAAGTGACTGGTAATTTATACGGTACTTATCATTAGGAGTGGTGACAGCTTATCATTTTCTGTGGAAACGGTGTTGATTTGTCGCGGTTTTTCGATATGCGTTTTATCATTTAATCTGGTGGCTTACACTATGATCGGTCTGTATATGGCGAAACGCGGATTGGCCAGAGATGGTATTCAGATCATCAGTGCAGCGGCTTTGCTCATGCTCTGGTGGAATCCTTATTTTTTATTAAATGTGAGTTTTCAACTCTCTTTTCTGGTGACGGCGGGACTGATGATTTATATGCCGCTTATTAACAGGTTGTTCAGCAAATGGCCCAAATCGCTGGCAGCGACAGCTTCGGTTACGGTAACAGCGCAACTGATTTCTTTTCCAGTGACGATTCTGTACTTCAATCAGTTCTCGTTGCTGTCTTTTGCAGCCAATTTTTTGCTGGTGTCTTTGATTAGTGCTGTAGTGCTTCCCTTAGGTACGGTTGCGATGATTCTATCATTTGTGTGGCTTCCGCTTGCGAAACTTCTGGCATGGATTGCGATTCAGTTGAATCAACTTACCTTTCTCAGTGTGGAATGGATGAACAGTTTGCCAGGTTTTGTGATGATCTGGCCTACACCTTCCTTATTATGGATTGCAACCTATTATGTGATTTTATATGTGTTGCTTTATTTGCTCTATCAGCGGAGCGGCGGTGAGATACCCCAAAATATTCATGTTGCAGAAGAGGATACAGCGCCACTTGATATGTCTTCACGAGGTGCTACACAAAGGGGCTCTACACTAGCATTAGGCTTCAATTCTTCACGGTCTGCTGACACTCAATCACTTTACACAGCGAAAGCGAACGATCGCTTGCAACTTTCAGCGCGCGATCCCTTGCCTACTCGAAGAGCAACATCAGATCATGGTTCACTCTCTACTCTTGGCGCAAGTATCGCCTGGCCTGAGTATGCAAGTGCATTTACATCCAGAGGTGCGGCCTTCTATAGCGAAGTACGCATGAGCCAAGCGAAGCGATGGTTATGTGGTGTGCTTGCCGTCAGTTTTGTAGCAGGATTATGGTGGGCATATCAGACGCCACGTCCTGCGGGAACAGGTGTAGTTCAATTTCTGGACATTGGTCAGGGAGACAGTACATTGATTACAACACCAGAAGGCAAACATATCCTTGTAGATGGCGGAGGCACGGTTAACTTTGGGGGGAGCGAACACTCGTGGAAAACAAGGCGTGATCCGTATGAGGTGGGAGCTAAAGTTGTTGTTCCTTTATTAAAAAAGAGAGGCATTCACCAGCTTGATGCTGTCATTGTGACTCATGCGGATCAGGATCATGCCGGTGGCCTTCAGGCCGTACTGGAGCAAATTCCAGTGAAACGCTTCATTTTTAACGGAACGACGAGTGGAAAGGAGAAATTCGATCAGTTGCTGGACACAGCGGTGCAACGCCAAATCCCACTATTCGCTACACATCAGGGCATGACCTATAAGCCCGATTCAGAAACGGCTTTATATTTTATCTCACCAGAGCGGAGTGGACCTAATCCAACAGGAGATCTGCCTGTTCTTGAGAATCAGAACGGTGGGTCGGTTGTTTTTTTGCTGGAGATGGCGGGCACGTCTATGCTATTCACCGGAGATATGGAAGCGGCAACGGAACAGGATGTGCTGTATGACATTCAGGATGGTTCGCTGGCGACCTCTTTTCAGCAGGACGTTCAAAAATCGGGGAGAACTGTTGCGGACAGCGAGACGAATATAGTTGTGCCTGAATGGATGGGGAGTCTAGCGGAAAATGGCAGAGATCATCGTTCTTCAACGGTAGTTACCGTACCGCGACTACAATCACATCTATCTATAGATGTACTCAAAGTTGCCCACCATGGTAGCAAAACATCCTCTACAGAAGCATGGCTTCAATATTGGAATGCTAAATCTGCATTGATCTCTGCAGGTGTAAACAATACCTATGGTCATCCGAATCCGGGAGTGATGAAACGTCTGGAAGCGATGGGTTCCGAAATTTATCGAACGGACCAGATGGGTGAGGTGCAGATGAGCGTGAAAGATGGAGAGATAAGTGTGCGGTATAAGCTGGCTCCGAGATAAGAGTGGAATCATAAAGTCTGAAGGATACCTTGAAGGATATTTGGTTATTTTTGCCGAATAGTATTAGGCTTGGCTTAGGAGGGGTCAAATGAAAAATTTAGTTTACTAGATACATAGAGAGAAGGGAACGTATAGGAATGCTACTATTCAAAAAAGCACGAGTTAGAACGTTTACATTGTGGATCGGGATTCTGGTTCTTAGTGTTCTGATGGGGATACCTGGAGCATTTGCTTCGTCTGAGTCGAATCGTTCTATTCATTCTGTTCTTGACCGTAATAACTATCTGCTAAATGATGGAACCTTGTGGTCAAAAGGAAGTATTGCTGGAGTGTGGACACAAAATCGTAATTTAATCGGAATCTCAGGATCATATAATGGAGTTGTTTTTGGTTGGACTGCGGATGATCAAGTTATCATGTGGGATATGGATAATCCTCATTTGCCAACAACCAAACAATTCAAAGGAGTTAATAAGGTATATGGTAATGGATGGGTTCAGCTTCAGGATGGGAGCCTGTATAAGTTTAGAGATCAGGAGAAAGTTCTGGATTCTGCTCTAGATGTAAGTTCCTATTCATATGGAAGTGACATCACTGACACCATTTTGTCTTCATCAGGTGATATATATTATTCAAAATATAGTAAAATTCGAAAAGCTGGAAATGTAGCTAACGCTACCGCAATTGCAGCAAATAATGTTTTTGCAGCAGTATTAAAAGATGACAACTCGGTAGTTATTGTCAATATGTTGTATCAGGAAGAGCAAATTACGATTGCCAATGATGTCCAATCTTTGATCTGGTGGGGAAACGAGTATAAACTACTCGCGGTGAAAAAGGATGGAACAGTCTGGAATTATGACAGAAATGACAATTACAAGGGTGAGCAGTTACCGGGACTAAACAATGTATCCAGAATGGTGTATTCACTTGATCTGGACGAATTATATGCACAGTTACAGGATGGCTCGTGGGCTGTATATCATAGTGGGAAGTTAACTTCTCTATCGGCACCGACTCTGAATCAAGTAACGCTTACGGCATCAACCAAGGAAGCTAATATCGGAGACATAGTCACACTTACTGTTCAGGAGAATTATAGTAACGGGTTCAAAACAAAACGTGCGCCTCTGCCTGGTGAAATTACGTTGGAACAGTCGCAAGTAGCTCTGATTCTGCCAGATGGCAAGCTGAAAGCAACAGGCATGGGAACTACAAAAGTGATGCTGAAAATAGGGGATAAGTCTTCCGATACACAACTGACCGTTAACTCTCAACAGAATTTGACAGGAGCTGAATTATTAAACGGAAATGTGTATTTACCTGTACAATCTGTCTTCAAAATGCTAGGAGCCAAAATCGATGTTCAGGGAGTTCGTTTCAAGATACAGATGGGAAATGACCTTATCACACTGACAAAGGGAAGTGCAGTAGCAGAGTTCAACGATAAAGCGATCACAATGAAAGGTAAGGTGCAGACCATTAACGGGCAAACCGTATTTCCTGCGGAACTTTTAAAACAAGTGGCACGCATACAGGTAAATTGGGATACTGAGTTGAAACAAGCCAAAGTGTTCGTTGGAAATGCTGCTTTTGTGGTGGAGTCGAAGGATACGCTTGCTTTGATTAAGAAAAAAGAGTTGGGAAATCTGAGCCGGTTCATTGGCAAGTCCTATTGGATTAATAGTGATACAAGCCTAGGGCAACGCTTTAGTAAATTGACTATCACCGATATTAAAATTGAAAAAGGGAAGTATGATGAACGAAGCTACTCCATTGTTTTCCGTAATACCAAGGGTAAAAGCGTTATTGCTTATGCAGGCGGGTTTCCATCGAGTGTAACGGAGATGTTGGCAGATTCAGATCAATTCTTTTCTTACGATCCCTATAAAAAATACAACTGGTCTTCATCTACATGGAAGAAAATCATTGCGGGTGAAGTAGCTCTAGGGATGAATACTACACAAGCGCGTCTGGCATG
The DNA here is from genome assembly GCF_900102085.1 of Paenibacillus polysaccharolyticus. Taxonomy (GTDB): domain Bacteria; phylum Bacillota; class Bacilli; order Paenibacillales; family Paenibacillaceae; genus Paenibacillus; species Paenibacillus polysaccharolyticus. The sequence goes on along the minus strand of NZ_FMVM01000001.1, from coordinate 81,049 downwards.
GGGAGATCCAAACAGTATTACGCAAGAAGCAAGTTCAAAAGGAAAAATTGAAGTTTGGGTTTATGCAAGTTCTTCAGGAGTCAGAGCTTTAGGATTCCTCAGTGGAAAGTTGATAGCCATTTATTAATTTTTTTAAAGTCTAGTTCTTTTTGTATAACTACTACAATATAACACAAGAAAAAGCCCTGTTCTCCATAACTCTCTTCAAAAGAGAATTAAGAGAAAGGGCTTTTTTCATATTTGTTCTGATTACTGAATATAAATGGGAATATTGAATTATTCCACGCCGTCCTTGAAATGTTTATCCCAATGTTTATCACCTTTGTGCAAAATGTCTTCAACGGTTTTTTCGAGTGTCGCCAGTAGTTGTGCTCTGACATCCAGTACCGTTTCTCTGTACAAGCGTTCTTCCGATCCGACGATTTTATCGCCGTATAACGCCTGCGCAGCTACATATTTCCGATGTTCCTCAACCAGGGTGTCGATTGATTCCAAAGCGTGCTCCACAAAGTGGGAAATGCTTTGATATTCCTTTGGCATTTGTTCTTTTAATTGTTGAATTTTCGCTAGAGCTGGCATGCTCATCACCTCGTCTTATGAATGTAAATTTACAATACACCATTTTCATGAAAAATGCATTAAAAAAAGCTTAAATTTGGACAAATTTCGACTTTTTTTATTTTTAGGCCTTTAAAAGTACTTAACCATAATGTATGCCGTTGCATTTATTTTGAGTCGTGTAAGTACTGGAATTCGTGATGTCAGACGTTTGATGACTACGTTTGCATTTTCTGTTATTCTAAGATAAGATTCGGCGGCCCTTATACATATGCCGTTATTTTGTGATGGAAAATTAAAATATACTTAACTTTGCAACAATTTTATCGATGATTACGTCAGTAAGGTTGCAGGGAGAGGGGGATCCTTTGTGGTAGAGCCGGAACTCATCAGAGCCGCTCAATCGGGCGATCGCGACGCTCTAATTACCCTATTGCGGGAGATTGAACAGCACGTCTATCGGACCGCATATTACATTCTAAATAATGAACAGGACGCCTTGGATGCTGCGCAGGAAGCGTTGATCCGCATTTACACCAAGATTAATTCTTATGAAGAAAAAGCCCAGTTCAAAACCTGGGTGCAACGCATCGTAACGAATATCTGCATTGACAAGTTCAGAAGAACCAAGCCATCGGTGTCTATAGATGAGCATGAAATGGTTTTTCAGGATAAGCAGGATGTAGAATTTGAAGTGATGTCTACTTATGTAGCCAAGGACATTCAAGATGCGATCAACAAGTTGCCAGAGCATCATCGGACCGTCATTGTTCTAAGATATTTGCAAGATTTATCCTATAACGAAATTGCGGATTGTCTCGATCTTCCGCTAAATACGGTAAAGTCTTACTTATTTAGAGCCAGACAACAGTTACAAAATCTACTACAGGAGTATCAGAAAGGTGGTGTGACAGGATGAAATGCGAAGAGGTGGTGGAATGGATGCACCGGTATCTGGATCATGATCTGGGCGAGGCGGAAACGACGCAGATGCTACAGCATGTGGCCAAGTGTCCGGAGTGCGCCGAAAATTTTAGTATGCTCAGAGCTCTGTCCAGGGAACTGGAAGATTTGCCGCAAGTAAGCCCGAAGTTCAGTCTGGTTGATGCGATTATGCCTCAATTGGATGCGATTGACGAAGCGCGAAAAGAACAAAGCAGTACCGTGCAAGAAATGAGTCCTGTCCCTGCGGCATTTGAGAGTCTAAAGCGCTCAAGTTCTAGTGAGCAGAAAGCGAAAACCAAATGGCTTAATTCGATGGTGGGACGGATGTCTGTGGGTGCAGCGGCCGCGGCTGTTGTATTGGGATTTGCCATCTGGGGATATCAGCCAGAGCAGATTGAGAATGCAGATTCGATGCTGATGAGCTCGGGGGCACCGCAAGATAGCAACAGTGAAGAGCAGTCTGCACAGAGGATGTATCTGAGAAGCGATCAAGGAGACATAACGAACCAAGCAGAAGGCAGTGCGATTGCGCCTGACTCGTCAAATGATCCGGTTACGGAAGGTTCAATGCAACCGAATGCGGATCAACCTGACGAGAGCAACGGAACAGAACTTAAAACTCCAGAAGCTCCAGGTGATCAAGAGTCAGTAAAACCTTCCGCAGAAGGGCCGTCATCTCAAGACAAAGGCAAGCAAGAGGTAAATTCAAGTCCTTCTTCTGACTCTGGTAATACTCAGAAGAGCATGGATTCAGGTCAGGGAACGGAGCAGAAAAAGCCGGATACAAGTGAAGGTAGTGCTTCCACTCCTAATGACAAGGATGGAAGAAGTGCGTCCGAATCAAACGATGAGCTCGACGAGACATTTTCGGCTCAAACGATCATTCCAAACCAGGATACCCCGGCTCAAGGCAGTGAAACTGACAATGCAGGAACTGGAACGGAATCGGGTGCCACTGGAGGTCAGCAGGGACTAATGGCTCCTGAACAGGGAATCGCTGCACCGACAGGGACAAAAGAATGGAAATCACCGGATGGTTCTTATGTTGTTATGCTACTCGGTGACCAGTTAAGTATTTATGCGAAATCTGCGAATGATCCGGATGTTCTGAATCTGATTGAGCAACGGAGTGTAGAAGGTACGTTAAAGTCGGGAAGTTGGTCCAAAGACAGCCAGCAGTTCAATTATGAAATGGACAAAGACGGAGCGACTACAAAGGATATCTTCAAAGTCAGTACCTCATCTAATGTATCACCTGCGAAATAGCTCCATTATAAAGTTCCTGCAGGGCAATTAGAGAGAACCTTTTCTAATGAACAAGCATATACTGGATCTAACTAAAGAACGTCCTATCTCTGATCCAACAACTGACGTCGTATGACCGCACGCCAGCTATTTCTAGAATGGCTGTGCCTGCGTTTATATAGATGCAGAACAGTGGGCCTTTATCCATACATGGATGAAGGTCCCTTTGTTGTCTTGTGTATTTTCTGGTAGGATAAAAGGGATAAGGAGGCACGGTGGATGGATGTAAAAAGCGCAACAAAGGCAATACGCAGCGGAGAAACTGCGCCAATCTATGTGCTGTATGGAACGGAGAAGTACCAGATACAGCAGTTCACAGAGATGTTAAAAACGCATGTTATTGAAGAGGAGCATCAGGATTTTGCGGTTATTCCCTATGATCTCTCCGAAACACCGATCGAGGTTGTTGTGGAAGAAGCAGAGACGGTTCCCTTTCTCGTTCCGCGCAAATTGATTATTGTAAGGGACACCAGTTTGTTTACCGCGGGAAAGGAATCCAAAATAGAGCATCAGGTGGATCGCTTGATTACATATATGGATAATCCCGCTGATTACAGCACGATCGTTTTTTTGGCGCAAGGAGATAAGCTGGATGAGCGGAAGAAACTAGTAAAAGCAGCCAAGAAACAAGCAGTTGTGTTGGCCTTTGCACCGCTAAGTGGAGAAGAATTGATCCAATGGATTGTGAAACTCGCGAAACAGAGAGAGGTAACCTTTGAAGCTGGGGCAGCAGATACGCTAATCAGTTATGCTGGAACGGGACTGCAAGGGTTATCTGCCGAAGTGGATAAGCTTTGTTTGTTTGCAGGAAACGGAGGAACGATTCGCCGCGCAGATATCGAGTCACTGGTGGCTCGTAGCACGGAGCAGAACGTATTTGCACTTGTGGAGGAACTGGCTAATCTGAGGTTAGAAAAAGCACTTGCACTCTTTTATGAGCTTTTGAAGCAACGTGAAGAACCGATCAAGATTGCAGCGCTGATTGCGCGGCAGTTCCGTATTATGATTCAGGTCAAGGAACTTGGGCAACAAAGTTACTCACAGCAGCAGATCGCCAGTCAACTTGGCTTGCATCCGTACGCTATCAAAATTGCCGGGGAACAGGCTCGGAAATTCGATGCTGACCGGTTGCGAAAGATATTGAGTCACTTGAGTGAGCTGGATTATCAGATGAAAACAGGAGCCGTGGATAAGGTTCTTGGCCTGGAGTTATTTTTGTTAAGACTTGGAGCATAGCCGTAGGCAAAAACAAAAAAACAACCTGAGAGTTCTCCATCTGTTGTTATTTCAACAGATGATCAGAGATGTTCAGGTTGTTTTTTTATGGTATGTTCTTTTACTTGGCGGAACAGATGCTAAAAAATCCTGAAAGCCCATGCTGTTCAGGATTTTTCCATTGGTTCGTATAAGTAACGCTTCTTACGCTTGTGCGGAAAGAGCGTTCAGTTTTTTCGCCAAGCGAGACTTTTTGCGTGCAGCTGCATTTTTGTGAACCAGACCTTTAGTTACAGCCTTGTCCAGCTTTTTGGAAGCAGCTTGAATCGCAGCTTTAGCAGTTTCAACTTCGTTGCTTACCAGAGCAGCATCAGCAGCTTTAACAGCTGTGCGGAGTGCAGACTTCTGAGAAGCGTTGAGTGCGCGGCGCTTGTCGCTCGTTTTTACGCGTTTAACAGCGGATTTGATGTTTGGCATTACATTCACCTCCTGTAAGGCATTCGCATGAATACAAACGTTTCACAACTTAAAATATTCTATCACGCTAGCATGTAAATTGCAACAGATTTTGCATCGTTGTTTGGTATGTTGCATAAAGCCCGCCTTTTTCCCACACAATATGCTCAAATGGAATAAGGGAGGCAGGGACACAGATGACACTGGATTTGCAAAATTATACCGTACGTACCGATTTGGCTATCGACTCCAAAGAAATGGCACAAGGCAGCCAGAAACAGACGATCCCCGGATTACGTGAGGATGTAGATAAGAAAGATGGCATTACGATTACACGGATTGATGTGTTGAATGATGAAGCAGCGAAAGCCATAGGGCGTGTAAAAGGCCATTATGTCACACTTGAGGTGCCCTCCCTTCGCAACGGAGATACTGAACTGCAGGAACGGGTAGCCGCCGAATTCACACGAGAAATGGAAGCGTTTATGACCAAGGCGGGCATCGGCAAGGATTCCAAGGTACTGATCGTAGGTCTCGGCAACCTGAATGTAACGCCAGATTCTCTTGGTCCGTTGGTTGTAGAGAATTTGATGGTTACCCGGCAGTATTTTGAATTGGTACCGGATCAGGTGGCGCCTGGATATCGTGAGGTCAGTGCTATTGCTCCGGGTGTTCTTGGTACAACAGGAATCGAGTCAAGTGACATTGTGCAGGGCATTGTTGAGCGTACCCGTCCTGATGCCATTATCGCCATTGATGCGCTCGCTTCCCGCTCACTTGAACGAGTGAATACAACGATTCAGGTGGCTGATATCGGGATTCATCCTGGTTCTGGTATTGGTAACAAACGTCGTGGATTAACGAAGGAAATTCTGGGTGTTCCCTGCATTGCCATTGGTGTGCCAACGGTATGTTATGCTTCGACCATCGTGAACAACGTCATCGAAATGATGCGTTCTCACTTTCGTCAGGAAACCGATCAGACAAAACAAATCATGGGTATGCTCGATGACATAGGTGAAGAGGATCGTTTGAGTCTGGTAAAAGAAGTGCTTGAACCGCTCGGACATGACCTGATCGTAACTCCGAAAGAAATTGATGAGTTCATTGAAGGCATAGCCAATGTCATTGCAACCGGACTTAATGCGGCTCTTCACGAAGCAGTAAACCCTGATAACGTTGCGGCTTACACACACTAGATCGAATCCCCTAATATGGAACGGAGAAGAAGGTCCGAATCTATCGGACTTTCTTTTTTTGTTCACTTTATCTTTCTACTTCCTGTTCTATCAAATTGAATACTCTCATAGAGTTGAAGTATAAGAGTTGTTCTGCAAGGGAAGGAGACATAAGAATGAACAAGATATTGGCATGGAACATTGGTAAGTGGAAAAAAAGATGTCTGCATGTGCTGGCCATGGGCCGTACACTGTTGCTGCTTATGATCATATCTGCCCTCTTTTTTGTTGCACTCGGGCTCGGAGGCATGGCGGAAAAAAGGTTGAATAGTTCCCCAGTTTCTTCCATGAAGGGATTTGCAGGTTCAGTCTCAAGCCGCTTTTTTGTGGACATGTTGGGTATGGAAGTACCTCATCTCACTCAGAAGGAACAGAACACTGCAATTTCCGGTGAAAATCTAACTTCTTTTGTGTTTCAATTGCTCACGAATGTGAATCCTCAAGATCCCAAAAGTTTAATTGCACGTGAAATGCCAGGCATGGGTGCAAATCAGCCTGTTCTGCTCAGACCAGGCTCTGGCAATACCAAGGCAGAAGCACCTGAAGATTATCAGCCAGGTCCAGGCCTGACAGAAACAGCCTCATCAGGTGAAGGTAAGCCAGGAAGTGAACTGCATGTTCCTCCGGGTAAGGATGATCCAGACGTTTCCAGTGAGGATGATCCGGGAAAGGGTACAGTCGATGAAGATCCACCAGCAAAAGGGAATGGGCAAGACAAGGGGAATCCGGCCATTACGAGAAAATCCGTCCTTATCTATCACTCGCATCCGCGTGAAGGATATAATCCACTGCTAGGCACGGATAGCGATAATCCATCTTCCGGTAAAGCGACAGGTAATGTTTTTCAAGTGGGAACCTACCTATCGGATAGCTTGGAGAAGCTGGGCGTCGGAGTAGAGCATGCGAAGGAAGATTATCAAACGAAAATCAAAGATTACAATTGGAACTTTTCCTATAAATATTCCAGACAGACTGTCAAAGCGGCGCTTGCTCAGAATGACGATCTGACCTATCTAATTGATATTCACCGCGATTCCCAGCGACATAAAAAAACGACAACCACTATCGGTGATCAGAGTTATGCCAAGGTATATTTTATTATCGGACATGAGAATCCAAATTGGCGTAAAAATGAAGCCTTTGCTGCGAAAATCCACAAAAAGCTGGAAGCGAAGTATCCGGGGGTATCCCGAGGGGTGTGGGGGAAGAATGGCGGAGGAGGCAACAATGGAGAATATAACCAAACGCTTTCCCCGAACAGCATTCTCATCGAAATCGGTGGTATTGACAATACGGCAGCTGAGCTGAAACAAACCTCCAAAATTCTGGCAGATATGATCGCGGAAGTATATTGGGACGAGCAGAACGTAGATAAAGCAAGCGCAAAACCGGTATCCAAGGGCGGATAAATTATAGAAGAAGGGAGATCTGCGAGATGTCCAGATTTGGCAAAAAAATGCTGTCTGTCAGTGTGCTTATGTTACTTGGTGTATTGCTTGGCATGCAGCTGGCAGGCAGTGGTTTTCAGCATAACAACCCTGTGGAAAGTGTCCCCGTAGTGGCGACCACAGAAACCGCACCTGAGAAAAATACAACTGTATCCACTGAGCCTGTGCAGACCGAGGTTAAAAAACCGTTTGTTCCTGTCCAGACCCCGAGCCAGGTGCTTGGGGCAGACCAGCACAAGGCCCCGGTGGATGTACTGGCGGAAAAAACGGCTGGATTGCTGCAAAACTTGTCAAACAGCGGCATCAAGTGGGTGGTCTCTCTTTTTGGCGGAGTAGATGAATAGAAGCAGACGGATTAAAGGAAAACTAAACCTTCGGGGCACTCTTCAAGTAACTTTATTATAAAAGTTAAATCATCATGGGATTGATGCACCTTGAAGCAACTGTTATAATGAAGTGATTGACACTAGGCTGTTTCTGGGGGTAAGGAATGACTGACATTCGGGAAAGACAACGTAAAATTCGTAACTTTTCAATTATTGCACATATAGATCACGGTAAATCAACACTTGCGGACCGGATCTTGGAGTACACAGGTGCGCTGACATCACGTGAAATGCAGGAACAAGTACTGGATCAGATGGATCTGGAACGCGAACGCGGAATCACCATTAAACTGCAAGCAGTTGCCCTGAATTACAAAGCGGACGACGGTGAAGAGTATCTACTGAATCTCATTGATACGCCGGGACACGTAGACTTTACGTACGAGGTATCACGTAGTCTTGCTGCATGCGAAGGGGCGTTGCTTGTCGTTGACGCGGCTCAAGGGATCGAAGCGCAGACGCTGGCTAACGTATATCTTGCGCTGGATAACAATCTGGAGATTTTGCCGGTTATCAACAAAATTGACTTGCCAAGTGCTGACCCTGAACGGGTGAAGCAGGAAGTTGAAGATGTTATCGGACTGGATACCAGCAACGCTGTATTGGCTTCGGCCAAAGCCGGCATCGGGATCAAAGAGATTTTGGAGCAAGTGGTACAGAGTGTGCCTGCACCTGTAGGCGATCCGGATCAACCGCTTAAAGCGCTGATTTTTGACTCGCACTATGACCCTTACAAAGGGGTTATCGTGTATGTGCGTGTTATTGACGGTAAAATCAAGGCGGGTTCCAAAATCAAAATGATGGCAACAAACAAATCGTTTGAAGTCATCGAAGTAGGAGCGTTCAAGCCGCGCATGACCATTGTGGACGAGCTGAACGTCGGGGATGTAGGATTTATCGTTGCGGGTATCCGTCACGTCGGCGATACTCAAGTCGGGGACACGGTTACTGACGCGAAAAATCCGACACTTGAACCACTGCCCGGTTATCGTAAAATCAATCCAATGGTATATTGCGGTCTGTATCCGATTGAGACATCGGACTATGTGGATCTGCGTGAGGCATTGGAGAAGCTGCAGTTGAACGACGCATCGCTCAGCTTTGAGCCGGAGACTTCCAGCGCGCTGGGCTTTGGATTCCGTTGTGGATTCCTGGGATTGTTGCACATGGACGTTATTCAGGAACGGATTGAGCGCGAGTTCAACATTCCGTTGATCACGACAGCACCGAGCGTAATTTACCACGTAACGCTGACTAACGGCGAGCAGATTCAAATTGATAATCCATCCAACTACCCTGAGGTAGGACGGATTGATTACGTTGAAGAGCCTTATGTGAAGGCTTCAATCATTGTACCGAATGATTACGTGGGAACCATTATGGAATTGTGCCAAAATAAACGTGGCGAATTTATCAATATGGAATATATGGACACAACACGGGTTACGATTACCTATGAGATCCCGTTGTCCGAGATTGTATATGACTTCTTCGACCAGTTGAAATCAAGCACCAAAGGTTATGCTTCGTTTGACTATGAGCTGTCCGGTTACCGCCAGTCGAATCTGGTGAAAATGGACATCCTGCTTAACGGCGAACAAGTCGATGCCTTGTCCTTTATCGTTCACCGAGATCGTGCATACAATCGGGGCCGTATCATCTGTGAGAAACTGCGCGAACTGATTCCGCGGCAAATGTTTGAAGTACCGATTCAGGCGTCTGTGGGCACCAAGGTTGTGGCTCGTGAAACAGTTAAAGCGATGCGTAAAAACGTACTTGCCAAGTGTTACGGCGGTGACATCTCGCGGAAACGGAAACTGCTGGAGAAGCAGAAGGAAGGTAAGAAGCGGATGAAGCAGGTTGGTAACGTTGAGGTGCCACAAGAGGCATTTATGGCGGTACTGAAAATTGATGATTAATAATTTGATTTTGGGTACAGCACAGATTGTGCGTATCAAAATTAAATTCTAAAATGCAATCTCTGGGTACATCAAGATCTTGCGTATCAGAGAATGCATTAATAATGCATTTTTAGGTACATCACAGATTGTGTCTATTAAAAATGCATTCTAATAATTTAAGTACAGCACAGATTGTGCGTATCGAATTACTGGTAATCAAACTATATAAAGTGAATTATTTTTACACATTAACGGAGAGGACAGAAAAAACCTGAAAAAGCGGAGCGTTCGCCTTTATCACCGGATTTTTCCCTTTTGGGAAAGGGAATCAAAAAAATCTGGGGATAACAGCGATTGGAAGGTTATTCTGTCATTGGAGTGGAATGTGTAAATTGTTAGATCACTTTATATAAATCAACATTTTAGCTGAAAGGGAAGCCAACTGGCTTTCCTTTTTTCAAATCAAGGGGGACTTACCGTGACACTTGCAGCACACAACCAGAAAACAGGTGCGCCCCAAGCGGTGTACCTTCACATTCCATTTTGTACAAATAAATGTTTTTACTGTGACTTTAATTCTTATGTTCTGAAAGATCAGCCTGTGATGCAATACTTGGAGGCGCTGGAACGGGAGATGGAGCATACCGTCAAGGCGAATCCGCCAGGCGAAATTAAAACGATCTTTGTCGGTGGCGGAACGCCAACCGCGTTGAAACCGGACGAGATGGCTTATTTCCTGCGTTCGGTCAAAACCTATTTCCCGAATTGGGCAGACGATATTGAATTTTCAATGGAAGCTAACCCGGGAACGACGGATGCCGAAAAGCTGGCCGCGATGAAAGAAGGCGGTGTGAACCGTGTCAGCTTTGGCGTACAGGCTTTTCAGAATGATCTGCTGACGGGCATTGGCCGGATTCATAATACAGATGATGTATACCGGAGCTTGGATAATGCACGTAAGGCGGGACTGGATAACCTGTCGATTGACCTGATGTTTGGATTGCCAAACCAGACGGTGGAGATGTTGAATGAAAGTATCGATAAAGCGCTGGAACTGGATCTGAAACACTATTCGATCTATAGCCTGAAGGTAGAAGAAAATACACTTTTCCATACCCTGTACCAAAAAAATCAATTACCTCTTCCACACGAAGATGATGAGTTGCAGATGTATCTTCTATTAATGAAGCGCATGAAAGAAGCAGGTTATGAACAGTATGAGATCAGTAACTTTGCCAAACCTGGCTTCGAGAGCCGTCATAATATCACCTATTGGCGTAATGAGGATTATTACGGACTTGGTGCAGGTGCACATGGTTACGTGGGCCGTGAACGCCATATGAACATTAAAGGGATTAATCCTTATGTGGAAGCATCACGTGCGGGACTGCCTCGTTTGGATCATTTCGAGATTGGCCGTGCGGAAGCGATGGAGGATTACTTAATGGTAGGACTCCGTATGTTGGAGGGCGCTTCATCTTCAAGATTCCATAATCAGTTCGGGGAATCCATGGAGGATGTATTTGCGAAACCGCTGGGCAAAATGTTGCATGCAGGATTGCTTGAGCGGACAGCAGACGGCTTTAAACTGAGTGAACAAGGTATTCTGTTCGGCAATGACGTTTTTGCGGAGTTTATCGGCTCTATATCGCTAAATTCGTAGCTTGAAATTCTATACGCTCTGTTGTATATTTATTCATATTGTTTTACAGGGCGTGTTAATTTAAACAACTACGAAGCTAGCTTTCCTCGGAAAGCGTCGTTATAGGAGGAGAGCTGGATGTCGGTTATATGCAGGAAAGCTGTACCGGAAGATGTTGAACCACTGTTTGAAATGATTAAGGGATATGCAGAGCGTGGGATCATGCTTCCGCGTTCACGGGAAGTACTGCATCGACAGCTGGAGCATTTTATTGTGGCTGAGGTGGATGGAGTTGTCGTAGGCTGCGGCTCATTATGTCGTCTGGGCAATGACCTGGTGGAAGTAAGATCACTGGGCATTTCAGAGGGGTATAAAGGGCTTGGCATCGGGTCCCGTCTACTTGACCGGCTTGTAGAAGAGGCGGAGAGACAACAGATTCCAAAGGTGATGGCTCTCACGTATGAAGTTTCCTTTTTTCTGAAAAATGGTTTTGCTGTTGTGGAAAAAGAAATCTTCCCTGAGAAAGTGTGGACGGACTGCGTTCATTGCAGCAAGCAGGATTGCTGTGACGAGATTGCGGTTCTGAAAGAACTGAATGTGTCAGCGTAGTTATACGCTTATATGAATAAAAAGATAAAGATCACAACCCAAGGAACCTAAGGTTTCAAAGGGCTTGTGGTCTTTTTTTGGTGCTCGTTTTTTTCATATACTTTTCACACACTTATTCCATTATTCTCACACATCCTCTTGTTAAGATGAACTTACATAAGCGATCTGCAAAAAAACTTCACAGTGGAACAGTTGAAGAACACGGATAAAAACAAGGTTTTCAACGTACGAAGCAGGGAGTATGCAGATAGCTCAATCTTAAGAATGAGGTGACCGATCATGAAAAAATGGACAAAACATGTAGCAGCTTTGGTAACAGCGATGAGTGTAATTGGTGGAGCAGGTAGTGCTTTTGCCGCAACGCCTGTTGTGAATTCCGTAAAACCGTCTGAAACACAAAAAGCTGGAGCATCGGCTAGCTCAACGAGCAAATCTACAACAACAAAATCAACAACCACTCCAGCAGCCAAATCCACTGTAGCGCCGACAAAAACGACAGGAGCTAAAGTGGCCCCTTCCAAAACAACAGCTACAACCAAGAAGGAAACAACAACTCACAAAGCGAGCGCAGTAACGCATAAAGCCAAAAAGACTGCTCATAAAGCAAAAGTGGCGAAGCATAAAGCGAAAAAAGCTGTGCACAAATCAAAAGTGACTCACAAAGCAAAAAGGGCTTCTCATAAAACAACAGCAATGCATCACAAGGGCAGAAAAACTGCTCATAAAGCAAAAACAGTAACACATAAAGCAAAAACAACGACACATAATGCCAAAGCTGCGGCTCATAACGCCAAACAGGCTTCACACAAAGCTTCAGCAACAGCAAAGGCTACTGCGCATCAAGCAAAACAAACGGCACACAAAGCGAAAAAAGCCGCTCACAAAATCGCAGCCCACAAAGCAACAGCTAAAAAAACGGTAGGCACTAAAACGCCAGTAGCTAAGACGACTGTAAACAAAACAACTACGCCAAAAACTGGAGTGAAAACAACAACTCCAAAAACAGCTACCGTGACAACTCATAAAGCTGCAACATCTGCTACGAAAGCACCAGCCAAAACAAATGTTACAAACAAAAACGAGGCAGCAAAATCAAGCTCATCCCATAAATAAGAAGTTGTGCTCTGATGCCCTCACTGTACCAGATCCAGTCCATAATTTAACGCATCAGTGACATTATGATATACGGCGTACACAGGCGGAGCTCTCTTAGGGGGGAACTCCGTCTTTTTCATGTTGAATCGGGTGTTTGTAACGTTATATTTAGGCCATTCATGGAAGTTTGGAATCTGAGTACAGACTCTGTTACATTAGTAGTAATATATTTAATAAAAAACATATCAGAAGTGTTATATTCATGCCGAGGTGAACGCCGATGCCGCATATTTTTGTAGTGGATGATGATCCGTATATTTTGCAACTTATTGCAGGTTATTTGAAGAAGGAACAATATGAAGTGACCTCCTTTGCACACGGCAGAGAGCTGGTCGGGGAAGTGCGCTTGAGAAAGCCGGACTGTTTGATTCTCGACATTATGATGCCAGGGGTTGATGGGCTTACACTCTTGACGGAACTGAGAACCTTCACTGAAATTCCCATTATTATGGTCTCGGCTCGAGGAGAGGAAATTGATCGTTTAAATGGGCTTGAACTGGGATGTAACGATTTTCTGAGCAAACCTTTCAATCCTCGTGAGCTGGTTGCGAGGGTAAAAGGTATGCTTCGTTTGATACACAGCAGTCGTTTATCACAAGGGATTGAACCAAAAGAAACGGAGCGGCATCAGCCTAAGGAAGGGTCGTATTTTAGTATAGGGAACGTGCAGATTTCAGAAGAATTCCGACGTGTCAATGTTAGTGGAGAAGAATTGGGGCTAACCGGAAGGGAATACGAGCTTTTGTTATTTCTATCCCAACACCTGGATCGTCCATTCAGCCGCGAACAGTTGATCCAGCAGGTCTGGAATTATGATTTTTACGGTGAAGTGCGTGTAGTGGATGATCTTGTGAAACGGATTCGTAAAAAGCTTGCACAGGTTCAAGCTACACTTACCATTGATACCGTATGGGGGTTCGGCTACAAAGCAGCTGTACATACACGATGAAGACAATACGCAGCAAAATGCTGCTCGCCTTGTTTGCAAGTATGCTGGTTACTGTGGCGTTTACGGTACTGTTTTTTATACACCTCTTTGATGATATTTTGCTCAATCAGGTCAAAGAGCAATTAAATGGACAAACGAAGAAGGCTGTCAAGATCATTCGTGTAGATGATCTGGAGGATCTGGACAATGACAGTTTTCGTTTTTTTATTAAAGATATTCTCTTTTATGCGGACTATTTTGTAATTGATGGGCAGGATAAAATTGTCGCCTCAAGCAGTGCGGGACGTGTGGGGATGAAATTGGAAGGATTCCCAGGTACACACGAAGGTTATATGATTTTAAATGGAAAAAAGGTCCTATACAGTGAGGCTGAGTTGTCACATAAACAGTTTCGAGTGATCTTGTATTCTCCGCTATCGTCACTCAGGGCAATGTACATTCCGTTGTTTCGAACAACCCTTCTGTCGATTGCCGCAAGTTTTGTTGTCATTCTGTTGATAGGATTATTCGCCGTGTGGCGAACGGTACAGCCACTCAATCGCTTGAAAGAGGCTGTAAACAAATATGAGCCAAACATGCCTGACAGAGATCAATTCCTTCAGGCTGACCATACAGAAATCGGCGAATTGATCCAGACCTTTCAATTAATGAGTAACAGAATTGATGACCATCACCGGCATCAGCTGGAGTTTTTGCAAAATGTATCCCATGAACTTAAGACACCATTGATGTCCATTCAAGGTTACGTATATGCCATTCAGGATCAGGTCGTATCCACGGATCAGGGACTTGATATTATTGCTACCCAGTCGCAACGCCTCATTGACATGGTTGGCAAACTGATTCAGCTCTCCAGACTGGAAACTGTGGATGAGGAATGGCCTGTGGCAGTCATTGATCTGAAAAACATGGCCGAAGAAGCAGTGTATCTGCTTATGCCAACTGCGCTTCAGCGAGGAATACATTTGACAGCGGAAGCCAATTCGTTCATCGTGGAAACAGCAGGTGAGCAATTGTTTCAGATTCTGCTAAACTTGCTGCAAAATGCTGTGCGTCATACCGAAACGCAAGTGAAATTAACATTGGAACTCTCTGCCGATGATCACGCGGACTGGATTTTTCATGTCGATGATGATGGGCCAGGCTTGAATGAGCATGATGGACAGCGTATTTTCCGTCGTTTTTACACAGGAAATAATGGTGTGACAGGATTGGGGCTGACCATTAGCAAGCAACTGGCAACGCGTCTCCATGCAGATTTGGTGTATAGTGACTCACCGCTAGGTGGGGCACGTTTCAGTCTGAGACATTATCCTGCGGAGCGAGAAATCCAGCATCAAGGTGCATAATATACGTTATAAGTGAAGGTTATTGGCCTATACTATAAATAGATGATCCCATTCCGCAAACTGACTTGACAATGATCATGTCAGTTTGGTATTTTTGTATTACCGATTAGCACTCATCTAACTGGAGTGCTAACGACATGGGACAGTACAGTCAGAAGGAGGGAATACTCACCATGTTAACAGAGCGTCAACGAATGATTCTGAACGCTATAGTGGATGACTATATCCGTTCAGCTGAGCCCGTAGGGTCCCGAAGCATCTCCAAAAGAGGAGATGTTGGATACAGTCCGGCAACGATTCGTAATGAAATGGCCGACCTTGAAGAGATGGGTTTTCTCGAACAGCCGCATACTTCGGCTGGACGTATACCTTCTCATAAGGGTTATCGATATTATGTCGACCATTTGGTTCCCTGGAATCAAGTGGAGCCACAGGAACTGGATGATCTAAAGTCATTTTTTGCAGAGAAGCTAAATGTTATGGAACAGGTTATTCAGCATGCTTCCAACATTTTGTCTCATATGACCAATTATACTTCGATTCTGCTTGGACCTGAGGTGTTCCACACCTCACTGCGTCACTTCCAGTTGCTCCCGCTGAATGAGAATGAAGCTGTAGCTATTATTGTGACGAACACCGGTCAGGTGGAAAACAAGACAGTTCAGATCCCACCCGAGATTTCGGTTGCTGAGATGGAGAATGTGGTTCGTCTGTTAAACAGCAAATTGGTAGGCGTACCAATCTACAAGCTGAAGTCACGTCTTTATACCGAGCTGGGCCAAGAGATGGAGCGTCACATTACACGTTATGAGGAAGTTATGCAGGTACTTAATAGCGCGTTTGACAATGAGCATGACAATCGTCTATTCCTCAGCGGCGCTACCAATATGTTGACACAACCTGAGTTCAGAGATGTAGAAAAGGTTAAAGACATTCTAGACTTGTTAGATGAGACACCAACATTAATGAAATTGATGATGCCAGTGCCCGGCGGGTCTGGGATTCAGGTGCGAATTGGCACAGAGAATGATCATGAGGCCTTTGCGAACTGTAGCTTGATTACAGCGTCATATTCGTTGGACGGCGAAGCACTTGGCTCCATTGGAATTCTGGGACCAACCCGCATGGATTATGCACGTGTCATCCATATTCTAAATACATTATCCCGTGATCTTACAACGATGCTGACGACTCGCTTCAAATAAGCAACGGGAATTACGATTCATCGATTCATTCTTATAAGGAGGTGAACATCTTGAAAGAGGAGCAATCATTCACAGAAGAGCAAGAAGTAACAGCCGCTGAGCAGGAACCGGTCAATGAGGCTGCAGCTGCAGAAGCACAGGCTGAGGAGATAACGGATCAGGAGCAAAATGAGTTGTCACGTTTGAAAGCAGAGGCTGAGGAAACGCAGCAACGTTTTGTACGTGCGCAAGCTGATTTTGATAACTTCCGTCGTCGCACCCAGAAGGAAAAAGAAGAGCTTGCCAAATACGCTTCGATGAAGCTGGTCACCGAACTGGTTCCAGTTATGGATAATTTCGAGCGCGCTATGGCTACTGTACCGGAAGGTACGGAGACTGAATCTTTTGCCAAAGGATTTCAAATGATCTTGCGTCAATTGGAAACCGTGCTGACGAACGAAGGACTGACTCCAATGGAAACCGTTGGACAACCGTTTAATCCTGAATTCCACCAAGCGATTATGCAAGTGGAGAGCGATGAGCATGAAGAAGGCATCGTTGTGGAAGAAGTTCAAAAAGGCTACATGCTGAAAGATAAAGTGCTTCGTCCGGCTATGGTTAAGGTTAGTTCTTAATCTAAGTGTACTAAATGGCGAAGTTTAATATACAGGTTTTATACACATAGAGTAGTTAACTGACTAACACAATAAGGCTGACAAGTGCCTATTCATTTTAGATTGTCGAGGAGGAAATTTTCGGATGAGCAAAGTAATTGGTATTGACTTAGGAACAACCAACTCATGCGTAGCCGTTATGGAAGGCGGCGAGGCTGTAGTTATTCCAAACCCGGAGGGTGCGCGTACTACTCCTTCCGTTGTAGGTTTCAAAAAAGATGGAGAGCGTGTCGTTGGTGAAACAGCGAAACGTCAAGCGATCACGAACCCGGATCGTACGATCATTTCCATTAAGCGTCACATGGGTACATCCCACAAAGAAACGATCGATAGCAAAGATTATTCTCCACAAGAGATCTCTGCAATCATCCTGCAAAAATTGAAAGCTGATGCTGAAGCATACTTAGGCCAAACGGTAACTCAAGCGGTTATTACCGTTCCAGCTTATTTCAATGACAGTCAGCGTCAAGCGACGAAAGATGCAGGTAAAATCGCAGGTCTGGAAGTACTTCGTATCGTCAATGAGCCAACAGCAGCAGCTTTGGCTTACGGTATGGAAAAATCCGAAGATCAAACGATTCTCGTGTATGACTTGGGTGGCGGTACGTTCGACGTATCCATCTTGGAACTGGGCGATGGTTTCTTCGAAGTTAAAGCGACTAGTGGCGACAACCAACTGGGCGGTGACGACTTCGACCAAGTAATTATCGACTATCTCGTAAATGAATTCAAAAAAGATCAAGGTATTGATCTGAGCAAAGATAAAGCAGCGGTACAACGTTTGAAAGATGCAGCGGAAAAAGCGAAAAAAGAGCTTTCCGGCGTATTGACTACAACGATTTCCCTGCCGTTCATCACGGTTGCTGATGGCGTTCCTCAGCACTTGGAATTAAACCTGAGCCGTGCGAAATTCGAAGAGCTTTCTGCTGGTCTGGTTGAACGTACGCTTGAACCAACTCGCCGTGCATTGAGCGATGCGGGCATGACACCTAACGATATCGATAAAATCGTATTGGTTGGTGGTTCCACTCGTATTCCTGCTGTACAGGAAGCGATCAAAAAACTGACAGGTAAAGAGCCGCACAAAGGTGTTAACCCGGACGAAGTTGTTGCCTTGGGTGCAGCTGTACAAGCGGGCGTACTGACAGGTGACGTGAAAGACGTAGTATTGCTGGACGTAACTCCGCTGTCCCTGGGTATTGAAACTGCAGGTGGCGTATTTACGAAAATGATCGAGCGTAACACGACGATCCCTACAAGCAAATCTCAAGTGTTCTCCACTTATGCAGATAATCAACCTAGCGTTGAGATTCACGTCCTGCAAGGTGAGCGCGAGATGGCAGCTGGCAACAAAACGCTTGGTCGCTTCATGTTGGGAGATATCCCTCCAGCACCACGCGGTGTACCGCAAATCGAAGTTAGCTTCGATATCGATGCTAACGGTATCGTTAACGTGTCTGCAACAGACAAAGGTACAAACAAAACACAAAAAATTACAATCACTTCTTCCAGCGGTCTGAGCGATGCTGAAGTTGAGCAAATGATGAAAGATGCTGAACTTCATGCTGAGGAAGACAGAAAACGTAAAGAGCTTGTAGAAGCGAAAAACAGTGCAGACCAATTGATCTACTCTGTAGACAAAACAATTAAAGATCTTGGTGAAAAGGCAGATGCAGGCGAAGTAGAAAAAGCAAATGCTGCCAAAGAAAAATTGCAAGGCGTACTGGCTTCCGACAATCTGGAAGACATCAAAGCCGCTACAGAAGAACTGACTGAGATTGTTCAACAGTTGTCTGTTAAATTGTATGAGCAAGCTCAAGCTGATGCACAAGCGACTCAAGGTGCTGAAGAGCAACAAGGTTCTGCTAAACGTGACAACGTTGTAGACGCTGATTACGAAGTTGTAGACGAAGATAAAAAATAATTAATTCGCGATAGCCTGCGAGTTAAAACATCGGTGACGTTCGGATTAAAGGGAAAGTCATAGCCGGGGCTCCCGTGCTTTGACTTTCCTTTTGTCACGATGTGCGATAAGGTGAATGTTATGGGGGTGGAAGAGTGGCTGAAAAACGTGATTATTATGAGGTACTCGGACTAAGCAAAAATGCAAGCGACGAGGAAATCAAAAAGGCTTACCGCAAGCTCGCCCGTCAGTATCACCCTGACGTAAACAAGGCAGCAGATGCAGAGGCCAAATTTAAAGAAGTAAAAGAAGCTTATGATGTCGTAAGTGACAGCCAGAAGCGTGCTCAGTACGACCAGTATGGTCACATCGATCCGAACCAAGGTGGTTTTGGCGGTGGAGACTTTGGTGGCGGCGGATTTGGCGACATCTTTGATATGTTCTTTGGCGGTGGTGGCGGGCGCCGTGACCCGAATGCTCCGCAACGGGGGAACGATCTGCAATACACCATGACCATTGAGTTCAAGGAAGCTGTATTTGGCAAGGAAACGGATATTACGATTCCGCGTACAGAAGGCTGTGACACTTGTCACGGTTCAGGTGCCAAACCAGGAACGAAGCCGGAAACATGTACGGTCTGCAAGGGTAGTGGACAACAGGAAGTCGTTCAGAATACACCATTTGGTCGTATGGTCAATCGCCGCGCTTGTTCGAACTGTAGCGGTACTGGACAGATTATCAAAGAAAAATGTACAACGTGTAGCGGTAGCGGCAAAGTTCGCAAACAGCGCAAAATCAATGTTCGCATTCCAGCTGGTGTGGATGACGGTGCACAGTTACGTATGACAGGTGAGGGTGAAGGCGGTCTGCGCGGTGGTCCTGCAGGCGACCTGTACATTGTTATTCGTGTGAAGTCTCATGACTTCTTTGAGCGCGAAGGCGATGACATCTACTGTGAAATTCCGTTGACGTTTGCTCAAGCTGCGCTTGGAGACGAGATTGAAATCCCGACACTGACCGAAAAAGTGAAGCTGAAAATTCCGGCGGGTACACAAACCGGAACGTATTTCCGTCTCAAAGGTAAAGGCGTGCCACGCCTGCGCGGTATGGGACAAGGAGATCAGCATGTGAAGGTTGTTGTGGTTACACCAAGTAAGCTGAATGACGAACAGAAAGATCTGCTTCGTCAAATTGCTGCACTGGATGGAGAACAAACTCATGAGCATGAGCAATCGTTCTTTGATCGAGTAAAACGCGCCTTTCGCGGCGACTGATTCATATATGAAGTAGTTATGAGGACACCATCGATGATCTTTGATGATCGATGGTGTCTTTTTGTATGTAAATTAGTTTGCTTCGAAGTGTTCCCAAGTGTTCCCAAGTGTTCCCACATGTCAGAAATTCGGTATATTCTGGACTCGGTTGCGGAAAGATAGCATGGCGGGATACAGATTGACAGAATTACAGGAAGCAGGTGAAGCGAATGACGGAGAAAAATATTTTGGCCTATTTTCATAGCCCTGAGCAGGCACAGGGAGCGGTCAAAAAATTGGAGGCGCTGCGAGTGGAAGACTTGTCTATTAATCGTTTTAGCCGTTATGCGGGTATTGGGCCAAGCGGAGCCTCCTATAAACCAGGTATCTCCGGCAGTTACTCATCATGGATACCTGATGCGATGCAAATGAGTGGCAGCTCAGGCATTATGGCTGCGGCAGACCCTGCTGCAAGCGGAATGAGCGATGGCGGACAAGGCGGCCCTACAGGCAGGGACATCCTATTAACTGTCGTTGTAGATGAAGAGGTGCATCACCGAGCAATGTCGATTATTGAACAAGCCGGTGGAATGATCTGATTTGAGCAATAAGATCATTTACACAGCAACGGAGAGGACAGAAAAAACCTGAAAAAGCGGAGCGTTCGCCTTTATCACCGGATTTTACCCTTGAAAAAGGGAATCAAAAAAATCTGGGGATAACAGCGATTGGAAGGTTATTCTGTCATCGGAGTGTATGTGTAAATACTAAGGGAGGAAGAACAACATGGCTAATCGACAACGACCAGGTGAAATTTTAACAAAAACGGAAAAGATGAAGCGTCTGCAGTCTGCGAAAAATGAGGATGTGGAGTTCAGCGCAGAATTGGCCGATCACGAGGATATTGAAGCTTTGCGCCGCAGTGAGGCAGCGGATCGTCGTCAAGGAAGGGAAATCAATGACTGAAGATCGCTCTGCGGTCACACTAGAGGCTGTATTCACGAGTTGGTCTGAAGCTGAATCTGCTCGCAGAGCTCTGGAGTTGCTGCATCCGAACCAGTTACGTATCGAGAGTCTGCGTGAGCATGAAGGAACAGGTGGCTCAACTGATATTAAGGAAGAAGAGCATTCACCAACAGCGGTTGTTGGCGGCTTCAGCGGCGAGCTAAATGTACTCGCTCTAATCAGTGATGAGACCGAGATGTTATCGGGAGGACAGGTGTATGAACATACACCAGAAGATGCAACGCGAAGTGTGAAGCAGGGCATTTTGCTGACGGTATCTGTTTCTCACGATTCTTTACCGCAAGCGGCAGAGATGATCACACAGAACGGCGGACGTTTTTATTAGTTGTGTTCATGAGAAAGATCGACAGCACCGAAAAATGGGACAGGATATTCGAGCGGTTTCACTGCGGATATCCTGTTTTGTTTTCTTTTACGAGTATGCTTTGTGCTTCGGCTTGCAAGTGTAGTACAATAGTTGGGATGTTTGAATAATGAGGAGGCAAAACCACGTATGTTATGGCATGAACTAACAATACATACCACAGAAGAAGCTGTGGAGATGATTTCGAATTTTTTGCATGAAGCGGGTGCTGGAGGGGTGTCGATTGAAGAGTCCGGTACTTTAAATAAAAAACGGGATACGACGTATGGCGAGTTATATGACGTTCCTTTGAATGATATTCCCGAAGGTTTTGCGGTCATCAAAGGTTATTTCTCCGAAGGTACAGACATGACTGCCTTGCAGGCAGAAGTAAATCCGAGAATTGAAGAATTGCCCGACTTTGGAATTAATGTCGGAGAGATTCGTTACGAAACACGTACGGTGGATGAAAATGACTGGGCAACGGCTTGGAAACAATACTTCAAACCGGTGCGCATATCCGAGCGTCTGACGATCAAGCCAACGTGGGAGGAATATACACCGGAGAGCCCAGATGAAAAAATTATTGAACTTGATCCAGGAATGGCTTTTGGTACCGGGACGCATCCAACGACAACGCTCTGTTTACGTACACTGGAAAAGGTCATTCAGGGTGGCGAGGAAATAATTGATGTGGGTACAGGTTCCGGTATCTTGGCCATCGGCGCGGTACATCTAGGTGCTAAGCATGTGCTGGCACTTGATCTTGATCCGGTTGCGGTAACAAGTGCGATGGAAAACGTGGAGCTGAACAAGATGCAGCAGCAGATCACGGTCAAAGAAAGTGATCTATTGTCTGTGCTTGGAAGTCAAGACCCCGCTCTAGGTGTCAAGCTGCCAGTCAAAATTATTGTAGCCAACATCTTGGCTGAAATTATTTTGCTATTCGTTGATGATGTGTATAATGCACTGGAGTCTGGTGGGATCTATATCGTTTCGGGCATTTGGAAGAACAAGGAGCAGGTTGTACATGATGCACTGGTGGCATCAGGATTTGAAGTTCGTGCGATCGAGCGTGAAGAGGACTGGCTAGCCTTTGAAGCCAGAAAGAGGTAGTCTATGGACTTCTTAGATCGGATTTTCCGCCTTCCGCTGGATCAATTGCCGTTTTTCCTGGTGACCATTTTGATTGCATTTACGATTCATGAATTTTCGCATGCGTATTTTGCTAATAAATTCGGTGATCCAACAGCCAAGTTGCTTGGAAGGGTCACCTTGAATCCGGTGGCGCACTTTGACCTGCTTGGGGTGCTTTTGCTTGTGATTGCAGGTTTTGGATGGGCACGCCCTGTACCTGTAAACCGTGCGAACTTTGACAAACCGAGACTCATGGGAACGATTGTTTCTGTAGTAGGTCCACTCAGCAATCTGTTACTGGCTATTATCGGGGCAGTAATTTATGGAATATTGTTTGGATCAGGTGTGCTGGGGAACATTGAAAATGAGCGGGTAGTCACAGCTGTGATGACATTTTTGCCGATGTTCAGTGTTACGAACTTTTTCCTGTTTATGTTTAATCTCATCCCGTTACCACCACTGGACGGTTATCGTATTCTTGAAGATGTGTTGCCGCCTTCAATCAGCCGCAAGCTGCAAGGTGTGGAACAATGGTCCATCATTGTCTTTCTATTGATCTTAATTATTCCGCCATTACAGGCAGTCACAATTCAACCCCTATATTTGTTTGCTAATGACATGTACCGGGATTTAGTTGGTCTCGTTATTGAATTATATCTTTAATATAAGCTCTTAAATGGTCAGTAATCGAACCGTAGTGCTGGTCATAAGCACATAAAAGTTGTATGATCATCTGTGGCGACTGGATTCTTGCCTGCTTCCAGCAGGAAGAATTCCAGTCATAACAGGAAAGAATGGGTGGACAACATATGCAGCGATATTTTGTATCTGCAGAGCAGTTCAGTGGACATGCAGTGGTGATAACTGGCGACGATGCCCGTCATATCGGCAAAGTCATGCGTGGCAAACCCGGAGACAAGCTGATTGTCAGCGACGGGAGCTCCAGAGAAGCCTTGGTCGCCATCGATAGTATTGAGGCAGGGGAAGTAAAAGCGACTATCCTGGAACCGCTGGTTATGGATCGCGAAGCAAGGTTGAATGTAACGGTAGCACAAAGCTTGCCCAAAGGGGACAAGATGGAGACGGTCATTCAGAGATGTACGGAGATCGGCGCCGTATCCTTTGTGCCTTTTCTATCCGAACGCACGATTGTGCAATACGACGCTAAGAAAGAAGGCAAACGTCTGGAGCGTTGGCGGAAAATCGCCAAGGAAGCTGCTGAACAGAGCCATCGTAACCGCATTCCAACTGTTGAGCAGCCGCTTTCCTGGAAAGGGCTGTTATCTTCTTTTGGGGACTACGATCTTGTATGTTATTGTTATGAAAAAGAGGACGGCAAACAGCTTAGAGATGTTCTGAAGCCGTTCGTGGAGCAGCTTGCTTCTGACACAGGAGCAAACGTGCTGGTTGTTGTTGGCCCTGAGGGTGGGTTTTCCGAGAAGGAAACGGCTCAGGCCGATGAGGCAGGTGCGATATCTGTTGGACTGGGCAAACGCATTTTGCGAGCCGAGACGGCTGGTATGGCTGCACTAACTTGTGTTTTATATGAATCTGGAGAAATGGGGGGAATGTAATTATGCCATCCGTGGCGTTTTACACCTTGGGCTGCAAAGTTAACTTTTATGATACAGAGGCGATTTGGCAATTGTTCAAAAACGAGGGCTACGAACAGGTAGACTTCGACGAACAGACAGCCGATGTCTATTTGATTAATACGTGTACCGTAACGAATACAGGTGATAAAAAGAGTCGTCAAATTATCCGCCGTGCCATCCGTCGCAATCCGGATGCGATTGTAGCGGTAACCGGATGTTATGCACAGACATCTCCTGCCGAGATTCTGGATATCCCTGGCGTGGACCTGGTCATCGGAACCCAGGATCGGGATAAAATTTTGCCATATGTAAATGAAATTCAGGAATCCCGTCAGCCCGTCAATGCGGTCCGTAACATTATGAAAACACGTGTATTTGAAGAAATGGATGTACCGGATTTCGCGGACCGTACGCGTGCGTTCCTCAAAATTCAGGATGGTTGCAACAACTTCTGTACCTTCTGCATCATTCCGTGGTCCCGTGGTCTTTCGCGTAGCCGTGAGGCAAACAGCATTGTTCAGCAGGCACATCAGCTCGTACAAGCGGGTTACAAAGAGATTGTCCTGACAGGTATTCATACAGGCGGATACGGAGATGACATGGATAACTATGATCTGACCGACTTGCTGTGGGATCTAGACAAAGTGGAAGGTCTGGAACGTATCCGGATCAGTTCGATTGAAGCAAGCCAGATTGATGACCGGATGCTGGATGTTATTAAACGTTCGGATAAATTGGTCCGTCATTTCCACATTCCGTTGCAAGCAGGAGATGACACTGTTCTGAAACGTATGCGCCGCAAATATACAACCGAAGAATTCTATAACAAAATGTTGCGTATACGTGAGGCTATGCCGGATGTTGCGATCACGACCGATGTTATCGTTGGTTTCCCTGGCGAAACAGATGAGATGTATCGTAACGGTTACGAGTTGATGCGTAAAATCGGTTTCTCGGAAATGCATGTATTCCCATACTCTAAACGTACAGGTACTCCGGCAGCACGCATGGAGGACCAAGTGGATGACGAAATCAAAAATGCACGTGTGCATGAGCTGATTGAACTGTCTGAGCAGATGCAACTGGAGTATGCTGAGAAATTCGTTGGGCAAGTGCTCGAGGTTATTCCTGAAGGTGAAGCAAAAGGCCGCGAAGGCAGTGGCAAGTTGCACGGATACAGTGACAACTACATTCAACTGGTGTTCGATGGAACGCCGGATATGGTAGGCAAGGTTTGCCGCGTGAAGTTGACTGAAGCCGGTGCCAATGAAAGCCAAGGTACGCTGGTTCGTGTACTGGAAGAGAATGTGAAACCCGCCGCGATGTAATTCAGGCGCTATGTACAAGGATTTCATTTCCTTGGGGAAAATACCCGAGGAGATGAGGTCCTTCTTTGCCAAGAAAAGAAATTGAAGTCAGATGGGGGAAAACATGATGAACAAAAAAGAAATTTCAGCAGGCGGCGTTGTATACAGAACAGCTGAGGATGGCCAGATTCAAATCCAGCTCATCGTAGACCGTTATGGTAAAACGACACTTGCCAAGGGCAAAATGGAAGATGGAGAAACGATCGAACAGACGGCGCTCCGAGAAATTTTGGAAGAAACGGGTATGGTGGGCCGCATTGTGGAGCCTATTAATATCATTGCCTATACGTACCAGCATGCTGAGTTTGGTCCAGTGGACAAAGAAGTGCACTATTACCTCGTGGCAGCAGAAAGTGGTGACTTGCAGCCCCAGATCGAAGAGATTAAAGGTGTGGATTGGTATGCTCCGGAAGAGGCATGGTCCAAACAGCGGCAGGATGGATACGATAATAACGATGACATTTTGCGCATTGGCCTGAACAAACTGGGCATTAACGTATAAAACAGCACGACATTACGTTTGAATGATGGTCTACTGACCTACACATTCTGTCGCCAATAATGCGGATATCGTGAGGACTTATTAAGCGACAGGTTTCTTTGCCGACGGGGCAAGCACAGGTGTTTTTTTGTGCCAGATGGGCAAGTAACAGAACGGTAAAGCCAGCAATGAACTGATGATGTTAAAAAGGGTCTGGGCATGCGCAATCTGTGCCCCGTGGTCCGCCGACAGCCAGGCTGACGCTGCATGCAGCTGGCCAATCAGCGGCATAAACAGCAGTGCTCCCGCAATGTTGAGTACAACATGGGAGGCTGCTACAAATTTGCCTGCGGAAGCTCCGCCCGCGGCTGCAATAACAGCGGTGATACAGGTCCCTACGTTAGACCCGATCACAATGGCGATGCCGATCTCTACAGGCAGTACGCCTGTCGCTGCTAGTGTAATCGCCATGCTGATAACGGCGGCACTGCTGTGAATCAGCGCAGTCAGGCACGCACCGGCAAGAAAACCCCACCATAGGCTATCGGTCGAACGCTCCAGAAACCATTGGAATACACCCATGCTCCGAAGTGGAACGGCGATGGATTGCATGACTTGAATGCCCGTCATGACGAGAGCAAAACCTGCTGCTGCAAGAAAGCTGCATTGGATCGTCGCTAAAGTACGGCGAGTGCGTTCAGGAGCAATCTGGTTGCGTTCACCTAGGACAACAAAAACAGCCCAGCCTGTTAGAGATATAAGCAACAACGGCAGTGAGGCACGTCCGATCTGCAGACCGACAAGCTCTGTCGTTAAGCAAGTTCCAATATTGGTTCCCAAGATAATGCCGAGTGTGCGTCCGTAGGTAATTAAGCGCGCATTAGCTAGTCCTATGGTGAGTACCGTTACCGCGGTGCTGCTCTGTAGTAGAGCGGTCGCGCCTGCACTGAATGCCATGCCCTTCCATGGGGCAGAAGTGGCTCGGTTTAACCAGCCTGCCAGCATCGGTCCCGCCATGCGCTGTAGCGCTGTCTCCATCAGCTTCATACCGCCAAAAAAGATTATAAGTCCATATAACAGAGGCAGAATTACTTCTCTGAACATTCCGAATCATTCCTCCCGTCCCATTCCTTATCACTTATCCTATGAGGAAGCAGAGACAAGCATGACAAGCACAAGAGGAATTGAAACTGCCATCCCCCATACAAAAGATACGGTGATTCGGCAAACGTAGCGGAGGGGACGAAATTGAATTCGAAGAAGCGAAGCGCTCGCCTGAGAGCTTTCTGAAAGAAAGCTACATCGGAAGCATAGGCTTGACATCGGATTTTCCCTTTGAAGAAAGGGAATCCAAAAAATCCGAGGACAACAGCGATCATAGGATCAATTCGCCCCCGGAGCGGTCTGCTAAAACCTATCTTTTCGACTATTAAACTAAAGGAAGTGGATCAATCTTGCCATCCGTAACACTGGAACGAAGCCGCAAAAAGCGGCTGGAACATGCGCATCCCTGGATTTTTAATAATGAAATTGCATCCGTAGACGGCAACCCGGAACCGGGCGATATCGTCAATGTACTGAATCATCAAGGTCGCTACTTGGCGACAGGGTATTACAATCCGGCTTCCCAGATTACCGTTCGTGTAGTCTCGTACCAGCCTTTGGAGTTTGAACAGATGGATACCGCCTTTTTTGCGGCTCGTTTCCATGATTGTCTGCGTCACCGGGAACGCTTCATTCAGGATGGCGAAGCCTACCGTCTTGTTTATGGTGAAGCTGATTTCCTACCTGGATTGATCGTTGATCGTTTTGGTAGCATTTTAGTTGTGCAGATTCTTACACTGGGTATGGATCGTTGTCGTGAAGCCATTGTGCAGGCTCTTATTGAAGTGATGCAGCCGGAAGGTATCTTTGAGCGCAGTGATGTATCGATCCGTGAACTCGAAGGCCTGGAGCAGATCAAAGGACCACTCTATGGGGAATGCCCGCGTCATGTGACTGTGACTGAAAATGGGCTACTTATCAAGGTGGATATCGTGGAAGGACAGAAAACAGGTTACTTCTTCGACCAGCGTGAAAACCGGGCTGCCATTGAACCATTGATGAAAGGCTGGGGGTACAAAAGCGGCATCACCGTGCAACAGGTCGAGCATGAAGGAACAGAACAGCTGTTGCCTGTGAACAAGGGTGGCAAAGTGGTTACTTTTCCGTATTGGGACGGTGCCACTGTGCTTGAATGTTTCTCTCATACCGGCAGCTTTACGCTGAATGCGTGCAAATATGGAGCGAAAAAAGTAACCTGCCTCGATATTTCCGAGCATGCGATCGAGAGTGCGCGAACGAATGTGGAGCTAAATGGATTCACAGATCGGGTCGAATTCGTGGTAGCCGACGCCTTTCAATATCTGCGTGAGCAAGTCAAAGGACTTGATGAGCGCAATGCGCGAGCACGAGCATCTGAGCAAAAGGTAGATACTTCCAAAGCGTTGTCCAGTGCTGGAAAAACGTTTGATGTCGTTATCCTGGATCCACCTGCCTTTGCCAAAACAAAATCAGCTGTCAAAGGGGCATGCCGCGGCTACAAGGATATCAACTTGCAGGGCATGAAACTGGTCAATGAGGGTGGATATTTGGTAACCGCAAGCTGTTCCTACCACATGCGTCCTGACCTCTTCCTGGAAACGATTGCGGATGCAGCTGAAGATGCAGGTAAGGTATTACGTTTAATCGACTGGAAAGCAGCCGGTAAAGATCACCCGCAAATTTTGGGCGTAGATGAAGGTCATTACCTAAAATTCGCTATTTTTGAAGTGAGAAGCAAAAAAAATTAAGAATACTCTATTTATAGAATGACACATGTACCCTGTGAGATAGACACTTTAAAAAGTCCATCTTATAGGGTATTTTATTTATGAGGAAGAGCTTGCTCTTGGCGAACAGCTTATATTATTGATTGAAAAGGATACAGTGTTCAGTCTTCATCCCGACTCATTTATATCTAGGTTGGCAACCGCAGGATTTAGTTTGAAAAAAGGAGGAGGTCTGCTCGCTATGGTTACGGGTATGTTATTTGAAACGCGTAATGTTAGACGTGGCAGGCGTACATTGACATGCGTAATCTAAAAGAGGGAATTCGAAAACAGTTTTATACTGAATTAGGGAAATTCATTGCACCAGAGGGGTATGTGGAATATAGAGAGCCTGATTCTAGCCCGACGGACTATGCGTTCAAGAAAAATGTCAAGCCGGGTATTGTTTGGAGCTTACATAGTCATCTGACTCATTCAAAACCTCCGTATGCTGTGTTTACAGTCATGGCCTGCCGTTATGAAGCTGCCACTGAATGTTTACGTACTTTTCTTGAAAAGCATCAAATAACGTTGATCTCAAATGCTCCAGTCGGCTTCGGCAATAGTGTTGAAAGGTATACACAGCAAAAACATTCTGTTCTTGTTTCCTCTGAAAATATACAAGAAGCTGTTCAGCAAACAGCAGACAGGTTCAAGGAAGCTGAAAGCAAGTATTTGCTGCCGCGCATAGATCAAGCTGTTGCTGTTGATGAATATTTGACCAAACGACCGCATCACTGGCCTACGGGTGATCTTTTTAACTGCTGTGTAACGATTTTAAGCTACGGATTGCTAACCAATGATCAGGCATTAGTGCAAAAGGGGATCGAACGTACATTTGAGATTTTGAATAAGCCTGGATATAGCCAGAGAAACCGGGATTTTTTCGTGGCCTTGCAGAAGGCTGTAGAGCATGAATTCATTTAACGAAATTGTAAACTTGAAAACAACTACTAGGCGTATCTGTGACCGAGTTTGGTAATAAACGTCAATCCATAGGGAGCTGCTGGCTGTATTGAACAGGCGGCGGCTTTTTTTAATAGCCATATTGTGTTCTTATTAGGTGGATCATGGCAAACGTATGTTCCGAACCGGAGAAGGTATGGTATACTGGAAATTAAAATCTTGTACGTGCAGTTTGGAGGATGACACATGTCCGTACGCTTTGTTATTGGCCGGGCAGGCAGTGGTAAGAGCACACTGATTACCCGAGAAATCACATCTCTGCTTAGGCAGGAGCCCCGAGGAAAACCGTTGATTTTACTCGTTCCCGAACAAAGCTCGTTCCGGACAGAGCAGGCGCTGGTATCTTCGGGAGATATCAAAGGTACGATGCGTGCCGAAGTTCTTGGATTTCGTCGTCTGGCTTATCGCGTTATGCAGGAGGCTGGCGGTTCTGCTCGCGTTCCGATCGGAGCCGAGGGCAAAAAGATGCTTTTATATAAAGTCATCCAGCGTAGGAAAGAAGAACTGAGACTGTTTGCTGCTTCGGGAAGCCAGCTTGGCTTTATCGGGGAATTGACTAATTTATATAGTGAGTTTAAACGTTATGAAGTTCATGCTTCGGCGCTCGAAGAAGGGCTTGCAACATGGAGCATCGCATCGGCTTCACCTATTTTGGAAGATAAGCTCCATGATTTGAATCTGATCTACCATGATTATGAGAAGGAATTGGCGGATTTATATATAGATGATGAAGATACACTGAATGAACTGACAGGTCGTTTGCCAGAAAGTACATGGTTGCAGGGAGCCGAGGTCTGGATTGACGGATTTCATGGATTCACCCCGCAGGAGATGAGTGTAATAGGACAGCTCATGTTACAAGCTTCGTCTGTAACGATTTCCCTGACGCTTGATCGCAGGTACGAACAAGGTGTGCTCCCTGGGGAACTTGAATTATTTTATCCAACGGCAAGTGCTTACGTGCGTCTCAAAGGAATGGCTGAACATTTGGATGTGTCTGCCGAGACAACTGTTCTTCATGATGAAGTCTTGCCGAGATTCAAGGAGCGGCCGGGACTTGCCCATCTGGAGGCCGGTTTTGATCGGCGTATTCGCTGGAGAAGTCAGGGTGAGGATTCAGGTATACGCTTGATGGCTGCGGAGAATCGCCGGGCAGAGCTGGAGGGTGCACTACGGGAGATGCGTCGCCTAACCCAAGAAGAAGGAGCAAGATATCGTGATATGGCGGTATTGGTTCGCGGATTGGAGACCTATGCTGATATTGCGGAACCGTTATTCAGGGATTATGATGTTCCGGTCTTTCTGGACCGAAGACGAAGTGAGTTACATCATCCATTATCCGAATTTATTCGTGCTGCATTAGATATCGTCCGCCGTAACTGGCGTTATGAGGATGTTTTTCGCTGTGTCAAGACGGATCTGTTGCTTCCGCTCGATGGTTCCATCACGCGTGAGGATATGGATCAGCTGGAGAACTATGTGCTTGCTTGCGGTATTCATGGATATCGGTGGAACGATGGAAAGCCGTGGAAATATGTGCCGAGTCTCTCACTGGAGGATAATGCACAGGAAGAACGAAGCCGAGGACGAGATGCGGTGTTATCGCTGATGGAAAGCTGCAGAACCTTGATTACGTCGGCACTCGGCACGTTTGAGAAACGAATGAAAAAAGCAAAAACGGCTGCCGCTCAGTGCGAGGCATTATTCAGACTGTTAGAGGATGCAGACATTGCGCATAAGCTGGATCAGATGTCTGCAGAGGCCAAGACACAGGGAGACCCGGAGCGTTCTAGAGAGCATCGTCAAATGTGGGGGGCCGTGTTGGATCTTCTTGACCAGATGGTCGATATGATGGGCAATGAACGCCTGGACATCACTTTGTTTGCGGGCATGATGGAGACAGGACTGACTGAGCTCAAGCTGGGACTTGTTCCCCCGGCCCTTGACCAGGTGCTGTTTGGTTCGATGGATCGTACTCGTCTGCGTGATATGAAATATGTATTTATTCTTGGGGCGGTTGATGGGGAGTTGCCAGCGATCCCTCAGGACAACGGAGTACTGACGGAGCAGGAAAGATTGTTGCTGACAGAGAGAGGCATGGGGCTGGGACCTGGTGCAACGAGACTCATGCTGGATGAACGTTTTCTCATCTATACCGCTCTGACCGCTGCCAGCAAGCAGTTATGGCTCAGCTATCCTGTCGCAGATGATGAGGGTAAGTCAATACTCCCTTCCGAGATTGTGCGCCATGTACGCAAAATGTTTGGATTGCAAGAGCAACCTTTGCTTGCTCAGCCGCCCGTCTCGGATCTGGAATCCGTGCACCTCTCTTACGCGATTCATCCAGAACAAAGCCTCTCCATGCTGATTGGACAATTGCGCAGATGGCGTAGAGGAGAAGACATTCCTGAAATATGGTGGGCCGTCTACAATTGGCATGTGAACCGGGAAGCGAGTCGTCCTCAGCTGGAGCGGTTGCTGGGTTCTGTCTTTTATCGTAACCGTGCGCGGCGACTGGATACTTCGACCAGCCGCAGGCTGTACGGTACGGAGGTGAGAACGAGTGTTTCACGGATGGAGCGGTTTGTAGCCTGTCCATTCTCTCATTTTGCATCACATGGACTGAAGCTGAAGGATCGGCAATTATATCGCCTCCAAGCTCCGGATATCGGGCAACTATTCCATGCTGCACTGAGTCAACTGGCGATGCGCCTGCGTGAGGAAAATCGGAGCTGGGGCAGTCTGACACCCGAACAATGTCGCCAGGAAGCCGAGCAGACGGTGGAGCAGATCGCTCCGCAACTCCAAGGAGAAATTTTGCTTAGCACAAAGCGTTATGGATACATCTTCCGCAAATTAAAAGATATCGTCAGCCGGGCATCCGTTATTTTGGGCGAACAGTCCAGACGCGGTAGTTTTGAACCGATTGGATTGGAGCTGGATTTTGGTCCAGGGAAACCTTTGCCGCCGTTGCGTTTTGAACTGGAGAATGGGTGTGTACTGGAGATTGTCGGCCGGATCGACCGCGTGGATGTCGCTGAAGGAGAGAACGGTCTGTTGTTAAGAGTAATTGACTACAAATCAAGTCAGACCGATCTCAAGCTTCATGAAGTTTACTACGGGCTATCGTTGCAAATGCTCACCTATCTGGAGGTGTTGCTTAGCGCTGCTGAAGAGTGGTTAGGGGAAACGGCGATGCCAGGAGGAACCCTCTATTTCCATGTGCATAATCCACTATTGCAATCCGCAAACGGCATGACATCGGAACAGGCAGAACAAGAACTTCTGAAACGTTTTAAAATGAAGGGTTTGCTGCTCGCTGACCGTGATGCTGTTGCTCAAATGGATAATACCCTTGATAAAGGACATTCCGCCATTATTCCGGTGGCATTAAAAGCAGATGGCAGCTTTTATAGCAGTGCTGCTGTCGCGACGCCAGAACAATGGGATACGCTGCTTACTGCTGTTCGCGGCAATATTCGTGAGATTGGAACTCGTATTACAGATGGAGATACAGCCATTGAACCCTATCGGATACAGCAGGAGATCGCCTGTACGTTCTGTTCATACAAATCACTCTGTCAGTTTGATGAAAATATTGAGGGGAACGACTATAAACTGCTGTCCAAACCGGGCAAACAGCAAGTTTGGGACATGTTGTCTCACAGCAAGGAAGGGGAAACGTTATGATGCATATGCCTAAACCGGAAGGCAGCTTCTGGAGTGATGATCAGTGGAGCGCCATTGCTGAACATGGAGAAGATATTCTGGTCGCCGCGGCTGCAGGATCGGGAAAAACGGCTGTTCTGGTGGAGCGGATTATTCGCAAAATCGCAGACCCTTCCCAAGGATTCAGCGTGGACCGCTTGCTGGTAGCCACGTTCACGAAGGCGGCGGCGGCCGAGATGAAACAGCGTATTCGCGAAGCGCTGGAGCGTGCGCTTGAGGAGCAACCGGAGGAGGAGCATTTGCGCAGGCAGTTGTCGTTGCTTGGACGAGCATCCATTACAACGCTACATTCCTTTTGTATGGAAGTCATTCGCAGGTATTATCAGCAGATTCCGCTAAATCCGGCTTTTCGAATTCTGAATGAAAATGAGGCTGAGATGCTTCGTCAGGAATTGCTGGAGGAATTGTTTGAAGAAAAGTATGGCGAAGAAGACGAGGGCAGTACATTCCGCGAACTGGTGGACTGGTTCAGTGGAGAGCGAAATGATGATGCGATGCACCGGCTAGTGCAGCGTTTATACGATTTCTCGCGAAGCCATTCCTGGCCAGATCACTGGCTGATGGAGATGGCTGAAGCTTTTCAGGTGGAAAGTGTAGAGGCACTGGGGCAATCGGCATGGGTACAGAGCATTTTACGGGATGCGGCTCTCGCTTTGAGCGGGGCGGCGGGTTTGTTGCGGCAAGGGGTTCAGATTTCGTTGCAACCGGAGGGTCCTGCACCTTATGCGGAGACACTCAAAGAGGATTTGGCGATGGTTGAAGAGCTTTTATCCGCTGTTGAGGTCATGCCTTGGGATAGGTTGCCTGAGGTGTTCCAGCCAGCTGCATTTGGCAAATTGAAGCCTTGTAAAAAAGATCAGACCGATGCTGGGCTGCAGGAACAGGTGAAGGAGTTGCGGGAAACGGCCAAAAAGGCTGTTGCCGATCTGAAAGGTTCACTTTTTGGCAGGAGTGCATTCTCCTTTTGGCAGGAGTTGGAACAAGCTGCGCCGCTGATGCAGGAGCTTTCCCGTCTGGTTAGCGCCTTTGGCGAACGGTATCTTCAGGCGAAGCAGGAACGCGGACAAGTGGATTTTAACGATCTGGAGCACTATTGTCTGCACATTTTGCGCCATGAGGATTCGACCCCTGAACATTCAATGCCGTCAGATGCAGCGATGGAATATCGTGCACGTTTTGATGAAGTGTTGCTCGACGAATACCAGGATACCAACACGGTTCAGGAGGATATCGTTAGGCTAATCTCCAGAGAAAATCCAGGTAATCGATTTATGGTTGGTGATGTTAAACAGAGCATATACCGTTTCCGCTTGGCTGAACCGGGTCTGTTCATGAACAAATATCGTAACTACACTCCGAGTGTTCATGTGGATACAGGTGATAACGAAGAGAGTGGTACAAGAACGGGTATAGCAACGGGAACGGGGAAACGAATCGACCTTGCCCGCAATTTCCGTAGTCGTGCTGAGGTGGTGCATTCCGTCAACGTCATATTCAGACAGTTGATGAATGAAGGGGTCGCTGAGATCGCTTATGATGAACGGGCTCAGCTGGCTTACGGGGCTTCCTTTCCAACAGATACACTTGGAAGTGAGGCCTACACACCTGAGCTTGTGTTAATTGATCGCCAAGGCAGCGGAATCGATGGTTCGGAAGGTACGGAAGACGGTGTGGATGCAACCGCAGTTGCAGAACTGGAGAGTGCCGAACTCGAAACGGCTCAATTGGAAGCGCGCGCCATCGCCGGGCGTATTCGAGAGATGGTCGGAGAGACAGACAAGCCTGCGTTGAGTGTGTATGACAAGGCTTTGCAAACGATGCGTCCGGCACGTTATGGAGACATTGTTATTTTGTTGCGTTCCACGCTGATGTGGGCACCGCTGATGATTGAGGAATTCAGACAGCAGGGCATCCCTGCAGGTGGAGAGCAGAGCAAGGGATATTTTCAAGCTACGGAAGTGGAAGTGATGTTATCTCTGTTGCAGCTTGTGGACAATCCAAGACAGGATATTCCTCTGGCCTCCGTACTTCGTTCTCCCATGGTTGGGTTAGATGAAGAAGAGCTTGCTCAGATTCGTCTGGGGGATAAAAGACAGTCTTTCTATGATGCCGTTGTTTCGGCTACAGGAGAGTGGAGAAATACCCACGATGTGACTGGTCAACGTTCTGAGCCGGGAAGGGATTCGTATGTTGACGATTTGGTTCAGATGCAGTGGCCAGAAGGCTGGTCAGAAATCGAACAGGCTCAGCGCCAATCAGCCGTTACTGCGGAGATGAATGTTGATTCGGGAGTTGATCTGCACACGGAAGCGAGTGAACAAGAGGCAGGCTTTACGGATGGAAAAGAAGGAAAAAAACTCGAGCACTCGCAGTTGCAACAGAAACTCATTCATTTCATGCATCAGTTGGAACAGTGGAGACTCGAGGCAAGACAAGGCAGTTTAAGTGAGCTAATCTGGCGTATTTATCGGGAAACCGGATATTTGGACTGGGTTGGCGGGCTTCCTGGTGGTCAGCAGCGCCAAAGTAATCTGAAGGCTCTGTATGATCGGGCGCGTCAGTATGAGGAAGCAACTGCAAACCGCGGGCTGTTCCGGTTCCTGACATATGTCTCACGACTAAGGGAAAATGGCGGAGACTTAGGCACCGTAGCCAGCGGTTCAGGGGAACAGGATAATGCGGTTCGAATTATGACGATCCATCGAAGCAAAGGGTTGGAGTTCCCGATTGTGTTTGTTGGCGGTATCTCCAAAATGTTTAATCAACAAGATCTGCATGCACCGTTTCTGATGCACAAGGAACTTGGCTTTGGGCCGAGGTTTGTGGATCGTGACAACAGGGTGGCCTATCCTACATTAGCCAATCTGGCTATTCGTCGCCGTGCTCAGTTTGAACTGCTGGCGGAAGAAATGCGAGTGCTGTATGTGGCTTTAACCCGTCCAAAAGAAAAGATGGTGCTGGTAGGCACCGTGAAGGACGCTGCCAAAAAGGCACAAACCTGGTCACAGGTTAAAGACAGTCCAGAGCTTGCGCTACCCGATTATCTGCTTGCTGCGGGACGAAATTATCTGGATTGGATCGGGCCAGCGCTGATCAGACACCGGGACGCCGCGGTGTTGCGTGAGCTTGCAGGTGATCGTGATTCTTATGCGGCTTGCCTTGCGAGTGATGAATCACGCTGGAGCATATCCGTGGTTGCTGCGGATAGGGTATCTCTCCAGCAACACGCCGACCTTCTGGAGCGTGAAGAAGATGAATTAACTGAATTGCGGAGAGAACGATTGGATGCTCTGCATGCGGCGAAACCCGTCAGATTAAACCCATCGACAGAAGTGATCGATCATACAGAGGGCGTACAAGCCAATCCGGTTTCAGAGATTGAATCGGTAACGGCAGATCAGAAGACGGATGAACTAGTGGATCTAAAAGCGGACAGTGAAGAGGTTCTGGATGTTAATGCTCAACATGCGCTTGTACATGAGATAGATAAGCGGCTTTCCTGGACGTATCCATATGAATCAGCTTCACAAGTGGCGGCGAGCACTTCGGTAACCGAAATCAAGAGTCTGTTATCGACGCAGGAGGATACTTCATACCCCGTTATGGAAGAACTGCAGGAGCAAGCTTGGACTGGAGGCAGTGATAGTAAGTGGAATGGAAGCAATGATGGTAAGACGAGTCCAGCGACACAAGCTTCGTTCAAACTATACTTGCGTCGTCCCAAATTCATGGGAGAGCGGCAACTGACAGGAACAGAACGGGGAACGGTGTACCACACGCTCATGCAGCATCTCCCTGTAGACGGATCTGTTGTGGATGAAGCGATTGTTGATGAGACGATTTCGCGCCTGCTGGCGATTCAAATATTGCTTCCTTATCAAGCAGAGGCGATTGAACGAAGTGAATTGATTGCTTTTTTTGATACACAACCAGGAATGGAGATGTTGCGTGCGGCGTGGATTCGAAGGGAAATCCCGTTCACGTATGGTCTCCCGGCAAATCAATCTCCTGAGGAATGGATTCGTGGGTTACGGCCAAACGAGGAGCAGGAGATACACAGTGAAAACGAT
The DNA here is from genome assembly GCF_900102085.1 of Paenibacillus polysaccharolyticus. Classification (GTDB taxonomy): domain Bacteria; phylum Bacillota; class Bacilli; order Paenibacillales; family Paenibacillaceae; genus Paenibacillus; species Paenibacillus polysaccharolyticus. The sequence continues at coordinate 43,316 of NZ_FMVM01000001.1, read as the reverse complement.
AGAGTACAGGCTGTGCTGCAGGATGAAACAGTGCTCGTCAGGGGGATTATTGACTGTCTCTATGAGGTTGATGGTGAACTTGTTCTGCTAGATTACAAGACGGATCAAGTGCTTGAACATCGCGGAGGAGTGGAACCTCTGGTTGAAAACTATCGTTTCCAGCTACGGCTGTATAAACGGGCAATTGAAGATATATTGGGTCGCCAAGTCGACCACATGTGGCTTTATTTTTTCGATGGCGGCCATGCGGTTAAATTATAAAAGGTTTAGAGAGTTTTTGCGTTTTGAATACCTCTTGTTCAATGAGCGACGGACGAGAGATGGAATGATAGAAGATGTAGTGGAAAGAGGTGGAGCGGACGATGCGTATCTTGCATACGGGAGACTGGCATCTGGGGAAAACGCTGGAGGGACGAAGCCGGCTTCGTGAACAGGAGGAGTTCGTCGATGAACTCGTCAAACTAGCCGACGATCAGCAGGCTGATGCCATATTGATGGCTGGAGATGTGTACGATTCGGTAAATCCGCCTGCGTCGGCGGAACAGCTGTTTTATGAGGCGGCAGCACGTTTGACTGAAAACGGCAGGCCACTTGTTGTCATTGCAGGCAACCACGATCAACCCGAACGTGTAGCCTCGGTAACTCCGCTTGTGAACAGACAAGGAATTACGTTAGTAGGTACACCAGTGTCAGAGGCTGTGACTATTCATACTCGTCGAACCGGGGAGACAGCACATATTGCGGCTTTGCCCTATCCATCAGAAGCGAGATTAAATGAGCTGTTAACTACAGATGGTGACGAAAATGTACTACGTCAAGCATACAGCCGCAGAGTAGGGATGTTAATGCAACGTTTGGCTTCTTCCTTTCGTCCGGATACAGTGAATCTCGCTATGAGTCATATATATGTACTAGGCGGAGTAGAGAGCGATTCTGAACGGCCTATCCAGGTGGGGGGAGCGTACACCGTAGACCCTTCTTCCCTGTCTACTGGTGCTCAATACACGGCTCTGGGACATCTCCATCGTGCGCAAGCCGTCAAAGGAGACGGTGTGATTCGGTATAGTGGTTCTCCCCTGGCGTACAGCTTCTCGGAAGCAGGGCAGAGCAAATCCGTTACAATGGTTGATCTTACGCCAGGCGGATTTGCACAAGTAGAAGAAGTATTGCTTACCTCAGGCAACCCGCTTGTTCGTTGGAAGGCGAGAGGTGGTCTGGCAGAAGTGTACCGTTGGCTGGATGAGGGGCGTGACTCACAGGCATACATTGATATGGAGGTCTGGTTGGAGGATGCAATGTCTCTAAAAGAGATTCAGCAGTTGCGTAAAGCTCATGAGGGCATTATCCATATTCGTCCAGTATATCCGGAGATGGAGGCCGCAGGGTTCATAGAACAGCGTTCAGAACTGCCTGTGCATGAACTTTTTCGCAAGTTTTACCAGCGCCAAACGGGTGGAGCCCTACCAGAAGACAGTCTGGTACAGCTTTTCCTGGAGCTGGTCGATGAAGATGAGCCAGGCGTGCGTGAGGAGGTCGAAGGCCGATGAGACCGATTTTATTGAAAGTCGCCGGGCTACAAAGTTATCGTGAGATGCAGGAGATTGATTTTACGGTACTGACCGAAACAGGTTTGTTTGGTATTTTCGGGCCTACCGGTAGCGGAAAATCTTCTTTGCTTGATGCGATCACCCTTGCCATGTATGGCAAGGTGGAACGGGCAGTCAATGGTACACAAGGCATTATGAACCATGCTGAAGATTCGCTATCGGTTGCTTTTACATTTGAGCTTGCTTCGGCAGCGGGAACTCGTAGATTTCGGGTCGAACGGCGTTTTAAGCGTAACAATGAAGTGTCCGTTAGTAATACGGTCAGCAAGTTTATTGAAACGATTGATGGGGAAGATCAAGTGCTTGCTGATAAGCTGGCAGAAGTCAATCGGTGCGTTGAAGACGTCATTGGTCTGAAAATGGATGATTTTACGAGAGCCGTAGTATTACCGCAAGGGAAATTTGCCGAGTTCCTTTCCCTGAAAGGCAGTGAGCGGAGGCAGATGCTGCAACGTCTCTTTCATCTGGAGAAGTATGGGGATCAACTCGCCATTAAGTTAAGTCGGCGGGTCAAAGATAATGATATGGCTCATCAATCCCTTGCTGCGGAGCAGCAGGGACTTGGCAATGCCAGTAAAGAAATGCTTGAAGAAACAAAACATTTGCTTAAGGCAGCGGTTCAGCACGCCGAATCCTCACGGAAAGAGCTGGATTCAGCGGTGAAGGAAGCAGAACAATTCGGCCGGATTCGTGAGCTGAGTAAGGAACAACAAGTGCGATTGCAAGAACAGCAACAACTCCAGGCTAAGGCGGAACAGATTGAAGCGGATGAGGAGCGTTTGAAACGGTCGGGAGCAGCCGAGAAGATGCTACCTGCGCTTCAGTCAGCTCGGGACGCGTCAGAAGCCCACCAGCAGCGACTGTTGGAGGCAGAAACTGCTGGGAAACAGGCGGCGGAGCATGAACGTTTGGCTGTGCAGGAAGCTGAAAAGGCAGAAGAGGCACGGCAGCAGCTTGCAGCAGAAGAGCCCAAACTGCTCCTGCGTCTGGATCAATTGGAACAGGCCAAAGAGCTGCAACGGGAACGTGATGTTTTGCAGGCGGATTGTTCACGGCTTGCGCAGTTGATGGAGAAAGGGCAGACCGAACAGACAACGCTGAGACAACAGCTGGATAAAGAGCAGGAACTGCAAATGCGTGGACGGAAACGGCGTGAGGAATTGCAGGAAAGTCTCAAACCGAATGAAGTGAAATCTGATGAACGTAGACGGCTGCAAACAGCACTTGAGCTGAAACATCGGATCGATACAGCATTCGAGCAGGTGAAACAGCACAAAGTGGACATGCAGACCTATCAACAGTCTGCAGAACAAGGGGCCGCCAAACTGGAGGCTGCGGCTGCGGAAGAGGGACGCCTGACCGAACAGCGCCAGCAATTGGTGGAACAGGCGTCAGCAGGTCTTGAGGCCTTGCTTGCCTGTGAGCAGGATATTAACAGCGAACAGCGCTTGCTGGCCCGTGCGGAGGAGCAGCTACGCCGTTCGATGCGTGAGCAGGAGATGCACCGGCTGTCCGCTGCCTTGCGCGCCGAATTACGGGACGGCGAGCCATGCCCGGTGTGCGGCTCCGCACACCACCCGCTCCCGGCTGCGCCGCCGGGAGAAGGTCCGCACGCAGACGATGCGGACCTGGAACTGCTGCGCAGCCTGCACGCGGAGCTGCAGGAGCTGCGCTTTGGGCTGCGCCAGCAGCTGCACGAACGTCGCAGCCTGCTGACGCAGCTTGGCGCCGCGGCCGGCGATGCCACGGCCGCAGCCGAGGCCGCGCCTGCGGCAGCGGAGCCCGAGCCTGCCGGATCGCCCGAGGATGGGCGATCTCCGGCGGGCTGGGCAGCGCGTGCCGCTGGGCTGCGCGAGGCCGCGCAGGCGCTGGCTGCCGCAGCAGCGCCGCTGCAGAGCGAAGCCGCAGCGTTGCAGCAGGCGGCTTCGGGCGCGCAGCAGCGCCGCATGGAAGCGGCAGCTGCGCAAGAGGCCGGCCGTGCCGGGCTCGCCCAGGCGGAGCGCAAGCTGGCCGAGAGCGAAGCCGCGGCGGCTGCATTGCAGGGCCGCTGGGCCGCGGAACTGCCTGACATCGCACAGGAGGAGGCCGCAGGCCTCTATCAAGCGATGCAGGAGCGCGATGCACGCGCCGAAGACATCAAGGAACGTCTGGCCAAAAGCGTGACGTTCCTTGAGGAGAAAGAGCAGCTTGTCCAGTCATTGCAGCAGAAGCTGGTGGAACTCGACAAGCAGCTGATCCAGTGGCAGACCGAATGGCAAGGCGGCAGCAAACAACTGGCCGAGAAAGAGGAGCGTTTGCGCCAGTGGGTAGGAGAGCAACGGGTAGAAGATCTGATCCGCGAGACACAGGCTCGCCTGGATGGACTGCGCAAGACTGCTGAGCTAGCTGCACAGCGATTCAAACAAGCGGATGCACAGAAGCAGGAATCGGTGAAACGTGACGTAATGGCTGGGCAGGCCGCCGCATCAGCTGCAGAACATCTGGAGCTTGCACAGGAGCGCTGGCGGCTGCTCTTGGAGCAATCCGCGTTCGAGACAGATATCGCTGTCACTCAGGCGGCGCTGGCTGCCGAGGAAGCAGAACGGCTACAGAAAGAAATTCAGCATCATCGTGAACGAGAACGTGAACTTGCTTCTCAGTTACGTGAACTGGAGCGGAAACTGGATGGTGCGGTTGTGACGGAGGAACAGTGGATCGCTTGCACAGAACGTTTGAAACAGGCCAGATATGAGGATGAAACTGCCTTGCAGGTGAAAGCACGGGCCGAACGGGATCTGGAGGATGTGCAGCAACGTCATGTTCGCTGGACGGAGCTGGAGACGAAACGGCTGGAGATCAGTCACCAGGGCGAGTTGCTTAGCAAGTTGCAGACCGCGTTCCGGGGGAATACATTTGTGGAGTACATTGCCGAAGAGCAGTTGATGCAGGTAAGTCATGCGGCTTCCCAGCGTCTGCGCTTCCTTACCAAGCAGAGGTATTCCCTTGAAGTGGATTCGGGCGGCGGCTTTGTGATCTGTGACGATGCCAACGGTGGTGTGAAACGTCCAGTATCAACCTTGTCTGGTGGAGAAACGTTCCTGACCTCGTTGTCGCTGGCGCTGGCACTATCCGCCCAGATTCAGTTGCGTGGGCAGTATCCGCTACAATTTTTCTTCCTGGATGAAGGGTTCGGCACATTGGACCCGGAACTGCTGGATACGGTCATTACTTCACTGGAAAAATTGCATGACGATCGATTGGCTGTGGGCATCATCAGTCACGTTCCTGAACTGCGTGCGCGTTTGCAACGCAAACTGGTCGTAATTCCGGCTGGTGATGCGGGGACAGGCTCCAGGGTTGTAATGGAAAACTTATGAGTCCAGGAAGTTAATAAATAATTCATTTGTAAAAATATTTCTTTTTTTGATATCTCACGATAACAAGTGAGTTTCATCACAGATACAGGTTCAACCTGCTGTTATACTACAGCTAAGCCGACAAACTTGTTTTAAGCCCCCCGACGGACATCTGTTCAGGAAGCTTCCTGTATAGATGTCCGCGTAGCCGGACTTCTTCGGAAGGCCGCTCACGAGGGGCTTCTTTTTTCATTCTTTTTCAAATCGTCTTTAACACAGTGTCAATCCGCCCAGAGTTGAATAGGATGAAGGGTGAAGAAGAGCTGAACTGGGAGGCGATTAGGCATGGATAAAGGTACGGCAAAGAAACTGTGTAAGGATCATATCCATCGTTACGTATGTATTCAGATGAATGATGGTTCACATTATGATGGCATTGTAGAGAATGTGGATGATGAGATGATTTATTTGGCTGTTCCGGTTGGCAATGAAGTCATGGCAGGCCATGCAAACGGAGCTCCAAATATGATGCCGATGGTTCAGTATCCGGCGACAACTGCTCGTGGATTTTATCCTGGATACGGGTACCCTGCTCCTTACCCTTATTACGGATATGGCCGCAGACGCTTTAACAGGCTGGTTCTGCCTTTATTTGCCCTGACGGCATTAACCTTACTGCCTTATTATTAAAATGGTTTAAATTCTTTTTTAATCCGTATCAAAGAAATCATAATACAATCACGGTCATACCTCGGCAATGGGATAGCCCTGCCTTCACAGGTGTGGCTTTTTCTTTTACAGATGATTACAGAGAGGAAAGGAGTTGTCTGCCAGGCATTGGACGTACGATTTTACTTTTAGTATGATATAGGAGTATACATAATTCGAACTCATAGGAAGGAGGGATTGTACGATGGATTGCTTATTTTGCAAAATTGTAGAGGGCACCATTCCCTCCAACAAAGTACTGGAAAACGATCATGTAGTCGTATTTCACGATATTCATCCTGCGGCACCGACCCATGTGTTGATTGTTCCGAAGAAACATATCGCTTCCATGAATGATGTAACCGCAGAGGATATGCTCTTGATCGGAGAAATCCATATGGCTGCACAGGAGGCTGCCAATGGGCTCGGCGTGCAACAATCGGGATACCGCCTGATTAACAATTGCGGCCAAGATGGCGAGCAGACGGTGCACCATTTGCACTACCATTTGCTGGGCGGAACCAGACTTGGGGCACTCACAAGTTTGTCTGATTCACACCAATAAGATCACGATATGATGCACTCAGGTTGCAATATTGTTTTTGCACTTGATAAATTGCTGTAGCTCAGCTAATATTAAGGGATCACGTTAAGGTTGACACTTTTATTGCCTTTCGCCTATAATGAAAGATGATGAACCGTGTTATTGCTCTTGGACGGTCTGGTCGGAGGGAGGGAAAACTGGTGTCTGAAACTAAAGTTCGCAAAAACGAGACTATTGATGCTGCACTTCGCCGTTTTAAACGTTCCATCGCTAAAGATGGCGTCTTGGCTGAGGTGAAGAAACGTAAGCATTATGAGAAGCCAAGCGTAAAGCGCAAGAAAAAGTCCGAGGCTGCTCGTAAGAGAAAGTTTTAGGAGGATTTTAACTACATGAATCTTAGCGAACGATTGAACGAAGATATGAAGCAAGCGATGAAGAGTAAGGACAAGTTCAGACTCTCCACCATTCGGTTGATTCGTTCGACGATCAAGAATCTTGAAATAGATTTGAAAAGAGATTTGGATGACAACGAAGTGCTTGATATCCTGAGTCGTGAAATCAAACAGCGCAAAGATGCCCTCCAAGAATTTGGCAAAGCAGGTCGCGAAGAACTCGCGGCAAATGCCGAAGCGGAAATTGAAATACTTATCCAGTATCTTCCTGCACAGCTTACCGAAGAAGAAATTAAAGTTATTGTACAGCAGACCATCCAGGAAACCGGTGCTTCTTCGAAAGCCGAGATGGGGAAAGTGATGGCGGCCCTTATGCCGAAAGTTAAAGGCAAAGCGGACGGCAAACTGGTTAATCAAGCAGTTCAACAATTTCTGCAATAAAGCAAATTCAATAAACACCTCCTGACTTGTCAGGGGGTGTTTTTTCATGCTCCATTTTATCTCGTCCTATCCCATCTCAGTTCATTACCTGTTCATCGACACGTGAGACTGCGGAATAGCTCTTTTGAGAGCGCGGTTTTAAAAAGATGGCAGATAAATAGTCATATAAGATTCTAAATAGGAGGCACTTTTATTTAGGTTGCTCTTGTCCTTTTCTCATCGAATGTACATGAAGATTATAAATATTGGTTATAAAACATGATTTTGGATATATATTTCTTGCATTTGCTGGAGTATTCAAATATAATTTTAAGTTTTTGAAACGTAATGTTGCATTGTACGTAATAAATACCATAAGCTGGACAGTATAACATTATTGGAAAAGGGGGGACTAATGTGAGGGGAAAGCGCCGGAAGAAGCTTACGGGGTCAATGATGCTCTTGATGCTGCTGACGCTTTTACTTCCTGTCTGGATTGGAATACCGTCAGCACATGCAGCTGAGAAAAACGGCGCCGTATACGTAATTCCGGTGGATAAACCAATCGAGCAGGGATTAGGCAAATTCATGGAGCGCGGGTTCAAGGAAGCAGAGGAAATGAATGCTGGTTTGATCATTCTTGATATCAATACGCCTGGAGGCCGTGTGGATACTGCAGATGCGCTAGGCACGATGATTAAAAACAGCCCTATCGAAACGTTGGCTTTTGTCCGTGGTGATGCTGCATCCGCAGGAAGTTTTCTTGCGCTGAATGCAGATAAGATCGTAATGTCACCAGGCAGCATGATTGGTGCTGCGGCTATGGTGGATAGCACAGGCAAACATGTTGACGATCCCAAGCTGGTAGCATACTGGACGAGTAAAATGGAGGGCGCAGCCCAAAAAAGCGGCCGGGATGGTGATATTGCGGCAGGTATGGCCGACGTCAATATAGTGGTAGAAATGCCTGAGATCAATAAAACCAAACAAAAAGGCGAAATTATTGCTCTTTCCGCGGAGGATGCGCTTAAAGTGGGTTATGCGGACCACATCAGCAACACACCTGAGGAAGCAGCGGCATGGCTTGGTTACAATCAAGAAAATGTGTTCAAGCTAGAACGCACTGCTGCAGAGAATATTTCTACCTTTTTAACCAATCCGATTGTGATGACTGTACTGCTATTCATTGGTATTGCCGGTGTCATTATTGAACTGATTGTGCCTGGGTTTGGGGTTCCGGGAATCGTCGGAATTGTATGTTTTGTGCTTTATTTCTCTGGAAACTACATTGCGGGGTTTGCAGGGGCTGAGACATGGGTATTATTTACGGTCGGGCTTGTCATGATGATTCTGGAGATGTTTATTCCGAGCTTCGGTATTCTGGGCATTTTGGGATCCATTGCGCTGGTGGCCGGGGTTGTCAGGGCGGCTTACGATACAAGTGATGCGTTTGTGTCCCTGGGAATTGCTTTTGGGGCTGCACTGGTCGTAATCGCGATTATCGCTGTGGTCTTCAAGGATCGAGGAATATGGAATCGATTCATCTTAAGCGATAAGTTATCAGCAGATCGTGGATACTCCTCGGCGTCAGAGCGTAAAGAACTGATCGGCTTGCAAGGCATCAGTCTGACACCTCTTCGTCCAGCAGGAACGGCGATGTTTGATGGTGAACGTGTCGATGTGGTCACAGATGGTGCATTTATTCCTGTGGATACACCCGTAATTGTCATCAAAGCAGAAGGTTCCCGGATTGTCGTACAACAGGCTTTGCCGGTGTAAATCTGCGCTTGCCGAAGTGATGGTGCCGCTTCGGCGAAGTACATAACCTGTTGCCAAGCTGCGGGCAATGTGGTGGAGTGATGTTTCAGCAGCGGATTAATCAGCGTCAGTTCTGATGCTCTTTTTACCAAAAACATATTGCAAACGGAGGAATTAAATCTATGGATCCAATGATCACGATTTTGCTCATCGCGGTACTCGCTATTATCGTACTGAGCGTATTTTTCAGCTTTTTCCCGGTTATGCTCTGGATCTCGGCCATCGCGTCAGGGGTAAGAATTGGTATTATTACATTGGTGGCGATGAGATTGAGACGTGTAACACCAAGCCGAATCGTTAACCCGTTGATCAAAGCAACGAAAGCGGGACTTGGCTTGAACATTAACCAGCTGGAGAGTCACTTCCTAGCTGGTGGTAACGTTGACCGCGTTGTTAATGCTTTGATTGCTGCGCAACGTGCAAACATTCCACTCGAATTCGAACGTGCTGCAGCGATTGACCTGGCAGGTCGTGACGTATTGCAAGCCGTGCAAATGAGTGTAAACCCACGTGTTATCGAAACACCAATCGTATCTGCCGTTGCCAAAGACGGTATCGAAGTTAAAGTTAGAGCACGAGTTACGGTTCGTGCCAACATTGATCGCCTCGTCGGTGGTGCTGGTGAAGAAACGATTATTGCCCGCGTCGGCGAAGGTATTGTAAGTACGAACGGTTCTTCGAACTCCCACAAAGATGTCTTGGAAAATCCGGATTTGATCTCTCGTACTGTATTGTCCAAAGGCTTGGATGCAGGTACTGCGTTCGAAATCCTGTCTATTGATATCGCGGACGTAGACGTAGGTAAAAACATTGGTGCCTTCTTGCAAACCGAGCAGGCTGAAGCAGATAAACGTATTGCGCAAGCAAAAGCGGAAGAGCGCCGTGCGATGGCCGTAGCGCAAGAACAAGAGATGAAAGCGCGCGTTGTTGAGATGAGAGCGCGTGTCGTTGAGTCCGAGTCCCAAGTACCACTTGCCATGTCCGAAGCGCTTCGTAGTGGCAAAATTGGCGTAATGGACTATATGAACCTGAAAAACATTGAAGCGGATACTCAGATGCGTAACACTTTGGGAAAACCTGCTGAAGGTTCGAATTCCAATGATCAGGGTGATTCCAAAAACGGAAGATAGGCGGTGAATGTAAATGAGCCTATTCGAATGGATATTTAACAACCTCTATGTTGTAGCGGTTATTGCTTTTGCCCTCTTTTCAGTTCTTGGAAAGCTCGGGAAGTCAGCAAACCCCAATCAGAAGCGTCCCGGAAACGGGATGCCGACATTTGGCGGTGGCGAAGATGCGAATCGACGCTCAGGAAATGACTCTTCGCAGCAGCAGTCAGCCGGACACGATGACCGCCGTTATGAGGAGCAATATGATGAGCGTTATGACGATGGACGATATGATGATGAGCGTTACGACGAACGGTATGACCAGCCGTACTCTGAACCAGCAACATCCTCTAGTTCAGGAGATGAGTTTAGAGGTGACCAATCACTGGATAGCATGCGGAGTTCGGTAGATGAGCAGATGAGATTGATGGAAGAGCAGCAACGTATGATACAGGACAGACTGAATCGTATTTCTTCAGCGACTTCTCCATCTGTATCGAATTCAAGTATGGAAGATGTAGATACAACGGATTCAGTGCCCTCTCGTCTTCGTCAAGAGGATATTCGTACGGGAGTACTTTGGGCTGAGGTACTGGGTTCTCCTCGTTCGAAGCAACCTTTTGGAACGAGAGGGAAGTTGTAAAAGTAAGTGAGAATAAAGACGATAAGCGATTCGCCCGTTTTAAAATAGAACGAAGCCTTTTCTGGGAGCATAAAGCCTCCAGAGAAGGCTTTTTTCGTATGCCTGTATTTTCAGCAAAATATGTACGTAACCTCTCACCAATTCTTCATAATTTCCTGAATTTGCGCATAAGTTGAACTGTAGAGGAAGGGGGAAGACCTTCGAATGACCCGGATCAGCCGCAAGCTGCGCAGATGGACCAGTGAGGTGCTGGACCTGCCGCAGGATGTGCTTTATGATATGCCACGGTTAACCCTGATCGGCAGTAAGCAACTGTATATAGAGAATCATCGCGGTGTCATCCATTTCACGCCGGATCGCATCGTACTGGCTCTTTCACAAGGTCAATTGGAGATTAGTGGTAACGCTTTGGTCATACGTAACATTTTGCCAGATGAAGTAGCTATAGAAGGTACGATTCTGGATATTCATATGAATGGAGTGGAGGGGAACGGATGAAGCAGCCTAGTCTGTATAAATTGCGTGGAGCCGTGCGGATCAAAGTAACAGGCGGAGATATCGAGACATTAATTAATACGATAACGGAGCAGAGACTGAGTGTATGGGATCTACGTGCACAGGATGGACGCCAGGCGGATATGAGCATTTTGCTTCCGCATTTTTTCAGACTGCGTCCTATTGTAAAAGGGACAGGCTGCAGAGTGAAAATTATGCACCGTAGCGGTTTTCCTTTTTTTCTGGCTCGTCTGTTTCGCAGAAAGTTTTTTGTAGGGGGCATGCTGTTCTTTGTAGCGGCATTATTTGCGCTATCGTCTATGATCTGGAATGTAGAAGTGAAAGGGAATGTAACGATTCCGACAGACGAAGTGCTGGCCGCGGCTAAAAAAGAAGGCATCTACCCCTTTCAATGGGGGTTTCGAATGAAAAGTCAGGACAAGCTCTCCAGACAGCTGGCGCTGGCATTGCCCGATGTGACCTGGATTGGCGTAACGAAAGAGGGGACAAGGGTTACGATTCAGGTCGTTGAGTCAGCACAGCCTAAGCGCGAGCCTCTACTGAATCCAAGACATCTCATCAGTAAATCAGATGCGGTGGTCACTCAGATCTATGCTGAACAGGGACGTCCCGTAGTACAGAAGAACGCGCGTGTAAAGAAAGGACAAGTGCTGATCTCAGGCATTCTGGGTGATGAGGAAAATACAAAAACGATTGTTGCCAAAGGCGAAGTCCGGGGCATGGTCTGGCGGGAATATGATATACAGGTTCCCTTGATTCAGAAACATCAGACGATGACTGGAGAAAGCAAAGAGCGGTTTTACGTGGTGCTGGGAGATTGGGCAATTCAATTATGGGGGTACGGAAAAACTCCTTTTAGTTCATATGACACGGATACGTATCACAAACCTCTGACATGGCGTTCATTTACCTTGCCGATGGGATGGATGACGGAAAAGGATATGGAAACGAATTTCCATCAGGAAGAGCAAGGTGTGGATTGGGCTAAAACGAAGGGATTGGAAGGGGCAAGAAATGATATTTTAGCCAAAAACGGTAAAGGCACAAAAATTTTAAGTGAAAAAATTTTGCATGAGAAGAAAGAGAATGGTAAAGTTTATATGAAAGTATTATTTGAAGTGGAAGAAAGCATCGCGGAAGAACTTCCGTTAGTCCATAGTCAAGGAGAATGAGGATATTTGTCAGAGCAAACACGCAGTATACAAATCTCGCTCCAAAGTGCGGGAGAGGGGCAATCTCTGTTTGGACCCCAAGATATTTTTCTGAAACTGATTGAATCCGAGATTCCAGCCCAGATCGCTTCACGCGAAGCAGAGATTAATATCTTTGGTACTGTGCAACAGGTGGAATCACTTGAACAACTATTTGATGTATTACTGCAATTGATACGAAATGGGTATGTGTTGACTGAAAGAGATGTCCAATATGCGATAGAGCTTGCTAAAGATTTGCGTGCGGATCAGCTGCTGGATCTGTTTAAAGGTGAAATTACGACGACATACCGTGGTAAACCAATTCGTGTAAAAACGATTGGACAGAAACATTACGTAACCACGATTAAAAAACGGGATATTGTATTCGGGATTGGTCCTGCCGGAACCGGTAAAACGTATCTGGCTGTTGTGCTGGCTGTAGCCGCTCTCAAAGAGGGTAGTGCCAAACGCATTGTGCTTACACGGCCTGCGGTCGAAGCGGGCGAAAGTCTGGGTTTCCTGCCAGGTGATCTGCAGGAGAAAGTAGATCCGTACCTAAGACCACTGTATGACGCTCTATACGACGTTATGGGACAAGAACAGACGGCTAAGGCTCTAGAACGCGGATTAATTGAAATCGCTCCCTTGGCCTATATGCGTGGGCGTACGCTCGATGATTCCTTTATCATTCTGGATGAGGCACAGAACACAACGCCTGAACAGATGAAAATGTTTTTAACCCGTCTTGGGTTTGGTTCCAAGATGGTCATCACCGGAGATGTGACACAGATTGATTTACCGCGTGGCAAAAAATCAGGACTTGTGGAAGCGAGTACGATCCTGGGTGAAGTTCAGGAAATTGGATTCGTGCATTTCGCCGAACAGGATGTCGTGCGTCACTCCCTCGTCCAGAAAATCATTGTGGCTTACAACCACGCCGCAGAAAATCAAGCATAGAAAGGGATTGTCTAAAGTGACCTCGAAAGAAATGTCAAAAGGCAAATCTTTTCAAAATAGAGCGACAGGATGGAAGTATAGCGTGTGGGCGCGCTATCTTCTCTTTTTGTTTTTAGTGATCCTCTTTTACGTGAGTCTTTCTTCCAAACTGTTGCCTGAGCGCTACGACATTCAGGAAGGTACTCGCAGTGAGGTAGACATTGTTGCGCCAATGCAGATTCCGAATAACAAGGCTACACTGAAAGCACAGGAAGAAGCGGCCGAACGTGTGCAGCCGATATATCAGATCGTGCAGATGCGTAACGAAAACCTGATGACAACGCTACTGGATCGCATTGACCGTTTGAATCAGGACGACCAGATCTCAAGCCAGGATAAGATTGATATCTATCGGGATGAGATTCCGCAACGTCAGAAAGACTTTGTGTCTAACTATATTAATAACAATCGGAAAACAGGTACATACTCCGACACTTTACTGGAAGAGATCCGAAACGTCGTACAGGAACAAAGTTACCGTATTCCTGAAGAAACGTATATCAAAATCTCACGTCTGACTTCAGATGATATTCAGGAAATGAAACCTGTTGCACGAGACATTGTGGCGAGATTGATGACAGACCAGGTTAGCGAGGCTACAACTGCACGAGCGAAAGTGGCGGAGATGGTCAGCGCAAGCTCGCTTAGCAAACGTACGCAGCGTGAAGTGGTACAGGAACTTACGCGGCTGGTGGTAACGGCTAACCGTTTTTATGATGAAGAGGGTACCAAGGAAGCGAAGGTCCAAGCTCGTGAGAATACACCGACGGTGTTTATCAAGCAAGGGGACGCGCTTGTATCTAAAGGGGAGATGATTACCCCGGAAATGTATGCGCTGCTTAATGAAAATGATTTGCTGAAAAACGAAGTCAACTACTGGCCACAGCTGGGATTGCTTTTGTTCTCCTGTATGCTGTCGGCAGCGATTTTAATGTTTATTCAGCAAGGCAGTGGAACACATTTCAAATATAATAATGCCCAACTGCTTATGCTTGTTCTCATCTTTATTATTTCGATTGTTGTCATGCATGTGACAGCCTTAATTCAGACCAATGAACGTCCATTTATTGGGTTTCTAGCACCGGTGGCTGTTGGAGCGATGCTGATCGCGCTATTACTGGATACATCCCTTGCATTTGTGTGCTCGATTCTTATCGGTATGCTGTCCAGCATTATTTTGAATACACACCAGGGTCAGCTTTTTGACTTTGAACTTGGCTTCTTTGCAGTTGTCGTTTCGTTTGTGGCCATTTTTGCAACGCACCGAGCGAGCCAGCGGTCAACCATCTTAAAAGGAGCTATCATGGTCTGTCTGTTCGGATCTCTGGCTGTCTTTACACTGGCTTTAATTGATACAGGGGACTGGAACAGAACAACAACGCTGTACGGCATTGGATACGCATTTGCAGGCGGGGTACTGACAGCTATTCTGGTTATCGGGCTGATGCCGTTTTTTGAAACGTCGTTTGGCATTCTATCCGCACTTAAACTGGTTGAGCTTTCGAATCCGAATCATCCATTACTTCGCAAGCTGCTTACAGAGACACCGGGTACGTATCACCATAGCGTTATGGTTGGCAATCTATCCGAAGCGGCTGCCGAGGCTATAGGTGCCAATGGATTGCTCTGTCGCGTAGGGTCGTATTATCATGATATCGGGAAGACCAAGCGGCCTATCTATTTTATTGAGAACCAAAACAACATGGAGAATCCGCATGATTCGATTGATCCCAAACTAAGTAAGTCCATTATCGTAGCGCATGCGCGGGATGGCGTTGAGATGCAGAAGGACTACAAGCTACCGAAGCCGATACGTGATATTGCCGAACAACATCACGGTACTACATTCCTCCATTACTTCTACCACAAGGCGCTACGTCAGGCGGAAGAAGCGGGGATTGAACCGGATTTCACGGAAGAAGATTTTCGTTATCCGGGACCGAAAGCACAATCGAAGGAGTCTGCTATTGTAGGGATTGCCGACAGTGTTGAAGCGGCCGTTCGTTCGTTACGCAAGCCTACGGTGGAGCAGGTAGAGTCTATGATTGAAAAAATTATCAAAGGTCGCCTGGATGATCATCAGTTTAACGATTGTGACCTTACGATGCGTGAGCTGGATATCGTGGCCAAAACATTAAAGGAAACGGTCATGGGCATTTTCCACTCCAGAATCGAGTATCCGGAAGAGATCAAGAAACCTAAACCGACGGCACCTGAAGCCGGTTAATCAATATTACGAGCAGACAGGAGTTATGAAAGAATGAGTCTTAACCTCGCATGGAATAATGAACAACAGGATAAAGAAATTACAGAACCGATGATCGCGATGCTGGAGCAATTGTTGACTCTCGCAGGTGGAGCTGAAGGAATCACGGAAGGAGAAGTTGCGCTCACGTTTGTTGATGATGAGCAGATTCACGAACTGAACCGTGATTATCGTGGTATCGACCGTCCTACAGACGTATTGTCTTTTGCGATGAACGAATCGGTGGATGAAGAGCTCGACATTATTTACGAGCTTGATGAGGACGAGGAAATGGAAGAAATGCCAGATGTCCTTGGAGACATCATCATTTCTGTTCCACGGACGATATTGCAGAGTGAAGAATATGGACACTCATTTGAGCGTGAGCTTGGTTTCCTGTTTGTTCATGGTTTCTTGCATCTCCTTGGTTATGACCATCAGGATGAAGCAAGTGAGGCAGAGATGATGGGCAAACAGGAAGCTGTTCTTGCTCAAGCCGGGTTGACACGATAATGAAGAGGCGCTCCTGGGGTCTTGTATTTCTCAACGCTCTGGAAGGAATTGCTTACGGCTTGCGTACGCAGCGGAATGTTAGAGTTCACACAGGAGTAGCTATTTTGATGTGCGCAGCCGGATTTTTTTTCCACATCTCCAGAACGGACTGGATGTTTGTGTTGACAGCTGTATTTATGGTGCTGGTGACTGAATTGATGAACACAGCCGTAGAAGCCGCGGTTGATTTGGCCCAGCCTGATATTCATCCGCTCGCAAAAGCGGCAAAAGACACCGCGGCTGGAGCAGTTTTACTGGCTGCGGTGTTCGCCGTCATCATAGGATGTATTGTTTTTCTCAAACCAGTGCTTGCTTGGTTGAGAGTTTTGTTGGGATAACAGCGATCGGAAGGTTATTCTGTCATCGAAGTGACCCACTGTAATCAAATGGTTTAAGGTTTAATTGCACACCACCAATAAAGTGTGCCTCTGCCTTTAAGTTGGTTTCCCAGAGATTACACGATAACGGAGAGGACAGAAAAAACCTGAAGAAGCGAAGCGTTCGCCTTTATCATCGGATTTTCACTTTGGAAAAAGTGATCGAAAAAATCCGAGGATAACAGCGATCGGAAGGTTATTCTGTCATCGGAGTGCCCAGTGTAATCCAAAGGTTCCAATGTTTTAATTGCACACCACCAATAAAAGTGTGCCTCTGTTTTTAGTTGGTTTCCCAGAGATTACACGAGAACGGAGAGGACAGAAAAAACCTGAAGAAGCGAAGCGCTCGCCTTTATCATCGGATTTTCACTTTGGAAAAAGTGATTGAAGAAATCCGAGGATAACAGCGATCGGAAGGTTATTCTGTCATCGAAGTGACCCACTGTAATCAAATGGTTTAAGGTTTAATTGCACACCACCAATAAAGTGTGCCTCTGCCTTTAAGTTGGTTTCCCAGAGATTACACGATAACGGAGAGGACAGAAAAAACCTGAAGAAGCGAAGCGTTCGCCTTTATCATCGGATTTTCACTTTGGAAAAAGTGATCGAAAAAATCCGAGGATAACAGCGATCGAAAGGTTATTCTGTCATCGGAGTGACCCACTGTAATCAAATGGTTTTAATCAACTTAACTCAAGAGCGCACCTTTACACACACCCTAAGGGAGAGAAAAAATAAATGGATAATGGTTTGTTAATGCAGGAAGCAATAAAGGCACGTACAAAGGCGTACACGCCATATTCCCATTTTGGGGTAGGCGCAGCATTGCTGGATAGCGAAGGACATGTGCACCATGGTTGCAACATTGAAAATGCGGCATATACACCGGGTAATTGTGCTGAGCGTACTGCGATGTTCAGTGCTATTGCCGGAGGGCATAAGCCACGCAGTTTCAAAGCGATGGCTATCGTGGGAGATACCGAAGGGCCGATTGCCCCTTGTGGTGTATGTCGTCAAGTGATGTATGAATTGTGTGAACCAGACATGAAAGTCATTTTGGGTAATTTAAAAGGTGACTTGTTAGAAACAACAGTTGCTGAATTGCTACCATGGGCGTTTGGTCCCTCAGATCTGAACTCTGCCAAAAAATAAAATTCCAGGCCTAGGCGCCTGAGGAGGAACATATGAAAAAACAAGCATTTAAATCCGGATTCGTTGCAATTATTGGACGTCCTAACGTGGGTAAGTCTACTTTGATGAATCAGGTGATTGGCCAGAAAATTGCAATTATGTCTGACAAGCCGCAAACCACGCGTAACAAAATTCATGGGGTTTACACATCCGAAGAACAACAAATCGTATTCCTGGACACGCCGGGTATTCACAAACGTCAATCCAAGCTCGGGGATTACATGAATGAAACAGCATTGAACACACTTGGTGAGGTTGAAGCTGCCTTATTCCTGATCGATGCATCTGAAGGTATGGGGGGCGGGGATCGATACATTGCGGAACAACTGAAAAGTGTGCGGACACCTGTCATTTTGGTCATGAATAAAATTGACAAAATTGCACCGGAGGCGTTGCTACCACTGATTGAGGAATATCGCAAACTGCATGATTTTGCAGAAATTGTGCCTGTCTCAGCTATGCTTGGTAGCAATGTGAGCACGCTACTGGAGCAAATCGGTAAGTATTTGCCGGAAGGGCCTCAGTACTACCCTGAAGACCAAGTGACGGATCATCCTGAGCAGTTTGTCTGTGCAGAGCTTATTCGTGAGAAAATTTTGCAAATGACACGTGAAGAAGTGCCTCACTCCATTGCCGTGACGATAGAAGATATGAAAGTTCAGGATAATGGTGTCGTTTATATATCCGCAGTTATCTTTGTAGAACGTGATTCACAAAAAGGGATCATTATCGGCAAGCAAGGGGCGTTGCTTAAAGAAGTAGGTAAGCGTGCTCGTCAAGATATCCAAAATCTGCTTGGCTCCAGAATTTTTATGGATCTGTGGGTTAAAGTGAAAAAAGACTGGAGAAATCAAGACCGCGTTTTGCGTGATCTTGGTTTCGGACGAGAGTAGTCGTTACTACGTAATGTAATATCAGCTTAATGTTTATCCATTAATTGCAACACATAGTTTTCCTTTCAGGACTCCATCCTATCGGGTATAACCAGACGTCATTTCCGAAGAGAGGATGAATTTCCGATGCGGGATTTTTCATGGAAGGTATTTTCAATGACAGGGGATGTAGAATCCTATTTGTTATATACCGAGACGTGTAACTCGTCAGGACAGGAGTCAGACACTGCAAGGGAAGTGAGTGAAGATGAAGAAGCGAAAGAATAGAGAGCTGATTCAGGAATGGTTAGGTGACGAGGCATGTTATACAGAGTGGAAGGCATTGTCATCCGCAGCATGGACTATGGTGAGGGAAATAAGATTGTAACGCTTTGCACTGAAAGTGGTGGAAAAGCAGGTGTACTCGTTCGGGGTGCCAAAAAGCCCAAAAGTCGGCATGCTGCACTAGTGCAGCCCTTTACTTATGGTCAATATGTTTATTTTCGCAACACAGGTCTCGGTACACTGAATGCTGGAGAAATTATCGAATCCAATCATGAGCTCAGGGAAGATTTGGTGAAGGCGGCTTATGCTTCCTATGCATGTGAACTGCTCGATCGAGTGCTTCAGGATGAAGAGACGGGAGCGTTTTGGTTCAAGCAACTAAAAGCCTGTTTGCAGGCTTTGAAAGAAGATAAAGATCCGTTAGTCATTATAAGTCTGTATGAGATGAAAATATTACAGGCAGCTGGTTACGGACCACAGCTGGATGAGTGTATCTCGTGCAACCAAGAGCGGCCGGATGAGCAGTTATTTATCAGCCCCAGACTTGGTGGTGTCTTATGCAGGGCATGTAAACATTTTGATCCGCCAGCGATGTCCGTTAGTCCAAAGACTTTAAAGTTGCTTCGGTTGTTTGTACAGCTGGATCTACAGCGGTTGGGAAATATATCGGTAAGTGACTCTACCCGTAATGAAATTAAAAAAATAATGCGTGCCTTTATGGATCACCAGTTAGGTTTGCATCTCAAGTCCCGTTCTTTCCTGGATCAAATGGAAAAGTACGGGATTTGAACTGTGGTCACACTTGAAAATAGTTATTGACTTCATCTTTAAATTTATATATTATGAAATATAAATTCTCTTTTTGGAGACATGCATTGAACGAGAAAGTAGGAAACTCGATTTAAAATATGATTGATACACGTATGAGCTGATAATTTGCTTGTGTATCAATGATAAGCGAGTCAGGGACGGTGAGAGCCTGATTGAATCGGTTTGTGAACAGGGCACTCGGGAGCATGAATGGACACGGAAAAGTGGGCCGGGATCAGACAAGGATTTGTTTGACTCAGGCCAAGTAGGGTGGAACCGCGGGAATAGCTCTCGTCCCTACGTCTGTACATCAGGCGTAGTGGGGCGAGGGCTATTTATTATTGCCTGCACACCTCCTATGCTTGCTAACAAACTACCCGAAAAGGAGCATGATTATGAATTTTCAGCAGATGATCTTGACGCTGCAACAATTCTGGGCCGAGCATAACTGTATTATCGTTCAGCCATATGATACGGAAAAAGGGGCAGGCACGATGAACCCGATGACCTTTTTACGTTCACTTGGACCAGAGCCTTGGAAAGTGGCTTATGTTGAGCCCTCCCGCCGTCCATCCGATGGACGTTATGGCGAGAACCCTAACCGGTTGTATCAGCATCACCAGTTCCAGGTCATTATCAAGCCTTCTCCGGATAATATCCAGGAAATCTACTTGGAAAGTTTGAATCGTCTGGGAATTGATCCGCTCAAGCATGATATCCGGTTTGTTGAAGACAACTGGGAGAACCCTTCGCTTGGTTGTGCAGGTCTTGGTTGGGAAGTGTGGCTTGACGGGATGGAGATTACGCAATTTACGTATTTCCAGCAGGTCGGTGGAATCGAAACGAATCCAGTAGCAGTGGAGATCACGTATGGTATGGAGCGTCTTGCTTCTTACATACAGGAAAAAGAAAATGTATTTGATCTTGAATGGGTTGAAGGTATTGCCTATGGCGACGTATTCCGTCAACCTGAATATGAGCATTCCAAGTATACATTTGAAATCTCTGACGTAAAAATGCTATTTACCCTTTTTAATATGTATGAAGAAGAAGCGAACAAAGCGATGGCACAGCACTTGGTATTCCCGGCATATGACTATGTGTTGAAGTGTTCCCATACGTTCAACTTGCTCGATGCGCGCGGGGCGATCAGTGTTACAGAACGCACAGGTTACATTACCCGTGTCCGCAACCTTGCTCGTCAAGTGGCAGCAACATATGTGGAAGAGCGTGAGAAGCTGGGCTTCCCGCTGATCAAGAAAGGGGGAGCCGAGAATGTCTAAGGATCTGTTGTTTGAGATTGGTCTGGAAGAAGTGCCTGCTCGTTTTATGCGCGCAGCTATCGCACAACTTCAGGAACGCATTGTGAAATGGCTTGATTCATCCCGTATTGCCTATGGTGAAGTGCAGGCTTACGCGACACCACGCCGTCTAGCCATTCTGATTCAGAACGTAGCCGACAAACAGGAAGATGTGGAAGAAGAGGTAAAAGGGCCTTCCCGCAAAATAGCGCTGGATGACAGCGGTAACTGGAGCAAAGCAGCACTCGGATTTGCACGCAGTCAAGGTGTTGAGCCTGATCAATTTACCTTCAAAGAACTGAACGGTGTTGAATACATTTATGCAACGAAAAGTAGCAAAGGTGTAGAGACAGCATCCGTTATTGGTGAAGGTTTGTTATCCGTATTACACGCAATGACTTTCCCGAAATTTATGCGCTGGGCGTCCTACGATTTCAAATTTGTTCGTCCTATTCGCTGGATTGTTGCATTGTTTGGCACGGAAGTGATTGATCTTGAAGTAACGGGTGTAAAAGCGGGTAACGTAACGCGTGGGCATCGTTTCCTGGGCAATGAAGCTGTGGTATCTGAGCCTTCGGTGTACGTAGATGTGCTTCGTGCTCAGCATGTCATTGCAGATATTTCTGAACGTGAGCAGATGATTGTATCCCAGATTGAGGCGCTGGCTGCCGAGAAAAACTGGAATATAGCAATCAAAGAAGATTTGCTCGAAGAGGTACTATTCCTTGTCGAAACACCAACCGTACTGTTTGGTACATTTGATTCCTCGTTCTTGAACATTCCGCAGGAAGTTTTGATTACTTCAATGCGTGAGCATCAACGTTACTTCCCTGTGTTGAATCAGGAAGGTCAGCTGTTGCCTTACTTTGTTACGGTTCGTAACGGGGGCGCTGATTCCCTTGATGTTATCGCCAAAGGAAACGAGAAAGTGTTGCGTGCCCGTCTGTCAGATGCAAAATTCTTTTATGAGGAAGACCAGAAGCTGGAGATTAAGGACGCATTGTCCAAACTTGAAAGCATCGTATTCCAAGAAGAACTTGGCACAGTGGGAGATAAGGTTCGCCGCATTCGCAAAATTGCTGACAGCCTGGCTACGAAATTGCAAGTATCTGGTGATGTGGCTGAATCGGTTAGCCGTTCCGCAGATATCTGCAAGTTCGATCTGGTTACGCTGATGGTTGGTGAATTCCCTGAGTTGCAAGGTGTGATGGGTGAGGATTACGCTCATAAAGCTGGTGAAAAAGAAGAAGTTGCTAAGGCTGTATTCGAGCATTATCAACCTCGTTTTGCTGGTGATCAATCTCCTGCATCTCTTGTGGGTGCGATTGTTAGTGCGGCAGATAAAATGGATACAATTGTAGGATGTTTCTCTATTAATATTATTCCTACAGGTTCTCAGGATCCGTACGCACTTCGACGCCAGGCAGCAGGTATTGTACAAATTTTGCTGGATCATCAACTTCCGCTGACCTTGTCTGATGTCTTCGGCGCAGCACTTGAAGTTCACGCTCAGATGAATCTGTTGAAACGTGCAGATGCAGAGGTGCGTAAAGATTTACAGGACTTCTTCGCATTGCGTGTGAAAAAATTGCTGTCGGAAACGGTTCGTTATGACGTTGTTGATGCAGTGATTGCTTCCGGATTCGATGATATTAGTGCAATCGTTCCTAAAGGTGAAGCGTTGATGAAAGCCGTACTGGAAGCGGAAGAATTCAAAACAACACTGGAATCGTTCAACCGTGTAGGAAACTTGGCTAGCAAAGCATCGAACGCTTCGGTACATCCTGAACTGTTTGTAGAAGATGGAGAGCGTCAGCTATTTGATGCCTGGAATCAAACGAACGAAACCTATCGCGATGCATTGTCCAAACATAACGCTTCAGAAGCTTTGGCTATCGCTTCAGCATGGAAGGAAGCCATCACGGTGTTCTTTGATTCTGTTATGGTCATGGCCGAAGATGAAGCGGTACGTGCGAATCGACTGGCTCTTCTTGCTGCCATAGATCAAGATTTGAAAGGCTTTGCTGATTTCTCCAAACTGGTTGGATAAGTACTGCAGTTCAATGATTATCTTTGTACAATTCAGCAAAACATAAATACAGTATTAAAGAACGAAATATGAGGGTATAAATATACGGAACGGGTTGCTCAATGATTTGGACAACCGCTCCGTATTTTTAGCCTCTGTTTTTTCTCCATTAGACTCAGAAGGATTTTCAATGACTGAGGTCGTATATTACAATATGCAGATATTTTATGAAACCGGGTGGTATAGGTTTGAGTGAATTGAATATACGTCACATCGTAGTTGATGGAGATGCTTGCCCGGTCAAGACGGAGATCGCTAACACTGCACGTCTCTTTCAGGTTCCTGTATTACTTGTTTCTTCCTTTGATCATTTGTTGCAAGGGGGGGAAGGTGTACGAACCGTGCAAGTGGATCGTAGTGATCAGAGCGCAGATCTGTACATCGCGAATCATATTAAGCCATATGATGTGGTTATTACGCAGGATTATGGACTCGCGGCGCTGGCTCTTGGCAAACGTTGTTATGTTTTATCTTTTAGAGGCCGAGAATTTAACGATCGAGATATTGATTTTATGCTCGATTCCCGCCATACTGCGGCCAAAGCTAGGCGCAGAGGGCATTATGGGAAAGGCCCAAAACCCTTTACAGAGCAGGATCGAGAAATTTTTCAACATAAACTGACAAAACTTTTGAAAGATTTGCAGGAGAATGTGTAAGTTTATCGAATTATATTTACGTGTTAGAAGAGATGAAGGTGGCCGAGATGAGTACCGGACAAGGCGGAATACCCGAAAGTATTATTGAATCGGTATTGCAACAGCATGATATCGTCGATACGGTAAGCCGATTTGTGCATCTGACCAAGCAGGGGAAATATATGAAAGGCCTCTGCCCTTTTCATTCCGAGAAGACGCCTTCGTTCACCGTTACACCTGAGAAACAGATTTTCTATTGCTACGGTTGCGGCACGGGCGGAAATGCCATCAAATTTAGGATGGAAATCGAAGGGTTATCCTTTCCCGAGGCTGTCAAAACGATGGCAGAAGAAAGTCATATCTCCATGGGTGACTGGCAGGGTCGTGAATCTGCTCATGTAAATCCGGAGACGGCACGTCTGCTGGAAGCTTATGAGCTTACCTCGAAGCTGTATCATTTTCTGTTGAAAAATACAGAGCATGGCAAAGTGGCCATGGAATATTTACGCTCGCGAGGTATTGGTGACAAATTGATTGATCAGTTCCAGATTGGTTATGCGCCAAATCGTTGGGACACGCTCGTACAATTTCTGGAGAAGCGCACTTATCCACTCGATGAGATGGAACGAGGCGGACTTTTGTCAGAACGAAGTGAAGGTCACGGATATGTGGACAAGTTCAGAGATCGAATCATGTTTCCGATCCATGGTAGAAGTGGCAAGCCGATTGCATTTGCAGGGCGGATCTTGGGGGATGGACAGCCGAAATATTTGAACTCGCCAGAAACCAGGTTGTTCAACAAAGGCCGTGTTCTCTACAATCTGCACCAAGCTAAAAATGCAATACGGAAACAGAGACAGGTCATTTTGTTTGAAGGCTACGGTGATGTGATCTCCGCGTGGGATCAGGACGTTCAGAATGGTGTCGCAGCCATGGGAACGGCGCTTACGGAGAATCAGGCTTTAATGATCAAGGGCATGTGTGATGAGGTTATCCTCTGTTATGACGGCGACCGAGCCGGACAGGCTGCCGCAATGAAAAACTTCCCTATTTTGGAGGAGGCTGGATTGCAGGTTAAGGTGGCACTCATTCCTGAGGGACTTGATCCAGATGATTTTATTCGCAAGCACGGCGGTGAACGATTCCGTAACCAGATTGTTGATGGCGCCGTAACAACTACAAAATTTAAGCTTATAAACCTCAAGAAAAACCATATACTGCTAGAAGGCGGCGGACAAATCGCTTATTCCAAAGAAGCAGTGAAATTGATTGCTCCCTTGTCCTCACCAACAGAGCGTGAAGTGTATCTTCGTGAACTTGCTGCTGAAGTCGATGTTTCTTTCGAAACATTGAAGCAAGAATGTAACGAGGAACGGGAAGCGATGAAAAATAACGAGGATTATGGGGATAATAACCCGAAAAGGTGGAATAATGGTAGGCAACAAAATAGGCAGGTGCCTACACCCAATCTGTTGCCGGCATACCATGCTGCTGAGCGCAAACTGATTGCCTGGATGTTACAGGATGATGAAGCGGCTCAGTATGTAAATGAACATCTTGGCGAAGCTTTTAACTTGGATGATCATGCAGCAATTGCTGCTTATCTATATGCCTATTATGCACAGGGCAAACCGCCGGATACAAGTCGTTTTATGTCTTCGTTGCATGATGATCGTCTGGAAAAGACGGTCAGTTCAATCTCGATGATGGATGGCCCGGGTGAATGGAGCGTCCAAGTGCTCGATGATTGCATCAGGGAAGTGTTGAAGTATCCGCGCAAAAAACAGTACGATTTAAAAAAGGAAGAAATGATTGCTGCAGAGCGGGCAGGTGATTCTGTACGCGCGGCACAAATTGCACTTGAGATGATTGCCCTAGAGAGACAGTGAACGTCTGGATGACTTGGATGTTTCTAGGGAGGAGGGAGTCGAGTTATGGCGAATGATCAGCATACTGAACTAGAAACAGAATTGACACTGGATCAGGTTAAAGATCAATTGATTGAATCAGGCAAGAAAAGAGCTTCACTCAACTATAAGGAAATTATTGAGAAACTTTCTCCGTTTGAGCAGGATGCAGAACAAATGGATGAGTTTTACGAACAACTCAGTGACCTCGGTATTGATGTTGTTAACGAAAATGATGAAGAGGTAACCCTTCGTCCTAGCGAGGATTCCGAAAATGGCGGCAGAGATGGCGACGATGAGTTCCACTTTGACGATGATCTGAGCTTGCCACCTGGAATCAAAATTAATGACCCTGTACGGATGTACCTGAAGGAGATCGGACGTGTACCTTTGTTGTCAGCTGATGACGAGGTGCAACTCGCAAAACGGATCGAAAACGGGGATGAAGAAGCGAAGCGCCGTCTGGCTGAAGCGAACCTTCGTCTCGTTGTAAGTATTGCGAAACGTTATGTAGGACGCGGAATGCTGTTCCTTGATCTGATTCAGGAAGGTAACATGGGTCTGATTAAAGCGGTAGAGAAGTTTGACCATAAAAAGGGTTATAAGTTCAGTACGTATGCGACATGGTGGATTCGTCAGGCGATTACACGTGCAATTGCTGACCAAGCACGTACGATCCGTATCCCTGTGCACATGGTAGAAACAATTAATAAGCTGATTCGGGTATCCCGTCAACTATTGCAAGAACTTGGACGCGAACCGACTCCTGAAGAAATCGCTGCGGAGATGGATCTAAGCGTAGAAAAAGTGCGTGAGATTACAAAAATTGCTCAAGAACCGGTTTCCTTGGAAACACCAATTGGTGAAGAAGACGATTCCCATCTGGGTGATTTCATCGAGGACCAGGAAGCATTGGCTCCAGCAGATGCTGCTGCCTATGAGCTTTTGAAAGAGCAACTAGAAGATGTTCTGGACACATTGACGGAGCGTGAAGAAAATGTTCTTCGTCTGCGTTTTGGTCTGGACGATGGACGTACGAGAACACTTGAAGAAGTTGGTAAAGTTTTTGGTGTTACTCGTGAGCGTATTCGTCAGATTGAAGCCAAGGCTCTTCGTAAATTGCGTCACCCGAGTCGAAGCAAACGACTTAAGGATTTCCTCGAATAATTAAACTGTGGGAGACTTTCTGCGAGACGCTTTGGCGGCGGCGGGGTCTCCTTTCGTTTTAATTTGAACGGTTAGATTTCTTTCTTTTGGAAATTCATCCTTGAAATGTTTGATTGGATTTTATTTTATCGCTTTTCTTTACGCAATGCAAATCAATAAATTAAATGAATGGTGTAGGTGCCCCATGAAACTTTCGAATCGATTACAACAAATACATGACCAAATTCCTGAAGGTAGTCGGCTGGCGGATATTGGATCAGACCATGCTTTACTACCCGTCGCTGCAATCCGTAGTGGACAAGCGGTGAGTGCAATAGCTGGGGAAGTCAATCCGGGTCCTTATGATGCGGCTTCTAAACAGGTCAGTGATGCCGGACTTCAATCGCAAATCACGGTACGTCGTGGAGATGGTCTCGATGTCATTACTTCTGGAGAGGTTGATGTAATTACCATTGCTGGCATGGGCGGCGCACTGATCGCCTCCATTTTAGACCGGGGAATCTCCAAACTGGAAGGTGTGCAGCTTCTGATTCTGCAACCCAATGTAGGCGAGGATATTTTGCGACGCTGGCTACTTCAGCATCATTGGGTTGTCGTGGCTGAGCAACTTCTTGAAGAGGATGGCAAGATTTATGAAATTATTACCGCAATGCCGCAAGGGAGCAGCCCAATCACGAATGAAGAGGTATATCGTGCTCGCCCGTTACAGGGTGACGTGGAGTTAACTGAAGATTTGCTACTGCGTATGGGGCCGTACTTGGTGGACCGTGCAACAGACGTATTTTTTGCCAAATGGGAAAGTGAGATACTTAAATTACAGAGTGTGGTACAGTCCATCTCCAAGTCCGATCAGGATTCTTCCAGGGACAAAGCAGCAGAGGTGGAACAGCTTATCATGAGTTTGAAGGAGGTATTGGCATGTTTGCCAAAGGTCAAACCGTAATTCAATTTATGGAGCAACTTGCTCCTAAACATCTGGCAGTACCCGACGACCGTATTGGCTTGCAGCTGGGAAGTCTGCAAAAGGACATTACCCATGTGCTTGTAGCGCTGGATGTCACGAATGAGGTTGTGGATGAAGCGATTCGGATCGGAGCCAATCTGATTATTGCCCATCATGCGATTATTTTCCGTCCCGTAAAATCACTCAGCACCGATACGCCTATGGGCAAATTGTATGAAAAGCTGATCAAGCATGATATCGCGGTTTACATCAGTCACACGAATCTCGACGTGGCTGAAGGTGGTATCAATGACTGGATGGCTGAGGCGCTTGGCATTGAGAGCAAGGAAGCACTCGAGGATGTGCACACAGATCAGTTGTACAAGCTGGCGGTATTTGTGCCTAGGACGCATCATGAGCAGGTACTGCAGGCGATTTTGGAAGCTGGAGCAGGTAGTATCGGTCAATATAATAAATGCAGTTTTAGCACCGAAGGAACAGGCACATTTGTACCTGGTGAAGGGAGTCAGCCTTTTATCGGATCACAGGGACAGATGGAACGTGTGGAAGAAATGCGGATTGAAACGGTTGTACCTCAAAGTTTGCGCGGTAAGGTCATTCAGGCGATGTTAAAAGCGCATCCCTATGAAGAAGTGGCATATGACCTTTATGCAATGGATTTAAAAGGGCGTACACTTGGCCTAGGACGTCTTGGTCCTCTTCGGGAATCTAAAACACTTGGCGAGCTGGTAGAGGTCGTGAAAGCCCAATTAAATGTGCCTCATGTGCGCGTTGTCGGCGATTTGAACAAAAGAATCAAGAAAGCGGCTGTGCTAGGCGGCTCGGGTAGCCGTTATGTGCTCACTGCACGTTTCAAGGGTGCGGATGTCATTGTAACCGGAGATATTGATTACCACACGGCACATGACGCGTTAATGGCAGGGATATGCATTATTGATCCGGGTCATAACACGGAGAAGATCATGAAACCGAAAACAGCAGATTGGCTTCGTGGCCGACTAGCGGATCAGCGATACGAGACACAGGTCACTGCATCTGAGGTGGATACTGAAGTATTTCGTTTCTTGTAAAAGAGAGCATGTAGCCTGATTTCCATTAATATTTAGCTTGTGTGGGACAGCAAATGCCTGTATACTATGTAATGTTGTTCGGAAAGCTTGACAGACAATCGCTGGTGGCCTTTGTTGCCACGAGAGGAAAGTCCGGGCTCCACAGGGCAGGATGCTGGATAACGTCCAGTCAGCGCGAGTTGAAGGATAGTGCCACAGAAATGGACCGCCGATGGCCGGGTTTCCCGGCACAGGCAAGGATGGAACCGAGGTGTAAGAGACCCCGAGGAACGCTGGTGACTTCGTTCCTGGTAAACCCCATCTGGAGCAAGACCTAATGGGACACGGTCGCCTCTTTGGAGGAGACAGCCTTAGCCCGAGGTGTGTCTAGGTTGGTCGCTTGAGCTGTGTAGCAATGCATGGCCTAGATAGATGATTGTCGCTTCTGGTGGGAGGGTAGTTCCCGTTTGAACCACGAAGAGCACAGAACCCGGCTTACGGTAAGCTTTCCTAACTGCAACAACAACTTTTAAAATGAAATGTTCTGTTCACGACGGGACAGGTTATATAAAATAAGGCAGCAGATTCGGATTAACGAATTTGCCGCCTTATTTTTTTGTTTTTAAGAAAACCGCCTATCCCATACATGGAATAAGCGGTCAACTGTTATGGTGATCAATTACAGATGATTACAGTTTTCATGTTTTACCGATCAGTTACATGGTAACGACATGGTCTGATTGATTGGAAGCATGCCAGCGCTGAATCGCGCGATCCATTCGCTCCACGGCCTCAGGAAGAAGTTCAGGGTCAGTATGAGTAAAGTTGATACGCATCCGGTTAAGCTCTGGCGTGCCGGCATAGAAGGAATCTCCAGGCACGATGCACACTTTTTCCTGAATGCCATAAGTAAATAGATTGCTGGCGAGCATACCTTCAGGTAATTGTAGCCATAGGAACATTCCGCCTTGTGGGGAGTTCCATGTAATGCCATCCCAGGATTTAGAAGCCATGAGTGTGGTTAGTTTTTTCATGCGCTCTTCATAGTCCTGAGAGATGTGGCGAATGTGGCCATCCAAATCAAAGGTCTCAAGCAAGGCATGGAGTGCCCGCTGATCAATGCTACTCGAATGCAAATCTGCGCCTTGCTTGGCCCGAGCAGCGATTTTGACAATGTCGGGTGCAGCCAGAATCCAGCCTGTACGAAGACCTGGGGCTACTGTTTTGGAAAAGGTACTGGTGTAAATCACGTTAGATGGTCCTTCATAGGAAGCGGCATCGAGTGCAGCTAGAGCGGGTACGTCCAGCTGTTCCGGGTTAAAGCGGATTTCGCCGTAAGGGTCATCTTCCAGAATAAGTACACTATATTTACGGCACAAATCTACGGCTTGTTGTCTTCTTTCCCGTGACCAAACTTTTCCTGTCGGATTGGAGAACGTAGGGTTAATGTAGACGAGTTTAGGACGATGCAACTGAAGCTGTTCCTCGAGTGATTCAGGCAACATGCCGTGATCATCACAAGCGACTCCATGAGATACTCCTTGATAGGATTGAATGACTTGCAAGGCGGCTAGATAAGTGGGTGATTCCACGAGCACGCGATCACCGGGATCTAAAAGGATTCGGCAGATGAGATCAATTGATTGCTGTGATCCAGTAGTCAAAAGCATATGATCAGGTGAGGCCGGAAGTCCTTTCGATTCCAGACGCTCGGCGATTTTGACACGAAGAGGACGGTAACCTTCCGTTTCAGCATATTGAAGAGCGGCTGATCCGCTCATAAATACTTTTTCATACGCCAGGCGTATAGCTTCCAGTGGAAATGAAGTCTGTGCTGGCAATCCACCAGCAAGTGATATCATTCCAGGTGCCTGAGCAGCCTGCAACATGTCGCGAACGACAGAGGACGGGGTGTTTTGTGCCATTTTAGACCAAGGTGTACTCATATTATTCTCATCTCCTGTTATTCACTGTTATACTGATATTATAAACTATATTAGACGTAGCGCACTATAACAGTAAAACAACGATCATAACAGTTAGGGGGATGAGCAGACATGCATATTGAGCTTAAAAGGGGAAGCAGTACCAAATTATATATGCAGATTGCTCTGACCATTGCAGATCGTATCCGCTCAGGTTTGATTGAACCGGGAACGAGGTTGCCATCTGTTCGTAAGATGACCGCTGATTTAGGCGTTAGTTTGGTAACTGTAACTAAAGCATATGCGGAACTGGAGGCTATACAACTCGTTCGTTGCTCTCAGGGAAAAGGCTGTTATGTAAGGGGAACAGAGCCTTCCGATCAAATGTCCAGAGAAGCAGCTGCCCATAGCAAAATGAGCACCAGCGACTCCGGTGTTTCGTTAAACTGGCAGATGACACTGGTAGATTATTTACCCAGAGCACAACTGTGGAGACATTTTGACGCATCCCCTCAAGTCCGATATGAACTGCATATGTCAGCGATTCAGCCTGAGTTATTACCTACGCGTGATATTATCAATAGCGCCTATCACTTGTCCTCAGATCATGCAGAGCGCATGGCGGCCTATGGATCATTTCAGGGGGATTGGGAACTAAGACAGACTTTTGCAACACATTTTGCTTCTCGCGGACTGCAAGTTACGCCCGAAAGAATGTTAATTACAAGCGGAGCACAGCAGGGGATTGATCTGGTAGCTCGTACATTTATCGGTCCTGGAGATGTCGTATATATGGAGGCACCAACGTATACAGGGGCTATAGATGTGTTCACGAGTCGAGGAGCCAAAATCATTACCGTTCCTATGGACAATGAAGGTATGCGTATCGATCTGCTTACCCGCTTGTGTGATACATATCCGCCCAAGTTAATCTATACGATCCCTACATATCACAATCCGACAGGTGTGACGATGAGTACTCAAAGACGGGCCCAATTGCTAAATATCGCACAAAGTTATCACTGCCTCATTCTGGAAGATGATCCGTTTGCAGATTTATACTTTCGTGAGCCGCCACCGGCTTCGATTAAGTCCATGGATAGTGCGGGGCATGTGGTTTACATTAAAAGTTTCAGCAAAGTACTCTCCCCCGGTTGCCGTGTAGCTTGTGCTATAGCCGATGGAAGTGTGCTTACCCGCCTTGTGGCCGCGAAGTCTACGGCCGATCTGGGGAGTCCGTTATTAACACAGAAAGCACTTCAGGCTTATATTCAGGAACAGTATGACACTTACGTTCATCAGCTTCGAGAAGAACTCTACTCGCGCTTATGTGTCGCCTCAGAGGTGCTCGAGCAGTATGCAACGAACGAGATGCAGTGGCGTCTTCCTGAGGGAGGGCTTAATTTATGGCTCGAATTGCAGGGGAATATGGATATGCATGAACTGCATCGGCAGTCCCTCGCTGCTGGCGTGTCTTTTCTGCCTGGTTCAGCCTGTTATGTTGCGGAAAGTGACACAACGAGTTTACGAATATGTTTCACTGTGACGAGTAGTGAAGCGCTGAAGCAAGGGCTTCGAATTCTGTGTACTGTCATTGAGAGGGTCTCATCACAACAAGCTGGGGCAACGGCGGACAGGCTACCGCTCATTTAATTTTTAAGAATATGGACATCCATCCATACCACATCGGGTTCACTGCAATAGGTTATAGTATCACTTGAAAGGGAGTTGGTTTGAAATGATGAACCATTGTTGTCCAGAGGTTTCACCGATTGTATGTGACCCGATTCAGGTTGTTCAGGATTATTACATTCCACAGATCGTACCTGTAATCCACCCGATTGAAGTTGTGAAGCAACACCACTGTGTTCCAATACCTCATCATATGTACCCCGTTGTTATCAGAGAAGAAGGTCCAATGTATGTATCCAGCCATAAGAAAAAATCCGTGAAAAAATCTAGCAAAGCCCGCTCGACTTCTCGCAAGCGCTAATCGCAGTTAACGCCCCGGGAAAAAGAATCAAACCAAAGAGCAGCATACGCCCCGGGGCGCAGCTGCTTTTGTTTTGGTATAATCGACCAGAAAAACGTACACAGTCCACTCTGATGTCCGAATAACCTGGAGATTAACGCTTATCCCAGAAGTTAAGGTTATTCAATAAGATATTATTGGATATATTTTTTCATCGTGTTATCCATCTGCTGTCTGACATGCTGAGGCCAGAACTGTAACGGAGCACTGCTTCCCGATGCGGCTTGCAACGCTTTGTATACATCGATCTGACCATAACCGTAGTACTTATCATGGCCGGGTTCCCCTAGATCAATTACACTTTGCCGCATCAGATCCATAACCTCCGTATTGGTCAGATCCGGGTTCAACGAGCGAATTAATCCTGCAAGTGCTGCGACGTGCGGACTAGCCATGGATGTGCCTGACAGAGCAGCGTACTGATTGTCCGGGTACGTACTGGCAATACTTGATCCGGGAGCCATGACATCCACATAGTCTCCATAGTTGGAATAAGAGGCTTTATTCATATCCGGGTCTGTAGCAGAGACCGCAAAAACTTCGGGATAAGCAGCAGGATATCCTGGACGCTCGGTATTATCGTTGCCGGTTGCAGCGATAAGTACGATATCCCGGTCAAAAGCGTATTTAATAGCATCATGGAGAAATTGAGCGTCCGCATAGTTACCAAGACTCATATTAATGACTTTGGCGCCATGATCGGCTGCCCAAATGATGCCCTCAGCAACCGCATACGTTGTACCTGATCCCGAGTTGTCCAGTACTTTGACAGGGAGCACCTTATTGTACCAACTCATGCCAGCTACACCTTCGTTATTGTTTACAATCGCTCCGATGATACCGGCAACATGGGTACCATGACCCACATCATCGAGCGGTTTGTTGCCCGGATTCACGACATTGTATCCCTCGAGCAATTTTCCTTTGAGATCCGGGTGATTCACATCAACACCTGTATCTACCACGGCTACGATAACATCTTTGTTGCCCTTCGTAATATTCCACCCGCGATTTGTCTCAATGGCAGGCAGATTCCACTGATAGTCCGAGAACAGTACATCGTTAGGGATGGGTACATCCGGTTGTTCAGCGGCCGTTTCATTGGTTAAGTACATATAGTGGGGTTCCATATACAGCGGATTCCATTTACTTCCGAAATAATCTCGCAATTGTTTATAATTCATCGTTTCAGACCGAAAAACATACGTATAACCGAGCTTGCGAGCAGACTGCGTCTTCACGTCAGAACGAATGATGCGCATATCTCGTTCACTCGGATCTTGCCGGAAACGAATGACGATTTCATTTTCGTAAAAATGGCTTGCATTGGCGTTGTCATGCCCGGTTTTTACCGTGATTTCGTTTAATGTGTCGGGATGAACCGATTCGATTTTGAATTTCCCTTCACGTGGATAAGGAATCATCCGCAAATTTTTACGCTGATGCTCTTCCACGGCATTTAATACACTTTGACTAAATAGAGCGATGATGGCTCGTTTGCCATCCTTGGAGGGTTGTGCCATGACAAAGTATTTTTCTTTTCCAAGGGGAAACGAAGAGGACTCGAAGCTTTGACGCTTGTGTACCGCTTTTTTTGCCAAATTCATTGCATGAGATAATTTTTGTTGCTCCAGTTTACTGCCTTCTTTGAACGCACGATCAAATCGTTTACTCGATGAGTCATCCATATTCATTAATTGAATAGACCGCATGTGCCCGTGTGAATCTTGAAGATCTTTCATATAACGGGTAACCTGTGCATCTGTCATCGTGTTCGTTTTATCCAGTATGACACCGAGGTGCTGTTTGGCATCTACACGGGTCAGCAGATCGGTGGCTTTGATATCCTGAACTTTCAGACGCTGCTTGCTTGCATGTTCCTTCTGAGGATTCTCCTGCATAGCGCTTGGCTTGGGTACGGTACGGTTGGATGTTGGAAGCAGTAAGGTCAGCGCTAAGGCGCCCGCACCTGCTGCGAGAGCCCAGTTGATCCACCTTGGTCTGGACATAAGACAGAACCTCCTCGTTCATTTTGGACAATGACTTATACGGCGTGCTTGAACGCATCGTCGTTGTCACGGATGTAGTTATCGTTAGGAGAAGCACATATTTTTATACAAAAGAGTTTCGAGTCATTGCATGTTCCGAAGCATATATCATGACAGGAATGGAAAGCACGATTAAGGGATACCGCTCGTCAACTTTTTATGGTAGGATTATATCTGAGTATTCAAAAGGTCAGGAAACAAACATGGTTTGGCCTACCTAGATGTAAAAATGTAAGGACTTATTTAAGGGGGAGCTACCTTTATGTCAGCAGCCAATGTACAAAAAACATGTGAGTCAACCAGAGAAAAGTTAAAACCGGCGATCGATCGGATCGAAAAGTTTTTGAATGAAAATGCTTTGCCTGAACTGGATCAGAACCAGACGGAGGAGTCAACCGCCTTCTACAAAGGTTTCCTTTCAGATCTCCGTCATTTGCTCGTTTTTTCTGAAGTTTCTTACGAAAAACTTGGCGTTGTGCTGCGTCGTGCCAACTTTGATGTCGAATTTGCCGAAAAGGCTCTTTATAATACGTATCACCAAAGTGTGAACAGCTTTTTCTATCCGAAAAATGAGTGCTACTCTGAGGACGGAAGATATGCTTATACAGGTCAGGATGCCATCCGTTTCCGTGATAAGCCGATTCGGGCTGTACGCGACGTCATTTTGGAAATTTCCAAGACTTATGAAGAACTTCGTGACGACTTGGCCTATTACGAGAGTGATTATCTGACCCAGCGTCGTATGCAAAGCCAACGTAACCACGCCTAATATTTCGTAACAGACAGACCGCCCTTGTGGCGGTTTTTTTTGTTTGGATGTAAGGATGGAACGTTCGTTTCGACCTGAATGGCTTTAGACAAAAACGTATCCTGATACATGTTATCATCTGGCATTTTGCCGAAGAATATCGGATTTGGCGCGTGGGAACATTAGATGTCGAGGTGATAAAAAATGAGCCATGACAAACCAATTGTCAAATGCAGCGTTTCCAACTGTCATTTCTGGGGAGAAAACAACTTTTGCCAGGCTGATGCTATCATGATTGACATTGACCAGCACGCTACCCGTCGTCTGCATGAGGAATTTGCCGGAGAGACTTTTGACTCCGATCATCATGATCATGCGCGTACCTCTTCAGCAACATGCTGTCACACATTCAGACCCAAGTAAGCAGTCATCCAATCCACTAACGGAGGTGCTTTCACGTGAAGAATGATGATTTCAATGACGAACATTTGGATCGTTACAACACAGAATCGCAGAGCCAACAACAGCGCCAGCGTGTGGATTATCCAAGAAAAGCATATCGTGAGGAATACGGTGCGGAGATTACGCCGCGAGCAACCGTAAGAACCAGGGAGAGCGACCGCGTGCATTCAGATGCAGTACCGCAGAAACATGAGGCAGACCGTGTAATGGAATCTTCAGGCCGTGTTGCGGGTTATATGGGTCTTGCCTTTGGTATCGCATCATTGTTCATGTGGTCGATTGTACTTGGTCCGGCAGCGGCCGTGCTTGGCTATTTCGCTTATGTGAATGGCCGTAAAACAGCAGGAGCCTGGTCGATCGGATTGGGTATCGTTGCAACGTTGAGTTACTTTTTTATGATTCCTTTTGCTCGATAAAAAGTGGACATTTGTTCATGGGAAGAGAGAGTTATCCTCAGATCTCAGGACAATAGAAAAGCCTTCTGTATTCACTTCCTTATGGTGAATCAGAAGGTTTTTTCACATTTGCGCATATTTTTAACGCCTAATCAGCTATTTTTTATGAAAATGATGGAACCTGTCTGTAAAACCATGTAGAATAAAGTCATATAGCTTGAATGAAACGGGAGTGGAGTTAACTCATGCAAATTGATCCACGCAATTCGCGGCAATTATTGGAGTTGCAATTGTCCAATATCAATAATCAAACGAACGGATCAGCTGTGCCAACTGGTTCGACGACTGACTTTTCAAATATGATGGATGGACTGTTAAATGCGGATAATCGTAGTCTGAGCGATGCGGAAAATCAAATTTCGACCTCTAAGCGATCCAATGACGGTTTGTTGTGGTTGCAACTTGGCAGTACTTACAGTCCAGATTTGAATACAGTAAGTTCTTCGCGAGCGGGCAGTCTGGAGTCGTTACTTGCTTCGAATAATGCAGGACAAGCTGATTCCGGCAAATCCTTGCCTACGGATTTCGAATCACTGATCTCACAGGCCAGTGCGAAGTACGGCGTACCTGAATCTTTAATCAAAGCGGTCATCGATACAGAATCGGGTTTTAATCCGAATGTTGTCTCTTCGGCAGGTGCGAAGGGGCTGATGCAATTAATGGATGGTACGGCAGCCGGACTTGGTGTGAGTGACTCTTTCGACCCGGGTCAAAATATCGATGCAGGCACCAAATATTTATCCCTTCAGCTTCAGCGTTTTGGCGGGCAGGAGAAAATGGCTTTGGCAGCCTATAATGCTGGCCCAGGTCGGTTGTCCAGACTGGGTGTTACCAATGATAATGAACTGATGAGCATGCTCCATTTGTTGCCTGTGGAAACGCAAAATTATATTACCAAAGTTGAACGGGCTCGTTCCAAATATTCGATCTAAAATGGACATCTTCTGAGCATGTCCCAAACAAAGAGATCCAGCTTAAAAGGCAGGCCTTCATTGCCTACTTTCAGTTGGTCTTTTTTTTGTGTTGTACGGAGATCGTGGTACAATGCTCACTATAGGTTAATGAACGAACGAATAAGGAAGGTGCACCTTGTTTTGAAATATTTTGATTATGCGGCTACGACTCCTCCATATCCAGATGTGGTTCGCACAATGGCGGAAATTATGGAAACACAGTTCGGAAATGCGTCGTCGATTCATGGATACGGTGAACGTGCAGATCAATTACTACGCCGAGCGCGGACAGGTTGTGCTGCTGCAATCGGTGTAAAAGCAGATGAAATCGTATTTACATCCGGAGCAACGGAGAGTAATAATCTTGCGATCAAGGGGGCTGCACTTCGGTATAGTTCACGGGGAAAACATATTATAACTACGGCAACGGAGCACGCGTCTGTGTATGAGAGTGTGTTGCAGTTACAGCAATGGGGATGGGATGTAACCTTTATCCCTGTAGATTCAAGAGGTGTCGTTACTGCTGAGCAGGTACTAAAAGCTGTTCGTTCGGACACCGTGCTTGTTAGTCTGATGCATGTGAACAATGAGACGGGTGCGATTCATCCGGTAGAAGAGATTGGTAATCTGCTCAAAAAAAACGCGCCACGGGTCCTTTTTCATGTAGATGGCGTACAAGGTTTCGGAAAAGTGCACGTTGCACCAGCCAAATGGAAAGCGGATCTGTACAGTTTGTCCGCTCATAAAATCCGTGGGCCGAAAGGTGCCGGGCTCCTCTATGTGAGAAGTGGCGTAGAGCTTATACCACTGCTATCCGGTGGCTCACAGGAGCATGGGCTCAGGGCAGGCACAGAGAATACGGCTCTGATTGTGGGTATGGCCAAGGCAATGCGGATCGCCACAGAAAGGCAGATTGATTTTTCGAGTCGAATTCGCATACTTCGAGACCGAGTGATGAAGACGATTGCTGCTATCCCGGAGCTCGAGCTCAACAGTACGCACGACGGAGCGCCACATATTGTACATTTTTCCTATCCTTCTATGAAAGCAGAAGTAGCCTTGCATACCCTGGAGCAACTTGGCTGTACGGTGTCTACCCAGTCGGCATGCTCCTCGCGTTCGGCTGAGCCAAGCCGGGTGCTGCTTGCCATGGGAAGAGATGTTGCCTGTGCCGCTGGGGGATTGCGAATTAGTTTCGGTGACGAACATACAGAAGAGGATGCAGCCATGCTGGAAAAGGCACTGCATCAGATGGTGGCACAATTACGGCCACTCGAAAGGCGGATGTAAATTAAATGTTGAATTATGATATGCTACTTCTCCGTTTTGGAGAGTTTATGTTAAAAGGAAAAAATCGTGCGCGATTTGAGAAAACGATCATCACTCAAGTCAAGGCACTTCTTAAGCCTTATCCAGGGGCAAGTCTGCGTAAAGAATATGGCCGAGTCTACGTGGATCTTGGTGGTGAATCCCACATACAGCTTATTCCCGTGCTCAAACGTGTATTTGGTGTAGCGTCCATCAGTCCTGTGAAAGTAACCCCTTCCGATATTGACGAAATTGTTCAAACTGCGGTTGCATTTATGGATGAACGAGCTGAAGAATTCGGTGAAGTCACGACCTTCAAGGTAAACGCGCGTCGAGTGTGGAAGGCCTTCCCGCATTCTTCTCATGAAACAAATCATTTGGTCGGTTCACCGATTCTGCGCAAATTTCAACAGTTAAAGGTCGATGTTCGTGACCCTGGTATCGAGTTACGTGTAGAAATTCGCGAACAAGGCACGTATATTTTCAGTGAAGTCATTCCTGCCGCAGGTGGATTCCCGCTTGGAACAAATGGCAAGGCGATGGTTCTTTTATCGGGGGGGATAGACAGTCCCGTAGCTGCATGGTCATCTATGCGCCGGGGACTCGAAGTCGAGTGTGTGCATTTTTATAGTTATCCTTTTACCAGTCAGCGGGCCAAAGAAAAAGTGATTGATCTTGCCCGCGCGCTTGCAGATCACGCGGGTTCGATCAAATTACACCTGGTTCCATTTACAGAGATTCAGACCGCATTCACCCAGTTGGGTCAAGATAATCTGATTATTACCTTAATGCGGCGTTCCATGCTACGAATTGCCACCAAGCTGGCAGAACGTGAACGTGCTCTCGCGCTGATTACTGGTGATAGTCTGGGTCAGGTGGCAAGCCAAACTCTTCCGAGCATGAATGTCATCGGCCGCGCTACGGACCTGCCTCTGCTGAGACCGCTGGTCATGATGGACAAGCAGGAGATTATTTCACTTTCCAAACAGATTGGAACGTATGATATCTCGATTCTGCCTTATGAAGATTGCTGTACATTGTTTGTTCCAAAATCACCATCCACCAATCCGAATCTGCGGATTGTGGATAAAATCGAAGCAACGATGAGCCATCTGCCGGAATGGCTGGATCAAGCGGTAGAACAGACAGAAACGATAACTTTGTATGCCGGGGAAGCTTCAGTATTGACGGGGCAGCCAGAGAACAGTGAAATGAAGGATGACTGGTTTTAAATGTGGTGGTTATTTGGGGCATGCCGAATTAGAGGTAGACATAACAAATGAAATGTAAATAGAACGCAAAAAGAACAGGACTAACCTATGTGAGAAGGGGTTAGTCCTGTTCTTTTTGTGAGACGTTATTTCGTAAATGTATTGCTTGTATTGCCTCTATTTCCTTGGCTCGTCTATGAGTAGGAACGTTGCTGTTTAGCTTGGGCTTTCTTACTTGTAGTTCGTTTACGGTAACCAAGAAAAACAACACCTCCAATCACTACAGCGATGAACAGGATGCGGATTGCCGGATGCTCCGTGAAAAAAGGCATAATCCGTTTCTCTTCAGTAATCATATTTGCAGCAGTATAACCTAGTACCATAGCGCCAACATAGATAATCCAGGGAAAGTGGTTCATCAGTTTGATGAACAAGGTGCTACCCCAAACGATAATCGGGACACTGATCAGCAATCCGAGGATAACAAGTACCAGATGTTGTTGCGCAGCCCCCGCTACGGCAATCACATTGTCTAGTCCCATGGCTGCATCCGCAATGATGATTGTACGAACAGCGGCCCAGAGGGAAGTATCGGCTTGAATGTCATTGTGCTCCTCTCCCTGATCTGCCAGCAGTTTATAGGCAATCCAGACCAGGAGTAGGCCTCCTGCGAGTAAGAGCCAAGGCACTTTGAGCAACCATAATACAACGACGGTGGCTGCAATCCGAATGAGAAGTGCACCGCCTGTGCCGAACAGGATCGCCTTTTTTTGCACGGAAGGATGGAGATTTCTGGCTGCAAGACCAATGACGATGGCATTATCGCCAGCCAGGATCAGATCAATAAAGACAACATTCAACAAGGACAGCCAGAATGTTGGACTAAGTAGCTCCATTTGATATGTCACTCCTTATATATTCTTCAAACACTAAGAATAGCATGTACATCTTTCACATACAAGTTAGAGTGGGGGGATGAGGAGATGGATACGCTATGGCTGTTAACACAAATTTTAATGATCAATCTGGTATTGAGTGGAGATAACGCGGTTGTCATTGCAATGGCGAGCAAAGATTTACCTCCAGCTCAACGTAAAAAAGCAGTATGGTGGGGAGCACTTGGTGCAGTACTTCTACGTTGCATACTTACTTTCGCGGCTGTACTGTTGCTGGGGATTCCTTTTATTCAGGCGGCAGGCGGGTTGTTATTGTTCTGGATTGCGCTGAAGCTGCTGCTTCAAAACAATGATGAGGTACATATCCGTAACGCATCCACAACCTGGAAAGCGATTCAGACAATATTGGTAGCTGATTTTGTGATGAGTCTGGATAATGTATTAGCGATTGCTGCATTGGCGGATGGAGACCTCGCTCTAATTGTTATCGGGATTGCTATTAGTATTCCTATTGTAGTATGGGGTAGTGGTGTCATTGTGGAACTGCTCAAACGCTTTCCGATTCTGGTGTATGCGGGATCAGGAATACTTGCGTTTACCGCAGGAGAAATGTTGATGAGAGACCCGAAGCTAGGGGAGTGGCTGGGCGGAATGGCAGCACAGGCTCATGCAATGTTACCAGCAGCGTTAGCTTGTCTGGTTATAGCGGCGGGAGGGGCACATAGATTCGTTCGCCGAAATGCCTAGATGTCAACATGAGTTGGAATTTGCTTTTTGTTTGAGGGGGCTGTCCCATAAGTCGTAAAAAAACTTGGGATAGTCCCATTCTCCAAAATTATGCAACAAAAAGAAACCGTTCCTTGGTAAAATGGAAGTGCGACCCACCATTTACAAAAGGAGACGGTTTCTTTGTACATTCAATATACCATGGATCAACTTTTCTTGCCAATGGATTTAGAGACAGATATCCCCGAAAATCACCTCGTGCGTGTCGTAAACGAGGCAGTTCATCGCCTTAGCGACTCCATTTTCTCCGCCGCATACCCTGGTGGTGGCCGTCATAGCTATCATCCTAAAATGCTTACTAAAATCATCATCTACGCCTACACCCAGCGCATCTATTCTTCCCGGCAAATCGCCAAGGCGGTTCGCGAAAATATCATGTTCATGTGGCTCGCCGGGCGACAGCAGCCAGACTTCCGTACCATCAATCGCTTTCGTTCCGAGCGGATGAAAGAGGTTCTGGAAACCGTGTTTACCCGTGTTTTGGAGTTGCTGGTTCAAGAACAATATGTGTCATTAGATCACTATTTTCTGGACGGAACCAAGCTTGAAGCGAGTGCGAATCGCTACACCTTTGTATGGAAAAAAGCTGTCGTCAAGCATCAGGCCAAGCTGCAAGAAAAAGTAAATACCCTGTTTCAAGCCATCGAAGAGGCAGAACACGAAGAGGATACCGCTCATACTGGGGCCGACCTGCCTGAACTTGGTGAAGCCTCGGCGCTCACGGCGGAAAAGCTGGAGCAAGCCGTAAAGCACTTAGAAGAAAAACTCAGCGAGAAACCCAAGGACAAAACGCTGAAGAAAGCGGTGTGCCAGTTGCGGAAGGACTTGCTGCCTCGGCTGCAAAAATATGAGCATCAGCTTCAAACTGCGGGTGAGCGGAACAGCTACAGCAAAACTGACCCGGATGCGACGTTTATGCGAATGAAAGAAGATCACATGCAGAATGGTCAATTGAAGCCTGGATACAATGTACAGATCGGAACAGAAAATCAGTTTGTTTTGGGCTACAGCGTACACCAGCGGCCCACGGATACCAAATGCCTGAAACCCCATCTGGATCATCTGGAAAAAATGCTAGGCCGAAGACCGGAGACCGTCATTGCCGATGCGGGGTATGGTAGTGAGGAAAATTACAGTTATCTGGAGGAAAAAAACATTCAGGGTATCGTGAAGTACGGGACATATCACAAGGAAAAAACAAGGGCTTTTCAGCGAGCTATGGATAAAGTAGACAACTGGAGTTACAACGAAACGTCAGATACGTGGACCTGTGCGGCTGGACAGACATTACATTTTCGCGTGGAACGTCGGACAGTGACGGAGAGCGGCTACCCGATTCGCACCCGTCATTACCTGAGCGAAGATTGTAGCCAGTGCCCCATGAAATTGACATGCACCAAGGCGCAAGGAGATCGGGAAATTGCTATAAGCCTGACCTACCTGCGGCAAAAAAATGAGATGCGAGAACGCCTGCGCAGCGAGGAAGGATATCGTCTTTCCGTTCAGCGCATGATCGAGCCTGAAAGCGTGTTTGGACACATGAAAAACAATCGGGGATTCCGAAGATTCCTGCTTCGCGGCTTGCAAAAAGTAAGCTTGGAGGTCGGGTGGCTTTGCCTTGCCCATAATCTGCTCAAAAAAGCGACAATGGCGGAAAAACGTAAACGAGACCAAGCAGGATGAACCCCTGCTTGGTCTCGTTCGGACGTATCGGTGTTCATTCTCTTCACCGATGTTCGTTTTAAAGGCTTTTGAGACAGCCCCTTT